>NZ_JAFCLT010000002.1:0-1102429 GCF_018130885.1 Bradyrhizobium sp. KB893862 SZCCT0404
TGCAGCACCTGCACGCCGTTGGCGATGCCATCGAGCAGGTTGTTGATGTCGCTGGCGCGGTTGTCGAGCGACTGGGCCGTGAAGAAGTTGGTGGGGTTGTCCAGGGCCGAATTGACGCTCTTGCCGGTCGACAGACGGTTCTGCGTGGTGGCGAGAAGATCAGCGGTGGACTGGAGGGACAGCAGGTTCTGACGAACCGACGAGGAGAGGACGATACCTGACATAACTCTGTTACCTTTCTGGTAAACGACGCTACTGTTACGCGTCTGCTCGGATCGAGATGGATCCGGCGACCGGCGGACCCTGGCGCCGAGACCTCTAACGAAACATGAAATGAAATCGGCGCTTTCGCGCAGTCGGCGCGTGATTCGGCCGGCCCAGCGGCCGCCGGCGCTGCGCCGCCAGGCAAATCCGACGTTGATATGATTGATCTTTTCCGCCCGAATGCCGGCGATTTAGAACTCGTTAACTAATGTTGAGGGAGTATTGCACCCTGATCCGCCGCAACTCACGCTCGGTTACGAAAGCGTTGATGGAGAACAGGCAATGGCTCTCAAGGTCGAGCTCAAACCGCACGAACGCATCATCGTCGGCAATTCCGTGATCACCAACACGGACCAGCGCGCTCGTCTGCTGATCGACGGTGAGAACGTGCCGATCCTGCGCGAGCGCGACATCCTCACGCCCGAGACCGCCGATACGCCCGCCAAGCTCGTCTACCTGGCGGTCCAGCTCATGTACATCTCGCCGGATCCGCAGACCCAGCACGGCACCTATTTCAACCTGGTGCGCGACATCGTCACCGCGGTGCCGAGCTCCTGGCCGATCATCGAAGGCATCAACAACAACATCCTGAACGGCGACCTCTACCGGGCGCTGAAGGAGGCCCGCAAGCTGATCGCCTATGAAGAGAAGCTTCGCAGCCAGTTCGAGGCCACCCATCCCAAGGTGGAAGCGGCCAAGGACGACGTCAGCACCGCCGCCTGACAACGGTCCGCGCGGGCGACCAGGCTCCGCAAACGACAACGGCCCCGGATCGCCTCCGGGGCCGTTGTCGTTTTTCAATCCTGCGTCGCGCTATTGCGCCACGAGCGGCGGCGCCTCGACGTCGATCACGCCTCCGCTCCGCCGTTCGCCGAACTCCAGCACGGCCGCGACCAGCGCATCGATATCGGTTTCGCTGGTGCGGTGATTGACGATCGCGGCGCGGATCGCGAACCTGCCGTTCAGCGTCGTGCCCGAGGGCGCGGCGATTCCTGACTCCTGAATGTCGGCGACGATCTCGCGGTTGACCGCATCGCCCGTGCGATAGCGGAAGCAGACGATGTTGAGATTCACCGGCGCCAGCAATTCCAGCCGCGGCTCGGCCAGCACGCGTGTCTCCAGATATTTCGCCAGCGCGCAGCTTCGCGCGATCACCGTGCCCAAGCGGTCGGTGCCGTAGGTCTTCAGCGTGAACCAGGTCTTCAACGCCCGGAAGCCGCGCGACAGGTCGGGACCGAGATCGCAGGGCCACACCGCGCCAGCCGCAAGTCCCCTCGCCTCGCGGCTCAGATAGGCCGCCGGCTGCGCGAACGCCTGCCGGTGCCGTTCGCCGTCGCGCACCAGCAGGAAGCCGGCGTCATAGGGCACCTGTCCCCATTTGTGGAAGTCGAGCGCAATGGAGTCGGCGAGCTCGATGCCGCCGAGCAATGGCGCGAGTCCGGGAGAGAACATCGCGAGCGCACCAAAAGCGCCATCGACGTGAAACCAGATTCCTTCCTCGCGGCACAACTCAGCGACGGCCTTGAGATCGTCGATCGCGCCGATATCGACCGTCCCGGCGGAAGCGACGACGAGGAACGGCTTGAAACCGACCTCGCGGTCGACGGCGATCTGCGCGCGCAGCGCGGCGACGTCGATGCGATGATCGGCATCGACGCCGATCTTGCGCAGCGCATCGGTCCCGAGCCCCGCGATGTCCATTGCCCGGGAGACGCAGCCATGCGCGGCCTGCGAGGTATAGGCCGTGAGCAGCGCGCCGTCATTGCCGATGCCGTATTGCCGCGCCAGCATGCCGAGCGCAGATGTACGCGCCACCAGCACCGCCATCAGATTGGCCATCGACGTGCCCGTGACGAAGATGCCGCTCGCGCTCTCGGGGAACGCGAACAGGCGGCGCATCCAGTCGACGATCTGGCGCTCGACCTCGATCGGCATGTGGTCGCGCCCGCCGAGATTGGCGTTGAGGCCGGCGGCAAGCATCTCGGCGAGCATGCCGACCGCAGTGCCGCCGCCATGGACCCAGCCCATGAAGCCGGGATGAACGTTGCCGGTCGCGTAAGGCGCGACATGCTCGGCGAACTCGCGATAGACATCGGCGAGATCGCTTGCCTCGCGCGGCACGTCGGACTTGATGGCCGCGCGGACCTCATCGGGAATCGGCTGCCAGACCGGGCGCGCACGCACGTTGGCAATGCCGTCGATCGCCTCCTCCAGCATGCGATGAGCGAGCGCGCGGAATTCGCTCCAGTCCTGCGGATCGAGCGACGTCTGCGCGAGCGAGCCTTGCGTGTTGCGAATGATCTCGTTCATGCCGCGCTCCCAGCACCCGCCGTTGCGTGCCGCGACAGCATCGCCGTGAACGCGGCAAAGATCTTGCGCATCTGCGGCGGCTTGTAGGGAAACACGGCGGGCGGATCCATGTTGTGCACGACGGCGGTGTTGTCGGCCTCGAACACCAGCAGCTCGCCATCCTGGTTTTCGGCGCAGTCGACGATGAAATAGTCGAGGCCGACGCGCCTGCTCATCTCGTCGAGCGCATCCTTGTGACGCGCCGCGAAGTCATGATCGAAGTCCTGCATGAAGATGGCTTCTTCAGCGCGCTTCTCTTCACTGAACGCCATGTAGGCGTTGAGATACCAGATGTCCCAACGGTCCGCGATCGCCATGTGGCAGGCATAAGGCTTGCCGTCGACCATGGTGAGCCGGATCTTGCGAAAGAGCCCGTCGGGGCTCGCGTAGTTGACGAAGCGGGCGACGAAGAAGTCCTGCTCCTGCCGCTCGGCAAGATAGGCTTTGAGCGCGGCCGCATCGTCGATCTTCGCAAGCCCGACGCCGGCATGCGTGCCGCGCGGCCGCACGATCATTGGAAAGTGCAACTCGCCCGTGATCTCCGCGCAAGCGATCTGCCCCTCCGAGAGAGCCATCAACTGCGCGCGGGTCGCGTTGGCTGTCACGGGAATATCGAGACCGGGAATATCAGCCAGCAACCGATAGAGCTTGTCGCGATCGAGATTGCCGATGAGCTCGGGCCGATTGAGCAGCGGCCGCGGCCAGCGCGGCGCGGCCTGCGCGATGACGGCCAGCGCCTCGCGGCATTCCTCTGAATCGGAGGCGACCACGATGGCCACGTCATGATCGGGCAATGTCTCGGGCAGGCCGACGCCCTTGATCACATAGAGCGTCAGCAGCTCGATGTCGGAGCCTTCGAGCAGGAACTCGATCGGAGTGTTGCCGCCCATGTCGATATCGGCCGCGAGCGCGAGCACGCGCAGGCGCGGTTTCGGCAGCCCGCAAGGCGTGCGAAACAATTGATGGAAGGCGAGCACCTCGGTCTGGATCACGAGGCCGGCTTCCTTCTCGCCGAGAAGCTGCGCGATCAGCGATAGATCGAGGCCTTCGCCTGCCTCCGCCGTCCCTTGCTCGATCCTTGCCAGCAGCCGCTCGCGCAGCGGATGCAGGTCGCCGCCCTCGAAGGCATGGCGCGTCAACTGCGCAAAGCCGATACGGTCGGAATAGGCTGGCGCGGTGACAGGCGCGGAATCGGGATGCAGCATCTTAGGCCTCGAGCACAAACTTCCGCGGCGCAGCCGTGGCACTGTTGAGCAGCAGCTCGATCTTCACCAGCACATGGGCGATGCGATCGAGGATATGTTGCAGATTGCGTTGCGATTGCGTGGCGTCCGCCGACCAGGCTTCCGTCACCAGCCGCGCGCCGACGCACAGCCGCAGCACGCCTTGCGGGTTGCCGTCCGCCCGCTCGAGCCGGACCGGCTGACCGACGAGGCAGCGTTGCGCGGCGACCTGCCGGTCCGCCGCGCTGCCGTCGATGTCCTCGCTCATGTCGCGCGCGAGACCACGATGCACGGCGCTGATGTCGGCGATCGAGACCGGCTGCCCGTCACGGAGCAGCGTGAATGGAAAGATCGTGGCGGCCGCGAATTCCTCGTCGTCCGCGCCGGCCGGCACCGATGGGTTCGGAACGGCTTGAAGCGACGGCGACAGCGCGATCATGCTGTCGATGCCGGCGGCGAACTCGGCGAGCGCCCTGGCGCGGAATGCGCCGGGCACGGCATAATAGCTGCCGATCTCCGCAAGAGCGGCCTCCCAGCGCAGCCATTGGCCGAAATTCGGCCGGCGCTCGAAGCGCGAGCGCAGCGCCGTCCAGGCCATCGGCCAGTCGCAGCGGCCGGCATAGTCGAAGATACCCGGCGCGATCGCGCCGATCCGGTCGATCGACCGCGACAGGCCCTTCGGCACCAGCAGCGCGCCGCTGAAGGCGGGACCGCCGAAGAATTTGGAGCCTGTCATCAGCACCATGTAGCCGCGGTCGAGATAGCAGCGCAGCCGGCGGCGGCCGAGCCGCGCCTGGCAGGCATCGACGACCACCTGAACCTTGCGCGGCCAGCGCCGCGCGATCTCATCGAGGCAGGCAGCACTCGGCGCGCGCCAGCCGAGTTTTGACGAATCCATGATGTGAAGGAGAACGCACCGGCCTTGCGCGAGGCTGTCCTCGACTGCACGCATTACTGTAGCGTCCGCGTCCGCACACATCGCGATGCCGGGTGCGGCGGCGTCGAGCAGCGGCACCGCGATGCTGTCGCCGGCAAGCCCGACCACGGCACCGTCCTTGCGCACTGCAACGCCGCTCGCCGTCAGCGTGCTGAAATGGCGGCCGCCCGCGGTATGGGCCGTGCCGCTGCCGGTCTGGTCGGCACCGACCACGATCGTCACCGGCGGGGCGCCGAGCACCGCGCGCGCCAGGAACAGCGCGTGAAGCTGGGAGTCGGTGCCCGATGGCGAGAACACGATGTCGACACGCGGCGAAAGCTGCAGATGTCCGCGCAGCTCCTCGCGCATGCCCTCGCAGCGCGCGTCGAAGGCGACCTCGACCTCGTCGAACAGGCATTTGTGCATCAGCTCTTCGCGCGCCAGCGCAGCGCGGTCGTAGGCGAGCTGCGAGATCGTGGACGCGGTCGACGAGGCGAAATTCCAGATCTCCGGCTCCGGCGAGGCCGCGCAGCCATAGGCGTTGACGCGATCCCTGGCGTCGAGCGTCAGGCGCGGATCGCCGCCCGAGACCAGCAGCGTGTCCAGCGGCGTGAAGAGATCGCGCAGACGATAGCGCGAGCCGCCCTCGGACGCCCGCTCGATGTCTGGCAGACGGGATGCGCCGGTGCTCATCCCGGATGGCTCACGCCGCGTCGGCCGCCGCCGCGGGCGCCGGCGCGAATTGCGAGGCGATGTCGCCGTGGAACACCGACGGCCCGACATGGTCGAGCGAGCTCTGGATGTCGGCCCAGATCTCCCCGCCGATATCGGTCCAGCGCTTGCAGAACGCGAAGTCCTCGGAGAGATAGGTGCCGGTCGCGGGGTCGATCATGCATTCGAACAGCGCGAACCGGTTCTGGCTCGCGGCCAGCGTATCGTGCGAGTGCTCGCGGAAGAACTGCAGGTTCGCATAGTCCGGATGGCGGCACATCGCCTCCAGCACGTGACGGCGGATCATCAGGAAGCCGGTGCCGGCGTAGCGCACGCGGGTAAAGCCGTTGACCACCACGATGCGGTCGGGATCCTCGATCTCCAGCACGTAGTCGAGCGAGGCGGCCGGCACGTCGGTGCGGCCGGACTGGACCGCCCGCCTTGCCTTGTCCCAGTTCACCCGCTTGATCGGATAACAGCCCGCGACGACGTCGGCGCCGCATTCGATCAGGCGGAACACCTGCTCCGGCTTGAAGCCGATGTCGGCGTCGATGAACAGGAAATGCGTTGCGTCGGGATCGTCCAGGAACATCGCGGCCAGATTGGCCCGCGCCCGCGTGATCAGCGCGTCGCCGTCGCGCAGGAGCACCTTGAGCTCGAGATTGGACATGCCGTGTACGGCGCGCTGGAGCGCGAAGATCGAGCTCGCGTAGATGCTCGACACCTGCCCGCCGAAGCAAGGCGTCGCCACCACCAGCTGCATTCTGTCAGACATCGCCCGCTCCGCCCCCGCTTGCAATCCTCACCAAGAGGTAAACAGGCATGGTTAACGGCGTCTTAACGCATCCTTACAGGAACTTGACGAGCGAGAGCTGCGCCAGGTTCGAGGTCACCTGGTAGGACGCCTGCAACGCGTTCTGGAGCGCCAGGATCTCGCTCGCGACCTGGTCGGGCGAGGCCGATTCCGCCTGGTCGACGATGCTCTGGAGCTGCGCCTTGGCCTGGGTCTGGCGCGTGCTCGCATCCTTCATCGTGTTCTGGGCCATCGCGATGTCGGTCTGGATGTCCTCGATGCGCTGCTGGCCGGGCTGCTGGGTCAGCGCCTGCGTCACCCGCAGGCTCAGCGCCGAGACCTGCCCGCCCGAATACTGCCCGGTCGGCGAGGTCGAGAACGTCCCGAACACGGCGATCGCCTGCAGCTGCCGGCGGATCGCGTCCTCGTCGGCCTGCGCGCCGTACTGCACCGTGACGGAATCGTCGACCCGCGCCACCGCCGTGGAGCGCGCCGAGCCCGGCCCGTCATTGCCGAGGTACCATTTCACTGTCGTGGCGGAGCCGTTCACCAGCGTCGTCGCCGAGCTCGCCGGCGAGGAGCCGACGCGCAGCGGCGGCTGCGTCGCGGTCACCGGCGTCGCGCTGAAGCCGAGCGAGCCGAGCGCGGCGGGATTGGAACTCGTGATGCTCAGGCTCGCCGCATCGTCGGTGTTGATGGTGATCGCGCCGCCGTGCACGGTCGACGGCTTCGACGTCCCCGTGATCGCGTCGACCTTGCTGAGCAGGGTCTGGATGCTGTCGGTCACGTTGATCTGGTTGCCGGTCGCGCCCGAGGCGACGAAGCTGAGCGTGGTGCCGTTGACGGTGATGGTGTCGCCGGCGGCAAAGCCCGGCGAGATCGAGTCCGTGGGGCTCGTGCCGGACAGCGCCGTCGCACCGCTGATCGGTACGAGGGGGCCCGCCTGGCTGGTCTTGGGCGTACCGATCGCGGAGCTCGCGGTATTGAAGAAATTGTCGCCGGCGGTCACGGCGGAGGCCGCCACCAGCGAGGTGTTCGAGAGCTTCTTGATCGCCGTGTTCAGCGCCGTGTTGAGATTGGCCGCGGTGTTGTTCGGATTGACCGGCACGCTCGCGTCGATCGCGAAGCTGCCGAGCGGCGTCGGCGTCGCCGAGGACGCGGTCAGGTCGATCTGCTCGGTGGTGCCGTCCGGCAGCGTGAACTGGATGCTCAGCTTGTCGCCATTGGCAGGATTGTTGCCGTTGAGATCGACGGAGAACGACACCGGCGAGCCGCTCGGGCCGGTGACGGTCGCGCCGGTCAGGGTCGAGGACACCGCCTTGATCTTGAGCCCGAACGGCGAGCCGGCGACGTCTTCCGACACCTGCACCGAGCTCGGCGTCGGCTGCGTCTGCACCAGCCGCCCCATGCCGTTGGCCCCGAGGTCGGCGGCCTGGCGTTCCGCCATCACGGTCTTGAAGCCGGCCTGCGTCGTGGTGCCGTTGATGATGTCGCCGGCGTCCGCGACCGACTGCGTGTTGGCCGCCGTTCCCGAGAACAGATAGCGGTTGCCCGACTGCGTGTTGAGCACGCCGACCATCGAGCCGAACTGCGCCGCGGCGGTGTTCTGCGCGATCGTCTGTCCGTTGACGTTGAGATCCTGCGCGGTGTTGGCCGAGCCGGTCTGCACCGTGTTGCGGATCGTCGTCAGCGCCTGCAGCGCGGTGTTGGCGAGGTTGATGTTGACGTTCACGTTGGTGATCGTGTCGGTATAGGCGGAGATGTTGGAGAGCTGCGCGCGCGAGGCGATCGCGAAGCCCTCGTTGGTGCCCATGCCGGAATAGTTCTGCGACAGCTTGCCGGTCGAGAGCTGCGTCGACAGGTCGGTGAGCTGCTGATTGATGTTGCGGATCTGCGAGCCGAGAACCGACGACGAGTAATTGATACTGCTGATCGACATCTTTCAGAGCCCTGCTACTTGTTACACTTGAGCCTGGATCAACGTGTTCATCATGCTCTGCACCACCGACATGACGTGGGCGTTGGCGGCATAGGCATTCTGCAGCTGGATCAGGTTCGACATCTCCGAGTCCAGATTGACCTTGGAGGTCGAGTCGAACTTGGCCTGCAGCGTCGAGACCACGACGCTCTGGCCCTGCTGCAGCTGGGTGGCCTGGGTCGAGGCGTTGGCCTGGATGCTCAGGAACTGCTGCAAATAGTTCGAGACGCTGCCGGTGAAGGGCTGGTTGGCCGAGCCGAGGCCGGTCGTCGGCGAATAGGAGAACACCGCATTGGTGAGCTGCGAATAGAGATAGTCCGAGCGCGTGGTGTCGCCCGCGGGCGTCACCGGCGAGGTGTTGTAGACCGACAGCCGCGTGGGATCGGCGACCAGCTGCGTGTTCACGGCGATGCGTCCGGCAAGGCCGGTCATCTGCGAGCCCGAGGCCGTGATCGCGCCGGTATAGAGCGCCTGCCCGCCGTCGGTGAACACCGCCAGCTGCGGGCTGCCCGAGGCCAGCGACGAGATCGTCTTGGAGGTCGAGGCCGAATTGACTTTGGCAAGGCCGCTGTTGTCGTCGGTCACCCGCAGCGTCGTGGGCGTCGCCGGCAACGGTGCCGCGGAGAACGACAAATGCGAGCCCGCCAGCGCGGTGTTGAGCGCGGAGGCGATCGCGCCCATGCCGCCGGCGAAGTTGACGCCCACCCGCATCGGATTGGCATTGGTGGCGTTCTGGAGCGGCAGCGCCGCCGGATCGGTCACGTTGACGAGCGTGATCTGGCGCTGGGTGTTGGTCGCCGCGTCCGTATAGGTGATGTTGGCTGTGTTGCCCGGCAGCGCGCCGGCAAGGTCCAGGTCGAAGCCGGCCGGCGGGCCTGAGACCGTGCTGCCGGCCGTGGTCTTGTCCGACAGCGCGCTCGACATCGTGGCGGCGAGCTGGTCGAGCTGGGTCTGCGCCTGCACCAGCGTCTGGTCACGCAGCTTGAGGTCGGCGGCGATCTGGCCCGACGAGACCACATTGTTGGCGACGACGTCGACCTTCGAGCCGTTCGGCAGCACGATGTTGAAGGCGCCGACGCCGGACTTGGCCGGGTCGGTGTTGTAGAGCGAGGTCGCCGACAGCGCACCGGCGGAGGCAAAAGAGAATTGCGAGGCAAGCCCCGCGCCGACCAGCTGGATGCCGGTCGTGGTGTAGATGTTGGCCTGGTTCGAGCCGTCGGTGGTGACGCGGACGTCGACATATTTCGACAGCGTGTTGATGGCCTGGTCGCGCTGGTCCATCAGCGTCGCGGCCGAGGGGTCGTTGGCGGACAGGCCCTGCAGCTTGGTGTTGATGTCGGCGACCTTCTGCATCGCCGCGTTGGCGGCTGCCGCCGAGGTGCCGAGATCCTGCTCGGCGTTGGAGCGCAGCGACTGAACGCCCTTGGTGGCGACGTTGAGCTGCTGCGCCAGCGCCTGTGCCGCACCCAGCGCGACGGTCTGCGCCGACGATGCGCCGGAGCTCGTCGACAGCGCCTGCAGCGCCGTGGTGAACTTGTTCAGCGCGCTTTCGAGCGTGCCGTCGTTGCCGGGCGTGCCGTAGACATTCTGAAGCTGCTTCAGAATGTTGGCCATCTGGTCGGCGTAGCCGCTGCCGCCGGTCTCGGTGCGCAGCTGGTTCAGCACATAGGTGTCGAGCTCCCGGCTGACGCCGGTCGTCATCGCCGTCGAGCCGAAATCGCCGGTGGTGACCTCGATCTGGTTCGCGGTCTGGACGACGTAGCCCGGCGTCTGCGCATTCGCGACGTTCGAGGAGACGATCGAGAGCGCGGCCTGGTTGGCACGCAGACCGCTCATCGCACTGGCGAGGGCTGAACTCAAACCCATGTTACTTGCCGCCTTTGGTTACGTTACGCGCCGATCAGCGCAACACGTTCAGAAGGTCCTGCACCATCGAATTCGCGGTCGTGATCACCTTGGTATTGGCCGAGTAGGCCTGCTGGGTCACGATCAGCTTGGTGAATTCGTCGGCGATGTCGGTGTTCGAGCCTTCCAGCGACGAGCCGCTGATGGTGCCCGAAGCGCCGTCGATCGCCGGGCCCGACTGCTCGGTCGCAGCATAAGCGCCGCCATCGAGCGCCTTCAGGTAATTGGTGCCGTTGAAGTGCGACAGCGACACCTGTGCGAGGTCGAGGTTCTGGCCGTTGGAGAAGGTGCCGACCACGAGGCCGTTGTTGTTGACGGCGACCGAGCGGAGCTGGCCGGCGGCGTAGCCGTTCTGGGTGATGGTGTTGATGGTCACCGCGCCGCTGGTGCTGGCATATTGCGTCAGGCCGCCCTGAGAGATGTTGAAGGCGAGCGAGCCGAGCGACTGACCGCCGACGGTGACATTGTTGATGGTGACGCCCGAGGTGCTCGGCGAGGTCAGCGAGCCGTCGGCGGCGAAGGTGAAGGCTTGCCCGGTATTGACCCAGCCGACCGTCGTACCCGTCGCATTCGGATCGGTCTGGTAGAACAGGTTCCAGGTGTCGGAATGGCCGGTGCCCAGCGAGGCGCTGTCGGTCTTGGCCCAGCGCAGCTGCAGGTTCACCGGCGTACCGGCGGCGTTGTAGGCCGTGACCGCACCGCCGCTGATCGATTCCTTGGTGAACGTGGCGATGTCGTTGCCGATCACGCCGCCGGTGCCGGCTGTGCCGCCGCCGCCGCGGTTCTTGGAGACGGACGAGGTGAAGCCGAGCGCAGCGAAGGCGCTGCTGTTGTTGCTGGTCACCGTGAGGGTGGGATTGGCAATACCGGTGTTCAGCGTGATCACGCCGTTGCTGATCGAGGAGCCGCTCGCGCCGCTGAGCTGGTCGATCTGGGTGAGCAGGGTCGCGATGGAGTCGGTGATATTGATCTGGTTCGGAGGGGTCGCGCCGGAGGCCACGAAGGTGATCGTATTGGCAGGTCCCGTGCCGTTGACCTGGATCGTGTTGCCGACCACGAAGGGCGTCGACAGGACTTCCGCCCCGCCGGGCTGCGCGGTGCCGCCGAGCTGTGTGCCACTCGTGATCGCAGGGGTGGACAGCACGTTGCCGCCGCGCGTCACGCTGCTGACGCCGAGCAAGCCTGCCGCAGTGCCGCCGATCGTGACGTCGGCCGTGGTGCTCGATGTGATCTGGATGTTACCGCTGGAGTTGATCGTCACGTTGGCGGCGGGAACGCCCGCTCCTGCGGCGATCTCGTTGAGGACGTCCTGCATCGTCGAGGTGGTCGGCGACTTCAGACCGATCGTGGTGACGACTGGGGGGCCTGCGACCGTCGCAGTGTTCGAGACGGTGTTGTCGAAGTTGATGATCCGGCCGTTGACCGTCAACTGCTTGCCGGCGAGGTTGGTGAGCAGACTGGTGTTGAGATGCGTGCCCGAGCCGGAATCAAGTGACGTCGCGCCAGTTGCCACCGCCGAAGCGCTGTCCAGCAGCGCCACCGTGCCGGTCGCGGTCGTCGCCGTATAGGCCGAGCGCAGATTGCCGGTCGCCGCTGCGCCGGAGACCGTCGCATTCGTATAGGGCGGCGGCGGCGTGCCGATGATCAGCGGGTTGGCGGCGAAATCGGACGGGTTCAGGCCGCCGGCCGCGAGCAGCGTGCCGGTCGCGGCGGTCGAGCTCGCCGCCGTGTTCGGGACGCTCGGCAGGTTCGCGGCGTACTGGATCGAGGTCGTCGCCTGGGCCGGAATGAAGTTGTTCTGGAATTTCAGGACGGTCGCGACGTTGCCGGTCGGATTGCCGGTCTTCGGGTCGACCGTGGTGCCCATCAGATAATAGCCGGCGCCGTTGACCAGGTTGCCGTTGGCATTGAGCTGGAAGTCGCCGCGGCGGGTGTAGTAGGTGACGCCGCTGAACACCGGGACGTTGTCGACGACGCCGGTGGCCTTCTGGATCGAGAAGAAGCCGTCGCCGGTGATCGCCATGTTGGTGGCAACGGTGGAGCCGGAGATCGTGCCTTGCGTGGTGATGGTGGCCTTGGCGTTGGCGGTCACGCCGCCCGCGACCTGCTTGCTCGGCACCGAGGAGTCGGGGATGAGATCGACGAAGCTGGTGCCGATGCCCTTGTAACCGGTGGTGGATGAGTTCGCGATGTTGCCGGAAATGTTCTGCAGCGCGTAGGACTGCGCCTGCAGGCCACCCACCGAGGTGTTCATTGCATCGAAGATACCCATAACTTTGTCTCCAGATCCGATCTCGGCGGCCGGTCGACCATGGCCGCAGTCGGAAGAGACAGTCGCAAGGGCTATGCCAATGCGGGTATTCTCGTGAAATCAATGACTTAATAAAAAGGCCCCGGTCCGATGACCGGGGCACAATTGCCGGGACCGGCAACTATTGCCGGGGAAAGTTGTCGTTCCGGGGCGCTGCGAAGCATCGAACTATGGTGCGCCATTGCGCACCTGAGAACCTCGAGATTCCGGATTCGATGCTCACGCATCGCTCCGGAATGACGCCTCAACCCGCTACGTCGCCGAGGCCGCCGCCGGGTGGAAAACCAGCCCGAAACCGTCGATGCAGTAGCGCAGCCCGGTCGGCTTCGGGCCGTCGTCGAAGACATGGCCGAGATGGCCGCCGCAGCGCCGGCAATGCACCTCGGTGCGGAGCATGCCGTAGGTGCGGTCCTCGGTCTTGCCGACATTGCCCTCGATCGGCTGGTAGAAGCTCGGCCAGCCCGTGCCGCTCTCGAACTTGGTGTCGGACGCGAACAGCGGCAGGTCGCAGCCGGCGCAGGCGAACACGCCCTTGCGGTGCTCCTTGAGCAGCGGGCTGGAGCCCGGCCGCTCGGTGCCGTGATTGCGCAGGATCTCGTATTGCTGCGGCGTGAGCTGGGCACGCCACTCGGCCTCCGTCTTGGTCACCTCGAACTTTTCCGCGGCCTTTTCGCCGGCTGCGGCCGGGGATCCCGTCAGCCAGCGGAAGGCCGAAAGGCCAAACAGGCCGGCGACAGTCGTAAGCAGGATGCGGCGGTCAAACATCTCATTCTCCGTGCGCGGGGAGTCCACGCCCTGAGATACGGGCTCTAACGGCCGACGTTACACTTCCGGGCGGAATTTTTCGCGGGTCTATTGCGAGACGGCATCATCCCGCGGCGCCGGTTCCGTCTCCCCGTGAACGCTCTGGGCCGCCGGGGCCGGCGGTGACGGCGGCCGCGGCCGCACGCCGGGCGGCGGACGGCGCGGACCGGTGCCGGCGGCCCGGTTGGCTTCGGCAAGACGCGCCTCGCGCTCCCGATCCTTGACCCTGGTCCGCTCGCGGTAGCGGGCAAGCGAGCCCGCGGCGGCGGAACTCGCCCTGCCCCAGATCCCGACCAGCTGGCCGGCGACACGGCCCGTGGCGCCGCCCGCCCAGACCAGCTCGAACGGCGAGAACAGCTTCCAACGCTCGTCGCCCCACAGGATGCTGCGCGCGATGAGCTGTCCGGCCATGGCCGAGGTGTTCATGCCCTGGCGCCCGAAACCGCTCGCCACCCACAGGCCTTTGCGCAACTGGCCGATCTGCGGCATGCCGTGCACGGTCTGGCCGGTGGCGCCGCCGAACATGTCGGTGATCTCGACATTGCCGAGCTGCGGGAAGATGCTGCGGATCCGCCGCTTGACGCTGCCTGCAAAGCGCTGCGGACGCGCGGCCCAGGTGGTCTCGGGGCTTTCCCACATCAGGCGGTCGCCATCGACGATGCGGAAATGGTCGACCCCGTCGGAATCCATCACCGCCCCCTTGAAGCCGATGATCTCGTGCACGCGCTCGCCGAGCGGCGCGGTGATGCCGGCGTAGCGCGAGACCGGCAGCAGCGTCTCGGACAGCCGCCGCAACGGCGCGCCGAGATGGATGTTGCCGGCCAGCACGATATGGGTCGCACGCAGCCGCGCCGACGGCGTGACGATGCGCTTGCGGATGCCGGAATGATCGATGCTGACGACCGGCGTGTCCTCGAAGATGCGGGCCCCTGCCCGCCGCGCCAGCGCTGCAAGGCCGTGCACGTATTTGCGCCCGTCGACCTGGAACGCTTTGGGATAATACACGCCGTGGAAATAGTGATCCGTCCTGAGCAGCGCGCGGACGCGATCGACCTGCCAGCCCTCGACCTCGGTGTCGAAATCCTCGTTCAGCATCTGCAGCCGGCTGATCAGCCGGTCGCCGGCATCGACGTTGGAGACCTCCAGCACGCCGTCGCTCGGGGCGATGCCCGGCATGTTCTCCTCGGTGGCGTTGGCGCGGACGAACTCGGCCCCCTCCCGCGACAGCGCCCACAATTCGCGGGCGTCCTCGAAGCCGATGCGCTCGATCAGCTCGGCGAGCGGCAGTGCAAAGCCCGGCATCACGGTGCCGAGCTGGTTGCCGGAGGCGTTCCAGCCGATATGGCGGCCCTCGAGCACGGCGACGCTGGCCCCGAGCCGGGCCGCCTCGAGCGCGATGGAGAGCCCCGCAAGCCCGGCCCCGATCACGCAGATGTCGGCGTCGATATCGAACGACAGCCGCGTGCGCTCGCGAAAGCCGGCTTCTTCCTGGGACACGCTTGTGAAAGTCTCGCTCATGTCGTTTTCTTAGAGCATGATCCGGAAAACTGTGCAGCGGTTTTCCGGGAGATCATGCCCAAAAAACAAGAATTTAAAGCGCGATGTGGATTGCCCTAATCTGATCGCGCGCTAAAGGACTGTGCGGGCGCTTGTCACCTTGTCCTCAACGGGCGTCTGTGTCCTCAACGGGCGTCTGTAGATTATCCCTGACGTGGAACGATTCGAGAATGCCATGCGCCGTTTGATGCTGCTGCGTCACGCCAAGACCGAGACTGACGCGCCGAGCGGCCGTGACCAGGACCGCCGCCTCGACGACCGCGGCCACAAGGATGCCGCCCGGATGGGCGACTGGATCGCCAGTCACCCGCCCTTCCCCGATGCCGTGCTGGTGTCGCATGCCGTCCGCGCACGGCAGACCTGGGACATCGCCTGGCAGGCGATGAAGGACCGTGTCGCAGCGCCGCAGGTCGAGGTGCTGCCGGAACTCTACGGCGCCGATCCCGCGCAGATCCTCGACTCCATTCGCACTGCAACCGCCCCGGCGAACCCGAAGCAGTTGCTGCTGGTCGCCCACAATCCCGGCATGCACGAGGCCGCCCTGATGCTGATGGGCGGCGGCGATCCGGCCGGCGCCAAGGCGCTTTCCGACAACCTGCCCACAGCGGGGCTTGCGATCTTCGACTTTGACGTCAAGGATTGGGGCGACGTGGCCTACCGCCGCGGCAAGCTGGTGCTGTTCGTCAGCCCCAAGCTGCTTCGATCGGCCTGAGACGCGCGGGCGCCCGTCTCGACCGGTTGACCAGCTTGGTCAATAGGGAGGCGCAGATGTTCAAGTCCATCCTCGTGCCCATCGACCTCGCCGACACCGATCTCGCCAAGCCGGCGATCGCGACCGCGGCAACGCTGTCGCAGACCTGGAGCGGGTCGATACGGCTGCTCAACGTGTTGCCGATGACGCCGGTGATGCTGGCCGAATACGTGCCGGCCGATTTCGACGAGCAGCAGCGCCAGACCTCGGAAGAAGCCCTCGCCATCGTCGCACGCGAATCCGGCATTGAGCCGGCGCGCATCTCCAGCGTGGTCCGCCAGGGCGGCATCTATCACGAGATCCTGGAAGAAGCCGTGCACATGAAGGCCGACCTCATCGTGATGACCTCGCACCGGCCGGCGATGCGCACCTATTTCCTCGGCTCCAACGCCGGCCACGTGGTGCGCTACGCAAAATGCTCGGTACTGGTGGTGAGGCACTGAGGGGGGCGCGACAAACTCCGCTCTCGTGCCCCGGGCGCTCCCGGCGATGCGAAGCATCGTCCGGTGTGATGCGCTGCAGAACCGGGGCCCATTGCATCACCGAATGCAAGGCGTCCTGGGTCCCGGCTCTGCGCAGCAGCGCGTCCGGGACACGAGAGAACCAGCCTTGTAGCCCGGATGGAGCGAAGCGCAATCCGGGACCGCTCGCGCCGCGAACTCCCGGATATCGCTTCGCTCATCCGGGGTACAAGACCGTGTGTTGCCCGACGGGCAAAACACACAAAGGCTCGGTCAACGCGCACCGTCAAAAATATTCCACTTTACCGAAATTCGGAAACGGCGTATTCGTCACCGCAACCCGGCCCAAGGAAGAGGGGCGTATCGCGATCGTCACGAACGCGGGCCGGGCGGCGGTGGACGTGGGTCACATCGGCGCGAAGGGTTTTGCAGGGCGGGCAACCGTGAGCAAGGACGTCGCGCACACGACCGGTGCGGCTCTCGTACGGCAAAATCGTGTGGTCCTGACGCCCGGGGTCTGTGCGTCAAGTCCCAGCGGTGATGTGGCGGCCCAACCGGGCTCGTGCATCAGCCATCTCGCGGGACGACGGGGGCAATAGTGCATCGCTCCCCGGGGAGAGCACGACATAAGCCGTAAAGCCACTGCGCAGGGAAGGCCGGATGTTTGGCTTCACCTGTATGCCGCTGTGCAAATTCTTGTTGCCGCCTTCCGCACAGTGGACCGTGGGTGCCCGGCCGGCACCCGGCCTTCCCTGCGCCCTCTTTCATCGGGGGTGACGCAACAAGGCAAAGCTCGGGCTAAATCAGCCGCGAGAACGCGAAGGCGTGTCTGCAGCGGCGTAGGATGGGTAGAGCACTTGCGAAACCCATCATGCTTCAACGACGGAAGTGTTGATGGGTTTCGCTTCGCTCTACCCATCCTACGAGCTGCCACCCACGCGCCGTCATTGCGAGGAGCCCTTGCGACGAAGCAATCCAGACTGCCTCTGCACAGGCATTCTGGATTGCTTCGCTGCGCTCGCAATGACGATGTCGAGAGAGCCCTGCACCAAAACTCCGCTCTCGTGCCCCGGACGCAGCGCTCCTTCAGCGGTGCGTTGCAGAGCCGGGGCCCATGTCGCAGCGAACCGTGCGGCCCGCTGGGTCCCGGCTCTGCGCAGCAGCGTAAAAACGCTGCAGCGCGTCCGGGACACGGGAGCGAGCAGCAGCGCTCGCTCAGCAAAGGCTTACAGATACCGCGACAGCTCGGTCTTGAACTGCCCGTACACCGCGTCCTCGATCTGGCTGCGGTTGATGCCGATGTCGCGCAGGGCGCGGTCGTCGAGCTCGTTCAGGGTCTTGACGGCGGAGCGGCGCTCCAGGCGGTCGAACAGCGTGGTGGCGGCGTTGGCGAGCGTGGCAAAAAATCCGCTCGACGAGGGGCGTAAACTCCGCCCGGCAGTTTGCGAGATGGTGGTCATGTTTCTTCTCCGGCGTATGTCCCGCGCGGCGAAGCAGCTGCCGTTGGCGCGGACGCTTGTGGGCGCCTGCACCTCATTTGCCGTCGGATTGCTCTCGCTCACCTCGGCTCAATCGCGGAACTTGATGGAACTTAAATGCTCCAGTACACTACTCGGAGCAAGTAAAACATTGCTCTCGGTGCAATAATGTCCAAGTTCGAGTACGTGAAGCTTGCCGATGCCATTGCCTCGGATATCTCTAACGGCACGTTAAGGCCCGGCGACCGGCTGCCGCCGCAGCGCAATTTTGCCTATGACCGCGGCATCGCGGTCTCCACCGCGAGCCGGGTTTATACGGAGTTGCTCCGACGCGGCCTCGTGGTCGGCGAAGTCGGCCGCGGCACATTCATCTCCGGCGACATCCGGCGCGAGGTCGAGGCGCTGAGCGAACCGCGCGATGCTCGGATCGATTTCGAGGTCAATTATCCGTTATTGCCGCAGCAATGGGCGATGATCGCCAAGAGCCTCGCCGGGCTCGAGCGTGTCGACGCGCTCGAATCCGCGCTGCGCGTCTCGACCAGCACCGGCACCAAGAGCGCGCGCAATGCGGCAGCGGCCTATCTCGCGCGCAAGGATTTTGCGCCGCAGGCCGAGCACATCGTCTTTACCGCCAACGGGAAGCAGTCGCTCGCGGCCGCCCTCGCCGCGCTGGTCCCGACCGGCGGACGCTGCGGCGTCGAGGCGCTGACCTACCCTTACGTCAAGAGCATCGCCGCGCGGCTCGGCATCACGCTGGTCCCGATTCCCATGGACGAGCACGGCGCGCGGCCCGACGCGATCCAGAAGGCGCATCGCGAGGCGCATCTGTCGGCGCTGTATCTGCAGCCCATCATCCAGAATCCGCTCGGCGTCACCATGAACGCGACGCGGCGCGCCGACATCATGCGCGTCGCCGAGAAGCTCGATCTCACCATCATCGAGGACACCGTCTACGGCTTCCTCGCCGACGACACGCCGCTGGCCGCGCTCGGGCCCGACCGCTGCATCGTGATCGACAGCCTGTCCAAGAAAGTCGCACCGGGTCTCGCGCTCGGCATCCTCGTGACACCGCCGCACCTGCGTGAAAGCGTGATGAGCGCGGTCCGCACCGGCGGCTGGATCGCCTCGGGCCACGCACTCGCCTCCGGGCAGCGGCTGATGGCCGACGGCACCGTCGCCGAGCTGACGCGCCTCAAACGCATTGACGCCGCGCGTCGTCAGCAGACCGCGGCAAGGCTGCTCAACGGCTACCAGATCGCGGCCGATATGCGCGCCTATCATCTCTGGCTGACGCTGCCGCCGCACTGGCGCTCGCAGACCTTCGTCGCCGCAGCCGCACGGCGCGGCATCGCGCTGACGCCGTCATCGACCTTTGCGGTCGCCCATGGCCATGCACCGAACGCGGTGCGCCTCGCCCTTGCCCCGCCTACCCTCGAGCAGCTCGATTCCGGCCTGCGCACGATCGTCTCGCTGCTCGGCACCAAGGAAGAGGATTTCGACTCGACGGAGTAGCGCGCGTCCAGAGCTAAGGCAGCAGGGCCCTCGGCACCTGTTCGAAGCTGTAGCTCTGCGGCTGGTTGCGGCGGACGAAGCCGCCGACCTGCCAGACGAACAGCGCGGCAAAGCCGAGGATGAAGAGCACGCCGGCGAATTCGCCGATCATGAGCGCGCGGATCAGAAGTCCCGCCATCGCAACCGCCAGCACCGCCAGGAACGCCAGCACCGCCGCATAGGTCTTGCGGCCGAGGCCCGCGGTCAATTCAGCACGGCTGCCCGCCTTCGCCATCCGCGCATGGAGCTCGATGAGAAAATCGCGAAAGCCATTGTCCTGCGGCGCCATCAGGGCCGCGGTTTGCCAGCTCGTCGACAGGATGGCGATGCGGCCGCCGCCCTTGTGGCTGACATCGGCGCGAAAGCGGTGCTGCTGCATCGACACCGGGCGGAACGACAGCCGGATCGCCGAGATCTCGTCGTAACGCCACAGGCCCGACCGTCCGGCGATGTGCCAGGACAGCCCCTCCTCGGTCAGCTCGAAGCGATGCGCCGAGCCGATCAGCGACGCCTTGTAGGCGTAGCTCGTGGCCGCCCCGGCTCCGGAAACCTGCATCTCGAAATCAATCCCGTCCGCGATCCGCTTGCGCGGCCGCCCTCGCCCATCCTACAAGCGGGACATGGCTGAGACGACCTTTTTTCCGCGCCGCCTGATTCTCGGGGCCGCCATGATCTCCGGCGTGCTGCTCGCGCTCGCGGTGCACATGCTGGGCGCGCGCTACGGGCTCGACCTCGGCGGCCTCTGGCGCTCCGACGCGCACGAGTACATTCCGGCGGGCGCGGCGATCGCGTGGTGGCTGATCGCAACCGTCGGCTTCTCCGGCGGCTATTTCACCGCAAGCCTGATGCAGAGCGCCGTCTCCGGCCAGATTCCGCAGCGCATGCGGCAATTCCTGATCGCGGTCGGCGTGCTGCTGCTTGCGGGTGCCGGCCAGGTGGCCTCGGCGCCGAGCCCGATCCCGACCGTCTCGGGCGTGCTGGCCGGGCTTGCCGCCCTCTGCCTCGGCGCCGTGATGGCATTCTGCGGCGCGCATTTCGCGCTGCGCCGCGGCTGATCGCTTACGCCGAGGCGCGCAGCCGTGGCCGTTCCAGCATCATCGCGACGTCGGAAGCGGGCCGCGGCTTGCTGAACAGGTAGCCCTGCGCCTGGGTGCAGCCCTCGCGCCGGAGCAGCTCGAGCTGCGCATCGTTTTCGACGCCTTCCGCCGTGGTGACGATGCCGAGGCTGCGGCCAAGGCCGGTCACCGCGCGGATGATCGCCATGGAATCCTCGCGCGTCGCCAGCTCCGACACGAAGGAGCGGTCGATCTTGATCTTGTCGAACGGGAAGCTGCGCAGATAGCTCAGCGACGAATAGCCGGTGCCGAAATCGTCGAGCGAGATTCGCACGCCCATGGCGCGGAGCTCATGCAGCGTGGTCAGCGTCGCCTCGCTGTTCTGAAGCAGCACGGATTCGGTGATCTCGAGCTCGAGACGGTTCGCGCTCAGCCCGGAGGCGGCCAGCGCCGAGGTCACGGATGCGATCAGGTTCGGGCTCTTGAACTGCACCGGCGACAAATTGACGGCGACGTCGATGTCGTCGGGCCAGCTGGTTGCATCTGTGCAGGCAGAGCGCAGCACGAATTCGCCGAGCTGGACGATGAGGCCGGTCTCCTCGGCCAGCGGAATGAAGCTGATGGGCGCGATCAGGCCGCGCTGCGGATGATTCCAGCGCAGCAGCGCCTCGAAGGCGACGACACGGCCGCTGGCGACGTCGCGGATCGGCTGGTAGTACGCCTGGAACTCGTCGCGTTGCACCGCTGCACGCAGATCCATTTCCAGGAGGCGCCGCGCCTGCGCGCGGGCATCCATGCCGGTCTCGAAGAAACGATAGGTGCCGCGGCCGTCCGCCTTGGCGCGGTACAGGGCGAGGTCGGCGTTTTTCAGCAGCTCGTCCGGATTGCTGCCGTCCTGCGGCGACAGCGAGATGCCGATCGAGACCCCGATGACGATCTGATGGTCGTCGATCTCGTAAGGCGCCGAGATCACTTCGACGAGACGGCCGGCCAGCGACCGCGCGGCGGCTTCCTCGGAACGTCCGATCTGGACCACGGCGAATTCGTCGCCGCCGAGCCGCGCCACAGTGTCACCGTCGCCGACGGCAGCCTTGAGCCTGCGACCGACCTCCTTGAGCAGCGCATCGCCGATGGGATGGCCGAGCGAATCGTTGATGTCCTTGAAGTGATCGAGATCGAGGCAGAGCACCGCGAGCTGGTCGTCCGACTTCGCGCGGTGCAGTCCCTGCTCGAGCTGCTCGTGGAACAGCACGCGGTTCGGCAGGCCGGTCAAGGCGTCATGGCGCGCCATGTGCGAGATCTTGGCCTGTGCCTCCAGCCATTCGGTGATGTCCTCGAAGGTCGCGACCCAGCCTCCGCCCTGCATCGGCTGGTTGACGACCCGGATCGAGCGGCCGAACCGGTTGACGACGTCGGTCGTGGTGCGGCCCTCGCGCGCGTCGGCAATGAGGCGCGCGAAGAATTCGTCCGCATCGCCCTGCCACTGGCCCTTGGCCTGCTCTTCCCTGAGCACCTCAACCAGCAGGCGGCCGGTGAGCGCGATGTCGGTGCGGCGGAGCATCGAGGCGTAGCGCTCGTTGAACAGGATGATCTTGCCCTCGGCATCGAACATGCACAGCCCTTGCGACATGTTCTCGAGCGCGGAGTCCAGCACCAGTTGCTGGCGTCCCAGTTCGCCCTTGGCGCGGCGGTCGAGCAGCGCGGCGACGAGCGCGATCGCGATGATCGCGACCGCGGCACTGGCCGTGAGGAAGGACATCGATGCCGGCGGGATCGACAGCCCGCTGATCGCGAGCGTCGGGTCCGGCGTCAGCAGCACCGCGCCCATCGCGGTGAAATGATGCGCAACGATGGCCAGCGTCAGCAGGACGGTCGCGCCCAGTGCATGGGAGAGATCGTCGCGCCGCGCGGCGACGAACAGCGCAAGCGCCGCAAAGACGGCTCCGAGCAGCACCGAGGCGGTCACCGTGCTTCCGACCCAGTCCACGCGGGCCGGCATCTCCAGCGCCGCCATGCCAGTGTAATGCATCGCGGCAACGCCGCCGCCGACGATGGCACCACCGACGACGATCCAGACCGGGCGCACGGACGAGACCGCAACGCTCAAGCCCACGAAGGTGATCGAGATCGCAAGGATCAGCGAGAGAATCGTGATGGGGATGTTGTAGGCGCCAGCGCCGCCCGGCCCATAGGCCAGCATCGCGATGAAATGCGTCGCCCAGACGCCGCACCCGCTGACGGCCGCATCCAGGCTGATCCAGGCGAGGCGTCCCGGGCCCTGCGTGGCGCGGGCCCGGTGAAACAGGCTGATCGCCGCGGCGCTCGCGAGCAGGCACACCGCGCCGCCCAGTGCGACCAGTCGCCAATCATGCTCGTCGGTGAGACAGTAAAGAACTTGATACATTGCGGGCCCCTATCAACCCGCACTTCAAACCGACAGAGGTGGACGATCGGTAACCGGCTATGTTCCGGCTCCGGGAATGGTGAACGGGAGATGTGTTCATTCGCTCGGATTGTTCATCCCCGCGAAGGCGCGCCGATCCCGATCACGGCAGCGGCGAGCAGCAACACGGCTGCCGATACCGCCAGCGAGGCGTGCAGCCCGGCCATGAAGGCCCCCTCGGAGGCCACCAGCGCGCCGAACAATGCGACGCCGAGCACGCTGCCGGTCTGCCGCGTCGCGTTCAGGACCCCGGCCGCGATGCCCGAGCGCGCCTTCTCGACGCTGCCCAGCAGGGTCGAGGTGAGCGGCGGCACCAGCAGCCCTAGCCCGCCGCTGATCGCGATCATCTGCCCGCAGATCATCAAATAATGCGTATCGGCCTCGATCCACAGCAGGCCGAGACAGCCGAGCGCCGAAATGCAGGCGCCGGCGACGATGGTCGGGCACGCGCCGATGCGCTCGGCGAGAACCGGGGCCAGCAGGTTGACCGGCAGCACCGCCCCCATCATCGGCACGAAGGCGAGCCCCGTCCACCACGCCGACAGCCCGTTGATCCGCTGGAAGTAGAGGCTGAGCACGAAGATCAGGCCATAGATGGCGACGTTGACGAGCAGGCCGACGATCGTCGTCAGCGTAAACAAGCGGTGACCGAACAGCGACAGCGGCAGCATCGGCTGCACGGCGCGGCTCTCCCGCCAGACGAACAGCACGGCCAGGATCAGGGCCGACGCGAAGGCGAAGACCACGGCGGGATGTCCCCAGCCAAGCGCGCCGCCCTCGATGATCGCACCGGCCAGCGCGCCGAGCGCGCCGATCGCCGCGAGCTGGCCGGGCAGATCGATCTCGCGCGAACGCGCCCGCGTGGTCTCGGTCGCATAACGCCAGCTCAGCCAGAGACCGATGAGCCCGATCGGCAGGTTGACCAGGAAGATCGCGCGCCAGCCGACCAGCGTGATCAGCGCGCCGCCGACGAAGGGACCCGCGGTGAGCGCCAGGCTGGCGCCCGCGGCCCAGACCGCGACGGCGCGGCCGCGCGCGCGATCGTCCGCATAGGCATGGTTGAGCAGCGCCAGCGAATTCGGCACCAGGATCGCCGCCGCCAGCCCCTGGACCAGTCGCGCCGCGATCAGCACGACGGCATTGGGCGACAGCGCGCAGGCGAGCGAGGCCGCGGTGAAGATGGCAAATCCCGCCATGAAGACGCGCTTGGCGCCGATCCGGTCGCCGAGCGCGCCGGCCGTCAGGATGAAGGCGGCAAAGGCGATGGTGTAGGCGCTGACCACCCATTGCAGCTCGGCAACGCCGCCCCCGAGGGTTTTGCCCATCGCATCGAGCGCGGTGTTGACGATGGTGACGTCGAGCTGCACCACGCCATAGCCGAGGCTCATCGCCGCCAGCGTCAGCGAAGTCGCAAGACGCGATCCGGCACGGTGTGCGCCGGCTTCGCCGCCGAGAGATTGATATCTGAGGGTGTTGGCTCGCATGCTGCACCTCGATTGCAGCCCCATGCGAATATAGGCCTTCAGTCCGTTGTCATGCTTCGAGAATGACCGAATGATGGATGCGCATGCGCGAACTCGTCAACCGGTGCGCTTCCCCTCTCCCCTTGTGGGGAGGGGAAGCGCTTTCGTTGCTCAGCTCGCCGCGCGCAAATTCACCTTGCTCTCGGCAAGCGTCGTCAGCTTTTTGTCGGTCGCCTTCTCCTCCTCGAGCGTCTTGGCGAGCACGGTGGCGCAGTCGTTGCGGCCGAGCTGCTTGGCCCAGGCGATCAGGCTGCCGTAGCGTACAATTTCGTAATGTTCGGCGGCCTGCGCCGCATTGATCAGGGCCGCGTCCAGCACCGCCTTGTCGGCGACTTCGCCCGCGGTCTCCTCGGCCTCCTCGATGATGCCGTCGATCGCCGGACAGTCGACCGCCTTCACCTGCGCGCCGTGCATCTTGAACACTTCCTCCAGGCGGGCGACGTGCTGCCTGGTTTCTTCGAGGTGCGTCAAAAAGCCCTGTTTCAGCTGCGGATCGGTGGCCTTGGCCGCCATTTTCGGCAACGCCTTGGTGAGCTGCTGCTCGGCGTAATAGATGTCCTGGAGCTGGTGCACGAACAGGTCGTTCATGGTCTTGATGTCTTTTGTGAACAGTCCCATCGATCCGATCCTCTTGGGGTTTCGGGAACACGGAGGCGCCGGCTTGCAGGAAAAGCCGCTTATTCCGCCATGTTCGATTGCTGATGGGGCGCTAACGGACGCCCGGGATCGACGTTCCTAAAAAGCCCGCAACGCTTGAGCTGGAACAATGCCGGCGGCGACACGATATGAAACCGTGCCGGCATGAGAATGGACGATCCGGACCTATCTGCCGACTCATATGCTTAACGCGCGTGCGATGTGAACCGCATATGACAAAAGTAGCGGGTCTGGCGCAGAACCTATCCTTGTCAAGGGCTGCACAAGACACCGTTTTTGCCTTAAATGAGCTGGATCATATCTAGCGATCGACGCCTGTCTTCGGCAACGATCGCACCCGACTGGCCAATGCCCGGCCGGGTCGGTCTTGCCCCCCGCCGGGAGGATGAATGCACGGACTGCTGCCCGCGCTGAAGCGCGGCTTCAAGAGATGGATCGGCTGGCGACGGCTCGGTGTTGCCGCGAGCGTCTTCATCATCGCCTTCGCGATCACGACGCTTGTGCGCACGCTCAAGCACATCGATACCGGCGTCATCCTGACCGCGTTGACCGAGATTCCCCGCGCCAATATCGGGTTGGCCGCGCTCTGCGTCGTCTTCGCGTTCTGCACGCTGACGTTCTATGACTTTTTTGCACTGCGAACGATCGGCAAGAAGCATGTGCCCTATCGCATCGCAGCACTCTCGAGCTTCACGTCCTATTCGATCGGCCACAATATCGGCGCAACCGTCTTCACCGGCGGCGCGATCCGTTTCCGGATCTATTCGGACTACGGGCTGAACGCGATCGACGTTGCCAAGATCTGCTTCCTGTCGGGCCTGACCTTCTGGCTCGGTAACATCTTCGTGCTCTCGATCGGCATGGTCATCCATCCGGATGCCGCCTCCTCGATGGATCAGCTCCCGTCCTCGATCAACCGGCTGATCGGGATCGGCGGCCTCGCCTCGATTGCCGCCTATCTGGTCTGGCTCTGCATGGGCGAGAAGCGCCGCGAGCTCGGCCAGAAGGGCTGGAAGGTGGCGCTGCCCTCGGCGCCGCTGACGCTGGTTCAGATCCTGATCGGCGTGGTCGACCTCGGCTTCTGCGCCACGGCGATGTATCTGCTGATGCCGGCCAATCCGCCGATCGACTTCATGTCGCTGGCGGTGGTGTTCATCCTGGCGACGCTGATCGGCTTCGCCAGCCATGCCCCCGGCTCGATCGGCGTGTTCGACGTCGCCATGCTGCTGGCGCTGCCCGAATTCGGCCGCGAGCAGCTCCTGGCGACGCTGCTGGTGTTCCGCATTCTCTATTTCGTGATCCCGTTCGGCCTCGCCATCTCCATCATGGGCACGCGCGAGCTCTGGATGAACGTGGTCGAGCCCTGGCAGGAGCGGCGGCGGCTGGCGGAAGCCTGCGCCCAGGCCAACCTGCCGAAGCAGGTGACGCCGATGGAGCGCGAGCGGTCGCTGCGGCAGGCCAGCAAGCGCTGAACCGCCGGGAGCGGCCCGCAGGATCATCAGTCAAAGGTTGCGGGCGGAGGCGCAATCCTCTCTTATTTCCGCCTCAACTTTGCCGTTGAAGACGCGGGCCATGATCTCAGTAGTCCTTCGTACCCTCTCCGCAGGCGCCGTGCTGCTTGCCGGCGTTCTGTCCGCCTTGCCCGAGCGCGCCGCCGCGCAGGACGGGAGCCTGCAGATCAGCTGGGAGGTGCGCAATCGCTTCCGCCTGTTCCGCGAGGAGCGCGACTTCCTGCTCCATGTCGAGAACGCGCGTAACCGCAACATTCTCGCCGCCGAGCAGTCGCTGGAGCTCCAGAGCGAGGGCCGCGGCTGGGCCCGCAACATGGTCAACCGGCTCTGCATCGACCTCCAGGGCCGGGTCAACCAGCCCTGCACCCGCGACAACGTCAAAGAGAACTACATCACCCCCATCGACCATCCCGTGACCGTGCGCCTGACCGGCGCGGTGCCGGTCGGCGCCACCTGCGCCTGGTCGTTCGACGACGGCGACGGACCGCAGGCCTCGACCTTCGACTGCGCCGAGCCGGTCAACCTGCGCGTCCGCTACGGCAAGCAGACGGTCGCAACCGTCGACGTCTCCTCGGGCTCCGATCCGACCCAGCGCGTCCAGACCGAGATCCAGGTCCGCGACATCTTCGTCGCCGGCCTCGGCGACAGCATCGCTTCCGGCGAAGGCAATCCGGACCGGCCGCTGGCGTTGTCGGACGAAGGCTTCTGCTTCCGCTCCTATCTCGGCACCGCCGGCGCCCAGTATTACCGGCCGAGCCGCGCCGGCTACAAGGGCGGCCGGGCCTGCGAGGCGCCGGACACGCTCGCCAACTGGCAGCACTACAGCGCGCAGTGGTTCAACGCGCCCTGCCATCGCTCGCTGTACAGCTACCAGGCCCGCACCGCGCTGGCGCTCGCCGTGCGCTACACTCATATCGCAGTGACGTTCCTGCCGCTCGCCTGCACCGGCGCCAGCATCGGCGACGGGCTGCTCGGCTCGCAGCGCGCCCGCGAATGCCCGCCCGGCAAGACCGGCGTCTGCAATACCAGCGTCAACGCGCAGGTCGCCGAGCTGAAGGAAGCGCTCACCGCGGCCAAGAAGCGCCAGCCCGACCGCACGCTCGATCTCGTGCTGCTCTCGGTCGGCGCCAACGACGTCTATTTCTCCGGCCTCGTCGCCGACGTCATCGTCGAGACCGCGACCGAGCGCGCGCTGTTCCGCCGCTCCGGCGTGATGGCGAGCGTCGACGATTCCCGTGACGCGCTGGCGCGCGAGCTGCCCCAAAACTTCGTCAAGCTGCGCGAGGCGCTGAAGCCGCTGGTCGGCGGCGATCTCTCGCATGTGGTCTATGTGTCCTACGCCAATCCGGCGCTCGCCGACGGCGGCGTGCCCTGCCGCGGCGGCCGCGCCGGCTTCGACATCCATCCCTCGTTCAACGCCGATCCGCAGCGCCTCGCGCGCGTCTCGACCTTCGTCGACACCGAATTCCTGCCGCAGCTGAAGGGCCTTGCCACCTGCACCCGCGGCGCGCTGTGCCGCGATCCCGAAGCCGACCGCATGACCTTCGTCGATGCGCACCAGGCCGCGTTCGCCGATCACGGTTTTTGCGCGCATTCGGGCAATGATCCGGAATTCGACCGCGCCTGCTTTGCCGAGAACGGCCAGAGCTTCAACCCTGACATCGTGAGCGCGGCGAGCCAGCCGATGCTGTGCGGCCGCGGCGCGTCCGAATACCGCGCCTACCTGCCGCGTGCGCGCTGGATCCGCGACGCCAACGACAGCTACTTCGCGGCGATGACCTATCCGCAAGGCCTGCCCGCCGCGAGCCAGCCGACCGACATCCACGATGCCACCTGGGGCGTGCTCTCCGCCGTCTACGGCGGCGCCGTGCATCCGAGCGCCGAAGGTCACGCCGCGATGGCGGACGCGGCATTGCCGGCGGCAAGCGCGGTGCTCGGCCTCGATGCCGTGCCGCCGGGCGTGACAAGCGGTTTCCTGCCGCAGCTGCTGCCGAGCGCAAGGCAGTAAGGCCAAGCCCGCCGTCGTTGCTCCACTCTCGGTGTCATCGCCCGACTTGATCGGGCGATCCAGTACGCCGTGACGATCCTGCTTGAATCGAAAAGCCGCGGCGTACTGGATTCCCCGCCTTCGCGGGGAATGACAGCGGCGTGCGTGGTGTAGCGCGGCGCCACAACTACACTCCCGCATTCGCCATCACCGCCCTTCGTTCCCCGCACCTGCCGTTCCATCAATCCAAAAACGGCATTGATCGATACTGCCTTGAACTTGGACACCTTGCCGCACGCGCCTCTAGGACTCGCCTCGAGGAAACATTTCGAGTTCTAAGGAGGCGCATGATGAGCGCAGTGGTGTCCGCAGCGGACGTGAGAAGGTCTCGCGTCAGGCTGTTCATCGTGACCATGTTGTTCCTGGTCACCACCGTGAATTATGCCGATCGCGCCACGCTTTCGATCGCGGGTCCCGCGCTCTCCAAGGAGCTGCATCTCGATCCCGTCGCGATGGGCTGGATCTTCTCGGCCTTCGGCTGGTCCTATGTCGCGGCGCAGGTGCCGGGCGGCTGGCTGCTCGACCGCTACGGCTCGCGCGTCGTCTATGCTTTCAGCATCATCGTCTGGTCGCTGTTCACCCTGATGCAGGGCTGGGTCGGCTTCCTCAGCGCCGGCGCCGCCGTCGCCGTGCTGTTCGTGCTTCGCCTGCTCGTCGGCGTCGCAGAAGCGCCGTCCTTCCCGGCCAATGCGCGCATCGTCGCGGCGTGGTTTCCCGGCAATGAGCGCGGCACCGCGTCGGCCTTCTTCAATTCGGGGCAGTATTTCGCAACCGTGATCTTCGCGCCGCTGATGGGCTGGATCGCGCACAGCTACGGCTGGCGCTTCGTGTTCTTCGTGATGGGCGCGCTCGGCGTCGTCATGGGCCTCGTCTGGCTCAAGACCATCTACGGCCCGAAGGAGCATCCCTCGATCAACGAGGCGGAGTTCGACTACATCAAGGAGGGCGGCGCGCTGGTCGATCTCGACGCGCCCAGGGACGATGCGCTGCGCGCGCGTGCGCCCGAGGCCGGCTCCGGCTGGGACCACATCCGCCAGCTGCTCTCCAACCGCATGATGCTCGGCGTCTATCTCGGCCAGTACTGCATCAACACGCTGACCTATTTCTTCCTGACCTGGTTTCCGGTCTACCTCGTCAAGGAGCGCGGCCTGTCGATCCTGCAGGCCGGCTTCGTCGCGACGCTGCCGGCGCTGTGCGGCTTCATCGGCGGCGTGCTCGGCGGCATCATCTCCGACGCCATCCTGCGCCGGACCGGCTCGCTGACCATGGCGCGCAAGATCCCGATCGTCGGCGGCATGCTGCTGTCGATGTCGATCATCGCCTGCAACTATGTCGACGGACAGGCGATGGTGGTCGGCTTCATGGCGCTCGCCTTCTTCGGCAAGGGCATCGGCGCGCTCGGCTGGGCCGTGGTCTCCGACACCTCGCCGAAGGAAGCCGGCGGCGTCTCCGGCGGTCTGTTCAACACTTTCGGCAACCTCTCCTCGATCACCACCCCGATCGTGATCGGCTACATCCTGGCCGCGACCGGCTCCTTCAACGGTGCGCTGGTGTTCGTCGGCGCCAACGCGCTGGTGGCCGCCTTCGCCTATCTCGTCGTGGTCGGCAAGATCGAGCGGGTGGTGCTCAAACGTTCCTCCTGAGGGCTCCCATGGGAGCTTGACCAGGCAACTCAACGGCGGCCCTCAAAAGCCGCCGTCTTTGTTTTGGGGGTGATCGATGCTAGAAGTGCCGGGGAAACGCCTTATCCATCTAAGGCATGTATCGATGTTCGACCTCAACCAGCTCCGCTGTTTCGTCACGGTGGCGGAGGAATTGCATTTCGGCCGCGCCGCGGCGCGGCTCAACATGACCCAGCCGCCGCTGTCGCGGCAGATCCAGGTGCTCGAGCACATCATCGATGCGCCGCTGCTGGAGCGCACCAGCCGCTCGGTGCGCCTGACGCCGGCGGGACGCAGCTTCCTGCCGGAGGCACGGCGCATCCTCAAGCTCGCCGAAAGCGCCTCGCAGGTCGCCCGCCGCATCGCGCTCGGCAAGACCGGGTCGCTGAAGATCGGCTTCACCGCCGCTGCCGCCTACGGCTTCCTGCCCGAGCTCGTCGCGGCCTGCCGGGCCAAGCTGCCGGAGGTGGATTTCTCCCTGAAGGAGATGGTGTCCGGCGACCAGTTCGAGGCGCTGACCTCGGGCCAGATCGACGCCGGCCTGCTCCGGCCGCCGATCGCGCGGCCCGAGCTGACCAGCCGCCGCGTCGTCGCCGAGCCCCTGCTCGCCGCGATCCCGAAGAAGCACCCGCTGGCGAACGCCGAGAGCATCACCATCAAGGATTTCGACGACCAGCCCTTCGTGATGTATTCGCCCTATGAGAGCCGCTACTTCCACGACCTGCTGGTGGCGCTGTTCACCCGCGCCGACGTGCTGCCGCGCTACGTGCAGCATCTCAGCCAGATCCACTCGATCCTCGCCATGGTCCGCGCCGGCCTCGGCCTCGCCATCGTGCCGGCCGCCGCCGCGAGCCTGAAGATCTCCGACGTACGGCTGCGCCCGCTGAAGCTGCGCAACCGCGTGCCGGTCGAGCTGTTCATGGTCTGGCGCCGCGACAACGAGGATCCGCTGCTGGCCGCGCTGGTCAAAATCGCTGGCGAATTGTCCTCCGCGGAGATCGCTGAGGATTGATGCTCAATCCGCATCGGTCGATATAGGCTTTGGCTTGGACGCGCATCGAACGGTTGCCTAAACAACGGCGCATGGACGTGCAGGCTTTCGGCCCGCGTCCTCCACAACACGCAATAAGGGAGCCGCGCCCATGAGCAAGATGACCCCGCAGGAAATGGCCCAGAAGATCGGATCGGGCCTCCTGTCCTTCCCCGTCACGCCGTTCAGGGCTGACTACTCCTTCGACGAGGCGACCTATCGCGCCAACATGGACTGGCTGTGCGGTTATGACGTCGCAGGCCTGTTCGCCGCCGGCGGCACCGGCGAGTTCTTCTCGCTGACGGCGACCGAGGTTCCTGAAGTCGTGAAGGTCGCCGTCGAGGAGACCAAGGGCCGGGTGCCCGTGCTCGCCGGTACCGGCTACGGCACCGCGATCGCCCGCGAGATCGCGATCGGCGCGGAAAAGGCCGGCGCCGACGGCCTCCTGCTGCTGCCGCCCTATCTCACCCATTCCGAGCAGGAAGGCCTTGCCGCCCATGTCGAGGCGGTCTGCGCCGCCGTGAAGATCGGCGTCATCGTCTACAACCGCGACAACGCCATTCTCCAGCCCGACACGCTCGCGCGCCTTGCCGAGCGCTGCCCGAACCTCGTCGGCTACAAGGACGGCATCGGCGACATCGAGCTGATGACCCGCGTCTACACCAAGCTCGGCGATCGCCTGACCTATGTCGGCGGCCTGCCGACCGCGGAAACCTTCGCCCTGCCCTATCTCGACATGGGCGTGACGACCTACTCCTCGGCCGTGTTCAACTTCGTGCCGGAATTCGCCACCAGCTTCTACGCCGCCGTGCGCAAGCGCGACCATGCGGCGATCCACGCCGGCCTGAAGGATTTCATCCTGCCGCTGATCGCGATCCGCAACCGCAAGAAGGGCTACGCGGTCTCGATCATCAAGGCCGGCATGAAGGTGATCGGCCGCGATTCCGGCCCGGTCCGCCCGCCGCTGACCGATCTCACCGAGCAGGAGGTCGCGGAGCTGGCCGCGCTGGTCAAGAAGCTGCCCGCCGCACGATCGTCACAACAGGCTGCAGAATAGAAGCACACAACCGGGAGGAGCATGCGATGGCCCAGACTGATATCGCCGGTGCACCGATCGTCACGGCGATGCAGGTGATCCCGGTCGCAGGCCGCGACAGCATGCTCCTGAATTTGAGCGGCGCGCATGCGCCGTTCTTCACCCGCAACATCGTCATCCTCACCGACAATGCCGGCCACACCGGCGTCGGCGAGGTGCCGGGCGGCCAGAAGATCTGGCAAACGCTGCAGGACGCCCGGGATCTCGTGATCGGCAAGACCGTCGGCGCGATGAACAACATCCTGGCCGACGTCCGCACCGCCTTCGCCGACCGCGACGCGGGCGGCCGCGGCAAGCAGACCTTCGACCTCCGCGTCATGATCCACGCGGTCACCGCGATCGAATCCGCGCTGCTCGACCTGCTCGGCCAGCATCTCAACCTGCCCGTCGCCGCCCTGCTCGGCGAAGGCCAGCAGCGCAAGAGCGTCGAGACGCTCGGCTACCTCTTCTTCGTCGGCGATCGTCGCAGATCGAAGTTCGATTACGTCACGGGCGAGACCGGCAAGCCCGACTGGTTCAACCTCCGCCATCAGGAGGCGATGACGCCCGAGACCGTGGTGCGGCTCGCCGAGGCCACCCACGACCATTACGGCTTCGCCGATTTCAAGCTCAAGGGCGGCGTGCTCCGCGGCGAGCAGGAGATCGAGGCCGTCACCGCGATCGCAAAGCGCTTCCCCAACGCACGCGTCACGCTCGATCCGAACGGCGCCTGGTCGCTCGACGAGGCGATCGGCCTCTGCAAGAACATGCACGGCATCCTCGCCTATGCCGAGGACCCCTGCGGCGCCGAAGCCGGCTTCTCCGGCCGCGAGATCATGGCCGAGTTCCGCCGCGCCACGGGCCTGCCGACCGCCACCAACATGATCGCCACCGACTGGCGGCAGCTCTCCCATGCGCTGCGTCTCGGCGCGGTGGACATCCCGCTGGCCGATCCCCATTTCTGGACCATGCAGGGCTCGGTGCGCGTCGCCCAGACCTGCCGTGACAACGGCCTGACCTGGGGCTCGCACTCCAACAACCATTTCGACATCTCGCTCGCCATGTTCACCCATGTCGGCGCCGCCGCCCCCGGCAAGGTCACCGCGATCGACACCCACTGGATCTGGCAGGACGGCCAGGCCCTGACCAAGGAGCCGCTGCAGATCAGGGGCGGCAAGATCGCCGTTCCGGATCGCCCGGGCCTCGGCATCGAGATCGACCGCGCCGCCATCGAGGCCGCGCATGAGCTCTACAAGAAGCATGGACTTGGTGCCCGGGATGACGCTATGGCCATGCAGGACCTGATCCCAGGCTGGACCTTCGACGACAAGCGTCCCTGCCTCGTGCGTTAGGACGTGATCCCAAGAAAGTGGACACCGGTTCTCCGGCAAGGATCACGCCAAACTGGAAATGAAACCTTCTCTGGAGGAAACGATGACTGCGATCCTTAAAAACTTCATCGGCGGCGAATGGGTCGACGGCTCCGGCGTCACCAAGAATATCAATCCCTCCAACACCAACGATCTCGTCGGCGAATATGCCAAGGCCGACAAGGCGCAGACCGAGAAGGCGATTGCCGCTGCCAAGGCCGCCTTCCCCGCCTGGGCGCAGTCGACCCCGCAGGTGCGCTACGACGCGCTCAACAAGATCTCCCTCGAAATCCTTGCCCGCAAGGAAGAGCTCGGCCGCCTGCTCGCCCGCGAGGAAGGCAAGACGCTGCCGGAAGGCATCGGCGAAGTCGCCCGCGCCGGCCAGATCTTCGCGTTCTTCGCCGGCGAGGCGCTGCGCCTGATCGGCGAGAAGGGTGCCTCGGTGCGTCCCGGCCTCGACGTCGAGCTCACCCGCGAGCCGGTCGGCGTCGTCGGCATGATCACGCCCTGGAATTTCCCGATCGCGATCCCCGCCTGGAAGATCGCGCCCGCGCTCTGCTACGGCAACACCGTGGTGTTCAAGCCGGCTGAGCTGGTGCCGGGCTCGGCGCATGCGCTGTCCGAGATCATCACCCGCTCCGGCATTCCCGCCGGCGTGTTCAATCTCGTCGTCGGCTCCGGCTCCGTCGTCGGCCAGACCCTGCTCGACCATCCGGATGTGGCCGCGATCTCGTTCACCGGCTCGGTGCAGACCGGCCGCAAGATCGCGCAGGCCTGCGTGCTCTCGAACCCCATGAAGAAGTTCCAGCTCGAGATGGGCGGCAAGAACCCGCTGGTCGTGCTCGACGACGCCGACCTCAAGACCGCCGTCGAGGTCGCCGTCAACGGCGCCTATTTCTCGACCGGCCAGCGCTGCACCGCCTCGTCCCGCCTGATCGTCACCGAAGGCATCCACGACCGCTTCGTCGCGGCGATGGCCGAGCGCCTGAACAGCCTGTCGGTGGACGACGCGCTCAAGGCCGGCGTGCATATCGGCCCCGTTGTCGACCAGAGCCAGCTCGACCAGGACCTGCGCTACATCAAGATCGGCAAGGACGAGGGCGCCAAGCTCGCCTTCGGCGGCGAGCTGCTCAAGCGCGAGAACCCCGGCCATTATCTCCAGCCGGCGCTGTTCACCGAAGCCAACAACAACATGCGCATCGCGCGTGAGGAGATCTTTGGCCCGGTCGCCGCCGTCATTCGTGCCAAGAACTACGAAGAGGCGCTGGCGATCTCCAACGACACCGAGTTCGGCCTCGCTTCGGGCATCTGCACCACCAGCCTGAAATACGCCTCGCACTACAAGCGCAACAGCGAGTCCGGCATGGTGATGGTCAATCTGCCGACCGCCGGCGTCGACTATCACGTGCCGTTCGGCGGCCGGAAGGGTTCGAGCTACGGCGCCCGCGAGCAGGGCTCCTATGCCCGCGAGTTCTACACGACCGTGAAGACGGCCTATACCTTCCCGGGTTGATAGGCTGACTTCGTAGGGTGGGTTAGCCCGCGGCTGCGCGAAGCGCAGTCCGCCGGCGTAACCCACCTCTTCTACATCTGCGGATAGAGACCTTGGTGGGTTACGCCTTCGGCTAACCCACCCTACAAGACCACAATCGGGAGTCCTCCCATGGACCAGGACGTCGCAGCGAAAGAGCAGCCCCGCTACATCAAGCTCAACGAGCGCGACAATGTCGCGATCGTGGTCAATGATTTCGGGCTTCCCGCCGGCTCCCGCTTTGCCGATGGGCTGACGCTGCGCGCCTTCGTGCCGCAAGGGCACAAGACGGCGCTGGTCGACATCGCGCAAGACGCACCGATCATCCGCTATGGCGAGATCATCGGCTACGCGCTGTCGCCGATCCTGGCCGGCGAATGGGTCGACGAGGCCCGCATCCGCATGCCGGAGGCCCCTGCCCTCGACAAGCTCGAAATCTCCACCGCCGTGCCAGCGCCGCTGCCGCCGCTCGAAGGTTTCACCTTCGAGGGCTTCCGCAATCCGGACGGCTCGGTCGGCACCAAGAACATCCTCGGCATCTCCTCCTCCGTGCAATGCGTCAAGGGCACGATGGAATACGCCGTGAAGCGCATCCGCGCCGAGCTGCTGCCGAAATACCCCAACGTCGACGACGTCGTGCCGCTGACCCATGCCTATGGCTGCGGCGTCGCGATCACCGCGCCTGACGCCGTGGTGCCGATCCGCACGCTGCAGAACCTCGCGCTGAACCCGAATTTCGGCGGCGAAATTCTGGTCGTCGGCCTCGGTTGCGAGAAGCTGGCACCCGAACGGCTGGTGCCGGAGGGCGTGAGCGATGCCATCGTGCGCATGCAGGACGAAGCCTTCGACGGCTTCGGCGCCATCGTCGATGCGATCATGACCCAGGCGGAAGCGCGCCTGAAGGTGCTCAACAGCCGCAAGCGCGAGACCTGCCCTGCCTCCGATCTCGTGATCGGTCTGCAATGCGGCGGCAGCGACGCCTTCTCCGGCGTCACCGCCAATCCCGCCGTCGGCTTCGCCGCGGACTTGCTGGTGCGCGCCGGCGCCACCGTGATGTTCTCGGAAGTCACGGAAGTGCGCGACGCCATCCAGCTCCTCACCCGCCGCGCCATCAACGAGGATGTCGGCCGCGCGCTGGTGCGCGAGATGGCCTGGTACGATTCCTATCTGGCACGCGGCGGCGCCGACCGCAGCGCCAACACCACGCCCGGCAACAAGAAGGGCGGCCTTGCCAACATCGTCGAGAAGTCACTCGGCTCGATCGTCAAGTCCGGGTCGAGCGCCATCACCGGCGTGCTCTCGCCCGGCGAGAAGGCGACGCAGAAGGGCATGCTGTTCGCGGCGACGCCGGCAAGCGACTTCATCTGCGGCACGCTGCAGCTCGCTTCCGGCATGACGCTGCAGGTGTTCACCACCGGCCGCGGCACGCCCTACGGCCTTGCCGCCGCCCCCGTGATCAAGGTCGCGACCCGCAGCGAGCTCGCGCGGCGCTGGAAGGACCTGATCGATTTCGATTCAGGCAGCATCGCCACCGGCGAGAAGACCATCGAAGAATGCGGCTGGGACCTGTTCCGCCTGATCCTCGACGTCGCCTCCGGCCGCACCAAGCCCTGGTCGGACCGCTGGGGCATCCACAACGATCTGACGCTGTTCAATCCGGCGCCAGTGACCTGACGCCGGGGGGCCTCACTGGCCCTCGATCAGGTGCATGTCGCCGAGCGTGACCGGAAGGCTGCGGGCGATCAGGTCCGCGACTGCCGCGCGCAGCCGCTCGCCGGAAGCCGCACCGCCGAACGTCTCGTCGACCGGCCCGCTCGGCCCCGCGATCCGCAGCGTCCCCGTGTTGTCGAGCGGCGCGGCCGCCCGCTTCTCGATCACGTCGAACGATTTGCCGTCGATCACGCGCACCTCATAGAGGGCGTGGACCAGGCCGTAATCCGCAAGCAGCGTGCGGTATTCGGCAAGCCCGACACCTTCAACGTTGCGGCCGTTGCCGAGCTTCGATCTCGCGCGGGTAATGACGATGTAGGCGTCCAGCCCCTGCGGCGCGACATCGCTGCGGACCAGCTCCTTGAACGGATCGCTGCGCAGCAGGTTGACCGGCGTCACCGCCGAATCCCTGATGGCAGCGAACGCCGCGCGCCTGTAGGTCACCGGCTGCACGCGAAAGCGACCGCCCAGCAACTTCGTCGCCTGCTGGACGATCAGCTCGTCCAGCCCCCAAGCGCCGATCGGGAGACTTTGCGCGGTGTTGCCAAGTCCGGTCAGGCCGGCCTGCGTCAGGCTCATCTCCTCGCCGATGGCCGAGACGATGCCGACGGTCTTGATCGCCTGCAACCGGCTCGCCCGCGTTTCGAACGCGGCGGCGGCGCCGAGGACGGCGGTCGCGATCGCGAAGCCGATCCATAATACAGCTATGCGACGCATGACGGCTCAACGAATCCTGAAGTCGAAGGAATAGGACGCGCCGATGCCGACGGTCGTCTGGTTCGACGATCCTCGCTGCTTGACCAGCGGGCTGTCCGCGGCATCGCCGAGCAGCTTCTCGTACTCGACATAGGCATGGACCTCCCATTGCGGATTGATGCGGTAGGAGATCTGGCTGCCGAAGCCGACCGAATGCGCGCCGCCTTTGGCGTCATATGTCGGCAGCCCCGACGCCAGCGCCTGCACGGCATCAACGCCGAAATAGGGTGCGGTCGCCTTGGTGCTCTTCCAGGTGAAGCGTGGGCCGGCCGAGATCGTCAGCCGCTGGATCAGCGGCACGATGACGTCGGCGGAAACGTCCGCCACCGTGCCGGTGTGGCCACCCATGCCCTGGCGTAATTCGCTGCGCAGGCGCAGCCAGTCGACCGGATAATATTCGACGAAGCCGCCGAGCTCGTAGGCGGCCTTGACGTCGCCGAGGCCAGTCAGCTCGGCATACTTGTCGCTCTTGCGCGACGAGACGTATTTGAACGCGGGACCGGCGCGAAAATTGCCGACGTCGAGCAGCGCAATGCTGGCGCTGTCGCGCGGCCCGCGAAACTGGTCGACCGACCCGGCGCGGCGGATGGTGAAGATCGGAATCGGGCGAAACTTGCTGTTCTTCGATCCCACGAAGTCAGGCGTGTATTCGCCGCCGATGCCGACCATCACGGTCCAGTTTCCCGACGGCGACGGCAGCATCGGCAGCTCGAATGGCGGAGCCGGCAGCGTGAACGCAGTCTGCGCCGATGCGGATTGTGCTGTCGCCATGATCGCACCGAGTGCGGCAAGACTGGCGGTCGTCCACCGCGCATTCACCGAGAGGCGGAGAGCGGCTTCGTCGAAATTCTTCATTGCAGGGCCCCGGATCGGCCTCGCCGGCCTGATCGACTCATGTGGTTTGGAGCCCAGCATGTGGCCCGGCAAAATTGCCCCAAGATTGCAACGATGAAACGCCCCTGCGACATTCCGCGCCGGGTGCGCTGCCGCGACCAACATTGCCCGAACATTGCCGGACGCGCGTTCACGCGGAGAAGTTTTGCGCGCGCATGCCGTTCAACCCCTGCGTTCCTGCCTTTTATTCGCCAAGCTCGCTGCCTTAAAGGGAACCCGCGCACAAACCGAACCGCCGGACTTCGGCCAGGAAGCGTCAACGTCGGGGCTTGTGCCCCAAGAGAGTCGAGGACGACCCGCGTGCGCTCGCTCGTGATCGAAGACGAACCGCAGATCGGCGCCTATGTCAGCCGCCTCCTCGGACAATTGCATGGGGTCGTCGACCTCGTCGGCTCGATTGCCGACGCCCGTCAGGCGTTGGACAATTTCAAATATGATCTCGCGATCGTCGACCGCATGCTGCCCGATGGCGACGCGCTCGAGGTCGTCACCGCGCTGAGCCGGTCACCGGATCGCCCCGCCATCATCATGCTGACGTCCAAGGACGCCACGGAGGACGTCGTCGACGGTCTCAACGGCGGCGCCGACGACTATCTCGGCAAGCCGTTCGAGCCGCAGGAATTGATCGCGCGGGTGCGCGCCGTGCTGCGCCGGCCCCGCCTGCTGGCGCCCTCGGTCCTGTCGCTCGGCAATGTCGAGCTGCATCTCGGCAGCAACGAGGTCGTGGTCGCCGACAGGAAGATCCTGCTGCGCCGGCGCGAGGCGCTGATCCTGGGCGCATTGCTGATGCGACGCGACCGCGTCATCACCCGCGCCGCGCTGATCGAGGAGATCTACGGTTTCGACGACGAGATCGAATCCAACACGCTCGAAGCGCAGGTCTCGCGCCTGAGGAAGAAGCTGGCGACGTTCGGCGGCGACGTGGAAATCCGCAGCATGCGCGGCATCGGTTACATCCTGCGGCTGGCAACGCCGCGATGACCTCGATCGCCCGGACCTTCGCGCTGTCGCTCGGCATCGCCGCGACCACGATCTTCCTGATCATGCTCGGTCTCTTCATCTGGCGCTATCCGATGGAGGAGCGCGAGTTCAGGGCCTGCCGGGTCGTGGCTGCCGTTCTCGACCGCGCCACCGAGATCGAAGGGCAAACCCTCAACGTTCGCCCGACGCGCGCCCTCGAAGAGCTGAAGGCGGACAGCCCGAACCTCTGGTACGTCGTGTCCTCGGGCGACATGGTCAGCGAGTACGGCAGCGAGCGCCGGCCGGCGCTCCCGTTCGTGTTTCCCTATCGCGGCCCGGTCGGCTCGTCGGTCTTCAACACGCTCGACCAGAAGAGCACCTTCTGCCTCGCCGTCATGCAAAGAGGACCGGTGCAGCTTGCGATGATGGTCGGCGAGCCTCAAGTCCGCTTCGGCCGGATGGCGAGAAACTTTCTCGTCCGCAGCGTCTTTTCGATCGCGCTGCTGGCGCTGGCCTTTGCCGCCACCGTTGCCGTCGGCGCGGCGCTGGCCGCGCGTTTCGTCTCACGCGGCATCGAGCGGGTGGCACTTCGCGCGCTCGCGATCGATCCATCGGCGCCGCAAGGTCTGATCTCCCTGTCCGAAGTTCCGCGCGAGCTGAAGCCTCTGGTCAAGGCGCTGAACCGCGCCTTCGGCGAGATCGACGCCTATATCAGGATGCAGCGCCGCTTTCTCGGCAATGCAGCCCATCAGCTCCGCACGCCGCTCACGCTGCTGCGCGCGAAGATCGACGACGTGCCCGATCCGGCCCTGAAGGCCGAGCTGGTGCGCGACGTCCGCCGCCTGACATCGCTGGTCTCCGCCATGCTAGATCTCGCACGCCTGCAGAATCATGCGATCGCGAAGCGGCCGATCGACCTTGCCGCAATCGCGCTGGACGTGCTGGCCGATTTCGGCCCGTCGGCGCTGGACGCCGGCATCGAGCTGGCGCTGGAGCGTGCCGACGAAGGGCCACTCCTGGTGCAAGGCGTCGACGCCGCCATTCGCAGCGCGCTCGCCAATCTCGTCGGCAACGCGCTCATCCACGCCCACGGCGCACGGCGCGTTGTCGTCACGCTCGGCCGCGGCAGCATCGCGGTCGAGGATGACGGCGCAGGCCTGCCCGACGGCGCGGAACGCAAGCTGCTGGAGCCGTTCCAGACCGGCAACACCGCAGGCGGCGGCGCGGGTCTCGGCCTGTCGATCGTCCGCGAGATCATGGCGGCCCATGGCGGCGAGCTCATCGTCTCCTCGGATCCCGGCTGCGGCACGACGATGCGCCTGAGCTTCCCCGAGGCCGCCGCGGCGGCCGGATCTCCGCAGCTCGATCTGCAAGAGCACTGAGCCGCGCAAACGGGCTCGCGCGAAACCGTCCGGAAACATTGGCGCGAAAAACTTCGTCCGCGTTTCACGCCTTCGCACCAAGCAACCAATATATGCGCTGGAGGCAACAGGAATGTTCGCATACGAGCGAACCTGCCCCGGCATCGACGCGACCAAACCTCCGATTGACATCTTTCACGGAGATTTTCCAATGCGCGTTCTTTCATTGATTGCCGTTGCCGGTGCCATGATTGCCAGCTCGGCCAGCGCGTTCGCCGGCGAGCTTCCCTCTTACGAGGTGCAGTCGTTTCCGATCTCGACGACGCAGGTCCAGGTGCTCGGCGGCGCCGGCGTCGAAGAGCAGTCGACCGCGCCCACGATGATCGTCGCCGGCATGCCCGCCTCGCCCGCGCAGGTGTCGGTGCTGTCGCCGCGCGTGAAGCGGCTCGCGAGCGCGAACGCGCAGAGCGAAGCGCGCTAGGCTTCCATCATTCCTCGATAACGATCACACGTCATGGCCGGGCTTGCCCGGCCATCGACGTCTTGGTTCACGGAAGAACGCCCTCGCGCCTTTACGTCATGCTGCCCGGCGTGAAGCAGCGCACGCGCGGATGGCCGTCGATATAGTGCTTCCACACCATGGTGCGGCCGATCTTGTTCGGCACGGTGATCACGGCCCCCTCCGGCACCACCACCCATTCACCGTCGAGCTGCACGCGATAGCGCCCCTTGTCGGATTCCCAATCGACGTCGGCGACGACATAGCCGTCGGCATCCGAGCAGCATTGTCCGTACTCGCTGTGAAGGCTCTCGAACCACGGTTTGAGCGGCGAGTTGGCGTAGCGCCCGTCATCGCGCGCCAGCGCTGAAGTGGTGAGCAGCGCCGCCACGCCGAGCAGCAGCGCCGCACATGGTCTTGCAAGTCTCATGTCGTGTTCCCGCGGATCGAGATCGTCGCCGCGGGGGACCATGCCGCCCGCGCTCCGCGCAGTGGAACATGCGCGGCGGCGGCGACTCGTTCCCCCAGCAGCTTTGCGACAGCTATGCAAATCGGGCGCCAACGCGCATTCCGGGGAACTACTGCCGCACGCACTTGCCCACGATTGCGCAGGCCTGCATGCGTGCCGCGCCGGCGATTTGACGCGGCTATTTTCGAGGCTTTCCTTGTCGCATCTCAACGTGTACGAACAGGGCCGCGACCCGCATCGCATCCTTTAACCGGCTGTTTCGATTGAGAAATCAGGTGACGGCGTGACTGGCATTGGACCGTCGGCGCTATGAGTTCGAGAGAGTTGCTCCCTGGCCAGCAGGACGCGACCGATCTGCCAGCAAACCAGGTGCAGTTTGCGCTGGTGATTTCGCGCATGCTCGAGACGGTGAAGGACGACGCCGAAGCCCGGCGGCAGATGGTCTACGATCTGGCCCGCTACAAGCTGCAGGAGCAGTTCACCTACGCCGACGCCAAGAACATCGACCAGATGAAGCAGGCGCTCGAGGTCGCAATCCAGGAAGTCGAGAAGTTCTCGCGTGAAGCGGGAGAGCTGCAGCGCTTGCCGCAACATCAGCTCGCCTCGCCCAGGATGGCTGAGGCCGGCGGCGTTCTGATGTCCGGCGATGCCACCGTTCTGCGCTCGGGGATCGAAACATCACGCAGCAAGCCGCCTGCGGTCTCGGGCCCGCTCCTGCCGGTGATCAAGCGCACCGCGGCGATCCTGCTCGCCGCCGGCGCCGTGATCCTGATCGTCTCGCAACGGGACAATATCGCAGCACTGCGCCGGCTGATCACGTCCCAGTCCCATGAGATCGCGCAGGTCGCGCCAAGGCCGGAGACGACGGTCGCGGTCGCGAAACCGGAAATGGTGACGCAAGCCCCCGCCCCGACGCGCGTGCTTCCAACCGATTACGGCGTCTACGCCCTGATCGACGACAAGTCGCTGGCCGAGCTGATTGCGACCGGCGTGATGGCACCGGACATCCGCGTTGCGATCTCGCCGGAGTTCAGGAAGCCCGACAAGCCGCATCTGCCGAACGGCCGCGTCAAGTTCATCGTGTTCCGCCGCGACATCGCCAGCGTGGTGCCCGAGCGCGTCGAGGTCCGGGTCGTCGCGAAGATCGCCAGGGAGTTTTCGAGCGAGGCCGCAGGACGGGCGCTCAGCGGCGGAGACAATGCCGGCGTCATCCGCAACTTCTCCTATCCCTTCCGCGTCGCGCCGATTCCGGGGAAGGCCGAGATGTACGAGATCCACGGCGGCGATTCCGAGCTCGAGCTTCCGCCGGGACATTACGTCCTGAGCCTCGGACCGCAGGCCTATTATTTCCAGGTCGACGGCGACATCACCGATCCCCGGCAGTGCCTCGAGCGCGTCGTTGCGGGCAGCGGCACCTTCTATGCGCCGTGCAAGATCGCAAAGACGTATTGACGGTCTCATAGCCCGTAAGATCGAGGCACGCACGAGCCACACACGCGGCTGTCATCGCCCGACTTGATCGGGCGATCCAGTATTCCAGAGACGATGCGAGGATACGGAGAAGCCGCGGCGTACTGGATTCCCCGCCTGCGCGGGGAATGACAGCAGTGTGCGAGGCTACCGCTGCGGCTACAACGATGCCGCGCGAAGTCCCTACTGCTTCGGCGCCGGCGCCATCATCGCGCCGCCCTTCTTGGCTGCGGGCGCGGGCGCCGGCTTCGTCGTCGCGGCTGTCGCCTGCGCCGGCAGATATTTCGCGACGATGGCGGGATCGACCTGGGCGATGTTGGCGTCGGGCAGGCGCGTCCAGGTCTCGTCCTTGCCGAACAGTGAAATGCCGAGGAAGCCGCGCATGGTCAGGGTCTGGCCATCCGGGCTCACACTCATCTTCGCCTTCCAGATGTTGCCGTCGCGCGGATTGACGACGTTGCCGCCGTCATACTTCAAGCCGTCGCGCTTCATGTCGCGGATGAAGGAGAGCCCGAGCACCGGCTGGTTCTTGCGATCGTCGGTGCATTTCGTGCACGCCTCGTTCGGATCGTCGCCGGGGCGCGGAAAGGTTTTTGCGATCACGCCTTCGAAGATGCCGTTGTGATCGATGAAGAGGAACCATCCCACGGTCTTGCCGTCTTCGACCTTCTGCCAGAGCCCGGCGGCGGTTGGCTGAGCCGAGGTCGCAGCCGGGATTTGCGCCGCAGCCGGACTCACCGCGCCGAGCAACAGCGCGAGGACGGGCAGCAGCCGGAAGCCGGAAAAAAGAGTTCGCATAATCATCACCTTGCTGAGCCAAACGCCTTTGCCAAGCCGCCTTTTGGAATGGCCGCAGACTACGGCGATTTCGCGGGCGGTTCCAGCACCAGAAACATGGGGCATGGCCGTCCCGGCCGCCCGGTGTCAGTTGACTCCGAGCTTCTTTTGCAGGCTGGAGGACGAGGTCGTGTACTGGAACACGAGCCGCTTCTCCGGATAGACATAACGATGGGCTTTTTGCGACATCAGCGCGCCCTCGTGGAAGCCGCACAGGATCAGCTTGATCTTGCCGGGATAGGTGTTGATGTCGCCGATGGCGAAGATGCCCGGCACGTTGGTCTCGAATGCGCTGGTCTCGACCGGTACCAGATTGTTCTCGAGCGCAATGCCCCAGTTCGCGACCGGACCGAGCTTCATGGTCAGCCCGAAGAACGGCAGCATGGTGTCGCAGGCAATGTCGCTGACATTGTTGTCGTTGCCCTTGACGGTGGCGCCGGTCAGCTGGCCGTCGGCGCCGGTGAGCCCGGTGACCTGACCGAGCCGCAGATCCATCTTGCCGCCGGCGACCAGCGCGCGCATCTGCTCGACGCTGTGGGGCGCGGCACGGAAATCGTCGCGACGGTGCAGCAGCGTGATGCGCTTGGCCAGCGGATGCAAATTGAGCGTCCAGTCGAGCGCGGAATCGCCGCCGCCGACGATCAGCACGTTCTTGTCGCGGAAGGTTTCCATCTTGCGCACGGCGTAGTGCACCGAGGTGCCTTCATAGGCCTCGATGCCCGGCACCGGCGGACGCTTGGGCTGGAACGAACCGCCGCCGGCAGCGATCACCACCACCTTGCATTCGAACACCTTGCCGGCATCCGTGGTGCAGCGAAAGCCGGGATCGCCGATCTTCTCCACGGTCTCGATCATCTCGCCGAGATGGAAGGTCGGATGGAACGGCTTGATCTGCTCCATCAGTGCGTCGGTGAGCCCCTGCCCCGACACCTGCGGAATTCCGGGAATGTCGTAGATCGGCTTTTCCGGATAGAGCTCGGCGCACTGGCCGCCGACCTTGTCGAGGATGTCGACGAAATGCGCCTTCATGTCGAGAAGGCCAAGCTCGAAGGCGGCGAACAGGCCGCAGGGGCCCGCGCCAATAATCAGCACATCGGTTTTGATCACGTCGCTCATGTCGTCTCTTTATCGATCGTTATCGGTTGGACGGCGCCCGTTGGGCAGAGGTGACCCTGCCTGTCTAGCCAACGCGGATGGATCAGGGAAGGCATAAAAGCGGGATCGCCCCGCGGCCACGCCCACTTGCCGGGCCAAAATAACTGGGCTGTAACGAGGATGGATATGACGGAGATCAATCGGTGAACGCACCCGCCCGCCTCGATACGACGCCGCGCCTTGAGGACTTTCCGTTTCGGCTCAGCGACAACGTCCGCTTCGGCGACCTCGACCCGAACCAGCACGTCAACAACGCGGTCTACGCCACCTATTTCGAGACCGGCCGCGTCACGCTGATGAAGCTTCCCGAGTACGGGCTGACCCCGCCGGGCCTCGCCTGGATCATGGTGCGGCTCGACATGCATTTTCGCGCGGAGCTGCACTGGCCGAACACGATCGAGCTCGGCCTTGGCGTCGTGAAACTGGGACGGACCTCGGTGACGTTCGAGCAGGTCGTGTTCTCGAACGGGACGTGCATCGCGTCGGCGACGTCGGTGGGCGTCCTGCTCGACGAGGCGACGCGGCGACCCGCGCCGCTGACCGCGGAGGTGATCGAGAAGCTCAGACCCTGGCACAAGCGCGGCATCGAGGTCGCGCCGCCGAGCATCTAGTATCCTAGGGGACGATCAGGCCTGACGTTCAGGCGTTCCGACGACGAGCCCGTCGAGTTCGTCGGAGACCTTGATCTGGCAGGACAGGCGCGAATTCGGGCGCACGTCGAAGCCGAAATCGAGCATGTCCTCTTCCATCGGCGTCGGGCTGCCGACCTTCTCGCGCCAGGCTTCGTCGACATAGACATGACAGGTCGCGCAGGCACAGGCGCCGCCGCATTCGGCTTCGATGCCGGGGATGCTGTTGCGGATGGCGGCTTCCATCACGGTTGCGCCGTTCTCGACTTCCACCGTACGGGTTTCGCCCTTGTGGTCGACAAAGTGAATCTTGGCCATGTGTGCTCGTGCTGCCGCGATGTTGGGAATGAAGGAGGGTCTGGGCTGTCCTATAACGGGTCGGTTAGCCCGGCGCCATAGCGTTTTCGAGCGGCGTGGGTCCCACCGCGCGTGCAGAAAACCCGTCAAATCAAACGGCTAGTGCGCGGGGCCCCACATTTGCGGGGGCCTGCCTAAAGCTTCAGGATCGCGGCGATGGCGGCGCGGGCCTCAGCCACCGCCTCTTTCAGCGCGGCCAGGGCATGCGGCCGATCATGGCCGGTCCGGATCGCCGTCTCGAGGCCGGCAGCGGCGTCGGCCACCGCAAAGGCGCCGATCCCGCGGGCCGAGCCCTTGAGCTTGTGCGCGAGCGCCCCGGCCTCGGCCGGCACGGCCGTCATGGCCGCGAGCAGGCGAACCGCCTGTTCGGCGAACATCGCGAGCACTTCCTGCTCCAGCTCGGTGTCGCCGAGCGTCATCCGGGAGAGGTGGTCGAGGTCGAGCGGGCTGTCGACGGGCGCAAGCGGGGGCGAGGGCATCCAGTCCATCCGTTGCAGTTCAGGCGTCATGGCGCTGGCCCCGGCATCGCGCGACGGTTCCGCCGGTCCGGCGGCGAGTTCGCCCCACCCAAGCATGAAAATGGTTAACGAAATGTTTGGGCCGTTTTACCTAAATCCGCCCGCATATTGACGAAAAGTTGCCGCAATCGGCCGCCTTCGGTGGAGAATTGCATTTATTGCTAAGGCGTTACGGCCCGATCCTGTTAACGATGATTAAGAATGTCTTAATCGCGGGCATTTCATTCGCGACGCTCTGCCAATAGGATGTTGCGGAAATTGGCGGACAAGCCGTCCGGGTGGGGACGGCTCGGAGATCCGCATAAGCGGCATGATCCGGTCTGTGGGCTTGCGTCGCGCGCAGGGCTCGCGGGGGGCGTGTACTAGTAACGAGGGCTCGGACTGAACATGGCGAACACTCCCAAAAAGGTCAAAGACCCCACAGAAGTTGCGCTTTCTGCGATCCAGGAAGCCCTGAACATCAGCGATACCGCTGCGGACACCAGCCGCAACGCGTCGATGCGCGGCGAAACGGCGCCGCAGGTGGCGCCGCCCGCGCCCCCGGCGTTCGACGAGCCGGACTTCGAGCCGCGCCCCGCCGCCAACGAGCGCTCGACCGTGTTCGACACGATCGAGGAGCCGCGCACCACGCGCCGCGCCGCCAATGACGACCGCGAGACCATCGGCCAGCTGCTCCAGGCGCTTCAGAAGGGCCGCCCTGCCCGCAGCGTCTATACCTTCGCCACCATCTTCGCCGGCGTCTGGCTCGCCGCCTGCGCCGCGCTGACCGTCGGCTTCCTGCCCTCGATCCAGGCCGCCATGGGCCAGAGCGGCGGCGTGCTCGTCATCGCCGGCCTGATCGCGATGTTCTTCGCGCCGATCATGCTGTTCTACTTCCTGGCAAGCCTCGTCTGGCGCGGCCAGGAAATGCGCATGATCGCCCAGGCGATGGCGCAGGTCGCGATCCGCTTCTCCGAGCCCGAAGGCTCGGCGTCCGATTCCATGGTCACCGTCGGCCAGGCCATCCGCCGCGAGGTCGCGGCGATGGGCGACGGCATCGAGCGCGCGATCGCGCGCGCCGGCGAGCTCGAGACGCTGGTCGCCAACGAGGTCGCGGCGCTCGAGCGCGCCTATAGCGACAACGAAGTGCGCATCCGCGCCCTGCTCCAGGACATCGCGCACCAGCGCGACAATCTGGTCGGCCAGGCCGAGCAGGTCCGCAGCGCCATCTCCGGCGTGCAGATCGACCTGCGCCACGACATCGCGCTGATCTCCGACGCCATCGCCTCGCGCGTCGACGAGGTCGCCAAGTCCATCACCGGCGCGCTGGAAGAGCGCGGCGCCCACATCACCAGCGCGCTGAGCAATGCCGGCGACAACATGATCCTGGCGCTCGGCGAGCGCGGCGGCGACCTGCTCGACCGCCTCGAGGAAGCCAGCAACGAGACCACGCGCGCCGTGCTCGATGCCAGCGAGCGGCTGACCACCAGCCTCAACTTCAAGACCGGCCACGTCCACGACGAGTTCGTCGACCTCGCCGACCGCGTCCACGAGATGCTGAACGAGCGCATCGACCGCATCACCGGCGAGTTCGAGCAGCGCTCCGCCGCGATCGTCGACGGCATCTCCGAGCGCACCGAGCAGGTGCACGACAGCCTGAAGAACTCGTCGGACTCGCTGCTGCTCGAGCTCGAGCTGCGCTCCAACGACCTCTCGGCCAAGATCGACGACGCCGGCAGCCGCCTCGCCAACCACATCATGACGAGCGGAGACAAGGCCAGCGAGGCGCTCGACGCCACCGTCAACACCCTCGTCGCCAAGGTCGTCAGCCAGACCGAGACCGCGCACGACTCGCTGTCGCTGCAGATGAGCGCCTTCGACGAGCTGGTGAAGAACCAGGGCACCGAGCTGGTCGAGAAGTTCGCGCGCGATTCCGGCACGCTGGGCGCGCTGATCACCCGCCACATCTCCGAGTTCGACCGCACCGTGAAGACTTTCGGCGGCGAGATCGTCGATCGCATGGGCCAGCGCACGCAGGACATCCACGAGTCGCTGAAGACCTATGTCGACAATTTCGACACCCGCCTCACCTCGAACGGCGGCCAGATCACGGCCGTTCTCGACCAGCGCCTGGTCGAGTTCGAGACCACGATCGGCGAACGCGTCACCAACCTCGATGCCTCGCTGAACGGCAAGATCGCCGGCCTCGACAACACGATCGAAGGCCATATCAAGACCTTCGACGAGCAGCTCGGCGGCCGCGTCGGCGCGCTGGAGCAGTCGTTCGACACCCGTGCCAGGTCCGTCACCGAGACCATCGACGGACGTCTCAACACGCTCGCGACCTCCCTCACCGACGGTGCCGCGCAGGCGATCCAGTCGATCGACTCCCGCCTCACCCACCTCACGTCGTCCCTCACCGACGGCGCTTCGCAGGCCATCGAGACCATCGATGCGCGCCTCAACCACCTCTCGACCTCGCTGACCGATGGTGCGTCGCAGACCATCCAGTCGATCGACACGCGCCTGACCCACCTCACGACGACGCTCAACGGCGGCGCCACGCAGGCGCTCGAATCCATCGACTCCCGCCTCACCTACCTGACGACCGCCGTGACCAACGGCGCCTCGCAGGCCGTGCAGTCGATCGACACGCGCCTCACGCTGCTGACCTCGACGATCACCGACGGCACCGCGCAGGCGATCGAGGCGGTCGACCGCCGCATCACCGGCGTCACCGAGCTGATCGACGGCCGCAGCACGCACCTGACCGACACGGTCACGGCGCGCTTCCAGGATATCCAGCAGGCCATCGAGACCAAGGTCGGCTCGGTCGCCAACGACATCGACGTCCGCGTCGCGCAGTTCGAAGACCTGCTCGGCTCGCGCGTCGAGGCCGTCGCCGGCCGGATCGAGAGCAGCGGCCGCCAGGCCAGCGAGGACATGATGTCCCGCGCCGAGATGATTTCGACCGCGATCCGCTCGCATGTCGAGGACGCCGAGCGCTCGCTCACCAACCTCGTCGTCAACACCAGCGAGACGATCCAGACCGGTGCGCGCACCGCCCAGCAGTCGCTGATGACGGTCTCCTCCGACGTCAACGCCCAGCTCAAGATGACCTCGTCCGAGGTCGAGCGTGCGCTGACCGCGGTCGGCACCGGCGCTGCGAACTCGATCCTGTCCAGCGCCCGCGAGGCGCAGTCGACCCTGGTCGCCGCCTCGGGCGATGCGTCCACCCAGATCAAGGGCCTCGCGGCCGACGTCGAACGCACGCTGTCCGCGGCGGGTTCGGCAACCGCAGCCTCGATCCTGGCCGGCGCCCGCGAGGTGCAGACCACGCTCGTCACCGCGTCCTCGGACGCGGCCAACCACGTCAAGACGCTCACCGCCGACGTGCAGCGTTCGCTCTCGATGGCCGGCACCACGACGGCGGAATCGATCACCTCCGGCGCCCGCGATGCGCAGAGCGCGCTGGTCGCGGTCTCGAGCGAGACTGCCAACCAGATCAAGGCGCTGTCCTCGGACGTGCAGCGCTCGCTCTCGATGGCAGGCACCGCGACGGCCGAGAGCATCATGGCCGGCGCCCGCGAAGCCCAGAGCACGCTGGTCACGGCATCCACGGATGCGGCAAGCCAGGTCAAGTCGCTCGCGGCCGAAGTGCATCGTTCGCTCTCGCAGGTCGGTCAGACCACCGCCGAGACGATCACCACCAGCGCCCGCGACGCCCAGAGCACCCTTCTTGCCGTCTCCGCCGAACAGACCGGCCAGGTCCGTTCGCTCGCGGCCGAGATGCAGCGCGCGCTGGCGACCGCCGGCGGCGCCACCATCGAGGCGCTCACCAGCGGCGTGCGCGAGGCCCAGGGCACCCTGATCTCCTCCTCCACGGAAGCTGCGAGCCAGATCAAGTCGCTCACTACGGACATCGAGCGCACGCTGACCGCGGTCGGCGCCGACACCGCCTCGACCATCCTGAACAGCGCGCGTGAGGCCCAGACCTCGCTGACCTCGACCTCGGCGGACGCCGCAAGCCAGATCCGCACGATCTCGACCGAGATCGAGCGTGCGCTGAGCTCGGCCACCACGAACGCGACCAACGACATCCAGACCAGCGCGCTGAACGCCCAGAACGCGCTGATCTCCGCCTCCAACGAGGCGAGCTCGCGCGTCAAATCGAGCTCGGCCGACGTCGAGCGCTCCGTGCTCGCCGCCAGCTCCAGCTTCGGCCAGGCCATGACCGGCAAGACCGACGAGATCGTCACCTATGTGCAGCAGCAGGCCGACCGCCTGTCGAACATGATCGACTCCAAGCGCGGCGCCCTGGTCGACGCGATCGGCTCGAAGACCAGCCAGCTCACGCTCGACATCGATCGCGTCACCTCCGACGCGCTGAAGTCGATCGAGACGCGCGGCCATGCGTTCTCGCAGACCATGATGGGCAACGGCTCCGAAGTCGCCCGCACCATCAACGCGGCGAGCGAGATCGCCACCAGCGCGGTCGGCAAGTCGCTCAAGGACCTCGAGCAGGCCTCGCGTTCCGCGATCGACCAGTCGCGCCAGGTCTCGATCGCGGCCGTCACCGAGATGCAGGAGACCAGCAAGATCCTGCGCACCGACACGGTCGCCCTGTTCGAGCGCCTGCGCGAAGGCAACATCCTCCTCCAGGAGGTGCTGACCGGTGCGCACGACAACCTCAACTCGCTCGAGCGGGCGCTGGTGACGCGTGTCGCCGACTTCGTCTCGGCGATGAACGACGTCACCTCGCGCAACGGCGCGGCGACGCAGAACCTGGAAGACCAGCTCAACGTCTTCAACAGCAAGACCACGAAGGCGCTCCAGGACCTCGGCGAGCTGTCGACCCAGTTCGACGCGCACGGCAAGGCCCTGGTCGACGCCGCCCAGGTCGTCGAGCAGAGCAACAAGAACACCACCGCCTCGCTCGCCGAGCGCAAGCAGGCGCTGGAATCGCTCGTCACCACGATCGACCTGCGCACGGCCGATCTCGACCAGCGGCTGTCGCGCTTCACCGGGCTGCTCGATGAATCGCTGGCCGCGGCCGAAGAGCGTGCCCGTGACATCGCCCGCGTCGTCGCCGAGACCGCCGGTGCGGGATCTGCCGCGATCACCCGCCAGTTCGAGGCGGTGCGGTCGGCGTCCGAGGAAGAGCACCGCCAGACCATCGAGGCGATGCACGACATCTACCGCCAGACCACGGACGAGGCGGATGCGATGTTCAAGCAGTCGACCGAGAAGTTCACCAACCTCGTGTCCAGCATGAAGCAGATGGCCTTCGAGATGCACAACGAGCTCGAAGCCACCCGCAACGAGCTGCGCCGCGGCGTGCTCGAGATGCCGCAGGAGGCCGCCGAGAGCACTGCGCAGATGCGCAAGGTGATCGTCGACCAGATCGAGGCCCTCGCCGAGCTCAACCGCATCGTGGCCCAGCATGGCCGCGGCCTCGACGTCAGCACGACGGGCCGCGCTTCCGTCGCCGTCCAGCGCCAGGAAGAGCCGATGATGGCGTCTGCCGGCGGTCGTGGCACGGAGACCCGCATGCGCGACACCGGCAGCGCCTCGACGCTGCCGCCGCCGGACCTCGGCATGCCCGCCACCTCGCGCCGCACCGAAGCGCCGCCGGTCGCCCCCGGCAACGACCAGGGCCGCGATGGCTGGCTGTCGGACCTGCTGAACCGCACGGACGCCAACCAGGCCGCTCCGGCCGGCCGGCCCGAGGCTCCGCGTGCACGCCCGGCGCCCACCCCGCAACCGCAGGCCCCGCAGGGTAGCGGCAATCCGCTGGAGTCGCTGTCGCTCGACATCGGCCGGCTGATGGACCGCAACCTCGCCGCCGAGATGTGGGACCGCTACCAGCGCGGCGAGAACAAGGCCTTCACCAAGCGCCTCTACACGCCCGCCGGCCAGAAGGCCTTTGACGAGGTCGCCCGCAAGTACCGCGCCGACCGCAACTTCAAGGGCACGGTCGACCGCTACGTCGCCGAGTTCGAGCGCCTGCTCGACGAAGTCGCCCGCGACGGCCGCGGCCCGCAGGAGCTGCGTGGCCACCTGACCTCGGAGACGGGTCTCGTGTACACGCTGCTCGCACACGCGGCGGGCCGGCTGGGGTGAGACGGCAATAGCGATTGACGAACAGGGAAACGGAGGCCTCGCGGCCTCCGTTTTCGTTTGGACCTGGAACGCTCAATTGCCGCCGGGCTGGCCGAACGAGAGCCGCTCGGCCAGGACCGCGGCCTGGGTGCGCGAGCCGACGCCGAGCTTGCGCAGGATCGTCGAGACATGGCCCTTCACGGTCTGCTCGGCAATGTCGAGCTCGCCCGCGATCTGCTTGTTGAGCTTGCCCTCCACGATCATCGCGAGAATGCGCAGCTGCTGCGCCGACAGCGAGGCCATGCGCGCGGCGAGCTCGACGTCGGCGCTCTGGATCGAGCCGCGGCCGCCGACATTGGGCGGCATCCAGATTTCGCCGGCAAGGATCTTCGTGATCGCCTCCGCCATCTCGGGCAGGCCGAGCGATTTCGGGATGTAGCCGGATGCGCCATAGGCAATGGCGCGGCGGATCGTGGTGGCGTCCTGCCGGGCCGAGATGATCGCCACCGGCACCGTCGGGAATTGCGCCGACAGGATGAACAGGGCGGCAAATCCCTGGATACCCGGCATGGTCAGGTCCCAGAGAATCAGGTCGATCTCGCTGGACTGCGCCGTCAGCACGCCGATCGCCTCGTCCAGCGACTGGCAGGCAATGATGTCGAGATCGGGCAACACAGCCGACAGCGCGCTGCGCAAGGCGGCCTGCACCAGCGGATGATCATCGCCGATCAGGATGCGCATTGTCAGGGGTTCTCCTGTTTCCCGAACTGCCGGCTCAAGGCTTCGCTGCCGAGGAAGCGCCGCAGAGCCGCCGGCTTGACCGGCTTCGACAGGATCTCGCAGCCGCGCGCCCTCGCCTCCTCGCGCACCGCCTCGCTGCGATCGCCGGTGACGACCAGGGCGCGGACCTCGCGTCCCGCCTTCTGCCTGAGATCGTCGAGAAAGTCCAAGCCGCTGCGGCCGCCATCGAGATGGTAGTCGAGCAGCACGACATCGGGCGCATCGACCGCCGCCGCAGCCATCGCCGCGGCCGCATCTGCTGCGACCAGCACGCGATGCCCCCAGCCGCCAAGCAGCGCCTTGAGGCCATCGAGGATGGTCGCATCATTGTCCAGGCACAGGATCGTCAGAGGTCGTTCCGCTGCTGCGGGCGCGGCAATCGCCGGACTGCGCCGAAGCGGCCTGCCGGGTCCGCGCGCAAGCGGTACGGTGACGGCAAAGCAGGAGCCGTGTCCCGACCGTGAACGCACATCGACGGTATGGCCGAGCAGCCGCGACACGCGATCGACGATCGCGAGCCCGAGACCCAGTCCCTTGTCCGCCCCGGGCGCGAGGCGCTGAAACTCCTCGAAGATGCGCTTCTGGTCCACCACTGCGATCCCGACGCCGGTATCCCAGACCTCGATGCGCAGCGCGCCGCCGCGCCTGCGGCAGCCGAGCAGGATGCGCCCCCCGGGCGTGTAGCGAAGCGCATTCGACAGCAGGTTCTGCAGGATCCGGCGCAACAGATGCGGATCGCTGCACACCGCGAGGCGGCAATCGACGACGCGGAAGGCGAGATCGCGCTCGCGTGCCATCGCCGAGAATTCGACGTTCAGTTGCACGAAGAGATCGGCAATCGGGAAGTCGAAGATCTCGGCGCGAACCGCGCCGGCATCGTAGGAGGAAATGTCGAGCAGCCTGTCGAGCACATGTTCGGTCGAGCGTAGCGCAGTGACCGCGCTGCTGGCCAGGGTCCGCTCCTTATCGGCGTCGCCCGCGCGCGGGGAAGCACTCAGGCTCTCGTCGAGCGCGGACAGAAACAGACGGGCGGCATTCAGCGGCTGCAGCAGATCGTGGCTCGCCGCCGCCAGGAAACGGGTCTTGCCGAGATTGGCCTGCTCGGCTTCTGCTTTGGCTTGTTCGAGCGCCTCGGTCCGCTCGCGGACGCGCAGCTCCAGCCCCTCATTGGCGCGCCGCAGGGCTTCCGCGGCGCGGTGACGCTCGGTCACGTCGGTATAGGTCGAGACATAGCCGCCCTCGGCGACTCGATCGTAGACGATCTCGAGCACCGTGCCGTCCGGCCGCTTGCGCTCGTACAGGTAGGGCCAGCGCTGCGTGGCGACGTCGCGATTGACCAGGAGCGCGGCGAATTCGGACGCGGCATATTCGCCGCGCTCGACGTTGAATGCGATGAGCTCCGCCAGTGGTAGCCCCACGCGCACGAAATCCGGCGGCAGGTCCAGAAGCGCAATGAAGCGTCCGTTCCATGCCGTGATGTTGAACTCGGCGTCGAACGCGCAAATGCCCTGCGGCACGCTCTCCAGCGTGCTCTGCAGCAGGTTGCGGTTGAAGCGCAGCGCCTCCGAGGCTTCGTCAAGCATCGCCATCGCCGCCCGCCGCGACAGCGAGTGCCCTTCCAGCGAGGCTGCGATCACCACGCGCGCCGATGCCGCACCGATCGCGCCGGCCAGCAGGTTTTCGGTGAACCGGATCGAGTCGAGATCGACGAGCCCCGACGGATCGAGGCGCGGCCCGGCGCCGGAGACGCGAGCCGCAAGATAGCTGTCAAAGGATGCGGCACCGCGCTCGGCGCCGACAAAACGCAACGCCAGCGCCCGGAGATCGTCGAGCCGGACCACCACGCGCGACGACAGCTTCGGGATCGCTTCGCGGACGACGCCGTCGGCGAACGCAGCGGCCTGGTTGCGCTCGACGGTCGATTGCCGTCCGAGCGCCGAGAACATCAGGAAGCAGACGAGATTGGCGCCGAGGCTCCAGAGCGTGGCGTGCGAGATCGGATCGACCCCTTCGAGGCCGAACAGCGCGTTCGGCTTGAGCCAGGCGAGTTGCCACGGCCCCTGGCGAACGATCTCCTCGATCCCGGGCCACAGCGGCGCTGCCGAGGGAAGCAGCAGCGTATAAGCCCAGACGAAGAATCCGGCTGCAATGCCGATCGAGGCGCCGGTCTTGTTGGCGCGCGGCCAGAACAGCCCGCCGACGAATGCGGGACCAAATTGCGCGACCGCGACGAACGACAGCAGGCCGATCACGGTGAGCGGATAGGACTGGTTGACCAGGCGGTGCATCAGATAGGCGAGCAGCAGGATGCCGAGGATGGAGAGCCGGCGCACCGCGACCAGCACCGACGTCATCGGCCGGCTCTGCGCGCGCAGCCCAAACACGCGCGAGCGCAGCAGCAGCGGCATGATGACGTCGTTGCAGAGCATGGTGCTGAGCGCGACGGACGTCATGATCACCATGCCCGTGGCCGCCGACAGGCCGCCGAGGAAGGCAATCAGGCTGACGGTGCTCGCATCTGCTGCGATCGGCAGCGAGATGACGTAGGTGTCGGGATCCATCATCGCGCCGAACCGGGTGAGCCCGGCCGCTGCAATCGGCAGGATCAACAGGCTGAACAGCGCAAGATAGGCCGGATAGAGCCAGGCCGCGGTGCGCGTATGGTTCGGGCTCTCGTTCTCGACGACCGCGACGTGGAAAGCCTGAGGCAGGCACAGGAAGGCTATGCCTGAGATGATGATCGTCGCGGGCCACACCGGCTGCGCCGGATCGAAGGTCAGGATTCCCGCCAGTTGCGGCTCGGATTGGAACTGCGACAGCAGAGCGCCCGGCCCGCCTGATAGTCCGAACAGCACGAACAACGCCACGATCAGGAATGCGACCAGCTTGACGACGCTCTCGAACGCGATCGCAAGCATCAGGCCGCGGTGATGCTCGCTGGCATGGACATGCCGGACGCCGAACACGATCGCAAACAGCGCCATCGACGCCGCCACGCCGAACGCCGAGTCCTGCCAGAACCGCAGTGCCTCACCGCCGGCCCGCTCGGGCTGCAGGATCAGATAGTCGAAGCTCTTGCCGACTGCCTTGAGCTGGAGCGCGATATAGGGAAGCACGCCAAGCAGCGATGCGAGCGTCACGAAGGCCGCGAGCACCTGGCTCTTGCCGTAGCGGGCGGCGATGAAGTCCGCGATCGAGGTGACGTTCTGCGCCTTCGCGATCGCGATCACCTTGGACAGCAGACGCTGGCCAAACAGCAGCACCAGGGTCGGGCCGATATAGATCGTGGCGAAGTCCAGCCCGCTGGTCGCGGCACGCCCGACCGATCCGTAGAAGCTCCACGAGGTGTTGTAGACCGCGAGCGTCAGGCAATAGCTGATCGCGGCCGTCCAGGAGCTCGGCGAGACCAGCGGCCCGCCGGCGCTCCGCCGGTCGCCCCACCAGGCCACCAGGAACAGCGTGGTCACATAGCCGGCCGCGACCGCGAGAACGAACCACGCCTGCAAGATATCCTCACCCGAGACCGTCTGATCCGCCCGCGGCGAGCGGCCGGGGCGCGGGCGGATACTAGAGCGTTTTCAATCGCATGAAAGGTCGTTCATTCCGAAGGAGATCGGCGGCCGGAGGATCTCCGGCCGCCGATGGCAGTCACTCAGGCTGCTTCGCGGGACAGCCGCTCCTGCGGCGTGCGCTTGACCACCAGGTTGACCGCGACGGCCACCACGATGTTGAGCGCGAGCGCCAGGAGCCCTGTGTAGATCGCAACCGGACCGGCACCGAAGTCGATGCCGTGCAGCGGCTTCAGCCCGTCCGACCAGGCGAGCCACGATCCACCCGCAAGGCCGACCGCCCAGCCGGCCAGCAGCGCCGTGCTCGAGAACCAGTTCAGATAGAGACCGAACACCAGCGCCGGCAGCGTCTGCAGGATCCAGAGGCCTCCGAGCAGTTGCAGGTCGAGCGCGAACTGCGTCGGCATCAGGAGGATGGCGAGCAGCGCGCCGACCTTCACCAGCATCGAGGTGATCTTGGCCACTTTCGCCTCACCCGCCGGCGTCACCTTCGGATCGACCCACACCTTCCAGAAATTGCGGGTGAACAGATTGGCCGCGCCGATGCTCATGACGGCGGCCGGCACCAGCGCGCCGATCGCAATCGCAGCGAACGCAAAACCCGCGAACCAGCTCGGGAACAGCGTCTTGAACAGCTCGGGCACGACGTCGTTGTTGCTGGCGAGCTTGAGACCCGCCGCATGGCCCATGTAGCCGAGCAGCGCGAGCAGGCCGAGCAGCAGCGTGTAGGCCGGCAGCAGCATCGCATTCTTACGAATGGTGTTGCCGCCCGAGGATGCGAAGATGCCGGTCAGCGTGTGCGGGTACATGAAGGCGGCGAGCGCCGAGCCCAGCGCCAGCGACGCATAGGGCATGATCTGCGCCGGTGACAGCAGGATGCCGCCCGCGCCTTTCTTGGCGAATGCCGCATCTGCCGCGGTGAAGATCGCACCGTAGCCGCCGAGCTTGGACGGCACGATCGCGATCGCGGCGATCACCACGATGTAGATCATGATGTCCTTGACGAAGGCGATCAGCGCCGGCGCACGCAGGCCCGACGAATAGGTATAGAGCGCCAGCACCAGGAAGGCGAGAACGAGCGGCACCTCGCCATGCAGGCCGAGCGCCTTGATCGCCACCTCCATGCCGATCAGCTGGAGCGCGATGTAGGGCATCGTCGCCAGCACGCCGGTGGCCGCAACTGCAAGCTCGAGCCCGCGCGATCCGTAGGCGCCGCGCACCACGTCGCCCGCAGTGACGTAGCCGCGCTCCTTGGCGACCTTCCACAGCACCGGCATCACCGCGAACACGAAGGGATAGACGATGATGGTGTAGGGCAGCGCGAAGAAGCCGTAGGCGCCGACCGCGTAGACCAGTGCCGGAACGGCGATCACGGTGTAGGCGGTGTAGAAATCGCCGCCGACCAGGAACCAGGTGATCCAGGTCCCGAACTTGCGGCCGCCGAGGCCCCACTCGTCGAGATGGGCGAGCGTCTCCGGCTTGCGCCAGCGCGAGGCGACGAAGCCCATGCCGGTGACGAGGACGAACAGGGCGAGGAATACGGCGAATGCCGCGCTATCGACATTAGTCAGCACGGCGCACGCTCCTGTAGACGATGTAGGTGAGGAGCGAGGTCAGCGGCACCCAGGCGAGCTGATACCAGTAGAAGAACGGAAAGCCGAACAGATGCGGCTCCCGGATATTGTAGAACGGCACGATCATCAGTCCGATGAACGGCAGCAGCAGCAACAGACGTATCACGCTCGCCTCCCCTGTGAGTGAAGTCGACGCGCCTTTTCGTGGGCGCGCCTTGAGCGCGATATAGCGGACTATGACGGCCAGCCCCTCCCCCTACCTTGGCTCGGCCGGACCCCCATACTTTCGTATCGGCCCGTCATTGCTTCGCTACGCTCGCAATGACGGGTGGAGAGAGCGTGCACGCCCGCGTGCCCCGGACGCAGCGCAGCGCTACTTCAGCGGTGCGCTGCTGAGCCGGGGCCCATGTCGCGGCGTTGTACCGTGTAGCCTCTGGGTCCCGGCTCTGAGCAGCAACGCTGCGCGTTGCAGCGCGTCCGGGACACGAGAGTGATTGCGCGGAGGTCGTCCCGCCGCCGTCATTGCGAGGAGCGAAGCGACGAAAGAGAGACGACGCGTTACTGCTGCCGCCTGGGCGGCGTCGCCGCCGGCTTCGGCGGCTCGGGCGGCGGGGCGGCCTGCGATGAGTTGCTGGCGCCGAACAGCACGCGGGTCGGGTTGCGGTCGAAATTGTTCACGGCGCGGCTGATGTCGCCGAGCGTGCGACGGCCGTCGGCCATCAGCGCGCCGGAGCGCTTGTCGAAATCGTCGGCGAGCTCGCGGATCGACTTCACCGCCTGGAACAGCTCGCCGCCGTCCTTGCCGCCGGCCAGCGTGTTGAGGCCGAGCATGAGGCTGTCGGCCTTGAGCATGACGCCGTCGACCTTGGCCATCACGCCGTCGATCTTCTCGGAATTGCGCGCCAGCGAGTTGGTGAAGGTCTCGAGATTCTTCAGCGAGTTCTTCACCGATTCCTGATTGTCGGCGACGATCTTGTTGATGTTCTGCAGCGTGCCGCGGATCGCCTCGGTGACGTCCTGCAGCTTGTTGGGATCGGCCGTCAGCGTGGGGATGCCGTCCTGGTCGAGCGGTGGCGGGGCCGCGGCCTCCTCGCCGCCCTTGAGCGAGATCGCGGCGACGCCGGTCAGACCCTGGAATTCGAGGCCGACCAGGGTGTCCTTGCGGATCGGGGCGTTGTTCTCGATCATGGCGAGTGCGACAACCCGCCGCGGGTTGTCCAGCTTCACCGAGACCACCTCACCCACCCGGATACCGTTGAAGTTGACGCTGCCGCCGTTGCGCAGGCCCGCCGCCGGCCCCTCGAACACGACGCGCAACGGGCTGCGCTGCTTGGTGGTATGCAGCGACTGGAACCACAGCACGAAACCGATCGCCGCGGCGATCACCGCCAGCGTGAACGATCCGATCAATACGTAATTCGCCCGCGTTTCCATCAGGTGCTCCGGCTACTCAACCCAGCTACTAACCCATGACCGCGCGGGCGCGCTTGCCATGGAAATACTGCCTCAGCCAGGGATGCTGCGAGGCCTGCATGTCGGCGATCGACCCTGCCGCAATGATCTTACCGTTCCCTAAAACGGCGATGCGGTCGCAAGCGGTGTAAAGGCTGTCGAGGTCGTGGGTTACCATGAAAACGGTCAGCCCCAAAGTGCGCTGGAGGGTCCGCACCAGCTCGTCGAAATCGCCGGCGCCGATCGGGTCGAGGCCCGATGTCGGCTCGTCGAGGAACACCAGGTCGGGATCGAGCGACAGCGCGCGCGCCAGCGCGACGCGCTTGATCATGCCGCCCGACAGCTCCGAGGGGAAACGGTCGGCGACTTCGGGCTTGAGCCCGACCATGGTCAGCTTGGCCATGGTGATCTCGTCCATCAGCCGCTGCGAGACGCGAAGATATTCGCGCATCGGAAACTGGATGTTCTGGCGCACGGTTAGCGACGAGAACAGCGCGCCCTGCTGGAACAGCACGCCCCAGCGCCGTTCGACATTGCGGCGCTGCGAGGTGTTCGAGGAATCGAGGTCGACGCCGAACACTTCGATGGAGCCGGCGACCTTCGGCACCAGGCCGATGATGGTGCGCGTCAACACGGACTTGCCCGCGCCTGATGGGCCGACAAATCCCAGGATCTCACCGCGCTTGACGTCGAGATTGAGACCGTCGAGCACGCGCGTCGCGCCGAACTGCACGGTGATGTCGCGGACGCGGATGATGGGGTTTTGAATTTCGCCAGCCATCGTCACATCCCGATCGAGGCGAAGAAGATGGCGAACACGCCGTCCATGACGATGACGAAGAAGATGCCCTTCACCACCGACGCGGTGGTGTGCTGTCCCAGCGATTCCGCGCTGCCCTGCACGGCGAGGCCCTCGACGCAGGCGACGATGCCGATCACCGCGGCCATGACAGGTGCTTTCACGATGCCAACGATGAAATGGTCGATCGAGATGGCATCGCGCAGGCGCAGCAGGAAGGCCTCGGGATCGACGCCGCCATAGAGCCAGGCGACGAGACCGCCGCCATAGAGCGCGGCCATCGCGCCGAGGAAGGCGAGGATCGGCAGCGCCAGCACCAGCGCCAGCATGCGCGGCAGCACCAGCACCTCGATAGGGTCGAAGCCCATGGTGCGCAGCGCGTCGATCTCCTCGCGCATCTTCATCGAGCCGAGCTCGGCGGTGTAGGCGCTGCCCGAGCGGCCCGCGACCATGATCGCGACCAGCAGCACGCCGATCTCGCGCAGGACCAGCACGCCGAGCATGTCGACGACGAAGATGTCGGCGCCGAAGCGGCGGAAATGGAAGATGCCTTGCTGGGCGATGATGCAGCCGATCAGGAAGGTGATCAGCACGATGATCGGCACCGCGCGCCAGCAGACCTGCTCCATGTGGTGCACGGTCGAGGTCAGGCGGAACGAACGGGGGTGGATCAGCACGCGGAAGCCGGCCGCGAGCACCGCGCCGAGCATGTCGATCAGGCCGGCCACGGTGCCGCCGACGCCGGCCACGGCCCGGCCGATCTGCTCCAGCATGCCGGTGATGGTGACCGTCGAGGTCTCGACCACGGGGGTCGCCCTGACCCGCCGCACCTCGTCGACGAGGCTCGAATAATTGGCCGAGAGCCCCGCGATCTGTGCCTCGACCGCCCCATGCGTCAGGCTGCGGCGCAGCCGTTCGATCAGCCAGGCGCCGAAGGTGTCGAGCTTGGCGACCTCGGAGACGTCGATGAAGATGCTTTGGGGGCTGCCGGCGAGCTTCTCGGCGTCCGCCACCATTCGCTCCAGGACCGGCGCAAAGCTCGCGGTCCAGGTTCCGGTGGCGCAGAGTGCCAGCGCGTTGCCCTTCGCAATCCGCTCCAGCTTCGGATCGCTGCTCAAGTTGTCCGCTCCCGTACCGGGGCGGAGAAAATCAGATAGTTGCGCACGCGCCCTTACCCAGAGAAGGTATCCCCAACTGGTTAACGTTAGTTGCTAGAGGTAACTAGCAGGTTCAGATTTCGCCAGAGTTCAAAATGACTTCCAGCAAAGTTCCGGCCCTTCTGGCGCGAATCGAGCGCTTTCCCATTGCCGGCAGTTTCACGATCAGCCGCGGCGCCAAGACCGAGGCCGTGACCGTCGTGGCCGAAGTGAGCCGGGACGGCCTGACCGGCCGCGGCGAATGCGTGCCCTATCCCCGCTATGGCGAGACCCCCAAGGCGACCCTTGCCGCCATCGAGGCCATGCAGGGAGCCGTGGCCGCCGGCATGACCCGGCAGGCCCTGCAAGCCGCCATGCCCCCCGGCGCGGCCCGCAACGCGCTGGATTGCGCCCTGATCGACCTCGAAGCCAAGGCGGCCGGCCTCCGGGCCTGGAACCTGCTCGGCCGCCCCGTGCCCGGCGAGCGCACCACCGCCTACACGATCTCGTTAGGGACCCCCGAGGCCATGGCCGCCGCAACGGCCAAAGCCGCGCACCGGCCGCTGCTCAAGATCAAGCTTGGCGGCGATGGCGATCCGGCGCGGATCGCGGCGGTGCGCAAGGCGGCCCCCGAATCCGAGCTGATCGTCGATGCCAACGAATCCTGGACCGAGGCCAATCTGGAAGCCAACCTCGTCGCCTGCGACGCCGTCGGCGTCACCCTGGTCGAGCAGCCGCTGCCCGCAGGCAAGGACGACGCCCTGGCGCGGATCAAGCGGCCGCTCGTGGTCTGCGCCGACGAGAGCGTGCACGACTGCAACTCGCTGGCCCCGCTCCGCGAGCGCTACGACGCGGTGAATATCAAGCTCGACAAGACCGGCGGCCTCACCGAGGCGTTGGCAATGGCGGACGCCGCGCAGGCGCTCGGCTTCGAGATCATGATCGGCTGCATGGTGGCGACCTCGCTGTCGATGGCGCCCGCCATGCTGGTGACGCCGCAGGCGCGCTTCGTCGATCTCGACGGCCCCTTGCTGCTGGCGCGCGACCGCGATCACGCCCTGCGCTATGATGACAGCCTGGTCTATCCGCCGGACGCCTCGCTCTGGGGCTGAGCCTTCAGCCGATGCCGCGCAGACCAGATCAGAACCGCGCCCACTGCCGCCATTGCGGCCATCACGTAATAGAGGCTGTCGCCGATGCTGGCGTAGATCGCGCCTGACGCGATCGAGGTCGCAGCACCCAAGAGGCCGTTGCAGGCGGCATAATAGCCCTGCCCGCGCGCGATCTGATGCGAGGGGACGCGCTGCACCAGCAGATTCATCGTGCCGACGATGGTCATGCCGAAGCTGAGGCCGTGGCCGAGCTGCACGATCGCGAGCAGCGCGAGCGGCGGCTCGCTCGCGGTGACGACCCAGCGCACGACGGCGCTCACCCCGCCGATCGCGATCATCGTGGACGGATGCAGCGAGAAGCGCGGCGACAGCGCGAACACGACGATCTCGGCGATCACGCCGAGCGTCCACAGCCCCGCAATGGTCAGCCCGCTGATGCCATGGAGCTGCCAGTTGATCGCCGAGAAAGTGTAGTAGGCGACGTGGCTGCCCTGGATCAGCGCCGCCGAGGCGATGACCGCCCAGAAGCCGGCGTCGCGCAGCAGCGCGGTGTCGGCACGCGCCCCTGCGCTCTTGCGCCTGATGTCGTCGAGCGGCTGCAGCAGCAGGCTGGCGAGGATGGCAACGACGGCCCAGGCGACGATGACCCAGATCAGCTCGCGCGCCGCGATGACGTCGACGAGATAGCCGCAGGCGAGCGAGCCCGCGGCGAACGCCGCCGAGCCCCACAGCCGCAAGGGGCCGTAATCGAGCCCGTAGCGCGCGACGCCGCGCAGCGCATAGGCGTCGGTCAGCGGCATCGTCGGCGTCCACATCATGCAGGTCAGCGCGTAGATCAGGAACAGCGCCAGCGGCTGCTGCTGCAAGCCCACGGCCGTAAAGCCGATCGCGGTCGCCAGCACCGACACCATCATGGCCGCGCGAATGGCGTGTCGCTTTTCGGCAAAGGCGGTCACTTGCGGCAGCGTCGTGAAGCGCGTGATCGCCGGCAGCGCGTTGATGAGGCCGATCCAGGCCGCGTCGATGCCGATCGCCTTCAGCCAGACCGGAAAGAACGGCAGATGCGTGCCGGAGACCGCGAAGACCGCCGAATAGAACAGCGCCAGGCTGACGGCGAATCGCCGCTTCGCCGATGCTGGCGTGGGGATTTGTGATTCGGTCTGCATCAAACCAATTGCGATTCGGTCGATATCGTGGTGATCGTTACAGTAACGCGCACTGATTTGCGCGACGAGATTGTCATGGCCAACGAAGCATTCGCCCTTTCGCCCATGTCTGCCCGCGCGGCCGAGCCGAACGAGCAGGATTACGACGCGATCCGCGAAGCCTTCATGGAGACCGCGCGCGGCCGCTGGTTCCTCGGCGAATATGCCAAGCGCAACCGCAATGCGGACACCCGCATGGTGCTCGATGCGGTCGCCAAAATCGCAGAAACCCTTGCGGCACAGCGACAACCCGTCGTCGAGGACCGCCTGCCCGAGGCGCTGATCGAGATCCGCCGCGCCATCCGCGAGGCCGAGACGATCGCGATCGCAGCGTTCGATCCCGCCGCGATCGAGGCGAGCCTCGCACCGATCCCGCGCGGCGTGCGCATCATCAAGGAGATCTCCTGGCGCTGGCGCGAGATCGGCGCCGACGGGCGAATCTGCGATCTCATTGATTCGCAGCTCGCTTCGATCGAGGCGGCGTGCGGGCAGATTTCGACCATCGACCCCCGCGTCGAGCTCAAGGCCGCATTCGATTTGCTCAGGGAACGGATCGAGCAGACCGAGGGCGGCGCTGTGCCGCAGGCCGAGCGTTCCTCGCCCGCGCCTGCACAGGAATCGCCGCCGCCCGTCGCCGAAGCTGCGCCAGTCGAGGCCGCGCCTGCCGCGATGACGAGCGAAGCACCCGTGGCTTTTACGGAGATGCCGCAGGAGGTCGCAGCGACCTCCGCGCCCGAAGCCGCCATCGAGGAAGCCTCCATCGAGGAAGCCGGCACGACCGCAATGGCCGAGCAGGCCATGGATGCAACCGTCGCGCCCGAGGCTGTAGCGGACAGCGAGATCGCGTCCGACACGGCGGCGGTCGAGACCATCGCGGTCCCGGAGACTGTTGCTACGGAGCCGGCCGCCGAGCCCGCCGCCATCGCCGATGTCAGCGACGCGTTTTCGCTGGACGCTGCTGCGGAGGCCGAGGACGAAGCGATCCTCGAGGCCATCGCGCTGGAGATGGCCGCGCCCGATCCGGAGTTCGACGAAATCATCGAGCCGGTCGAGCTGGCCGTTGCAAGCCCGGAGCCAAGTCTGGGGCCAAGTCTGGACTCAAGTCCGGAGCCTGTGGCCGCGGCAGCGGTCGAAGCCCCGATTGCCGCCGAGCCGGTCGCGCCGCAGCCCGTTGCCGCAGCAATCGCGGAAGAGCCCGCCGCCGACGCACCGATCGCGATGGACTCGCTCGCGCGCCTCACCGACGCCATCGCGGAAGCCGCCGCCGAAGTGATGGAGCAGCCGGCGCCCGCCATGGCGGCCACGGCAACGTTCGCCGCGGCGCCCGCTGCGGCGCTGCCGATGCCCTCGCCGCTCCCCGAGGCCTCGCTCGGCGCCACCATCCTCGCCAGCGGGATCCTGCAAAAGCCCCGCGCGCCGGCCAACGACCCGCTCGCGCCGATCCGCCGCATGACCCAGGCCGAGAAGATCGCGTTCTTCTCGTAAGGGCTACGTGTCCCGGACAAGCGAAGCGCAGATCCGGGACCCAGAGGCCACAACCTCCGCCGCAACATGGGCCCCGGCCCAGCAGCGCACCGTCGAAGAGGCGCTGCGCTGCGTCCGGGGCACGGAGCGAATTGTGGCGCACACTCTCGCCACATCGTCATTGCGAGCGCAGCGAAGCAATCCAGAATCCTTCCGCAGCGGCAGTCTGGATTGCTTCGCTGCGCTCGCAATGACGACAGCATCAACTCCGTCATCCTGAGGTGCGAGGCGCTCGATGCGTCGCATCGTGCGCCGAGCCTCGAAGGATGCACGGCCCCGATGCGGCCGGGTCGTCGCCCTTCGAGGCTCGCCGAAGAGGCGAGCACCGCCAGCGACAACGGCTTCGCCGTTGCGCGGGGGTGACGGTGATGGAGCTACGAGTTTCGCTCCACATGCCGCCGGTGTATGTAGTGTCCTGAACCAGATCTCACACCGATGTCCCCCACCGCAGACACCATCACGCTTTGGCGTCCCGTCGGCCCGAAGGAGCTCGAGCTGATCGCGCAATCCGGCATGCGCGCGTTTCCGCCGCGCCTGCCGGACCAGCCGATCTTCTATCCGGTGCTGACCGAGGACTACGCCGTCAAGATCGCGCGCGACTGGAATGTGCCGGCGAGCGGTTCGGGATTCGTGACACGGTTTGAGGTCAGGCGCGACTTCATTGCGAAGTACGACGTGCAGGAGGCCGGCGGACGCTCACACCTCGAACATTGGATTCCGGCCGAAGAGCTCGATGCCTTCAATGCCGCAATCGTCGGATTGATCGAGGTCGTCCGCAGCTTTCCTTAAGCCCTCACCCGCAATTCCACACCGCGCCGATCGGCGTACGCGTCCAGCACGGGCCAAAGCTGCCGCCGTTGTAACGGCCGCCGCCGAAGCCGGGCCGGCCGAAATAGTGCCACTCGCCGTCCCAGCGGTAATATTGCGGAACCGGGTCGATGTACCAATGGCGGCGCTCGTTGCGCGCGAGGCGCCGCATCGCGTCCTTCTGCTTGTAGAGCGGAATGCTGTTGCTCAGCGGCTGGCGATAGCCCGGCAGGAAGCCGTAGCCCTTCCAGACCGGCTTGGGTCGCTTTTGAGCGGGCTCAGCGGATGCGACAGCCGGCAGCAGCGAGAGGATGACAGCAACGAATAGACACACAAGGCGAGACATGCGTCGACCATAGACGCTGGCCTCCTGGAAGGCCATTCAAATTCGAGTGGGAGGCTTTTTGCCGCTTCGACTCGAAAGCCTGCCCCTCGCGTCACAATTGATCCGACCCATCGGGGCTTTGTTGCTGTACTCTCTACCTCGCTATTCGTGGTGCAGTATCGCGAGGCGCATGCATGTCCATTGCGATCTCGACGCTCGGCGGAGTAGGTCTCTTTCTGCTCGGCATGACCGTGATGACGGAGGGCCTGAAGGCGCTGGCGGGTTCCGCTCTGCGCGCGGTGCTCGGCAAGGCGGCGTCGACGCCGCTGCTCGGCTCATTCTGGGGAGCCATCGTCACGCTGCTGGTGCAGTCCTCCAGCGCGACGACGATGACGACGATCGGTCTTGTCAGCGCCGGCCTGCTGACGTTCCAGCAAGGGTTGAGCCTGGTCTTCGGTGCGAATATCGGCACCACGGGAACCGGCTGGCTGGTCGCGCTGATCGGCGTCCGCGTCTCGCTCACGGCCGCGGCGTTGCCGATGATCTTCGTCGGCGCATTGACCAGGCTGCTCGGCCGCGGACGAATCTCCGGCGCTGGCGCCGCGCTCGCGGGATTTGGACTCGTGCTGTTCGGACTGACGACCCTGCAGCAGGGTATGGGCGGGCTGGCGGAGCGTTTGCACCCGGCGGATCTGCCTGCGGTCCTCGGCAGTCCCGGGACGTCGTGGTGGTCGGGCCTGCTCGGCGTGCTGGCGCTGGTCGTGACCGGATTGGTCATGACCGCGCTGATGCAATCGTCGACGGCCGCCATCGCAGTGACCTTGTCCGGCTATTTCGCCGGCGCAATCGGGTTGGATCAGGCCTGCGCGTTGATCATCGGCCAGAACATCGGAACGGCGACGAGTTCCGCACTCGCCGCGATCGGCGCGAGTGCCACCGCAAAACGATTGGCCATCGCCTACGTCCTCTTCAAGCTGATCGCCGCGCTCATCGCGCTGGTGGCTTTTCCCGTCGTGACGCCCTTGCTGCTGCGCGCTTCGGACACGATCGACGGCGTCACGCTGCTCGCCGGATACCACACCGCATTCAACGTCCTCGGTGTCGCGGTCCTGCTGCCGCTGATCAACCCGTTCACGCGGCTGGTCGAAAGGATTCTGCCCGAGCGCGGCTCGCCGCTGACGCGATGCCTCGATCCTTCGGCGCTGCAGACCCCGATCGTGGCGGTGGAAGCGGTCCGGCGCACGATCGCGCGCGTACTCATGACGGTGTGCGGTTGGGTCGAGGCGCAACTGGCGGCCCGCGCGGGACCGATACGCCTGGGAAGGGACGCCGTGTCCGTGCAGGAAGCCGCCGATGCCGTGCGCCAGGCGCAAATATTCCTGTCGGACGTGGCCGGACCACCCGAGACCGACGACGAGCAACGGCGTCTCACGAGCACGCTGCACGCACTGGACCACGCGACGCGACTGACGGACCTCGCAAATGGGGGCAACATTTCCGGCGCGATAGCAGGCGGACCGGAGGACATCCGCGCCGCAGAGCTGTGTGCAGAAGTAATGCTGACCGCCGCCGCGATTGCGCGCGGCGTAGCGGCGCCGCCCCGCGTCGATGGATCGACCCACGCCCCGCATACCGGGGACATGCTGGCAGGTCCCCGCGCGGACCCGCCCGATGAGGCCATCGCCGAGCTCGAGCGCTGTACGGCACAGCTCCGCGACATGCTGCGCGCCCACCGCAGTGCGACGCTCGGTGCGGTGGCCAATGGAACGCTGACCGCCGACGCTGCGCTCCTTCGCGTCGAGGCGGTTCGAAACCTCGAGGCGTTGTCGCAGCACGCCTGGCGTTCGGCGATCCATCTCATCGGTCGCGGCTAGCTCTAGATCACGCCCTTGCGGATCAGGAAGCAGCCATAGCCCCTGTTGTCGCCGACCTGCACGACGCCGAAGCCCGCCGCCGCCGCACGATAGAAGTCCGGACGCGCGAGCTTGCCGGGCGTGACGGCGCTGCCGGCGGCACGCGCGATCTCCGCCAGCACCGCACGCTGCACGTCGGGCACGCGGTCGGGATCGTCCACCGGCGCCATCACGCGCACCGGATCGGGATCGAAATCGTCGAGCGGATAGACCGACATGATGGCACGGATCGCGGCCTCCATGGTCATGCCCGGCAGCTGGATCAGGCGCTGCGACGTCGTGCTTTGCGCGATGCGGGTGGCAGGGTGATTGGCATCGACGAACACCAGGTCGTCTCCGTGGCCCATCGAGGCCAGCAGCCAGAGCAGGTCGGGCGTGAGGATCGGATCGATCGATTTCAGCATGAAGTCTCCCAAACGTCTCGTGGCCGGCAAGCAGCCGCTAACCAAGGCCGGTTCCAAGCGTGATTCAGATCACGCAGCCTATCATGGTGATTGCGGTCACGGACCTCTTCCTCGAACGCGGCCAGTCTTCCTCGCAACCAATCTCGCATCGAGATCAGTGCCGAAAGGAGCACGCCATGTTCCGCCTGAGACCCTTCCTGATGACGGCCGGCCTCTTGGGAAGCCTGTTCGGCTTCGCCTGCGGCCCCGTTTCCGCCCAAGTCGCCCCGGTCCAACCCGCCCCCACCGCGCTGCAGGGGCCGGAGCAGCGCGTCGCGCTGGTGATCGGCAATTCGAACTACCAGAATGCGCCGCAGCTCGCCAATCCCGACAACGACGCCCAGTCGATGGCCCAGTTCCTGAACTCCGCCGGGTTCGAGGTCGTCTCGGCAACCGATCTGGGCCAGAACGACATGCTCCGCGTCGTCCAGGACTTCTCCGCCAAAGTGTCAGCGCGGGGCCCGAACACGGTGGCGATGGTGTACTACGCCGGTCACGGTGTGCAGCTCGCCGGCGAGAACTATCTCGTTCCCGTGGACGCCAAGGTCGGCAACCCGACCGAGCTCGTCAACAACTCGGTGCGCCTCGTCGACGTGATGTCGACGCTGGAGACGATCCCGAGCCGCATGCGCATCGTCATTCTCGATGCCTGCCGCAACAACCCGTTCCCGAACGTGAACGACGCCGGCCGTGGCCTGGCCATCGTTGACGCGCCGAACGGCTCGATCGTCGGCTATTCCACCGCGCCGGGCGCCGAAGCGCAGGACGGCACCAACGGCCACAGCCCATACACGCAAGCCTTCCTGGACGTTGCCCGCGAGCCCAATGTGCCGATCGAGCAGCTGTTCAAGCGCGTGCGTCTGCAGGTGAACCAGACCACGAGCGGCGCGCAGATCCCGTGGGAGAGCTCCTCGCTCACGAGCGACTTCACCTTCTTCGGCGACACCGCGGTTGCCGCCAACCGCGCGCCGTTGAATGCGCCCGTCGTGCAGATGGCCGCCAATTTGCCGAGCCGCTCGACGCGGCAGGCCTATGACTACGTGGTGTCCGAGGGCCGGCCGGAGTACTATCAGGAGTTCATCCAGATGTACCCGCACGATCCGCTGTGCGACCACATCCGCTGGCTGCTGAACAACCTCCTGCTCTCGCAGGCCTGGCACAAGGCGGTGCTCGCCAACTCGCCGCTCGGCTATCAGACCTTCTACGACAGCTTTGGCAACAGCCCCTATGGCGTCTCCGCGCTGAAGCTCGCGGCCCAGCCGAAGCTGATCCCCTTGATGCAGCCGACCAAGTTCCTGGCGCCGCAGAACATTGCCCCGATCTTCAAGATGGGCAATCTCGGCCAGCCCAAATACATGCCGCTGACGCAGCAGGGTAATGGTGGCGGCCAGATCAACGGCAACCTGCCGGTCGTGCAGAAGCCGGTCGACGGCAACGTTATCGGAAAGCTCGGCAACGGCGGCCAGGTCGTCAACCTGCCGGCGGGCAGCAACCAGCAGAGCGGCACGCCGACGCAGACCCCGGGCAAGATCGTCACCCTGCCCGCGCCGACCACCGGCACCAACACCACTGGCACCGGCAAGATCGTGACCCTGCCCGTGACCAACACCAAGCCGAACGGCGGCATCACTGCCGGCACGACCAACGGCACCACCAATGGCACGACCAACGGCAACCCCGGCAAGATCGTGAGCATGCCGGTGAATGTCGGCAAGGGCGGCTCAACCGTCGATGTGAAGCCAGTTCAGACCAAGAACGACCCGATCCGCGTCAACAACGGCAACACCGGCATCGTGAAGCTCAACAACAATCCGGTGAACAAGGTGCAGATCCAGAACCAGAACAACAACCGTCCGCAGCTCAATACGACCAACAGGATGGTGAGCAACGGCGGCAACAACTTCCGCCAGTCGATGAACCAGGCCCCGAGCACGGGCGGCGGCAACAACCACCGCGGCTTCATGCACTGATCGCAAGGAGAAGACGGTGCGCTCCCTCCCCCGCTTGCGGGGGAGGGTTGGGGAGAGGGTGCCTCCACAACGGGAAAGTTGACGTACTGAAAATATCCCAGCTTGGAGAGACCCCCACCCGGCGCTTCGCGCCGACCTCCCCCGCAAGCGGGAGAGGTTGCACCGAGCAAGGAGCACGTTCAAAAAATTACCAAACGACAATACAAGAAGGGGCAGAGCGGAAACGCTCTGCCCCTTCTTTATGTCGGGGAACGAGAATGCAACTGGCTTCTTGCCTCAGCCGCGCTCACAGAAAAGCTCGTCATGCCCGGGCTTGTCCCGGGCATCCACGTTCTTCGTGCTGTGAGAAAAGCCGTGGATGGCCGGGACAGGCCCGGCCATGACGCTGTCGAGACATCGGCGCGCCCAGAGGGGCGTCGAATGGAGGCTCAGGCCACCAGCTCGGCGAACAGGTCGGCATCCACATTGCCGCCCGACAGCACGATGACGACGTTCTTGCCGGCGACATCGAGACGTCCGGCCAGCAATGCGGCAAGGCCCACCGCACCGCCCGGCTCCACCACCAGCTTCAGCTCGCGATAGGCGAACGCCACGGCCGCGCCGACTTCCTTGTCCGAGGCCGTCACGCCGCGCGCGAGCAGCTTGCTGTTGATCGCGAACGTCATCTCGCCGGGCATCAGCGCCATCAGCGCATCGCAGATGGTGCGGCCTGCCGGCGGATGCGGCTCGCGATGGCCTGCGGTCAGCGAGATGCCGTGATCGTCGAACGCCTCGGGCTCGGCCACCACGATCTCGGCTTGCGGATAGCGCGCCTTCACGGCCGTCGCGACGCCCGCGATCAGGCCGCCGCCGGAGGCCGGCGCCACCACGATGTCGGGGGCAAGGCCGAGCGTTGCCATGTCCTCCGCGATCTCGCGGCCGGCGGTGCCCTGCCCCGCGATCACGAAGGGATCGTCATACGGCTTGACCAGTGTCGCGCCGCGCTTCTCGGCGATGCCGCGCGAGATCGCCTCGCGGTCGTCCTTGTCGCGGTCATACAGCACCACCTCGGCGCCGTAGGATTTGGTGCGCTCGCGCTTGGACAGCGGGGCGTCCGCCGGCATCACGATGGTTGCCTGCATGTCGAGGATCTTCGCCGCCGCAGCCACGCCCTGGGCGTGGTTGCCAGAGGAGAACGCGACGACGCCGCCGGCACGCTTGTCCTGCGGGATCGAGAACACCTTGTTGAAGGCGCCGCGGAACTTGAAGGAGCCGGTGCGCTGGAGCATCTCCGGCTTCAAGAACACCTTCGCGCCGACGCGCTCGTTGAGCACGGGAAAGGACAACAGCGGGGTGCGGATCGCGTAGGGCGCGATCACGCGCGCTGCGGCATCGATGTCGGCAGGGCCGACCGGGAGGAGCTGTTCGGTCATGGTCGAATGTTATCGCGGCCGGTGAGGCCCGGGCAAGACACCTCTGTGCGAGGATCCGCAGAGCATTTTCGAGCGAAGCGGATACCGGTTCGCGCCAGGAAAACGCGTCAAAACAAGAATCTACCCCGTCAGGCGACGAAGCGAGGCTGTTCCGCGCCGTTCCGGCCGGGCAGCACGGCCCCCACAGCCTGGATGCTGTCGACAAAAGCCCGCGCCGAGGCTTCCCAGGTGTAATTGGCGGCAAATTCAACGCAGTCCTGCCGGGAAATGTCGAGCGCGGCGAAGCAGGCGTTGCGCAGGTCGTGATCGAGGGCGCCGACCGGGGCATCGCCGATCACGTCGCGGGGGCCCTTGACCGGGAAGGCCGCGACCGGCAGGCCGCTGGCGAGCGCTTCCAGCAGCACCAGGCCGAACGTATCGGTCTTGCTCGGGAAGACGAACACGTCGGCGGCCGCATAGATATCAGCCAGTTCCTCGCCGTGCTTCTCGCCGAGGAAGATCGCATCGGGATAGGCCTCTTCCAGCGCGGCGCGCGCCGGGCCGTCACCGACGATGACCTTGGTGCCGGGCAGGTCGAGGTCGAGGAACGCCTCGAGATTCTTCTCCACCGCAACGCGGCCGACCGACAGGAACACCGGCGACGGCAGGCAGAGGTCGATGGCGCGGGGATGGAACAGGCCGGTGTCCACGCCGCGCGGCCACAGCACGACGTTGTCGAAACCGCGCTCGCCGAGTTCGCGGGCGAGCGCCGGCGTCGCCGCCATCACGGCGCGGCTCGGCGCATGAAAACGGCGCAGCGCTCGCCAGATCAGCGAGCCCGGTACGGGGACGCGGGCGCGGACATATTCGGGGAAGCGGGTGTGGAAGCTGGTCGTGAACGGCAGCTTGCGCTGGCGGCAGTAGCGGCGGACCATCAGGCCGATCGGCCCTTCGGTCGCGATGTGGATGCTGTCGGGCCGCGCCTCCTCGATCAGCTTCGCGATCCGGGCCGGCCGCGGCATGGCCAGACGCACGTCGCGATAGCTCGGCATCGCGAAGGTGCGGAACGATTGCGGCGTCAGGAACGTGAATTCGACGCCAGAACCTTGAACGTTAAGTCCCTTGGCGGCGTCAGCGAGCTTGGTCAGCGTCCGAACCACACCGTTGACTTGCGGGTGCCAGGCGTCGGTCGCGACCAGGATGCGCATCAGGCCGCCCTTGCCGCGACCTGAGGGACCTGCGCGGGCTTCTGCGCCTGGTCCGCCCAGGTGATGATCTCGAAATGGCCGTCGTCGTGCTCGACGAGGGCCGTGCAGCTCTCGACCCAGTCACCGCAATTCATGTAGCGGATGCCGGCCTCGTCGCGGATCACGGCGTAGTGGATGTGGCCACAGATCACGCCGTCTGCGTCGTGACGCCGCGCCTCGGCGGCGAGCGCCTGCTCGAACGCGCCGATATAGTTGACGGCGTTCTTGACCTTCTGCTTGGCCCATTGCGACAGCGACCAATAGGGCACCTTGAACATGCGGCGGAAGAAGTTGACGAAGCGATTCATCTGGATCGCGAAGTCGTAGGCCTTGTCGCCGAGATGGGCGAGCCAGCGCGCGTTCTGCACCACGAGATCGAAGATGTCGCCGTGGATGACGAGATAGCGCTTGCCGTCCACGCCGGTGTGGACGGTGTTCTCGACCACGTCGATGCCGCCGAAATGCGTGCCGTAATAGTTGCGCAGGAACTCGTCGTGATTGCCGGGAATGTAGATGACCTTGGCACCCTTGCGCGCCTTGCGCAAAAGCTTCTGGACGAGGTCGTTATGCGATTGCGGCCAGTGCCAGTTCGACTTCAGCGCCCAGCCGTCGACGATGTCGCCGACGAGATAGATCGTATCGGCGTCATGGTAGCGCAGGAAGTCGAGCAGAAGATCGGCTTGAGAACCGCGGGCTCCGAGATGAACGTCGGAGATGAACAACGTGCGAAAGCGCCGCTCCGGGCTCTCGTCACTCACATCGTAACTTCCCATGCGCCAGCCTGTAACAATGTCCCGTGACAGGGGGATGACCAATTGAACCTGTGAGGCACCTTCAAATACGAATCACGCCTTGCCTCGCCCTCCCCGCGAATATCAGTCGCATGCGACAATCAGGCGACATGGCACAGCAAGCCGCCTCCGCAAAACCACGGACCGGCACGGCCCCATTGGTTAACGGGGGAACGTCGGTGCCGCGCGAGCGCGCACCGTCAGTAGAATGTGTGGAAATGATGGACCGGCCCATGACCATGGCCGACGCTGAAGCGGTCGGCAGACGCGATCGCCGCGCTGATCCAGGCCTTCGCGGTCCGCACGGCAGGCTCGAGATCCATGCCCTTGGCGAGTTCGGCTGCGATCGCGGAGGACAGCGAGCAGCCGGTGCCATGGGTGTTTTTCGTGGCGATACGGGGCGCGGGGAGCGCGAGGCTGTGTGCAGAGGTGACGAGATAATCGGTGCTCTCGGCGCCCTCGCCGTGGCCGCCCTTGATCAGCACCGCACGGCAGCCGAGCGCCAGCAGCCGGCGCCCCTGGGCCTCGATCGCGGCCTCGCTCACAGCGATCGGCTCGCCGAGGAGAGCTGCGGCCTCCGGTAGGTTCGGCGTGATCACCGAGGCCAGCGGCATCAATCTCGTGCGCAAGGCATCGACGGCCTCGGACGCCAGCAGACGGTCGCCTGAGGTCGCCACCATCACGGGATCGAGCACGATGTGCTGCGGCTTCCAGCGCGACAGCGCGGCCGCGATCGCATCGATGCTGGCGGCCTGCGCCACCATGCCGATCTTCACCGCGCCCACATCGAGATCGGAGAACACGGCATCGATCTGCGCGGTGACGAAATCGGCGGGCACCGCATGGATGCCGGTGACGCCGCGCGTGTTCTGCGCCGTCAGCGCCGAGATGGCGGAGGCACCATAGACGCCGAGCGCGGCAAACGTCTTGAGGTCGGCCTGGATGCCGGCGCCGCCGCTGGAATCCGAGCCGGCAATAGTGAGCGCGACCGGGGTCGTCATCGCCGGGGACACGCGTTTGAGGGGGAGGCTGCCATGCCTTGTCCTAGCGCGCCCCGGATGGGCCAGCAAGCCGGGCCGGCGAATCAGCCGGGCGCCAGGGGCATCCCCGTCGTCCCCCCAGCGTGCACATGCCAGGAGATATTCCCTATGTCAGGAGATATTCCCTCGGCATCGCCCGGCCTTGGCAGAGATTCGGTTGAATGAGAGGTTGACGGGTGGATTCGTCCAGCGACTCCATGTTGCGGGCCAGCCTCGGCCCGCAATCCTCTCGGGATACAAGCAATCATGTGGGCCTATTTCGAACGTCTCCTCGATTCCTCGATGTTCTCGCCGCACGGGATCTGCCTGCTGTGGGAACCTGAGCTGATCTGGCTGCACGTCGTCTCGGACGCCTGTATTGCGCTCGCCTATTTCTCGATCCCGTTTGCGCTCGCGATCCTCGTCACCAAGCGCCGCGACCTCAAATTCGGATGGGTGTTCTGGGCCTTCGCCGTCTTCATCATGGCCTGCGGCCTGACCCATGTGCTGTCAATCTACACCCTCTGGGTCCCGATCTACGGCATCGAGGGCATCGTCAAGGCGGCAACCGCCGTGGCATCGATTTTCACCGCCGCTGCGCTCTGGCCGCTGCTGCCCAAGATCCTCGCCATCCCCTCGCCGTTCGAGCTCCGGAAGGTCCAGGCCGCGCTCCAGGAGGAGGAGACCAAGAACCGGGACGCGGCGCAGCTGCTGCAGCAGGTCAACGAAGCCCAGCGCGCGCTGCGCGAGAGCATGACGCGCCTCACCGCGGTGGTCGACACCGCGGTCGACGGCGTCGTCCTGTTCGACGCGCAGGCCCGCATCCTCCTGTTCAATCCCGCCTGCGAGCGGCTGTTCGGCTACCGCGCCGACGAGGTCATGAATCTCGACATCGGCATGCTGATGTCCGACGAGAAGCGGCGCTCATCCACGGCTCATGCAGGGCGTTTCGCAACCGGTGAAGCCGCCGGTCTGCGCAAGGACGGAACGAGCTTCCCGATGAATCTGTCGGTGGGCCAGGCGTGGCAGGACGGCGAGCTGGTCTATGTCGGCATCGTCCACGACCTCACCGCGCGCAAGCTCACCGAGCAGCAGCTGCAGCAGGCTCAGAAGATGGAGACGGTCGGCCAGCTCTCCGGCGGCATCGCCCACGACTTCAACAATCTGCTCACCGTCATCATCGGCAACGCGGAATTCCTCAGCGAGCAGCTCAAGGCCCGTCCGGACCTGCGCCGCTTCGCCGACGACATCTGCCAGTCGGGCGAGCGCGGCGCCGAGCTGACGCAGCGGCTGCTCGCATTCAGCCGGCGCCAATTGCTGCAGCCCCGCGCGATCGAGTGCCGCGAGCTCCTCGCCTCCATGCACAAGCTGCTCAAGCGCACCCTGCGCGAGAACATCGAGATCAAGACCGCGTTCGGATCCGGCTCCATCCTGGCTTTCGCCGACCGCGCCCAGCTCGAATCCGCCGTGCTCAACCTCGCGCTCAACGCGCAGGACGCGATGCCGTCGGGCGGGCATCTCACCCTCAGCACCGAGCTCACCGCGATCGACGAGCATTACCGCATCCAGCATCCGGAGGTCGTGTCCGGCAGCTACGCGATGATCTCGGTCACCGACGACGGCGAGGGCATGACGCCCGAAATCATCGAGCGCGCCTTCGAGCCGTTCTTCACCACCAAGGAGGTCGGCAAGGGCTCGGGCCTCGGGCTCAGCATGGTCTACGGCTTCGCCAAGCAGTCGGGCGGGCATGTCTCGATCTACAGCGAGCCGGGTCTCGGCACGACGGTCCGCATCTATCTGCCGCATGCCGGCGGCGAGCAGTCGCTGGCCGACATTGCGGTGCGCGAAGAGGCTGCCCCCCGCGGCCACGAGACGGTCCTGGTCGCCGAGGACGATCCGTTCGTGCGCTCCTCCGTCACGCTGCGCGTCGAGGCGCTCGGATATCGCGTGATCTCGGCCGTCAACGGCAAGGAAGCCCTGCAGCTGCTCCGCAGCAATCCGGCCATCGACCTGCTGTTCACCGACATCGTGATGCCCGGCGGGATGAGCGGCTGGGAGCTCGCCGACGAGGCCCGGCGCATCCGCCCCGCTTTGCCGGTCGTGTTCTCGTCCGGCTACGCCCTGGAGACCCTGGTCGAGCAGGGCCGCGCGCACGCGCAGTCGATCGTGCTGACCAAGCCCTATCGCAACGCCGAGCTCGCCCGGCGGCTGCGGGAGGCGTTTGCCGCCGCGCCGCTTCCGTCCTAAAAGCGCCTCCGGCCGGGGCCGGCAAGGTCGCTTGCCAAGCCCGGCCGGTTTTGGCCTATTAGCGGCCAGATGCGCTTTCGGAGTGACTGCAATGGTTCCCTTTTTCGTCCAGATCAAATGCAAGCTTGGCCAGTCGTATACGGTCGCCAATGCGCTCGCCGAAGCCGAGATCGCCTCCGAGATCTATTCCACCGCCGGTCAGTACGATCTGCTGGTGAAGTTCTACGTCGACAAGGACACCGACATCGGCCACTTCGTCAACGAGAAGGTGCAGGTGCTGCCGGGCATCCAGGACACGCTCACCATCATCACCTTCAAGGCGTTCGGCGCGAGCTAGCGGGCCGCGATCGGCGCGGCCCGGCCATCGCCGCTCAGGCGCCGCCCTCCTTGCGCTTTGGCCGCGGCGGGCCGTCCACCGGCGGCAGCGACTTGATGTAATCCGCCATCGCGGCAAGATCCGCATCCGGCAAGTGCGAGGTGTTCCTGATCACGCGTGTCATCGCGCCGCCGACGCTGTCGCCGTCGGGCAATTCGCCGGTCTTCAGGAAATAGGCGATATCCTTGACGCTCCACTCACCGAGGCGCTTCTGGGTGATGTTGGGCACCCAGCCCTCGCCTTCGGGATTCGGGCCGCCGGCAAAGCGCTCGCCTGCGATGATGCCGCCGAGCGCATTGCGCGGGCTGTGGCATTCGGCGCAATGGCCGAAGCTGTTGACGAGATAGGCCCCGCGATTCCACTCCGGCGATTTGCTGCCGTCGGCGACGAACGGCCTGCCGTTCATGAACAGGAATTTCCAGATTCCGATGTTGCGGCGGATGTTGAAGGGAAAGCCGACGTCGTGGTCGCGCACTTTTCCGCTAACTGCCGGCAGCGTTTTCAGATAGGCGAAGAGATCGAGCACGTCGTCGCGCCTGGCATGCTGATAGGAGGTGTAGGGAAAGGCCGGGAAATAATGCTGCCCGTCCGGCGAGACCCCGTGCATCACCGCGTTGACGAAGTCCGTGTCGGTCCATTTGCCGATGCCGTAGGTCGGATCGGACGAGATGTTCGGCGCGTAGAACGTTCCGAACGGCGACTTGATCGCGACGCCGCCGCCGAGCTTCAGGCGGTCGGGCTGGTCGGGAACGGCGTGGCAGGACGCGCAGCCGCCGGCATTGAACATTACCTCGCCGTTGGCGAGGTTCGGGACATGGGCCGGCGCGGCGCCGGAAGCGGCCACCACCGGTGCGCTGAGCCACCAATAGACGCCGCCTGCAATGACCGCGGTGAGCAGCGCCGCGAGGATTGTTCGTTGCAACATGCAGATCCATTCATCGGTTGCGGCGAACTTACGGCCGATATCCGCGCGGCTCCAGCCACGAAGAATTTAGCCCGCCCTGGCCGGAAACGGGAATAAACTGAAACGCCAGATGTTGGAAGTTTGGTTGCCCAACGAAGCCACCAGGGAGAATGTCATGAACAAGACCGTCATTGCCATGATCGCGCTCGGCGCCGCTGCTTTTGCCGGCTCCGCCAGCGCCGAGAAGCTGAAAGCAACGCTCGACGGCAAGGCCGAGGTCCCGGCCACCACGAGCAGCGGCACCGGAACGGCCGATCTGAACTATGATGCGGCGAGCAAGAAATTGTCCTGGACCGTCACCTATTCCGGGCTCTCCGGCCCCGCGACCGCCGCCCATTTCCACGGCCCAGCCGAGGCCGGCAAGAACGGCGGCGTCGCGGTTGCGATCCCGAATGCGGCGGCAAGCCCCGTCAAGGGCGAGGCGACGCTCACCGACGCGCAGGCCGCCGATCTGCTTGGCGGCAAATATTACATCAACATCCACACCGCCGCGAACCCCGGCGGTGAGATCCGTGGTCAGGTGACGAAGTAAAGCGAAAACGCGGGCTTCGTCGCGGAAAGGCCGGGCGCAGGAGGGAGCGTCCGGCCTTTTCGATTTGCACGCAGGTACCTGCGATGTGCAGACCCGTACCTTGCCAGCTCCGATCGTTCGGCCGTAAACTTCGGCCTTCACCAGCTCCAGAGTGCACCGTGCGACTTGTTTCCAGCGTTCCCGATCGGCGCAACGGCGCCAGCACGAGAAGGGCGCGCAGGTGCCCGCATGGTCTGGCAGGCCTGCTCGCTGCCGGCGCGCTGCTTTGGTTCTCGGCTCCCGTCGCCGCGCAAAGCGACATGGAAAGGCAGGCTCAATGCGAGCTGTCCGCCATCCGCGACACGCGATCGCCCCTGGCCGTGCAGTACATCCGTTCCGCCTGCAACTGGCTCGTCGTCAACGGCGATTCCCTGCTGAATGCATCCAGCAAGGGCTATTACGTCTGCCTCGTGCGACAGCTCTCGGGTGCGCAGAGCAACGAGGCCGCCGCGGCGATCATGTCGGCGTGCCGCGCGGCCAATCCGCTTTAATCCCACCACTCAAGCCGCGTTCAGCGCCTGCGCGAGATCGGCGATCAGATCCGACGGGTTCTCGATCCCGATCGACAGGCGGATCGTCGAATCCAGCACGCCGATCTTCTGGCGGATGCCGGCGGGAACGCCGGAATGGGTCATCGTCGCCGGCAGGCTCGCGAGCGACTCGGTGCCGCCGAGGCTCACCGCGAGCTTGAGGATTTGCAGCGCATTGAGGAATTTGACCGCGGCCTCCTTGCCGCCGACGATGTCGAACGAGAAGGTCGATCCCGCCCCCAGGCACTGCCGCGCGAACACGCGTCCCGCCGGCGAGGTTTCGGGATGATGACCGAGATAGTGCACTTTCGCGACCTTGGGGTGATCGCGCAAATAGCTCGCGACGAGGCGCGCATTCGCGTCGGCCTTTTCCATGCGCAGGCTCAGCGTCTCCAGCGAGCGGTTGATCATCCAGCACGAATGCGGATCGAGCTGGGTGCCGATCGCGCCGCGCAGCGCCTTGATGCCCTTCATGATCGCCTTCGTGCCGAGCGCGGCGCCCGCGATCAGGTCGGAATGACCGCCGACATATTTGGTCAGCGAGTACAGCGACACGTCCGCGCCGTGCTCGATCGGCCGCTGAAACACCGGCCCGAGCAGCGTATTGTCGCAGGCGATGATCGGCGTGTGTCCCTGCGCCTTGCCGATGGAATCGGCGATGCGGCGGATCAGCGCGATGTCGACGAGGCCGTTGGTCGGATTGGCCGGCGTCTCGATCAGGATCATCGAGACCCGGCCCTTGCCCATCGCCTCGTCCGCGGCCTGCCTGACCGAGGCTTCATCGATGCCGTCGGCGAATCCGACGGCGCCGATCGACAGGCGCGCCAGCGTGTTCGTCAGCAGGGTTTCGGTCCCGCCATAGAGCGGCTGTGAATGCAGGATGACATCGCCCGGGCGGACGAACGCCAGGATGGTGGTCGAGATTGCCGCCATGCCGGACGAGAACAGCGCACAGCTCTCGGTGCGCTCGTACACCGCGAGCCGATCCTCGACGATCTCGCTGTTGGGATGGTTGAAGCGCGAATAGACCAGGCCCGCCCCCATCCCTTCCGGCGGCTCGCGCCGGCCGGCGACGAAGTCGAAGAAGTCCTGGCCGTCCTCGGCGGTCCTGAACACGAAGGTGGAGGTCAGGAACACCGGCGGCTTGATCGCGCCTTCCGACAATTGCGGATCGTAGCCATAGGTCAGCATCAGGGTTTCCGGATGCAGCATATGGTTGCCGATATGGGTCTTCGACGGGAACGGTTTTGCCATGGCCAGTCTCGCTGTTCTGGTGCCCGCCGCGCGTTGGAACTCCCGACGTCAGGCGTCGGGTGAGATGCGTCGACTCGTGTCAGCGCACGGCCGTTGACATCAAGATAGCGGCTCCAGGTGCGATCCGTCAGACCTTGCGAACAGAATTTCCCGTTGGGCCGAGCGCCGACTCATCCGGCGTGATTCCCGTAGCCCGGATGAGCGAAGCGACATCCGGGACAGACCATCGCCGCGGATCGATTCCCGGAAATCGCGGAGCCCGTCATCGGGCGCGCATTCGCGCGACCCGTTGGCTCATCCGGGCTACGAGACCTGATGTTACCCCAACAAAAAAGGCGGCTGCTCTCGCAACCGCCCTTTCCTGATTCTGGTAGCCCGGATGGAGCGAAGCGCAATCCGGGACAGTTCATCAACTCGCGCAGGTTTCCCGGATTTCGCTTCGCTCCATCCGGGCTACAGGTTTCCGCCTCAGCTGTTCTTGACGCGGAACGTCTCGTGGCAGGCGCCGCATTCCTTGCCGACGGCCGGGAAATTCGCCTTGAGCGTATCGAGGTCCTTGATCTTGCCCTTGGCTTCGCCGACGACCTTGGCGAAGCTCGCGATCTTGGCGTCGAAGCCGGCCTTGTCCTCCCAGATCTTCGGCGAGGCCGAGTAGTCGCCCTCGGGCTTCACGCCCTTGGCGCTGGCCGGAAACAGGTTCGGCAGCTTCTTGGCGGTGTCCTCGAACTGCGCCAGCGCTGTATCGACGGTGGCCTGATCGTAGGGCTTCTCGCCCTTGACCATCGCGGCGACCGCACCGGCATTCTTGCCGTTGCCCTTCATGAGGGTCTGGACCTCCTTGACGGAGTCCTGCTGTGCCCAAACGGCGCCCATGCCGAGCAACAGCGCGCCCGCGACAACCAAAACTCGTTTCATTCGCAAAATCCCTTTCCTTGAGACAGGATCGTGCTGACCCCACATTGGGCCAACACCGACAGGCAGACTTCATTCCACCGGGAGAGCGAGGATAAATTGTCGCGCTCCCCGTTGTTCGTCGGGCACGATCGCCCGCGCAAACGCGCTTTTGCGCGTTTGTCGCGAGCTAATCATGCTTCGGCTTACAGGCTATGACGGCGGTGATGCTCGTTGATGGCGATCCACACCCGCTCGGGGGTTGCCGGCATGTCGATGTGGTCGATCTTGTATTCGCGCCAGAGCGCATCGACGATGGCGTTGACGATCGCCGGACAGGAACCGATCGCGCCGGCCTCGCCCGCGCCCTTCACCCCCAGCGGATTGGTCTTGCAGGGGACGTTGGCGGTCTCGAACACGAACGCCGGACCGTCCGCCGCGCGCGGCAGCGCATAGTCCATGAAAGTCGCGGTGATGAGCTGGCCGTCGGTCGGCCCATAGACCACCTGCTCCATCAGTGCCTGGCCGATGCCCTGCATGGCACCGCCATGCACCTGACCTGCCAGCAACAGCGGATTGAGCGTCTTGCCGAAATCGTCGACGATCACGTAGTTGACGATTCTGATGATGCCGGTGGCCGGATCGAGCTCGACTTCCGCCAGATGCGTGCCGTTGGGATAGGTGCCGTCGGCGCTGGCGAAAGTCGCGCTGCCGTTGAGCTTCGACGGATCGGCGCCAGGCCGCTTGGCGAGATCGGCGAACGAGATCGAACGGTCGGTGCCGGAGATGCGAACCACGCCGTCGGTGATCTCGAGGTCGCCGGCGCTCGCTTCCAGCGCTTGCGCCGCAAGCTCCTTCAGCTTCTTGCCGAGATCGCCCGCGGCGCGCTCCACGCAGACGCCGCCGGTGGGAATCGAGGCCGAGCCGCCGGTGCCGAGGCCCGTCGCGATCTCGCCGGTGTCGCCCTGGCGGACATGCACCCGCTCAGGCGGCAGGCCGAACTGCTCGGCGATGATCTGCGCATAGGCGGTCTGATGCCCCTGCCCGCTCGATTGCGTACCGATCAGGACAGTGACATCGCCACTGGGATCGAGGCGAACGTTGGCCGTCTCCTCGCCCATCACGCCGCAAATCTCGACATAGCTGGCAAGCCCGATGCCGCGTACCAGGCCGCCCTTCTTGGCCGTCTTGGCGCGCTTTGCAAACTCCTTCCACTCGCCGATCTCCATCGCGCGCTTCAGATGCGCGGCGAAGTCGCCGGAATCGTAGACCTTGCCCGTCGCGGTCTTGTAGGGCAGCGCCTTCGGCGGAATGAAATTCTTGCGGCGGATGGCATCCGGCGTCATGTCGAGCTTTCGTGCACAGGCATCGACCAGGCGCTCGATCACATAGGCCGCCTCAGGGCGGCCCGCTCCGCGATAGGCATCGACCGGAACGCTGTGGGTGAAGATGGTGCGCACCCGGCAGTGGAAGGCCTGGATGTCGTACAGACCCGGCAGCATGCCGGCGCCGCCATGCGGGATGTAGGGCCCGAAGGTGGAGAGATAGGCGCCCATGTCGCCCATCAGGTCGCAATCCATCGCGAGGAACTTGCCGTCCTCGGCCAGCGCCATCTTCGCGGTGGTGACGTTGTCGCGGCCCTGCGCGTCGCCCATGAAATGCTCGGAGCGGTCGGCGGCCCATTTCACCGCCTTCTTCAGCTTGCGCGCCGCGACTGCCATCAGGGCGTATTCGCGGTACGGAAACAGCTTTGTGCCGAAGCCGCCGCCCACGTCGGGGCAGATCACCCGCATCTTGTCGGTCGGGATATTGAGCACGTTCTGGCACAGGATGTCGCGCAGGCGGTGGCTGCCCTGGCTGCCGACCGTCAGCGTCAGATGGTCGTGCTTGGCATCGTATTCGCAGACCGCCGCGCGCGTCTCCAGGAAGCTTGCGACCACGCGCGGATTGACGATGGAGATCTCGGCCACCGCATGCGCCTTGGCGAAGGCGGCTTCCGTCGCCGCCTTGTCGCCGATCGAGACGTCGAACAGCACGTTGCCGGCCTTGTCCGGCCAGACCTGCGGCGCGCCCTTCTTCACGGCGTTGACGACGCCGGTCACCGCCGGCAGCGGCGACCATTTGACCTCGATCGCCTCGATCGCGTCGCGGGCCTGGTCGATGGTCTCGGCGACGACGAAGGCGATGGAATCGCCGACATGTCGCACCTCGTCCTTGGCGAGGATCGGGTAAGGCGGGCCGGTGAACGGATCGGTCTCGAGATTGAACAGGCAGGGCAGATTGCCGAGATCCGCAACGTCGTCCGCGGTCAGGATCAGCGCGATGCCGGGCAGGCCGCGGGCGCGGCTCGCATCGATGGCGTATTTGGCATGCGCATGCGGCGAGCGCAGCACGAGGCAGCGCAGCGCGGCCTGCGGCGCGTAATCGTCGGTATAGCGGCCCTTGCCGCGGATGAGCGCGTCATCCTCCTTGCGCAGCACGCTTTGGCCAACGCCGAACTTGATGGGAGCCGCCATTTTCTTATCCCGTCCTATGGTTGTTTTGCCGGCATATTGCCGTGGAAAAAGTGGCAAGGCAAATGGGTTCGGGCAGGCTCGGTCCGCGAAAAATTGCCCCGTGCCTCGCCTCAGCGCGAGCTTGGGCGGAAAGACCACAGCACGGTCACTTCCCTAAAAAGATCGTGATTCCAGGGATGTCTTTGGCGGTCGCCGTCCCGGCCAGTTGGCCGACGGCAGAGCTGTTGCCAAATTCGCACCGCAGCGCACGCTCGAGAACAAACGGCCGTAGCGACTGCCGCTTGTTCTCGGAGCGCCGTTTCTTGCAGTTGATCATCTAGGTCCCACCACGGCTCCAGAGGTGCAGCGTGCTGTCTCTCAGCGTATCGATCGCGCGTTGCGGTGTGAGGGAATCGATCTCGCCGCGCGTCAGGCCGATGTCCATCAGCTCCCGGTCGCTCAGGTCCTGCAAGGCAAGCCGCCTGCCCTGGCGCCGCTGCCAGAACGCACTCCAATATTGCTTGAGCTGACCGAGGACACTTCGCGCCGCTGGCGCGGCAGCAACCTTATCCGACGAAGCATTTTCCAGAGCCGCAGCAGACGCCTTGAGGCGTGCTGCGAACGCCTGGTCGACCGCGCTCTTCGCCTGCACGATGGAGAGGTTGAGGCCGCGCCTTGCGGCATCGCCCTCAATTCCGGGTGATATGTCCGTCAGTTGTGGTGGCATCGTATGCTCCTGCTGTTGTGCCGGCAGGGAGCGTGGCCAAACAAAAGGCCCCGTCCGATGCCGGCGGGGCCTGGTGGAAAAGATGTCGTCGACGAAATCCTAGCGCGCGACTCCTCCCACGGCCCAGCCGAAGCGGGTCATGTGGTTGAAGTTGACTTTGCGCGAGCATTTAATCATGGGGCGCTGATAGCACGGCAATTGCGCAAAATCAAGAGATGTGCGGAGGTCGGATGCAGCCTGGGGGCGAGCAACTACTCCGGCGCCTTCATTCACCGAGGCTTTGGAGCACTCTTGGCTGGGTACAGCTCTGCGCGATCGCCGCGTTCAGTGCGCTACCTTGCAAACGGCCAGTGCCCGTTGAATTCTTGGATTGATAACCAAGCTTTGAGTTCTTCTTCGACTATATCGTGCGCTCGCTCGGCATCCTCTGGTTTCACCACACCTCTGACAAGCAGGGTGCCGACGATGAACTCAGACGCGTCTCGGGTCTCACACTTTTCGGCCATTGCTACCTCTCGGAGCCGCCTCAACTGACGACCACTTCATATCAGACCCAAGGAGCAATGTCGTTTTCCGCCGCAGCAACCTCGGGGCGCGATCGCATTGGCGTGTCTGCAAGTGACCCGCGGCCGAACTGCATTCTCGTTCGCCGCAAGTCCGCCTAGCCGCGCACCAGCGAGACCAGCCAGCGGCGACCGAACAGGATGAGGACCGCGAGCGCGTAAACGATCGTGCCGCCGACGGCCAGCAGGGCCAGCGTCAACTCATCGTGGAAGCGCATTGCACCCAGCGCGGGACCGCCAAAGCGCGCGATCAGCCAGAACACCGCGGCGAGGATCAGTCCGGTCAGCAAAAATTTCCCGAGCGACATCAGCCAGGCGCGATCGAGCACGAGAAAGCCGCGCCGCACGGCGAAGAACAGCACCAGCAAGAGATTGGTCCAGACGCCGATGGCGGTGGCGAGCGCGAGGCCGATCTGGGCCAGCGATCCCATCAGGACGACCTTCAGGGCGACGTTGACAGCGATGCCGGTCAGCGAGGCCCGCACCGGCGTTGCCGTGTCCTTGCGCGCATAGAAGGTCGCGACCGCGCTGCGGATCAGGACGAAAGGGATCAGGCCGATGGCATAGGCCGCGAGCGTACCGCCGGCGGCTGCCGCATCGGCCTTGGAGAACGCGCCGCGGGCGAACAGCGCGCGCATGATCTCGTCGGGCACGGTGAGAAAGGCCGCGACGAACGGCACCGAGAACAGCAGCGTGAAGTCGAAGGCGCGGCGCTGCGCCCTCATCGCGCCGTCATGGTCGTTGGCGGTGATCCGTCGCGACATCTCGGGCAGCAGCACCGTGCCGATGGCGATGCCGATGACGCCGATCGGAAGCTGGTTGAGCCGGTCGGCGTAATAGAGCGCCGACAGCGCACCGGCCGGCAGGAAGGTCGCGATGATGGTGTCGGCGAACAGCGCGACCTGCGTGCCCATCGAGCCCAGCGTCGCCGGTCCCAGCGCCCTGAAGAAACTGCGGACGTCCTCGTCGAGCTTTAGGGGCGCAAAGCGCGGCAGGCCGCCATGGCGTGCGAGATCGCCGGCGAGCAGGAAATATTGCAGGAAGCCGGAGATCAAGACCCCCCAGGCGGCGGCATGGCCTGCGGTCGGAAACCAGACCGCGACCGCCAGCGTCATCATCATCGCGACGTTGAGGAAGATCGAGGCGGCGGCGGCGCTGGCAAAGCGCTGCATCACGTTGAGCATGCCGCCATAGAGCGTCACCAGCGTGATCAGCAGCAGATAGGGAAAGGTGATCCGGGTCAGCTCGATCGCGAGCTTGCGCTGTTCGGCATCCTCGGAAAAGCCCGGAGCCAGAATGCTCATGGCCTGCGGCATGAACAGCCAGGCGACGACCAGCAGCACCACTTGTGAAGCCAGCAGCAGCGTGAAGATGCGGTCGGCGAACAGCTTTGCCGCCGCCTCCCCCTTCTCGCCATGGACATGCGCATAGGCCGGCACCCAGGCGGCGTTGAAGGCGCCTTCGGCAAAGATCGCGCGGAAATGATTGGGCAGCCGCAGCGCGACGAAAAAGGCGTCGGCCACCGGGCCGGCGCCGAGGATCGCCGCGAGCATGATGTCGCGGGCAAACCCCGTCAGCCGCGAGAGCAGCGTATAACCACCGACCGTGAAGATGCGTCCGAGCATGCGGACTCTTCTAGAGACTTATCGAGTGGAGGTCGATTGCATCTTGCGATGCGCATGGATGCGCCCTCTCCCCTTGCGGGAGAGGGCAGCACCGAAGGTCAACACAGGCTCAATCGGGTGAGGGGTATCTCTCGGCACTCTCCGCGCGGAGAGAGACCCCTCACCCGCCTCGCCGCTTTGCGGCGAGCCACCCTCTCCCGCAAGGGGAGAGGGGAAGGAAAGGAGATCAGCCCGCGAGCGCGCCTTGCACGGCGGCGATGATTCGCTCCTGATCGGCTTCGGTCAGGTACGCATGCATCGGCAGGCTGATGACGTCCTGCGACAGGCTCTCGCAGCCCGGCAGGCCGCCCTCGGCGACCGGATACTGCTTGTAGGCGCTCTGCTGGTGCATCGACTTGCCGTAATAGATCGCGGTCGGCACGCCCTGGGCCTTCAGCGCGGCGGCGAAGCCGTCACGGTCGGTGCCCTTGGGCAGGCGGATCGTGTACTGCGCCCAGACCGAGGTGTTGCCCGGCGCCAGACGCGGCACGGTGACGACGTTGCTGAGGCCGCGCGCATAGCGCTCGGCGACCCGGTTGCGGGCGGCGATCTCGTCGTCAAATATCTTGAGCTTCTCGATCAGCACCGCGGCCTGCATGGTGTCGAGCCGGCCGGTGAGGCCGAGACGGACGTTGTCGTATTTGTCGGTGCCCTGCCCGTGCACGCGGATGCTGCGCAGCGTCGCCGCGAGCTCGTCGTCATCGGTGAAGATCGCGCCGCCGTCGCCGAAGCAGCCGAGCGGTTTTGCGGGGAAGAAGCTGGTCGCGGTGGCGAGCCCGAATGTGCCGAGCTTGCGGCCCTTGTAGCTCGCGCCGAAGCCTTGCGCGGCGTCGTCGAGCACGAACAGGCCTTCGGCCTTCGCGATCTCGGCGATCGCATCGTGGTCGGCGGGCTGGCCGAACAGATCGACCGGAATCACGGCGACCGGCTTGAGCCCGGCCTTTTTGGCGGTCGCGATGCCGCGCTTGAGCGATTCCGGGCTCATGTTGAAGGTGGTCTCGTCGACGTCGACATAGACGGGCGTCGCACCGGTCCGCGCCACCGGCGAAGCCGTCGCGATGAAGGTGAAGGACGGACAGAACACGGCATCGCCGGGCCCGACATTCTTCGCCATCATCAACATCAGGATCGCATCGGTGCCGCTAGCGCAGCCGATCACGTGCTTGGCGCCGGCGTAGGCCGCAAGCTGCTTTTCGAGCTCGGCGACTTCGGGCCCGTTGACGAACTGGCAATGGTCCATCACGCGCTTCACCGCGGCATCGAGCGAGGCGCCGAGCCGGCGGCGCTGCGAGGCGACGTCGATGAAGGGAATGGGTTCGGAACGCAGATGCTGGTTCATGACGCCTTCTTGTGGTGTCGACATGGAAAGGGTTCAGCCGGCGACGCGGCGCGGACCTTTGAGCGCAGGCGATTTGGCTGCGGGCCGCGACGGCGTCTCCAGGCACTGCGTCGCGATCTCGAGGCTGGCGACGCCTTCGTCACCGGTAACCGCCGGCGTCTCGCCGTTGCGCACGGCCTTGAGGAACGCCAGCAGCTCGGCACGCAGCGGCTCGTCATGACCGACCGGCAGATGCCGCATCGAATAGCTGCCGTCGGGCTTGAAGCCGAAGCATTCGGTGACCTGGCGCGTCAAGAGATCGCCCATCACGTATTTGCCACGCGTTGCGACCGTGACGCTGCGCGCCTTGAACGGCGTCAGCCAGTTGGTGTTGATGTGGGCGAGCACGCCACTCTCGGTGCGGAACTGTAACAGCGCGATGTCCTCGCGCTCGGCGACCGCGCTCGAGAGTTGCGGCTGCACCTCGACGATGTCGGATTCGGTGAACCAGCGGATCAGGTCGATGTCGTGTACGGCGAGGTCGATGACGACGCCGACATTGGACATGCGCGGCGGGAACGGGCCGACGCGCGTGATCGCGATGGAGAGGATGTCCTCGCCCGCGATCGCCTGCTTGACGGCGGCCACGGCCGGATTGAAACGCTCGACATGACCGACCATCAGCGTGACGCCGGCCTTCTGCGCGGCAGCGACGATCTCGCGGCCCTCTTCGACCGTGGACGCGATCGGCTTCTCGACCAGAACATGGATGTTCTTGGCGATGCAGGCGAGCGCGACCTCGTGATGCAGATGGGTGGGCGCCGCGATGGTGATGGCATCGACGCCGGCGGCGACGAGCTGGTCGAGCGTCTCGAAACCCTGGCAGTTCGCAAGCTCGGTGGTGCGCGACAGGTGCGCCGGCGAGGGATCGACCACGCCGACGAGATTGACGCCGGGAAGACCGCTCAGCACGCGCGCGTGGTTGCTGCCCATCACGCCCGCGCCAATCACGCCGACGCGCAAGCCGGCCTTTGCCGGTGCTGACCCTTTGGAACTCATGTGAGCAAACCCCGATTCAACGCAAATCCCCGGGCCGCTTCTAGCACGGGTGCCACATTTGTGGCGAATGCCGGCTTAGTTGACCGGACACGATTTGATTCAAAAAATTACACGTTCTCCGGGCCTTAGGCCGCCCAAGGCGGGCTTTTCAGGCCCGGATCGCGTGATTCGGAGCTTGCTGGTTACGACCTTTGATAGTCGTCTTCAATCCGGATGATATCGTCCTCCCCGAGATAGGAGCCGGTCTGGACCTCGATCAGTTCCAGCATGATTTTACCGGGATTCTCCATCCGGTGCACCGCGCCCATCGGGATGTAGATCGACTCGTTCTCGTGCACGGTCTTCACGGTCTCGTTGACGGTGACGCGGGCTGCGCCGCGGACCACGATCCAGTGCTCGGCGCGATGATGGTGCTTCTGCAGCGACAGGCGCCCGCCCGGCTTCACCACGATGCGCTTGACCTGGTGGCGCTCGCCATTGTCGACCGACTGGTAGCTGCCCCACGGCCGGTGCACCTTGAGATGCTCCTCGGTGACCTTCGGCGCGACCGCCTTGAGCTTGGTCACGAGCCGCTTCAGGCCGTTGGCATCCTTCTGGCGCGAGACCAGCACGGCGTCGGCGGTCGCGACCACGACGAGATCGTCGACGCCTTCGAGCGCGACCAGCGCCTGATCCGTCGTGACGTTGCAGTTGCGCGAGTCTTCGAACACGGCAGCGCCATGCGCCGCGTTGCCCTGCGCGTCCTTCGGCGAGAGCTCCCACACCGCATGCCAGGATCCGACGTCGGACCAGCCGCAGGACACCGGCACCACGGCGGCGCGCGCGGTCTTCTCCATCACGGCATAGTCGATCGAGATCGCCTTCGCCGCGCCGAACGCCTCCGGCTCCAGCGTGACGAAGCCGAGATCGCGGCCGGCATTGTTGACCGCGTTGGTGACGGCGTCGACGCTGGCCGCATCGACCTTGCGGTATTCGTCGAGCAGGACGCTCGCCGGGAACATGAAGTTGCCGCTGTTCCAGAGATAGCCCGAATTGAGATAGTCCGCGGCCTTGACCGCATCCGGCTTCTCGACGAAGCGCGCGACCGCATGCACCTCGCCCGAGATCGCATCGCCCGGGCTGATATAGCCGTATTCAGTCGCCGGCCGCTCCGGCTTGACGCCGAAGGTCACGATGCGCCCGGCGCTCGCGGCGGTAAGACCCTCGCGGCAGGCGGCGACGAAGGCGGCGTTGTCCTGCACCACGTGGTCGGCGGCGAGCGCCAGCACGATCGCTTCACTGGCGCGGTTCTGCGCGAACACGGCGCCCGCGGCGATCGCCGGGCCGGAGTCGCGCCGCATCGGCTCGAGGATCACGTCGGCCTCGATGCCGATCTCGGCGAGCTGCTCCAGCACCATGAAGCGATAGGACGCATTGGTGATGACAACAGGACGATCGAACAGCGAGGCGTCCGAGACGCGCAGCAGCGTGTCCTGGAAGGTCGAGCGGGCGCCGAACAGCGGCAGGAACTGCTTCGGGCGCACCTCGCGCGAGGCGGGCCACAGCCGCGTGCCGGCACCGCCGCACATGATCAGGGGGATAATGCGTTTGTCCATCGTCATTTCAAACCTTGAAGGAGTCCCGATACCAGGTGACAAAATTACGAACCCCGTGCGCGATCGGCATTGTGCAAAGCCGGTCGCGCATCAGATGCTCGACATCCGCGAACGTTTCCAAGACATTCCCCGGCTGCATCGGCGGCAATTCTTCGATCGCCGTCCGACCCAGCGCCTGCTCCCGGAGTCCGACGGCGTGCGTCGGCTCCTCGGGGCGGTGGTTGCCGACATTGTAGACCTTAGACGGCGCATTTGCGGCAGCCGGATCGTCCGCGGGCACCTGATCGACCAGCTTGGACACGACAGCGGTGACGCCGTCAATACAGCTGAAGCCCGCGCGCATCCTGCCGCGGTCAAGGAGCCGGATCGGCCGTCCCTCCATGATGGCGTTCACACACGGAAACATGGCCATATGCCCGACATGCGTGAGCCCGTGGCGCGCCTCGCTCGGCGCCGGATCGTCGCAGCTGTCGAGATTGCCGGGCCCGCCGACCGGCCCGCCTTCGGCCAGGAGCTGCAGGACGGGGTGAATGCCGATGCATCCGGCGGCCTTCGTGACCAAAATCGCCTGATCCGTCATCCTGTTCCCTGGGGGACCCGATCCCCAGCCACCGGCGCCTCTTTAGCCGCCGCGCGGAGGGGGTCGCAAGTGCCGTCCGGCCCGTCATAACGGCCGTTCATGACCGCCACTTATAACTGCTCCGATCAGCGTGCTGATCACCGCTATTGCAAGATCGGCGCCAAGACCATACCAAAGCGGCCGAATTCGGCGCCTCGCGTCGGGTTGCCTCAAATCTTCGCAAACCCTGATCATGCGGGCGAGATGCGCCGAATCCTGCTTTCTGCGGCCAAGATCCTGATTTCCGCGGCGCTGCTCTATTTGGCGCTACGCAAGGTCAACCTGTCCGAGCTGTTTTCGCGCTTCACCGTGAGCAGCCTGTTCTGGATCGGCCTCGCCATCGCGATCACCTTCCTGCAGATCTTCGTCGGCGTGCTGCGCTGGCGCGAGATCAGCGCCGAATGCGGCGCGCCGCTCGAGCTCGCCCGCGCCATGCGCTACAACGTGATCGGCTCGTTCTTCAACCAGACCCTGCCCTCGGCGATCGGCGGCGATGCGGTCCGGCTGTGGCTGGTCGCGCGCGCCGGCGCCGGCTGGCGCGCCGCGACCTACTCGATCTTCGTCGACCGCGCGATCGGCCTGATCGCGCTCGCGATCCTGATCGTCGCGAGCCTGCCCTGGAGCTACGCTCTCATCACCGATCCGCACGGGCGCTCGGCGCTGCTGTTGATCGACCTTGCCGCGCTCGCGGGCGGTCTCGGCTTCCTGGTCTTCGGCGCACTGAAATGGCGCTGGCTGAAGACCTGGTGGGCCACGCATCACATCCACGCCTGCGCGGTGATCGCGAACCGCGTGCTCTTCAGCCGCGGGCGCGGACCGGTCGTCTCGATCCTGTCGCTCGCCGTGCACGTGCTCACCGTCGTGATCGCCTGGTGCGTCGTGCAGTCGATCGCCGCTCCGGTCGGCTTCAGCGACGTCTTCCAGCTCGTGCCGCCGGTGATGCTGATCACGATGATGCCGATCTCGATCGCGGGCTGGGGCGTGCGCGAAGCCACCATGGGCCTCGCCTTCGGCTTCGCCGGCCTTGCCGCCAACGAGGGCGTCAACATCTCGCTGCTGTTCGGCGCGGTCTACTTCATCGTCGGCGCGGTCGGCGGCCTCGTCTGGATCCTGAGCGCGGAGAAAGCCGCGCAAGGCTCGGCGCAGCTCGGAGTGCCGGAGTGACGATGTTCTTCGCGGCCGAGGGCGGCGCGACCGGACTGGCGCTGTTCACGCTCGCGCCGGCCGTGCTGGCTGCACCGATCTCCGCCTGCACCACCTGGCTGAGCATGCCGCTGCTCCAGCGTTACGCCCTGGCACGTCCGAACGCGCGCTCGTCACACAGGATTCCGACACCGCAAGGCGGGGGCATCGCGGTGATCGCGGCCACCCTCCTCGTGGCCGGGTCTCTCGCCGGGATTCCCCTGCCCCTGATCGGCTCCGCCGTACTCATCGCCCTGGTCGGGCTCGTCGACGACATCAGGCCCCTGCCCGTCTGGCTTCGGCTCCTGCTGCAGGCGGCAGCCGTGGCCGCCGTCGTATTCACCGCGCCGGAGACGCTGCGGATCGTTCCGGCCCTGCCGCTTGCCGCTGAACGCGCCCTCATTCTCATCGCCGGAATCTGGTTCGTGAACCTCGTCAATTTCATGGACGGGCTCGACCTGATGACTGTGGCGGAAGTGGTGCCGGTCACCGCTGCGCTCGGACTGCTCGGATGGTTTGGTGACCTCTCGCTGCCCGCCGCGCTGCTCGCCACCGCGCTGTGCGGCGCCATGCTCGGCTTCGCGCCGTTCAACAAGCCGATCGCAAAAGTGTTTCTGGGCGATGTCGGCAGCCTGCCGATCGGCCTCCTGCTCGGCTGGTGCCTGCTCGAGCTCGCCTGGCACGGACATGCGGCGGCGGCGCTGCTGCTCCCGGCCTATTACCTCGCCGATTCCACCATCACGCTGTTCCGCCGCATCGCGCGCCGCGAGCAGTTCTGGTCGGCGCATCGCTCGCATTTCTATCAACGCGCGACCGACAATGGGTTCACCGTCCGGCAGGTGGTCGGCGAAGTGTTCGCGCTCAATCTCGTGCTGGCAATGCTTGCCATCGTCGCCGTTCGCGCCGGCTCGGCGGCGATCACCGCCGTCTCGCTGCTCGCAGGCGCGATCGCCGTCGCATTCCTGCTGCGCCGCTTCTCCCGCCCTCAGGCGCCCTGAGCCGACAGCGCCAGCAGCAGGCCCTCGTCGAGCGAGACCTCCGGCTGCCAGCCGGTCGCGAGCGCCTTGGAGACGTTGAGCTCGAGCGAGCCGATCAGGCTGTCATGCGTATCCTGCCGTCCCATCGCGTTGAGCAGCATGCCGAGGAGGTCCGGCGGCATGCCGAACAGCCGCGGGTTCTTGCCGGAGGCCCGCGCCAGGCGCTCGATGAATTCGGGCGTCGAGACCTGCTCCTTGTCGGCCACCAGGAAGATCTCGAAATTGCTGACGGGATCGGGATCAGAGAGCCGGCGCAGGATGAACGACGACAGGTTTTGCACGGCAAGGAAGGCGCGGTGGTTGCGGATCGCGGCAAACGGCAGCGGCAGGCCGATGCTGACCGCACGCGTCAGCAGCGCGAAATTGCCCTTGGCGCCGGCGCCATAGACCAGCGGCGGCCTGATCACCGAGATCTTCATCTCGCCGTCGCGCGACAGCGTCCTCAAGCCCGCTTCGGCGGCGGCCTTGGACATCCCGTAGAGGCCGCGCGGCGTCAGGATGTCGCTCTCGCTGAACGGCGCACGGCCCTCGTTGCTGCGGCCGTGCACCAGCACGGTGCTGATGAAGATGAACTGGCGCACGCCGGCTTTCGCCGCGGAGCGCGCCAGGTGCAGCGTGCCGGCGATGTTGACGTTGCGGTAAAGCTGGACCGCATGCTCCTCGTGCTTGTGATGCACGCGCGCGGCGAGATGGACGACCGCATCGACGCCCTCGAGCGCCGCCTGCCAGTCGGTGTCCGCACCGATCGTCTCGATCACCGTCTCGTCGTCGCCGCCCTCGGGGCTGCGCACCGCGCGGCGCACCGACCAGCCCGCGCTTGTGAGGGCCGGCACGACATGACGGCCGACAAAGCCGCTCGCTCCCGTCACCAGCACCACCGGTTTGCGCTCGCTCATCGTTGCTCCGAAAGGTCGGGGTTGCGCAACAACTCGTCGATCAGGGCCGCATAGGCGTTCATCGCGGTGGCGCGGTCGAACTTCGCCGCCGCCTTCACCGCGCGCTCCGCCATGGCACCGTCGCCGGAACGGGACGCCGTACGGATCGCGTCTGCGAGCAGGTCGGCACGGCCCGGCGTTACCACCCAGCCGAGCCCGTTCTCCGTCACCGTCAGCGCGGCCTCGGCCTCCGGCTCGGAGACCAGCGCCACGGGACGGCCGACCGCAAGGAGATTGTAGAACCGGCTCGGCACCGACACCCCCGCAACGTCCTTCCGGTACGGAATGATCCAGAGATTGGCCGCTGCCAGAAACGCCTCGAGCTCGGCGTCTTCGACCCGCGCCACGAAGGACACATTGGGCAGGTTCGCTTCGGCCTGCAACTGCTTCAGCCGCGCAAAGCCGATGCCCCACCCCGAGAGTAGGAAGTGGATGTCCGGCTCGTCCCTGAGCAGGCGCGCGGCCTCGAACACGATCTCGGGATCATGGGTGAAGCCGAGATTGCCGGACAGGCCGACGACGAAGCGCGCGGAGAGGTCCTTGCGGAACCGATTGTCCGGCGACAGCGGACGCGGGCCCGGCACCAGCGTCGCCCAGTTCGGGATGAAGCGGATCTTGTTCCGCCTCATGCCGGAATAACTCAGCAGCGGCCGCTCGGCGTCACGGCCGATGGTGATGACCGCATTGAGCGCGCGGAACATCAGGCTGTTGGCGAAGCGCATCGTCCGCGTCACGAGCGAGCCCGGCTTCAACAGGCCCGCCATCACCAGGACGTCGGGAAAGAGGTCGTGCATGATCAGCGCGGAGCGCGCGCCCCTGAGCTTTGCCGCCGCGGCCACCGCATAAGGCAGCATGAACGGCGCGGTCACGGTGAGCACGACGTCGCCTGCCCTGAGCTCCCGGAGCAGCGCGAAGAAGGTGCGCGCAACGAACAGCAATTCGGACAGGCCGCGCCGCACCAGCGCCGCCTTGCCCGCCATCCGGTTCTTGATGGCGACGACACGGGGCTTGCCCGGACCGGTCTGCGCTGCAGGCAATGCGCCCGGCGAGCCCGACAGCACGACGACCTCGTGATCCCCGGCGACGCGGCAGGCGATCTCAGCCATGATCGCCGCCGTCGTGCTCGGATCCGGCGGGTAATGCTGGCTCGCGACGACGATCTTGCCTCTGGATTGCATGATCAGGCCGCGGTCGACCCGAATTCGGGGACCGCATCCTTCAGGATGGTCCTGATCGTGGCGCGATCGTCGCGCGCGATCGCCTGCTCCAGCGCGGCGGTCCATTTGCGCAGCGTCTGCATCGGCGGCTCGTTCGGCTGCGCCGCCATGATGCCGGCAACGCCGATCTCGCGGGTCGGCTCCTCCGAGGCGAACAGGATCTCGTGCAGGCGCTCGCCCGGCCGCATGCCGGTGAACACGATCTCGATGTCGTAGCCGGGCTGCAGGCCGGACAGGCGGATCATGCGTTCGGCGAGATCGACGATCTTCACCGGCTGGCCCATGTTGAGCACGTAGACCGAGACGTCCGAACGCTGCGTTCCGAGCGCATGCGTCGCCGCCGTGATGACGAGATCACAGGCCTCGCGGATGGTCATGAAGTAGCGGACCATGTCGGGATGCGTCACCGTCACGGGACCGCCGGCCTCGATCTGGGCCTTGAACTTCGGCACCACCGAGCCGTTCGAGGCCAGCACGTTGCCGAACCGGACCGAGATCAGCCGCATCGCCGGCTTTCCGCCGCCGCCGGCCGCCGCGAGGTCGTGATCGAGCGCCTGGCAATACATCTCGGCGAAGCGCTTGGTGAGGCCGAGCATCGACACCGGCTCGATCGCCTTGTCGGTCGAGATCATCACCATGGCCTCGGCACCGGCGGCATGCGCGGCATCGGCGACGTTGATCGAGCCGAAGATGTTGGTCTTGACGCCCTCGCTCCAGTCGCGCTCGAGGATCGGCACATGTTTCAGCGCCGCGGCATGGAACACGATGTCAGGCCTGAACTCGGCCATCAGGCGCATGATGCGCTCGCGGTCGCGGATGTCGGCGATCCGTCCTTCGATCTCGGCGACCGTATTGTCCGCAGCGAGCGCCTCCGTGATCGCGTAGAGGGCCGGCTCGGAATTCTCCACGATCAGGAGCCGCGCCGCGCCAAAGGCGACGACGCGCTCGCAGATCTCGGAACCGATCGAGCCGCCGCCGCCGGTCACGATCACGGCCTTGCCCCTGATCAGGGCTTCCAGGCGCGCATAGTCGATCTTCTCGCTCGGCCGCAGCAGGAGGTCCTCGACCGCGACGGCCGTGAGGCGCGGCGTGTCGCCGCTCTCGAGCGAGGGCATGCGGTTGACGATCACGCCGAGCTTGCGCGCCCGCATCAGGATCTGCTCCGGATGCGCCTCCGGCTCGAACGCCGACGGCGTCATGACGAGGCGCGCGATCGCCTTGTTGCGCTTGGCGAAGTCGGCGATGACGTCCTCGACGTCGTCGATGCCGCCCAGCACTGGCACGTTGCGGATGAACTGGCCGCGATCCGAGCTCGACGGCGAAAGCACGCCGACCGGCCAGATGCGCTTGATCGCCCCGCTCTCGATGCCGCGCAGCAGCACCTCGGCATCCGCGGCCCGGCCGATCAGCAGCGTCGGCGCCGCATCCTCGGTGCGGGCATGGCGCCGCACCCGCGTGTAGCGGAAGTAGCGATAGGCCATTCGCGATGCGCTGAGGAAGGCGATCTCGAGGAACCAGTACAGGACAATGGTCACCTTGCCGAGGAAGAAGGCGCCGCGGACGTTGGGAGCGACGAAGACGTAGTCGAGCACCAGCAGGGCGACCGTCAGCACGCCGGCGACGCGGATGATGTTCAGCGCGTCAGGCAGCGAGATGAAGCGCCATTTCGTCGTCGTCAGGTTGAAGACGAAGAACACGACCACGCTGAAGGCGAGGAAATAGGGCAGGATCTGGAACAGCAGCGGCAGGCGGTCGTAGAAGCCGTCGCCGCCCTCGAAACGCAGATAGAAGGCAGCGAACAGCGCCGCCGTGGTCGCCAGGAGGTCGTGGAGCGCGATCAGAAAATTGCGCAAGGTAAGATGCGAAAGACGCGTCATCCGCCGACCGATGAATATCCCGTTGGGTGCAACCTGTCCGCGCTGATAACCCATCTGAACCGGACTTGCCAGCCGCGCGGCCGTTCAGGAACCGGCTTCCCCCATCTTCGCCTCGGCCTGTTGTGCCCGGATCACCATGCCGCCGGCGACGCCGACGCCGATGACGTACATCCAGCCCTCGTGGAAATCGAACAAATGGGAGTTGAACAGCGAGGTGAAGACGTTCTGCACGACCACCAGCAGGCCGACCCAGTTGGCAAGGCCGTCGCCGCGGAACAGGCGCAGATGCAGGATCCAGATCGCGTAGAGGACGACGATACCGATGATGCCCCATTGCACGGCGACGTTCAGCGTCTGGTTATGGGGGTTGCCGATCACCTCGGCGGAGGCCTGGTACTGACCGCTGGGTGTGGCGACACGCTCGAACAATCCGCGCGTCGAGCCCGTCCCGTGGCCCTTGATCGGCGCCTCCGCGAAGAAGCCCAGCGACTTCCGCCAGAATTCGAGCCGCAGGCCCGCCGAGGTCGGTTCGCCCTTCTCGACATAGCGATTGTAATCGCTGGCAAACGTATCGGCGGTCCGGCGCAATTGCGGCGAGGCCTGCCAGGCGACGAGCGCTCCGGCGAGCAAAGCGGCCGAAATGATCGCAATGTTGCGCCAGCTCAAATGAAGCAGCGCGAACACGCCGAACATGATCGGAACGGTGACGAGCGCGGTGCGCGACACCACCACGAAAGCCATGTTGACGAAGAAGCTGAGCGCCAGCGCGGTGAGCAGCCCGGCGAGCCAATAGCTCTTCCGGCGCAGCAGCATCACGACCGGATAGGCGAGCGCGACCGCGCACAGCGCGAATTCCTGGCTCTGGTCGATGTAGTTCTTGACGAAGATGCCGCGCTCGGGCGGATCGTTCTTGAGCGCGAGGTTCGGGTAGAGGGCGACCAGCCAGGACATCACCGACAGCAGCGCGCAGGACACCAGGAAGGCGACGAAGATCCAGCGGCCGCGCGACGAGCGCTCGAAATGGTAGAGCAGGACCGGCAGCACCAGCAGCTTGACGGTCGGATTGACCGCATAGAAGCGCGCGCCCCAGGCCGCGTCGGACCACAGCGTTCCGACCAGCGCGAGCAGGACCAGCGCGATCGGCGCGACGCAGATCGGACGCTTCAGCGATTGCAGGAAGGCGCGGACGTCGAGGAACGGCACCATGCAGAGGAGCATGAGCGCGTTGAAGATCCCCGCCAGCGACGTCGACCAGGGCAGCGAAGCGGCGGTGAGGATCGCGAACAGGTCGACCGTCTCGCTCCAGGCCGCCGGGCTGCGCAGGCGGCGCGACAGCATCTGGCCCATCGTCTCCCGTGCGAGCGCCGGCGCCTGGCCAGTCACTTGAGCCGTCACTTGCCCCCTCCCCGCGCGCGATGCACCAGCGCGGTGGTGCTGAAGCCCTTGAGGATGTCGACCAGCACGACCACGCCGCCCGCGGCCTCGACGACCTCGTGGCCGACCACTTGCTCGCGGGTGTAGTCGCCGCCCTTCACCAGCGCGCTCGGCTTGATCCGGGTGATCAGCTCGATCGGCGTGTCTTCCTCGAAGATGACGACGAGATCGACCGCTTCGAGCGCGGCCAGCACTTCCGCACGCGCGCGCTCGTCCTGGACCGGGCGATCGGCGCCCTTCAGCCGACGCACCGAGGCGTCGCTGTTGAGGCCGACGATCAGGCGGTCGCAGGCGGCGCGCGCCGCGGTCAGCACCTTGACGTGGCCGGGATGCAGGATGTCGAAGCAGCCATTGGTGAAGCCGACGCGCAGGTCCTGGCGGCGCCATTCGGCGAGCTGCGCGTCGAGCGTATCAGGCTCGAGCACGATCTTCTCCTCGGCCGCAAGAGTGGCGTGCGGCAGGATCTTGCGCCGCAGCTCGTCCGCACTCACGCTGGCGGTGCCCCGCTTGCCGACGGCGACGGCGGCGGCGGCATTGGCCACGCGCAGCGCCGTGTCCCAGTCCGCGCCCGCCGCGAGCGACACCGCGAGCGCAGCGGCGACGGTGTCACCGGCGCCGGAGACGTCGCGCACCTTCACCGGGACGGCCGGAACGTGAACCGCCTCGCCATTGCGCGGCACCAGCGTCATGCCGTGCTCGCCCTGCGTGACCAGGATCGCCTCGCAATCGGCGAGCCGCATCACGTCCTCGCTGGCGTCGACAATGCTCTGCGGCGTGTCGGCGCGGCTGCGGGTGGCTTCCGCGAATTCCTTGCGATTGGGCGTCAGCAGCGTCGCGCCGCGATAGATCGCCCAGTTCAGGCTCTTGGGATCGACGATCACGGACTTGCCGAGCTTTCGCGCGGCATCGATGGTGTGGCGGATCACGCGCGCGGTCAGCACGCCCTTGGCGTAGTCGGACAGCAGCACGATGTCGGCGCGCGCGATCTGCGGCAGGATCGCCTCGATCAGCTCGGTCTCGACCGCGTCGGAGGCCGCTGTCGCCTGCTCCCAGTCCGCGCGAAGCATGTGCGTGGAAAAATGCTCGGAAACGAAACGGACCTTGCGTGTGGTCGGTCGCGACGGGTCGCACACCAGCACGCTTTCGATGGCGCCATGTTCGGCCAGTGCCGAAGCGAGCCGCTTGCCCGCATCGTCCTCGCCGACGAGGCCGACGAAGATGCAGCGCACGCCGAGCGAGGCGATATTGCGCGCGACATTACCGGCGCCGCCGATGTGGATCTCGCTGCGCTGGGCCGCGATCACCGGCGTCGGGGCTTCCGGCGAGATCCGCGACACCTCGCCATAAACGAACTCGTCCAGCATGATGTCGCCGATGCAGAGCACCGTGCGGCCTGAGATGGTTTGCGCGAGGGCGTCGAAATCGAGAATGGGCGTCGCCATGATCAAAGAGCCTCAGCGGAAACGGTCGGGCCGGTCGAGATAATCCCCGACATAGGCCTTTACCGCGTCCTCGAGCGTCGTGAAGCCGCCATTGTAGCCGGCGCGGCAGAGGCGATCGACCTCGCTCTGGGTGAAGTACTGGTAGGCACCGCGGATGCTCTCGGGCATGTCGATATATTCGATGTTGGGCTTGGCACCGAGCGCGGCATAGGCAGCCAGCATCAGGTCCTTGAAGCTGCGCGCCTTGCCGGTGCCGACGTTGAAGAGGCCTGAGACGGAGGGCGTTGCCAGCAGCCACATGACGACGCGCACGACGTCATCGACATAGATGAAGTCGCGGCGCTGGTCGCCGTGGGCGATGCCCTCGCGGTGCGACTTGAACAGCTGCACGACGCGGCCGGCCTTGACGTCGTCGAAGCGGCGCGCCAGCACGCTCATCATCGAGCCCTTGTGGTACTCGTTCGGGCCGAAAACGTTGAAGAATTTCAGGCCTGCCCATTGCGGCGGGAGCGGATCGCCGTTCGCGACGCGACCGGCGACCGCGAGATCGAACATGTGCTTGCTCCAGCCGTAGAGATTCATCGGCCGCAGCTTCTTCAGCGCCGTCAGCGAAGCGTCGTCGTCGAAACCGGTCTCGCCATCACCATAGGTCGCCGCCGACGAGGCGTAGATGAACGGCACGGCGCCGGCCGTGCACCACTCCAACAGGCGCATCGACATGCGGAAGTTGCTCTCGAACACGAGGTCGCCGTCCGTTGCGGTGGTCGCGGAGATCGCCCCGAGATGGATCACGGCATCGAGCTTGCGCCCCTTCAGCCAGTCCATCAGCTCGGCCGGCGGGACGATATCCACAAGCTGGCGCTTGGCCAGGTTCCGCCATTTGCCGTCGCTGCCGAGCAGGTCGCAGACCACGACGTCGCTGCGGCCGGCGTCATTGAGCGCGGCCACGACATTCGATCCGATAAAACCGGCCCCGCCGGTCACCAGCAACATTCCACCTACCTGCCCGATTTTCTTAAGGTCCGATCCTGCCGTAGCGCATCATCTGCCAAAGTGTAAGCATTTTGGGCGGGAGCTTTGGACTTGCACTCTCCCGGCTTTACGTTCCGGCCCGGAGCGGCTAACCGAACCGCCACATCAGCCCTCTTCGGTCCTATTAACGAATGAACCAAGATTCGCAGCTTAGTGGAAACGCAGACCGGAGCGACACGCGCCCGATCCTGATCGTTCCCTACATGTGGATCGGCGATTTCGTGCGGAATCACACCGTGGTGCGGGTCCTGAAGGAGCGCTGGCCGAACCGGCCGGTGGATCTCCTGACCACGTCCCTGTGCGCCCCGCTGGTCGATTACATGCCCGGCGTGCGCCAGGGCATTGTTTGGGACCTGCCGCGCAGCCGGCTGGCCGTAGGCCGGCAGTTCGGCCTGGCAAAGCTGCTCCGCGAGCGGGATTACGGCACCGCCCTGGTGCTGCCCCGGACTTGGAAGGCGGCCATTGCGCCGGCGCTGGCCGGCATTCCCGAACGGGTCGGCTTCGTCGGCGAGTTCCGGTTCGGCCTGCTCAACCGCTGGCGCTGGGGCGAGAAGAAGCTGCCCCGCTTCATCGACAAGAACGCTGCGCTGGCCCAGCCCGACGGCGCGCCGCTGCCGCCGGAATGGCCGGTGCCGCAATTGCGGGTCCCTGCCGACGAGATCGCCCGCTGGCGCCAGGCCAACGGGCTCAGCGCCGGCGCCGCCGTGGCGCTCGCGCCCGGCTCGGTCGGCGTCTCCAAGCGCTGGACCTATTACCCGGAAGCCGCCCGCCTGCTGGTCGAGCGCGGCCTCGAGGTCTGGGTGGTCGGCGGCCCCGCCGAAAAAGGCCTCGCCCAGGAGATCGTCGCCGCGGGCGGCCCTGGGGTGCGGGACCTCACCGGCAATGATTTGCGCAACGGCGTGCTGGCCATGGCGGCGGCGGGCGTTGCGATCTCCAACGATTCCGGCCTGATGCACATCGCAGCCGCGCTCGGCACGCCCACCATGGGCATTTTCGGCCCGACCAGTCCCTATCTCTGGGCTCCCCTCAACGGCCTCGCCGCGACCGTGGTTCAGGACAAGAGCGTGCTGTCGTGCCAGCCCTGCCAGAGCACGATCTGCAAGATGAACGACCATCGCTGCATGCGGGACATCGCGGCGAGCGAGGTGGTGGCGATTGCGCAGCGCGTGCTGGGGGAAGCTGCCGCACGGGTCACGACCTGAGCGGCGCCGCCATGCGTGGCGGGCCTAACATATGTTGCTTACACCCTCGGGAAGAATTGGCATCCTCTTGCTTCAAGGGGAAACAGCCAATGGACGAAGACTTCATCAGGGGACGCGCCGAGCACATCCGCGAGCTCGCGACGAAGGCTGATCCTTTCATCCAAAAGCGTCTGCTCGATCTTGCAGACAGCTATGAGCGCAGGCTTCGCCCGCCGCCTCACACGGCACCGCGAGCAACCGGCGTCTATTCGCAGCTGCAGGCGCAGCGCTAGGGAATGCCCACGGAAAAGGAACGTGAGAGCCGACGCGTCGCCTTCGAGCGGCCGCTGACGGCGCAGATGATGGCGATCGACGGCACCTGGCGTCGTCCCTGCCTGGTCAAGGACGTGTCCGAGAATTCGGCCACGCTGCGCGTCGAAACCTCCATCGAAGGCCTCGCGCTGACCGAGTTCTTCCTCGTGCTGTCCTCGACCGGGCTTGCCTATCGCAGGTGCCAGCTCGATCGCGTCAATGGCGACGAGCTTGAAGTCAGCTTCCTGCGCCAGAACGCGAAAAAGAAGCCGAGCCGCGAGGCGTCGGTCTGATCGGATCGCGCGGAAGGAGCGGAGTGCGGGCCTGCAGCGGCGGTGCGATCGGACGTTTTGGGATGCTACCTGCCTCGCACTGTTTTGCCCGACGGGTCAAATCGACTTCGAAAAATCCGCAAGAGGCGACGCCCGCCGCCAAGCCGTTGATTCCGTTATTGCCGGCTACTGTGCATGGGGTTGTTTTCGCAGTTTTGTCGAGCGATGCTCACAGCAGCGGCCGATAGACCTCGCCGATCCGCGCCGCTTCGGCATCGAGGCTGAATTTTTCGAGCACCCGCGCCCGCCCCCGCTCGCCCATTGCCGTCGCAGCCGCGACGTCGCGCATCAGCGGCTCGAGGGCCGCGGCCAGCGCATCCGCATCGCCGGTCGGAATCAGCACGCCGGTGACGCCCTCCTCGACGACAAGCTCGGCCGCGCCGGCGCGCGCAGCGACCAGCGCGCTGCCCGCCGCCATCGCCTCGATCAGCGTCAAACCAAAACCTTCGTTGCGTGAGGTGAAGGCGTAGATCGTCAATCGCTGATACCAGCGCTGCACCGCTTCGATTCCCAATTCGCCGGTGATGACGATGCGCGCTTGCAGGCCCGCTGCCTCGATGCGCTTCTTCAGATCATTCGCGAAGGGCGTCTGCTCGGCCGTGATTTGCCCGACGATCACAGCGGTGAAATCCGGATGCTGCGGCAGCAGGCGGCACATCGCATCGACGAACACATCGGTGCCCTTCTGCGCGCGCACGCGGCCGAAGCAGCCGATGGCGTAGCGGCCCGGCAGACCGCTTTCGGCAAAAGCCGCGGCGCGATCGGTCGGCGGTGCATAGACATCGGTGTCCACGCCATGCGGGATCACGGTCGCCTTCACCTTCAGGAACGAGGCGGAGAGATCTGACGTCGCGATGATCGCGTCCATGCGCCGGATCAGCCAGCGCGTGATCCATGAGTGGTGCCGCTGCGCCGCCGAGGTGAACACCAGCTTCAGCGGCCAGCCGAGCGCACGCAGCACGACACCCGCGATCATCTCGTTGTTGCGCCGCGCATGCCAGATCAGGGGCTGCCTGCGGCGCCAGAGCTTGAAGAGATCGCCCCCACTCAGCCGCGCGATCCCCTCCGGCGCGTCGGAGCCGAACCAGGCGGCGCGATACAGCTTCGCCAGCCGCGGCGCCACCATCCGGTTGGTCGCGGTGACCCCGGAATAGCGCCTGTGCAGATTTGGCACGATCACTTCGAGATCGGCTGGGGAATTCGCCACGTCATGCTCCGTTTCGAAAGGTCCCTATACGCAACATTAAGCATAGTGACCAGTTCAGCCGCGCCGATACCCCCTCTTCACCACGCAAGCGCTAGCTTTGCGCGTTGATCGCAGACGGGTGAGACCATGACTGTGCTAGTCACCGGCGGCGCCGGTTATATCGGAAGCCATACGGTCCTGGCGCTGGCGGAGGCCGGCGAGGACGTCGTCGTGATCGACGATCTGTCGACCGGTTTCTCGGCCTATCTTCCCGAGGGCGTGCCGCTGTTCATCGGCGACGCCGGCGACGAGAACCTGCTCGAGGGCGTGATCGCCCAGCACAACATCGAAAGCATCATCCATTTCGCCGGCTCCGTGGTCGTGCCGGATTCGATGCGCGATCCGCTCGGCTACTACCGCAACAATTTCACCACGGCGCGCAACCTGCTCAACGTCGCGGTCAAGCGCGGCATCGGCCGCTTCATCTTCTCCTCGACCGCCGCCGTCTACGGCAATCCGGACCAGGTGCCGGTGCCCGAGCACGCGCCGACGCGGCCGCTGTCGCCTTACGGCTCCTCGAAGCTGATGACCGAGATCATGCTGCACGACGTCGCCGCCGCCTATGGCATGCAGTACGTCACCTTGCGTTATTTCAACGTCGCCGGCGCCGATCCGCAGGCGCGCATCGGGCTCGCCACCGTCGGCGCGACGCATCTGCTCAAGATCGCGGTCGAAGCCGCCACCGGCCAGCGCGCCAAGATCGACGTGTTCGGCACCGACTATCCGACCCAGGACGGCAGCTGCATCCGCGACTTCATCCATGTCACGGACCTCTCCCAGGCCCATCGCTCGGCGCTGGCTTACCTGCGCAACGGCGGCGCCTCGACCACGCTGAACTGCGGCTACGGCCGCGGCTATTCGGTGCTGGAGACCATCGACGCCGTCCGGCGGGTTTCGGGGCGCAGCTTCGCGGTCCAGTACGCCCCGCGCCGGCCCGGCGACATCATGACCATGGTCGCCGACACCAGCCGCATCCGCGGCCTGCTCGACTGGAAACCGCAATACGACGACCTCGAGACCATCGCAGCCCATGCGCTGGCCTGGGAGGACAAGCTGTTCCGCGAACGCCATGGCGAGCTCCGCCACGCCGCCTCGGCCTAGAATCGTCCCCAGCGCAAGCCCTTAATTGGGCTTGAAAAACCCCGCTTGAGCGGGCACAGAGGCCCATCGATCCCTGACGCGCGGGCAGGCTTTTAAGCCTGAGCCGTCAATGGACACCGGATGGCTCAGTTTCCAAAGAAAATCACCGACGACCCCTATGCGGCAGCGGTCCTGATTCGCCGCCTCGTCACCGAGCAGGGCGTCGTCTACTGGCGGCGCTACCTCGTCGCCTTCGCGCTGATGGCGCTCGCTGCGGGCTCGACTGCCGGCGCGACCTACGTGCTCGGCCAGGTCATCAACCAGGCCTATGTCGACAAGAACATCCCGGGCATCGCGATGTTCTCCGGGATCACCGTGGTCCTGCTCTTCATCAAGGGCGTCGCGACCTACGGCCACATGGTGATCCTGACCAAGATCAGCAACGCCATCCTCGCCACCAACCAGCGCCAGCTGTTTGCAAAGCTGATGCGCGAGAGCGTCGGCTTCTTCTCCGAGCGGCATTCGTCCGAGTTCCTGGCGCGGCTGACGGCCGGCGCCAAATCCATCACCGACGTGCTCAATATGCTGGTCAACGCCATCGGCCGCGACTTGCTGATGCTGCTCGCGATGATCGGCGTGATGGTGTGGCAGGACCCGCTGATGTCGTTCATCGGCCTCGTCGCGGTGCCGCCGGCGATGCTGGTGCTGCGCAAGCTGGTCAAGCGCATCAAGGGCCTCGCCTTCAACCAGTTCACCGGCACTGCCGACATCATGGAGACGATGCAGGAATCGCTGCAGGGCATCCGCACCGTCAAGGCCTTCACGCTCGAAGAGACCATGCAGAAGCGCATCGACGAGAACATCGCGATCGTCGAGCGCAACGCCAACAAGATGGCCCGCGTCGCCAACCGCTCCAATCCGCTGATGGAGATGCTCGGCGGCTTCGCCGTCGCCGGCTGCCTGATGTACGGCGGGTACGCCGTGGTCGCGCTCAACGCCACGCCCGGCGCGTTCTTCTCGTTCATGACCGCGTTCCTGATGGCGACCGAGCCGGCCAAGCGGCTGGCGCGGCTCAACATCGACCTCAACAGCCAGCTCGTCGGCGCCCGCATGCTGCTCGAGATCATCGACAGCCCGGCGAGCGAGCGGTCAGACGACGACAAGCCGGCGCTGAAGCTCTCCGACGCCCGGATCGAGCTGCGCGATGTCAGCTTCTCCTACCGTGCCAACGAGACCATCCTCAACCGCATGAGCTTCGTCGCCGAGCCCGGCAAGGTCACCGCGCTGGTCGGCCCGTCCGGCGGCGGCAAGTCGACCGTGCTGGCGCTGCTGCTTCGGTTCTACGAGGTGACGCAGGGCGACATCGTGATCGACGGCCAGTCGATCGGCGCGGTCTCGCGCAAATCGCTGCGCGCCCAGACAGCCTATGTCGGCCAGGACGTCTATCTGTTCCGCGACACCATCCGCAACAACATCGCCTTCGGCAAGCCGGGTGCGAGCGAGGACGAGATCATCGAGGCCGCCAAGGCGGCCTGCGCGCATGATTTCATCGCGGGCTTCCCGCTCGGCTACGACACGCCGGTCGGCGAGCACGGCACGCAGCTCTCCGGCGGCCAGCGCCAGCGCATCGCAGTGGCGCGCGCGCTGCTCAAGAGCGCACCGATCATCCTGCTCGATGAGGCCACCGCCGCGCTCGACTCGGAGTCCGAGCGGCAGGTGCAGGAGGCGATCGAGCATCTCTGCCAGAACCGCACCACCATCGTGATCGCGCACCGCCTGCACACCATCATGCACGCCGACGCCATTCTGGTGGTCGAGGGCGGCGAGATCGTCGAGCAGGGCCGCCACGACGAGCTGCTGCGCCGCTCCGGCCGCTACGCCTCGTTCTTCCGCCTGCAACATCGCGACGCCGGCACTCTGGCGCCGATCAGCGCAACCGCATAGAGTTCCTTCACCCCACCAAGAGCAGCGAGACCGCTCCATGAACGCCGCCTCCTACGTCATCCCGCTTCCGCCCCAGGCTTCGCTTCCCGTCGTCGGGGAGAGCGGCCGCTTTCCCGTGCGCCGCATCTGGTGCGTCGGCCGCAACTATCTCGAGCACATCCGCGAGATGGGCAATGACGAGCGCGCACCGCCGTTCTTCTTCGCCAAGCACGCCGACATGCTGGTGCCCGACGGCGCGACCATTCCCTATCCGCCGCTGACCAAGGACCTGCATCACGAGGTCGAGCTGATCGTCGCGCTCAAGAGCGGCGGCCTCAACATTCCCGCCGAGAAGGCGCTGGATCATGTCTACGGCTACGCCGTCGGCATCGACCTCACCCGCCGTGACCTCCAGATCGCCTCGCGCAAGAAGGAGCGTCCGTGGGAGATCGGCAAGTCGTTCGACGGCTCCGCGCCCGCCTCCGCGGTGCAGCCGGCCTCGAAGATTGGCCACCCGACGAAGGGCAAGATCTGGCTCACGGTCAACGGCAAGGAAGCCCAGACGGGCGATCTCGAGCAAATGATCTGGAACGTGCCGGAGACGATCTGGCAGCTCTCCCAGCAGGTGAAGCTCGCCGCCGGCGACATCATCATGACGGGCACGCCGGCCGGCGTGTCGCAGCTGCAGCCCGGCGACAAGCTCGAATGCGGCGTCGACGGTGTCGGCACGCTGAAGGTGAGCATCGGCCAGCCCGAGTAGGCTCCGCGACATATCGAAATCACAAGGCCCCGGACACGTCCGGGGCCTTTTCTATTCCGGTCGCGTCTACCAGGCCTTCACCGGCCGGTTGGCGTGGCTCGCCTGCGGGATACCGCGATTGAGCGACATGTGCGAATGCACGCACAGCCAGCGATCGGCGTTCTTCGAAAAGATCATGGTCGCGCGGCCCGGGCGCGCAAACGCGCTGCCATCGGGGTGATAGCCCGTGCTGGTCCATGGCGCGATCACCGTCGCCATCGTGCCATCAGGTGAAGCCAAGACCGAGACCTGATCGAGGACGAAACGGAAGTCGCTCGTCTTCGGCCAGACGTTGTCCCACTGCGTCGTGACCCATTGATCGAGGCCGGGGATGACATCGTTATGCGTGCCGAAGGCCAGCACGTCAGGATGGAAGAGCGGCCGAGCCGAGGCATAGTCGACCTCGCGGACATAGCCCGAGAAGGTTTCCAGCCACTCGCGGAAGAATTGCACGATCTCGGTGGTCGCGGTCGGCAAGGGCGCCATTGCCTGCTCCATGTTCAGCCGCTAAACGGCAGCGATCCTTGTTGCCATGGGCCGAACTATCCAGCAAGACTCGCGGCCAGTGTTCAGGCCCGGCAAGGCCACCGCAGAGAATGCATTGACAAGAGAGGTGTCTCTGATGTCGACCACGACCACCGAGCTCGAAGCCCTGCTGATGCAGCGCTCGCTCACCGACCCGCAGCTTGTCGCCGCAGCGGAGAAGGCTTCCGACTTCCGCATCCTGCCGGATGCGACCGTCATCAAGATCGGCGGCCAGAGCATGATCGATCGCGGCCGCGCCGCGGTCTATCCGGTGGTCGAGGAGATCGTCGCGGCGCGCAAGGCGCACAAGCTCCTGATCGGAACCGGCGCCGGCACCCGCGCGCGGCATCTGTATTCGATCGCGGCCGGGCTTCGCCTGCCGGCCGGCGTGCTGTCGCAGCTCGGCGCCTCCGTCGCCGACCAGAACGCCGCGATGCTCGGGCAACTGCTTGCCAAGCACGGCATCTCCGCCGTCAGCAGCGCCGGGCTCTCGTCGGTGCCGCTGTTCCTCGCCGAGGTGAATGCGGTGATCTTCAGCGGCATGCCGCCCTATAGCCTGTGGATGCGGCCCGCGGCCGAGGGCGTGATCCCGCCCTACCGCACCGACGCCGGATGCTTCCTCGTCGCCGAGCAGTTCGGCTGCAAGGCGATGATCTATGTGAAGGACGAGAACGGCCTCTACACCGCCAACCCGAAGACGTCGAAGAACGCGACGTTCATCCCGAAGATCTCGGTGGCGGAGATGAAGGCCAAGGGCCTGCAGGACTCCATCCTGGAATTCCCGGTGCTCGATCTGCTCAACGCCTCGCGGCATGTCCGCGAGGTGCAGATCATCAACGGCCTCGTCCCCGGCAACCTCACCCGCGCGCTCGCGGGCGAGCATGTCGGCACCATCATCACCGCGAGCTGAAGGGCGCATCGTCATGGCTGACACCAACCAGATCAAGCATGTCGCTTCGCCGCTCGCGCGCCAGACCCTGCTCGACAGCGACCTCACCCGTCCCGTTGCCGGCAACCGCCCGATCAAGCTGCTGCCCTGGCTTCAGGTCATCAAGATCGGCGGCCGCATCATGGATCGCGGCCACGAGGCGATCCTGCCGCTCGTCGACGAGCTGCGCGCGCTGCTGCCCGAGCATCGTCTTCTGATCCTGACCGGCGCCGGCATCCGCGCGCGCCACCTCTACAGCGTCGGCCTTGACCTCGGCCTTCCCGTCGGCTCACTGGCGCCGCTCGCCGCCAGCGAAGCCGGCCAGAACGGCCACATCCTCGCAAGCCTGCTCGCGCCTGAGGGCGTCTCCTATGTCGAGCATCCCACCATCGCGAGCCAGCTCGCGATCCATCTGCAGGCGGCGCGCGCGGTGGTCGGCAGCGCATTCCCGCCCTACCACCATCACGAATTCCCGACCTCACGCATCCCGCTACACCGGGCCGATACCGGCGCCTTCCTGCTCGCCGACGCGCTCGGCGCAGCCGGCCTCACGATCGTGGAGGACGTCGATGGCGTCTACACCACTGACCCCAATGGCACCGATGCCAAGAAGGCCGAGCTGCTGAAGGAAACCAGCTTCGCCGAGCTTGCGAAGCTCAAGGGCACACTGCCATTCGATCCGGCGCTGCTCGAGGTGATGGCGAATGCGCGCCACATCGCGCGCGTGCAGGTCGTCAATGGCCTCGTTCCCGGCCGGATCAGCGCGGCGCTACGCGGGCAGCATGTGGGAACGCTCATCAACACCGGTGCCAAGCCGGCGTAACGGCTTGGCTCGACCACAAACAACAAAGCCCCGGAGATCACTCCGGGGCTTTTTCGTAGGGCGGATTTGCACCGTAGCCCGGATGGAGCGAAGCGCAATCCGGGACTTTCGCCGCGGTTGGAATCCCGGATTTCGCTTCGCTTCATCCGGGCTACGCCCCTACCGCAGCGCCGAAAACACGATGAGGCCGAGAACCAGCGCCGTCAGCGAGTATTTCAGCGTGTAGTAGACCTTGCGGTTCCACTCCTTGACCTTGCGGCTGCCGAGATGAATTTCGTAGAGCTTGCCGAACACCTTGTTGAGCACGCCGACACTCTCGCCCTCGACGTTCTGGGTCGCCGACGCCTTGACGATGTGGTGGCTGACCCAGCGATTGATCGCGGTCATGAAGCCGAACTTCATCGGGCGCTCGACGTCGCAGAACAGGATGATGCGGTTGACGTCGGTCTGGTTCTCGGCGCTGTGAATGAATGTCTCGTCGAACATGAAGGCCTCGCCGTCGCGCCAGACGCATTCGACGCCGTCGACGAGGATGCGGCACTTGTTCGAGTTCGGCGTGACGAGGCCAAGATGGTAGCGCAGCGAGCCCGCGAAGGGATCGCGGTGCGCACCGAGCTTGCCGCCGGGCGGCAGCATCGCGAACATCGCGCCGTGCACGCTCGGGATCGACTTCAGCAGCTCCACCGTCTTCGGGCAAAGCGTGTTCGCCGACGGCAGGAAGTCGTCGTACCATTTCAGGTAAAACCGCTTCCAGCCGCTCTTGAAGAACGAGTAGAAGCCCCAGTCGTTGTTTTTCGCAGCCGCGCGGATGAAGCCTTCGTCGAACAGGCGCACGGCCTCGTCGCGGATGGTCTCCCAGTTCTCGCTGAGCGGCTTGAGCTCCGGAAACTGATCGACCGAGATCACCGGCTTGTTCGGCACCGCCGAGCCCGCATACATCAGCACGTTGTAGGGTGCGAGATAGGTCGAGTGATCGCCAAGCTGGCGCGCGAAGCGCAGCCGCTGCTTGCCGCGGAAGTGAACGTAAATCGTCGAGGCCGCAAGCACGTACAGAATGACGAGTTGCGGCGCAAAAAGCTGTTTCAGCATTTCCCCAATCCCAAGTGACCCAGCCGGGGACGTCATCTACTCCGACCCGGCCCGAGCAGCAAGATATTCACCGGTGGGTTGCAATCACACCGGAGAGAGCAAGGGAATGTAATGGGGCTAAACCGGCCGAAACGAGCCGAATCACGCCCGGGACAGCGCCTGCAGGCCCTTGAAGGTCAGGCGCTTGGGATCGGTGACGCCGGCGAGATAGAGCTGGCGGATAAAGGCGACGACAGCGCTGCGGTCGCAATCGGTCAGCGCGACGACAGCGTCGACCGCGATCTTCTGGGCTTCCATTGGGCTCACCTCGGCCTTGCGAGTAACCCCGGCCGAGACAGGCTAGGACTCATCGGTTAAGCCGGCCTTAACCGTTTGGGAACCATCGCCGATTCAGGCAGCCCACCGTATACGCGAAACAACGCATTGCGGGCGCGCGAAGCGGCTCAAGCTCCACCGATGCTCTTCTTCAGCAGCGCAAACTGCTTCTTCAGCCGGGGCACGGCGAAGTCGGTGAAGGCGCGCACCTTGGGCACCGACAGCCGGCCCTGCGGGCAGATCAGATGCGCCGGCATCTCCGGATCCTCGTCGTCCGCAAGCACGATCTCGAGTTCGCCGCGCCCGACCTGCTCGGCCACCTGGTACGAATACATCCGCGCCACGCCACGCCCGGCGACGGCAGAGGCCACTGCCGCATAGGTGCTGTTGACAACGAGCCGCGGGGTGAACTGGACCGAGCGCGCAGCCGACGAGCCCGGCTGCGGGGCAAAGGTCCAGGAATTGGGCAGATGCGCCATCGCCACGATCTGGTGCTTGGCGAGATCGCCGGGCTCGATGATGCGCGGGTGCTGCTTCAGATAGCGGGGCGCAGCCACCACGACGCGGCTGATCCCGCCGACCCGCATCGCCACCATCGCCGAATCCGCGAGCGGGCCGATCCGCAGCGCGACATCGACGCCCTCCTCGATCAGATTGACTGCACGATCGAACAGCAGGAGCTTGGCCGACACGGTCGGGTACGCGTCGAGAAACGCATCGAGGATCGGGCGCAACACCATCTCGCCCGAGACCACGGGCGCGGTGATCGTGAGCAGGCCGCGCGGCGCCGTGCGCGGTCCGGCGGCGATGTCCTCAGCCTCCTCCAGCTCGGCGAGCACGCGGCGGCAGATCGCGACGTAACGCTCGCCCTCCTCGCTCAGCTTGATCGAGCGGGTGGTCCGGTGCAGCAGCTCGACGCCGATCCGCTCTTCCAGGAAAGCGATGGCACGGCTCACCGCCGCGGGCGAGCGGCCCAACTTGCGTCCCGCCGCGGCGAGGCTGCCCTCGTCCACCGCAAGCACGAACACATTCATCGCATCCAGACGATCCATGCGAGCCCCGCCGCCCCCGAGATTTCAGCTGCAGGCTAGGCGTTCGCCGCGGCCGCGACAACCGCCGATCCGGCATTCGTTCGCGCCGCGAAAGAGTGTCTGCCGGACGGCGGATATTCGCAGCCGGGCCGCGGGGGCGTACCTCACACGACAAGCCAGCCGCTGCTGGCGCAGGTTCTCAAGTCAACCACAGGAGCCCGTCATGGGTATCGAGCAGAAGGTCGCCATCATCACCGGTGCATCGCAGGGTATCGGCGCCGCCCTGGTCCAGGGTTTTCGCGATCGCAACTATCGCGTCGTCGCGACGGCGCGCTCCATCAAGCCTTCGGGCGACGACGACGTCCTCGCCGTCCCCGGTGACATCGCCGACCGATCCACCGCCGAGCGAGTGGTGTCGCAGGCGATCGCTCGCTTCGGCCGGGTCGACACGCTGGTCAACAACGCCGGCATCTTCGTCGCCAAGCCGTTCACGCAGTACACGGCCGAGGACTACGCCGCGGTGATGGGCACCAACGTCGCGGGCTTCTTCAACATCACCCAGCTCGCCATCGCCGAGATGGAGAAGCAGGGATCCGGCCACGTCGTCCAGATCACGACCACGCTGGTCGAGCACGCCAATTCCAACGTGCCCTCGGTGCTGGCCTCCGTCAGCAAGGGCGGGCTGAACGCCGCGACGAGGTCGCTCGCGATCGAATACGCCAGGCGCGGCATCCGCGTGAACGCCGTATCGCCCGGCATCATCAAGTCGCCGATGCACGCCGTGGCAACGCATGCGCAATACGGCGCGATGCATCCGCTCGGCCGCATGGGCGAGATGTCCGACATCGTGGATGCCGTGCTCTATCTCGAAGGTGCCTCCTTCGTCACCGGCGAGATCTTGCATGTCGACGGCGGCCAGAGCGCCGGGCACTGATCCGAGGAGATCCACGATGCCCATCGTCACCATTCAAGTGACCCGCGAAGGAACGACGCCGGGAACGGCGTCGCTCACGGCGGATGAGAAGGCCGCACTGATCAAGGGCTCGAGCGAGCTGCTGCGCGACGTGCTCGGCAAGCCGCTCGATTCGACGTTCGTCGTGATCGAGGAAGTCGACACCGACAATTGGGGCTGGGGCGGCCTGCCCGTTCAGGAATTCCGGCGCCGCCACGTCGCCCGGACAGGATGACCCGCGCGCCAGAGTGCGCGCCGGAGGATGACATGACCAACGCAGAAACGAAGCAACATATCGAGACCCGGGCGCATCAGCGGCCGGGCTCGAACGCGCAATCAACTTCGCAACAAACCTGGCGATACGCGGTGGCCGGCTTGTCTGCATCGCTGGTCGGGCTCGGTCTCGCCCGCTTTTCCTACACGCCGCTGATCCCGGCCCTGATCGCGGCAAAGTGGTTCAGCCCGTCCGACGTCGTCTATCTCGGCGCGGCAAACCTTGCCGGCTATCTCGCCGGCGCACTCGCGGCACGCGCCCTGGCAAGCCGCATCGGCGCAGTCCGCGCGCTGCGGGCGATGATGCTGCTCGCCACACTCTCCTTCTTCGCCAGCGCGACGCCGGTGTCGTTCACCTGGTTCTTCGCCTGGCGGTTTCTCTCCGGCCTCACCGGCGGCATCATCATGGTGCTGGCGGCTTCCGTCATTCTGCCGCACACCTCTGCGGCTAGGCGGGGCATCGTCGGCGGCGTGATCTTTGCCGGCGTCGGGCTCGGCGTCGCCGCATCGGGCACGCTGGTGCCGCTGCTGCTGCAGCAAGGTTTGCAGCAGAGCTGGCATGGCCTCGGCGTACTCTCCGCCTTGCTAACGCTCGCGAGCTGGTGGAACTGGCCTGCGGAAGCCAAGAATGATGCTGCACATTCGCACCAAGCCAAGCCGCACCGCGCCTCGCCCGCGGCCCGTGCCCTGCTGGTCCAGTACGGGCTCAACGCCGTGGGGCTGGTGCCCCACATGGTCTTCATCGTCGATTTCGTGGCACGTGGCCTCGGCCAGGGCATTGCGGCGGGCTCGCGTTACTGGGTTCTGTATGGCCTCGGCGCCATCGTCGGCCCGCTCGTCACCGGCCATCTCGGAGACCGTTCAGGTTTCGGCCCCGCCTTGCGCGCGGCGTTCCTGATCGAGGCGGCGGCCGTGCTGCTCCCGACCGTCAGCACTGCACCGCTCTCGCTGATCGTGTCGAGCGTCGTGGTCGGCGGCTTCACGCCCGGCATCGTGCCGCTGGTGCTCGGACGCATCCACGAGCTCGTGCCTCATTCGACCGAACGGCAGCGCGCGACCTGGAGCCACGCCACCACCAGCTTTGCACTGTTTCAGGCGGCGGCCGCTTACGGCTTCTCATGGATCTACGCGCAGACCGGCGGCGACTATCTGGTCCTGTTCGGTCTTGGCGGCGCCGCCGTGGTGCTGGCCCTGGCGATCGATCTGGCGCTCGCGCTCACCACGCGCGAGGCATAGGGGCAGGCGACGGCGCGATCAGGAATATCGCATCACGCCGTCGTCGATCCGGCCGAAGCGCAGGGAGACGATGTCGAACGCATAGTTCTGGTACAGCCGCCACGGCCGCTTCGAACCCTGCTTCGGCATCTTGGCGATCGAGCGCTGCACATAGCCCGAAGTGAAGTCGAGTGAGGGCTGCGCAGTGATTTCAGGATCGTCATTGTGCGGCATGCATTGCCGGAAATTGTGCCGGTCCATGTAGTTGATGAGACGGCAGACATATTCGCAGGTGAGATCGCATTTGAGCGTCCAGGACGCATTGGTGTAGCCGAAGGCCGAGGCCATGTTCGGCACGTCCGCATACATCATGCCCTTGTAGGTCAGCGTGCTCGCGAAATCGACGGCGCGGCCGTCGACGCTGACCTCGAGGCCGCCGACGACCTGCAGCACTAGCCCCGTCGCCGTCACGACGATGTCGGCGGCAAGCTCGCGTCCGTCCTTGAGGCGGATGCCGTCGCGGGTGAACGTGTCGATCTCATTGGTGACGACGGAGGCGCGCTGCTCGCGGATCGCCTGGAAGAGGTCGCCATCGGGCACGAGGCACAGCCGCTGGTCCCAGGGATTGTAGCGCGGCGTGAAATGGGTCGCGATGTCGTAGTCGGGCCCGAGCGCCATGCGGACGCCACCGAGGATCAGGTTCTTCACCTTGTCCGGCCGGCGCCGGCTGAGCTGGAAGAAGAACATCCCCCACATCACGTTGCGCCAGCGGATCAGATGATAGGCAAGCTGCGCCGGGAGATTGCGGCGCAATTTGTTGGCGAGCGGATCCTGCGCCGGGCGCGACACCACGTAGGTCGGCGAGCGCTGCAGCATGGTGACCTCAGCGGCCTTCTTGGCGAGCTCCGGCACCAGCGTCACGGCGGTTGCGCCCGAGCCGATCACGACGACGCGTTTGCCCGCGTAGTCGATATCCTCGGTCCATTTCTGCGGATGCACGATACGGCCTGCGAAGTCCGCAACGCCCTTGAATTCGGGCGTGTAGCCGGCCTCGTATTTGTAGTAGCCCGAGCACATGAAGAGGAAGTTGCAGGTGAAGCGCACGATCTCGGTCGCGCCCTCTCCTGTCGTGCGCTCGGCCTCGACGGTCCAGCGCGCCTCCGGCGTCGACCATTCCGCACGCTTGACGCGGTGGTGGAAGCGGATGTGCTTGTCGATGCCGTTCTCGGCCGCCGTGTCGCGCACATAGTCGAGAATCTGCGGCCCGTCGGCGATCGCCTTCGGATCGGTCCACGGCTTGAAGGAATAGCCGAGCGTGAACATGTCGCTGTCGGAGCGGATGCCGGGATAGCGAAACAGGTCCCAGGTGCCGCCGATGCAGTCGCGCCCCTCGAGAATGACGTAGCTCTTGCCCGGGCACTTGGTCTGCAGATGATAGCCCGCGCCGATGCCTGATAGCCCGGCACCGACGATGAGGACGTCGAAATGGTCGTTGTCACGCGCTCCCATAGGTTGATTAGCGCGCGATTGCCGAAAAAATCAACCACCAAACGATGCGCGAGACCCGCAACACACGTGTCGGACCGCCCTCAGGCCACGGTTCGCAGGTGCGGCACGCTCGGCTGGATGCTCGGCTGCGTGCTCATATTGTCCGCCAGACGGGCACGGAACGTCGGGTAGCGCAACGCCTCGAGCGGCGAGAGCTTCGCCAGGTCGTAAAGCGGGGTACGCAGCCAGGTCTCCCTTTCCTGCCGATCCTCCGGCACAAAGTCCGGCAGCTTCCTGGGGGACAACCCATCCCACAGCTCCCGCCGCCGATACAGCAGTGCAGAGACGGCAAAGACGCCGGCCATCACGGCCCACATCAGGCTTGCCAGCAACGCGTTCGGCCATTGCAGATCAACGGCATTCGAAAGCTTTCGGTAGTTCTGCAGAGCCGCGAATGCGGGCTTCATGCTCGCTATCTGCATTTGCAGGACATACAGATTCGACATGACCTCGCCCTTCGATAAGGTCGACAAGAATCCGCCAAGCTCGCAACCAGGCTTGAAGAGCTGCCGCCCACCCCCCAGGTCGCCCATGGTATCGCATTCCGTCACGATCGCAGACAGGGCTTCGGGCTCATAAACACTCTTGTCGCCCTTGAGGATATTCCCTCTCACATTCTGCAGCGCGGTTTCCAGGTTTCGCACGGATGCCTGCGATACGGAGGTGCGGAACCAGCTGTCTTCGTCCCTCTTGTCCTGATTGACCTTGTCGATGTTGCCGAGGGTGATGAGCGCAGATTCCACGTATTGCAGCGGCGTGCTGCTGACGATGGTATAATCCGACGGCCAGTACAGCACGAATGCGAATACGAAGGCGATGATCGAATAGCTGCCGCCTGCATAGAATGTCATCTTGAGCAGCTCGACGCGATTTGTGCGATAGCCCACGGTCGCCGCGACCGCCTCCTCTGTCGGTGGCGAACTCGCAGCCCAGCGCATCAACATCTGAAAAAGCAGGGTGGACGGAAGTGCTATCCCGAACGCCATCAGGAGCATCGCATAGAACCGCCCGCTTCCGCCCTGGTGAACGGCAAATGTCACCAACGCCGAGATGATCGTGATGGCGAACGTGTTGAGGATCGCGCAGCGAATGATGACATCCGAGCTGTACTTCCAGTCGCCGCTCGCCAGCCGTTTCTCGCGCCAGCGCGTGACGAAGAATGCGGTGAGCAGAAACACGAGAAAGGCCAGCGTGAGGTGCCACTTCTGCTGGACCGATTCATCCTGGAATTGCATCGCCCTGACTTTCATCAGGATCAGGAACACAGACGCCACGCCACCGAGATAGAACGCCAGGTGAAAAATGAACGTCGCGGGCGAACGTGGCGCGGGCGTGCTGACGTTGAGCCTGATCGACCTCAGCTTGGCGTTGACGGCAGTCTCGTTCTCGCAGGCGCGCCACAGGATCGACGCCAGGAACACCGCGAGCGCATTCTTGAATGCGTCGATCTTCCGCGAAACATCTTCGCCGAGGTCACCGCGATCGAGCTCCTTGGTCAGGGCCTCACGCTGCTCGCGAACGAACCCGAACGCACGCTCGTTCTCCGGCTGCCGCATCACCGGCTTGAACTGATCGTCCCGGTCCCGCAACAGCTCGAGCCGCGAATAGAGAAACTTGGCCCGAATCCAGTTTTGCCGGGAGCCCTCCTGACTTTCCTCGATCAGGGCCTGCGTCGCCGGGGAGAGCTCTCCTGCGGCGCGCAGCTCTTCGTCTGTCAGCGGAAAGCTGCCGTCGAGCGCGACCGCAAGGTTGGTCACTGCGTAGGGGATGTAGGCCGCTTCATGGGCGATGGATCGGAGCCACCCCTCCATTCGGCCGAGATATTTGTCGTCGTCGCGGCTTCCGATCAATGTGATGATCGATGTCGCCGCGAGCGGCCACACCGAATTGTCGATCTTGCCGTCCGAACCGCCGGGAATGTAGGACAGGACGGGCGCAATCGCGGTCGGGCCGATCGCCAGCAGGATGAGATAGAAGCCCAACATCAAGCCGACGTAGATCGCGAGACCCTTCATGTATCGCGAATGCGACGTGAGCGATTCCGGAGCCAGCTCGATGAATTCGCCGACCGTCGTCTTGGCGTAGGTGGGAACCTTGTAGTGATCGGTCGCAAAGACAACGACCACAAGGACGCCGAACAGGAATGAGGCAATCTGCGAACCCGTAATCTGCTGAATGACAGGAGGAAGATACTGCGTCCATGCGCAGAAGGTGGAGAAAACGGAATATGGGCACTCCATCATCGTGGCCTCCTACCGAAATAACTTCCGATTAAATCCGCGGCTCTGCAAAATGTCTTGGACTGGAAATGAAACGATCCCGGGGTGTTTGCCGCGCCCAATGGATCATCTTACGAAAAGCCTCTGCAGCGGGCTGCACGGAGAATCTGCAGAATTGCGTCTCGGCAGACTCCAGCGACCCGTTTTCCTGCATCTTGTTGGACGGCGCGCCGCCGCCGCACACCGCGAAGTATCGGCACCGCGCGCGGCACAGGTCCACGCCCCGCCGGATCTCCGCCTCGGTCCGGGCGACGAGCGCACTGCTGAAGATCCGGTCGAAATCGTCGGTCAGGATGTTGCCGAAATTGAAATTGCGGTGCGCCTGCGAGCGCACCTCCATGAACTCCGGCGAGAACGTCGTCACGTCGCCGTTCGCAGCGACCACGAGGACATCCCAGGCGCCGATCTGCTCGTTGTGCAATTCCCCGCCGGCCAGGATCGAGGCGATCCGCTCGACTTCCTTGATGTGCAGCGGGAAGCCCTCGCGATAGGCGCGCTTCATCAGGCCGAACAGGAATCCGGTGATGGCCTCGGTGTAGTCCCCGGCACCGAACGAGCTCGCCGCGTGGCGTCCCTCGGACTCGTCGATCGAAAACGAGACGTGGGAGATGTCGTTGTCGCGGTAGAACTCGAAATATTCGTCAACCGCCCCAAGCGAGCGCGGATGCAGGACCGTGACGACGTTGGGATGGATCCGCGCCTGCTGCAGCTCGTGCAGCGTTTGCATGGCGAGAGACCAGGTCCCTTTCCCGTTCCGCGTCTTCCTGCGCGCGTCGTGAAACTCGCGCGGACCGTCGATCGAAAGGCCGATCTGCGTACCGGTCTGCCGGGCAAACTGGATCCAGTCTTGCCCGAGCCCGATCCCGTTCGATTGCAGCGAGAAATTCGTCGCCTCCGGCGCCGTCTTCCGCAGCTCGGCGTAGGCGTTTCGATACCAGGAAATGGGCACCGTCGTCGGCTCGCCGGCATGCCAAATGACCGTCGGCGTGGCGTCGCGGGCGATCCTGGGGAAAATCCTGTCGCGGATCGCAGAGACGACCTCCTCACCCATCACGGTGCGGTCGTCGCGGTGGCGCAGATAGCAATAGTCGCAGGCGATGTTACAGAACGGCGTAGGCTGAAGGACTATGAGAGCCGGGCGCCACATCGTTCAACACCTTCGCCAGACCCCGCTGAAACAATTGGCGAAATTGAACCACTGCGACAACCGGATCCGCCGTGGTCCTGAGGCCGCTCCCGCCCCGCTCTCGTCCTGCTTGACGTCGGCAGACGCTGTTTCAAGCGCATTCGCAAGGCTGCCGGATTGGAAGAACGCCGCAGGATCGGTGTCGATCGGAGTTGCAGCATTGGTGGGATTGGCCGCCGCCAGCACAAAAGCCAAAGGCCATGCGTCCTTGAAATACGCCACAGCACCCTCCAGCAATAAATTAAATCGCAATTGCCAGTATTCACTCCCAGAGGTTGCAGTAACACCCACCTGTCGACCAGCATGTGAGCCAGTTCACTAGTCGCAAAAAAAGCCGCGCCGGACAGATCGTCCGGCGCGGCCAAACCAGGACAAACGTCCTGACGCAATCAGTAGCGGTAGTGATCCGACTTGTACGGTCCTTCCTGCTTCACGCCGATATAGTCGGCCTGGTCCTTGCGCAGCTCGGTGAGCTTGACGCCGATCTTGGCGAGGTGCAGGCGCGCGACCTTCTCGTCGAGCGACTTCGGCAGCACGTAGACTTCCTTCTTGTACTTGCCGTCCTTGTTGTTGGCGAACAGCTCGATCTGCGCCAGCGTCTGGTTGGTGAAGGACGCCGACATCACGAAGGACGGATGGCCCATCGCGTTGCCGAGGTTCACGAGGCGACCTTCCGACAGCATGATGATGCGGTGCTTGTCGGGGAACTCGATCTCGTCGACCTGCGGCTTGATGTTGGTCCACTTCAGATTGCGCAAGCTGGCGATCTGGATCTCGTTGTCGAAGTGACCGATGTTGCAGACGATGGCGCGATCCTTCATCGCGCGCATGTGCTCGATGGTGATGATGTCCTTGTTGCCGGTGGCGGTGACGAAGATGTCGGCGCGGGGCGCGGCGTCTTCCATGGTCACGACCTCGTAGCCTTCCATCGCGGCCTGCAGCGCGCAGATCGGATCGACTTCCGACACCATGACGCGGCAGCCGGCCTGGCGCAGCGAAGCGGCCGAGCCCTTGCCGACGTCGCCGAAGCCGGCGACCATCGCGACCTTGCCCGACAGCATGACGTCGGTGCCGCGGCGGATGCCGTCGACCAGCGATTCACGGCAGCCATAGAGGTTGTCGAACTTCGACTTGGTGACGCTGTCGTTGACGTTGATCGCGGGCCACAGCAGCGTGCCGGCCTTCTGCATGTCGTACAGACGATGCACGCCCGTGGTGGTCTCCTCGGAAACGCCCTTGATACTCTCGGCGATCGCGGCGAAGTAGCCCTTCGGCTTTTCCTTGAGCTGCTTCTTCAGGAGCGCGAAGAAGATTTCCTCTTCCTCGGAGCCGGGCTTGTCGAGGAAGGCGGTGTCGCCCATCTCGGCGCGCAGGCCGAGATGGACGTACATGGTGGCGTCGCCGCCGTCGTCCAGGATCATGTTCGGATGACCGCCGCCGTGCCAGTCGAACAGCTTGGCGGTGTAGTCCCAATATTCAGTGAGGCTCTCGCCCTTGACCGCGAACACCGGAATGCCGGCGGCTGCGATCGCGGCGGCCGCGTGGTCCTGGGTCGAGTAGATGTTGCACGAGACCCAGCGAATGTCGGCGCCGAGGGCGGCCAGCGTCTCGATCAGCACGCCGGTCTGGATCGTCATGTGCAGGGAGCCTGCGATGCGCGCGCCCTTCAGCGGCTGCTTCGGGCCGTACTCCTCGCGGGTGGCCATCAGGCCGGGCATCTCGGTTTCGGCCAGCGAGAGTTCCTTGCGGCCGAAATCGGCGAGCGAGATGTCCTTGACGATGTAATCGGTGAAGCCGGGCTTCGCGTTCATAGGGGGTTCCTGTTTGTTTGGCTCGTCATTCCGGGGCGCTCGCGAGGCGAGCAAACCCGGAATTCGAAAGGTTCGAGATTCCGGGGAGCCGCTGTCGCGGCGCCCCGAAATGACGCAAGAGAATCAGAGCGCGCGCTTGAGCTGCTCGACGAGATCGGTCTTCTCCCAGGAGAAGCCGCCCTCGTTGTCGGGCGTGCGGCCGAAATGGCCGTAGGCCGAGGTGCGCGCGTAGATCGGGCGGTTGAGGTCGAGATGGGTGCGGATGCCGCGCGGGGTCAGGTCCATCGCCTTGGCGGCGGCCTTCTCCAGCTGGTCTTCCGACACCTTACCGGTGCCATGGGTGTCGATGTAGATCGACAGCGGACGTGCCACGCCGATGGCGTAGGCGAGCTGCAAGGTGCAGCGATCGGCAAGACCGGCCGCGACGATGTTCTTGGCGACATAGCGCGCCGCGTAAGCCGCCGAACGGTCGACCTTGGTCGGATCCTTGCCGGAGAACGCGCCGCCGCCGTGCGGGGCCGCGCCGCCGTAGGTGTCGACGATGATCTTGCGGCCGGTCAGGCCGGAATCGCCGTCGGGACCGCCGATGTAGAACTTGCCGGTCGGGTTGATGTGCCAGATGGTCTTCGGGGTGATCCAGTCCTTCGGCAGCGCCTCGCGCACATAGGGCTCGACGATGTCGCGGATCTGCTTGGACGAGATGTCCTCGACCAGATGCTGGTGCGACACCACGATCTCGCGCACGCCGACCGGCTTGCCGTTCTCGTACTGCACGGTGACCTGGCTCTTGGAGTCCGGTCCGAGCACCTTCTCCTTGCCGGAGTGGCGGGCTTCGGAGATCAGGCGCAGGATCTTGTGGGCGTAGAAGATCGGGGCCGGCATCAGATCCGGCGTCTCGTTGGTGGCGTAACCGAACATGATGCCCTGGTCGCCGGCGCCCTCTTCCTTGACTTCGCCCGGCTGCAGCGCATCGACGCCCTGGGCGATGTCGGCCGACTGCGGATGCAGCAGGATCTCGATGTCGGCGGTCTTCCAGTGGAAGCCTTCCTGCTCGTAGCCGATGTCCTTGATGGCGCCGCGCACGACGGCCTCGATCTGCTCGTTGGTCACCGACTTCGGACCACGGGTCTCGCCCGCGATCACGACCTTGTTGGTGGTCGCGAGCGTCTCGCAGGCGGCGCGGATCTGCCACGGGTCGATGCCGGCTTTCGGCCCCTCGCGGTAGAACAGGTCGACGATTTCATCGGAGATCCGGTCGCAGACCTTGTCGGGATGGCCCTCGGACACGGACTCGCTGGTGAAGAGATAGGACGCGCGCATCAAGTAACCCCTTGTTCCGCCACTCGATGGCGGTTCGTTTGCGATATTTACCGTTGGATGATGTCAATCACGCCGGCGCGAGATGACGTAGGATTCGTCGAGAAACCAGAGGCCGTTGTACTTTCTCAGCACGTCCCTGGCGGCATCCAGAGTGCGGCCGTTTTGAGTCATTTCTGTCAACCGGTCGTCCTCAATCTGAGCGACATACACCGCCGCATTCCAAGCTGCAAAGGCCGTCGAGGTGCCGATGGAGCCCGTTACCTCGTTGGGCAGCGCTTCCATATCATACCTGAAGATCGAGCGGTTATCAGCATATGCATTAAAATTTAAGTCGCGGCCCAACGACCCGAGCTCGTACTTCACGGCGCGCAATAGCTCATGACGGCTCACCGAGAAAGGATTTTCTCCGGGCCAGATCGCCTGGATCATTTCCATGCCCGGATCCTGGCCGTGGGAGTGGATTCCGATCAGCCTCCCCCCAGGCCGTAGGGCCCGCGCCAGGGGCGCAATGATCCGTTTTGCCCGGAAATTGACCGAGGACAGCGCGCGGTAGGGCTGGGAGGCAATGACGAGGTCGAAATTGGCCTCGGTCTGGCCCGGCCGCGGAATGGTCGAATCGAGCAGGAACCTGTGGTCCTCGCGATAGAGCACGAGGACGACGGGCCGCTCGTAGAGCGGCATGGCCGTGCGGGGGCTGATCGCCGCGCGCCAGTTCTGCTCCAGGAATGGCCGGAGCTCCGCGATCTGCGCCTCGAACTCGCCCGATGACGCCCCACGCAGCGGCACCTCGTGCCAGACCGTAGCGGCTGCGGCCGCGGGCGAGGCCGGCGTCAGCCAGGGCGCCTCCGAATAAAACATGTTGGTGAAGACGAACACCGATGCCGGATGCTCGAAAATGCGGTCCGGCACCTTTTCCAGCGTCAGGCGCAGATCCTCGAGGCTGAGCTCCTTGCCGGCGACATAGAACGGCATGTGCGGATAGCGCTGATGCGTGGCGCGCAGCACCCGCGCCAGCACCGTGCCGTCGCCGACGCCCGCGTCGAAAATGCGCAGCGCCGGCGGGCGGGGGTGGATGGCGGCGAGCTCCAGCGCGACCCTGTCCGCGACCACCCGCTTCTCGCTGCAGGTGTGGACGAACAGCAGGTATTTCTGCCGGTTCTCGAAGAATCGGAAATTGCCGCGGGGATCGCGCTTCTCGGGCGGCACCTGGAGCCCGCGCGGCGGCGGCAGGCCGCCCGTCGTCGATGCCGCGATATAGGCCTGGATCCGCTCCAGCGTATCGATGGTGATGCGTTTGCCCTCGCGCAGGCGGTGCACGAGCTTCCCATCGTTCACCGAGCGGCGACCGAAGGTCGATTCCGCCATGCCCGCCGTACGGCAGAACTCGGTGATCTCTCTCAGGATTTCGTCGTTTTTCATAAGTGGGAAGGCGGTGGGCAGAGGAGTGGGATAGAGGACTTCTAACATCATCTGCCCACCGAGGAAAGATTGGCACCCCAATTTGCACAGATCACACTTCCCGATATAGAGAGCGCCGATTGCGATACTCTGGGGTGTATATGTTCCGGCGAAAATGCCTGACGGTCCTTTTGCTCGTTGCGTTCTCGAGTTTCGCCCGCGCCGGCGACCCCGCCACCGACAATCCCGACCAGGTCTTTGAATCCGTCTACGCCCGCATCGGGGCGCTGCCGGCCGCGGTGGCGCGCGAGCGTCTGGTCTGGCTGAAGCTGGAAGAGCTCAAGCGCGAACCGTGCGACCAGCAGAGCATCGACGATCTGGCAGGAATGCTCGACAGGCGAGGCTACCGGCGGCAAGCCGCCGACGGGCTCTACAAGTTCGTCCTGACCTGCGGGGCCCCGCTGACGGCGCTGAACAAGGCCGCCGTCATCTATATGAGCATCACCGACCATCAGAAGGCCGTCGAAGTCTCCGAGGAGTATGTCAAACGCGCGCCGTCCGACCAGAGCGCACGCTATGTCCGTGCCATGGCCCTCGAGGGCGCCGGCGACTACCGCCGCGCACTCGCCGACTACTCCGACACGATCGAGCTGTTCAGCGGCGACAAGAAGATGATCTCGGGCGGGATCTTCGTCCGCATGGCGAACGCATACGCGGCCCTGAAGCAGTTCTGCGAGGCAACAGTGCCGATCAACCGCTGGGTCGCATTCGATCCGGCGACACGCGACACCAGCCGGACCCAGAAGATGATTGCCGACTACGAGCGGCAGGGCAATTGCGTCTCGTCAACCGAGGCGCGCAAAGAAAGCTTCCCGCTGCACGGGCCGAAGGGCATCGTCACCGTGAAAGCCGAGGTCAACGGCGTACGCGGATTGTTCATCCTCGATACCGGTGCGAGCTATGTGTCGGTGAAATCCGCCTTTGCGAGCAAGGCCAAGATACCGGACGACGGTGCCAGCGACATCACGCTGATCACCGCCAATGGCGAGGCAAAGGCGAAACTCTCCAAGGCCGACAAGGTCGCGCTCGGCAAGCTCGAGGCGGTCAACGTGCCGGTGGCGGTGCAGAGCGGTGACGGCAAGGGTTTTGGTGCCGGCGTCGACGGCCTGCTCGGCATGAGCTTCCTGTCCCGGTTCGAGATCCAGATAGCGGGCGGGTCGATCGAGGTCCGCACCCGCCAGCCCAGGAAGTAGCACCGCCTCACGATCGCAGGGTGAACCCGAAAAGCGGCGCGCGCGACCAAGAGCAGACAATCCCATCGCAAAACGCCTGCAGCCGAGGTCTCCTTGCGCCGCCTGCTCCTGGTCCCCGCTTTTCTCGCTGCCCTCTCCTGGTGCGCGGCGGCTTACGCGCAGACGCGCAACCAGCTCGGGCCGCTCTGCACGACCGAGACCACGCCGGCGGACAAGATGGTCGATGCGTGCAGCAAGATCATCGCGCTGAAGGTGTTCAAGGGCGAGCAGCTCGCGACCGTCTATTTCTGGCGCGCCGTGGGCTGGAACAAGAAGGGCGACTACGCCAAGGTCATCGCGGACGCCACGGAAGCGATCCGGCTGCAGCCGAGCCAGGCCGTCTACAATCTCAGGGGATCGGCCTATTACGACAAGGGCGACTACGACATCGCGATCGCCGATTTCGACGATGCGCTGAAGCTCGGCCCGCCCGGCGGCACCATCTTCCACAATCGCGGTAACGCCTGGCGCGGCAAGCGCGACTACGCCAAGGCGATCACCGACTACGACATGGCGATCAAGTCGGATCCGAGATCGGCGTTCTCGTTCCAGAACCGCGGCATCTCAAAGGAAGCGCTCGGCGATCTCGACGGCGCGCTCGCCGACATCAACCAGGCGATCCGGCTCGACCCGACGCTGCCGCAGCCGCTGATCAACCGCACCGCGATCTGGCGCGCCAGGGGCGATTTCGACCGCGCCATCGCCGACGGCAGCGAGGCGATCCGGCTCGCCAAGGAGAAGCCGCCGGTCAACATCATGACGCCGCCGAACAGCGTGCTGATCGCGGGCTACACTCATCGCGCGCTGGCCTATGAGGCCAGGGGCGACTATGCCCACGCGCGCGAGGACTACCAGGCGACGCTGGCGATCGTGGCCTCGGACGCCGGCAGCAAGGCCAACCAGGCTACCGCAAAGGTGCGGCTGTCGCTGGTGACCGACGCCGCCGCGCCAATCCCGCGCGATGCGCCTTCCCCCGCGGCGCAAGCAGCGGCATCCCCTGCCCCACAGCAGACCGGCACGGCACCTTCTTCCTCCTCGCCCGCCCCCGCCGTTCGCGGCACGCGCATGGCGCTGATCATCGGCAACGGCGCCTATGCGCATGTGAAGGCGCTGCCCAACCCGGCCAACGATGCGCGCGCGGTCGCGAAAAGCCTGCGCGACATCGGCTTCACCGTGTCGGAGGGCATCGACCTCGATCGCGCCGCGATGCAGAAGATGACGCGGGACTTCCTGCGTGCGGCGGCACGGGCGCAGGTCGCGATGGTGTATTACGCCGGGCACGGCGTGCAGGTGGACGGGCGCAACTATCTCATTCCCGTCGACGTCGAGCTCAAGCCGGGGACCGGCATGACGGAGGCGATGATCGACATGGACACCATCATGGCCGGTCTCGACGACCAGGTCCGCACCAACATCCTGATCTTCGATGCCTGCCGCAACAATCCAATGGCGCAGCAGGTGGCGAGCACCGGCACCAACCGCGCCATCGAGGGTGCCTCGGGCCTTGCAGCGCCAACCAGCCTCGGCGCCGGCGCGACGCTCGGCGCCGGCACGCTGATCGCTTTCGCAACCGCGCCCGGTCAGGTCGCGCTGGACGGCGAAGGCGCCAACTCGCCCTTCTCGGCCGCGCTGTCCCGCCATATCGGCACGCCGGGCCTGGAAGTGCAGCAGATGCTCACGCGCGTCCGGGCCGAGGTGGTCTCCTCCACGAAGAACAAGCAGGTACCGTGGTCGAATTCGTCGCTGCTGGGCGAGGTCTATCTGGCGGAGAAGTGACGGCGGGCTTGCGCGAATGCCGTAGCCCGGATGAGCGAAGCGATATCCGGGTCCAAGCAGCCCCGCATGTCGCTTCGCTGATCCGGGTTACGAACGACCTCCACCTGCCCTGGGCCCGGCGGCCCGTCAAAAGAGCCAAAATTGCAACAGCCCGAGAGATAGTCGGCTACAACCTGTGGCTGCTCTATTTTGTCGCACATCGTTATCCTACAGTGCGGTCAACGCCGATCATCGGTGGACCGATTGCTGGGGAAATCTGGTGCGAAAATTCATTGCCGCTGCCGGCATCATTCTGTCCGTCATATTCGGGGCACAGCCCACTTTTGCCCAGGCCACTCCGCCGAGCGAAGCCGCACGCAAGGCGGAGCTTGCCGCCGCCTGGCAGGCGGCCGGCAATGCCGGGACCGCAGGCCCTGCAGACGTTCCGCTGATCGATCAGGCGACGCTGAAAATTCCGGCCGGCGACTTCTTCGTACCCAAGGCCGAGGGAGCGCGAGTGATGCGCGCGCTTGGCAACACGATTCACGATGCGAGCTTCGTCGGCCTCGTGCTCGGCACACGGCAGAACGACCGGTGGCTGGTCGTGATTAACTACATCAAGGAAGGCTATATCAAGGATGACGCCGCCAAGGACTGGAACGCCGACGACCTGCTGAAGAACCTCAAGGAGGGCGTCGACGAGTCCAACAAGGATCGCGCCGCCCGCGGATTTCCCGAGATGGAGGTGATCGGCTGGATCGAGCCGCCGACCTATGATGCAACGGCGCATCGCCTGGTGTGGTCGGTGCTGGGCAAGGACAAGGGCGCACCGAACGACGCCCGCAAGGACGTCAATTACAACACCTATGCCTTGGGCCGCGAAGGCTATTTCAGCCTGAACCTGCTGTCGGACTCGGCCATGATCGCGACCGACAAGTCCGCCGCGCACGAATTGCTCGCCAACCTCTCCTATCAATCCGGCAAGCGCTACGAGGATTTCAGTGCCTCGACCGACCGGATCGCCGAATACGGATTGCTCGCGCTGGTCGGCGGCGTCGCCGCCAAGAAGCTCGGCCTGTTTGCCCTGGTGCTCGCCTTCGTGCTCAAATTCGCCAAGGCCATCTTCATCGGCGCGGCCGTGTTCGGCACCGCCGTCGTGAAATTCTTCCGCCGCAAGCCACGGGACGATTCGGCCGGCGGCGCGGCATGAAGACACTCTTCCTGCTGCCGTTCTCCGGCCTGAAATGGGGAAAGCTCGCGGCCAGCGGCGGCAGCATGCTGCTGTCGCTCGCGGTCTATGCGACGATATGGGGCTGGCGCTATGCGGCCGGCTTCATCGCACTGCTGTTCGCGCATGAAATGGGCCACTACGTCGCGGCGCGCCAGCGCGGCCTCGATGTCGGCGCGCCGGCCTTCATCCCGTTTGTCGGCGCGTGGATCGCGCTCAAGGACCAGCCGGTCGACGTCGAGACCGAGGCCTATGTCGCGCTCGCAGGTCCTGTCGTCGGCACCGGTGCCGCGCTCGCGGTGTATCTCTGGGCCAGATCAGAGAACAGCGCCCTGCTGCTTGCGATCTCCTATGCGGGCCTGTTCCTCAATCTGTTCAACCTGCTGCCGATCTCGCCGCTCGATGGCGGCCGGGTGACCGCCGTCCTCAGCCCGCGGATCTGGCTCCTTGGCGCGCCGATGCTGGTCGCACTCATGATCTACCGGCCGAGCCCGATGCTGCTCATCGTGGCGATCCTCGCCGTTCCGCAACTCATCAGCGCGTGGCGCTACGATCCGCACGCGCCGGAAAACGTCGCCTATTACGGCGTCCCGCTCCAGACCAAGCTCGAATATGGCGGCGCCTATCTCGCACTCGCCGCGCTGCTCGCGGTCATGACCTACGATGTCCACGAGATGCTCGGGCCGATGATGCGGACGGCGCCATAGTCAAGCTCGCCGCTGACGGCGCTGCATGCGCAGCTGTCGTCGCCCGGCTTGACCGGGCGATGCAGTATTCCGAGGGGTTAGCGATTCACCGGGAAGCTGCGGCGTATTAGATGCCCCGCCCCCGTGCGCAATTGCGCACCAGGCGGGGCATGACAGCAGCCACGTGGCAACTTAGTTGCCCCACGTTTCCTTGGCGATCTCCACCGCGAGGCCGAGCTTGTTCCACTGCTCGTCCTCGGAAAGGATGTTGCCTTCCTCGGTCGAAGCGAAGCCGCATTGCGGGGACAGCGCGAGCTGCTCCAGCGGCGCGAACTTGGCGGCTTCTTCCAGGCGGCGCTTGATGTCTTCCTTCTTCTCGAGCTCGCCGAACTTCGAGGTGATGACGCCGACCACGACGACCTTGTTGCCCTTAGGCAGGAAACGCAGCGGCTCGAAGCCGCCGGCGCGGTCGCTGTCGTATTCAAGGAAATAGCCGTCGTAATTGGTGCCGGCGAGCAGGGTCTCGGCCACCGGCTCGTAGCCGCCGGAGGAGATCCAGGTCGAGCGGAAATTGCCGCGGCAGACATGCGTCGTCACCACCATGTCGGCGGGCTTCTCGGCCAGCGCGTAGTTGATGATGCGGGCATAGATCTGCTGCAGGCCATCCGGATTGTCGCCGCGCTCGCGCGCCTTCTGCAATTCGTCCGGCGAGCAGAGATAGGCCCAGACGGTGTCGTCGAATTGGAGATAGCGGCAGCCGGCGTCGTAGAACGCCTTCACCGCCTTGCGATAGGTCTTGCCGAGGTCCTCGTAGAAGGGCTCGAGATCGGGATAGACATCCTTGGAGATCGCCTTGCGGCCGCCGCGGAAGTGCAGCACCGCCGGCGACGGGATCGTCATCTTGGCGGTGACGTGGGCCTGGTCGGCGACCTTCTTCAGGAAGCGGAAGTGGTCCAGCATCGGATGGTCATCGGGGAAGTCGAGCTTGCCGATCACACGCACAGCGTCGTGACGGGTCTGCACGCCCGTGAACTGGATGCCGGTGTCGGGGTGGAAGAGCTCGCAGCCGGTCAGCTTGGCCAGGAAGTCGAAATGCCACCAGGAGCGGCGGAATTCGCCGTCGGTGGCGAGCTTGAGCCCGATCGCGGCCTGCTTGTGCACGACCTTCTCGATCTCCATGTCCTCGATCTTGCGCAGATCGTCGGCCGAGATCTCGCCCTTCTCCAGCTTTGCGCGGGCTTCCTTGATCTTGGCGGGGCGCAGGAGGCTGCCGACCTCGTCTGCGCGGAAGGGGGCTTTGGTTCGCTGCATTCTCAACTCCCGAAAGTTTTTTAGTGGCCGGCCGCCCCTGCGACCCCGAGGTGGCGCTCCAGGACCGACGGGTCGGCCTTCAGCGCGGCGCTCGGGGCGTCGTGGACGATCGTTCCGCGCTCCAATATCACAACGCGGTCGGCGAGCCCCAGAATCTTTTGGGCATTCTGCTCGACGATGATGGAGCAGATGCCGCCTGCCCGGGTAATGGTCCCGATCGCCTTGAGCAGCTCCTCGACGATGATGGGAGCCAGGCCCTCGGTCGGCTCGTCCAGCAGCAGGACCTTGGGATTGAGGGTCAGCGCGCGGCCGATCGCCAGCATCTGCTGCTCACCGCCGGAGAGCTGGTTGCCGAAATTGGTCCGCCGCTCCTTCAGCCGCGGGAACATCTCGTAGACCTTCTCCACCGTCCAGGGACCGGGCTGGGCCACCGCGGTCATGTTCTCCTCGACCGTGAGCGAGCGGAAGATGTTGCGCTCCTGCGGCACCCAGCCGATGCCGGCGCGGGCCCGCTGGTCGGGCCGAAGCGCCGTGACGTCGGTGCCGGCGAGCGCGACGGTGCCGGAAAAGCGGCGAGTGACGCCGACGATGGAGTTGATCAGCGTGGTCTTGCCGGTGCCGTTGCGGCCGAGCAGAGCCAGCACCTGGCCCTCGGCGAGGCGCAGGCTCATCTTCGGCAGCACCACAGCCTCGCCATAGCCGGCACGAAGGGCATCGATCGCGAGCAGGTCAGACATTGACCGCCTCCTCGCCGAGATAGACCGCCTTCACTTGCGGATCGCGCGCGACCTGCTCCGGCGGGCCCTCGGTCAGCAGCGCGCCGGAGACCAGTACCGAGATGCGGTCTGCAAAGGAGAACACGAGGTCCATGTCGTGCTCGATCAAGAGCACCGTGACGTCGCGCGGCAGGCTGCCGACGACGGCGAGAATGTCATGGCGCTCGCTCTCGGGCACGCCGGCGGCGGGCTCATCCAGCAGCAGCACGCGCGGCTTGGCAGCGATCGCGACCGCGATCTCGAGCAGGCGCTGCTTGCCGTAAGGCAGCGTCACGGTCTCTTCGTTCATGACGTCGAGCAGGTGGAAGCGGGTGAGAAGATCGGCGATCTCGTCATTGACGTCGCTGCGCGTGCCCATCCGCCGCCACCAGTCGCCGCCATGGCCGAGTCGCTCGGAGACGGCGAGGCCGATGGTCTCAAGCGGGGTGAGATCAGGATAGAGCTGGTTGATCTGGAAGGTCCGCGACAGGCCGCGCAGCACGCGCTTGTGCACGGGCAGGTCGGTGATGTCCTGCCCCTCGAGCAGAATGCGGCCCGAGTTCGGTTTCAGGACGCCGGTGAGCTGGTTGATGACGGTGGTCTTGCCGGCGCCATTGGGGCCGATCAGCGCATGGCGGGCGCCCTGCTCGATCTTCAGGGACAGGTCGCGGGTGACGCGCAGGCCGCCAAAGGTCTTTTCGAGATTCTGGGTTTCCAGCGCGATGGTCATGCGTCGCTCTCCGGCACGGCGACGACGGCCTTGCGTCCCATCACCTGCTTGATCACCAGGTTGGGCACATACAACACCCAGCGATGCAAACGCTGACGGCCGATCAGCACGATGACCACCAGCACGAGGCCGATCCAGAACTGCCAGTATTGCGGCGTGATGGTGGAGAAGAATTCCTGCAGCATGCGGAAAATCACCGCGCCGATCAGCCCGCCATAGAGATAACCGGTGCCGCCGATCACGAGCACCAGCATCAGGTCGGCCGAGCGCTCGAAAGCGAAGACGTCGAGCGAGGCGATCGCCGTGGTCTGGGTGAACAGCGCGCCAGCAATGCCGGCATAGAACGCCGCCAGCGTGTAGATCGCGATCAGGCGGCGATTGACGGGGATGCCGATCGCGGCGGCGCGCAGCGGATTGTTCTTGATCGCGCGCAGCGACAACCCGAACGGGGAATGCACGACACGGCGCGCGAACAGGAACAGCAGGAACAGCACGGCCAGCGAATAGAAGAAGCCGGTCTTGCCGAACATGTCGAACGGGATCTCGCCGAAGATCGGCTGCATCTCGATGCCCTGCAGGCCATCGGTGCCGCCGGTGATGTTGGAGAAGCGTTCGGCGAGCGCTTCCAGCAGCAGCGCGATGCCGAGCGTGACCATCAGGCGCGTGAGATCGACGCCGCGGATCACCAGGAAGCTGGTGGCAAAGCCCAGCACCATCGCGGCGAGGCCCGCCACGACCAGCGCCAGCACCGGCTCCGTGATGATGCCGTGCAGCGCAAGCAGGCCCGCGGCATAGGCGCCGACGCCGAAGAAGGCGGCATGGCCGAGCGAGACGATGCCGGCATAGCCGAGGATGAGATCGAGCGACATCGTGAACAACGCGAGGCGCAGGATGTCGGTCATGATCAGATAGCGCGAGGGAAACAGGAAGCCGCAACCCAGCACGATGAGCCAGAAGGCGACTTCGCCGTAATGCCAGCGCGCCTGGCGCTGGGCGTGATACCCGACGTCGGAAGAAGCGGTCATCGGCGAACTCAACGCGCGGCCGTGCGGCCGAACAGGCCGTTCGGGCGCCAGATCAGGATCACGATCATCATGGTGTAGATCACGAAGGGTCCCATCTTCGGCACGTAATACTTGCCGGCGACGTCGCCGATGCCGAGCAGGAGCGAGGCCAGGAACGGGCCCGTTATCGAGGAGGAGCCGCCGACGGTCACCACGATCAGGAAGTAGATCATGAACTTCAGCGGGAAATACGGATCGAGGCCGAGGATCTCGGCGCTGAGCGCGCCGCCGAGGCCGGCGAGCCCGCAGCCGAATGCGAATGTGAAGGCGAACACCTGCGGCACGTTGATGCCGAGGCCGCTCGCGGCGCGGGGATCATCGACCGCTGCGCGCAGGCGGCTGCCGAAGCGGGTCTTGGCCAGCACCATCTGCAGGCCGATGGTGAGCAGGCCGCAGATCACGATGATCATCAGCCGGTAGCGGCCGATGCCAACGCCGAACACGTCGAACTGGCCCTGGAGCGCCGCCGGCAGGTTGATGAAGACGCGCGAGGAGCCCTGGATGTAGTCGACGGCCGCGACCGACATGAAGGTCAGGCCGATGGTGAACAGCACCTGGTCGAGATGGCTGCGCGCGTAGAGATGGCGGTAGAGCGTGCGTTCGAGCAGGATGCCGATCGCCGCCGAGGAGACGAAAGCGAGCGGCAGCGCGGCGAAGAACGGCCAGCCCATCCGGTTGACCAGCACCATGCAGACATAGCCGCCGGCCATGGCGAAGGCGCCGTGCGCGAGGTTGACGAAGTTCATCAGGCCAAGCGTGACCGCAAGCCCGCAAGCGAGCACGAACAGCAGCATGCCGTAGGCAACGCCATCGAACAGGTTGGTGAGGATTGCGGTCATCGGTAGCGGGTGAACCCTGGTAATCGCCGGTCATTCCGGGGCAGCGCGCAGCGCTGAACCCGGAATCTCGTTTCAACAATTTCGAGATCCCGGGTTCGCGCTAATGTGCGCCCCGGGATGACGCGCTTTTCGCGCGTCACTTCTTGGTCTTGCCGAGATCCTTGACGGCCTCGAAGGTCGCGAACTCGACATTGTAGAGCTCGCCGTCGACCTTCTCGACCTTGCGGATATAGATGTTCTGCACGATGTCGCGGGTCTCGGGGTCGATCGAGATCGGGCCGCGCGGGCTCTCCCACTTCTGGCCCTTCATCGCCTCGATCAGCTTGTCGCCGTTGGTGTCGCCGTTGGTCTTCTTCAGCGCCTCGTAGATCAGGTGGATGCCGTCATAGCCGCTCACGGCCATGAAGCCCGGACGGTTGCCGAAGGCCTTCTTGTAGGCCGCAACAAAGTCCTTGTTCATCTGCGAGGGGTGCGCCGCCGAGTAGAGGTGCGCGGTGACCGTGCCGAGCACGGCGTCGCCCATGTTGTTGAGCAGGTCGTCGTCGGTGACGTCGCCGGGTCCAATGACCTTGATGCCGGCCTTGTCGAGGCCGCGCTCGGCATATTGCTTCATGAAGTTGCCGCCCTGACCGGCCGGCACGAACACGAAGATGGCGTCGGGCTTGGCGTCCTTCATGCGCTGCAGGAACGGCGCGAAGTCGGGGTTGGCGAGCGGGGTCTTGACCTCTTCGACCACCTCGCCGCCACCGGCGGTGAAGTTCTGCTTGAAGAAGTTGAGCGCGTCATTGCCCGGCGCGTAGTCCGAGGTCAGCGTCGCCACCTTCTTGATGCCGTTCTTCACGGCCCAATCCGCGATGATGGTCGAGGACTGCGCCAGCGTGAAGCTGGTGCGCACGATGTAGGGCGAACGCTCGGTGATGATGGAGGTGCCGGCGGCCATCACGACTTCCGGGATCTTGGCCTGCGTCGCCAGCGGCGCGGCGGCGAGCGCGGCGGGCGTCACGCCGAAGCCGGCGATGAAGTTGACCTTGTCGTTGACGATCAGCTCCTGCGCGGCGGTCTTGGTCTTGTCGGGGATAGCAGCGTCATCCTTGAGGATGATCTCGACCTTCTTGCCGGCGACGGTGTCGCCCTTCTGCTGCATGTAGAGCTTGATCGCGTTCTCGATCTGCTTGCCGGTCGAGGCCTGGCCGCCGGTCATCGGCAGGATCAGGCCGATCTTGACGCTGTCCTCGGCCGTCGCGGGTGCGACGGCTGCAAGGCCCGCGATGGCGGCCGCGGCTGCGGTGCGTGAGAAAATCTTGCGTTCGAACATCAAATGTCCCTCCCCTTCATTCCTGATCTCTTGTGCGCCGGACCGAGTGCCCGATCCTTGCCGCGCTTCACTCTCGGACGAGCCATGCCGTGCGGCCACATGGCGTCCTCTGCAACCCCGTTGTCAATCGGACGTTGGGCGACCATTCGGCGCAAGCCGCGCGATCTGCCTCAACGACGGCAGAGAGAGATTTGTACGATTGTACAAATATAATGGTCCTGTCAACGAAAAAGCCCCTCGTGGCGCTGGCCGGCTGGGCGGTGGTTTGCGCGTCACTTTAAGAAGGCCGCACGACACCGTGGATGGAGGATTCCGCCTCTGATTTGCAGAATCCGGACATCTCATGCGCTCCGCGGCGAGGCCGCCGATGACACTCACCGAGCAAGAAAATACGTGATGTATACCGTAGCAGCTGGATGCACCCCTTCAAGGGCTAAATTTGCTTATTATAATACCTTCTTTGTATACAGCTTCACTCACCCTCGAATAGGCCAATTTTAGATGTTGAGAGCTACAGTTCGCCGCTGACGCCCATTGGCGGCCCCCTTCCATCCGCGCCCGTTCGGGCACGACCCAGAAGATGTCCATGCGTACCCGCTCGCTTTCGATCGCTGCTGCAGTCGCCCTGCTCGCTTCCAATCTTGCAGGCTGCGGCACCGTCAACGAGAAACTCTCGGCCGGCATGGGCGACTACGTTCCGCAATGGGCCGGCGGCCTTCCGGCAGACGCGCCGCCGCGGCCGGGAACGCCGCAATACGACGCCTACATGAAGGAGCGCGAGCGCAAGCGGCTGATGCCGGCGGCCGATCGCGAGAAGGAAGAGCAGGCGCAGAAGGGCGCGACGGGCACGACGTCGGGCAGCGCGGTGCGCTGAGGGGACAGCCGTCATTCCGGGATGGTCCGAAGGACCAGACCTCAGGTGCGCAATTGCGCACCGGGGAATCTCGAGATTCCGGATTCGCGCTTCGCGCGCTCCGGAATGACTCCCGCGCTAATCCACGAACACCACGGTCTTGCGGCCGTTGAGGATGACGCGATCGTCCAGATGGTAGCGGATCGCGCGGGCAAGCACGCGGCGTTCGATGTCGCGGCCCTTGCGCACGAGATCTTCCGGCGTGTCGCGGTGGCTGATGCGCTCGACGTCCTGGTCGATGATCGGACCTTCGTCGAGATCGCGCGTGACGTAATGCGCGGTGGCGCCGATCAGCTTGACCCCGCGCTCATGGGCCTGGTGATAGGGTTTTGCGCCCTTGAAGCCCGGCAGGAACGAGTGATGGATGTTGATGCAGCGTCCCGAGAGCTTTGCCGAGAGATCGTCGGAGAGGATCTGCATGTAGCGGGCGAGCACCACCAGATCGGTCTTCGTCGTGCCGACGAGGTCCATGATCTGCGCCTCTTGCTCGCGCTTGGTCTCTTTCGTCACGGGCAGATAGTGGAACGGGATCTCGCCGAAATCGAGCCCCGAATAAACCTCGCGCGGATGGTTGGAGACGATCGCGGCCAGCGTCATCGGCAATTCGCCGGTGCGCCAGCGGTAGAGGATGTCGACCAGGCAGTGGTCGGACTTCGACACCAGCAGCATCACCTTGCGATGCGCAGCGCGGTCGCGCATCTGCCATTCCATGCCGAAACGCTCCGCGATCGCGGTAAACCCGGTCTGCAGCGCGGACAGTTCCACGGCAAGGTCGGCCGCGGTGAACACCACGCGCATGAAGAACTTCTTGGTCTCGACGTCGTCGAACTGCTGGGCGTCGAGAATGTTCTGTCCGGAATTCGCCAGGAAGGTCGATACCGCCGAGACGATGCCGGGACGATCCGGACAGGACAGGGTCAGGACATATTGATGGTCGGGCATGGCTGTTGAAGAAATGGCTCGTGATGAAGGTTTGGGCAACGGGCGCGGAACACCCCGCGATTTGCGCCCTGCTCTAGCACCGACCCCGGCCTTGCGCCAATCCCGACCGCGGAGTCAGGATGAATGGTCCATTGCGATTTGACTGACCGGAGCTCGCCCATGGCCGACCGCTTGAACGGCACCCGCATCCTGATCCTGGAAACACGCGAGGAGGCGCAGTTTTCGAAGCTCCTGGCCGAGCAAGGCGCCGAGGTGGTGCAATGCCCGATGTTCACCATCGAGGATGCACCGGACCCCGCCCCGGTCGAGGCCTGGATCCGCCGCGCCATCGACAAGCCGTTCGACGATCTCGTGCTGATGACCGGCGAAGGCCTGCGGCGGATCATGAAGCTCGCGCGCGCCCGCGGGCTCGACCAGGCCCTCGTGAACTCGCTCGGCCAATCGCGAAAATTCACCCGCGGGCCGAAGCCGGGGAAGGCGCTGCGCGAGATCTCGCTCGAGGCGCAGCAGACCACGGAGAAGCCGACCACCGAGGGCGTGATCGAGATGCTGGGCAAGCTCGACCTGAAAGGGCGGCGGCTCGGTCTTCAGCTCTATCCGGACAAGGACCACGGCGCATTGACCGGCGCGCTTTCGGCGCAAGGCGCCGAAGTCGATACCGTGCTGCCCTATGTCTACGATTCCAAGGCCGCGGATGCCAATATCGTCGCCGCCATCGACGACATGGCGGAGGGCCGAATCGACTCCATCGCGCTGACCAATCTCGGCCAGGTCCGCCGCCTGGTCGAAGCCGCCAAGGCGCATGGCAGCGAGTCGAAATTGCGCGCCGGCCTCGCGCGCACGCTGATCGCCTCGGTGGGCCCGGCCGTCTCCGGCGAGCTCGCCGCGCACGGCCTGCGCACCGACGTCTCGCCTGCGGAGGAAGCCTATTTCATGCGTCCGCTGATCTCGGCGATGGCGAGTGCGCTGGCGGAGCGCAAGTCGGGACGCGCAGCGAGGTAAGAGCCGAGCGCGGGGGCGGCCTGCGGCGGCTGCGATTGACAGGCTTGACCTCAGCGCTAGTTTGCCGAACAGCAAGAAGAAACAACAAGGGCAAGGGAATCGCAGTGACACGCGTCATCGCGTCGTGAGTGCAGCCGCACGGCCATCCGCACTCGCGCCATTCCGCATCCGCAACTATCGCTTCCAGTGGCCCTCCGACCTGCTCACCTCCTGGGCCTTCGAGGTCGAGACGCTGGTGCTCGGCTGGTACATCCTGGTCGAGACCGGCTCGGTGCTGCTGCTGACCGTTCTCGCCTCGCTGCAATATCTGGGAACGCTGATTGCACCCGTGCTCGGGATGGTGGGCGACCGCATGGGTCACCGCGATCTCCTCGTCGTGCTGCGCCTCACCTATACGGTGCTGGCCGCGACCATCATGGTGCTGGCGCTGACGGGACACCTCGCCCCGCTCAACGTCATGATCATCGTGACGATCATGGGCCTGATCCGCTCCTCCGATCTCGGCCTTCGCAGCGCATTGCTCGCCGACATCATGCCGGCCGCGCAGCTCGTCGGCGCGATCAGCCTGTCACGCACGACCCAGGATAGCGCCCGCATTGCCGGAGCGCTGACGGGAGCCGGCCTCTTCGCCGTGCTCGGCATTGGATTCGTCTATGCGGCGGTCGCCAGCCTCTATCTCGTGGCGGCAATTCTCATGTCCTGCCTGACCCGGCCGGAAAGATCCGTTGTCACGACCGATCTGCCGGCGAACAGCCGCGCCGTTTCAAAACTGCTCGACGAGCTGAAGGAAGGCATCGTCTACGCCTGGAACGGCCCTGGAATGGGTGCTGCGCTGTGCGTGGCGTTCCTCGCCAATCTCACCGCATTTCCATTCACCGGCGGATTGTTGCCTTACATCGCGCGGGAGATCTTTCACACCGACCAGACCGGTCTCGGCTATCTCTCGGCGAGCTTCGCCGTCGGTTCGCTGATCGGCTCCATCACGCTCAGCCTGGTCGGCGGATTGCGGATTGCCCGGCTGCTGATCGGCGCGACGCTGGCCTGGTACACCATGCTGCTGGTGTTCGTGGAGATCAGGACCATGCCGGTGGCGATGGCCTGCCTCGTTCTCGCCGGCATCGCGCAGAGCATGTCGATGATCTCGGCGGCCGTGATCCTGATGCGCACGGCGAGCGCACATCTGCGCGGCCGCGTGATGGGCGTGCGCATGATGGTGATCTACGGCCTGCCGCTCGGATTGCTCGCGGCGGGCAGCCTGATCGACATCATCGGCTATTCCGCGACCGGCTCGCTCTACGCCGCCGCCGGCTTCATCGCGATGCTGGCGATCGCTATCCGCTGGCGCGCCGACCTCTGGCCGCTGCACGCCCCCGCCAACGCGCGCTAATCGCCGTAACCACGCAGCCGCTCGACATCGAGGATGGTGACGCCGCCATATTCGAGCCGCAGCAACCCCTCCTTCTCCAGCCGGTTCAGCGCGCGGTTGGCGTTCTGGCGCGACATGCCGGACAGCGCGCCGATCTCCTCCTGGGTGATCTCCAGATGCGCGGTCGATTCCGGATAGAGGATCGGGTTGAACAGCGAGGCGATGCTGCGGGCAAGGCGCGAGGTGGCATCGAGCGTGCGGTTGACCTCGAGCATGCCGATGAACTGGCCAAGCCGCTCGTTGAGCTGGCGCACCAGGAAGCGGTTGAAGCCGACGCTGTTCTCGAACAGCCACATGAAGGCGCTGCGCTCCATCAGCGCGACGCGGCTGTTGCGCAGCGCCACCACGTCGTAGCGGCGCGGCTCGTTCTTGAGCACGCTGCCCTCGCCGAACCAGGCCCCTGCCGTCAGCCCCGCAAGGCTGGTCTCCTTGCCGTCGCGCGACACCCCGCCCATCCGGGCAAGGCCGAACACCATTCCCGCCCAATAGTCGAAAGTATCGCCGCGCATGAACACGGTCTCGCCGGTGCCGTAGGACCGCTCCGTGATCCCGGCGCGCGCGACCTCGATCTCCGCTTGCGTGAGCTCGCGCGACCAGGCGGCAATGCGCTTCAGTTGATCCTCTGAAATCATGATCCCGAAGTCAGCCGCACCGTATCGTCACTCCGCTCCATGCTGCATCGCAGCATCATTATTCCCGCCGCCATCCGACGAAAGATGAAGACCGCCTCGGTCCGAAAAACTTTGTCGCAGAATTGTCAGGCCGGAGACATTTCAAAATAGCGCTTTCCCTTATTGAGAGCCACCTCGGGTGATGCGGCTTTTGATCCCAAACGGGAACGAAAGTGGCGCGGGTCCGGTCGGGACCATCTGCTGCATGGTCTGTCCGGCACGGCCGTACTAGGATCACCCGCGAAGAACGGACGAAGAGCGCCGCAGAATGCGCCATCACCGGGAGGGATTTGTTTGGTGGCTACCAGTCTCGAAGTGCGCGGCGTGTCCCTGCGATTCGGCGGCGTCCGTGCGCTGACCGATGTCAGCTTCGCCATCAAGGAGGGCGAGCTGTTCTCGATCATCGGCCCCAACGGCGCCGGCAAGACCTCGATCGTGAACTGTATTTCCGGTCGCTACAAACCGACCGAAGGCCAGCTGTTCTACGGCGACCGCGACATCACCGGCCTGACGCCGAACGCCCGCGCCTCGCTCGGCATCGGCCGCACCTTCCAGAATCTGGCGCTGTTCCACCACATGAGCGTGCTCGACAACATCATGGTCGGCCGCCATCACCTCCTGAAGAACAACTTCCTCACGGGATCGCTGTACTGGCTCACCGGCGCGCGCAAGGAAGAGCTCGCGCACCGCCGCAAGGTCGAGGAGATCATCGACTTCCTCGACCTGCAGTCGGTGCGCAAGGCGACCGCAGGCACCCTCTCCTACGGGCTGCGCAAGCGTGTCGAGCTCGCCCGCGCCATGGCGCTGGAGCCCCGCCTCATCCTCCTCGACGAGCCGATGGCCGGCATGAACTTCGAGGAGAAGGAGGACATGGCCCGCTACATCGTCGACCTCAACGAGGAGTTCGGGATGACGGTGGTGATGATCGAGCATGACATGGGCGTGGTGATGGACATCTCCCACCGCGTCATGGTGCTGGATTTCGGCCGCAAGATCGCCGAGGGCGATCCGGGCGCGGTGCTCGCCGATCCCCACGTCAGGCGCGCTTATCTCGGCGAAGAGGACGAGGTGCTGGTTGACCCCGACGATGCTCCGCCGGCGCAGGAGAGCGCGGCATGATGGATTATGCGGGCCGCGTCGCGCAGGCCGACACCTATCCCAAGATGCTGCGGCTGAACGCGAAAGAGCACGGCAACGAGATCGCGCTGCGCGAGAAGGATCTCGGGCTCTGGCGCATCTTCACCTGGAACGACTATCAGACGCGCGTGCGCGACTTCGCGCTCGGCCTGATCGAGCTCGGCCTCGGACGCAACGATGTCATCGGCATCATCGGCGACAACCGGCCGGACTGGGTTGCGGCGGAAGTGGCGACGCATGCGATCGGTGGCCTCAGCCTCGGGCTCTATCGCGACGTGCTCGATGAAGAAGCCGCCTACCTTCTTACCTATGGCGAGGCGCAGCTCGTCTTTGCCGAGGACGAAGAACAGGTCGACAAGCTGCTGGCGCTGGCCGAGCGCGTGCCGAAGCTGAAGCACATCGTCTATTCCGACCCGCGCGGCATGCGGAAATACGACGACCCGCGCCTGATGTCGGCGGAGAAATTTGCCGAACTCGGCCGTGCCCGCGCGACGCGCGAACCGGACCTCTACAACAAGCTGGTCGATGCGACCAAGGGCGAGGACGTCGCGATCCTCTGCACCACGTCGGGCACCACCTCGCATCCGAAACTGGCGATGCTCGCCGCCGGCCGCGTGCTCGGCCATTGCGCGACCTATCTCGCCTTCGATCCCAAGGGGCCTGAGGACGAATACGTCTCGGTGCTGCCTCTGCCGTGGATCATGGAACAGGTCTATGTGCTGGGCAAAGGCCTGCTCTGCCGGATGAAGATCAACTTCGTCGAAGAGCCGGACACGATGATGAACGATCTGCGCGAGATCGCGCCGACCTTCGTGCTCTTTGCCCCGCGGGTCTGGGAGTCCATCGCCGCCGACGTCCGCGCCAAGGTGATGGACGCAACGCCCTTCAAGCAGCGCCTGTTCGACATCGGCATGAAATCGGGCCTCGCCGCGCTCGACCAGGGCAAGCGCTCCGGCTTTGCCGACACCATCCTGTTCCGTGCGCTGCGCGACCGCCTCGGCTTCACCCGCCTGCGCTCGGCCGCCACCGGCGGCGCCGCGCTCGGCCCCGACACCTTCAAGTTCTTCCAGGCCATGGGCGTGCCGCTGCGCACGCTCTACGGCCAGACCGAGTTGCTGGGGGCCTACACGCTGCATCCCGAAGGCAAGGTCGACCCTGACACGACCGGCGTGCCGATGGCCGACAGCGTCGAGATCCGAATCGACAATGCCGACGTCCACGGCGTCGGCGAGATCGTGGTCCGACATCCCAATATGTTCCTGGGGTACTACAAGAACCCCGAAGCGAGCGTTGCCGACATCAAGGACGGCTGGATGCTGTCGGGCGATGCCGGCTATTTCAACGCCAACCAGCAGCTCGTCGTCATCGACCGCATCAAGGACCTCGCCGAGACCTCGCGCGGCGAGCGCTTCTCGCCGCAATTCATCGAGAACAAGCTGAAATTCTCGCCTTACATTGCGGAGGCGGTGGTGCTGGGGGCCGGACGCGACGCGCTCGCGGCGATGATCTGCATCCGCTACTCCATCATCTCGAAATGGGCGGAGAAGAACCGCCTCTCCTTCACCACCTACAGCGATCTCGCCTCGCGGCCGGAGGTCTACAAGCTGCTGCAGAAGGAGGTCGAGACCGTCAACGCCACGCTGCCGCCGGCCCAGCGGATCTCACGCTTCCTCTTGCTCTACAAGGAGCTCGATGCCGACGACGGCGAGCTCACCCGCACGCGAAAGGTGCGGCGCGGCGTCATCAACGAGAAGTACGAAGGGATCATCGACGCCATCTACCGCGGCGATGCCGACATCCCCGTCGACACCGTGATCCGCTTCCAGGACGGCACCACGCAGCGCGTGCGAACGACGCTGCGCGTGGTCGATCTCGGCGGGCACGGGCACATGGCGGAGGCCGCGGAGTGACACAAATGGTCGTCATGCGCGGGCTCGACCCGCGCATCCATCCCCTTCCGAACAAGCTTCTTTCCGCATCGATGGATTGCCGGGTCAAGCCCGGCAATGACGAGCTGGGTCAATAACATGAACACCGCCTTCCTCATCCAGCTCCTGGTCAACGGCCTCGTGGTCGGCACGCTCTATGGCGTGGTCGCGATGTCGTTCGTGCTGATCTACAAGGCGACACAGGTCGTCAATTTCGCACAAGGTGAACTGCTGCTGGTCGGCGCCTGGGTGTGCTGGGCGCTGCTCGCCAAATACCAGGTGCCGTTCTGGATCGGCATGCCGATGACCCTGGTGTTCATGTTCGTGTTCGGCATCGCGGTCCAGGTCCTGATCCTCAGGCCGATGATCGGCGAGCCCATTATTTCGGTCATCATGGTGACGATCGGCCTCTCCACCGTGCTCCAGGCCACGCTGAAATGGATGTTCGGCGTCAATCCGCAGCCGTTCCCGCGCGTGTTCGAGAGCCAGTCGGTGGGCCTGTTCGGCCTTCAGATCCAGACCGTCTACGTGATGAGCCTCGTCGTCTCGGTCGCGATGATGGTCGGCATGGCCTGGTTCTTCCGTGCCTCCAAATACGGCCTCGCGATGCGCGCCACCGCGTTCAACCAGCAGGTGGCGCAGTCGCTGGGCATTTCCGTCAAGAGCGTGTTCGCGATGGCCTGGGCGATCTCGGCGACGGTGTCGGCGGTCGCGGGTGTCGTCGTCGCCGTCGTCAACGGCGTCTCCTCGGGCCTTGCCGCCTACGGCATCAAGGTGTTCCCGGCCGCGATCCTCGGCGGGCTCGATTCCGTCGGCGGCGCCGTGCTCGGCGGCATCATCATCGGGCTGCTCGAGAACGTCGCCCAATATGTCGACAGCGAATATCTACACTGGGGCAATCTCTACGAGATCGCGCCGTTCTACGTCCTCATCATCGTGCTGATGATCAAGCCCTACGGCCTGTTCGGCACCCACGACATCGAGCGGATCTGACCCATGGCCGGCCCTGCCCTCATCCCCGCTGGTGATTTCCGCACCTCCTATGCGGCCGACACCACGATCTTCCCGACCACCACCAGCCGCAACTTCGCGATCGCAGGCGTTGCGCTGCTGTGCCTCGCACCGCAATTCTTCAGCGGCTACTGGCTCAGCATCCTGATCCAGATCGGCATCTTCTCGATTGCCGCGCTCGGGCTGAACATTCTGGTCGGCTTCACCGGCCAGATCTCGATCGGGCACGCCGCCTTCTTCCTGCTCGGCGCCTTCACCTCGGCCTACATCTCCAACAACGCGCCGATCCCCGTATTCTTCGCGATCCCGCTCGCAGGGCTCGTGACCGCGCTGGTCGGACTGATCTTCGGCATCCCGGCCGCGCGGCTGAAGGGCCTCTATCTCGTCATCGCGACGCTGGCCGCGCAATATATCCTGCTCGACTTCTTCTCCCGCGCCGAATGGTTCTCCGGCGGATCGGTGCCGGCGAGCGCGAACCCGTTCTCGATCTTCGGCTACACGCTGCGCGGCGACAAACAATATTTCTACGTCGTGCTGGCCTATGTGCTGGCGAGCTTCATCCTGGTCACCAATCTGATGCGCACGCGCGACGGCCGCGCGCTGGTGGCGATCCGCGACCATTATCTCTCCGCAGAGATCATGGGCATCAACCTCACCAAATACCGCACGCTGTCGTTCGGCCTCGCCGCGTTCTTCGCCGGAATCGCCGGTGCGCTCTACGCGCACTACCAGCTCGTGGTCTCCCAGGAAGGTTTCGGGATCGAGCGATCGATCCTGTTCCTGGCCATGATCATCATCGGCGGCACCGGCTCGATCATGGGCACGCTGATGGGCACCGCCTTCGTGGTGCTGCTGCCCGAGGGAATGGAGTTCATCAGCCACTATCTGAAGGGCGGCGCGGTCGATAAGGCTTTGTCGCTCAACACCAACATCACCTTCCTGCGCGAGATCGCGATCGGGGTGATCATCATCGCGTTCCTGATGTTCGAGCCCGACGGGCTCGCGCATCGCTGGCGGCAGATCAAGGCGTACTGGAAACTCTATCCGTTCTCGCACTGAGCGCGGCAATCTCACTTAAACAATAAACAGGAGGAACCGACCCATGACGATGAAGTCCCTTTTGAGCACCGCATCGCTCGCTTTCGTGATCGCCGCATTCTCGGCGGGTGCACAGGCGCAGATCGCGATCGGTCATCTCGCCGATTATTCCGGCGGCACCTCCGACGTCGGCACCCCCTACGGCCAGGCCGTCGCCGACACCTTTGCGTGGGTCAACAAGAACGGCGGCGTCGGCGGCAAGCAGCTCAACGTCGACACCAACGACTACGGCTACCAGGTGCCGCGCGCGATCGCGCTGTACAAGAAGTGGTCGGCGCCGGACGGCAAGGTCGCGGCGATCATGGGCTGGGGCACGGCCGATACCGAAGCACTGACCGGCTTCCTCGCCCAGGACAAGATCCCCGATCTCTCCGGCTCCTACGCCGCTGCGCTGACCGATCCCGAAGGCGTCAGCGGCAAGGCCAAGCCTGCGCCTTACAATTTCTTCTACGGCCCGAGCTATTCGGACTCGCTGCGCGCGATGCTGATCTGGGCGGCCGAGGACTGGAAGGCCAAGGGCAAGTCCGGCAAGCCGAAATTCGTCCACATGGGTGCCAACCATCCCTACCCGAACGCGCCGAAGGCCGCCGGCGAGGCCATGGCGCAGGAGCTCGGCTTCGAAGTGCTGCCGCCGCTGGTGTTCGCACTCACGCCGGGTGACTACAGCGCGCAGTGCCTCAGCCTGAAGTCCTCGGGCGCCAACTACGCCTATCTCGGCAACACTGCGGCCTCAAACATCTCGGTGATGAAGGCCTGCAAGACCGCCGGCGTCGAGATCCAGTTCCTCGGCAACGTCTGGGGCATGGACGAGAACGCCGCCAAGACCGCAGGCGATGCCGCCAATGGCGTGATCTTCCCGCTGCGCACCGCGGTGAGCTGGGGCGGCGATGCGCCCGGCATGAAGACCGTGATGGAGATCTCCAAGATCTCCGACCCCAGCGGCAAGGTCTATCGCCCCGTGCACTACATCGCGGCAGTCTGCTCGGCGCTGTACATGAAGGAGGCACTCGACTGGGCCGCCAAGAACGGCGGCGCCACCGGCGAGAACGTCGCCAAGGGCTTCTACCAGAAGAAGGACTGGGTGCCGGCCGGCATGGAGGGCGTCTGCAATCCCTCGACCTGGACCGACAAGGACCACCGCGGCACGCTGAAGGTCGACCTCTACCGCACCAAGGTGTCGGGCGCGACCGACGGCGACCTCAACGACCTCATGGCCAAGGGCACGATCAAGCTCGAGAAGGTCAAGACCGTCGAGCTGCCGCGCAAGGCAGAACTGCTGGGCTGGTAGCCACAACTTCAGGCGTCATGGCCGGGCAAAAGCGCGAAGCGCGTCTTCGCACAGATGTCCCGGCCATCCACCCCTGACCGCTCGGCACGAAGAACGTGGATGCCCGGGACGAGCCCGGGCATGACGAAAGCAGTAGATTTGGCGGCATACCCAATGACCGAAATCATCGAAGCATCCCGCTCCTCGCCAAGCGTCGTGCCCGCACCACCCCTGCTCGCCGTGCGCAACATCGAGGTCGTCTATGACGACGTCATCCTGGTGCTGCGCGGCCTCAGCCTCGACGTGCCCAAGGGGGCGATCGTGGCGCTGCTGGGTGCGAACGGCGCCGGCAAGTCGACCACGCTGAAGGCGATCTCGGGACTTCTGAAGACCGAGGACGGCGAGGTCACGCGCGGCGAGATCCTGTTCGAGGGCGAGCGCATCAACGGCATCGATCCCGACAAGATCGTCCGCCGCGGCATCTTCCAGGTCATGGAGGGCCGCCGCATCGTCGCCGACATGACGTCGCTGGAGAACCTCAAGCTCGGCGCCTTCACCCGCAGGGACCGCGAGGTCGATGCGGACCTCGACATGGTCTTCAACTATTTCCCGCGCCTGAAGGAGCGCACCGGCCTTGCCGGCTATCTCTCCGGCGGCGAGCAGCAGATGCTCGCGATCGGCCGCGCGCTGATGGCGCGCCCGAAGATGATCCTGATGGACGAGCCGTCGATGGGCCTGTCGCCGCTGCTGGTGAAGGAGGTGTTCTCCATCATCCAGAAGATCAACCGCGATCTCGGCGTCACCATCCTGCTGGTCGAGCAGAACGCCCGTGCCGCTCTGTCGGTGGCAAGCCACGGCTACATCATGGAGCAGGGCAAGGTCGTGCTCGACGGCACCGCCGACGACTTGCGCGACAACGAGGACGTCAAGGAGTTCTACCTCGGCGGCGCCGGCGACCAGCGCAAGAGTTTCAAGAACCTCAAGAGCTTCAAGCGACGCAAGCGGTGGCTCTGACAAAGCGTTTTCGAGCGAAGCGGGAACCGGTTCGCGTGAAGAAAACGCGTCAAAACAAAAAAGCCTTACTCGAGCACCAGCTCCGCTTCCGTGACTGCGCAGAGAACATGATAGAACGACGACGCAGGAATAGTGTCGACCAGCGATTTACCGTCGCGATCGAACTGGTCGTACCAGCCGCCCTTGACGGGATGGCTGAGATAATTCCGTTCGAGGCGCACCAGCGCCGCACGCGCCTTGTCCGCCGCGCCCGCCTCGCCGGACTCGGCCTGCGCGATCCACGCCTTTGCGATCTCCGTCTGCGGCCACAGCCGGCGCGTGCTGCGGCGAATGTTACCGCTCGCATCGCCCTCGTCGATCAGGCAGCCGGTCGCCTCGTCGCAATAGCGCAGCGCGGTCGCCAGCAGTTCGCTGCGCCGCTGGCCGGTCGGACAACCCGTGATGCGTTCAAAGCCCTTCAGCAGCCAGACCCATTCCGCCTGATGGCCCGGCTCGACGCTGACCGGCTCGATCTTGGACCAGTCCTCCTCGAAATATTCGGACAGGACGTGCTTCTGCTTGTCGTAGAGATTGGCCAGGAACAGCGCGAAGAACTCGCCGGCGCGGTTCTGGAACGACAGATCGTGGGTCGCGTCGAAGCAGGCGATCATCGCCTCGAACAAATGCATATGCGGGTTCTGCCGGCGCGGCAGCGAGACCGGCAGGCCCTCGTGGACGCCGCCATGCGGCGAGCGCAAATGGCCGTCGAGGAAGCCGAGCAGCGCGTCGATCTCGGCGCGCACCTGCGCGTCCTTGTCGAGCCCGTAGACCGTCGCGAGCGCAAACAGGATAAAGGCGTGGTCGTAGGCATCGCGCCTTCCGTCCAGCACCGCGCCCTCCGGCGTCAGCCGGTGCACATAGCCGGGCTTGCCGTCCGGCGATTTCGCCTTCGCCAAGAGATGCTCCAGCCCCTTCAGCGCGATGGCGCGGCCTTCCGGGTACCAGCCCATCTGCGCCGCCTTGGCGTAGCACCAGATCTGGCGCGCCTGCACGAACACGCGCCGTGGCGCGGCGGCATCCGCCGTGCCGTCGCGGTGCAGCCGGTCGATGAAGCCGCCCGCGGCGTCGTCCCAGCCGACGGTCGACCACAGCGGCATCGCGTCGTCGATCATGCGGCGTTTCAGGCGCGCGACGACCTCGGCCGTCTCCTCCGCCGCCATGACCGGTTCCTCCGCCATCTCGCTCTCTCCACGTCCCGACAATGGCCGTCTGATACCCATGCCAGCGGCGGCGTGCAACGGATGCCAACCCGGAAAGATCAGCCATGACCGCCCATTACGACGCCCTCGAGACGCGCGAGCAAGCTGCGCGCGAGGCCGAGCTGTTTTCGCGCCTGCCGGGTGTGCTGCGCAGCGCGATTGCGGCGCCGGCCTACGCCGAGCGGCTCAAAGGTGTGGATCCGGGCGCCGTGACCACGCGCGCGGCGCTGGCGCAACTGCCGGTGCTGCGCAAGTCGGAACTGCCGGCCCTGCACAAGGCCTCCGCGCCGTTCGGCGGCTTCGTGACGGCGGCCCCGGGCTCGTTCGCGCGCCTTTTCACCTCCCCCGGGCCGATCTTCGAGCCGGAGGGACGCCAGGCCGATCCGTGGCGCGGCGCGCGGGCGCTGTTCGCGGCCGGGTTCCGCGAGGGCGACATCGTGCTCAACACCTTCAGCTACCATCTCACGCCCGGCGGTTTCATCTTCGACTCCTCGGCGCGCGCGCTCGGCTGCGCGGTGATCCCCGCAGGTCCTGGGAATGCCGAGCAGCAATTCGAGCTGATCGAGGCCTACCGGCCGGTCGGCTACAGCGGCACGCCGGACTTTTTGAAGATCCTGCTCGATGCGGCGGCAAGCTCGGCCCGCGACGTCTCCTCGATCAAGCGCGCGCTGGTCTCGGGCGCGGCCTTCCCGCCCTCGCTCCAGGCCGAGATCAAGGCGCGCGGCATCGACGCCTACCAGGCCTTCGGCACCGCCGATCTCGGCCTGATCGCGTTCGAGACCGAGGCCCGTGACGGCATGGTCGTCAACGAGGACCTGATCATGGAGATCGTCAGGCCCGGCACCGGCGATCCCGTGGCGCCGGGCGATGTCGGCGAGATCGTCGTCACCTCGCTCGATCCCCATCATCCCTGGATCCGGCTTGCGCTCGGCGATCTCACCGCCGCCCTGCCCGGCACCAGCCCCTGCGGCCGCACCAACATGCGGATCAAGGGCTGGATGGGCCGCGCCGACCAGACCACCAAGGTCAAGGGCATGTTCGTCCGTCCCGAGCAGGTCGCCGAAATCGGCAAGCGTCATCCCGCGCTCGGGCGCCTCCGTCTCGTCGTCACGCGCCAGGGCGAAGCCGACGCGATGACGCTGAGGGCGGAAACCGCCGCCGCCAGCGAGACGCTGCGCGAGGAGATCGCGGGCACATTGCGGGCGGTGACGAAGCTCGGCGGCGCGGTCGAACTGCTTGGCCCCGGCGCACTGCCGAACGACGGCAAGGTGATTGCGGACGAGCGCTAGAACTTCCGGACGAGGTCGATCACCTCGTCCAGCTGCGGACGCGTGATTTCGGCAAACATCGGCAGCGACAAGATCTGCGTCTGGTCGCGGTACGCGTTCGGAAACTGCTCGGTGCGGTAGCCGAGCCGCTGATAGGCGGCCAGAAACGGCAGCGCAACGGGATAGTTGATCGCGGTCTGCACACCATTGGCCTTGAGATGGGCGGCCAACGCGTCACGGCGCGGATGGCGGATCGTATAGAGATGGTAGACGTGGCTGCGCCGGGGCGCGACCGCGGGCACGATGACATCCTCGATCTGGCCGAGCCCTGCGTCGTAGACCTTCGCGGCAGCCTGCCGTGCCTCGGTCCAGGCCGCCAGATGCGGCAGCTTCGCCGACAGGATGGCCGCCTGCAGGCCATCGAGCCGGCTGTTGACGCCCTCGATCTGGTGCTGATGCTTCACGAGCCCGCCATGGCGCGCCAGCATCGTCATGTGCTCGGCGAGTGCGCCGTCATTGGTGACCACCGCACCGGCATCGCCCATCGCACCGAGATTCTTGCCCGGATAGAACGAATAGGTCGCGGCCGCGCCGAACGTACCCACCATCTGCCCGTTGTAGCGCGCCAGATGCGCCTGGGCGCAATCCTCGATCACCCACAATCCATGCTTCGCCGCGATCGCCATGATCGCGTCCATGTCGGCCGGCTGGCCGTAGAGATGAACGGGAATGATGCCAACCGTGCGCGGGGTTATCGCGGCTTCGATTGCCGCCGGGTCGATCGTGAAGGTCGCGGCCTCGGTGTCGCAAAACACGACCGAAGCCCCGGCATGGGTAATCATCGCCGCCGTTGAAATCCACGAATGCGCCGTCGTGATCACCTCGTCGCCCGGCTTCACCTTCAGCGCCTTCATGGCGAGATAGAGCGCGTCGGTCCCGTTGGCACAGGACACGCAATGCTTCACCTCGGCGGCTTCGGCGAACTCCCGTTCGAAGGCATCGACATAGCTGCCGCGAATAAAGGCGCTGTCGGCGATCACGCCCGCAATGGCGGCATCGATCTCGCGCTTGACGGTCTGATGCTGCAGATGCAGGTCGGCAAAAGGCACGGCCATCGATCGAATTCCCTCAACTACCCGTCTACAGCCGGCGCGCCGGATTGCCGGCATAGGTGCCTGATGTCGTGATGTCCTTGGTCACCACGGAGCCCGCGCCGATCACGACGTCGTCGGCGATCTTCACCGGCAGGATGGTGGCGTTCGAACCGATCGACACACGATTGCCGATCACCGTCTCGCGCCACAGTTCCTTGCGGCCCCGCGCCGGGCCGCCCGTCGAAAACGTATCGTTGATGAACATCACGCCGTGGCCGATGAAGCAGTCGTCACCGATCGTCACCAGTTCGCAGACGAACGCATGCGACTGCACGCGGGTGCGCGCGCCGATCACCACGCCCTTCTGGATCTCGGTGAACGGACCGACAAAGCAATCGTCGCCGATCGTGCAGCCATAGAGATTGCAGGGCTCGACGACCTTGACGCTGGCACCGAACACGACATCGCGAATGGCGGCCTGATGGATCTCCGGCTTGTTCACGTGGTGACACCCAGGCGGCTCAGCCGCGGTGTAAAGCGCAGCGGCACCTCCGCGCCGGTCTCGATCGATTCATAGAGAGCGGAGATCAGCTCCAGGCTCTTGCGGCCCTCGAGCCCGTCGACAAGCGCGGCGCGCTGGTTCTCCAGGCAGTCGACCACATGGTGATAATAGGCCTGGTGGCCGAAGCCGTAGACGTTGGGCGGATTGACCGAGAATTTCTCGACCACGTCCTTGTCGGACGGCAGTTCGTCGACGAAGCGCCAGTGCCGGATCTGATTGACCGCGAAGCCGGAGATCTCCACCGTGCCCTTTTCGCCGAGCACCGAGAGCGATCCCTCGAGATCGGTCGGCCGCGCCGCCGTGGTGGCCTCGACGATTCCGAGAGCGCCGTTGCGAAACTTCAGCGTCGCAACCGCGGTGTCCTCGGTCTCGATCTTCGCCAGCGCCGTCATCCCGCGCGCATGCACGCTGACGACATCGCCGAAGAACCATTCCAGCATGTCGATGTGATGGCTCGCCTGGTTGGTCAGCACGCCGCCGTCATAGGCCCAGGTGCCGCGCCAGGAATCCTGGTCGTAATAGGCCTGGTCGCGGCACCAGCGCACGCGCACGGTGCCCAGGATCAGCTTGCCGAAACGGCCAGCGTCGAGCGCCTCGCGCGCCTTGACGACAGGAACATTGAAGCGGTTCTGCTTGACGATGAACATCTTTACGCCCGCCTCGTCGCAGGCACGGATCATCTCGTCGGCATCCTGCAGCCGGAGCGCCATCGGCTTCTCGACGACGACATGCTTGCCGGCCTTGGCGCAGGCAATGACGTGCGCCGGATGCAGGCCGCTCGGCGTCAGCACCGCGACCGCATCGATGTCCTTGCGGGCCAGGAAGTCGTCCATGTCGTAATGCGCCGGCACGCCGAATTTTCCGGCAATGGCATCGGCGCGCGCGCGGATGGGATCGCAGACCGCAACGAGGCTCGCACCTTCGATGTGGTTGCCGCCCAACAGATCGGAGTGGCGTTTGGCAATCCGCCCGCAGCCGAGCAGCCCAAATCTAATCATGCAGAGCCTTCATCATACCGGTAAACGCCGGTGGTCGCAGACGGGACCGGCCGAGGCAAGGCCGACCGTCCGAAGTGGCAGGCTCGTCAAATACAGGCAAAGCCGACGGCAAGGCAAGGCGAGCGGCCAACCGGGTCGATCGGCCCCCGCAGCTCCCGTGGCGCAGCCATCTGGGGCAGCATTGCGCGAGCGGTCCGCCATGTCCGAGCCGCCCTTGGATCAAGCCGGTTCCAGCGCCGACGAGCCGGTTTGCGGCGCCGGCGCGCTCGATGCGGGAAACTTGCATGATCCGCCCCCCTGCCGTATCTAACGACTCGAAAAGGCGGCTCGCGCGGGGTTAAGGGCCTGAAATTCCTTCCCCTTTTTGGATCCACAGCATTGGCAGAAACGAGCCATCTCACCATCGCCGAAACGGAGACGATTGAGGAAGCCTTCCGGCGCCTCAACGCCAACATGCTCGGCATCCTGTTCGCACAGGATGGGAATGGACGAATCGTCGGCGCGGTGACCGATGGCGACATCCGTCGGCGGATGCTGACGGGCCTCACCATCCACGACCAGGTGGCAGCCTGCATCAACCGCAACTTCGTCAGGGCGCAGGCGGGGGGACCGCGGGAGCAGATCCTCAAGCTGCTCGACCAGCGCGTGCATGTGGTGCCCATCCTCGATACCGACGGCCGGCTGGTCGACGTGTTCAGCCGCGAGCTGTTCAACCTGTCGGAGGAGAGCGAGGTCTTCGCGCGCGCCCGCTCGCCGGTCCGCATCTCCTTCTCCGGCGGCGGCACCGATCTGACGCACTATTTCGTGGCCAATGACGGCGGCGCGGTGATCAGCGCCACTATCAAGATGTACGCGCATGCGACGCTGCGGCGCCGGAGCGATCCCCGCATCCGGATCTATTCGCACGATTTTCGCCGCACGGTCGAAGCCGACAATCTCGTCGAACTCGGCACCGGCGGCGATCTCGCCTTGATCAAGTCGGTGGTGCGCCTGATTAAGCCGGCCTACGGCTTCGAGCTCGAGGTCTCCGCGGACTTCCCCGTCGGCTCCGGCCTCGGCGGCTCGGCGGTGGTTTCCTCCGCCATCATCGGCTGCTTCAACGAATTCCGCAGCGACCAGTGGGATCGCCACGAGATCGCGGAAATGGCGTTCCAGGCGGAACGGTTGATGCTGAACATTCCCGGCGGATGGCAGGATCAGTACGCCACCGTGTTCGGCGGCTTCAACCACATGGAGTTCTTCTCCGACCAGAACACCATCGTACCGCTACGTCTCGACCCCAACATCATCGCCGAGCTCGAGGAGAGCCTGGTGCTCTGCTACACCGGCGCGGGCCGCGACTCCGGGGCGATCCATCGCGACCAGAAGGCGCAGCACGAGACGATCGACGCCGTGAGCGCCGCCGCCAAGCAGAAGGAGGTGACGCGCGAGATCCGCAAGCATCTCCTGCGCGGCCGGCTGCAGGATTGCGGACGCCTCATCGACGAAGCCTGGCACGCCAAGCGCAAGCTCAGCTCCAAGATCTCCTCAAGCGAGCTCGACGCCCTCTACGATTTCGCTAAATCGCACGGCGCCGTCGGCGGCAAGCTGCTGGGCGCCGGCGGCGGCGGCTACTTCATGTTCTTCGTCCGTCCGTTCGAGCGCTACCAGCTCATCGCGGCGCTGGAACAGCAGGGGCATAGCTGCTCCCGCATCATGTTCGAAGAGAACGGATTGCGGACGTGGAAATCACGCCTTCCGGCGCGATCCGCCTGACGCATGTGAGACGAGAATGTTGATGACACCGCCCAAACAGCCAGCTCCGGTCCGTATCGGCAACCGCCTCCTGGGCGAGGGCGAGCCTTGCTACGTCATCGCCGAGATCGGCAACAACCATAACGGCGATTTCGACCGCGCCATTGCGCTCGTCGACGCCGCGGTTGCGGCCGGCGCGGATTGTGCCAAGTTCCAGATGCGCAAGCTGGACGAGGTCTATCGCGCCTCCTCGCTCTCCGGAAAGGACGACGACCTTGCCGTCGAGTACACGCTCGACCTGCTCCGCCGCTTCGAGCTGACCACGGAGCAGCAGAAGAAGATCGCCGACTATTGCGCCTCGAAGGGCATTCAGTATCTCTGCACGCCCTGGGACGCGAAGAGCGTCGCAGTGCTCGAGGGTTTCGGGGTGCAGGCCTACAAGGTCGCTTCCGCCGACCTCACCAACCTTCCCCTGCTCGCGAAGCTGGCCGCGACCGGCAAGACGCTGATCGTCTCGACCGGCATGAGCACGACGGACGAGATCAAGACCGCGGCAAAATTCCTCGACGACCGCAAGGCCGGCTACGTGCTACTGCATTGCCAGAGCACCTACCCAGCGGCGCTGCACAACATCCACCTGCGCTTCATGGAGACGCTGCGCGAAATCCATTCGCACGTCGGCTATTCCGGCCATGAGCGCGGCACCGCGGTGTCGACCGCGGCGGTCGCGCTCGGTGCCGTCGTGATCGAGCGCCACATCACGCTCGACCGCGAGATGGAAGGCCCGGACCATGCCGCGAGCCTGGAGCCGGGAGAGTTCAAGACCCTCGTCGCCGGCATCCGCGAGGTGGAAGCAGCGCGCGGCGAGAAGCTCGCCGAGCGCGCGCTCAGCCAGGGCGAACTGATCAACCGCGAAAACCTCGCCAAAAGCCTGGTCGCCGCGCGCGATTTGGAGGCCGGCACCGTCATCTCCGACGACGACATCGCCGTGAAGAGCCCGGGCCAGGGCCTGTCGCCGCTGAAGATGCCGGCGCTCATCGGCAGGACGATCAAGCGCAGGATGGCGGCCGACGACTATTTCTTCCAGAGCGACCTCGACGAGGGCGCGGCGAAGGCGCGACGCTATCGCTTCGACCGGCCGTGGGGCGTGCCGGTGCGCTATCACGACACCGAGCGCTTCCTCGAGATCTGCGAGCCAGACATCATCGAATTCCATCTCAGCTACAGCGACATGGAGCGCGATCCGGCGGCCTATCTGTCCGGCACCTACGATCTCGGCTTCGTCGTGCACGCGCCGGAACTGTTCGCCGGCTCCAAGCTGATGGATCTCGCAACGCCCGACGAGGCGCTGCGCCGCTATTCGCTCGAGCAGACGCAGGCGGTGATCGACATCACCCGCGGCCTGAAGAAGTTCTTTCCCAAGACCAAGCGCCCGCCGATCGTCGCCAATATCGGCGGCTTCACCATGGACGAGCCCCTGCCCCCGGAGGAAAAGGCCGAGCGCTACCGCATTTTCGCGCAGAGCCTGAAGGAGCTCGACATGGACGGCGTCGAGCTGACGCCGCAGACCATGGCGCCCTTCCCCTGGCATTTTGGCGGCCAGCGCCATCAGAACATCTTCATCTTCCCGGACGAGTCGGCCGCATTCTGCGCCGAGCATGATTTGCGCATGTGCGTCGACATCTCCCACACCAAGCTCGCCGCCAACCATTTCGGCTTCGACTTCGCGCAGGGTCTTGCCCAGCTCGGGCCGCACACCGCGCATTTGCATTTCGGCGACGCCAAGGGCCTCGACGGCGAAGGCCTTCAGGTCGGCGAAGGCGAGATCGACTTCGACGAGATCGGGAAGGTGCTGCGCAAGCATGCGCCCACCGCATCCTTCATTCCCGAAATCTGGCAGGGCCACAAGAACATGGGCGAAGGCTTCTGGACCGCGCTCGAACGTCTCGAGGGACACATCTGATGGCGCGCAAGGCGCTGGCCGTGATCGCCGCGCGGCGTCGACGTCGTGGCGGTCTCGTCGGACAGCGACAGGATTCTGGAAGCGGCGGAAGCCGCCGGCGCGGTCGGCGTGCGGTCGTAAGGAAATTTTTAAGATCTATTGTGCGGAGGCATCGCTCTGGCTAGAATGATGGCCAGCCCCAAGTCAGTTGCGTTTATGAGTCATGATTACGTACAAGCAGTACCACATTCAGCGAGTTGAGCACGACCATAAGCGCTGGACTGCCCGTATCACGCGGGCAGATGGTCGGAACATCCGGACCATTCTGCCGGCTTCCGAGCATCCCTACCTTGATACGAAGCCGGCTGCGTCTGCAGAGGAAGCGGAGGAGCTCGCCAAGGAAGGCATCGACTTCGGTGGGATGGTTTAGGTTTAGCGCAGCGTCGCTCTCGAAAGCTTACATTCTTGCGCTTTGAGGGCGAGAACGCGCCGCAGCAACTTAGAAACATCGCTCCAGCCTGAGTGCACTACCCTTCGTGATTTTCCGCAGAGGCGGGGAGCGCGACGCAAGCCATCGCGCGTCGACATCGCCAATTGCGTTCAGCCTGTCATCTGCAACTTACAAGGCGACGCCCAGCCCGCTCATGGTCGCGCCAAACTCGCGCCCATAAAACTCCTGACGTCTAGGCGCTTACCGACACAGGCAAAACAGGCGAAAAAAGCCTGTACCAAAGAGTACAGAATTGAAATTGGTCCTGCACTACCCTTTTGCTTGCTCGTCACCGCAACAAATCTTCCAACTGTTGCCCCGCCAGGAATTTCGCCGCCACTTCTCGCCGAACTCCTATGATCTGCCTGATAGGCGTTGGAAAAACAAAGCGAAAACGGGGGTCGGGCGTCAGGGCAAGAGTGAGCTGTGACGCCCCCACCTCCAAATCCGCCGTTATCGCCAACGCATCATCCCCCAGTGGACGTGACTCAACAACTGCGGAGCCGATCTGGATGTGCTCAACGCGTCTGACTATCGACCTGCCAGCAAAAACGACGAGATATTTTCCGGCCTGCGGCGCGACGACCGGAATCGACAGAAAGCGGTCGGCGTAGGACGCCGCGCCAAAGAAGAGCCGATCCGGATCCGGCTTGGCCAAGCTTTGCCAAAGCATACCACCGTCGGCGTCATAGATCGGCGTCATGCCGAGAGCCAAGGCGCGCTCAGCGAGGTAGCTATCTTGCGGACCACGAAAGGATGCGAGCAAATTGATTTTGTAAAGGGAAAGTACGTCGAACCCGGAATTAGCAAGGATCAGGTTCGGCGCGAATTCCTTTGGCGTTTCGTCGCACAACCGCAGCGACGTGTGCGTGTCGATATGTTGATAGGCAGGGAAAAGGCTGCAGAACACGGCGACTCGGTCCGCATAGAGATCCCTCCACATGATGTATCGCGGGTCGGGAATAAAGCTTGGATATCGTGAAACAGCGAGGAGCAAGCCGTTCCTATAAGCTTGCTGCGGATACTCGTATTCCGGTGGCACCAGCACTCGGCTCCCTTTCGGTAATTCCGCTGTTTGAGTCCGAAGACGGTCCAGCAGCGTCGAAGCTCCCTCTGGTAACGGAATTGCACGACCAAGATATGTGAAGGCGCCTACTGATCTGTCAACAAAGTCCGGCAGTGTAGCCGTTGTCGCCCAGAGATTGCGGAATACGCCCAGCATCAAAAGGGGCAATAGCGCAACGATCGCGATCGTCCGGCTAGCTGAGAGCGGAATGATGATGATGAAACCCGAGACGACCGCCAATGGGAGAATGGCGTTAGTCAGAAAACGGTATTCATGGCTCTGGAACCCGAAGATCTTGCCGTAACCCATCCCGATCGAGACGATCAACATTACTGCAATCCAGATCAAGGCGTCGGAGCGCTTGAGCCGTGACGCGTTCAGGAAAACCAGCAGGGCACAAAGGATGTAGCCTAGATGGAACAGAACGAACTCAGTCTTTGGCAGAGGCGAATCGTAGGATTGGAATGCACTGCCCTGCAACCCGAGTTGCCATACCTGAAGCAAATAGGGAGACGCAACGGCTAAGGCTGCAAAGCCATAAACGGTGGCAAAGCCCAGACTTCTCAGGTCCGTCAGCGAGATGATGAAGCAAAAGAACCAATAAACCGCGAAATTACGCATGGATACGCCGGTTCTCTGGCTCACAAGCGCGACACCAACTGTAAGCACTAGCATTGCCGCAATCCTCAACAGGGCATCGATCGCTCGCCCCTCTCGGATACGGGCTACGATCGTATCGGAGACGACATAGACACTTGCCGTCGTCGCGACCTGCAGAAAGGTCAGCGTGTGGGCCAGGCAGCATACGCCAAGCAACGCTCCTGCGAACGAGGTAAGTAGCACTCCGCCTTGCCGTCTCGCACAATACAGCGCTGCGAGCGAAGGAAGAAACCAGCCCCAACCGAAGCCCTGCGAAGAGGCAATGCCGATCGCCTGCGCTGGCGGTATCAACGTTTGGGTGGGCGCATGCAGCCCCGAGATAGGTTCAAACAAAGGATAGAGATAGTGAACGAACGGGGTTTCAGCCGCGGCAAGGGCAAGAACGGCCGAAAGCAACGCTACTTCGCGATTGCCCGCGACGGCGCGGACGGACAAGTAGGTACCAAGAAACATGAATGCGATCAGAAACGGAACGTAGATCAGGGCCTGAGCTGAATACGTTGGAAGGCCAGTTGCCCACGCAACTGAATTAATCAGCCAGTCGGATAGGAAGTTATAGTAGGTCGGGAACTCGCCCGAGTAGGCGTCCGTCACGAGGGCGAGGCCATGAAAACGGCCATACAGAGAGAGTGAAACCGACTCGGTCTGGCCCACGGTGTCGACTTGGCCGTGCCACAGATCCACGAACTGGCGGCTAGCAAAAACGCTGATCAGGACGATCAGGCAAACTAGGAGCAGGACGGCATGATGATTGAGTCGATTGGTTTGCATGCCTACTATTTGCCCGTCTGCCATTATCCAGTAAACAGGCGATTTTTGTCTTGCACTTTCACGGCCTCGGTGCGCAACCCGGCGGGAAAAACTGGAATCCGTGCCGGCAAGCGGGTCAGCGCGCTCCTACATCACTTCAGATGCAGGCATGCTACTCGTCATTGGTCATTTGATACCCGAGATACTGGGTCAGCATCCCGCAATCGAGACCCAAGCCGTTGTGCTGGCTGAACCGCGTCAGCGCGAACTCATTGCCGCGCGCATACGTGACCAGTCCGGAACTAGAATCGCCGGAGAAAATCGAAGCAGGCGACTGTCGGTTCTGAAAAACGGGAGCCACAGAACGAGCTCGCCGCGTGACAGAGCTGATGGCCATAAAGCTCGATCCTCGGGCTTAGTGCCGACCTGATCGAGACAGAAGCCGCTCGCGCCGCGCGGCAAATCGCTCCGCGCGTGCTGGGCCAGCGTGAATCGCCCCCCCTCAGCGCCCGCGATCAACCCTTCGTCGCGGAGCAGGACGGTCGTGACGGCCGTGCTTGATGCCGGAGCTGATCCCAATCACATACATTCGTGAATAGCTCCGGCTGGCCTTTTAGAAGAACTGGTGCAATGTAAATTGCAGATCGCTGTGACGGCGCGATACGATCGAGGCCCGGAGGACCTGGCCGTTTTCGATGCCGAAACAACTGGCGTCACTTAAGAGGACAATCGATCTTGCGCACGATGGTCGGAGTCTCCAGGACGAATACCGTCGTCAAGCTCGATCTAGCAGCCCTCAGGCAGAGCTGTATGTCCGTCGTTGGAGCAGAGCTAGCATCAGGCGCATAGACGGGAGGAGAATACAGGCCGCATTTGAGCGCAGATGGCGTGAGACCCTTTAGCAGCGGCACGCCGATTATCGCCGAAACAAAAAAGGGATCTCCGCGGCAATCCTCATAAGTGCTCCAAAATACCGAATTGTCGGGAGGAACGAACACGGCGGAGTGGCGATCCTGCGCCAGTCCTAGGGACAATAATGTTTGCTTTGCCTCGGCTCCGGAAGTTCGCTTGACGTCGTCTGCCAACGCCGCGCGAACTGCATTGCCAGGGGCGAGGAGCTCGAGAAGCCTTTGACTTGTCCTTGTGTCTCGAACAACACCTTCTTGGTTCAGCGTGCGCACCCGCGTCTGAAGGTCATCGAACTGGAGTGCAACTTTCTTGAGGCTGCTCCTCTTTTCGTCCGTGGCCAGCGCCACGAGAGCGATAGCCAGAATGACAACGCCAGGCGTCAACCAGCGAAGACCTCCTTCTCCGAGAACGGCCAGGCCGTAGGCGCTTATAAACACGATGCAACCCCACGTCCCGACATTCATGAAATAGTATGCTGTATCGTAGATGTCGAGCAGCAAGGCCGGCAGAAGACAACCGGCTACGATGATAACAAACGTCTCGGCGACTTTCCGATCGCGCGCGGAGCCAGATAGCCATACCTTCGCTGCAGCACATAGCAGCACGAGATGTGCCGCGATGTTCGGCCATGCGGCCCGAGGATAATCCACGACGAAACGAAAGGGGCTCAACCCGCGAGAATATGAGCCTGCATCCGGCGAAAAGATCGCGGCCAGCGGCGCGACGAACAGGAGAATTGGCAGCGCCAGCTTGATCAGGTTCGGCAGCGTCAATCCCTGCTGTCGCCAGAGCAGGAAGCCGGCAGCGCCCCAAAATATCACACCCACGGAAACTTTTGAGAGCTGGATCAAAATTCCGGTAATGACTAGCGCCGCGATCTGCAAGCTAGGACGCAACCGAAACTCGTCTGCAGCAATTTCTGCCAACAACGGCAACGCGAGCAAAAGCAGGATGATCGATAGAATGTAAGACTCCGAGACGAGATAAGAAGTATATCCCCAAAGGTCAGCAACGAATAAAAGCAAAAGTGGAAACAGTGTGACGACTGCGTCATCGCCCGATCCCGCTTTCAGCGGCCGCAGCAAGTGGACCGATGACGCCAGACTGAAAAACAACATTGGAATAGCAACGATCTGAGCGCCAATGTAGTAAGCGTCGAGCGTGGGGACCCGAAGCCAGATTCCGAGACAGCCCAGCCATATGTGTGAGAGCACGTGGTATTTGATCGGAGTTAGCCCATCGAGTCCGAAGCTTAGAGCGCCATACTTGAGCAGCATGTTGGCGATGGCAGCATGGAAGAGCGTGTCAAGATGTTGAGTACCGACCACGGCCTGCTCTGGCGTGAGAACAGTCGCATAGCCTTTTGAATTCACCACGAAGAAATAACCGACGCCGGCGGCGCATCCGCATGTCAGCGCCAACATAAATCGACTGCCCGGCATATCGCGGGCAGCCACGACCTGACGTACCCCGATTGCTATCAATCCAAACAACAAGGGATAGGCGACAATGTCCGTCGCGGCCGCCCCGATCAGCCAGGCAAAACACGGGAGGAACATCACCGCGAGCATGGACAGGAGCACCGGAGCATAACCACTGCGCCGCTGTTCAACGCATCTTACGGTCAGGACGGTTGCGCAGGATATGATCGCGGCAGCCAACAGGAACGCCTTGATAAAGGCGAACCAATGAGGGCTGCCCAGCGGCATGCGCACGACGGCGCATATGACTGCCGAAACCGCCGACATGGTCCATCCGAAAATAGCGGCAAAGTAGATGGGACTCGAGGTCGGCGCGCCGGGCAATTCGTCTGCGCCAAGCTTCGAGACTGGCGTCTCGAACAATCGTCGAGTTAGCAGCACGCTCGCGAACCCATTCTTCATCTTCGCCGCGACCGCCAGCCGGCGTAGCGCATAAACGCTGCCTTGCTCAGCACGGTCTTGTGGGTTTGCAGCCGTTGCAGCATTCGCTCAGTCCGTGACAACTTGATACCGAAGTCGTCGGCCAATGCATTGAACTGCAGCAAGCTCAAATGATAAAGCTTGCCGGTGGCATTGCCCCCTGAATATCGATTGTGGATGAGCTGCCGCGGCAGATGAAACAGTGAACCATGCTCAGCGCATTTGGCCGAGTGATACACATCGGCGAGGTAGCTGAACTCGTCGGGATAGGCGATGGAGGCTCCCGCCGACCGGCGGTGCAGCAGCGGAATACCGAATAGATTTCTACCCGAAATAATCGAGGCCTTGAGCGTGGCAGCTGTGTCGAAGCGACCTACGCGGTCGAAGCGGCGTGCTGCCAACGACCTGCCCCGTCCGTCTATGTAAAGCATATCACAATACACCGACACGACGTCAGGCGCATCAATCATCACCTTCAACGCGCTGCTCAGTGCATCGGGCGCGCCGAGGCGATCATCACTGCAAAGGAACATATAGTAGTCAGCCGTAACTAACTCGCTAAGGCGATTGATATTGTTCATCATCCCCTGGTTCTCGCGATTGCGATGAACCACGAGGCGAGGCTCGGTCAAGGCTGCGTTTTTTAGCCATTCCGAAGTTCCGTCATTGCTTGCGTTATCGCTGACAATCACCTCAACGTCGACATCCTGCTGCATAAGCACAGATGCAACGGCGTCAGGCAGGAACCGAATATCGTTGTAGACTGGAATATAGACCTGGATTGTCTCGTTTGATCCAGCCATCGCTAAACGATCTCAAGCTCAGGTACGGCAAACACGATTTTCGTGCCGTTCTCACGACGCGCCGCAAACAGCCGCAATAGTTCTTCTCGAAGATTCCATGGCAGCACCAGCACGAAGTCCGGGCGTTCACTGTCGAGAATAGTCGGCGCAAAAACCGGCACATGGACGCCCGGGATCAGCAGTTCCTGCTTGGCGGGATTGCTATCGACAGTGAAGGGCAGCAGATGTCTGGTAATGCGCGCGTGATTCAGCAGCGTGGTCGCCTTTGCGGGGGCACCGAATCCGGCAACCTTGCGCCCTGAGCGACGCGCCTCGATAAGGAAGCGGCGTAGATCGTCGCCGATGCGATCGATTCGATCTCGAAAGGCCGCTGCTTCCAAAATTGCCGTAGAGAAATCGGTGTCCTCACGCGACAGCGTATCGGACAGCTGTTGAGACCGCAAAAATGACGCCGTCTCGCGGCAGATGTACAAACGGATCGAGCCTCCGTGCGTCGGCAGAAAATCGACATCATAGACGCGAAGACCGTGCCGGTTGAAAAGCTCAACCGCGGCGCGAATGGTATAATAGCTGTAATGCTCGTGGTAAAATGAATCGAACTGCGAATTCTTGATCAGCGAAAGAAAGTAGTGCACCTCAACCGTCAGCACACTCTCGCCGTGCATGAGTCGGGCAAAGCCTGCGGCGAAGTCGTTCAGGTCAGGGACATGCGCAAATACGTTGTTTGCTACAATCAGTTTGGGTTTCAACCCACCGGCGGCGAGTCGCTCGGCGGTCTGCAATCCGAAGAACGCGGTCTCGGTCGGGATACCCTTCTGGCGCGCCGCGTTCGCGACGTTCGCCGAAGGCTCGACGCCCAACACCTGCATCCCCCGCTTCTTGAAGAAATTCAGCAGATAACCGTCATTGGATGCAACTTCGGCGACGACATCTCCTTCCTGGAGCGAAAAGCGTTGAATGGCCTGATCGACGAAAGCCTCGCAATGCGCCAGCCATGAATTCGAGAAGGACGAGAAATAGGCGTAATCACTGTGAAAGTGCGTATCGGCCGGAAGGTCTTCAGCGAGCTGAACCAAGTGGCACGCCTCGCAAGCCATGACTCGCAGCGGATAGAATTTTTCACCCGAAGCGACGTCCTCCGGACGCAGTAGCGCATTCGAGATCGGCATAGCGCCGAAATCGATGATTTCCTGGCGCAGCTCCGCGCCGCAGGAGCGGCAGTGGCTAGATCGGATTACGGACGGGGGCAAGTCGATGCTCAATCTGTTGTTGGCAAAGCTCGAATGGGTCATTGCCGGCATGGAAGGCTTTATACCACGATATGCTTTCGGCGACCGCCTCGCGAGAGGACATGCGAGGCCGCCATCCCAAAACGCCGACCGCTTTGCGGGAATCGAGCTGCAAGAGCTTGCTTTCTTTCATTGGACTATCGGCGACGACGACGTTCCAGCTGAAGCGCTCGGGCCAGATCTCGGCGATCCAGTTGCAGACCTCTGAGACCGCCGCGCTGGGTTGATCGGGCAGCGGGCCGAAATTGTACGCGGCTTCGTTGGGATCAGCGAACAACTGCTTTTGTCGGATGCAACGTTCGATCAACATCAGATAGCCGACCAGAGCATCGAGCACAAACTGCCAGGGCCGGGTCGATGACGGGCTTCGAACGCTCAATGGAGTTTGGCTAAATGCGGCGCGGACGGCATCCGGGATCAGGCGGTCCTGGGCCCAGTCGCCACCACCGACGATATTGCCAGCCCGCGCCACCAGTGAAATCACACCATTAGACTGCTGATAAGAGGCGCGATAGGCGGCGATCACCGCCTCGGTGGCAGCCTTACTCGCGCTATAGGGATCGTGGCCGCCCAGGCGATCACTTTCAACGAATTGTCGCCCCAGCTCCTGGTTGTAATAAACCTTGTCAGTGGTGGTGGTCAGAATCGCTTGCAACGACCTCTGCTCACGCAATGCTTCGAACAAATTGACGGTACCCATCACATTCGTATCGAAGGTAGCGACTGGGAATTGATAGGCAAAGCGGACGAGCGACTGGGCGGCGAGATGGATGACGATTTCTGGCCGCTCCGCATCCACGATGGCCTGGATCTGCTTCAAATCCCGCAAATCTGCCGCGTAATGGGCTTCGATGCGTTTAGCTAGCCCGGCCTGCTCAAAGAGGCTCGGCTTGTCGGCCTCAAGCGAGACCCCGGCAATGCGCGCTCCTAAGCTGCCGAGCAACATGCTCATCCACGCGCCCTTGAAGCCCGTGTGCCCCGTCAGCAGAATCTTTTTCCCGTCCCAGAAATGGCGATCCAGAACCGCATTGGCTTCGGTCATGACTTCCACATGCGCCAGGCGGCCCGATCTTCCGCCCACAGCTGTTCGAGTAACTGCATCTCGCGGAACGTGTCCATGCACTGCCAAAAACCGCTGTGCCGATACACGCTGACCTGGTTTTTCCGGGACAGTATTTCGAGCACGGACGTTTCGAGAGGATCGTTGCCATCACTCGAGAGCATTTCGAACGCTGCCCGCTCGAAAACCATGAAGCCGCCGTTGATCCAGCCTGACCCCACTTGCGGCTTCTCGACGAAGCTCCGCACCGTGTCCCCCTCAAGATCGAGTTCGCCGAACCTTGAAGACGGTCGAACCGCTGTGACTGTCACTAGCCTGCCCGAGGCGAAATGATGCTCAAGCAGGCGATCAACGTCAATGTCGGCCACGCCGTCGCCATAGGTCAAAAAGAAGCGCTCGCCGTCGAGAAGGGTAAGCGCGCGCTTCACGCGCGTTCCCGTCAAGGTCTCGATACCGGTATCGATCAAGGACACCCGCCAATTCTCCACCCGCTCCTGTGGCCCGAGGTGTTCGACGTGATTGTCGGCCAGGTGGACGCGGTAGCTGCCGGTGTTCGATCGATAATTCAGGAAGTAGTTCTTAATGATCTCCGCCTTATAGCCCAAACAAAGATGAAAATCATTGCAGCCAAAATGATTGTAAATCCGCATGATGTGCCAGAGGATCGGGCGCCCCCCGATGGCCACCATCGGCTTCGGTTTGAACTCGGTCTCCTCACGCAGGCGCGTACCCTGTCCGCCACAGAGGATTATAACCCCAAGGTCACCGCTTTTCCCTGAACGTTTCATCGATCCTCCTATGCGGGCGTACCTTGACGCCAAAGGCAGTCCTCTATAACCATTTCCCTGGTCGCTCAAGCTAAACGCGTATTGTTGGGCACGGTCCCGGGGGACTCGCAAGGCCGGATTGATCTAAGGGTGACATGAACGGCGCCAATCGCAACGCTGTACTGATTGGACACTCGGGCTTTCTCGGTACTGCGCTAAGAGCCGTAATCGAGGCGCAGCCAGGGGCTCGCGTCGATCTTGCAAGCGGCGACTTAGTCAGGCAGGTCCTGGAAGGAAATGGGCACCAAGTCGTTTCATCTTTGTTCGCACCTGGCGTCGCACAGGACTGGATCTGTGCGGTAGGCATTGTCAATCCAGGCGCCGATCCCGCCGTTATCGAGGCCATCAACGTCGAATTTCCACGGCGCCTTTACGCCCTTCTCGGCAACCTGGCACGGCCAGGCCGGGTACGCTTAGTGACAATTGGATCGGTGCTCGAAAGTCACAGTGCGCTGGCATCTTCCAATGCCTATTTGGCGTCCAAGTCCCGTATGTTTGAGGCCCTATCCCGTGCAGGCGACCCATTGCGCTGGCACCACATCCGGCTACACACGCTCTACGGGGGGAGTAAGAGGCCACACCGATTCATGTTCGCCGGTCAGATGTTCGAAGCGCTCGTTCGGAAGGAACGGTTCAGGATGAGCGGCGGCGCGCAGCTGCGCGAATACCATCATGTCCATGACATCGCAGCGAGCATCTGGTCGTTTCTCTCTGGAGACGGTCAGGATCAAATGATCGAGTTGAGTTCCGGGGAGCCGATCCGTCTGCGTGACCTCGCCTCCGCCGTGTTCAAATACTTCAATGAAACTGATCTGCTGGAAGTCGGTTCCAAGATCCATTCTCAGGGCGAAGTGTTCGAAAGTATCTATCAGCGCAGTCCTTATCTTGCCGCGAACCGTGATCCGATCGAGGGAGTCGTTTGTTGGTTCAAGGAGCTGAACGTGGGGAGGTCGTGATGACCGGCACGGTCTCCATTATCGTTCCAGCCCTGAACGAAGAGGGGAATATCGAACCCTTATTCCAGCGGCTAACCGCGCTGGCGAAGCGAATCCGCGAAGAGTTCGATATGTCAACCGAGGTCGTGGCCAACGACAATTGTTCTGTCGACAAGACACTCGAGGAGCTCAAACAGCAGGCGCTTCAGATCGACCCCCGCGTACTCACCATTCGCATCTTCCGCTTTTCGCGCAATATTGGATTCCAGAAGTCTATTCTCGTCGGATATCACAAGGCGCGAGGCCATGCGGTCGCGCAAATCGATGCCGATATGCAGGATCCGCCCGAGCTTCTGCTCGAGTTCTTGCGGAAATGGAAAGAAGGATATCACATCGTCTACGGTGTGCGGCGGCGCCCCGAGGAGGATCTGCCTACAAGAACCGCGCGGATGGCTTTTTATCGTCTCATCAATCATCTGAGCGATGATGTCCTTCCCCACGATGCCGGTGATTTCCGTCTGCTGGACCGGCAAGTCGTGGACGTGGTCTGCGCGCTGCACGATAATGATCCTTATCTGCGCGGCACGATCGCCAGTCTTGGCCTGAAGCAGATCGGAATAACATATGAGCGCTCGTCGAGAGCACACGGACGATCGAAATTCGGTCTTTCACAGCTCTTCAAATTGGCGATCGACGGCATCACCAATCACACCACCATTCCGTTGCGGCTTTCAAGCTATCTGGGGCTTATTCTGGTAGCTGCGGCAAGCGTGTTGGTGTGCGTCTATTTGTTCGCCTGGATCACGAGCGATAGGCCAATGCCGCTCGGATTCATGACTCTAGCACTACTTCAGCTCGGAACAATGGCTACCGTGTCGTTTCTATTTGCGATTCAGGGATTCTACGTGCAGCGGATCTACAATCAGGTCAAGGACAAGCCGCTGGCAATTATCGAGCACTCCATTCAACAAGGGACCGATGGCGGTGCTGCGGCCATAAGCGGCCAACCGATCGAGGTTCTCTGGACCGGAAATCATGACAGACCTTAGCTGGGAGATGACGCGATGACCAATTGGCCCGCCCGTCCCCGTGATGCGCAAGCGTCTGATCGACGCGATCCTGTCTCCGTTCTTCAGAGCTGGCCCTGATGGGTCACATTTAGGAGCAAGCCAGCATGGATACAGCCAAACCATCGCGAATTCTCTACACCAAACCCTCCATTACCGAGCTGGAAGTTCGATATGCTACGGACGCGGCCGCAAATGGTTGGGGCGAGCGCTGTTATGAATACATCAATCGCTTCGAAGCCGCGTTCAAGGCCCACCTTGGCACATCGTATGCGATTGCTACGTCTAGCTGCACGGGAGCGCTGCACATGGGAATGGCGGCGCTTGGGATTGGTCCCGGCGACGAAGTCATCATGGCCGATACCAACTGGATCGCTTCAGCCGCGCCGATCATTCATCTCGGCGCCACGCCGGTATTTACTGATATCCGAGAGGATAGCTGGTGCATTGATCCCGCTATGGTAGAGGCTGCGATTACGCCGAGGACAAAAGCTATCCTGGCCGTCCATCTTTACGGCAACCTGTGCGACATGGACCGCCTCCTCGCAATTGGTGAGAAACATGGTATTCCGGTGATCGAGGACGCTGCGGAAGCGATCGGTTCTCTATATTTCGGCAAACGCGCAGGCAGCATGGGGACGTTCGGGGCCTTCTCCTTTCACGGCACAAAGACGGTTACAACTGGCGAGGGTGGCATGTTCGTGACCAACGACGGCGCGCTTTACGAGCGGGTGCTGACGCTCTCAAATCACGGCAGATCACGTACGCAATCCAAACAGTTTTGGCCTGATATCGTCGGATTCAAATACAAGATGTCAAACGTCCAGGCTGCCATGGGCTGCGCCCAGATGGAGCGCATTGCCGAGTTGACCAGTCGCAAGCAGCAGATTTTTCATTACTACCGGGACCGCCTGCAGCGCCTGCCCGGTGTGCGAATGAATCCGGAGCCGACCAACGTCATCAACGGCGCCTGGATGCCCACCGTCGTGTTCGAGCCATCGAGCGGAGTCACACGAGAGAGGCTGGTTGCAGCGTTCGCAGCGGACAACATCGACGCTCGCGTCTTTTTCTATCCTCTGTCCGGGCTGTCGATGTTCAAAGAAGTGCCAGACAACAAGCATGCGCACGACATCCCTAGCCGTGCGATCAACTTGCCAAGCTATCATGACATGACGCCAGAGGACCAGGATCGCGTGATTGCGTTGGTGTGCCGAATGGTCCGGGAGGAGTGAGGCGTTGATTAAGCTCTTGCTGTTTGCGGATGGCCATGTCGGCTCTGAACTCGCCCTCTGGCTGATCGGCCATTATAGGAGCGATATTGCGCTGGTGGTCACCACAACCGACAACGGGCTCGCTGCAAGTGCCCGCAATGCGCAGCTGCGCACGCTGGTGTTTGAGTCCTCCGATCAGGTCTCGCGCTTTGCAGCAAGCGAAGGGCTCTCTTTCGATCTCGGTCTGCTGGCCTGGTGGCCAAAACTCATCAGGCCCCCCCTGCTCTCGCTGCCCCGGCGCGGTTTTATCAATACTCACCCGAGTCTGCTGCCTTACGGCAGGGGCAAGCACTACAATTTTTGGTCGATCGTTGATCGCGTGCCCTTCGGCGTTAGCCTGCACATGGTGAACGAAGGGGTAGATTGCGGCGATATCGTCGCGCAGCTCGAAATTCCCTACGGCTGGGAAGATACCGGGGGATCGCTGTACCGCAAGGCAACGGACGCGATGTTGATGCTCGTTCAGGAAACGTATCCCCGGCTTCGCAGGCTGGACTTCGAGACGCGGCAGCAGAACCTGGCGACCGGTACGTTCCATCGCGGATCCGAGCTGGAGCCTGCGAGCTCGCTCGTCTTGGACCAGACCTGCGAAGTGCGCGATCTACTGAACCGAATTCGCGCCCGCACGTTTCCAGGCTATCCCGCGTGCACTTTCACGGACGGCGATGACGTGTATGAAGTCCGCATCGATATCAAAAGGAAGTCGCCATGAGCGAGCATGAGAAATTCAAGCGCGAATGCGCCGATGAAATCACCCGCATGGGCGATGATCCCGGGCTTGCCGCCGCCACGAGGTCGTGGATGGATCGCGCCAATCGTGCAAAATATTCGTACCATTTCGAATGGATGGGACGTCCCATCATCCAATATCCGCAGGACGCCCTCGCCCTCCAGGAGATCATCTGGTCGGTCAAGCCGGATCTCATTGTCGAAACCGGCATCGCCCACGGCGGCTCGCTGGTTCTATCGGCGTCGATATTGGAATTGAACGCGATTTCGGGCGGACCGCAAGAAGCGCAAGTGTTGGGCATCGATATCGACATCCGGGCGCACAATCGCGCTGCGATTGAAGCCCATCCGTTGGCACGACGCATTTCCATGATCGAGGGTTCGAGCGTCGAACCGGAGGTGGTTTCTGCGGTCAAAGCGAGGGCTGCTGGCAAGCGCAGCGTGCTCGTTATCCTCGACAGCAACCACACGCACGACCACGTGCTTGCCGAGTTGGAGGCCTACGCGGACCTGGTGACGGTTGGAAGCTACTGCATCGTGTTTGATACTGTCATTGAGGATATGCCGGAAGACGCCTTCGCCGATCGTCCCTGGGGCAGAGGCAACAATGCAAAGACCGCGGCGTGGGATTTCCTCAGTCGTCATCCGGAGTTTGAAATCGACAAAAGTATCCAGCAAAAGCTGCTAATCACCGTGGCTCCAGACGGGTATCTCAAGCGGATCCGCTGACCTCCAACGGGCTCGCGACGGCGGACGCTTCATCATCAGCATTCAGTCCTCGGTCGCCGAAGTGCGTGGCGCAGAAGAGTCGAGCATTTTCTCTTAGCCTGCATCGCGCCACGCCTTCAATGTCGGCAGCGAGCGATCCTTTGTTGAAATGACGATCGGTTCGAGTGGCCAACTAATTTCGAGATCAGGATCATTCCAAACGATGCCTGCAGCCGATGCAGGCATGAACGGATCGGCCATTTGATAGAGTAGCTCCGTTTCGTCCATCAGCGTCATGAACCCGTGTGCAAAGCCGGCGGGGACGTAGAGGCTAATACCGTTCTCCCCGCTCAAATGCACTGCGTACCAGCGACCATAGCTAACTGAACCATCTCGAACATCGACGATGACGTCATAAACTTCGCCGCGAACGCAACGGATCAGCTTGGCTTCACCGTGGGGTTCTCGCTGCAAGTGCAGCCCGCGGAGGGTACCGCGGCGGAGATTGAACGAGGTCGAACACTGCAGGCTGCAATCTTTCAAGCCTTGTGCCAGAAATGTTTCCCGGCAGTAGGTGCGCGCGAAATAACCCCGCTCATCAACGTGACGATCCGGACGGATCAGCAGCGCCCCATCAAGCATCAGTCTTTCGAATATCATCGGGGCAGGCCCTCACTTCAACGACGGTTATCACTTTTCAAGTTAGGCGGTGCAATACCTTCCTTATCAAGAGCTTTGTTAACCAGTACTGTCGCCTTTCGGTTACACCCACCGTTCGCGGAAAGCCCGATCGAGAAACCTTAGATCACAAGGTGGCATTGCAGCCACAGATTTGCTACCTGCTTTTCCTGCCAAAGTTCGCGCGAGAGTTGAGCGCTGTATATCGAATTTCAAAGCGCGGGGCTCTAAGACGAGCTTTGCCCCCAGGACAAGTAATGTGACCAGCTACAACCAACGTGCCCTTATTTGGGCTTGCCTGTCTGCTCTCGTTTGTCTCTTCATTTTCATCTTCGCCGGGCCGCAGATCACGGACTTCTGGTACGGCAACGCCGACACCGTTTGGCACATTGAATCGGTCTCCCTGTCGCTCTACGGCCGTTTCCACGGCGCAGCCCTCGTGACCGACGCGTATTCGGGAGAATTTCCGACTTACTACAATTTTCTCTCCGACTGGCTGATCAATCTGATCGCTTACGCGACTCGGCTTCCTCCTTTTCAGGCACAGGCGGTGATCTATGTTCCGCTTCTGCTGACTCTATTGTTTCTCGGATCCTATTTTTCCATGCGCGCGCTCGACATCGACCGGTGCGTTGGGGTGTTCATGGCCCTGCTGGTGGTCGGAGCTGGAGAAACCCCATTCGTCCACTATCTCTATCCCATTCTCGAGCGCTTTTCCGGCGTATCACAGACGAGCGGCAACTTGATCCCGCCTGCGGAGAGCATGGGAGTTGCATCCTCTCAGGATTTCGGATGGGTGCTGTTTCTTCCCGTGCTTGCATCTCTATACTGCGCGAAGAGAGGTGACCGCGCGATCGTCACCCTTTTCGCAGGCGCTCTGCTCGGCTTGGCCTGTCTTGCCCACACTCTCACCTTTCTTCAGCTCGCAACCACCGTGAGCGTTTACGTCGCCGCCGATGGCATCGCCAGTCTGATTCGGGCTGGACGAATTGGTAACGCCATAGCTCGGGCCAGCGTGATCGTTATCGTCCTCGCCCTGATGATCGTGCGAGGCAAGATGGTTGGGCTCTCGATGCTCAGCTTCGTGATATTCTGGTCCACTTGTTTCCTTGCCTCATTGGTGGAGGCGCGAAGTGTGCGATTCACGGCCATCTACGGTGCCAGCGCGGCGATCGTAGCGTCACCATATGCACTTCAAATTTGGCAGCTGTCGCTGCAAGCTGGACGCTTTGAGGAGGTTGACTCCTACGCGAGGGTCCCAACGATTGAATTTGTCCTATTTCATCTCGTCTATATCGCCGCAGCTTTGATTGTGCTTCTGAACGCTCGCAGGCTTGGCCGGCTGGACCGGTTGATCTGGTTGTCGGTCATGTTACTCGTATCCGTGGGCATGGGGCTCGGAACGTTCGGACTCAACAGCCATGCCTATCGATTTTGGACCAATGCCATTATCCCGTTTGCCCTATTTGCCGGTCTTTCGGTTGCCGTTCCGTCCTCACTGAGCCGCAAGATTGTGGTTGGCCTGATCGTGCCGTTGGTGCTGATTGGGGTCATCAGAAATTTGTGGGTTGTGCGTTATCCGTTGCCTCAGGCGATCAGCCGAACCGTCGGCTCCGTCGAGAGCTACAACGGAGCACGTCCCTTGCCGTCAGGGGCAGCGGCGTTGCTAGATCAGATTCGAGAACAGACTGCGTCGCTTCCGCCCGGCAGCAGGTTGCTTGTGCCCCCGGAGTACGACTACCCCCAACAGGCTTACAGAAATGGCTTGATGTTGGCAGTATCAAGCGTTCCAAGCTTCGTACCCGACCCCCGCTATATTATGTGGCACGATCTTTACGTGGATCGTGTCGCCGTGTTCTGCAGTCTGTTTCCCGCCTATCCGCAATTCGATATGCACACGAAGACGAGGCTCTGTGACAAGACACCGAAACAGCTTGCTCCGGGGCACCTCGATTTGATCGACGCCCGCGCAGGTACCGATGTGCTAGCCCTCTATCGCATCAAATTGCTTGCCCTGCTTCAAGGCCCTCCGGCTGATACGATGATTGAACAAGCTCAGCGGCTGGGCCTGAAACTGATCTACGACAGAAGCGGCAGCATGCTGTGGGACACAACTCCACAATCCGATCCGGACAGAATTTCCTTCGGTGCCGCGACATATCGTGAGCCTAACCTCTCGATCGCCATGGTGGCGCCTCAGGCGGGACGCTACATCGTCGTTTTGGCCGGAAGGGAAATTGCGACCACCCTTCGTCAACTGCAGTCGGGTAATACACCGGTTGAGCTTCATCCGCTTGGAGCAGATGCCATCGCTGCAATAATGGACTTACCTTCTGGATCGTCTGAGATGACGTTCACCTTGACGTCCGATCGCCGCTTCCGGAGTGTGTTTCCCACTCCGATCCGATTGATCGTGGGGGTCAAGCAAGAGGCCGCTGAGAAGGTATTCACCGGTCCGTCGCTCCAACAGTTGTTGCGGTGACAATTCATAGCGGCAGGCCGCGGGAGATTCGATCCTTGATTTCTGCAGCCTTTTTCAGGCCCCCGCCAACAGCAGGAACGCCTTCACAAACAATGCTAAGGGCTTCCCAGTGGCCCGCGCACGACAGCCCCTACCTTGACCGCTGCCGCTGACACTACGCACGTGAGTTCGCCAGACGACTTGTCATCAGTCAAATGACACAGGACCACCGGATAGCCATTCAGGGCATTGTGCCCCCATGCCCGGTCTCGAAAAACACTAAAAATGGGAGGCGCCCAGACGCTCAGGCCGGTATTTCGAGTATACATCGGATTGCGCCCGTGCGGCAACTTGCGTCGTGCGCCTGCCTTGGCGTATCTAGGACACCTATCTGGCCTTTTCTAGCTATTGGCGCCGGAGGTAACAACCTGAATTGCCTCAGCTTTTGGACCCATGGCCTTGATCACCACAAACCTCGTGACGATCGCCGAGACGGAGACGATCGAGGAAGCGCGCCGGCCGCTGAATGCCAATACGCTCGGCATCCTGTTTGCGCAGGATCCGGAGGGGACAGTAGTCGGCGCCGTAACCGATGGCGCCATCCAAAGGCGGATGCTGGCCGGCTCCACCATCCACGCCCCCGTTGCTACCTGTGTTAATCGCAACTTCGTCTGGGCGCGCTCCGGCGGACCGAGAGAGGGCCACAAGAACATGGGCGAAGGCTTCTGGACCGCGCTCGAACGTCTCGAGGGACACATCTGATGGCGCGCAAGACGCTGGCCGTGATCGCCGCGCGGGGCGGCTCCAAGGGCATCCCGCACAAGAACCTGCTCGATCTCTGCGGCAAGCCGCTGATTGCCTGGACGGTCGAGCAGGCGCGCGCCGCGCGGGGCGTCGACGTCGTGGCGGTCTCGTCGGACAGCGACAGGATTCTGGAAGCGGCGGAAGCCGCCGGCGCGGTCGGCGTGCAGCGTCCCGACGATATTTCGGGCGACCTCGCCTCCTCCGAATCCGCCTGGCTGCATGCGCTCGAGGCCATCGACGAGCGGATGGGCCGCTTCGAGCGCATCGTCGCGCTGCAGGCGACCTCGCCGATCCGCGAGCCCGCTGACATCGAGGCGGCGCTTGCGACCTTCGATCGCGAGCATCTCGACAGCCTGCTTTCGGTTTGCGAAGTCGAGGATTATTTCAACTGGCGCATCGGCGCGAGCGGACCGGAGCCGATCAATTACGACTATCACAACCGCCGCATGCGCCAGCAGATCGAGAAGCGTTACCTCGAGAACGGCTCCTTCTACGTGCTCATTCCTTCACTCCTGCGCGAACAGAGCAACCGTCTCGGCGGCAAGATCGGCTTCCATGTGATGGAGCGCCACAAGATGTTCCAGATCGACCGCACCGAAGACGTCAAGCTCTGCGGGGCCATCATGCGCAGTTACGGCTATGCCTGACCTCAGCGCCTTCTCTCTTGCCGGCAAGATCGCCGTCGTCACCGGCGCCTCGCGCGGCATCGGTGCTGCGATTGCAGCCGGCCTCAAGGAGGCCGGCGCCACGGTGTTCGGCCTCAGCCGTTCCGGGACCGCACCGCAAGGCGTCGCCGCCATAGCCTGCGATCTCTCTGATGATGGCGCGGTCGGGCGCGCGTTCGACGCCATCGCGGCCCAGGGCGGACGCATCGATGCGTTGGTCAACGCGGCCGGCATCAGCCTTCCGCCGCAGGGAGCCGAAAGCGAGCTCGCGCGCTTCCGCGCCACGGTCGCGACCGACCTCACCGGCGTCTACGCCACGATCCTTGCCGCCTATCCGCTTCTGAAGACGACGGGCTCGGCCGCCATCATCAACGTCACCAGCATCAATTCGATCCGCGGCTTCCCCGGCAATCCCGGCTACGTCGCGGCGAAAGCGGGTCTCTCCGGCCTAACACGGGCGCTGGCCGCCGACTATGCTAGCGACGGCATCCGCGTCAACGCGCTGGCGCCGGGTTACGTCGCAACCGAGATGACCGCCAAGAGTTTTGCCGATCCCGCCATGCACGAAGACAGGCGCCGCCACACCATGCTCGGCCGCTGGGGGCAACCCGGCGACATGGTCGGCGCCGCCATCTTCCTGGCGTCGGATGCCTCGGCCTATGTCACCGGCCAGGAGATCTTCGTCGACGGCGGCTGGACCGCCAAGGGCCTTGCCACCAGCTCGGATAACAAGTCGTGACCGCAACATCGCAACGCATCGGCTTCATGCAGGGACGCCTGTCGGCACTGGTCGACGGCAAGATCCAGGCGTTCCCGTGGGATGAATGGCGCGAGGAATTTCCGCGCGCCAAGGCGCTCGGCCTAACGCGGATGGAATGGACCATCGATCAGGAGCGGCTGCGGGAAAATCCGCTCGCGACCGAGGACGGACAGGCCGAGATCGCCGCGCTGGCGCGCGAGAACGGCCTGCGTATTCCAAGCCTGACCGGCGACTGCTTCATGCAGGCGCCGTTCTGGAAAGTCGACGCCGTGGTGCGCGACGTTCTCGTTAGCGATCTCGATCTCCTGATCGCCGCCTGCAGCCGGATCGGCATCGAATTCGTCGTGATCCCGCTGGTGGACAATGGCAAGATCGAGCGCGAGAGCGAGAGCGACACGCTCAAGCGGGTGTTGATCGCACGCCGCGAGCAGCTTACCCGACAGAACGTCAAGATCGTCTTCGAGTCCGACCTGCCGCCGCGCGATCTCGCCTGGTTCATGGAGGCGTTTCCGCAAGACGTCTTCGGCATCAACTATGACAGCGGCAACAGCGCCTCGCTCGGCTATGACAGCAGCGAGGAGATCGAGGCCTACGCGCCCCGCATTCTCAACGTGCATGTGAAGGACCGCATTTGCGGCGGCACTACCGTGCCGCTCGGCACCGGCAACGCCGACCTCGCCAAGACGATCCGGCTGATCGAGCGGTCCGGCTACAAGGGACAGTACATCCTGCAAACCGCGCGCGCGGCCGACGGCGACCACGCCGGCGCGCTCGCCCGGTATCGCGACATGACGATCGGCTGGATCGAGGATGCGGCGCGATGAAGCTCGAGCTGGAAGACCGCGTCGCGCTCGTCACCGGCGCCAGCCGCGGCATCGGCCTTGCCATTGCCGCTGCGCTGGCCGCGGAGGGCACGAAGGTCGCGCTGGCAGCTCGCGGCACCGACGCGCTGAACGCGGCGCGCGCGACCATCAGTGGACAGAGCTCGGTCCATATCGCCGATGTCGCCGATCCGGCGGCCGCTGCGGCCCTGGTGCAGGATGTTGAACGTCAATGGGGCCGCCTCGACATCCTCGTCTGCAATGTCGGCAGCGGCGCCTCCGTCCCGCCCGGCAAGGAGACTGCGGCTGAATGGTCGCGGCTGATGGACCTCAACTTCTTCGCCAGCACCAACACGATCGAGGCCGCGCGGCCGCTGATGGCGCGCGGCAGCGGCGACCGCTCCATCATCTGCATCTCCTCGATTGCCGGCATGGCGGCGCTCGGCGCCCCCGTGACCTACTATGCCGCGAAGGCGGCGCTGAACGCGACCGTGCGCGGGCTGGCGCGGCCACTGGCACTCGACGGCATCCGCATCAATGCGGTCGCCCCGGGCAACATTCTCGCTGCCGACGGGACCTGGGCGCGCAAGCTTGCCGAGAACAAGGCCGCGGTCGAAGACATGCTCGCGCGCGAGGTGGCGCTGAGCCGGCTCGGCAGGCCGGAAGAGATCGCCGACCTCGTCGCGTTCCTCGCCTCGCCCCGCGCGGCCTTCATCACCGGCAGTGTCATGGTCGCCGACGGCGGCCAGTTGCGCAGTTGAACAGGAGCCGTTCCATGGCAAGCCCGTCCTCCCGCTATGACCTCACCGGGCGCACCGCGCTCGTGACCGGCGCCGGCGGCCTGCTCGGGCGGCAGCATGTCGCAGCGCTGTGCGAAGCGGGCGCGCGCGTCGTCGTCACCGAGATCAACCTTGCGCAGGCCGAGGCGGCGATCGCCGCATTGAAGCAGGCAGCGCCCTCCGCCGATCTGATCGCGCTCGCGCTCGATGTCACTGCGCAGGATTCGGTCCGCGCCGCGAGCGAGCAGCTCGCAGGCCGCGGCGTCAGCGTCGATATCCTCGTCAACAACGCCGCCATCGATCCGAAGGTGACGTCGAGCCCGGGCGTCATGCACTCCTCGCGCTTCGAAGCGTTCCCGGTGCCGCAATGGCAGACCGAGATCGCCGTGGGCCTGACCGGGGCGATGCTGTGCGCGCAGGAGTTCGGCGGCCAGATGGCTCGGCGCGGCCGCGGCGTGGTCCTCAACATCGCCTCCGATCTCGGCGTGATCGCGCCTGACCAGCGGCTCTACCGCCAGCCGCACGTGACGCGCGAGGAGGAACAGCCGGTGAAGCCCGTGACCTACTCGGTGATCAAGCACGGGCTGATCGGCCTGACCAAATACCTGGCGACCTACTGGGCCGACCACGGCGTCCGCGTCAACGCGATCTCGCCGGGCGGCGTCTTCAACAACCAGGATCCCGCCTTCGTGGAACGCCTCACCCGCCTGATCCCGATGGGACGCATGGCCGAGGTCGACGAATATCGCGCCGCGGTCCAGTTCCTCTGTTCCGATGCGTCGAGTTACATGACCGGGCAGAACCTGGTCATGGACGGTGGCCGAAGCGTGTGGTGAACGCCACATCAAGCTCAACGACGGCAGCGTTCTGGCCCGGGTCGATGTTTCAGGGAAACCGTTGCTTCGGGGCGCCAAGCCAGCCCGAACAACCTTGGCCTGTGCGGCAAAACCATTAAATTAGAAGTTTGACAAAATATTGCCAATAGTGAATGTATGTTTCGGGAAAGAATAGCCGGGGCATTGTGATGAAAAGGGCTGAGACCGCCCGGGAGCGTGTCTCATCGGATCGTTCGTTTGGCCTGGTCTTTACGATCTTCTTCGCGCTCATTGCGCTGTGGCCGCTCGTCGTCCGCGGAACGTCGATGCGCTGGTGGCCTTGGTGGTTTCGCTGGTCTTTGCCGCGCCGGCCGCGTTCCGGCCGCGTACGCTCCGACCACTAAATCTCGTCTGGCACAAGATCGGCGTCGCACTGCATCACATCGTCAATCCGGTGATCATGGCACTCATCTACTTTGGCGCAGTCGTGCCGATGGGCCTGATCATGCAGTGGCGCGGCAGAGACCCGCTCCGGATGAAGAATTCCCCCTTACCGGCCACCTACTTGCTGCCACGGCAGCCGCCGTTACCCACTGAATCATTGACCAAGCAATTCTAGTTGTCAAACGGAGGAGCGGGTGTCGTTCCTACTTGAATTCTGGGATTTCATGCGCCAGCGGAAGAAATTCTGGCTGCTTCCCCTCCTCTTGCTGATGCTGACGTTCAGCGGCCTCATCTTCCTCACCAAGGGGTCGGCGATCGCACCATTCATCTACGCGATTTTCTGACCCGCCATGAATATCCTCGGAATATCCGCCTACTATCATGACAGCGCGGCCGCGCTAGTCAGGGACGGCGAGATCGTCGCCGCCGCGCAGGAAGAGCGCTTCACGCGCGTCAAGAACACCAGCGATTTTCCTGCCAAGGCGATCAGCTGGTGTATTGCCCATTCCGGCCTCACGAGCGACCAGATCGACTTCATCGCATTCTATGACAAGCCGTTCCTGAAGTTCGAACGGCTCATCGAAACCTATTCGCCTTCGCGCCGAAGGGCTTTTCCTCGTTTCGCACGGCGATGCCACTTTGGGTCAGCGAGAAGCTGTTCCAGAAAGATTTGCTGCTTCGCCAGTTGAAGGCCATCGACTCCGGGCTTGGCATCACCGAGAAGCTGCTGCTCAGCGAACACCATCTCAGTCACGCAGCTTCAGCCTTCTATCCCTCTCCGTTCGAGGAGGCGGCGATCCTGACCCTCGATGGCGTCGGAGAGTGGAGCACCACGACGGCCGGAACCGGCCGGGGCGGTCAGATCAACATCGACAAGGAGATCCACTTTCCGCATTCGATCGGACTGCTGTACGCCGCGTTCACCTATTACACTGGCTTCAAGGTCAACTCCGACGAGTACAAGGTGATGGGCCTTGCTCCGTACGGAGAGCCGCGATTCGTCCAGACCATCCTCGATCACCTGATCGACCTGAAGCCCGATGGCAGTTTCCATATCGCGCAGGACTATTTCGACTACTGCACCGGCTGACGATGACGAACGAGAATTTCGCTCGTCTGTTCGGCGGGCCGCCGCGCCGCGGATCGACTGACGCAGAAGGAGATGGATCTCGCGGCATCGATCCAGGCCGTGACCGAAGAGGTGGTGCTGCGCCGGACACGCGCGCTTGCGCGCGAGACCGGCATGAAGCGTCTTTGCCTGGCCGGCGGAGTCGCGCTCAATTGCGTCGCCAACGGCAAGGTGCTTCGCGACAGGGCATTCGAGGATATCTGGATCCAGCCCGCAGCGGGCGATGCGGGCGGCGCGATCGGCGCGGCACTCGTGGCCCATCACGCAATGTTGGCGCGCCGAGGCGCCTTGGCGCACGACACGACGGCATGAAAGGCGGATATCTCGGTCCCGAATACAGTGCAGAGCAGGCCCGCGCGGCTCTCGACAAGCACGGCGCGAAATATCGCGAGCTCGACGACGACGCATTGTTTGCGGACGTCACCTCGGCATTGACGCAGGACAAGATCGTGGGGTGGTTTCAGGGCCGCATGGAATTTGGCCCCAGGGCGCTGGGAAACCGGTCCATCCTCGGCGACGCGCGGTCGCCACGGCTGCAGCGCGAGCTGAATCTCCGGATCAAATACCGCGAGAGTTTCCGACCGTTCGCACCCGCCGTTCCGCGCGAGGACGTGGCGGAGTATTTCGAGCTCGACGGCGACAGCCCGTACATGCTGCTCGTCGCACAGGTGCGGAAGGATCGCACCATCCCGATGAGCCCGGAGCAGATGGCGTTGCAGGGCATCGCCAAGCTCAACGTGCCAAGGAGCGACATTCCGGCCGTCACCCATATCGACTATTCGGCGCGAGTCCAGACCGTCCATCCGGAGACGAATCCCCGCTTCTACCAGCTGCTGCGCACGTTTGAGGCGCGAACCGGCAGCAGCGTACTGGTCAACACCAGCTTCAACGTCCGCGATAAGCCCATCGTGTGCGACCCCGAGGATGCCTATCGCTGCTTCATGAACTGCGAGATGGATGTCCTCGTCATCGGCAACATCGTTCTTCGCAAGAAAGATCAGCTTTCGCCGCTGCCACAGGCCGCATCGAACGGCGATACGCTTCTCCCCGCCCGCCTGCTTGCCTGCTTGAAACCGCCGGGCGCCTCGAATGACACCAATCTCGAGCGGGTTGCGGGCGGCTTCCGCTGCCCATCGACCGGCATGGCCATGCCGGATATCGACGGAATTCCGTCGCTACTGCAAAGCGTGACCACGGACGACGCCGCCAGCGTCACCACGAAGATCAAGGCGTTCTGCGAAGAATATCCGTTTCCGAGCTACGAAGGCGTGCAGGAATATGGCGAGCTGGTCAACCGCGGCCAGAAGAACTCCTTCGCCCAGGGGCTGCTCGACGCGATCGGCCACAACAAGCTCATCCTCGAATGCGGCTGCGGCACCGGGCAGATGTCGCAATTCCTGTCGCTGAACAACAACCACGTGCTAGGCATCGACTTGTCCCTGTCGAGCCTCAAGCTGGCCGTCGAGCACAAGCTGCGGAACGGCCTGCAGCGGTCGGCTTTCACGCAGATGAACATCTTCGATCTCGGGATCAAGGATGACAGTTTCGATGTCGTGCTCAGCTCCGGCGTTCTCCATCACACCAAGGATGCGCGCCGGGCGTTTGCCGCGATCATGCGCAAGGCCAAGCCTGGCGGCATCGCCATCGTCGGCCTGTACAATTCGTTCGGACGCGTGCCGACGTTGATCCGATCGAAGCTGATCGGCCTGCTCGGACCGAACATCGACGCCGTGGTCCGCAACCAAATTCGCGACAAGCGCAAGGCCGAGGTCTGGGTCAAGGATCAATACTACAATCCGCACGAGACCTGGCACTCGATCGATGAGGTCCTGGGGTGGTTTGCGGAGAACAACATCGACTATTTGAATTGCTACCCGTCAATCGCCGGCAGCGGCGGCGACGCGGTGGATTTCCTGTCTGCGTCGGATCCCGGCTCCAAATCCGCACGGCTCATCACACAACTGTCTTGGCTCGCGACAACCTCCGAGGAAGGCGCGCTTTTCATCATGAGCGGCAGACGCAGGGCTTGATCGATCGTGCCGGCCCAGACCGGCGGAGGGGATTGGGGATTCATGAAGTTCGGATCGCGGCACGCACTCTTCGTTGGCGCTGGACTGCTCCTGGTATTCGCGATCGCCGAGATCCAGAGCTACGCGTTCGCGCGGCTTTCGATCGCGAACGAGAATGCCTTCATGTTCTACCGCCCCGGACATATTCGACCTCACGGGCAAACAGTTCGCCGCCGAGAACACTGCAGGGCCGCTCGGATGGCCGAGGGACAATCTTCCGCGCCAGCAATCTCAACAACGCGATCCGACATGCGGATCCGCCTTCGGTGACTCCATGACGTATGGCGACGAGGTGCAGGACGACGAGGCCTGGATACATCTGTTGTCCGAGCAGCTCGGCTGCAACGTCGCGAATTACGCCGTCGGCGGTTATGGTCTCGACCAGACAGCGCTGCGCTACGAACTGGTCAAGCCACCAGGGAAATTCGTGATCGTCGGGATCTTCGTCGAGATGCTGCGCCGCGACGTAGCCGCGTCGTGGACGTTCTATCGCGGGCGGCAGCGAGACAACCTGCCGCAATACGCCATCACCAAGCCGATATTCCGATTATCGGAAAGCGGTATCCAGTTGATTTCACGACCGTCCGCGCCGGTGACCCGCCAAGCGATCTGGCAACACCACAAGAACGACTTCTACCTCCGAGCCCTTTGGACGCCGCTGTCGTTCCCCTACAGTTATGCCGCGGCGCGCGCCATCTATCGCCAATTGGTCGACAAGAGCTTTCTCGACAACGAATTTCCCGCGCAGTTCTGGCGACCAGACCATCCTTCGGGTGCCGCCGCGCTGGCCCTGCAAATCCTCGCCAGGATTCGGACGCAGGCCAAGCAGCGGAACCAGCAGTTGGTGGTGGTCATGATCCCGCCGGTGGAATACACCCTGGAACCAACTCTGCCTCATGCGGACTTCATGAAGCAGTTGTCCGGTCAAGCGCCTGGAACGTGCGTCATCGATGTGTCGCAGGCATTGGGACGGAGGCTGCCAAGGTCGGCATCCCGGCGCTCAGAGCGCCCCTCGGCCACTATTCCCCGGCCGGCAATCGGATATTCGCGCAAACGGTTCGCCAGGGCCTGCACGGGTGCGGCGTCGAGGGGGCATGATCCCGGACGAATAACGCTTTGGGGGGAAGAACGTCATGGACGGGCCATGGACCCTATGGTAACCACCTTGGATTCCTGCCATCCCTGCAATACGAGCCGGCGAAGACCCAATCATGTTCGACGACAAATCCGTTCTGATCACAGGCGGCACCGGATCGTTCGGACGCAAATTCGTCGGCAGCGTCTTGAAGAACTTCAAGCCGCGCCGCCTCGTCGTCTATTCACGCGACGAACTCAAGCAATACGAGATGCAGCAGGAGTTCGACCAGACTCCGATGCGCTATTTCATCGGCGACGTGCGCGACGGCGAGCGGCTGCGCACCGCGATGAAGGGCGTCGACTACGTCGTGCACGCCGCGGCGCTCAAGCAGGTGCCGGCTGCCGAATACAATCCCATGGAGTGCATCAAGACCAACGTGCACGGCGCAGAGAACGTGATCCAGGCCGCGCTCGAGGCCAATGTCGAGAAGGTGATCGCGCTGTCGACCGACAAGGCTGCGCAGCCGATCAACCTCTACGGCGCCACCAAGCTCGCTTCCGACAAGTTGTTCATCGCCGCCAACAACATGGCCGGCGGTCACCGTACCATGTTCGCCGTGGTGCGCTACGGCAACGTGGTCGGCTCGCGCGGCTCGATCGTGCCGCTGTTCAACAAGATGATCGCCGACGGGGCCGAGCATCTGCCGATCACGGATCCGCGCATGACGCGGTTCTGGATCTCGCTGCGGCAGGGCGTCGATTTCGTGCACAAAAGCTTCGAGCGCATGTCCGGCGGCGAGATCTTCGTGCCGATGATCCCGTCCGTGCGGATTCCCGATCTCGCAGCCGCAATGGCCCCGAACCTGCCGACCAAGGTGATCGGCATCCGGCCCGGCGAGAAGCTCCACGAAGTGATGTGCCCGACCGATGATTCACATCTGACACTGCGCTTCCACGATCATTTCGTGATCAAGCCGACGATCAAGTTCTTCCGCAAGGACGTCGACTACCTGACCAACCAGATCGGCGAGAAAGGCGCGCCGGTCGAGGACGGGTTCGAGTACAATTCCGGCCGCAACGACCATTTCCTCACCATCGACGAAATCAGGGAATTCAACCGAAACGCGGTCCAATGATCCCCTACGGACGCCAGGACATCTCGCCTGAGGACATCGATGCGGTCACCGAGGTACTGCGCTCGGACTGGCTGACGCAGGGCCAGGCAGGTCCGACCTTCGAGCGCGCGCTCGCGTCCTATTGCAGCGCAGCTCACGCGATCGCGATGTCGAACGCCACCGCCGCACTCCACGTCGCCTGTCTCGCGCTCGACCTCGGTCCGGGCGACTGGCTGTGGACCGTGCCGAACACCTTCGTTGCCTCCGCGAACTGCGCCCTCTATTGCGGCGCTAGCGTCGACTTCGTCGACATTGATCCGCGCACCTACAACATGAGTGTCGCGGCGCTGACCGAAAAGCTTGCGGCAGCCGACAAGCAGGGCCGGCTGCCTAAGGTCGTCGTACCCGTCCACTTCGCGGGTCAATCCTGTGAAATGATCGCGATCCGCGCGCTCGCCGACCGCTACGGCTTCAAGATCATCGAGGACGCCTCGCACGCCGTCGGCGGTGATTATCGCGGCCGCAAGGTCGGCAGCGGCGAGTTCGGCGACGTCACGATCTTCAGCTTCCACCCGGTCAAGATCATCACGACCGGCGAAGGCGGCATGGCGCTCACCAATGATGCCAAGCTCGGCGAGCGCATCGCCTATTTGCGCACCCATGGCATCATCCGCCCGGCGCAGCGCGCCCCGGACGGCCGCCTCTCGAACGAGGAGCGCGACGGCCCGTGGATCTATGAGCAGATCGAGCTCGGATTGAACTATCGTATGACCGACATCCAGGCGGCGCTCGGCACCAGTCAGCTGGCCCGCCTCGATCCGTTCGTCGCCCGCCGCCGCGAGCTCGCCGCGCGCTACGATAAGCTGCTGGCGGAGCTGCCACTGACCTGCCCCTGGCAGCACCCCAACACCAACTCCGCTTGGCATCTCTACGTCATCCGCCTGCATCGCAATGCAATCAAACTCAGCCGGCGCCAAGTGTTCGACGCACTGCGCGCTGCCGGCATCGGCGTCAACGTGCATTATATCCCAGTGCACACGCAGCCCTATTATCAGGGCCTAGGCTTCCGCCCCGGCATGTTCCCGGAGGCCGAAAGCTACTACCAAGATGCCATCACCTTGCCGCTGTTCTCAAAGATGACGGATGCTGAGCAGGACACCGTCGTCGCGGCACTGACGAATATCCTGTCGTGAAGATCGCGGTTATCCCGGCACGCGGCGGCAGCAAGCGGATTCCCCGCAAGAACATCCGCCCCTTCTGCGGGAAACCCATCATCGCCTATTCGATCGACGCGGCACGCCAGAGCGGCCTGTTCGACGAGATCGTAGTGTCCACCGATGACGAAGAGATCGCGAGTCTGGCACGACAGCACGGCGCGGCGACGCCGTTCATGCGGCCGAAGCAAATTTCCGACGACTTCACCGGCACCAATGCGGTCGTCAAACATGCCATCTCGTGGTTCATCGAACGTGGTAGCGAAATCAGCCACGCATGCTGCATCTATGCGACGGCCCCGCTGATCCAGGACCGCTTTATCCGCGAAGCTCATGATCGCCTGATCGGTTCCGACGCCGCCTTCGCATTCTCCATCACCCATTATGCGTTTCCGGTTCAACGAGCAGTGCGCCTGACCTCGGAGGGCCGTGTCGATTCGCTCTATCCGGAACACCGCGTAACGCGGTCACAGGATCTCGAGCCTGCCTTTCACGATGCCGGTCAATTCTACTGGGGCACCACGCGCGCCTTCCTTGACGACGTTCCCATGTTTTCCTCCCGGTCGATCGGCGTGGTGCTGCCGCGCGTGCTGGTGCAGGACATCGACACACTGGAGGATTGGGAGCAGGCTGAACTTATGTTCCGCGTGATCCGGTCGGATTCCAGAGCGACGTCTTAATCCTGGCGATCACCCAGTAGCGGCCGGACAAAGGCTTCAAGATCGGGGCCCTTGAACAGGTGGCCTACGATCCCGGCTGCAACCGCCGCCTGCACGTCGTGTGTATTGTCACCGATCAAAAAGCTCGCTTCGGTCTGCACCGGCCAGCCGTCGAAGCAATCCAGAATCATGCCGGGCGCCGGCTTGCGCCGGTCGCTGGCCCGCCGCCATTGCTCAACGGTTCCATCGACGTGATACGGGCAATACTGGAACTCATCGATATGGGCGCCGACCTCTGCCAGTTCATCGCTCATCCAATCGTGCAGCCGATGAACCGCATCGATACCATAATATCCACGCGCGACGCCTGACTGGTTGGTCACCACGAAGGTGAAATAGCCACGGTCGTTGCACAATTTGATGGCTTCGCGCGCGCCGGGGATCCAGTCGAAATCCTTGACCTTGTGCACATACGCCTTGTCAACGTTCAGCACGCCATCGCGGTCGAAGAAAACGGCAGGGCGGCGCATTCTTGCTGGAAGCTCGCGCCGGGCGCGCTCTAGATCCTCGGGTATGCCGATATCGATGAAGAAGCCGTCATAGAGGGCCGCTTCGAACTGCTCAATCTCGACCAGCCGCGGAAAAATCGACTGCTCGAGGGAGCATGGCAGCTCGTCGATCAGGTCGAGGATGCTACGATCGATGCGGTAGATGCCCGTATTGATCGGTCCGGAGGATTGTGTCCCCGGCGGCAGGAAGCGTTTCACGCTGTTGCGCTCGAGCAGAACGCGGCCGTAGCGATCGCCCGGATGATCCTTCTTCAAGGCCACGCAGACCATTGCCGGCGAATCGGAGGCCGCGAGGTCGAGCAGGTTGAAATCGAAGAAAGAGTCGCCGTTCAGCAGCACGAACTGCGGGTCCAGTTGCGCTGCCGCGTGCTTCAGGGCCCCAGCGGTGCCAAGTTGGGTGGGTTCGCAAACGACCGAGACCGAGGCACATCGCCACGTTCTGCCGTCATAACGCTCGACCACCTGCTCGGCGCGGTGGCCCGCCAGCAGCAATATCCTCTCCATCGTCGGATAGCGCGACACCTCGTCGAGGAGATAGTCCAAAAAGGGCTTTCCGCCAGCGTCCAGTAGCGGCTTGGGAAGCAACTTTGTCCGCGCCCCCAGCCGCGTACCGAGTCCGCCCACCAGAATGACAGCCTGCTTCAGCACAGCGTCTCCTCAAATTTCCCTATGCCCATGATCAAATGTGTGATGTCAGGCGGCTCTGCCTCTCAGTCAATCCTGGCCACTGGTCCTACGCCCCTTTACTAGCGCGAACAGTATGAAGCCGAGCAGCGTGATCGCGACGGCGAACAGCACAGTTCGCCAATGCCTCGAGGATCCAGACACGACCGAGATCTGGAAGTCGTCGTCGACCAATCTCGTGGGGTAAGTTTGGTCAACCGCCAAGCGCGCCTGTAGCGCCAGCTTGTTCGCGCGCACGCTGGCCAGTTGCTCCTCGTACCTCGACGATATGTCCAACAGTAGGACAGTTCCCAACAGCGTCGGCTCTGCCCCAAGGGCCTTTGCCTGGGCCAAGGCTTCCTGGATTCTCGTCAGGTTGGTGAGATAGGCATCGGCTGCGGCGACCTGCGCCTCGATATTGGCCACCCGCTGCTTTCGCTTTTGTTCCTCTTTCTGGCCCAGGAGACGAGCGAACGCACCGATCACCTCCCGGATCAGTCGCTCGTCGGTGGCGCGCACGCTGACAGCGATCACATCGTCCGCGTCAGGCCTGGCACTTAAGCTGTCTAAGACGACCTCTGCCGAGCGCGAGTTGGCGTCGCCCCCCAGATCCACCAGCTCCAGCAAGCGTTTTCGGAAGGACGGGCTGTCAATCGCAGCTATGGCAACGGTCGGCTTTGTCAGCGTGTTTCCATCCACCGCCCCGAGTTGAATAAGCGCCCGACCGCCATAAACCTGAACGGTTCGGCCGGCGAGGACCTGAACGATCGCACCGACTAGGAACGCCGACACGAGCATCAAGAGGAAGTATCGGCGGCTCGCCCGGTACACGAACATGAACAACCCACCGAGGTACTGATCTGCTGAGATCGCGCCCGGTTTCTCTCCCACTATCCCGACTCCTTTTGCATGAGCGTCTGGTAGGGAGGACGGGTCGAGGTAAGCACACCAAGGATGTCGGAGCGCCAACGCTCTTCAGCCACGTACACCACCAGAGCCACAACAACCTTCAACAGGAACGTCAGCTGCACAAAAGAATTGACCATCCCCGAGGCGATACAAATCTGCAATGCGTATAATACGGGAGTGAGGAAAAAGCAGGTTGCAAAACGCTCGTGAACCAGACAACGCGTCAGAAGAAACATAAACTCCGAAAAGATCACTGCCGATATCGCCACCAGGGCGAAACCGCCGATCGGACCGCCCAGCTCGAAAAAGACCTCCGGCCAGCCCCCGGTGTAAGCTGAGCCCTGGTCGAGGATGAAATGCGCTCGCATCTGAGGTAGCGCGGCTTCCATCAGGAGCTGCATGGTCGAATTCCGGTGGGGATCGTAAGGATCCACAAGCAGCTTGTATGCGGCATGAACTCCGTTCCAGCGATCCTGCAGGAAAACCCGTTCATAGGTCATCCACCACATCTCGCCCTGCTGGACGAGAAGGCGTTGCGACACTTTTGTGAAGAGCTCGGCGCCTGCGAAGCCGCGCACGACCGTATAAGAATAGATCACCGCTCCGACAATGAGAGCTCCGAAAACGGCACCCGCGAGTGCAAGACAACGCACGACGGCTCCAGAGATGAGCGGCCGCCCGCTCAAGGCTGGGTGGCTCAAGATCGCAACACCTATCGGCATGGCCAAGAATGACGAATAGGCATAAAGCGACGAGAATCGATGCCCCACCAGAAACAGGTAAAGGATCAGGCCTACGAATAGGTAGCCAAACCGCCAGTCGAATGAATGACCGCGAAATGTCGGCGCCACGAGAAAAACGCCGAGCTGAAACGTCAGCATGGGCCCCCAATCAAGCAGGAGTCTATGCAGCGGACCGCCATAGAGGCGCGAATAGTCGTAACGCTCCATGCCGGCGAACAGTGGGATATGACCTTGCACCAGCAATTCCAGCCATAGGGCGGTAACATAAAACCAGGCGATCCACAATGCTGCGTCCGAAAGGTCGACCAGGCCCCCAGACGCGCGGCTATCAAGCGCGGAACTCCGGTCGGTGAAGAGGGCCTGCAATCGGACCGGCCGGAATGATGCAAGGAAGACTGTAATCAAGATGCCTTGCGCCAATGCCATCGGCAGCGCCGAAATGCCCGGGCCGATGCAGCGCTCCAGTTGTTCGGAGAAGATGGGCCCGAAGACATCGATATAAACCACGGAGCAAAGCCGCCAAGTAAAGGCAAAAAAGACAAAGAAACAAAGCAGCACCAATGCCGGGCGGCGCCATGCAATTGCAACGAATGCACCCAGGACAAGGCAGGCGGCCGACACGCTGACGAGCGCAAAGATAACGGGATCAGCGATCAGCGGCGAAGTTGACATTGTTGTTGTGTTGGCTGCCTTCGGAAATCTCGATGTAAGAACCAAGCGTCGCACGCGAGATGCTGATGCTTCTCGTTATCCAACAAATCGGGCTCTTTGAAAAGACGTGTCTGGTGTTCCGTCGGCATCGGTGCCACGCCCCCTTGTGCCGCGGCTGCCCGCAGATTCGTCGGCCTATTGCCGCTGGATCATCGCTCGAGCAAACCTGCCGACCATCGCACGGTCGCTGTTGGAGAGAATCACCGTGACACTCAACATCCATGCGGCGATGCATCCGATGGATCCGGCGATCATGAGCGCCACGAGGCCGCCAGGCGCCGCATAGAGCTTGTAGACCGCAGCCACCGCTGCGAGGATCGATGCGACCATCGCCTGCCGCCCGACTTGCTGCCAGAACAGCGAGCCAGGTAACCCCATGAACGACAGCATGCGGTGGGCGACGAGTGGGGCGAACATCACGTAGGACACGACCCAACCGAGGATGAAGGCGTCCTCGCGAAACCAGGCGAGTGTGAGTGCCGTGACCAGGTACTGGGTGAAGACCTGCAGGTAGAGATACTTGGTGTTGAGACGCAGGAAATCGGACCGCACCATCAGCGCAGACTGCCCGGCGCCCAGCATCACCGTGATTGCCGGAACGAACAACGACAGGGCGAGCCAAGGCCACTGGTCGGCATGCTGGGATCCGACCCATACCGTTACGATCTCCTTCGAAAACAGAGCGATGACGACGAGCACTGGGATGACGACTGCGGCCGGCAGAACAAGACCATTCCGTCCAAGGATCTGCAATCGCCGCGTATCGGCCGCCTCCTCGATATGGGTGGAGAGCGGTAGAATCGCCGAATACAGCGGTGCCATCATGGTCTTCAGAAATCGCGGCAGGCGCGTGATCAAGTCGTAGGCTCCGACCTCCATCGGGCTGTACAACGCGCCGATCGCCAGAGGTACGACCGTCTGCTGGAGCGCTCCGGCAATTCGGTTGCTAAACATCAGCCAGCAGCGATGGAAGATATCGCGGCGGCTATCCTCGCTCCAGACAATCAAGCGCAACTGAGTTTGGCGCACCGCCACGAAGGTGGCGAGCCCCAGCACCAGATATTTGGCGACGACGGTCGCGAGATAGGAATAGGCCAGCCATTCGAAGGCGACGCCACGCCAGACCGCAAGGTAAACGGCGACGATATAGAGTGCGTTGCTGCCGACCTCCGTCAATCGCAGCCAGCCATATTTTTCGAAACCCTTGAGCGCCCCTTCCGCAGCGAGGCCCAAGAAGGTGATCGGAAGTAGCGCGGCCGTCGTCTTGAGGATGGACACGAATGCTTGAGTTTGCTCGGGCGCGACCCTGAAGACCACGGCGAGTGGCGCCGACGTCATCCAAAGCACGCCCCCCGCGATCAGACCTGTCACAATCGCGATGACGGTCAGCAACGACACTTTCTCGCTTGCGACCGCCCAATCGCGCACCCTGCCGCGCGCTATGGCTTGGGTTGTGAGCTCGGACACGCCGAAATCAATCAGCGAGAGGATACCGGTCGGTAGGAAGATGCGGACCAAGACGATCAGGCCCAACACTGCCAATCCATAGGACCTGGCGATCAGGCCGACGGCAAACAGACCCAATACGCCGGCAATACCGTAGGCGACCGCGGAAATGGCGGTATTGTGGAGGAAGTTCCGGAGCACGGATCAGTTCGCCTTGGCAGCATGTTATCGACAACGGGCAGCTAGCACAGCCCAAAGTCATTCACCATCGCGGGATGCGGCAAGTGGCAGCTGATCGCCAAGCTTCTCAAGATTCCACTACCGCTGTCGCCTTTTGCAAACTGCCAACGCGCCCGTCCTCGTCACGGTATTATAACACCTATAAATCCTCCTGCAACAGGAGGGGGGAGCCAATGTTCCGCCCGAGGATGATCTTGTCGCAAAAGCAACCGGATGATGCCCCCGGGCTTGGCGGCCTGACGCACAATGTTCCGAGCAACAGGCGGCTCGCTCCGGCATTCACCTCACCATGAAGCACCACAACGACCATTGCAAAGCACACCCGTGTCGACAGGGTGCCGAGGAATGTGCGAAAGGGAGCCTTATGGAGCAACAGCGCGCAATCATCGTCACCGGAGCCTCACGCGGGCTCGGCTTTGAGCTGGTCGATCTCCTGATTGCGGCCGACGCAAAACCGATCGCGTTAGGCCGAGGTCTCGATCCAAGGCACGAGGCAGCCGCAGGCATGAATACCTGCATTTTCGTGGCTGCCGATCTTTCGGTTTCGCAAAGCCTCGACCAGATAGATCTTGCCCGCGCTTTGCCGCAATCCGCCGACGAGATCGTGGTGATCAGCAATGCTGGTGTGATCGAGCCGATCGGCACGCTCGACGTCATTGATTCCGCTTCGCTTGCCGCAGCATTCGCTGTCAATGCTCTGGCTCCAGCGATCCTGGCAAGGAAACTTCTCGCGGCGGCGGACGCGCGGCGGTCAAGATTGCGCATTCTCAACATCAGCACAGGGGCGGCGCGTCGCCCTTTGCCCGGACTCGGCGCATACTGCGCCAGCAAAGCGGCGGCATTGATGATCTTTGATTGCCTGGCCACAGAGCGACCCGACGTCGCCATCGAACACATTGATCCCGGCGTGCTCGACACCGACATGCAGAGCACGCTGCGCGGTGCCGACGATCAAGCTTTGCCGGTCCGGCAAATGTTTGCGAGTTTCGAGACCGAAGCCAAGCTTCGACGGCCTCGCGATGTTGCCCGCGAGATCCTTGTGGGGGCCGGCCTGCTATGAGGATCGCCGTGCTCGCGGATATCCACGGCAATTCGGAGGCCCTGCGGACGACTCTCGTCGAGGCGCGCAAGAGTGGCGTCGAGCATCTGGTCGTGCTCGGCGACCTCATCGGCTACTATTATGCCGCACGCAGCGTACTCGAACAATTGAGGGCGTGGCCTCTGGTTGCGATCCGAGGTAACCACGAGCGGATGCTTGCCGAAGCCCTCAAGGATGACGCAGCGTTGCGAGCCTACCGCGAACGGTATGGCAGCGCGCTCGACCTAGCAGGGACGACGCTTGAGTCACAAGATGTCGATTGGCTCATCGGCCTGCCCGACCGATCCAGCGTTCATCTGGGCGGCCTTGCACTGGAACTGTGCCATGGCTCGCCCCGCAACCCCGATGAGTATGTCTATCCCGATGCGAATGCCGCCGCGCTGGAAGCTTGCGAGGTGGCCGGGGCCGATCTCGTGCTGATGGGGCACACTCACTATCCCATGCTTGTGGACGGAGGGCCCCCTCTGCTCCTCAATCCCGGCTCGGTTGGTCAGGCGCGTGACCGCGGAGGATTTGCGTGCTGGAGCCGCATCGATACTTCCACGCGCACCTTGGTCATGGAGCGTACGCCCTATGACACGCGTCCGCTCATCGAAGAAGCACGGCGGCGCGACCCGCATCTACCCTACCTCGCAGACGTCCTCGAACGAGGCAATCCCACGGCCGTCCGGATAAGCTGAGACCATAAAATTGATCTATGAGACCACGCTGATAACGGGATGCGCCGGCGATATCGCGCTCGCGCTGGCCCGCATTGCGCGAGATGCGGGCGCAGTACATCGACTGATCGGCTGCGACATCCATGCCGACCATGCGGGTCCCGCCTTCTTTGATGTGTGCGAACTGGTACCGCGAGCAAACGATGTTGCGTATCTCGAAACGCTCGACCGAATCGTCAAAACTTACCGTGTCGACGTGATCGTACCCATGTCGGAAGCGGAGATTACCGTACTGCTTGCTGGCGGGCATTTGGGGGCTTTCGCCGGAGTACCGGTCCTGACGGCAAACCGGCTTGCCGTTGAAACGGGGCTCGACAAGTATGCGACGTTCAACCGACTTGCTGCGCACAAGCTCGGGGTGCCCTGGACCTGTATCGTCGGGGAGGCGCAGCCATTGGCCTTGCCATGCATCCTCAAGCGCCGGCGTGGCCAGGGCGGCAAAGATCTGCGGCTGATCAACACCGACGAGGAAGTCGAAATCGCCACGCGGACACGGCCCGGCGACTTGTGGCAAGAGTTGTTGTTGCCCGAGGATCAGGAATACACTTGCGGCCTGTACCGCAGCCGCACCGGCGAGACCCGCACCATCGTTCTCCGCCGGCGATTGCAGGGCGGACTAACCGGCGCAGCCGTGGTGGTCGACAGCGCACCGTTCAGCCCCCTTCTGCACGGAATCGCGGACGCGCTTGACCTCAACGGTTCGATCAACGTGCAATTGCGACTAACGGCCAATGGTCCGAAGGTATTCGAGATCAATCCGCGCTTTTCGAGCACCGTCGGCTTTCGTCACAGGTTGGGCTTCCACGACTTTATCTGGTCGTTGCTGGACTCACGCGAGCTTGCCATCGGCGCCTATCGTGCGCCCTCTCCCGGTATACGGATGTATCGCTGCGCCGATGAAGTCATCATCGGCTGACATTGCGGCAGTCGGGGCCGGCTAGCGATCCCCAGGCGCAGTGCGGGGCCAGCGCGGCCCTCAGAGGCCCATCACCAGCTTTTCCAGGGGCGATGTATTCGGTGTGGCGGAAAATGGTCGCGGCCTGGCGAAAGGATACATGATCGGGAACGCGAAAAAAGTGGCGGTATAAAGCAAGCGCCCATGCCCCGGCCCCATACGGCTGCCCATGTGGAGGCATTTCGCCGTATCAACCATGAAGGACGTCAGCCGAGGGGCCTTCATGACCTTGGTGTCCCCGCGAGGCACCTTCTGGAAAACCCGCTCGTCCGGGAAATGGCTGCCCAACAACGGATAGCCGAACTTGTCGGTCGACTGACGCGGCAAGAACGTGAACGGTCCGTCGCCGTCCGTTTCGACATCCGTCAAATAGCTGAACAGCTTGATCACCCGGACGTCGTCATGGTCGCGATGCCACAGCTGGGACGACTGGAGCTCTTCGCCCGTGTGACGGGAATAGGATAGCAGCACGTAATCGAGCCACGGAATCTCGCCCAATGCCGAGGCAATGATGTTAATGACCGAAGGTTGCAGCGCATAGCGGACGAAGACGTTGTCGGCGCTCAAGCGACCGTCCTGCATCTCGGCATCCAACAGACGGACCCAGAACTTCTTCCAAGTCGACGTCTGCTTGTCTTCCGCGCCTTTGATGTTGTCAAGCCTGACCCGCCCGGCTTCAGCAAACTCATTCTGAACCGATGCATCCATCAAATCGGTGACGATCGCGTAGCCGTCGCGATTGAGATCGTCGGCCTTGGCGCGTTCCGCCGCGGAGACGTTCAGAAGCTGCAACTGACGTTGCCGCTCGCGCTTTTCATTGAGATGCCAGACGCTATAGCCGGTCTTCACCGCGTGCCGCAACGGCGAGCGGTTGACATGCCAAATGACCCGCGACACCAAACCCATTATCGGATATCCTCTGCATCGACGACGCGGGCTCCGGCCCGGGCGACTGCACCACCGGTGCGTGCGAATGCCTTAGCAAAATCAGCACATCCGAGCAAGGAAGACGCTTCGACCGCCCGGCTAAACCGGTTGAAACTATCCCATTCTGCCGACCGGTGGCCCGGTCGCCGAAGATCGACAAAGCCTTCTGCGGCAAGCCAGGCGCGTGAGACCCCGGACCTGCGGCGAGCGTTCATCGACGCACCACGATACAAATATCCCTTCCCAGTCCCGCCATGAATATCGATCTGAACAATGCGAGTCTGGCGTCAACGTCTATCCCGCCTGCATAACGAAAGAACTTCCGTCGCAATGAATGCGCCGAGGGACCGAGCTTTCTGTCCTTGTAGTAGTTGAACGCCTCTTCCATCAAAAGATGATCGATGGGGTAGTCGCCAAAGCAATCGATGACGGAATAGCCGTTCCGCCTGCCAAGCTCGGGAAGCGTCTTGGTCGTAAAATAGTGCAGATGCACCGGCGGTACGAAGATCGGAAGCTCTTCCTTGCTTGCATCGCCGAATATGGTCGAATGAAGCTCCGAGAAATCGTTCGGCACTTCGATGATCGCCATTCCGCCGGGAGAGAGGTAGGACGCGATGCGCGTCATGATCGCGTCGGGGTCGATGACGTGCTCGATGACGTTCTTGCAGTAGACCAGATCGAACGCGACGCCTTCGAAATGACGACGGGATCCGATATCGCCGGCAACGAAATGGCCAGGATGACTGTCGATCAGATCCTGATTTTGACGTTCGATACCCACCAGGGAATGGTCCACGCCGAAGACATTGAAGCCGCGACGACGCGCCGATTTCAGGACGAAGCCCTCACCGCAGCCGAGGTCTAACAGATTTCCTCCGGCAACTCCGTGGGCGGCGGCGAAGTCGAGCGCGACGTTCGCCCGGTCGTCAAAATAGTCCAGTTCGGCGAGCTCATAGGTCTTCTTGTACTGCCCAGTCGGGTCTTGATAGTAGGATTCCCGATAGTGCTTCTCGATCTCTTCGATGGTCGGCATCGGATCGGCAGAGTGACCATACCGGGAAGGAACGCATCTATATTTCTGCATTGGCTACTCGTGAGAGATCAGGCGACATGAGGTGATAGACGACGCAATGCAGACTCCGCCGAGGTTGAGCATCCGCGATCTCGACATCGTTCCCATTGAAAGATCTCCGCTCCCCCGAGCTGCGCCATCCTGCTTGTGCGATTAGCTCGCTTCCGCAAGTTGCAAGCTCGCGCCGCTGACGACCCTGGCCGTCCGGCGCGTATCACCGACGACCCTGCGGACGGAAAATCGCCGGCCATCCACGGAAGCAGAGTCTATCCTGCCCAGTACGGCGGCGACCATGTCCAATGCCAGCGTCTTGCCCAGGCGACGACGCTCGATCTCAGCCGAGCCAAATCGGCGACGGAGCGCCGAAGCGGCCTTGAATCCAAGCACGGCACGCGCCATGGCAACTGCGCGGCCGCGGATTGAAGGCTGCGGCAAGGTGCCGGGATGCGCTTTGCCGCGGGCCTTCGCGATCGTCTCGAGTATGGCATCGGCAACGCGGATCGAGCTTGCGCCGTCGACCGCTGTAAAAAGATTGCTGATGACCTCACGGCGGAACTGCGCGGTTTCGTCGGCCACCGCGGGCAGCGGCCGCTCCAACCCTTCCCTTACCAGCGCGATCAGGTCGGATTCCGAGGCGACCGGACGGCTGACCTGTGCGGCGGCCTGAACACGCAAGGCAGGCGTATTGAACCATTCCATGCTCAGCGGCTCAACATTGAGCATTGTCGCTTCAATGGCCGTCGAGCAATTCTGGTGGATCAGCAGTCGCGCCCGATTGATCCATTCGATCGACGTACCCTCCTGCCGCACCTCGAAATTTGGATAGGCGGCCAAGGCGTCGTACGACTTGATGTTCTCGAACGGATGCGGACGGAGCACGAAATGCACGTCGGGAAAATGCTTGGCCAGCTTCATCGACGTCTCTAGCGTTGATTGATAGGCATGCCTGGCCTCAACGATGACCTGCCTTGCGTAGTCCCTGGAGTAGCCCGCGTTGACGATGGTCTCCACCTCATCATCCGGGCCGTTCGAAAAGCGCGGATTGACGCTCGGGAAATTCGTGTTCAGGAGGACATAGCCTGCACCGACCGGCGGCTTGGACAGTGCCGCACGCCACGGTCCCGCGCAAAAATCATATCGCGGGCACCCGGTCGCATGCAGGATATGGGCAGGTACCGTCCCATGCTTGAGGAAAGCTGCACGTTGCGCCTGCCCCCAAACACAATATAGGTCGAGCAGATCGGGAGAGCCCGCATTTTTGACCAGCTTGGCAAACTCGTCGGCATTGTTGCCGCCGATGCCCTCGGTATCCAGGACGCCGACCAACACGCCTGACCGCTTGTAACCCTTGATCAGGTCGGCATTGTTCGGACGCGTGTAATTCACCAGCACCAGATCCGGCTGCAGCGCCGGAACATCGAAACCCTGCTCGTACATGGGAACCAGGGTGACCTTTACGCCCCGCGTCGCAAGCTCCCGCCCGAGCAGAACCAAACCCTCAAGGTCGCGAAGCGGATTGTCGACGATCAGGCAGACATGCGGCTGGTCAGGCACGGGCGTTCCTCGACACCGCCTGTCGCAGCTCCGCAACTGGATCGTCGATGGTCGTCAGCAGGTCCCAGCTCATCGGCGTGCCCTTGCGTACAGCCCGGCCGACGCGCTTGCCGATCAAGGTAGAGAAATATTTCGGCGGCAGTCCAAGGCCGGGACGGATGATCCGCAGGTTCTGCTCCGTCAGGATATCGCCCTCCGCGAGGTCTTCGGCGACGTAGAGCGAGCGACGGAAGGTCCGAGACTCCTTTTCCTTCTCGGTCAGCCCGTAATGGACCTCGCCGAGCGCCATCCAAGCGCGCTCAGTCTCGATCACCAGCGAAGCCATCTCATCGGGCTCCATGGAGAAGGTCGAGTCCACCCCTCCGTCCGCGCGCGCGAGCGTAAAATGCTTCTCGATCACGCTGGCGCCGAGTGCCACGCTGGCCACGCTGGCTCCGATGCCGAAGGTGTGGTCGGACAATCCGACCTCGCAACCAAACATACCACGCAAATGCGGAATGGTCAGAAGATTCGTGTCGGAAGGAGCCGCCGGATAAGTGCTGGTGCATTTTAGGAGAACCAAATCCTTGCAGCCACCTTCCCGCGCGGCCCGCACCGCCTCGTCGATCTCGGCCACCGTCGCCATGCCGGTTGATATGATCATCGGCTTGCCGGTCGACGCGACCTTGCGGATGAGCGGCAGATCAGTGTTCTCGAACGAGGCGATCTTGTAGCAGGGCACACCGAGGCCTTCGAGAAAGTCCACCGCGGTAAAATCGAATGGCGTCGAGAACGGGATCATTCCAAGGGCGCGGGCGCGCTCGAAGATCGGCTTATGCCATTCCCAGGGCGTGTAGGCCTGCTGGTAGAGCTTGTGCAGCGAGTTGCCCTTCCACAGGCTGTCCGGATCGTCGATGAAGAATTCACCGTGGTCGAGATCGAGCGTCATGGTGTCGGCGGTGTAGGTCTGCACCTTCAGCCCGTGCGCGCCGGCTTTCGCTGCGGCCTCGACGATGACCAATGCCCGATCGAGCGATTGATTGTGATTGCCCGACATTTCCGCAATGATGAACGGCTTGTGCGATCGACCAATCGAGCGCCCTGCAATTGAGACATTGTCCGTCATCGACCGCTCCTAGTTCACGGATTGTGATGCTAAGGCATCGAGCAGCAACCCGGCCGGCTCGCTTTTGTTTAGCCATCTCTTGTCGCAACGTCGAGCCCGCTTCTTCGTGCCCCTCGTAGGCGCAGCCCCAATGTTAGTCAAACGTGGTGAGCTTTCGCGCCGACGCAGCTTCCTATTGTAATATCTAGAGAATTCGCGATTCCGTAGTTGGATTAGCCGATCTGCCTAGTTAGGATCGGGAACCCAGCGCGGCACAGACCCGACCACTCCCCTCACCGTCAACGAGCGCAAACGCGGCCTTGCCGAGAGCGAGGGTGCGTGTCGAATCGACTAATAGCGAGCGAAGAGCATGCGCAAGCGTTTCGACGCTCACGGACGCGGCCGATCCGAGGTAGAGGACCGCGCCGACATCGGCCAATGAGGTCAGCGTTTCAATTTGGTTTGCTGCAATGTGGAGCACCACGGCTGGCACGCCGAGGCAGCAGCGCTCCCAGTTCATCACGCCGCCCGCGCCGATCGCAAGGTCAGCCCGCCGCATCAGCTGGCCAACATTGTTCGCTCCACGATGCACCTCGACATTCGGCATCGTGCGGCAGAGGGCTTCGATTGAAGCCACGTGCGGGTTGCTCGCCCCGATAACCACATCGACCACCAGCAAGGGACGCGCTAGCCTGCCGATTGCGGCAAGCGCCTTTGCGGTCTCGTTGGTCGGATCGGAACCACCAAAGCAGATCAGGATGCGTCCGATCGTGCCGTCGCGCGGCGCGAGGAGCTCGCGCTCTTGGGCAAAATCCGGCCGCAGCAACGCATAGCTCGGCCCGAGCAATTGGACGCAGGCCGCGGGAACTCGGTTGCGGTAGCGGATCTCCATCTTTCTGACCAGATTTTGGTCGAGCAGCAGATCGACGTCGTGGGCGCGGTCGGCGAGATCGTCGATGGCGAAGATTCGCAAGCCTTCGCGCCGGCAGGCGCGCTCCCACCGGGCATCGAGTGCGTAGTGATCAACGATGAGCCATCCCGCCGGGCTGATGTCCGCCAGAACGCAGCAAGTCTGCTCCGCGTCTTGTTGCCGTGTCGTCGGCAGCCAGTTCGCGTGCGGGAGAGCGTCATCACCGGTCTCAGGGGACGCCTGGCGCGGATCGGGCAGGAGCCGCACCGCGTGTCCCTGGTTCTCGACGAGATGCGCAAGGCCAGCTGCATGGCTGCGCATGAGAAAGCTTGAGCGCATCCCGCCTTTGGCAAGCGCGTTAGCCAGTGTGAGGCACCGCGTCAGGTGACCAAGCCCCATCTCGACGGAAGCATCGACGCGAAAGACGACCTGCTTATTCATGAATTGAAGCCAGCATTCCTCTATCTTGCTTGACCCAACCTGGCACCCGCCATAGCCGACCGGACACGGCCCAGTACTAGCACAATTCGGGCAGCGGAACCGGCGCCAATCCGCCCTTGAGCTATCGGGCAGGCTTCTATATGCGGAAGCCACAACCGGACAAGCCCGCCCTGCACATGTTATCCACCAAGATGATCCTCATCACCACGCTCGCCGAATACCAGACCCGGTTCTGGATTCCGGTCGCGCAACGGCTGCGCGCGGCGGGCGACGATGTCGAGCTGCTCGCCTTCGACGACCGCAGCGCCGAGATGTCGGCGGCCGAAGGCGTGCCGGTCACGAACATGTACCGCGCGGGCCTCAAGACCGGCCCCTCGCCCGACGACCGCGGCGCCTTCGACGCGCGCGTCGCCGCCTACGGCCTCGACGGGACCAATTTCCTGTTCAGCCACGAGCGCTTCACCTTCGGCATCCGCGACACCGCGGCGCTGCGCCGGCGCTTCATGATCTACGCCAACGCGATGGAGGCGGTGCTCGACCGGCTGGAGCAGCAGGGCAAGCGCGTCGAGGTGGTGCAGGAACTCGGCGGCTTTCTCTCCGTCCTCGCAAGCTTTTACGCGGCGAAGCGCCGCAACATCCGCAACTGGTTCATCGAGCCGTCGTTCTTTCGCGGCCGCATGTACTTCACACCCGACGCGCTCGGCGCGCCCGACGTGATGCCGACGCCGGCCGACGCCGTGTCGCCTGAGGTACGGGCCTATCTCGACGACACGCTGACGCAGCAGGCAATCGTCATTCCCAAGAAAGACCAGCATCACTATTCCGCAGCCTTCAAGAAGGTCGTGAACCTGCGCAACGCCCGCCGCCTCGCCGAAAAACTATGGGACCAGTTCGCGCTCGGCAAGCACCAGGAGTTCGGGCACAATCTGCGCCATGCCCGTGTGCATGCGGCAATGGCGCTCAATGCGACGCGGCTGCGCAGGCTCTACAAGCCGATCCCCGAGGCGCCCTTCGTCTACTATCCGTTCCACGTTCCGGCCGACATGGCGCTGACGCTGCGCTCGCCCGACTATCTCGACCAGGTCGCGACCGTCGACTTCCTGGCGCGGACGATCCCGGACTCGCATGTGCTGGTCGTGAAGGAGCATCCCGCGCAGATCGGCGCGATCTCGGCCGACCGCCTGTTCGAGCTGGCGCGCCGGTTCGACAATGTCGTGCTGCTGCCGCCGCAGACCAACAATTACACCGTGCTCAACCGCGCCGATGCGGTCATCTCCGTCAACAGCAAATCGGGCGCCGAGGCGTTGCTGCTCGGCAAGCCGGTGGTGGTGATGGGCGATGCGTTCTACCGCTCCTGCCCGCTGGTCTACGCGGTCGACCGTCTCGCCGACGTGCCCGCGCGGCTGCGCGAGGCGCTCACCGCCGGGGCGTTAGATCCGGCCAGCGGCGCGCCATATTTCGAAGCGGCCTGGCGCAAATCGCTTCCGGGCGAACTCTACATCGGCGATGCCAAGCTGCTCGATACGTTTGCGGCCTCCTTGCGCACCGCGATCGGCGCGCCGGCTGATACGAATTGAACGGAGCCGTCATGCCGCTCGTCTCAATCATCACCCCATCCTGGAACGTCGAAGGCCTGATCGAGGAGACCATCCGCTCGGTGCAGAGCCAGACCTTTGCCGATTGGGAGCTCCTGATCGCCGACGACTGCTCGACGGACACGACGCCCGAGATCATTGCTGCGATCGGCGAGCGCGATCCGCGCGTCAAGCTGATCCGCCAGGCGAAGAACGGCGGGCCTGCGGTGGCGCGCCAGGCCGCGATCGACCGCGCACAGGGCCGCTACCTCGCATTTCTCGACAGTGACGATCTGTGGCTGCCCGCAAAGCTCGAGCGGCAGCTCGCCTTCGCAAAGGAGAACAAGGCGGCGCTCAGCTACACCGCCTTCCGCCGCATCAACGAGACCAACACGGTCACCGGACGGCTGATCGAGGTGCCGGCCTCGCTCAGCCATGGGCAGCTCCTGAAGAACACCGCGATCGCGACGCTGACCGCAATGGTCGACCGCGAGATATCAGGCCCCGTCGCGATGCAGAACGAAGGCTATGACGATTTCTGCCTGTGGCTCTCGATCCTCAAGTGCGGCCACATCGCGCATGGCCTCAACGAGGACCTCGCGCGGTACCGCGTCAGGGGCTCCTCGGTCTCCAGCCGCCCGATGCGCTCGGCCAAATGGGTCTGGCAGATCTACCGCAATGTCGAGCACCTCTCGCTGCCCCGATCGGCCTGGTGCTTCGGCCATTGGGGCGCACGGGCCTGGCTGAAGCGGCGGGAATTCTAGACGCATTGCCGGGTGCCCGGCTGAAAAAAGCGCGAAAACAACCCCATGCACAGTAGGGGTATTTAGATACCTTAATTCAAACCTACTTGGCTATTGGCGAGTCCGGCGGTTGCCGATACCACTCAGCCCCGCTCCTGCCGCGGACAATCTGGAACCGATCATGCCGTTTGAAAGCTACAAGAACAGCCGCATCCTCGTGACCGGAGGCGCCGGTTTCATCGGATCGCACATCTGCGAGCGGCTGCTCGACGCCGGCGCCGAGGTGGTCTCCGCGGACAATTATTTCACCGGCAGCCGGCGCAACATCGCCCATCTGATCGCAAATCCACTGTTCGAGGCGGTCAGGCACGACGTCACCTTCCCGCTCTACATCGAGGTCGACGCGATCTTCAACTTGGCCTGCCCGGCCTCGCCGATCCACTACCAGCGCGACCCCGTGCAGACTACCAAGACCTCGGTGCACGGCGCCATCAACATGCTCGGCCTTGCCAAGCGGCTGAAGGCGCGAATCTTCCAGGCCTCCACCAGCGAGGTCTATGGCGATCCGCTGATCCATCCCCAGACCGAGGATTATTGGGGCAACGTCAATCCGATCGGCATCCGCTCCTGCTACGACGAGGGCAAGCGCTGCGCCGAGACGCTGTTCTTCGACTATTGGCGGCAGCATGGCCTGCCGATCAAGGTTGCCCGCATCTTCAACACCTACGGCCCGCGCATGCAGCCCAATGACGGCCGCGTGGTGTCGTCCTTCATCGTTCAGGCGCTGAAAGGCGAGCCGATCACCGTGTTCGGCGACGGCGGCCAGACCCGCTCGTTCTGCTATGTCGACGATCTCGTCGAGGCCATCCTGCGGTTGATGATGACGAACGAGGACATCACCGGCCCGATCAACATCGGCAACAATTCCGAGTTCACCATCCGCGAGCTCGCCGAAAAGGTCATCGCGCTCACGGGCTCGCGCTCCAAGCTGGAGTTCAAGCCGCTGCCGCAGGACGACCCGCGCCAGCGTCAGCCCGACCTCACCAAGGCCAAGGCCGCGCTGAACTGGGAGCCGAAGGTCGCGCTCGAGGACGGCTTGAAGGAGACCATCGCCTACTTCAAGCACTCGCTCGAGATCGCCTGAGCCTGCGCCCCGTCTCCAGTGAGATCATCCCAAATGTGCGTACCTTCCGCCATCATCAGGGATCTGCGATTGCGGCTGGATTCGAAGCCAGCGCTGGCGATCCTCGCGTTGCTGCATTCTGCCGTCACCTGCCTGTCACTGATCAAGGTTGCGAGCTTCCAGTCCTATATCCATTTCAGCGGCGATACCGTCTGGGTCGCAGTGGTCGTCGCGGCCGCCTTCTCCGCCGTCTCGCTCCTATTCGCGGTCGCTCGCTTCAGCTTCGGCTATTTCATCGGCTTCTATTTCTACACGATGATCCTGGGCTTCCTGTGGATCGACGTCTTTTCGCAGTACGGGTACCTGCGACTCCACGCGGGGATCTCGGCCGCGCTGTCGCTCGTGCTCATTTTGCTGCCCACGCTGTTCATCGGAGCGCCGCTCCGACCCACGGTCGTGCTGTCGAAGGTTCATTTCGAGCATCTTCTTACGCTGATCCTGGTGCTGTCGGGGGCGACCATCGCTATCGCGTCGAGTTACAATTTCCGCTTTGTCGCGATCTCGCACATCTACGACTACCGGGATACAATCGAGTTTCCTGCAGCGCTGCGATATCTCGTCGGCTGGATTTCCAGCACGCTGCTGCCCTTTGCCTTCGCCTGTTACTGGCTGCTCGGATGCCGTTGGCGGGCGATGCTGGTCCTGGTCCTGCTTCTGCTATTGTACCCTGTCACTCTGACCAAATTTGCGTTCTTCACGCCGATTTGGATCATTGCGCTAGCCATCCTTTCGGGTGTCTTCGCAGCCAGGACATCGACGCTCCTGACGCTCTTTCTTCCGATGCTCGCCGGCGTCATCCTGATATCGATTAGCGTTCCCTATCTCTACGACACGGCCATTTATGCGCCCGCGGACGCTGCTCGCATTCGCATGTTCGACATCATCAATATCCGGATGATGGCAACAGCATCGAGCGCGCTCGACATATACAACCATTTCTTTGCAAGCCACCCGCCAACCTGGTTCTGCCAGATCTCCCTCCTCAAGCCGCTGATGAATTGTTACTATCAGGAGCCGCTGGCCGTGGTGATGCAGAACACCTACGGTTTCGGCAATCTGAACGCGTCGCTGTTTGCGACTGAAGGCGTTGCTTCCGTCGGGATCTATCTCGCGCCCTTAATCGCCTTCGCATCGGGTCTGGTGCTGGCGCTCGGCAATCGCGCCGCGGCGGGCCTGCCGCCCCGTTTTGTGCTGATGTCATCAGGAGTGTTGCCGCATGTCCTGCTAAACGTTCCGCTCTCGGTCGCTCTGCTCACCCACGGCCTCATCCTCCAGTTCCTGCTCTGGTACGTGATGCCCCGCGACCTGTTCGAACCGGAGCCGTGGCGCCGCGCATCCTGATCCTCAACGCGGATTATTCGCGATTCCTCTCCTGGCTGTCCCGGCATCATCCGGCCTTGAGAACGAGCCCTACGTGGTGCAGACAGCGGCGCGGAACGCCAGCCTGCCGGCGTTGCCGATATCTACTCACTCAATTTCGCAAAGCTCGACCACGTCGCCTCTGACATCCACGTCAACGATCCCTAGATACGCGCGGCCTGGCAAACGAGCACGGCCTAGCTCTTACGAACCGGCACCGCAGGCGCACCCGCCGCGCGCGATGCCATTCCCGGGTGGCTGCAACGCGCGGTCGCGCAGTTCAAGCCGGTGCTGCGGTCGCTGGCGCGCAAGGTCGGCCTCAGCCTGCGCCTCGATGCGGAGCCGGAACAGGTGCTGCTTGCGCAGAATGAGGACTTCAAACCGGATCTCGTCCTCAACCAGGACCTATTTCACGTCGACACGTGCCCGGCGCGCCAGATCAAGGTTTGGCCGACCGATTCTGATCGGTCAAGTCATCCTTCGACCCAGCGATATCGTGGTCCTGGATAACCTCGGCAGCCACAGGGCAAGCAGTTCGCCGGCTCATCCGTTCTGTCGGCGCCCATTATTCTTCCTGCCAAAATACTAGCCCGACCTGAACCCGATCGAGCAGATCTTTGCCAAGCTGAGGCACCTGCTTCGCAAAGCTGCCTCGCGAACCGTCAACGCGGTCTGCGCGGCAATTGGCCAAACACTCGATGCCTTCACTTCCGAAGAATGCGCCAACTCCTCAAAAGTATCAAACCTAATGCCATCACTCTTTAGGCCGGGACCAGCGCGCTTAGCCGCGCGCGCAGCGGCGAATGCAGTAGCGGGCTTGCGAGCGAGCCAACCACGATCAGCCAGACCGTGCATTCCACGATGAAGTGCATAAGGCCACTGCCCGGCACGAGAACTCCGATCGCCCTCCCGATCAGCCAACCCGACACCACAACCGCCGTAGCCGTCACAAGCAAGAACGCCATATGCCCCAGCGGTTGCCGCAAGGTCTGGCGCATGATCACCAATCCGAGAAGGCCGAACTGGATCAGGATGTCGCTCGCAACCACCGCAACCGCAGCGCCCATCGGTCCGAACCGGGGGATCAGCACTAAGGACAGAGCCAGGAAGACGACGAGCTGAAGTCCCTTTGTCCGGATCAGCAGTTCGCCGCGATTGCTGTGACTGGCGAAGACCAACGCCAGCATCGAGGGCGCGACCGCGGCCGAGCCGAGCAACAACGTCACCGCAAGCGGACCATCATAGGGAATGCTGCCATGGGTCCACAGAGTGAAGAAGTCGGGCCAGAACGGCAGCATGCCGGCAACGACCAGAGAGGTGAGTCCGGTCGCGAATACTGATCCGTATGCATAGTGGCGGCGCAGCCGCTCTTTCTCGCCGACAGCGTGGTCGTGGCCGAGCTCCGCGCCGAACGGCAGGGCGACCTGGAGACAGACCCCGCGCACAAGGCTCGCGATCAAACGCGTCAGCCCCCATTGAGCGACTGCGACGCGGTCGGTGACGAGCGCCGAGACCAGCAAGACCGGCACGTTAACCAGCGCGAGCTCGGCAATGTTGGTAACGGCGAAGGGCAGCGCGCGGCCGAGCTGTCCGATGCTCCAGCGCCACGATGGCGCGATGAACGATGGTTTGCCGCCACGGCGCAGGAACGGAAACAGGCGCGGCGCATCGAACGCGACGACGAAGATCGTGTACAGCACCTGCATCGAGACGAAGGCGATCGCCACCGCGAGCAGGCTTCCGAACATGAATAGCGCGAAGAGCTGTACGATCTGGCCGAGCAGCAGTCCGGCGTTTTGAAGCCAGATGATGCGGCCATATTGACCGCGCACACGATAAAGGCCTGAGGCGAGATTTGCAGGCAAGCTAAGGAGCATGCCGAGGGTCATGACCAGCATCGCGGCATCGATCGTCGGCGTCGCACGAAAGCCGAGTACTGCCGAGGGTGGTGCGAGATAGATGCTGGTGCACAAGAGCGCAGCGAGGCCTCCAACGATCGCAAGGTAGATCCGCTGCATGGTGTAATAGAAGCGCGCGGTCCGGCCGTCGCAGTCCTCAGAGGAGCGAAAAGCGATAAACCGGTTGATCGCACGAAGCTGCAATCCCGAGTCTGCCACGACGACAAGGCTGCCGGCCGCGTAGACAGCGAGCCACGCCGCAAGCACCTCGCCGCTCCAGACATGCAGAAAGGCCGGGATCAACAGCAGCTGCTGGGTCAGCCCCAGCACCATCTGCACCAAGTTTGCCGACCAGCCGTAAATGAGCCGGCGGGCGCGCCCGGCACCGCCGATACCGGCAGGGCCATCGGCCTTGCCGGGCGCGTCAGTCTGCGTATCGGTCAAGCCGCATCCTTCCAACGAAAGTAGCCGTTAAGCCTGCGTCTTAAGGCGGTTGAACGGCTTAGGCAATGGTGTCCAAATTCCTCGCCGCCACGCCGGCTGACGCAGCGCTCAGAGCCCGTCCGAATCGTTATCTTCGGCGTGGCGCGGCATGAAGAGGTTATTGGCCGTGGCCGGCATGGCCAGCTTGCCACCGTTGCGACGATTCCAAGGGCGGACCGGTCAAGCCCAGCGCCGACAGCAGTACCGAGCACAGCGGATTGCCGCGCGGCGACGGGCCGCACTTCGCGAGAAGCTCGCTCCCCGATAGGTCACGGGAGCAGGTCGTGGCCAGCGAATTTTGCCAGATGATCGAGGAGACCTGCGAGGTTACCGTCGACGTGTGTCATGGCGTCTAGCACCGGCTTGAACGGGCCGAACGAAGGAGCGCCTGCGGCCTCGCTGCCTATGTTCAGAAGCTCGCCTCGACTAGAGACGTGCTCAAGGTTGTTGAATTCAGCGAAGGCGGAACTGAACACAAAAGAATCGCTGGCGTTCAATGCAGTTGTTGAACCGGCACCGGAGTCGCTGATTGCTCGCATGCCAACAACTCCATCGCTAGTCAAATCCTGATGGAATGTGGTCTCAAACGATTGTAGTGCTGCGCTGGTCCCGGAAACGAAACTGAGGAGATTTGTAACGTAGTTGCCATTCGAGTCCGTGCTCCAGATGTTGTACTGGCCCGTGCTCACATTCTGCCAGGCCACATCATAGCCACTGCCGGTTTGCTCTGCTCCGATCGGCGCCCAGCCCGTCCACATGCCGACAGTGATCGGCGCGCCAAAAAACATGAGTTCGGGCCCCGTTCCGCCCGCAACGGGATTCAAAAGATAGTTGTCTCCAACCTGGACCAAGCTCGTTGAGCCGGCCGACTCGATCGCTATCGACGAAACTCCAATCACACCATCGCCATTGAGGTCCTGATGGAACGTGGTCTCATACGACTGCAGCGCCATGCTCGTCCCGGAAGCGAAACTGAGGAGGTTTGTGACGTAATGGCCATTCGAGTCGGTGCTCCAGATGTTGTACTGGCCGGTGCTCGCATTCTTCCAAGCCACATTGTAGCCACTGCCGGTTTGCTCTGCTCCGACCGGGGCCCAGCCGGCCCACATGCCGACAGTGACCGGCGCGCCAAAAAACATGAGCCCAGGCCCGGTCCCGCCTGCAAAGGGATTCAGAAAATAGTTGTTTCCAGCCTGGACCAAGCTCGTTGTACCGGCCCTCTCAATCGCTATCGATTGTACACCAATTACACCATCGCCATTGAGATCCTGATGAAACGTGGGTTCATACGATTGAAGTGCCGTGCTCGCCCCGGAAGCGAAACTGAGGAAGTTTGTGACGTAATGGCCATTCGAGTCGGTGCTCCAGATGTTGTACTGGCCCGTGCTCGCGTTCTTCCAGGCTACATCATAGCCACTACCGGTCTGCTCTGCCCCGATCGGCGCCCAGCCCGTCCACATGCCGACCGTGACCGGCGCGCCGGAAAACATGAGCTCGGGCCCGGTCCCACCCGCAACGGGATTCAGGAAATAGTTGTTTCCAGCCTGGACCAAGCTCGTTGTGCCGGCCGTCTCGATCGCTATCGTCGGCGCACCCATTACGCCGTCGCCATTCAGGTCCTGGTGGAGGAGTGGTTCATACGATTCCAGCGCGGAGCTCGCAGCTGAGGCAAAACTCAATAGATTTGTGACGTAGTTACCATTCGAGTCGGTGCTCCAGACGTTGTATTGGCCCGTGCTCGCATTCTTCCAGGCTACATCGTACCCACCACCCGTTTGCTCCGCCCCGATCGGGGCCCAGCCGGCCCACATATCGACCACGACCGACTCGCCGCTATATTTTAGCTGCGGTCCCGTTCCACCAGAAACAGGGTTCAACGAATAGCTGTTTCCGACCTGCACCAACCTCGTCGTCCCGAGCGCCTCGATCACAATCGGCGACACAAACGTGGAGCTTGCGATCGTACCGTCCGCGAATTGGAGATATTCCACTCCTGTAACCGCATCTGTGCCGTCGGGCGAACTAGAACGTTGATCAACAATAGTGAAGGCCTGCGTGTTCACATTGTACAAGATCGCGTAATTGGCTTGGTTGCCCGAATACACCGCCGTGTCGGTGCCCGCCCCGCCGATGATGCTGTCGTTGCCGCCGCCGCCGGTGATCGTGTCGTTGCCAGAGCCGCCGTTCAGCGTGTTGGCGATGGCGTTGCCGAGGATGGTGTCGTTGCCGCTGCCGCCGATGGCGTTGTCGATGTAGGACCGCGCATCGCCATTGTAGAGATAGGCGTTGTAGACGTTGCCGGACGCGTAGTGGCCGTTGCCGAGATTGGCCAGCTGCGTCGCGGAGAACACCGACGGGGCGCCGGGATTGAGGTTGATGCTCAGATTGGTCGTGTAGTTCGACAGATCGTAGGTATCGACGCCGCCGCCGTCCCAGACCGTTTCGTAGATGCGGTTGGCCGAACCGCCTGCGCCGCCGCCCGGCGCGAGCTGCCCGACGCCGTTGATGAACTCCTGGCCCGTCGTCGCATTCCAGCTGTAGACCGTGTTGCCGCTCTGGCTCGCATAGTTCGCGCCGTACATCGTCTGCAGCGCGAGGATGTCGTTGGCCATATAGGTCTGCGAATATCCATACGATTCATTGGTGTAGCCGCTGGTCGTCGATCCACCGACATAGCTACGATAGCTCATGACGGTGTATTCGCTGTCGTCATGCGCGGCAGGCACCGCGACGTTGGCGGGGCCGCCGGCCTCCTGGCTGTGCTTGAGGCCGAGGGCGTGGCCGAGTTCGTGCAGCGCGGTCGTGAAATAGTAATTGCCGAGCTTGGCCAGCGAGTAATTGTACTGGGTGCCGAACCATACATCGCCCCCCGATGCATAATTGCCGGGGTAGTAGGCGTAGGAGGTCGGATTGGCCGATGGGGACTGCGCGATCATGATGTCGGCGCTTCCAGTCCCGTTGTACTGGATCGTGGCGTTGGTGTAGCCGAGGATCAGGCCGATCGCGTAGTTGATCGCCGCCTGCATCTGGGTCGGCGCCGAGGCGAAACCCGACGCGGTCGGTTCGCTGCTGCCGCCGGAATAGGGATTGGAATAGTCGCTCGGCGAGTCCGGAAAGCTGTAGCTGATCGTGCCGGCCCATTTGTAGCCCGACAGCAGGCCGTCGATCTCGGCATTGTTGGTGGCACTGACGGAAACAGCGGTAGCCAAGGAACTCTCCGGAGCAACGGATGACGAATTGATTCGCGACGCTGGCGCTTGATTCTAGTTAGAGAGAGCTACGTTTGGTTTAAATTGGGCGCCGGGCCGGCGGCGCTGCGGTAACCTCGCATTAGCCATCAAATTCCGTAGTGATACGGATCGGCGGCGGGCGCTCCGGCTCCGCGCCGCGCCTGTTCCGTAGAGGAAACCATGAAACCGGGTCCACTTTCGGCCGATCTGATCGCAGCGCTGGCGATGCTCGCCGGGCTGGACCATCTGCTCATCGGAGAACAGCCTGTCATGGCCTCGAAAGCCAATGCGGATGACAGCGGCAAGCCAGCCGCCCAGTCGGGACGCGCGCCCTCCATGCCCATGGCCCGCGATCCTTCCGCCGCGGTGGCGGAAGAATTCGAAGCCGCCCGCCGGGCGGGAACGCGGGAAGCGTTCGAGCTCTTCATTGCGCGCCACGGCGATGATCCGCTGGCCGAGCAGGCGCGGGCCGAGCTGAAGAGCCTGCCGCGCTGATCGCCCGCGCAAGCGGGGCGGGCAGCGTCGGGCCAGCCTCGATCAGGCCTGCATTTGGACAGGCGGCATCCGCGTCGAGGCCGTCTTGCCCCCTGACGTTTCGGCCTTATGGTGGCTCCGCAATCTGTCCCGGAGCCGCTCAAGATGCCTTTTCCGCATGCCTCGGAAGCCCTGTCGCGCTTCACCGTGCTTGATCTGACCCGCGTCCGGTCCGGGCCCACCTGCGTGCGTCAGCTCGCGGACTGGGGTGCCAACGTGATCAAGATCGACGCGCTGACGGAGGATGCGGGCGGCGAGCAGCCGGGCGGGCCGCGGCGGGGCTCGGACTTCCAGAATCTGCATCGCAACAAGCGGGCCATGACGCTGAACCTGAAGGACGAGCGCGGGCTCGCCGTGTTCAAGCGCCTCGCCGCCAAGGCCGACGTCGTGGTCGAGAATTTCCGTCCCGACGTGAAAAAGAAGCTCGGCATCGACTATGAGAGCCTTGCCGCGATCAACCCGCGCATCGTCTATGGCAGCATCTCCGGCTTCGGCCAAGACGGGCCCTATCACAAGCGGCCGGGCTTCGATCAGATCGCCCAGGGCATGGGCGGACTGATGTCGATCACGGGCGCGCCGGGCGAAGGACCGATGCGGGTCGGCATTCCCGTCGCCGACCTCACCGCCGGCCTGTTCTGTGCCATAGGCATCCTCACCGCACTGCTCGAGCGCGAGGTCTCGGGCAAGGGCCAGTGGGTGCAGACCTCGCTGCTGCAGGCCCAGATCTTCATGCTCGACTTCCAGGCCGCGCGCTGGCTGATGGAGAAGGAGGTCGCCAAGCAGGCCGGCAACAACCACCCGACCAGCATCCCGACCGGCGTGTTCAAGACCTCGGACGGCTACATCAACATCGCCACGACCGGCGGTCGGATCTGGGAGCGCTGCGCCCAGGCGATCGGCGCGCCAGAACTCTACAGCCATCCGGATTATGCGACGGCGCCTTCACGCTCCAAAAATCGCGATGCGCTCAATGCGGAGATCGAGAAGCGCACGGTGACGAAGTCGACCGAGACCTGGGTGCGCGAGCTCAACGAGGCCGGCGTGCCGTGCGGGCCGATCTACGCCATCGACCAGATGTTCGAGGACGCCCAGGTCAGGCATCTCGGCATCGCCCAGGACGTGCCGAACGACGAGGGCCGGCATATCCAATTGGTCGGCCAGCCCGTGACGCTGTCGCGCACGCCGAGCAGGATGGTGGCGCGGCCGCCGGAATTCGGCGAGCAGACCGACGAGGTGCTGAAGGAGTTCGGCTTCGGTGCGGACGAGATCGGCCAGCTCAGGGACGCCAAGGTGGTGTGAGCGCCTCGCCCGGCGTCGCCAAGGAAAAGCGCGGCGTTCACGCCGGGCCTTTTGCATCGCGCGTCAGTCAGGCGCTCTGGTGCCGCTGAAGCGGTAGTTCACGCCGAAGCGCAGAATGTTGTCGGTGATGTGCGAACGATAGCCGACGACCAGCGGCGCGCCGCTGAGCGCGATAACGGGGGGGCGCATCCGGACAGAAACGACAAAGCCCGGCGCGAGACCGGGCTTTGCTTCTTGTTGACGCCTTTGTCGATCTCAGTACCTGGCGACCACCGGGCCACCAAACTTGTAGTTCACGCCGACCCGAAGGATGTTGTCGGTGATCCGGGAGCTGTAGTTGCTCGTCAGCACGCCGCCGCCGAGCGCTCCGATAGCGGTGGTGAACGACCCGCGGGTGCGGCCAAGATCCATCCAGAGATATTCGAGTTTGGCGGTCCAGTTGCCGCCGATCACGCCTTCGACGCCGGCGCCGACCGTGTAGCCCACGCGCACGTCGGAGCTCGAGAGCACAGCCGCAGCCGCGCCGATGGTCTCCGTGGTCTTCACCTCTCCATAGGCCAAACCGCCCGTGCCGTAGAACAGCCAAGTCGGGGTCACGAGGATGCCGACGCGCCCGCGCACCGTCCCGAACCAGCTCAGCTTCTGGTCAAGCGTGACAGGCACGGCCGGACCGGGGGCCACGAAGAGCACGCCGAAAGGAGGCGTACAAACGCCGGTCGGACAGGTGAAGGCGCGGCTGCCCTTCTGATCGCTGCCCTGGATGTCGGCCTCGAGGCCCCAAACCCAATTCTGCATCTGCCAGTTGTAGCCAATCTGGCCACCGCCGATGACGCCGTCCATGTTGGTGCGATCGCTGCTTGCAAACAGCGCCACGCCCGCAGGCGTCGTCAAAGTGGAGTCGTCACGGGAGCGGCCCCAGCTGTAGCCGATGTTGCCGCCGACATAGAAGCCCGTCCAATTATAAACTGCGGCAACCATCGGCGGGGCCTTGACGTACGGCTTCGCCGCGAGATCAGCAGCCAGTGCGCCCGTCGCGAACAGCGACATCGCCGCCGCCATTCCAATCACAATCCGCTTCATGGCAAATCCTCTTCAAATTTATGAGCAGAACATAGCCGGTTCCCTGCCAAGGGGCTGTGCCGCACCAGCAACATCCCGGAACAATCGAGCCTACGGCCGCGCCGGTATCAGAACGCCACCGCCTCCCCTAAGCCATTGATCCGGAACAACGTTGTTCTACGGCGCTAAGGCGATGTCGCCCTGGTCCGCTGCGTCAGTCCGACGCGGCCCAGCAACCCGTCGATGACAGGCCAGAACAGCAGAACGATCGCCAGAGTCGTGATCGAGCCGACGAGGCCGTTCGACCAGAACACCCCAAGCTTTCCACCGGCGCCGATCATCGAGAGGCGGAAGGCATCCTCGGCACGGTTGCCGAGCACGAGGGCCAGGGTGAACGGCGCCAGCGGAATGCCGATCTTCTTGAACACGTAGCCGACGATGCCGAAGCCGAGCATCAGCCAGATGTCGAACATCGCGTTCTGGATGGCATAGGCGCCGATCGCGCAGGACACCACGATCATCGGCGCCACCGCCGCGAACGGCACGCGCAGGATCGAGGCGAAGATCGGCACCGTCGTCAGCACCAGCACGAGGCCGACGACATTGCCGAGATACATCGAGGCGATCAGGCCCCAGACGAAGTCCTTGTGCTCGACGAACAGCAGCGGGCCCGGATTGAGCCCCCATACCATGAGGCCGCCGAGCAGGATCGCCGCGGTGCCCGAGCCGGGAATGCCGAGCGCCAGCATCGGCAGCAGCGCCGAGGTGCCGGAGGCATGCGCCGCCGTCTCCGGCGCGAACACGCCCTCGATGCGGCCCTTGCCGAAGCTCTCGGAGTCCTTGGAGAAGCGCTTGGCGAGGTTGTAGCCCATGAAGGACGCCGCGATCGCGCCGCCCGGGGTGATGCCGAGCCAGCAGCCGATGAAGGAGGAACGCAGCAGCGTCACCCAGTATTTCGGCAGGTCCTTCCAGACGCCGAGCACGACACGCAGCGAGATGCTCGCCGCATGTCCGCGCAGCGCCAGACGCTCCTCCATCGTCAGCAGGATCTCGCTGATCCCGAACAGGCCGATGACCGCGACCAGGAAGTTGATGCCGCGGAGCAGCTCGGCCGAGCCGAAGGTCATGCGCAGATTGCCCGACACGGTATCCATGCCAACGCCGGCGAGCAGCAGGCCGAGCGACATCGAGATGACCGTCTTGTGCTTGGCGTCGCGCCCGAGGCCGACAAAGGAGCAGAAGGTCAGCAGATAGACCGCGAAGAACTCCGGCGGGCCGAACTTCAGCGCGAAGGACGAGATCATCGGCGCGAGGAAGGTGATCAGCAGCACCGCAACCAGCGAACCGATGAAGGACGACGTGAACGCCGCGGTCAGCGCCTCCGCCGCCCGGCCCTGCTGCGCCATCGGATAGCCGTCGAACGTGGTCGCGACCGACCAGGCTTCGCCGGGGATGTTGAACAGGATCGAGGTGATCGCGCCGCCGAACAGCGCGCCCCAGTAGATGCAGGACAGCATCACGATGGCCGAGGTCGGATCCATCGTGAAGGTCAGCGGCAGCAGGATGGCGACGCCGTTGGGGCCGCCCAGGCCAGGCAGCACACCGACGAAGATGCCGAGCACCAGCCCGACCATCATCAGGACGAGCGTCTTCCACGTGAGCAGGACGGCAAAGCCATGAAGCAGGAGACCGAGAGCTTCCATCGTTCGCCTGCCCTAGTGACCGAAGGCCGCTTCGAGCGGCCCCTTCGGCATGATGACGTCGAAGGCGATGTCGAAGGTGACGAACATGATCGCCGTGAACACGAGCGCGGTGAGCAGCGACTTCCACAGCGCGATCTTGCCGACGAGGCGCATGAAGCCGGCGATCAGCATAAAACTCGCGACATAGAGGCCGAGGAACTGCGTCACCAGGCAGAACAGCAGGGTCGGCACGAACACCGCCATCACGCGGCGGGCCTGCGCGCGCGTGACGAACGTCCCGGATGCCGCGCGCCGCGCCAGCAGCGCCACGATCAGGCCGTAGAGACTGGCCCCGCCGAGGATGATCGAGAGATAGAATGGAAAATAGCCGGGCTCGGGCCCGGTCGCATCCCAGGACGCGCCGGTGCGCCAATTGTCGTAGCCGAGGGTGACGGCGAGCGCGAGCAGCAGGAGGCAGACGATGATCTCGACCGAGCCGGAGGAGACCACGGCGGGGGAGTCGTCTTCAGGCGCGGTCGGATCGTCGACGACGATTTCAAGATCGGTTTGGGACATGCTCAGTTAGGGACAGAGTGCGATCAATTCTCCCTCGCCCGCGTGCGGGAGAAGGTTGGGGCGAGGGGGAGCATCCGGGGAGACGGCGAGGATTGGACTCGCGGAGAGAGCCCCTCACCCCAACCCTCTCCCCGTAAGTACGGGGCGAGGGAGCAGAGCGTCTTACTTCGCGACAAATCCGGCTTCGGTCATCAGTGACTTGTTGACGGCATCGTCCTCCTCGAGGAATTGCACCATGTCCTTGCCGGTGAGGAAGATCGGCTTCAGCGCCTGCTTTTCCATGTAGTCCTTGTACTCGGTGGTCTGGGTCACCTTGTGGAACAGCTCGACGTAGAACGCCTGCTGCTCGGCCGTGACCTTGCCGGGCAGGAACATCGCGCGCAGCATCAGATACTGCACGTCGACGCCCTGCTCCTTGCAGGTCGGAATGTCCGCCCAGGACTGGGTATCCGTCACCTTGCTGGTGTAGGAGATGCGCTCCTTGTCGAACACGCAGAGCGGACGCACCTGGCCGGCGCGCCAGACCTCGAGATTCTCACTGGGATTGTTGACGTTGGCTTCGGTGTGGTTGCCGACGAGCTGGGTCGCGGCCTCGCCGCCGGACTTGTAGGGCAGATAAGAGAACTTCGCGCCGGTCTTCTGCTCCAGGAACACGGTGAGCACGTGATCCTCGCGCTTGGAGCCGGTGCCACCCATCTTGAACGGCGAGCTCGCCGCCTTCGCGGCGTCGATGAATTCCTTCACCGTCTTGGGGCCGGCGCTGTTGTCCCACAGCACGAACTGGTCGAGCGCGATCACCGAGACCGGGGTCAGCTCGCGCCAGTTGAACGGGATCCTTGCCGAGAGCGGCAGCATGTAGATTAGCGAATAGGCAATCAGCACCTTGTTCGGGTCGCCCTCGCTGGACTTCATGTACATCAGCGCTTCCGCGCCCGAGGCGCCGCCCTTCAGCGAGACCACCATGGGCTGCTTCATCAGATTGTTCTTCTGGATCGCGGCCTGCATCATCCGGGCCATCTGATCCGAGGCACCGCCGGCCCCGGCCGCCACGACGATCTCCACGGGCTTGGTCGGCTCCCAGCCGGCAAAGGCGGGCGTGCCGCAAAGCGCGGCCGCCAGCGCAATCGCGGCCTTCATTCCATGTCCCACGTGCGTCTTCCCTATATTCTTGTTCGGATTGGAAATTCAGGGGTGAATTCAGTGCCATTGTGCGGGCGAATCCGGCCGAGTTCAAGCCGCCCGGCGGCATCCCCCTTATGACTTTGGAATGAGATCTGAAATAACTAAGTTACAAGCGAACCGCCGAGCCCAGAGGACGGAGAAAGCAATAAGGGGTACTGCCCCGCAAGCCAACAATGCTTCAAAGCACCGATAACTTCGGCTAAGCGGAATTGCCGAAAAAGAAAAAGCGAGGAGTAATGAAGTGATGCCGCGCCTGCTCTACATCAACGAGAAATCTGGTCACGACGCGACGATCATATTGGACAACAGAGACGCCTGCTGGATCTCCGTGGGCAAGAAGCGCGTCTTAGTACATTCGCATAAGCACAATCTTTGGGGCGGATTGCTAGGAAGCGTCTTCCTGACCGCCTGCCCCGGCTCCTGAGGGAAAGAACATCCGTCATCGTGTCGATCTTCGGGCCAATGCTGGTCGGACTACTCCTGATCTGGCTAATAGACGTCAACTTGAACAGCCCGCCCGGCAAATATTTCGACCTCGGCAACATCCGGATGATCGTGACTGCGTCGAGCGCACTCGACATCTACAAACACTTTTTGCACGCCATCCCGTGACCTCGTGCTGCCAGATCTCCGTCTTTAAGCCGCTGATCCATTGCCCTTACCAGGAGGAACTGACCGTCGTGATGCAGCAGACCTAGCCTTCGGCAATTTATATGCGTCACAATTTGCGACCGTAGGCGTCGTTTCCGTCGGCCTAGATCTCGCACCGTTGACCGCGCTTGCCTCGGGCTTCGTGCTAGCCCTCGGCAACCGGACGTCTGTGGGACTGCCGGCGCGCTTCGTGTCGATATCCGCCGGACCGCTGCCCCACGTCCTGCTCAACGTGCCGCTCACGGCGCGCGCTGGTTACGCACGACGCGGCTCCTCTCTTCTTGCTCTGGTATGTTGCGCCCCGGAGCATTTTTGCAGCAACAGCAGTCACGCCGCCCGCATCCTAAGCGGACCGTGACGCCATCACATCCTGGCTTAGCCGGATAAAATCGGCAACGAACGCCCCGACGCGCTGGTCGAGATTCGGCAACAGATTGCGGGCCGTTGCAGGCCCGGCCGCCTGCGCAACCTGTGACATCTGATCAGCCAGCGCCTCGGCGTCGTGGATGCCGAAATACCGCGCGCGTCCCTCGGCCTGCTCGCGATGAACGTCGATATCAGACAGGATCATCGGAACGCCGAACGACTTGGCTTCCTCGACCGTCGTGCTCCATCCCTCGCACTCCGAAGGATTGATGAGGGCGATCGACGCGCGCAGCAGCGCATAGACGTGATCCAGCGGAATCATTCCGAGGTGTCTGAAGTTCGCATCGAGACCGCACGACCCGACCTCCTTCATGGTCATTTCGAAGAGATCTGGCTCGCGGGCGTCCTGCGTATTTCCGGACGCCGCGACGACGACATCGAGCCCGCGGCGTTTCAAGAGATCAAGCGCCGCGACGACGACCCGGTGATTCTTGTGGCGCCAGAACTGGTTCGGCAGATAGAAATAGCGCGACGGCAGCTTGTAGCTTGCGATCACGTCGGAGGGATTCGTGGCTAGCAGGCTGGCTGGCGGCTCGGTGGCGAACCGGACCACGGAGACGCCGTTCTTCAGGCCCGGATAAAACCGCTTGAGATCGGCGAGCGCGCTGGCGCTGCTCAGCATGATGTGCCGGCCGGACGCGATCTGGACCCGGAAGCCGAGATCGCGCCGCCAGTAAGCGCCCCTGGAGAAAAGGTGCGGAAGCAGGCGGTGCTGGAAATCCGGAAACCAGGCGATCGCAGGGAACGGCAGGCGCCAGCCGAAGAAGCGCGCGGATTCGAACACCATGTCGATCCCGCGAATCCTGAATTCGGCAACGGCGGGGCCGTCCAGACCAAAAGCCATCGCACGAGCGAGACCGGTCGCACGGGCAAGACCGGTCGCGGCATGATCGAACACCTGCGAGCGCACGATTTCGACCGCGGGAATATTCGCTAGTGCAGCGATCTCATCGGCATCATCCGCCGTTCCCGCGAACAGCACCGGCGTCAGCGCTCCGGGCGCGTATCTGTTGAGCGCCTCGAACAGATTGCGTTGATAGTTGTAGCCTCCCGCCCATAGACGGCGCGGAATGTTGGTGAACGCGATCCGCAGCGGCGCACGCTCAGGCACGAGCTTGGTCCTTGAACCAGGCGACGTAGTCGGCGAGACCTCGCTCCAGCGGAATGCGCCAATCGAAATTCATGTCGAGCACGCGCACGTTGTCGGCCAGCAGGCTGGTCGGATCGCCCGGCCGCGCGATGCCCGAAAACTGCAGGGCCGTCTTGCCGCCCCAATGCCCGATCAGGCCGTCGGCAATGCCGGCGACGCTGACGCCACGCCCCGAGCCGCCATTGATCACGTCAAAATCGTCCTGCCACGGCCCCTCCGCGACGCGCGCCAGCAGGCGAACGACGTCGCGAACGTCGGTCCAATCCCTGATCTCGGATCCCGTTCCTCCGAGAGTCAGCGTGCGCTGCTCGCTGCGCAGCCGCGAGCAGATGTCCCAGAGAAGCTGTTTGCGAAGGTTGGGACCGTAGACCGAGAACAACCGCACCACGGCGCAGCGAATGCCGAAGCTCTGCACGTAGCTTTGGCACAGTTGCTCCATCATCAGCTTGTGGTGGCCGTAGGGCGACATCGGCGCCAGCGCCGCGCTTTCGCGGATCGGCCCGGCGTGCTCGGCGCCGTAGACGGCGGCACTCGACACGACGATCAACCGGCTATCGGGTGCGAAGCTTCGAAGCCACTCCAGCAGGCGCGCCGTGCTGGCCACGGTCCGCGAAAAGTCTTCGAACGGGCGCTCCATCGACAGCCCGACCGACGATCCGCCGGCGAGGTGGAAGACATGCGACGGCACTCCGTGCGCGACGGCGAGCGCGTTCAGGTTGGCGGCGTCGACCTCGCCATTGATCCAGGTCTGCAGGCCGAGCGCACGCGCATCGGCCGGATCGAGGGCACCATGGCCAACGCCATGCACCGCATGTCCGCTGCTCGCCAACTCGCGGACGAGATGGCGGCCGATGAACCCGTTCGCGCCGGTGATCCAGATCGACATGGCTACCCGATGTGCAGACGGTTGGTTTGTGGACACATTGCAATCCCAATTGTCATGGGCGTCCCTTATCGCTCGTCCGGCGACAACTCCCTGATCACAGTGGCAGGATTACCGGCCACGATGGAATACGCCGGAACGTCCTTGGTGACCACGGCGCCGGCGGCGACGATCCCGCCCTCACCGATCGTCACGCCGCGCATGACCATCGCGCAAGCGCCGATCCACGCATCGTCGCCGATCTTGATCGGACGATCGTCGAGCGAGAGCTTGCGCGGGTGGCCCAAGGTGAAGATCTGCTTCGCCTGCTCGTGCCGCTCGGAAGCACGGATCGGATGCGAGAGATTGTCGAATATGTTCACCGAATGCGAGATCAGGACGCGATTTCCGATGTCGATCGAGGCGCCCGACCAGATGCGCGTACCGACGCCGACATAGCACCACTCTCCGATCGTGATGCGGCCGCCGTGACCGAGGATCATCAATTCTCCCCGGACATGAGAGTGACTGCCAATGACAATCTTCTCGCTATCGCCCAGCGCATTCCGGATCCGTGCGCTGTGAGCCAGGAACGCGTCAGGATGCAGTCGGCAGGTCGCCCGCCCGATCAGGCGCTGGACGATATAGTGCCAATTGAAGCCGTCGATGGCATGCGCGCAACGGCGCACAAGCGTGGAAAGGCCGGACATCAGCGCACCCTCTCACGTCGCAGGATCGAACGTGTCCGGATTCTCAAATGACACCTCCAACGGAGCCAGCCTCCGCCCTCCACTGAATCAGCAAGTTGGAAGTCATGCAGTCAATCGGGAGGACGCGCGACAAATGCTCTAGCATGGCTACAGGCGCCCTACGAGATCGACAAACGCTTTCCACTGCACGTCCTTGCCATAGATGTCGCGCATGCGCGCCCGCCCCAGCGCGGCGATCTCGGCCGATCTGGGCCAGTCCTGGAGACTGCGCGAGATGACTTCGGCGGCCTGGTCCGGGGTACCGTAGGTCTCGATCGTGACACCGTTCTGCATGCCCTCCGGATATCGTCCGGCGTCGGACACGAGCAGCGCACCGCACCCCATGGCCTCGAAGCAGCGCATATTGCCGCGATCCTCGCCCGCCATGTCGATCGCGCCATTGAGCACGATCTTGGATGAGCCGATCAGTTCATAGAGATCCTTTCCGAATACCGGAGGTCTTGCGATGGCCGCGATGGCGTCGGGGCGCCTGTGACGGCCCAGCGGCAGCAATCGTCCGATCGGGCTCTCGGCAAGCCTCGTCAGGCGCGATGCGTCGAGACACAGCACGATATTGTGGCTGTCGGCGAGGTGCGCGACCCGCTCCAGCGTTCTGGCCCGTGCGCGATGATGCCGCGAATAGCCGCCGACGAAGACGGCGTCGATCGGTCGTTCGCCGTGACCATATTCGTCCATCACCGGATCATGCGCCGGACGAAACAATTCGCCACGGCATCCCTTGCCGCGCCAGAAGTCGAGGATCGAAGGAAAGTTGCCAAGCACGGCGCCATAGGCCGTGAAATCGGCATTTCCCGACGGCGCCGCACGCCAGCACAGCGTCGTCTTCACGCAGCCCGGCAGCTTGGCAACGAATGTACTGGGGTAGCGTACCGGATCGAGATTGTAGAACACCTCGGTGGCGTGATGCTCGATCTGCGCGAGCAGGATGGCCTCGAGCGTCGGCTCGCCCGACATACCCTGCTCGCGCGCCCAGCGGCGCTGCAGGATCTCGTCGTCGCCATTGGTGAAGAAGGCTTCCGGCGATCCATCGAGTACGGGTTGCAGGAAATGCGCCGCACCGAAACGGTCGTTGAGAAACACCTCGCGCCGCGCGTCGAAGCTGAGCGCCTTTGCCGCAAGTTGGTTGAACCGCGGCAGATAGGACGGATAGAAGCAGCTATTCTGGAACAGACGCATCGCCTACGCGTACCTCGCCAACATCCATTTCATGTTCAGGTACGGCCAGATCCGCCCGACCTTCTCCCAGTCCCAGGACTTCGACGCGGTCAAGCGGCTGACCGCTCCGCGCAAGGCCGCTTCATCCACCAGTTCGGCAAACGCCGGCACCTTGCGGTCGAGCAGATCGGCGGTCCAGCCGGCCAGCGACCCGTTCAACCACTCCGGCATCGGCGAATTGAAACCGACCTTGCGGCGCGCAGTGCGGATCGACTCCGGCATCAGGTCCTCCATCGCCCGCCGAGCCACAGCCTTGGTATAGCCGTCCGCCGCCTTGCTGCTTTCCGGAAGCGCCATGGTGTAGGTGACGAGACGCCAGTCCATGAAAGGCATGCGGACCTCGACGCCGTGAGCCATCGAGAGACGATCGAAATTGCGCAGGATAGTGGGCAGCACGGTGCTGTGAAACATGCGATAGAGCCGCCGGTTCAGGCCGCCCCATTCGCGCGGCAGCACATCGTCCTCACCGACCAGCGGAAGCGGGCTCGGAAGATCACGCAGACCGCTGCGCAGGAAATAGACGCCCTGACGTTTCAGGGCCAGCACGCGCAGCAGGTCCACGCCGCGACGCGCCAGCGGGGATCGCGAAGCCAGATCTTCCGCGGCGTTGCGAATTCGAAACGCCGCCGCCCGGCCTTCTTGCAAATAGGCGCCCATCAACTCGTCCGCACCGTGGCCGTCGAGTGAGACCGTCACGCTGTTCTGCCGCAACTGCCGGTAGATCAGCCATGCCGCGCTGGGCAGCCCGATATAGACGTCGTCGAGATCGTCGAGAATCCGATCGAGATCCGTCAACGCATCGCCCTGTCCGATTTCGAGGAAGGTGGGCTCGACCTTGGCCCAGGCGGCGGCCTCCTCGGCCATTGGCCGCTCGTCGTTCAATGCGCCCGGGAAGGTCGCGACGAAGGCGTGGCGCCACGCGGTGCTGTCGCGCGGTCCCATCCCGGCCTGCTCGTGTGCGGCCATGGTGCAGATCACCGCCGAGGAGTCGAAGCCCCCGGACAGGCACGTTCCGATCGGCACGTCGCTGCGCATCCGCAGGGCCACGGCGTCCTGGAACAGTTCGCGGAAGCCGGCCACGCGCTCGGATTCCGTGGCCGGCACCGCAGGCAGATGATCGATCGTCCGCCACCAGCGCCTGACACTGACCTTGCCCTGGCGCAGCCACATGCAATGGCCGGCCTGCAGACGGCGAACCTGCCGAAACAAGGTCCGGTTGCTGCCCTCGATGCCGAAGGCGTCGAACATCAGGCGCCGTGCCACCTCCGTATCGACGGACGGATCGATCAGTCCGCTCCGTACCAGCGCTCGCTGCTCGGAGGCGAAGACAAACCGCTCCGGCGACACGGCATAGAGCAGCGGCTTGATGCCGAAGCGATCGCGCGCAAGAAACAATTCGCGCGTGCTGGTGTCGAAGATCGCAAGGGCCCACATGCCATTGAAGCGCGGCAGCATGTCTTCCCGCCAGGCCTCCCAGGCGGCCAGGATCACCTCGGTGTCGGATTGGCTGCGGAACACCGCGCCCCGCGCTTCGAGCTCGCGGCGCAGCTCGAGGAAATTGTAGATCTCGCCGTTGTAGACAATGACGTAACGGCCGTCCGCGGACAGCATCGGCTGATAGCCGCCTTCGCCGGGATCGATGATCGCAAGACGACGATGGCCGAATGCGAGAGTCCGGTCCGCGCTGAACCACGTTCCTTCGCCGAACGGACCGCGATGCGCGATCAGGCCGGTCAGTCGCGAGATCTCGGACGGCTCGACCGCATTGCCGCGCAGATTGACGATTCCGGCGATTCCGCACATGTCCTAGATCGCCTTCAGGGGCACGAAGCGGCTGAGAATGGCCCGCAAGTCCTGCAAGCAGGCCCTTCGATACGGTCCCAGCTGCGATACGGCAACTTCGACGACAAAGATGATCGCAGCCGTCACCGCCGCGACGACTCCCACCGACCACCAGGACGGCGCAAGATGGAACGGTGCGCGGTCGAGACCAGTGCGCAGCGCCAGCGCCGTCACGATCCCGATGCCAAGCGGCATCAGCACGCAATGGATCACGCGCGGCCAAATGCCGGAAATGTCAAAACTGCGGCGCAACAGCACGACGATCGTCGCCATCTGCGCGACCATGCCAGCGCAGGCGCTCCAGCCTGCGGCCTGCCAGCCGAAGCTTGGCAGCACGATCGCACTGGTGCCGAGAGTCACGATCCCCGTGATCAGCGCGATGAGCGCGTTGGAGCGCGAGCGCGCCTGCGCCAACAGATAAAAGCCGAACACATTCGCACTCGATCCAAGGATACCGGCAATTGACAAGACGACGAGCACCCGCGCCGCCTCGGCCGCGACCTCGGCGCCGGTCCAGACATGAAGCAGCGGACCGGCGACGGGGATCAACGCACCCAAGGCGCTCGCGGCAAGGACGTTCAAAATCCAGGACGACCGGAACAGCAGATCGACCTTGCGATCCTCGCTCTCCTTTTGCAGCGTGCTAAAGAACGGAAACAGGATCTCGCCGACCTTGAGAATGCCGATATAGGTGGCCTCCTGGAGGCGCTGCGCCACGCCATAGAAGCCGACGAATTGGGGTTGCAGCAGCGCGCCAAGCAGATATCGATCGGCCTGCCCGGCAAGCAGCGCCCCCCCCTGTGCGGCAACCTGCCAGCCGCCCAGCCGAACCAATTTGCCGAGCGACCCGCGATGCAGCGCCGGCGGCGCCAGCCATTGACCGATGCCGCGGGACCATACCAGGGCCATCAGCAGACCGCTTGCAAACCCAAGCGCCTGGCAACCGAGGAACGTCGAGGCATGAGGCGCGGCGGGGATCAGCAGCAGCATCGAAAGGGTCGAGACCAACGTGCTGACAATGCCGATCGAAGAGATCCGGCGATAGTCCTGGCGCGCGGTGAACAACGACACGAAGACAGCAGATACGCATTGGCACAACCAGCCTGCACCGGCCAGTGTGAAGGCCAATCCAAGATCGTCGGCGGCCGAACCTGCCAGATGAAAGCCGAGACGCGCGAGCGGAGCTCCGGCAAGCCAGAAGAAGACGGTGATGGGCCCGCCTGCTACGATCGCGAGCATGATCGCCGTCGCGAACAGGCGCCGCGCATCCTCGCGGTCTGACGGCTCCAGCCGCTGGGCAAGCTCGCGCGCGGTCGACAGTCCGAGCGCGTTGCTGAACACCAGTGCAGGCGCAATGCATGCCGTCACGAGACCCGCGACACCGAATGCCGCCAGACCGAGGCGAGCGATCACGAAAGGCAGGATGGCCAGGTTCAGCACCACGGCCACCAGGAAGGCCATCGCGTTCCAGGCGGAGTTTCCCAGCAGGTCGGGCGGTCTTTTTGTCGAAGTCATGCCAGCCACCCGGCCGTACCCTCACCAAGCCTGTGCCACCTCATCAATCGGGGTTCCCCCAAGCAGCGCAAATTCGGGCTAGCAGTCAGGACATGGATTGTCGATAGCCTGCGGACGCGACTGCCGTTCACCTGTGCCCGGCCAGTTCCGTACGGCAGGCCGCCCGGCGCTCAGAGCCCATCGGACTCGCCGTTCTTCGGCGTCGAACGCGGCACGAAGGGAGCGAAGGACCTATCACTCGTCGCCGGCATCGTCAGCCTGCCGCCGCTGGCGTCATGAGGCGGAGCCGCCGCGGGGGCCGCCACCGGATCGGCCGGGCGCTGGAGCGCCAGGACCTCGCTGCGATCGCCCTGCTTGAACGTCACCTCGCGCGGCTGAACCTCGGTCAGCGACCAGCCGCCGAGCGATTCGCCCTGCCGCAGGCGGACGACCTTCTGGTCGAAGCGGTCGACGAGGATCGCGATCGCATCGCCCTCGCCGATCACGGCCCCCACCAGCAAAAGCGGCGGCGGCGGGGCCTCGACCTGCTTGGGCGGCGGCGCCTGCACCTCCTCGACCGGGGATGCGGCGACCGCGCGTGGCGGCGGCCGGCGCGAGGCCGAGAAGATCGGACGTTCCTGGGTTGCCGTCAGCGCCGAGAGCGGCACAGACCACAGCGGATTGCCGCGGGGGACCGGTTTGCTCACGGCCTGGGCCGGCCGCGCGATCGGCCGCATCGCGCCGACATCGACGCTGTCGGCGGGAGCGCCCGCGGCATCGTCAGGCAGGATATCGATGCGCGAAGAGGTTGCGGCCGGCGCCGCGGCGCTGCCCAGCACCGTCCACAGCACAGCCAATCCCACCGCTTGGAGCCACCCGGACATCAGATCGCCTTGCAGGTTCCTTTCCCCGGCAAACTAGGCCCGATGAGCTCGGCCATCAACCGCCTCGTCCGCCCAATTCGGGCGGACCGGCAGCGCCTGTGTTGCGACACGTAAAAATGTTGCCCAAGAGCCACGATCGCGGAAATTGCCCCCGGAATGGGCAGGAACCCTGCTCTATCCAACCCCCGTTCATTGCGAGCCCTTGCGAGGTCATGAGACCATCGCGGACGGGGCTGCGCTTGCGCGCCCGGGTTGCAATGCTTTGCGATTGTTTTTTTAATTTGAGAGCACCAATGGCCGGACCGAAAATGGCGCCCGAGAGGATCGGAGACCGGCTGCGGTCGGTCAGGCGCCACGCTCTGGCGACCCTGCTCGCCACGACCGCGCTCGGCGTGGTCGCCGCGCATGCCGTGGACGGCACCTGGACCGGCGCCAGCTCCGACTGGACCGATCCGGCCAACTGGTCAACGAACCCGAGCGTGCCGGACGGAACCGCGACCTTCACAAATACCGGCAACGCGAGCGTCGACAATTTCAACGGCGTCGTCGTCATCGGCACGGTCCAGTTCACGAACACCGCGCAGGCCTACACGGTCACGACCGGCGACGCCTTCATCGTCAACGGCACCGGCATCATCAACAATTCCGGCAACACCCAGAACTTCATCTCGGCGTCCAACGGCAACAATATGGTGTTCCAGAACAGCAGCACCGCGAGCGGCGGGACTGGTGCGGTCACCATCACGAACAATTCCGGCGGCACCGTCTCGTTCCTCCAGAACAGTACGGCGGGGACGGCCAGCATCATCAACGGCAGCTTCCTCACCTTCGAGGATTCCGCCAATGCCGGCAGCGCCCAGATCACCAACAATGCCGGCGGCCATATCGATTTCTACACCAGCGCCTCGGCCGGCAGCGCCACGATCAACAACGCGGCGAGCGCCACGCTGAGCTTCCACAACAACACCACTGCCGCCACGTCGAGCATCATCAACGACGGCATCTTGAATTTCGACGGCTCCGCCACAGCGGGCAGCGCCACCATCACCACCAACAACAGCGCGACGACGAATTTCAGCGCGTCAGCGACCGGCGGCAACGCGAAGTTCATTACCAATGCCGGCGGCACGGTCGACATTTCCGGCCTCACCAGCGGCGGGATCACCAGCGGTTCGATCGAAGGCGCGGGCAATTACGTGCTCGGCGCCAACACCCTCACCACCGGCAGCCTCAACACCTCGACCCAGGTCGACGGCGTGATTTCCGGCACCGGCGGCGGCCTCACCAAGGTCGGCACCGGCACGCTGACGCTGACCAACGTCAACACCTATACCGGCGCGACGACGGTCTCGGCCGGAACCCTGGCGCTGTCGGGCTTCGGCAGCATCGCGGACTCCAGCGTCGTCACGGTGAACGGCACGCTCGACATTTCCGCGATCACCCCATCGGCAGCGGCCCTCACCACGCTGGCCGGAACCGGGACGGTCCAGATGGGCACCAAGGGAGTGTTCATCACCAACGGTTCGACCGAGTTCTCAGGCGTGATCAATGGAACGGGCGGGGTCGAGATTTTCAACGGCACCCAAACGTTCTCCGGCGTCAACACCTATACCAACGCAACCCAGATCGACGTCGGTGCGACGCTGGCGCTGAAGGGCAGCGGCTCGATCGCGAGTTCCGTCCTTGTGACCTTCTCGCCGGGTGCGACCGGGACATTGGATATTTCGCAGACCACCTCCGGCGCCTCGATACAGGCGCTTTTCTCGATGGCTGGTGCCGGCTTCATCGCGCTCGGCTCGAAGACGCTCACGATCACGAACGGGAGCGTGTTCTCGGGTGTCATCCTGGACGGCGGTATCGGCGGCGGCACGGGGGGGAATCTGGTGATTGCCAACGCCGCCACGCAGCAGCTCTCAGGCAACAACCTGTATACCGGCACGACCACGATTGCCGCGGGCGGCGAGTTGGACCTTATTTTTTTCGGCGGCCTGAATGGCAGCATCGCTTCATCCCGGAACGTCATCGCCGATGGTATCTTCGACATCTCGAACCTAAGCAACGGCGGCACCTCGATCAGTTCGTTGTCGGGATCGGGTAACGTCAATCTCGGCGCCAACACGCTGACGATCACCAACGCCAACGGCACGTTCTCGGGCGTCATTGACGATGCCGGCGCCGGCGGCGGCCTCACGCTGGCCGGCGGCACGCAGACGCTGACCGGCGTCAACACCTATACCGGCGCCACCGCCGTGAACGGCGGCACGCTAGTGGTGGACGGCACGATCCTGAACAGCCCGATCACCGTCAACACCGGCGGCACGCTCGCCGGCAGCGGCACCGTCGCCGGCGTCCAGGTCAGCGGCGGCACGTTGGCCCCGGGCAGCGCAGCCACCCCGTTCGGCCCGCTGACAGTGACCGGCAGCCTGATCTTCACCGCCGCCTCGACCTATCTGGTGCAGGTCTCCTCCACCGCCGCCAGCCTCGCCAGCGTCACCGGCGCGGCCAATCTCGGCGGCGCGACGGTGAGCGTGAATTTCACCTCGGGCACGGTCAAGAAGCAGTACACGATCCTGACTGCGGCCGGCACCCTCACCAACACCACCTTCAATCCGACCGTCCTCTCCAACATGCCGACGCTCAACGCGACGCTGAGCTACGACACCAACAACGTATACCTGAACGTCAACGTCAACTTCACGCCGGCGAGCGGCCTCAACACCAACCAGCAGAACGTCGCGAACACGCTGACCAATTTCTTCAACACCACCGGCGGCATCCCTGCGGCCTTCGCCGCGCTGTCGCGGTCGGGGCTCACCACTGCCTCCGGCGAACTCGGCACCGGCATCATCCAGTCTGCGATCAACGCCGACAGCCAGTTCCTCAGTCTGATGCTCGACCCGACCGTCATCGGCCGCTCGGGCGGCTTCGCCAAGGCGGGCAGCGTCGCGCATTTCGCCGATAGCGAGGATGCCAGCGCCTACGCCAGGATGCGTCCGGCCAATGCGCGCGAGCGCGAGGCCTATGCGGTGGCAACCAAGGCGCCTTCGCTGCTGTCCGCGCAGCCCAGCAGCCGCTGGAGCGTCTGGGCTGCCGGCTATGGCGGCTCGGCCGATGTCGGCGGCAATGCGGCGGTCGGCTCGCAGGATTTGACCGCACGGGTCTGGGGCGCCGCGGCCGGCGCCGACTACAGGCTCTCGGTCGATGCGCTGGTGGGCTTCGCGCTCGGCGGCGGTGGACTGAACTACTCGGTTGCGAATGCGATGGGCTCGGGCTCGGCCGACCTGTTCCAGGCCGGCGTTTATGGCCGGCATAATTTCGGCCCGGCCTATATCTCGGCCGCCCTCGCCTATGGCTGGCACGACGTCACCACCAACCGCACCGTGGCGCTGGCCGGGGCCGACCAGCTCCAGGCCCGCTACAAGGCCGACACGTTCTCGGCCCGCTTCGAAGGCGGCTACCGCTTCGCGATGCCGATGATCGGCATCACGCCCTATACGGCCGCGCAGGTGACGAACTTCAACCTGCCGAACTATTCCGAGGCCAGCATCAACGGTGGCGGCCTGTTCGCGCTGAACTACGCGGCGCAATCCCTCACCGACACCCGCTCCGAGCTCGGCCTGCGCACCGACAAATCCTACGCCATGCAGAACGGCGTGCTGACGCTGCGCGGCCGCGCCGCCTGGGCGCACAACTACAATCCGAGCCGCGCCGTCACCGCGCTGTTCCAGACCCTGCCGGGCACCAGCTTCGTCGTGAACGGCGCCAGGGTCGATGCCGACTCGGCGCTCGTCAGCGCCAGCGCCGAGATGAAATGGCTGAGCGGCTTCTCGCTCGCCGGCACCTTCGACGGCGAGTTCTCCGGCAACGTCACCAGCTATTCCGGCAAGGGCGTCTTCAAATACAGCTGGTGAGCCGGCGAGCCTGCCTGACGACGCCGCCCTACTTCCCCGCCTGCCACTGGCCGGACACGCCCAGGATCACCCTGACGCGGCCGGTGGGGGCATCGCCGAGCGCAGTGGTCTGCGGCACCTGGACGTCGAGCTGCTCGACGAACAGGAACGGCATTCCGGCCTCGAGATCGTAGAGCAGCTTCTGCAGCGCGGGCTGCTCCAGCTCGCAGCTCACGACAAGACCGACGAAGCCGTCCTTCGCCTGCGCCCCTGTCACGTCGACCTGCGAGGACTGCACCGAGCCGCCGACACTGCCGACCGCGGCGGCGACCCGCTGCAACAGATTGGCGCCGGCCACCGTCACGGTCGGCCCTTCCAGGAACGGCGTGCCGGGATGTTCGGCCATTGCTGCCGCGGCGTTCTTGGCGCCGCCCTTGCGGCCGCGCAGCTGATCGAGCAGGTCGGAGGTCTCCGCCAGGGCCTGGCGATGGGCGATGACATCGGCGATCGAAAGGCCCGCCATCAGCAACAGCCCGCCGGCGATGGCGATGTAGAGCGTCACCGCGATGAGCGGCGAGCCGGTCAGCGCCCGCGTCACGCCGTTTCCGCTTGCGACCTTGCTGCCCACCGCGCTGCTCTTGGCACTGCTCATGGCGCGTTCCTCGGCTCGACCTGCGCCTCGATATGGAAGCGTTCGCCGGGATCGGTGGGACTGCGCGTCGTCGGGGCATAGAAGGTCGCGCGGGTGAAATGCTGGGACTGCTCGATCAGCGGGATCAGCGAGGGCGCATCGCGGGTGATGCCGCCGATCTGGATCTTATTGCCGGCGAGGTGCAGCTCGGTGACATAGGTATGATCGGGCAACACCCGGCTCAGCGATTCAAGCACGATCACGCTCGCTGCGGTCTCGTATTTGCGCCGCTCGAGCAGCGCGAGCGGCGAGCGCTCGCCGCCGTCGCTGCCGCGGAGCGCGGCGCGGCGCTGGGTGATCTGCCGTTCGAGCTCGCTCTGCTGCGTGCTGAGGCTGTCTGCGAGGTAACCCGCCGCGACCGACGCGGTCACCGCAGTGACCGCGGCAAGGGCCAGCACCGCCTGCAGCGTCCGGCTCAACCGCACCGGGTCGATCGCGCCGCGCGATCTCTGCTCGAACACCCTGATGCGCCGGCCCTCGGCCGCCTCCGTCACGATCGCGATCGCCGAGGGATGGAAGGCGGACACCGCCTCGACATAGCCGAGCGCCAGTTTGCGCGGCGCCGCGGCGATCTCCGTGGTGATGCTCTCGCTGCCATGCGCCACGGGCGGACTGCATCCGAACACGGCCTCCGCGGCGCTCCACGGCGTCAGGCGGTCGATCTGCGCCCGCACGATGCCCTCGAGGAAATCGGCCGCACGGGCCGGCAGCTCCAGGGGGCGGAACAGGAAGCGCGTCGGCTGCAGCACGATCTCGACGCGGCTGCCCCGGACGATCTGGGCGAGATTGGCGCCCACGAACTTGCCGTCCTCGAAGCCGAGCTCCTTCGGCAGATTGTCGGTCTTGGCGGCCTCCAGCGCGAAAGCGCCGCTCCCGGTCTCGACCAGCCGCACCACGCGCGGCGCCACCACCCGCTCCAGGGCGGCAACGATCGTGCCGGCCACGGTGCCGGTCCAGGCGTCGAGAATGCCGCGAAGGGAATCGAGCGAACTCATCTCACAGAGGCTTTCCGGCGGAGCCGTCATAGGCGTTGTGCCACGACAATACACGATACGGCTCATCGCCGCTGTCGAGAAGCAGGATCACAATCTCGGCCGAGCTGCGCCGATGCGAAGGCGCCTCGACGGCGACCGTCATCCGGTACGCGCGCGAGCCCTCGACCGTCGCATTGGTGCCCCCGGCGAGCCCCACCAGCGAACGCGGGTCGATCCTGGGATCGGCGCGATCACGCAGCACCTGCTGCAGGGTTTCGGGGGTCATGCCCGGCAGCGCCGCCACCACCTGCGGCGCGGCGTCGAGCACGTTCACAGTTCGCATGTTGCTAAACACCGTGACGAAGGGCAGCACGCGTTCGACCACGGCGGCCGGGATGCCGCGCACCAGCCACAGCTCGTCGCTGTGCGGAAACGGCGCGTGACGCGGCAGATAGGACGCCCCGAGCGTGCGGTAGAAGGCATCTTCGGGATTGTCCTGTCCGGCTTCCGTGGAGGTGCGCCAGGCGAGGATCCTGTCGGCATAGACAGGCGCATCCGTCGCGGAGACGCCGAGCGCCGTCATCAGCCCTGCGAGCAAGGGCTTCGGCGCCATGTTCAGATCGATGCGCGCCGCCTCCGAGCGGAACGTCACGCTGACCCGGCCGGCCCCGACGCGGGCATTGAAGGTGCCGCTGGTCGGGCGCACCGCTTCGTTCTGCGCCGTCAGCCGGTAGGCGGCAAGCTCGAGCCCGGCGTTCACCAGCGCATCGGCCTGCAACCGGTCCGCGCTGACGGCGACCGTGACCGCGGTGTTGGTGACATAGGTCAGGTAGATCAGCGCGAGCGCAGCCAGCGACGCCAGCATCCAGAGCACCGCGACGACGATGAAGCCGCGGCTGTCGCCAAGCCTCACCCGCTCGTGTCCCGCGCCCTTCACAGCTGCTGCTCCTGCTTCTCGGGCTGCTGCGGCCGCGTGCCTGCGGTCACGCAGGTCGCCGGGTTCTTGGCCCGCGCGCATTCGGCCGGCGCCGTGATGTGCGGGATCACCGCGCCCGAGACCGCCAGCACCTGGCCGGTGGTAATGTTGCGCACGGTGACGCGGATGCGCTCCGGCAATTGCGTCTGGCCGCGCCAGGTCGGCTGCCACTGACCGTCAGGCCCGGCATAGGTGAAACTGACGCGGAACGGCGCGCGGACCAGCACGACCTGGTCGAGGAAGCGGACCTGCCCGTCCGTCGGCATCGGCTGGAAGGTCGCGCGCTCGCGCACCAGCGCCAGCCCCTGCGCATCGGCCTTCTCGATGAAGCGGATGATTTCGAGCCCGGGACGCGCGCTCGGACCGAGCGCGGTACGCAGGAAGGTCACCGACAATTCGGCGCCGTCGAACAGCGGCCCCTTGGCATCGCCGTTGACGGTGATCTGCTCGACGACCGAGAGGTCGGCGACGATACGGTCGAGCCCGGTTGCGAGCCGCTCGGCCCGCTGCACGCGCGCGATGCCGCGACTCCAGTTCGGCAGCCATTGCGCCGTCACCGTCGCCAGCGCCCCCAGGATGACCGTCATCAGCAGCGTGGCCAGCAGCACTTCGAGCAGCGTGAAGCCTGCCTCGTCGGCCAGTGCGCGGCGCAGGCGTTTGGTTGCGAGGCTCTTCACTGAGAAGCCCTCGGCACCAGCTTCACCGTCGTGATCTGGATCGCGGCGCCATCGGCGCGCTGCAGCCGCAGATTGACGGCCATCGGCACGAAGCGATCGGTCGCGGGATCTCCGCCCGCCACGTTCATCGGCGCGACGTCGACGCGCCAGCGGCTGCCGGCGAACTCGCCGCTGCGCCGGCCGGGCTTCAGCAAGCCCCGTGCGGGCAGGTCCGCGAGCAGGGTCTCGGCGGTGCCGGCGAGCGCCAGATGCTGGTCGATCGAGCGGGTGCCCCTGGTCGTGGTGGCGATGACAGAGCCGATCGTCCCGAGCACGACCGCGATGATCGCGAGCGCGACCAGCGCCTCGATCAGCGTGAAGCCGGCGGCATCAGAGCAGCTTCTGCGGGACAATCTCGACGCCTCCGGTCAGCCAGTTGACGCGCACTTCATAGCCCATGCCGGGCCGCGCCAGCGCGATGGTTCCACCGCACGACATGCCCGATGGAAAGAAGTCGATGGACCGTCCCACCGCGCGATCGGCGCAGCGCGAGGCCAGCATCGCCTGCACCACCACGTCGCGCGGCAGGCGGATGGTCTGCCCCGTGACGCCGGAACGGATCGATCGCCCCTCCGCATCCACCTGCGTCGTCACCCGCACCTGGCGGCGCAGGGCCGCATTGCGGTCGGCCTTCAGCAGCGCGGCGGTCTCGACCGCATAGCTTTCCAGCTTCGCCCGCGTCGTCGTGCGCGGGATCGCGGGCAGGATGATCGCCGCGAGCATGCCGATGATCGCGAGCACGCACAGGATCTCGATCAGCGCGAAGCCGCGCGTATCGCGGATGCCCTCAGCGCGCGCCGCTGACAATGTCGGCTGCCGTTCCACTGCCGCCTTCCTGACCGTCGGATCCGAGCGAGATGATCTCGTAGGGCGCGCTCGCGCCCGGCGAACGATAGACGTAGATGTGGCCCCACGGATCGTTCGGCACCACGCCACCGCGCAGATATGGCCCATTCCAGCCGGACTGGTTGGTGTTGCGGGTGAGCGCGTTGAGGCCTTCGTTCGAGGTCGGATAGCGCCCGAGATCGAGATAATACAGATCGAGCGCGCTGGAGAAGCTCTCGATCTGGATCTTCGCCGCCTTGGCCTTGGACTCGCTGAGATAGTTCAGCACCCGCGGGCCGACCAGCGCCATGATCATCCCGATGATGGTGATGACGACCAGCATCTCGACAAGGGTGAAGCCCGCCTCCCCGCGGCCTCCTCGCCGGCGGCTGCGCCGTGCGGATCGATGTTTGGTCACTTCAAGCTTCTCCCGTTCCCTGCCTATCCGACAATCTGGCTCACCGACATCAGCGCCGTCATCACCGACGTGATCAGGCCGCCGACGACCAGCGAGATCGCGATGATCGCCGCAGGTCCCGCGATGCCGACGGCGCGGTCCAGCATGCGCTGCAACTTGGCTTCGTAGAATTCGGCGACACGCCCCGACAGCATCGGCAATTGCCCGGTCTCGTCGCCGAGGCGGAGCATGCGCACGGCCATCGCCGGCAGCGCCTCCGTCTCGGCCAGCGCGTCGGAGAGTTTCGAGCCGTGGCGGACGCGGTCGGCCGCTTCGCTCCAGACCGTGGACGGGCCGGTCGTCGCCATCATGTCGGTCAGGATGCGCAGCGTGGTGGTGAGATTGACGCCGCTGCCGAGCAGCAGGCCGAGATTGCGGCAGAACAGCGCCGTCCGGTAGGCGTTCATCAGATTGCGGATCGCCGGCAGGCGCGTGATCGCATTGGTGATGCCGCGGCGGACACGCTCCCGCCGCAGCAGGACCCACGCGGCTGCGATGGTGCCGGCAAGTCCGGCCAGCACCGCGTCCGAATTGCTGCGCAGAACGGTAGAGATATTGAGGAAGACTCCGACGACCGGATCGACCTTGGCGCCGAAATCCTGCAGCACGGATGCGAACTGCGGCAGCACGAAGGTGAGGAAGAACAGCAGCACGCAGCCGGCCGCCCCGAGCACGAAGATGGGGTAGCGGATCGCATCCGACAGCCGGCGTCTCAGCGCCTCGCTGCGCGCGCGTTCGCCGGCCAGCACCTCGAGCACCTGATCGAGCGAGCCCGAGGCCTCGCCGACACGCACCAGCGCGATGTACATCGGCGGAAACAGCCCCTCGTGCCGTGCCAGCGCCTCGGCGAAGCTCTCGCCCGAAACGACGCGCGAGCGGATGTCGGCAACGACCGGACGCAACCGACCAAAATCGGGATCGGCTGCGAGCAGCTCCAATCCGTCATTGATGCGGGCGCCGGCGCGGAGCAGCAGCGCGAGGTCGCGGGTGAAGATGGTGACGTCTTCCGGCTTCGGCCTGTTGAAGAGGCCGCTCACGCGGCCGGCCGCACCGCCCTCTTCCGGCGTGACGTTGTCGACGAGGACGAGGCCGAGCCGCTCGATCCGCTGCGCGACATCGCCGGGCGCAGGCGCGGCGATGTCGCCGGAGACCAGTTCGCCGTTGGCGTTGAGCGCGCGGTAACGATAATTCGGCATGGGCGTCAGCGCACCGTCGTGACGCGGAAGACCTCGGGCACGGTGGTGAGCCCGGCCCGGCATTTGGCGACCGCGTCCTCCAGCATCGTCGTCATGCCGCCGCGCATCGCGGCGGCGTCGATCGAATGGGAATCGGTCTGCGGTCCGACCAGCGAGCGCACCTCGTCGGACATTTCGAGGATCTCGAACACGCCGTTGCGGCCGCGATAGCCGGTGCCGCCGCAGCGTTCGCAGCCTCCGGCCTCGTGGATGACCTCGCCGGCCTTGAAGCCGATGACGGCGAAGCGTGGATCCTTGGCGATGTCGGCCTCGGTCAGCGCATGCGGCACCTTGCAGCGATCGCAGAGCACGCGCACCAGGCGCTGCGCCACCACGGCGCGCAGCGTCGATTTCAGCAGGAAGCCCTCGATGCCGAGATCGATCAGGCGCGGCACCGCCGCCGCCGCCGTTTCGGTGTGCAGTGTCGTCAGCACGAGATGGCCGGTCAGCGCGGCGTGAATCGCGATATAGGCGGTCTCGGCGTCGCGGACTTCGCCGACCATGATCACGTCGGGGTCCTGACGCACGAAGGCGCGCATGGCCGTGGCGAAGGTCAGCCCGATCGACGGCTTGACCTGGGACTGGTTGATGCCAGGTATCTCGTATTCGACGGGATCCTCGATGGTGAGGATCTTTCGCGTCGGCTCGTTCAGGATCGACAACATGGTCGCGAGCGTCGTGGTCTTGCCGCTGCCGGTCGGACCCGTCACGACGATCATGCCGTGCGGCATGGCGAGCAGCCGCGTCATCACGCTCTCGTCGCGCGCAGCGAGGCCCAGCCTGCTCATCTCCAGGAGGCCGCGGTCGCGCGGCAGAAGACGGATGACGGCGCTCTCGCCGTGCTGCGTCGGCATGGTGGCGACACGGACGTCGATCTCGCTGCGTCCGACGCGCACGCGTGCGGCGCCATCCTGTGGCAGGCGGCGTTCGGCGATGTTGAGGCTGGCGAGAATCTTGATGCGCGAGATCAGCGCCTGCGGCGGGATGCCGTGCGGCGACGGCAACGCGCGTAGCAGACCGTCGACACGCATGCGCACCGCAAGTCCGGCACGGAACGGTTCGACATGGATGTCACTCGCGCGCAAGTCCACCGCGCGCTCCAGGAGATCGTTGAGCGCACGCACCACCGGCGCACCGCTGGCGAGATCGCGCAGGCTTTCAATATCGTCGTCGGACTGCTGCGCGACGCCCCTGCCGCTTCGATCGGCATGTGCGTCGTCGGCCTCGGCCCGTTGATCGAGCACCGTCGTAATGTCCTCATATGACGCTACGACGACATCGACCGGCGTTCCGAACACGATTTCTGCGGCGCGGATGGCAGCAGTGTCGGAAGGGTCGGCGACCGCCAGCCGAAACATGTCATTGGTCGAACTGAAGGGAAAGATGGTGGATTCGCGCAGAAAACGGCGTGAAAAGCCGTCCAGACGAGGCGTGGCCGCGAGCAATTGCGGAAGGCTCAGCCGCGGCAGCGCAAAATAGTCTGAGACTTCATCGGCGAATTCGGCCGCGGAGAGATCGGTGGCCTCCCACAATTCGCGCAAGGGGCGCGTGAGCGCGGGATTGGCCGACTTGTCGACATGGGCGAGCGCCCGCGGCGGCAGTGAATATTTATCGAGGAGGTGCTGCCGGAAGCTATCTGCGGAACGGTCGCGCATCGCATTCACAGCGTTGACCTTGTTACTTGAATGCAACAACTTCGGCGGGTCACGGACGACCCTTTGCCCTTGACTTATTTCTTAGCAAAAACATAATCGTGGCGCAAACAATTGCGCGTCCGAACCGCGGGGGATCGGATGCAATCTCCCATCACTCCTAGCGTTGGCAGGCGTATTTTGTTCGAGGTGGTCCAGCCGCTTTTGCGACTCCGCTCCGCGTTGCCTGGAACGCTCGTCCTGCTGTCATCTGCCTTCCTGCTCGGCGCGTGCATCGTCACCGCCGACCAGTCGGTCGAGGCCGATCCGAAGGATCCGCGTGCCCAGGACATCGCTGACAAGATCCGCTTGCTCGACCTGCAGCCTCGACAACCTGCGGATGCGGGCGCTGGCGGCATAGCCCAGTCGAAACCGTCCAAGCCTGCGATCTATCTCAGCGATGGTGCACCACAAGGCGGCGCGCTGGCCGAGCGCGACGATGGCGGCGGCAGCGGCTACGACCTCAACTTCGAGAATGCGCCGGTCGCGTCCGTCGCAAAGGTCATCCTTGGTGACGTATTGAACGTCGGCTACACGATCGACCCGCGCGTGCAGGGCACCGTGACGCTGGCTTCGGTGCGGCCCGTGCCCAAGGCGGACGCGCTCTATGTGCTGGAGAACGCGCTGCGCATGTCCGGTGTCGCGCTGGTCCGCGACCGCAGCGGCTATCGCCTGCTCCCCGCTCCGGAAGCCGGTCCCGGCGGCGTCGATCGTTCGGTGAATGCGGCCGCCGGTCAGGGCATCACGGTGGTGCCGCTGCGCTATGTCTCGTCGCAGAACATCTTCAAGCTGCTCGACGCCTTCGGCGTGAAGGCCTCGACCATGCGTGTCGACAACGCCCGCAACACGCTGATCGTCAGCGGCAGCGGCAGCGACCGCGCGACCGCGGTCGACACCATCCTCTCCTTCGACGCGGACTGGATGCGCGGACAATCGGTCGGCATTTTCCCGGTTCGCAACTCCTCGCCGGAGCCCGTCATCACCGAGATCGAGAAGATCATGGATTCCGGTGAAGGCGGCATGAGCCAGAACGTGATTAAGTTCCAGCCGATCGCGCGGATGAACTCGATCCTAGTGGTGAGCCAGAAGCCGGAATATCTCAAGCGCGCGCAGACGTGGATCACGCGGCTCGATCGCTCAGACACCGAAGGGGTGAACCTGAAGGCCTATCCGCTGCGCTATGGCAATTCCAAGCTGATCGTCGCGCTGCTGAACGACATGCTGCTCAACCAGGGCTCGGCGAGCACCTCGACGCTCGACAACGCGACGAGCCAGATCTCGCCCGGCGCCGGGATGTCGACGACGACGTCCACCAATCCCGTGGCATCGCTGAGCGCACTGCCGACCGCTGCCGCGGGCGCGGCAACGCCAGTCACCGCGCCTGCGGGATCATCGCTCAGCGCCCGTCCCGCTCCGGCCGCCTCCGCAACTCCGGCGCAGGACAATGCGCTCGGCGGCCCCGCGGGCGGCGCGAAGCCTGGCCTCAACAGCATCCTGCAGAACGTGCGCATCACCGCCGACGTCACCAACAACGCTGTGCTCGTCTACGCCAACCAGGAAGCGCAGCGCATCGTCGAGCAGACCATCCGCCAGATCGACCGGCCGCAGCGCCAGATCGCGATCGAGGCGACGATCGCCGAGGTGACGCTGAACGACCAGCTAAACTACGGCGTGCAGTTCTTCCTGGCGAGCCAGAAGGGCTCGATCTCCAACACCATTTCGGGCATCAGCAACAGCGCCACGATCGGCAGCAACACCGAGGCGACGAGCAACGCGGTCAATGCCGCCGCCGGCGCCCTGCTCGGCCGCGCGCTGCCGGGCTTCAACTTCCTGATCGGCTCCGAGAACTCGCCGCGCGTCGTGCTCGACGCCCTACACGGCATCACCAACGTCAAGGTGCTGTCGAACCCGTCGCTGGTGGTGCTGGACAATCAGCCCGCAACCTTGCAGGTCGGCGACCAGGTGCCGTTCTCGACCGGCACCGCGACCGTGCTGACCGCCAACAACACCGTGGTCAACACCATCGACTACAAGAACACTGGCATCATCCTGCGCGTGCTGCCGCGCGCCAACGCCAACGGCAACGTCGTGCTCGACATCGAGCAGGAGATCTCGAGCGTCGCCGCCGGCAGCGCCAACTCGCTGACGCCGACGATCTCGCAGCGCCGGGTCAAGAGCTCGATCGCCGTGACGAGCGGACAGACCGTGCTGCTCGCCGGCCTGATCAGCGAGACCGAGAACAGGCAGCGCCAGGGCCTGCCGATCCTGGATTCCATCCCCGGCGTGGGCGATGCCTTCTCGCATCAGACCAATGCGCGCAGCCGCACTGAGCTGATCCTGTTCATCCGTCCGACCGTGATCAAGGACGGCGTCGATGCGCATGTCATCGCCGAGGAGATGCGCAGCAAGATGAACGGCCGCCTGGTCGGGACCAGCAATCCCGTGGTCACCGTGTCCCCGCCCGGGGCGGCACGCTGACCGCGTGATCAGACAGGTGGCGAACGACGGCACGGGCCCCTCGCTCGCGCTCGGCATCGCCCTGCTGCTGAGCGTGTTCGCAAGCCTCGTCACAGCGCCGGGCGCCGAAGGCCTGTATGGCGCGTTCCTGGCGCCCCTGATGCTGGCGATCGCGATCCACGATGCCCGACACTACCTCATTCCGAACGAGCTGACGGGCGCGGCTTTCGCGCTCGCCCTGCTGCGCGCCGCGGCGTTCGTGCCCGATATCGGCCTGGAGGCGCTGCTCTGGCCGCTCGTCCGCGCCGTCGTGGTGGCGGTGCCGCTGCTGCTGCTGATGGTGCTCTACCAGCGCTGGCGCGGCCGCGACGGGCTCGGGCTCGGCGACATCAAGCTCGGCGCGGTCTGCGGCGCCTGGCTCGACCTTGCGACCGTGCTCGCGGTGATCGAGCTGGCCGCCCTGCTCGCGATCGCCGCCTACGCCGCCAATGCTGCGTTGCGAAAGAGGCCGTTACGCGCGACCGCCTTCCTGCCGTTCGGGCTGTTCCTCGCGCCGGCGATCTGGATCGGCTGGCTGGGCGAGACCTGGTACGCCAACTGGCTCGGCGGCTGGCCCGGCTAAGGCATGACCCCTGCTAACACAAAGTGTGAAAACAACCCATGCATAGTAGACGGGGCAGCTGGATCAATGGCTTGAGGGCGGCCGCGAAGAAAATGCGACTTTTCCGAATTAATTTCGACCCGTCGGGCAAAACAGCAGTATTTTGTCGGCATGGGATTTTGCACCCGGCGCCCGACGGAGCGGCGAAAGCTCACCCGCCCGGCTGCAAGCCTGCCGCCGGTCAATGCTCGCGGCTCGGCGCCCATTCCAACGCCCGCAGGCGGGCCTGGGCGATCTCTCCGCGCGTCATCTTGGTGGTGACGGCATCGCGGATCCGGGCCCGCGCCTCGCGCGCCGACGGCGGCGCTGCGACGGTCGACAGGTTGAGCCATTTGGAGGCCTCGACGATGTTCTGGGGCACGCCGAAGCCGCGGTCGTAGAGCAGGCCCAGCGAATATTGGGCCCGGCTATCGCCCTGCTCCGCCGCGCGGCGGTACCACATCGCGGCTTCCGTATAGTTCTGCGGCACGCCCCGCCCGGTCTCGAACAGGAAGCCGAGATAGGTCTGCGCCGCCGCATTGCCGCGCTCGGCGAGCGGAATGAAGGTCTGGGAGGCCCTTGCATAGTCCTGTCGCTGGAACGCGGAGACGCCCTGGCGGAGCGATTGGGCAGAGGCCGGCGTAGCGAGGCTGAGCGTCACAATCATCACTAGGGCGGCGGTGCTCCCCCATCCTGTCCATCGCGACCAGCCACGCGCCAATTCCTGGGGCACCGCCCGGCAAAATCCGAACTCGTCACTCCCGACGGTATCCATTTCAGCCGCTCTCCTTGCGCGCGTAGTCAGACTAGTCGCCCTCGCTGGACTTCATGTACATCAGCGCTTCAGCACCTGAGGCGCCGCCCTTGAGCGAGATGACCATGGGCTGCTTCATCAGATTGTTCTTCTGGATCGCGGCCTGCATCATCCGAGCCATCTGATCCGAGGCACCGCCCGCACCGGCCGCCACGACGATTTCGACCGGCTTTGCCGGTTCCCAACCGGCGAATGCCGGCGTGCCGCACAGCGTTATCGTCAGCGCCATCGCGGCTTTCATTCCATGACCCACGCGCGTCCTCCCCAAGTTCTTGCCTATGTTCTTGTTCGGATTGGAAATTCAGAAATGAATTCAGCGACCATTGTGCTGGCGAATTCGACCAAGTTCAAGCCATCCGACGTCATCCTCGTTATGACTTTGGAATGAGATCAAATGAGACAGGTCCCGCCTAACTGAGTTACAACCCACCGCAGGGCTCAGGGCCCGGGAAGTAATCGATGGCGCGGCCCGGACAGAATTCTTCAAAGGACCAACGCTTTGCCTAGGGGAATTCCAGAAAATTGAAAAGCGAAGAGTGATAATGAAGTGATGCCGCGTCTACTCTACATCAACGAAAAATTCGGTCACGACGCGACGATCATATTAGACAGCGGAGACGCCTGTTGGATCTCCGTTGGCAAGAAGGGCGTCTTGGTGCGCTCTCATAAGTACAGCTTCTGGGGTGGATTGTCGGGTAGCCTGCTTGGTCCGAAGCTCTATCAGGAACGGGACGTTTACCGCGCACTCAGTGTAGCCCAATCTATCACCGCGACGTTTCGGCCGGTTCCACAGATTCGGTGCAGCGACGTGATGCTCAAGGCATTCTGCACAGCTGTCTGGCACAGCTCTTCACCCGCACGCGTAAAGCACGTTTTGAATGACCCGGCTCGGCTGGACGAGTAATATTACCGACCGAAAGCCCGGCTCCGAGAGCGCATTTCTGCTTCGCCTGCGGTTGCAATTTTCCTTCCAATAATATTCCTGGGAATATGAGTACACGTCGAAAATTGAAGGTGGACAAGGACCACGAAAGAGCGCGGTGGAAAGTTGGGTGGGCAGTTCCCGCGCGAGCCGCTGGGGGCACTGCAAGGGCGGCCGCGCTATCGGTCGACGAGCGCAGGGAAATTGCGCGGAAGGCCGTCAAGGCCCGTTGGGCGAAACACTTACCGCAGGCGACGCATGAAGGCGTCATCCGGTTCGGAGACATCGAGGTAGAGGTTGCCGTCCTCGGCGACGGACAGCGCCTAGTGACTCAGAATGGGTTCATGGTGGGCTTAGGCCGTATTCGGACGGGCAAGGGACATCGGTATTTCAGGGCCCGTACCAATCTTCCTGGATTTTTGACGGTGCAGAATCTGAAGCCGTTCGTCACCGAAGACCTAGCTGCCCTAGCTAGCCAGATTGAATTCCGCACCAAACAAGGGCTAAAGACTTTCGGCTATGCAGCGAACTTCCTGCCAAAGGTCTGCGAGCTGTTTGAGCGTGCCCAACATGCCGGAGTCCTGAAGGACAACCAGCGTAACATCGCGAAATGCGCGCGAACAATTGCTGAGCAACTTCGACGTTCAGGTACGATGCGCCTTATCGATGAAGCGACAGGTTATAGAGACCTTGGAAAACAGATGTGTGGGTGCTTGGCGGCGCTAAGTGATTTCTAAGCGCCCTGCAATGACGGCTTTTTTGTCAATCTTCCGCTACTTGCCCTTCCAGACGGGCGTACGCTTGTTGAGGAAAGCGTCCATGCCCTCGCGGAAATCCTCGCTCATATAGGCTTTGAGGATCAGATCCTCGCCCTCCTCGCGCGACAGCGTGCGGCGGATGCGGCGCACCGCTTCCTTGGTCGCTTCCAGCGTGAGCGGGGCGTGGCTGGCGACGAGCTTCGCGGTCTCGTCCGCGCGGCGCTGCAACGTCTCGACGTCGGGCACGATCTCGTTGAGCAGGCCGAGCGACAACGCCTCCTGCGCCTCGACCAGACGCGCCTTGAAGATCAGATCCTTGGTACGCGCGGGACCGACCAGCGCGACGACGCGGCTGATGTTCGACATCGACAGGCAGTTGCCGAGCGTGCGCGCGATCGGAAAGCCCATCCGCGTCGTCTCGGTGCCGATGCGGATGTCGCAGCAAGCAGCGATCCCGGCGCCGCCGCCGGTGCAGGCGCCGGCGATCGCCGCGATCACGGGCACGCGGCACTGCTCGAGCGTGCCGAGCACGCGGTCGATCCGGGCCTCGTAGTCGAGCGCGTCCTGCGCGGTCTTGAAGGCACGGAACTGGGAGATGTCGGTGCCGGAGGCAAACGCCTTGTCGCCGGCTCCGGTCATGATCAGCGCCTTGATCGAACGGTCGGCGTTGATCTCCTGGCAGATCTCCGCCATGCGGTCATACATGGCGAAGGTCATGGCGTTGCGCGCCTGCGGGCGGTTGAAGGTGATCCGCGCGATGCCGTCCGTGACGGAGTAGAGCAGGTCTTCGTTGGCAGTCGTCGGTGCGTTCATCGCGCGCTCACTTTCTTCACTTCAGTCAGCTCAGGCCGCCTGAGCCTTCAAGCCACTTGGGCCTTGGTCATCGGCACCACGTCGCGTCCCTTGAGGACGTCCATGGCCGCCAAGACGCCGCCGCTCCGGTGCGGGATCTTTGCAAGATCCAGGCCCATCTCGACGCCGGCGAGCGTGCCCATCAGCATCAGATCGTTGAAATGGCCGATATGGCCGATGCGGAACACCTTGCCCTTGACCTTGTTCAGGCCGGTGCCGAGCGACATGTCGAAGTTTTCCAGCACCACCTTGCGGAAGGCGTCGGCGTCGTGGCCGTCAGGCACGCGCACGCCGGTCAGCGCCGGCGAATGCGCGGCGGGATCGATGCACTGCGTCTCCAGGCCCCAGACCTTGGCCGCGGCGCGCGTCGCCGCGCTGTGGCGCTTGTGGCGAGACCAGACATTCTCCAGCCCCTCCTCTTCCAGCATCTTCACTGCTTCGCGCAGGCCGTAGAGCAGGTTGGTCGCGGGCGTATAGGGGAAGGTGCCGAGCTTGTTGAAGGAGATGACTTCCTGCCAATCCCAATAGGAGCGCATGCCGGGGTTGGCCTTCGCGACCGCGAGCGCCTTCTCCGAGACGGCGTTGAAGCTGAGGCCGGGCGGCAGCATGAGGCCCTTCTGAGAACCTGCGACCGAGACGTCGATGCCCCAGGCATCGTGCTCATATTCCATCGAGCCGAGGCCGGAGATGGTGTCGACCATCAGCAGCGCCGGATGCTTGATGCGATCAAGCAGCTTGCGGACTTCGTGCGGCGGCGTGAGGCAGCCGGTCGAGGTCTCGTTGTGCACGACGCAGACCGCCTTGATGGCGTGCTGCTTGTCGGCGGTAAGGCGCTTCTCCATCTCGGCGAGGTCGGCACCATGGCGCCAGTCGCTCGGGATGAAATCGACGTCGATCTTGAACTTGTCTGCGATGCCGCGCCACAGCACGGCGAACTGGCCGGTCTCGCACATCAAGACCTTGTCGCCGGGGGCGAACACGTTGACCATCGCCGCTTCCCAGGCGCCGGTGCCGGACGAGGGGAAGATGATCACGGGCTGCTTGGTGCGGAACACCCGCTGCATCGCGGCAAGCACGGCGAAGCCGAGCTCGGCGAACTCCGGACCGCGATGGTCCAGCGTCGGCATGTCCATCGCCCGCAGCACGCGGTCGGGCACGTTGGTCGGTCCTGGAATCTGTAGGAAATGCCTTCCAGTATGCACGGTCATCGGCGTCCTTCCCGGTCTAGCCTTGGTTTTGATGGCCGCCGAATAGCACCATTTGACCGGCTTGTCCCCTCTCCTAAAGACGCCTCCCATGCATAAGCGGCGGGCCCCCGCCGGCCTCGCGGCCGGGGTGTATGGCATCACGGATTTGGGGCGCCGAAGCATCCCATTTCGTCATGGCCGGGCTTGTCCCGGCCATGACCGTGAACGCCCCTACTCCGCGGCCACCATCTTTCCGACCGCCCCTCCGTCCTCGGCCTCCGTGAACGGGCGTTCCGGGTGCATCAGGAAGGCCGAAAAGCCGCCCAGCAGCAGCAGGCCCATCGACATCAGGAACGGGAGGTACCAGTTGCCGGTCGCGTCGATCACGAAGCCCGCGACCAGCGGCGAGACGATGGCGGCGAAGGCCGAGCCGGTATTCATGAGTCCCGACGCGGTCCCGGAGTATTTCGGGGCGATGTCCATCGGAATCGACCACATCGGGCCGATCACGAGTTCGGCACAGAAGAAGCCCGCCGACAGGCACAGCGCGACGATCGTGATGTCGTGCACGAACAGGATCGGCAGCAGCGAGAGCAGCGCCCCCGTAAACCCCGCAACGGTGACGCTCAGCCGCGCCAGGCGGACATTGCCGGTGCGATCGAGGATCTTGTCCGAGAGCACGCCGCCCACGCTGTCGCCGACCACGCCCGCGAAGAACACGCCGGAGGCGAACAGCGCCGAGTTCTTGATGTCGAGATTGTAGTTGTTCTTGAAGAACAGCGGCAGCCAGTTGAGGTACAGCCACAGGCACCAGCCGTAGCAGAAGTAGGTCAGCGTCACCGGCCACATCCGCCCGAGCAGCGGACCCCACGGCACGCGCGGCCGCTCGCCGGTCGGGCGCGGCGGCAACGCTGCGAGCTCGGCCTCGGTGATGGAGGCGTGGTCCTTCGGCTCGTTGCGGAAGTACCAGACCCAGACGACGCCCCAGACGAGGCTGACGAAGCCAAGCACGACGAACGCACCGCGCCAGGTCAGCCACAGGATCAGCAGCGCCACCACCGGCGGCGTCACGGCATTGCCGAGCCGGGCGAAGGAATGGGTCAGGCCTTGCGCAAAGCCGCGGCGGTTGGCCGGCGTCCAGTACTGCATCGCGCGCGTCGCGGTCGGGAACGTCGCGCCCTCGCCGAAGCCAAGCGCGAAGCGGGCGACGAACAGCGTGGCAAGGCCGTTGACGAAGCCGGTCGAGATGGTCGCGACGGCCCAGACCATGCCGCACCAGAACAGCGTCTTGCGCGGCCCGAAGCGATCGCCGACCCAGCCGCCGATCACCTGAAACAGAAGGTAGGGATAGGCGAAGGCGGAGAAGACGAGGCCGAGCTGGGTGTTGGAGAGACCCAGCTCCTTCTGGATCTCGCTCGCGGCCGTGCCGATGTTCACCCGGTCGACATAGGTGATGAAATACATCGCGCAGAGCATCGCCAGCACGACATGTGTCGCCTTGAACCTCACTCCCATCTCCACCCTCCCTGAACGCCTTTTATGATTTCCGGCCGCGTGTCCCGCGCGGCTTACGTGCCGACGACTTTCAGATGCGGCGATGCATTGCCCTGCGGGCGTTGCTCCAGCAGCTTCATCGCGACATCGACGCCGCCTGAGCGATGCGGCACGCCGGCGACCGACAGACCCATCTCGACGCCGGTGAGCGCGCCGAGCAGCGTCAGCGCATTGCATTCGCCGAGATGGCCGATGCGGAAGACTTTTCCGGTGACCTTCGACAGGCCCGAGCCGAGCGACATGTTGTAGTTCTCGAGCACGACCTTGCGGAACTGATCAGCATCATGGCCGGGCGGCATCAGCACCGCGGTCAGCACCGGCGAGAATTCCGAAGGCTCCTGGCAGAGCACTTCGAGCCCCCAATGATTGACGGCCGCGCGCGTCGCGGCGGCAAGCCGCTGATGCCTTGCGAAGACGTTGGCGAGCCCATCCTCGAGCAGCATCGCGATCGCCTCGCGTAGGCCGTAGAGCAGGTTGGTCGCCGGCGTGTACGGGAAGAAGCCCTTGGCATTGGGCTTGAGCATCTCCTCCCAGTCGAAATAGGAGCGCGGCATCTTGTTGGTCTTGGACGCGGCCAGCGCCTTCTCGGAGATCGCATTGAAGCCGAGGCCGGGCGGCAGCATGAAGCCCTTCTGCGAGCAGCTCACGCTGACGTCGACCTTCCACTCGTCGTGGCGGTAGTCGACCGACCCGAGCGAGGAGATGGTGTCCACCATCAGCAGCGCCGGATGTCCCGTGCGGTCGATCGCGGCGCGGATCTCGGCGATACGGCTGGTCGCCCCCGTCGAGGTCTCGTTGTGCACGACCATCACGGCCTTGATCGCGCGCGCCTTGTCCTCGGCGAGCTTTGCTTCGATCACGGCAGGATCGGCGCCGCGGCGCCAGTCGCCGGGGACGAAGTCGACCTCGATGCCGAAGCGGGCCGCCATCTGCCGCCACAGCGTTGCGAAATGGCCGGTCTCGACCATCAGCACACGGTCGCCCGGCGACAGCGTGTTGACGATCGCAGCCTCCCAGGCCCCGGTCCCCGACGACGGGAAGATGATGACCGGGCCCTTGGTCTGGAAAATCTTCTGGCTGCCTTCGAGCACAATGCGGCCGAGCTCGCCGAACTCGGCGCTCCGATGGTCGATGACCGGCATGTCCATGGCGCGCAGGACGCGCTCGGGGACCGGGCTCGGGCCCGGAATCTGAAGGAAATGGCGTCCTTGATGCATGAAAACCTCCCTGTCGGCGGATCTTGACCGGCTCTGGAGATCATTTTGCATTCATTTTTTGTCCTTTCAATCAAAATTTGGTATTCGATTGTGAACATCGACGCGACCCAACGGGCAAACTATTGTGCTGCAAATGAAATCCACGATTCCCGATACTGGGGTTCCGATCGCCCCGCCGGCCGCAAATGGCGGCGACCGCCAGGAAAACCGTCACGAGACCTCGCTCCACGGCGAGATCCTGCTGCGGCTGCGCGACTACGTGGTCGAGGGCAACATTCCCGAGGGAGCACGTGTTCCCGAGCGGCAGCTCTGCGAGATGCTCGGCATCTCCCGCACGCCGCTGCGTGAAGCCCTCAAGGTGCTCGCCGCCGAGGGGCTGATCGACCTATTACCCAACCGCGGCGCACGGGTGCGCCAGCTCAGCCAGCGCGACCTCGAAGAGCTGTTCGACGTCATGGCGGGACTGGAGAGCCTCGCCGGGCGCCTGGCCTGCGAAGCCATAACGGATGCGGAAATCACCGCGATCGAGCAGCTGCATTACGAGATGTACGGCCACTATTTGCATCGCGACATGCACGGCTATTTCCAGACCAACCAGCGCATTCACGAGAGCATCGTCGCGGCCGCGCGGAACGAGACACTGAAGACCGCCTACACCAACTTCGCAGGGAGAATCCGCCGGGTCCGCTACTCCGCCAATTTTGCCCGCAAGCGGCAGCGCTGGGCGGAGGCGATGCGCGAGCACGAGGCCATCCTCGATGCCCTGCGCCGCCGCGCCGCCAGCGAGCTCAGCGACATCCTGTTCCAGCACCTGCGCAACAAGCGGACGGCCGCGATCGAGCACCTGACCGAGCCCCAAGAGGACACCACGGCCTCACCCTGAGGGTGGCCGGCTTGCTCATTTTGCATTCATAATATAATCGGTCGGGAACCAGAATGAATAACTCAGCAAGGCCAACCCTCGCTGGGGCAGTCCGGGATCAGGGATGACAAACGCCTCCTCGCTCGAACGGCGCCTGCGCGCGGAAATGACCGGCGACGTCCTGTTCGACGGTTTCAGCCGCGGCCGCTACGCCACCGACGCCTCGTTCTACCAGATCGTGCCCTCGGGCGTGGTCGTTCCCAAGACCATGAACGAAGCGCTGCGGGCCCTGGCGATCGCCCGCGACGAGGGCGTGAAGGTCACCCCGCGCGGCGGCGGCACCTCGCAATGCGGCCAGACGGTCAATGACGGCCTCGTGGTCGACCTCTCGAAACACCTTAACCGCATCCTGTCGCTCGACGTCGAGGGCCGGACCTGCGTGGTCGAACCCGGCATCGTGCTCGACGACCTCAACCGGCAGCTTAAAAAGCACGGCCTGTGGTTTCCGGTCGACGTCTCCACGGCTTCCCGCGCCACCATCGGCGGCATGGCCGGCAACAATTCCTGCGGCGGCCGCTCGCTCCGCTACGGCACCATGCGCGACAATACGCTGTCGATGGAGGCATCGCTCGCCGACGGCACGCTGAGCCGTTTCGGCGAGGTATCGCGCGATCTCTCCGACGTCGATGCGCCCGACAGCACCCGCGCCCTGTTCCGCGACATGCTCGATCTCGGCACGCGCGAGGCCGACGAGATCGCCGCACGCTTCCCGAAAGTGCAGCGCCGCGTCGGCGGCTACAATCTCGATGCCCTGGTGCCGCGCAATGCGCCGAACAACATGGCGCATCTGCTGGTCGGCTCGGAAGGCACCCTCGCCTTCACCACCAAGGTCGAGCTGAAGCTCTGGCCCGTGATCCGCAACAAGGCGCTCGGCGTCTGCCATTTCGGCAGCTTCTACGAGGCGATGGATGCGGCCCAGCATCTGGTCAAGCTGAAGCCGATCGCGGTCGAGCTGGTCGACCGCACCATGATCGCGCTCGGCCGCGACATCGCGATGTTCAAGCCGATCATCAATGCGGCGATCAAGGGCGACCCGGACGCCGTGCTTGTGGTCGAATTTGCCGAAGAGGACCAGGCGGACAATCTCGTACGCCTGAAGCAGCTCGGCGAGTTGATGGGCGATCTCGGCTTCGGCTGGAACAACGAGACGCGCAAATGGGGCGGCGTGGTGGAGATCACCGAGCCCGCGCTCCAGAGCGGCATCGCCGATTTTCGCGCCGCCGGCCTCAACGTCATGATGTCGATGAAGCAGGAGGGCAAGCCGGTCTCCTTCGTCGAGGACTGCGCCGTGCCGCTGCCCCACCTTGCCGACTACACCCAGCGGCTGGGCGAGGTGTTCGCGAAGCACGGCACCAGCGGCACGATGTACGCGCACGCCTCCGAGGGCTGCCTGCATGTCCGCCCGGTGCTGAATTTAAAGCTGGAGAAGGACGTCAAGGCGATGCGCGCCATCGCCGAAGAGACCTTCGCGCTGGTGCGCGAGTACAAGGGCTCGCATTCCGGCGAGCACGGCGACGGCCTGGTGCGCTCCGAATTCCACGAGACCATGTTCGGCGAACGTCTCGTCGCCGACTTCCGGGAGGTGAAGCACCGCTTCGATCCCGACGGCGTGCTCAATCCCGGCAAGATCGTCGATGCACCCAAAATGGACGATCGCTCGCTGTTCCGCTTCAAGCCGGACTATCGCGTCGGCGAGCTGAAGACGAAGCTCGACTGGTCGGCCTATCCCGGCGCCGGCGGCGGATTCCAGGGCGCGGTCGAGATGTGCAACAACAACGGCGCCTGCCGCAAGCTCGAGGGCGGCGTGATGTGCCCGTCCTATCGCGCGACGCGCGACGAGAAGGACGTCACGCGGGGCCGCGCCAACACCTTGCGCCTCGCGATTTCCGGTCAGCTTGGTCCCGATGCGCTCGCCTCCGACGAGATGATGGAGACTCTCAAGCTCTGCGTCTCCTGCAAGGCCTGCCGCCACGAATGCCCGACCGGCGTCGACATGGCCAAGATGAAGATCGAGGTGCTCGCGGCGCGCGCCGCGAGCCACGGTCTGACGCTGCGCGACCGCCTCGTCGGCTATCTTCCGCGCTATGCCGGCCTTGCGTCGCGCCTCGCGCCGCTGGCGAATTTGCGCAACCGCAGCCCGCTGCTGCGAAAGCTATTGGAGCGCTTTGCCGGCATCAGCGCGCGACGGGAGCTCCCCGCCTTCCGTAGCGACGTGTTCGTACCACCAGCAGAAGCAGTCGGACCCGAGGCCGGCCGCGAGGTCGTGCTGTTCGCCGACACGTTCAATCGCATCTATGAGCGCGAGAACCTCGAGGCCGCGCTCCGCGTGCTCGCGGCCGGCGGTTATCGCGTGCATCTGCCGAAGCCTGTGAGCGGCAGCCGGCCGCTGTGCTGCGGCCGCACGTTCCTCTCGGCCGGTCTCGTCGACGAGGCCAGGACCGAGCTCGACCGTCTCGTGGCCGCCTTCGCGCCCTTTGCGGCGCGCGGCGTGCCGATCGTCGGCCTCGAGCCGAGCTGCCTCCTGACGCTGCGCGACGAGCTCGCCTCGCTGCGCAAGGACAACGACGCCAAGGCGGTGGGCGCCCACGCCCTCACCTTCGAGGAATTTCTGGTGCGCGAGGCGGAGGCCGGACGACTGCAATTGCCGCTCGGCATCGTCGCCGAGAAGGCCGTCGTCCACGGCCACTGCCACCAGAAATCCTTCGGCGCCTTCAAGCCGGTCGAGCAGGTGCTGCGCCTCGTCCCCGGCCTGAAGGTCGAGACCATCGAGTCGAGCTGCTGCGGCATGGCCGGCGCCTTCGGCTATGGCGCGGACACGTACGATGCCTCGATCGAGATGGCCGAGCTGTCGCTACTGCCTGCCGTGCGGCGCGCGGACCCGAACACGCTGGTCGTTGCCGACGGCACGTCCTGCCGGCACCAGATCCATGATGGCGCCCAGCGCGAGGCGCTCCACGTCGCGCGCGTGCTGGCGATGAGCCTCGATCGCGCCGACACCAATTCCACTTCAACCGCTGCAAAGGAAACAAGCCATGGCTGACCTCACCCTCGACACCGCTCGAAAAATCCTCGACGCCGCCTTCGCAAAATCCACCGAGCTGAAGCTGAAGCCGCTGGTCGTCACCATCCTGGACGCGCGCGGCGTGCTCAAGATCGCCGCCGCCCAGGACGGCACCAGCCTGATGCGTGCTGAGATCGCGCACGGCAAAGCTTACGGCGCGCTGGCCATGGGCATGGGCTCGCGCGCGCTGTTCCAGCGGGCGCAGGAGCAGGCCTATTTCATCGACGCCGTGAACACGATCGCCAAGGGCGCGCTGGTACCGGTCCCCGGCGGCGTGCTGATCATGGACGGCGCGACGCTGCTGGGGGCTGTCGGAGTTTCCGGCGACACATCCGACAATGACGAAGCGTGTGCAGTCGCGGGCATCCAGGCCGCAGAGTTGAAAGCCATGGCTGGGTAGTCATGTCATTTCGTTCGAGCGCTGCGCACTCGAGGGAGATGCGGGGACAACGTCAATACCCCACCGCCCGAATGAAAAGACTGGCTTTTGCTACATCGGCGACAAGGCGGTCGACCGATCTGGGTCGCCGCACCAGCTGTCTATTGAGTCGGCGACGCGAACGATCGAATTCATCGCCCCAGTAAAGACGTGACGCGGTGCAGCCTCCGCCATCCCAAGAGGCTGACCGATAGCGCCGTGTTCACGCGCGGCACTGGCCTGAAAGTTGTCGGAATAGCGTGGGCTTGCTGGCAGTCTTCAGACGCCGATCGCCACGACGGAATATCGAGGAAAATTAACGATATCTTCACTTAAGGCTGGCGCACAGCCATAATTCGTTCTACATTTGTCCGCGCCTGAGCGATGACCGCAAGGGCGGCCGCCGCCGATGGATCAGATCGAACGGCGACCTAACCACAGCAGACTTGATAGGAGTCTACCAATGGCTATCCGCCAGTATATTGCCGATTCGTCGGCGTTTCCCGCCTTCGATCTTCCTGTTCACACTCAAAGGGCTATCCGGTCCCGCCTCGCGCGCCCGCGGATCATGGGTCCGTCGGGCCGGCTGAAGCGCACGGCCGGCGACTGTTCGCTGTCGTTGGTCGCGATCCGTTAGCCCCACTCCATCGAGCTTTCCGAACGAGACGGCTTCTCGGCACGCAGATGCCGGGACGGCCCGTCGCTCGAATCTCGACGGACCATCGATCGAACAGGAGATCTTCAACATGTCGTACTTCAAGGACAAGCCGCTCATCAGCACGCGCACCACGAGCCATGTACACCGGCCCTATGGTGGCGTTGCCGACGTTCGCGAGATCATTGACCGCGCCGCCCACGTCAAGGCGTTGGTGTTCCCGATGAGCCTTGGACCCCGGCTCGTGGCGAGCGAGTTCACCTGCCCGGCGTTCTACGTCATGATCGGCGATGCCGCGGACGGCAGCGCTCCGATCTATCTCGGCGAGACGAACTGCTTCAGCCGGCGGCTCGGCGAACATCTCGCAGATCCGCAGAAGGCGTGGGCCCGCCTGATGATCGTGCTGCGCGGAACCTCGAAAGAGGTTCGCTTCACGAAGGAGACCGCGTGCTACCTGCAGTTCTGGCTGACCCATGCGGCCGATCGCTGCGGCGTCATGAAGGTGGTCGCCGGCTGCCCGCCGCGGATGCCCGAGATCGACCCGCTGGAGATGCCGCTGCACGAGCGCATGCTCGAAGACGCGAAGCGCTTGTTGTTCGATGCCGGCGTGACCGCCTTCGAACCGATGCCGGGCGGCATGCCGCAGGTGGATGCGCCGGCGTTGTCGCCGGAGACCGCCGACGACGCCGAGAGTGGTCCGATGGAGATCGACGTGCACTTGCCGCCGGGCGGCGCGGAATTCGAGTTGCGCTATGATGAGACCATCTGGGCGCGCGGCTATCTCGCCAACGACCGTTTCGTCGTGGCGGCGGGCTCGGATTTCCGCATCGCCACGAACCCGAGCGCGAGCCCGGTAACCCGGGCTCGTCGCGCGGCCCTGTTCGAGGCCGGCGTTCTGACGCCGATCCCGGGAGCCGTCGATCGCATGCGCGTCACGGTGGACATCGCCTTCCCCTCGATGGCGACCGCCGCCAAAGCGGTGTGCGGGGCGCATGTCGATAGCTCGAAGTGGCGGCCGGTCGATCCGACGCAGCGCCCGGTGATGCAGCTCTAGGCTCGTTTGCGACTTGACGCCGCAGGAGGTTTCCTGCGGCGTGCATCTTTGCCGATCGCGTTCGGCGGAGCCTTTCGTTCGTCCGCGATGGCGAAGACGATCAGCAATTTTTCACGATAGGACCGGCCGTCGCCGCGTATTTCGGCCTGACGCAAGCCGTGCAACCTCATGATCGATGACCTGGATGACCCGTCATTGAACGACTTCGACGAGGATCTCCTCGAAGGCGCGGCCGAAGATTCCGCATCCGGCGAGCAAGCGGCCGCCAGCCTACCGCGCGTGCTGCGCTATGCGATCTTGGCCTCGCGCGCCGACCATTCCGTTTACCAACGCCTCGCCGCCGAGATCGAGACGGTATGCCCGGGCATCGCACTGACCGCGACCTGGATTGACACGCCCGATGCCGTGCGCGGATGCGCGCTTGCCGTCGAGCTCGACTACCGGGCGGTCTGCAACGACAAGTCGGAGTACCGAAGCCTTGCCGATTGCGTGCGGCTGATCTCGCTCGCGCTGCCTCGAGACAGAGAACTCGGCGAGGAGCATCGCCGTGTCGCAGGCTCACTCGCTGCCGCTCTTCGCAAGCTTCCGCAGTCCATCCCCCTCGCGCTCGCCGCCGAGGTCGAGGCCGTGGTATATGGCTGGACAGCGCTGCCCGTCTGCGCGCACGAGGTTGTCGGCGCCTTTCAGACGCCGGCAATCCGGGCAGCGGCGATGCTCGGCGCGCGCATGGCCCGGCGCAGGATCGATGAGGCCGAGGAGAAGGCGTTCGCCCGCTCGCGGGAGCGCTTGCGCAAAGCCGACGCGGGGGAGGCTGCGCAGGGCAATGTCAAAACGGCAGGACCGATTACGGTCGTTCCCGATGGTCATGTCGTCGTGGTGCGAACGGATCCGGTCACGATGGCTGGCCAGAAATTCAAGGAGATGATCACTCCGCTGAAAAGCCTAATCGATGTGCCCTTGCCGCTGATCAAGACCCCGCCGCTTGCCGAGGTGCGCCGTCAATTGATGTTAGAATTCGGCTACGCCGCCAATGTCATCGATTTCGTGTTGTCCGACCTGGTCGGCCGTCCCACCGTAGCCTTCCGCCCGCTGCTGATGGTGGGCCCGCCGGGAGCGGCAAGACACGGTTCGCGCAACGACTGCAGCAGCTTCTCGGCATCGGAATGTGGCGGACCGATTCCACCGGCGCCGATGGCGCAGCCTTCTCCGGAACCGATCGTAGATGGGCGACCGCCCAGGCATGCCATCCGCTTTTGGCAATCGCCCGCGCCGGACACGCCAATGTGCTGATCCTGCTCGACGAGCTCGACAAGGCCGCGATCAGCAGAGACCACGGCCGCCTGTTTGACTGCCTTCTTGGGTTCCTTGAGATCGATTCGGCGCGGCAGTATCCGGATCCGGCGCTGCAGACCACCGTGGACTTGCGACACGTTTGTTATGTTGCGACGGCGAACTACATCGACAATCTACCTTCGCCTTTGCTCGATCGCTTCCGCCAGATCGCCTTCCCCAAGCCGGCAGAGAAGGATCTCCAAGCCCTGCTCCCAACGGTAGTCACCGACATCCTGCGCGACCAAGGGATGGACCAACGCTGGATCGATGGCCTAAACTTGACCGAAACGACTGCCATCGCGCATTATTGGCGTGGCGGGTCGGTGCGACGGCTCCGCCGCCTCGTCGAGATCGTGTTGCGCCAGCGCGACGGCCATTCAAGCCGCCATTGAACGATCGCCGCTCGATCGCCAAGTTTTGGCCGGCCGGCACGCGCCTCAGCGCAACGTTATCGAACATCGCGCGCTTAACTCTGCGCTTCGACAACGCTCTCAAGGCTCGATGGCGAGACGAAGCTTCGCTCTAAGGTCCCAAACCCGGGGCAGGCGCCTGCTCAACTTTCTCGTCTTGCGTGATCTCAACGTCCGAGTGGCCAAGCGAGATGTCCTGTTCCGCCGAGGTGACGATCTGCTCGGCGGCCTGCATCAGTTCGAGGTCCGATCTGGCCATCCAGCCCGCATCCCGCCACAACAGCGAAATCGCTTCATCCAAAATGGACTCGGCCCGAGCAAGACGGTGGATGCGGGCAGCCACCGCTTCCTGAGACTTCCGATCGCGCGAACCTGCGTGGCCTGGTCGGTAAATCAAAGATAGCCGTTTCGTCTTCAGACCGGCCAACTGCCCCTCGACCGCATCGATCCTCTTCTGCAGATCGAGGCGGGCTTGCCGTTCGGCATCCGACGGTCTCAGAAGCTCTCGCGGAGCGCATGATGGAGCAGCATCGGGTGCGACGCTTTCGCCGGAATCGAGCAGGCCGGGGATCCGCCGCTGCGCCTCTTGATGGACGGTCGAGGCGTCTTGCCTGAGAATGCGATGCAGCGATCCGACGAATAGGTTTTCATAGCGGAATGCGATGACGTTCGCCGTATTTCCGCGTCCGACCGCGACGCCGTTCCGCTCCAAGAACGCGGCGATTTCCGCTTCTGTCGCCGGGCTCTTCCATAGACGCTCGAGCCCCGGCTGAAACCCCGCCAGCGGGAAGTCGGCCGCCTGAGCCGCGCGGCGCATGGAATCGGTCATGCGCGGCGCCTTGATGACCGGAACGACCCCGAGCTCGTCGATCAGCCAGTCGGCCACATGACCATGGCCGTCGGCGCGCAATGCCTCGACGATCGACTTTTGCCAACGGCTCGGGACAGCCTCGCCCTCGATCAGATAGGCCGCGAGCGCCATGACCTTGTGAAGCCTCGGCGCATGATGACGCATATCGAGTGCGCGGAAAGTTCGCGGCGAAACGTGACCGATGACCAGGTGCAGATGATTTGCTCCCCCGCCGGCACGCGGCTTGTCGTGATGTGCGAACACCATCATCGGGTGATCGTGCGCCGCCAATTCGGTAACGACAAGGTCGACCACCTTCGCCGCTTCAGCCGCCGTCAGAGTCTTCCGGGGCGAAACATAGAGATGCCAGAACGCGATCTCGGCATGGGACGCCGCCGTCAGGGCCGCCATGACTTGCATCCCTTCGACGGTCTGACGGACGCAAAGATTGCGCGTCTCGACCAGTACTGGACGCTGATCCTTTTCCTTCCAGAGGTGCGCATCGAGACGACGGGCATCCGTCAGCGATCCACGATATGAAAAGGCGCGCGCGATCATCAGCGCGGCCCGATCGAGCGTGCGAGCAGCAGCAAGGCCACCGTTGCATCCTGCAGCACGGCGACTAACCGGTCATGGTGTTCGGTGCCCGTGCCCCGGGCGCGGCACTGCGTGAGCTCGTTCGAGCAGCCGATGACGGTCGCGTGGATTTCGGCGAGCTTTTGTCTTATTCCGTCGTATTTTGCACGCCTCCTGCGCGGACGCGTTCCCGTGAGATCCGCGTCGATCAGGTCCCTGATGTACTGACCAAGATCGATCTCCATCGAGACCGCTCGCGCGATGGCGGCATCCTTGAGGGTCTTCGGCAAGCGCACGGAAAACGGAGCGCTGCTCGGCTTTGGCGTATTACGGCCAATCACTGGATCCTTCGCCAATGTCTCATTCCCGGCCCCACTCACTTGATTTTGTTCCAGACGGTATCCATCCGGCGACCGATCCGCCGCAGCAAGCGCTCGCATGTGCCGATCCGGGTCCGCAGGATGTGGGCCCGACGTTTGAGCACTTGTTCGCGTTCGCCCCGCGTCAACAACTGAAACTCCCATGGAAGCTCGCGGATCAAGGTGAGGTGGTTGGTCGATCGAGCGAGCCGCCGGATCAGCGTGCGAGCCGCCTCATCGCCGAGCTGTCCGGCTCGTGCGAAGTCGCGAACGAGCCCAACGGGCTTAGGGAAACCCGAGGCCCCTCGAGGCCTCCTCCATCATCTTTGCGATCCAGCTTGCGATACGCCGCTGAACGACCGCCGCCGACAGCCGGTCGAGCGGCCGGCCCGCCGCATCGACCCACAACGCGGCGAGTTCCGACGGATCTGCGTTCACGAAATCGATGAGGTTCAGTCCCGTACGGTCCACGGGCTGCCACAGACGGTCATCCATGCGCGGCAGCACGACCTCCGACACGCCCGCACGCATCTTGGCGAAGTGCCCCGCTTCCAGACCGAGGAGGTCGGGATCGAAACCGGTCGGGAGCACGGTGCCGACCCGTTCATTGAGCACCCACACCGGCCGCGCGAGCGGCAGCGCCGCGGTCACCACTTCGGTGGTCTTCGCCAGTGCGCGCATGGCGTCATGATTCGAGGTCGTCACGAGCACGACGATCATCTGCCCGCCGCCGTCGGCAACGACTTTGTCCAGGCCCATGTCGCGCAGGAAACGCGCGACCGGGACATCCCACGTGGCCGCCGTATCCAGCACGATGCTGCAGCCGCTCTCCGCCGCCTGCTCGATGGCGTGCGACAGGGGCGAAAATGCCCGCAACAGGGCAAGAGGATCGTCGGGCGCGTTCAGCAGGTCAGTGTCGATCGTGGTGACGCTGCCGAGCTTGGCGGCCAACCGCTGCTGGACGTCCGCAGAAAAAACCTGAACTCTGCATCGGAGCGAGCGCAAGACCAGCGTCGCGAGTTCGGAAAACAGGGTCTTTCCCTGACCGCCGATGGCAGACAGAATAACGATGAAGTACCACCCTTGCATCAGCTGCTTCTCCTCTACGGTGAGAGGCTGAATAAGGCATGGCCTTGCGGATGACGCCCCCACCAACCCTGCGAGGAAATTGTCGTAAATTGTCGTCATCCGTCGGAGAAACGATATCTATCGTCGGAGGACGTCGGGCTCGGCTTGCGGGCGGAGACATGGCGCGCAAGCTTTTGCAAGGCTGCGGAGAAATCGAAAAGTCGTCTCGGCGGTGGCCGCGGCTGCAAGATCGAGGGTTGGCACCGGAAATCCCGTCGCGCGACCTTGGCGCGTGCCGCTGACGCCGCCGACGGGCGAGGCTGACCTCGCATCAAAGAACTTGGGATTCCCACCAAGCTGCGCGACATGGTGATGATCGCCCATGCACGCGCGGCGCCAGAGTTCAGCAGCCGAGTCACACACGGCGCCATGACAGGCGATCCAGAAGCTGCGTCGACGCCGGCGTCGCGGCGTCTCCGCCTGCCCTGGTGCTCCATCCAGCATTCCCGACAGATGCCTTGCCACGATGTGGTGTTGGCAGCTCGCGACCCAGATCGTCACCATCGCCGAAATGATGTCGGGACGGATGCTGTCGGCGGCGATCGGCTCCGCCAGTAAGTCGACGATCCGAACAACGATGTCCCGAACCGGTGCATTCGGCCGCTCGGTCACCGGCTGCAGGACTGCATCGAGCACGTCCCACACCAGGCGGGCCTCGGGCGACGGCTCGGCCCAATCGTAGAGCTTGCGCCGCCCTCGGTTCTGCCGCCTCGGATCCCGTGTCGCAAGACAGACGCGATCGCGCACGTGTTCAAGAAAGCCGGGCGCGACATCCGTCATCCGAACGATAAAATCTTCGAGTTGCCTCCTCAGATCGGCGGCAGTCGGCTCGGCCAGACCGTTGAAGAAGTAAACCCTTGCGGCGTCGAATGGGAAGGCTGTCGATCTGACCGCCACCAGATGCGGCTTGCCCGGGAACTGGCGCAACGCCGCGTTTACGACATGGGACTCGACGGGCGCAGCTATGACGGCCGTGCGGTAAAAACTTGCATAGCTGTCCGAATTATTCAACGTTTCGGCCGTAACCGGCGCCATGTCCATGTTCGAGAACGGATAGTGCCCGATCAGCGCGTCGAACGTCTCAGGCAATATCTCCGACGGAATGGAGCCTGCCCCGGTGCGAGCCGCCTGATGTGCCGCGGCTACAAGTGCGGACAATTGCGCGATGACCTCCCCGATACGAGCCGAAGCTTTGCGTCGCACATTCCGACATCGAAACGACGACGCAGCCTCATCGAGAGCTTCGAGTTGAACTGCGACGTCGATCGCGGGGCCGACTTGGCGCAGAAGCATTTCGAGCTCGGCGCGATCCTCCTCAGCAAGCATGCCCGCTACCGTGACTTTCCGCGACGGAACAGAAACTCGTCCATCGCGGCGTGAGTCCGAGCCTGGTCGATGCGTTGTCTGAACCGATCAAGATCAGGCGGGATCGGCGAGTTCTCCGCCCCGCTCGGCGGCGACGGCCGGCCGAAATCGGTGGGACGAACGGCCGGCCGCCTTGTTATCCCCGCGGGCGGGCAAACCTTCTTTCTGGCTCGGCTGATGAAGACCGCGAGCGATTGCTCGGTGAATTCCGCTCCTGTGCGACCCCGAGCTCCCTTGCCGTTCAGACCGGCGGAAATCTGCTTGTAGGTGAAGCCAAGTCCCAACATCTCTTCGAACGCCGCAAGATGCCGGTCGATGACCGCTTGGGTTTTTGGCGCGCCAAGATCGGTCGGGGCCATTGCGTCAACGATCGGTCGCAGCAGTTTGTCGATGATCATAGCCGGCCTCTGCCCTCAGATGTAGAGCGCGAAACATGCGCCGTCCGGCACCGTCGATTGCCGGACGTCACGACGTTGGAAATAATCAAGTCGCCGGAAGACTGAGGAACGTGGGCGTCACCCGTGCGGCGCGGCTTCCGCGAATCTTCGCGGCCGCACGATCGGCAAGGTTCTCCATGAACTGACGAGCCGACGGCCGCTCCTCGAGGAAGCCGAGCAAGAGCCGGCAATGGCGGACGTCCAACATCTCCGTGATCATTGCCGCGACCTCGATCGACTGAGCATGGTCGGTCTCCATTTTAGCGGACCCCCCTTTGTCGCGGCGGATAGTCTGCTTGACCCAGTCGACCGTCACGCTCTCTCCACGCCGCACACGCGCGAGCACCTCGCGCACCGTGTCCTCGCTCACCGACGAAGCACCCAGATCCTGGGCGGCGGTCAGGGGCAGCCGGCACACGTCCTCGCCGTAGCACTGAAATAGATGCGCAGCATTCATATACCGCTGCGTCCTCCGCGGCTCGAATCCCGCGACCAGATGACACCACCGCAAAAACATGCCGTGAGCGAAATATTGCTTGGCCTCTATCAGTGCCGCGCCGATCACCACTCCGCTACACGTCAGCCGCTTCTCGCCCTCCCGGATGACACCCTCGAGCTCCTCCAGCCTGACCTGCACCTCGGGTGAAAGCTGGCCATAGTCGAACTGCTCGCCGCCCATCATGGTCGCGCGCTCCAACGTTCTATCGTTTTGTGTATCTCCAAACAGGATACACGAAAAGAAAAAAACGTCAATCTTTTCATAATGATGGCAACTTGGCACGGTCACAGAAGCAAAACCAATTGCGAAAAGTTTTCGCTTTTGGACCTCGTTTCACCGAACGGGAGCGTGTCCTTGCTTCAACACTGCGCCACCGCCAAACCAGAGAAGGAGGCAATTCGAACAACGGGGAAACTCGGGGAGGTCGCCCTGCCCACGATCGCAGCCAACCTTACAAAGTCCCTACGACACTGGCACTCTCACCTTCCCGTCCAAACCGGCTCCCTCTTCTCGCCGAACGCCTTGAGCCCCTCCTTGGCATCCTCAGTCATCGCCAGCAGCGCGATCTGGCTTTCGGTGTAGGCGATGCTTTCGTCGAACGTCATCGAAGCGATGGCGCGCATGGCGTATTTGCCGCGGCGGATCGCGGTCGGCGATTTGTCGACGATTCGGCCGATCAGCCAGTCGACCTTGGCATCGAGCTCGGCCGTGGGTACGACGTAGTTGAGCAGGCCCGCATCTTTCGCAGCCTTCGCATCGAACGGCTCGCCGGTGAGCGCCCACTCATTGACGAGGCGTCGCGGTGCGATCTCCTGCAACAGGCTCAGCACCTGCATCGGGAACACGCCGACCTTCACCTCCGGCAGGGCGAAGATGACATGATCGGCGGCGACCGCCATGTCGGTCATGCAGAGCAGGCCCATGCCGCCGGCCATGCAGACGCCACCGACACGCGCGATCGCGGGCTTGGTGGCGTTCTGCGACAGACGCAGCAGATCGGCGTAGTCGACATTCGGCCTGGAATGATCCATCGCAAAAGCGGCGCCGGAATTCTGCAGGTCCGCACCGGCGCAGAACGCCTTGTCGCCCGCGCCGGTCAGCACGATGACGCGGACTTCCTTGTCGTCATGCGCGTCGCGATACCCCTTGGTGATGCCGGCGATGACGTCGCCGTTCAGCGCGTTGCGCTTCTCGGGCCGGTTGATAGTGATGCAGAACGCCTGCCCGCGCTTCTCGGTGATGACGGCTGTGGTGTCGCTCATGGCACGCTTCCTTGGTTTTCCGATTTGCAGCCATTTGCGGCAGCTCGGGCGGAAGGTGCAAGGGCAATCTGCGGCGAGGTGCCTCTTTAGCGCCTCGACACAAATTGCGCGGCGATCGCCGAGAGAACTCAGGCGACCGCTTTCCTGATCCAGACCTTGTTGTCGTGGAACGCGGCTCCGCCGATCGGCGCGATCGTGTCGGCACCCGTCAACATGTTGATGCCGCGACCTCCGACATGATTCTTGTTCGGGTGAACCGACTCCGCGATCAGCACGCCGCGTCGCACGCCCTCGAACAACACCGCGATCAGCGTGGTCTCGCCGCGGGTGTTGCCGAGCGTCACCGTATCGCCGTCGGCGATATCGAGCGCCGCCGCATCCAGCGGATGGATCATGACGCTCGCTTTGCCCTCGCGCGCCTGGGAGGACGGCGTCTCGTTGAACGTCGTGTTCAGGAAGCTGCGCGACGGGCTGGTGGCAAGCCGGAACGGATGGGCCTGGTCGGCATGCTCGATCACCGCCCAATGGTCCGGCAGAGACGGCATCTTGTCGAAATCGCCCATTGTCACGCCAAACGGCGGATGCGCCCAGTCAGCCCTGAAGTGGAATTTCCCGTCAGCATGGGCGAAGCCGTCGAGGAAATGCGAGGTGCGGAAATCCGGCTGCAGGTCGCGCCATAGGTCGGCTTCGAGGCCGGCGATGTCGCCATGGTTGCTGAGCTTCAAGGTCGCGTCGATCAATTCGCGCGGCGTCATCTCGAAGCCGCGATGCACGGCGCCGAGCCGCGGCGCCAGCGCCTGCAGGACCTGGTGATTGGAGCGACATTCGCCGGGCGGATCGATCAGCTTCGGTCCGACAGAAATGTGCTGATGACCACCGCCGTAATAGAGATCGTCGTGCTCCATGAACATGGTCGCCGGCAGCACGATGTCGGCCATTTGCGCCGTCTCGGTCATGAACTGCTCGTGCACTGCCACGAACAGATCCTCGCGCGCAAAGCCCTGGGCGACCAGCGCCTGCTCCGGCGCCACCGTCACCGGGTTGGTGTTCTGGATCAGCATCGCCTTGACCGGTCCCTTGCCGCGCAGGGCCTCGGCATCGCCGGTGAGGATGCGGCCGATCTTGGACTGGTCGAGCGCGCGGACGCTGTGGTCGATCGCGTCGTGGCCCTCGATGATGGATTCGTTGAAGTGCCACAGCGCGTAATTGTTGAAGAAGGCGCCGCCGCCTTCATATTGCCAGGCACCGGTGACCGCGGGGATGCAATTCGCGGCATGCATCTGCACGGCGCCGTTGCGGCTGCGCGTAAAGCCGTAGCCAAAACGGAAGAAGGTACGTTTGGTCTCCCCGACCGCTTTCGCAAAGGCCTCGATCTCCGCCACCGGCACGCCGCAGATTGCGGAAGCCCATTCCGGCGTGCGTGTCTTCAGATGCGCCTCAAGCTCGGCCGGGCAGTCGGTGTATTTGTCCATGTAGGCGCGGTCGGCATGGCCGTCGCGGAACAGGACGTGCATGACGCCGCAGGCGAACGCGCCGTCGGTGCCCGGCCGCAGGATGATCTTGATGTCAGCCTGCTTCATGGTGTCGTTGTCGTAGATGTCGACCGCCGCGATCTTGGCGCCACGCTCCTTGCGGGCCCGCGCGGCGTGCGTCATCACGTTGACCTGGGTGTTGACGGGATTGGTGCCCCAGATCACCACGAGATCGGACAGCGCCATCTCGCGCGGATCGACGCCCGCGATCTTGCCGGTGCCGACCGCGTAGCCGATGCGCGCCACATTGGCGCAGATGGTCTGATAGAACCGCGAATACTTCTTCACGTGCGTCAGGCGGTTGAGCCCGTCGCGCATCACGAGGCCCATCGTGCCGGCGTAGTAATAGAGCCAGATCGAATCAGCGCCGAACTCGCGTTCCGCCTGATTGAACCGTTCCGCGATCTCGTCGAGCGCCTCGTCCCACGAGATGCGCGCGAACTGGCCCGAGCCCTTCGGCCCAATGCGCCGCATCGGAAACGTCACCCGCTCGGGGTGATGGATGCGCTCGGCATAACGGGCGACCTTGGCGCAGACGACGCCGGCCGTGTAGGTCTGCTTTTTCGAACCACGGACGCGGCCGATGCTCCGGCCCTCGATCACCTCGACATCGAGGGCGCAGGCCGACGGGCAATCATGCGGGCAGGTCGAATGGCGGAGTTCAATCTTGGCGTGCTGGTTCATGGCCAAATTCGTAACATCAAAATACCGGCCCGCCGAGGGCATTTATCCGGCAACGCCCATGCGATTTGCTCAAATCGCGCGCGCGGCAGGTTCCTGCCGCAACCGCGAGAGCGGCCCAAACCACACCGGAAGCCCTCCGATATTCCTAGCCCAACCGGATTTGTGGGGCGTCGACAGTCCGCCTGCCGTACCGCTACAGTGCCGGCCAACAAAAACGATATCAGGGAGGTGGGCATGACTGCCCGAAGATCGATGCTGGTGCTGGCGGCCGGCCTGCTCGCCGGATTCTCGGCGCCCCCCTCCCTCGCGCAAGATTATCCCAACCACGCCGTCCGGATCGTCGTGCCCTTCGGCGCCGGCGGCCCGGCCGACGTCGCGGCCCGGCTGATCGGTAACGTGCTCCAGGAGAGCTTTGGTCAGCCCTTCGTGATCGAGAACCGCACCGGCGCAGGCGGCGTCATCGGAACGGTCGAGGCGGCGAAGTCGCCCGCCGACGGCTACACGCTGCTGATGATGTCCAATACCCAGACCGCGAACGAGTCGCTGCTGACGGCGGACAAGCGCAAATACGAGCTGATGCGCGACCTCGCGCCGATCGCGCCGGTCAACTATTCCGATCTCGTCGTCGTGGTGAACCCGCAAGTCCCGGCAAAGACGCTTGCCGAGTTCATCGCCCTCGCCAAAGCCCAGCCCGGAAAGCTGAACTATGCCTCTTCCGGCCAGGGCACGCCGTATCACATGGCCGGCGAGTTGTTCAAAGCGATGGCCGGCATCGACGTCCTCCACGTTCCCTACCGCAACAGCGGCGAGGCGCGCAGCGGCGTGATCGGCGGACAGGTCCAGATGATGATCGACGCGGTGCCGGCGATGGCACCGAACATCGCCGAAAACCAGGTCCGCGCGCTCGCCACCACCGGCGCGCAGCGCTCGACGGTGCTGCCGAACGTGCCGACCGCCGTGGAAGCCGGCGTGGCCGGCTACGAGGCGACGATCTGGCTCGGGCTGATGGCACCTGCCGGTACGCCGAAGCCGGTCATCGACAAGCTCAACGCCGCTGTAAACGCAATGGTGAAGCGGCCGGACATCATAAAACTATGGTCCGAGCAGGGCGCCGTACCCATGTCAATGACACCGCAGGAATTCGAAAAATTCCTGCGTGGCGACATCGAGAAATGGGCCGACGTCGTCAAGAAATTCGACAAGTCCTGAGGCGTACTGCTCATGTCCATTCTTCAATTCCGGCTCAACGGCGATGCGATCGCCGTGGACGCTGATCCGGACCAGATGCTGCTCGACGTGCTGCGCGGCCGGCTCGGCATCACCGGTGCACATTTCGGCTGCGGGGCCGGCGAGTGCGGCGCCTGTCATGTCATGGTCGATGACCGCGCGATGACCTCCTGCGACATGCCGATGTGGTCGGTCGCGGACAAGGATGTCGTCACGGTCGAAGGCCTCGGCACCGCCGAGCGGCCACATCCTCTGCAGCGCGCCTTCATCTCGGAGCAGGCGATGCAATGCGGCTATTGCGCTTCGGGAATCCTGATCACCGCGGCGGCCCTGCTGAGGCGCAATCCGTCGCCGACGGAGGCCGAGGTGAGAGAAGCGCTCGACCGCAATTTCTGCCGCTGCGGATCGCATAACCGCATGGTGCGCGCGGTGCTCCGCGCAGCCTCGGAGATGGCTGCGTCATGACCTCCCCTGCCCCGACACTGCCGGTCAGCCTTGCAGCCAATCCGAGGCTGTCATCCTGGGTAAAGCTCAGCGGCGACGGCCGCGTGGCGATCTCGCCCGGTAAGGTCGAAATCGGCCAGGGCATCGTCACCGCGCTGGCGCAGATCGCCGCGGACGAGCTCGACATCGATATCGGCAGGATCGAGATGATCCGCGCCTCGACGGCGGCGAGCCCGAACGAGGGCGTCACCTCGGGCAGCCTGTCGATCCAGCAATCCGGCCGGGCGCTGCGCCATGCCTGCGCCGAGGTACGCCAGCGCTTCCTGGTCGCGGCGTCGGAGCGTCTCGGCGTTGACGCCACACTACTCAATGTCGATGACGGCACGATCTCGGGTCCCGGCAATGTCCGGACCAGCTATTGGGAGCTCGCCGGCGATGTTTCGCTCGACCACGACGCCGCCCCGGGCGCGACAGCGAAGCTCGCCGCCAGGCGCGCCCTCGCCGGACATTCCGTCCAGCGCGTGGACATTCCCGACAAGGTGTTCGCACAGCCGCGCTTCATCCATGACCTTGCATTGCCTGGATTGCTGCACGGACGGGTGCTGCGGCCGGACGTATCCGGCGCCAGGCTGATCGGGCTCGATGACACTACAGCGCGGACCGTTCCCGGCCTCGTCGCGATCGCCCGCGACGGCGGCTTTGCCGGCGTGGTCGCCGATAGCGAGACGGCGGCGGACGCCGCGCTGAAGGCCTTGCGCAAGGGCGCGACATGGTCGGCCGGCGAGCCGCTGCCCGATGAAGATGATCTCGCAGGCTTCCTGAAAAGCCAGCCGGTCGAAACGACCACCATCGACACCAGGCAAGCGTCGACGCCGCGCAAGCCCGCCCAAACTCTCCGCCGGCAATACACCCGCCCCTACATCGCCCATGCCTCGATCGCGCCATCCTGCGCCATGGCACAGTGGGACGGCGATCGCGTCCGTGTCTGGACACACAGCCAGGGCGTCTATTTGCTGCGGGCCGACCTAGCGATCGTGCTCAAGCTGCCCGCCGAACACATCGTCGTCGAGCATATGGAGGGTGCCGGCTGCTACGGGCACAACGCGGCCGACGACGTCGCGCTCGATGCCGTGCTGCTGGCGAAAGTGGCCGGCGGCCGTCCCGTCCGGGTGCAGTGGTCTCGCCATGACGAGATGAGTCACGCGCCGTTCGGCGCGGCGATGGCCATCGAGATCGAGGCCGATCTCGATGCCGACAGCGAGATCGTCGGCTGGCGCCATTCGATCTGGAGCAACGGCCACGCAGCGCGCCCGGGGCGCGCGGCCCAGCCGGCGTTGCTCGCCGCATCCGAGATCGCCAATCCCTACCCGCGCATGGTCTCGACCAATCCGCTGGCGGCCAATGGCGGCGGCGGCGACCGCAACTCGGTTCCGCTCTACGACTTCCCGGCCTGGACGATCACGAGCCACCGGCTGCTGACCATGCCGGTGCGAACCTCGGCGCTGCGGACGCTGGGCGGGCAAGGCAATGTCTTCGCCATCGAGTCCCTGCTCGACGAGATCGCCGCCTTGCGCGGCGAAGACCCCGTCGCGTTCCGCCTGCGCCATCTGCGTGACGAACGGGCGCGCGACGTCATCCGCGCCGCGGCGCGACGCGCGCAATGGAAGCCGCAGAAGCAGGCCGGAATCGGCCACGGCGTCGGCTTTGGCCGCTACAAGAACACGGGCGCCTATTGCGCCGCGATTGCCGAGATCGAAGGTGCCGACGACATTCGCGTGAAACGGCTGACGCTTGCAGTCGATGTCGGCGAAGCCATCAATCCAGACGGTGTCATCAACCAGATCGAGGGCGGCGCGATCCAGGCGACGAGCTGGGTGCTGAAAGAGCGCGTTCGCTTCGACCGGACCCGCATCACCTCGGCCTCGTGGACGGACTATCCGATCCTGACCTTCAGCGAGGTGCCGGCGGTCGATGTCGAGATCATCCAGCGGCCGGAGATCGAGCCGGTCGGTGCAGGCGAAGCCGCGCACGGTCCGGTGACGGCGGCGATCGCGAACGCCGTGTTCGACTGCCTCGGCGTGCGCGTACGCGACCTGCCGATCACCCGCGACAGGATCATTGCAGCCATGGAGCTCGCATCGTGACGACAGTGAACATTTTGAGCGGCGGTGCCGCGCAAGGCCTGGTGCGCGGCCTCGCCGATGCGTTCAAGGCGCAGACCGGCGCCGGCATCGACGGCGAATTCGGCGCGGTCGGCATCATGGCCGACAAGCTGCGCGCGGGAACACCGGCCGATCTCGTCATCCTGACCCAGGCACTGCTCACCAAGCTCGCCGAAGAGAAGCTCGTTGTCCCCTCCGCGATCGCGGATGTGGGCCGGGTCGAGACCGCGCTGGCGGTTCGCAACCGCGATCCCAGGGTGACGGCGAAAACCGAAACCGATTTGCGCGAGGTGCTGCGTTCCGCAGATGCGATCTACGTCCCCGACATCAAGGCGTCCACGGCGGGACAGCACGTCGCGAAAGTGCTGGATCAGCTCGGGATCGCCTACGAGGTCGCCTCGCGCCTCAAGATATTTCCAAACGGTGCAACCGCGATGCGGGAGCTCGCGATGTCCACCGCAGCGCGGCCGATCGGCTGCACGCAGGCGACCGAGATCATCGCGACCGACGGCATCGTGCTGTCGGGGGCGCTGCCGCCGGGATGCGAGCTCGTGACGATGTACACGGCCGGCGTGACCGCCCGGGCCGCGCATCCGAAGGAGGCCGCCGCGCTGATTGCCTTGCTGACCGGCGCAGACAGCAAGGAACTGCGCCAGCGCGCAGGTTTTGCCGGCTAGGAGCCGCTAACGGCGTTATTTGTGCAGCTGGGTGAGACCCGTCGGCGGGCCGTCCACAGCGGTCCAGCCGCCATCGACGAACAGCGTGCTGCCGCTGACATAGCTCGCAGCATCCGAAGCGAGATAGGCCACCGCGGTGGCGACCTCGTCGGCGCTGCTCCAGCGATTGAACACGGTGTGGCCAGCGTAGAGATTGTAGATGTCGGGGCGCTGCTTGAACGGACCGGTCAGCGCGGTCTCGGCAATGCTCGGCGCGATCGCGTTGACGCGCACGCCGGCATGGCCGACCTCGGAGGCGAAGCCCTTCACCAGCAGGCCGATGGCTGCCTTGGTGGAGCCGTAGACGCCGAGGCCCGGCTCGATGGTCACCGCGCGCACCGAGGAGCAGGCGATGATGCTGCCGCCCTTCTGCGCGACCATGATGCGGCCGAAGGCCTGGAAGAACCAGACGGTGCCCTTGACGTTGAGGTTGAGGACGCGATCGAGATCCTCCTCGGTGTAGTCGAGGATGGTCTTGCGGATGTTGAGCCCGGGCGTCGTCACCGCGATGTCGAGCCGCGAGAACTTCTGCATGACCGTCTTGGCAAGCGCATTGACGTCCGCGGCGCTCGCGGCGTCGCAAGCCGCTGCTTCCGCCCAGCCGCCCTTGTCGCGAATGCCGGCGGCCGTCGCCTCCGCGGCATCAAGCGCACGATCGGCGCAGACCACGCGAGCCCCTAACCCGGCCAGCGCCTCGGCGGAGGATTTGCCGATGCCTGAGGCGGCGCCGAGCACCACGGCCGTCTTGCCGGTAAGATCGAAGAGCTTGCGATAGTCGGTCACGGACGAAATCTCCCTGTTGCTGCTATCCCTTGTAACCCATCAGCAGGCGGGGCAGCCACAGCGAGAATGCGGGGACGTAGGTCACGAACATCAGAGCTGCGATCAGCGCGGCATAGAACGGCAGGATGGTGCGCATCACCGCGCCCACCGAGATGCCGCCGATGGCGCAGCCGACGAATTGCGTCGTTCCGACCGGCGGCGTGTTCAGCCCCAGCGCGCAGTTGATCAGCATGAGCATGCCGAACTGCACCGGATCCATGCCCGCCTTCATCGCGATGGGCAGGAAGATCGGCGTGCAGATCAGGATGGTCGCGGCCATGTCCATGAACGTGCCGAGCACGAACAGGATGACATTGATGAGCAGGAAGATCACCCAGGGCTGGCTGGACACCTTGCTCATGAGGTCGCCGGCGAAGTCAGCGACCTCGTAGAGACCCATCAGATACTGGAACATGGTGGAGACGCCGATCAGCAGCAGCACCACGCCCGTCGTCTTCACCGCCTTCGCCGCGGCCCGCAGGAAGTTCGACAAGGTCATGGTGCGGTAGATGAAGAAGGTCAGCAGGATGGTGTAGGTGACCGCGACGGCGGCGGACTCGGTGGCCGTGAAGACGCCGGAGAGGATGCCGGCCAGGATGATGCCGACGATCAACAGGCCGGGCAGCGCGGCGGCGAGCGAACGGAACACCTCGGCCCAGCCCGGGAACTTGCCGGCGGGATAGCCGCGTTTCACCGCGACCGCGTAGGCTGCAACCAGCATGCACACCATCAGCACCAGCGCCGGCAGGAGGCCGGCTGCGATCAGCGCACCGATCGAGACCTTGCCGCCGGCCGCGAGCGCATAGATGATCATGTTGTGGCTGGTCGGCATCAAGGCTCCGACCAGCGAGGCATGGGTGGTGACGTTGACGGCGTAGTCGGTGTCGAACCCTTCCTTCTTCATCATCGGGATCATCACCGCGCCCATCGCCGACACGTCGGCCACGGGCGAGCCAGAGACGCCGCCGAACAGCGTGCAAGCGACCACGTTCGACATGCCGAGGCCGCCTCGGATGTGCCCGACGAGATTCTTGGCAAGCTTCACGATCTTATCGGCGACGCCGCCATGCAGCATCAGCTCGCCGCTGAAGACGAAGAACGGGATGGCGAGGAAGGAGAAGATGTTCATCCCCGACATCATCTGCTGGAAGATGACGGCGACCGGCAGGCCTTCATAGAGGATGGTGCAGATCGCCGAGAGGCCGATCGCAAAGGCGACGGGAACGCCGAGGATCAGGAAGCCGAAGAACGTGGCGCCGAGGATGATCAGTTCCATGAGGGGACGACCTCTTCGCCGCGCAGGAGCGCAATGATGTGCTCGATTGAGAAGGAGACGATCAGGATGCCGGAGGCGATCAGCGGCACGTAGCGGATGACCTCGGGCAAGCCGAGATTGGGGATCTTCACGGTGCCGACCGAAGCCCCGAGGATCCAGCCGTTATAGGCCATGGCAATGCCGAACACGGCCACCAGCACGTGAATGACGATCTCGATCTTTTCCCGGACATGGTCCGGAAGCATCACCAGCAGACTGTCCATGCCGATATGGCCGGCATCGCGCACGCCGACGGCGGCACCGATCAGCGTGACGTAGAGGATGAGGACCAGCGCAAGGTTCTCGGTCCAGGTCGGACTGGAATTGAGCACGTAGCGCCCGAACACCTGGTAGAACACGATGGTGACGATGACGAGCAGTCCTGTCACCGACAGATACATGCCCAGGCGCGCGATGGGCGCATTGATCCGCGAGAGCAAGCCGGTGGATGGCCGTCCGGTGACCGCCTCCTGCTCGTGATCTGCGACGTGTGGGTCCGTCATCCCGCGCCTCCCTCGCGAGGGTCCGGCGTCACCTCGCGGGCGACACCGGACCCGTTCCGCCGTGGTTTACTTCGTGTCCTGGATACGCTTGACGAGGCTCTGCAGCTTCTCGTCACCGGCAAACTTCTGGTACACCGGCTTCATCGCGTCGACGAACTCCTGCTTGTTTGCGACGGTCACGACCTGGACGCCGGCCGCTTCGACGGTCTTGCGGGAGGCCTGCTCGCGCTCGTCCCAGAGCTTGCGCATGACAGGCACCGATTCCTTGGCCGCCTTGCGGATCATCGCCTGATCTTCCTTGCTCAGCGTGTCCCAGACCGTCTTGGACATCACGAGGACTTCGGGCGCCAGGGAGTGCTCGGTGACGTTGTAGAACTTGGCGGCCTCGAAATGGCGCGAGGACTCATAGGAGGGCCAGTTGTTCTCGGCGGCGTCCACGAGGCCGGTCTTGAGCGCGGTGTAGACCTCGCCATAAGGCATCGGGGTCGGGTTGGCGCCGAGGCTCTGGATCATGCCAACCCACAGGTCGGACTGCTGGACGCGGATCTTGAGGCCCTTGAGGTCGGCGAGCGACTTGACCGGTGCCTTGACGGTGTAGATCGAGCGGGCGCCGCTGTCGTAATAGGCAAGGCCGATCAGGCCTGCGGGCGCCATGGCCGCCAGGATCTCGTCGCCGATCGGACCGTCAAGGACGGTGCGCATGTGCTGCGTGTCGCGGAACACGAAAGGCAGGCACAGGGCGATGGTCTCGGGCACGAAGTTGTTGAGCGGCGATGCGTTGATCCGCATCATGTCGAGCGCACCGATCTTGAGCTGCTCGATGGTGTCCTTCTCGGAGCCGAGGGCGCCGTTCGGAAACACCTTCACGCCGAGCTTGCCGCCGCTCGCGGCCGCGAGCTGCTTGCCCATGAACTTGACGGCCTCGACGGTCGGGTAGTCGGCCGGGTGGATGTCGGCAGAGCGGAAATCGCGTGCGGCCGCCAGCGGCGCTGAGACCGCCAGCACGGCGGCTGCGATGATACCGGTGAGTGTCTTCATCTGGGCTCCTCCTGAGGTGATTATGTCGTTGTCGGGCAGGCTGCAGGCCGTCTTGGGTCGCTCTACTTCCGGTGGGAAGTCAAGCGCCAATGTCGTCCCTAGGGCCGGCGGCATTCTCTGTCCAAGCCAAATCCGGCATCGATCAATGCAAGAGTTGCATTGATCAATTTCCCGGCGCAATTCTCACAATGGCGGGTATGGCCGGCGGGCTCGATGTCGCCCGCACGTGACTTGACGCCCCCAACGGCGAGCCTTCAGGATGACCTGAGCATCGGACTATCTCGAGGAATGCCTATGCCGCGGAAGCTGGTCGATATTTCCGTCCCCCTGCGAAACGACGTGACGTCCGATCCGCCCGGCAATCATCCGACCATCCACTATATCGACCACCAGCAGGGCCTGCCGCGCATGCTGCAGTTCTTCGACGGCCTCAGGGCGGAAGACCTGCCGGACGGCCAGGGCTGGGCCGTCGAACAGGTCTCGCTCTCGACGCACAACGGCACACATCTCGACGCGCCCTGGCACTTTCATCCGACCATGAACTGCGGCGAGCGGTCATGGACCATCGACGAGGTGCCGCTGGAGTGGTGTTTTCAGCCCGGCGTGAAGCTCGACTTCCGGCATCTGCCCGACGGCTATGTCGTGACTGCCGGCGACGTCGAAGCGGAGCTCAAGCGCATCGGGCACAGGCTGTCTCCGCTCGAGATCGTCGTCGTCAACACCAGCGCCGGCGCTAAATTCGGCGAGGCCGGTTACGTCAACTCCGGCTGCGGCATGGGCTATGAGGCCACCATGTATCTGCTCGAGCGCGGCGTGCGGTTGACCGGCACCGATGGCTGGAGCTGGGACGCGCCGTTCGTCTACACCGCGAAGAAATATGCCGAAACAAAAGATGCCGGCCTGATCTGGGAAGGCCACAAGGCGGGCCGGCACATTGGCTATTGCCATCTCGAGAAGCTGCACAATCTCGATCAGCTACCCTCGACCGGATTCACGGTCTCGTGCTTCCCGGTGAAGATCGAACGCGCCTCCGCGGGCTGGACCCGCGCGGTCGCCATCATCGACGATTAGGTCGAAGCCGTCACTCGCCGTCGAGGCCGCTCTCGGCGAGCTCGCGCAGGGCATCGGTATCGAGCACCACGATGGCGCCGTGCTCCAGACGAACCCAGTTGCGACCGGCCCAGGCGCGCAATTGCTTGTTGATGCTCTCGCGCGTCATTCCCACCATCTCGCTGATCTCCTGCTGCGTGATGGCGAGCGTGCCGCTGCCGGAATCGAGCTTGCGCTCCTCGGTGAGACCGAGCAGCGCGCTTGCGAGCCGGCCCGGAAGATTTTGCAGGATCACCTGCTCGACCTGCTGGCTGGTCCAGCGCAGACGCGCGCAGAGCAGCTCGATGAACTTCATCGCGAGCGCCGGCTGACTCTTCACGAACGGCAGGAAGTCGCGCCGATCGATGATGTAGAGCTCGCAATTGGTGTTGGCGGTCGCATCCGCCGAACGCGGCGCACCGTCGAGAACCGCGATCTCGCCGAAGATCTCTCCGGGGCCGATGAGGTTGAGAATGGCATTCCGCCCGTCGGGCGACGAGGAGGATATTTTCACCGTTCCCGTGATCACCGCGAACAGATTGTTTCCGGGATCGCCCTTGGCGGCAATCGTCGCCCCGCGCTTCACGGTCGTGTGCTTGGCGTAGCGGCAGAGCTGGTCGAGCGCCTCCGGCTCCAGATCCGCGAAGATCGGGTGCTTGCGCAGGACCGATAATTTGTTGCCCGCCGCTTGTCGGGGGTCGCCGGTCTTGTCCTGAGGCACGCCGCTGGGCTCCTAAGACTGCGAGGCACTGGAGTTCCTGCGTAGTCAGTGTTGCCCGGCTTTTCAACCGGAAAGCATGCGCGCGGTTTGAGGCAAATGCGGCGAAAATGCCTCCGCGCGGTTCGGGGGTCGGCACCCGAAGGATGCGCCAATGCGTCCCCGTCGATGCAGAGTTGCAGGCCCCGCAGGCCCCTGTTGCGTTGAGGCGCTGCGAAACGGCCAACAAACGGCTTCGCTCAAATCGGCGGCCGGGACCCTACGATCGAGCTTCAACGCTTGGAATCGAGGTCTATCCGGGCGGCGCTGGATTGCCGGTCGGCCCACGCCAGAGCTGCGCCAAAGGCGACGAAGACCGCCACCACGACCATGGTCATCAGCAACGCATCAGTAGGCATCATGCTCCTCCCGGCTATTTGGGGGGCATTATTTGCGACGGGTGCCGAGCGTCATTGATCCGGATCAAAAATCCGGGAGCCGCTGCGGAAAAGCCGCCTCAGGCCGCGGCGAGGGCCTCAACACGGGCCTGGTCGAGCAGGCTGACACCGCCCTGAATGATCTCGATCGCGCCGTGGCGTTCGAGCTTGGTGAAGGTGCGACTGACGGTTTCGATGGTGAGGCCCAGATAATCGGCGATGTCCTGGCGACTCATCGGAAGCGAAACCGTGTTGCAGGGACCCCTGAGCATGAACAGCCGCTCGCGCCAGCCAAGCAGAAAGCTGGCGACCTTCTCGTCCGCCGAGCGGCGGCCGAGCAGAACCATGTGGTCGCGGGCCTGGCTCAGCTCACGAATGGCCAGCTCGTTGATGCGCCTGAGCAGTTGCGGACGATCCTCGATGAATCGGCCGAAGGGCGCCTTCGCGAACTGACACACGGTCACGGCGCCGATCGCGTCGGCCGAGAAATTGTGACGGCCGGAGAGATTCATGCCGAGGAAATCGCCGGGCAAGGCGAAACCGACGATCTGCCGCCGGCCGTCGGGCAGCAGCTTGTACAGCCGCATGACGCCTTCGAGGACATTGTAGAACGAGGTCGTGATGTCCTCCTCGGAGAACACGGTTTCACCCGAGGAGAAATGGACGCGGCGTCCGAGATGCTCGAACTGCCTCAGCTCTGCCGCATCCAGCGACGCGCAAACGGCCGATCCACGTACGGCACAATCGCTGCAAAAATGCCCGGTCGGCTCAATCGTGACCACGGAAGGCTTCATCCACCGCTCCAAGCACAGGTCCTGCTCACCCCCCAGGGCTGAGTCCGCCACGCGCGGATGCATTTTACTGCGCTGCCACAAACGCGATTGACCCAGATCAATTTTGGTCTCCCTGCCCCCTCTATTCTGCGCCGAGCGTCGACCGGATCCCGTCCTCCATGTTTCAGCACGCCCTGCGCCAGAGCCTGATTGGCCTCGTTCTCATCACGCCTGCGCTGGCAGCCACGACGGCAGAACAACGCGGCAAGGCGTTTGCACGGGCCAATTGCGCGCGCTGTCACGCGATCGATCGGGTCTCAAAGAGCCCGCTCAGGATCGCACCGCCGCTGCGGACCCTGCACCAGCGTTATCCGATCGAGGCGCTCGAGGAGGCACTGGCCGAAGGCATCTCGACGGGCCATCCCGACATGCCGGCCTTCGAGCTCAGTCCGGACCAGATCAACGATCTTCTGTCCTACCTGAAGACGCTGGAATAGACGGTCCTAGACCGCCTGCACCGTCCAGCCGATCAGCTCCTGGGCGATTCGGGCAAAAGCCACATCAAACGCCGCGACCGCGACCTCAGGCTCGACCTTGTCGAGCTTCTCGCTGGCCTCGATGATGCGGGATGCGATCACCTTGCCGTTCTTGTCGACGATCCGCGCCGACAGCGCGATCTCGACCCGCGTGTCGCCCTCCATGGCAATGCGGAAGCGCCTGATGTCGATCAGAAGCTGGTAGTCGGCCTGGCCAAGGTCGGAGGTGCGCAAGGGCGCGTGGGCAATGTCGTAATTTTCAAAGCTGTCGATCAGCCGCGCCTGCACCAGTTTTGGAATGCTATCGGCCCAGAGGAATTCGGCAAAGCCCGGATTGTCGCCCGCGGGCGAGAACAGCATGCGCTGGGTCTGGAGCATTGCGACCGCGGTTGGTTCGGGAATGGCCAGCGACGCAGACAGGGTCTTGCCGGCGGGGCCAAGATTCTGCGGCGTGCGCAAATCGTAGGTGACCTTCTGGGCGGGCGCCCCTCCACCGGTCATCTTCTCCAGGCCCGCCAGGATGCCGTCGATCTTGCCGGTGTTGCGGGCGAGCCCGTCGGAGAAGGTCTTGAGATTGGCGATGGTGTCCTTCAGCGGGCCGGAATTGTCCTCCAGCACGGTGTCGACCCGCCGCAGCGCATCACGCGCGGCCTGCGTCATGCTCTGGCCCGCGCCGGCCTCGGCGATCAAGGTCGGGGGCTCACCGGATTTGGCGACGATCATGCCGCCTTCCAACGTCACCACCGGCACGCCGGTCAGCCCCTGGAAATCGAGCCCGACCCTGGTGTCGGTGCGCACGGGCGTCGCGGACGCAACCGAGATCGTGGCGTTGACGAAGCGCGGATTGTCCGGTGCAAGCCCGAGCTGGGTCACCTCGCCGACGCGGATGCCGTTGAACAGCACGCCGGCGCCGACCAGCAGACCCGGCACCGGCCCCTGGAATTGCACCTGATAGTTGGTGCGCGGCCCGATGCCGCCGGTGTTGTTCAGCCAATAGACGAAGCCGAACACCGCGACAATCGCGGCCAGCACGAAGCTGCCGATCAGCACGTAGGGAGCGCGGGTTTCCATGTCTCATCTCATCTCGTGTTGCAGCATCTGCGAGCGCTTGCCGTGGAAATAGGCGCGCACCCAGGGATGCTCGGATTGCAGCAGTTCGCGCATCGGCCCGATCGCCACGATCTTGCCGTCGGCGAGCGCGGCGACGCGGTCGCAGACCGTGGTGAGGCTGGCCAGATCGTGGGTGACCATGAACACGGTCAGCCCTAGGGTCTTTTGCAGGGTCTTGATCAGCGCGTCGAAATCGCCGGCAGCGATCGGATCGAGGCCAGAGGTCGGCTCGTCCAGGAACAGGATCGGCGGGTCGAGCGCGAGCGCGCGTGCCAGCGCCACACGCTTGGTCATGCCGCCGGACAGCTCCGCCGGATATTTGTCGGCATCCTGCGCGCGCAGCCCGACCATCTCGAGCTTGGCGATCGCGATCTCGTCCATCAGCTCCTCCGACAGCACGAGATTCTCACGCAACGGAAACTGGACGTTCTGGCGGACCGTCAGCGAGGAGAACAGCGCACCCTGCTGGAACAGGATGCCCCAGGTCGTGGCCGCGCCTTGTGTGCGGCCGCCGATCGGCTGTCCCATGACCTCGATGATCCCGCCCCGGCGCGGGATGAGGCCGATGATGGTCCGCATCAGCACCGATTTGCCGCCGCCGGACGCCCCCACCAGCCCCAGGATCTCACCCCGTCGCACGTCGAGCGACAGATGATCGAGCACGGTCTGGCGGCCGAATCCGACCACGAGGTCGCGGACCCTTATCGCGAACTCTTCCTGCTGTTCGCCCATCGTCACATTCCGATCGATGCGAAGAAGATCGCGAACAGGCCGTCGAGCACGATCACCAGGAAGATCGACTTCACCACCGACGTGGTCGTCTGCCGCCCGAGCGACTCGGCACTGCCCTTGACGCGCAGGCCCTCGCTGCAGGCAACGATCCCGATCACCAGCGCCATGAACGGCGCCTTCAGGATACCGACCTCGAAATGGGTGACGGAAATGGCCTCATGCAGCCGCGCGATGTAGATCGCAGGTCCCATGTCGCCATAGAACTGCGCGACGAGGCCGCCGCCATAGAGTGCCGCAATCGATCCGATGAAGGCCAGGATTGGCAGCGCGATGACCAGAGCCGCAACGCGCGGCAGGATCAGGACATCGACGGGATCGAGCCCCATGGTCGAGAGAGCATCGATCTCCTCGCGCATCTTCATCGAACCGAGCTCGGCGGTGTAGGCGCTTCCCGAACGTCCCGCGACCATGATGGCGACGATCAGCACGCCGAGCTCGCGCAGCACCAGAATGCCGACCATGTCGACGGTGTAGGATTCAGCGCCGAACCTGCGAAAGTGGAAGAAGCCCTGCTGGGCGATGATGGCACCGATCAGGAAGGTGATCAGCACGACGATGGGAATGGCCTGCCAGCCGATGCGGTAGAGCTGGTAGACCAGTGACGTCAGCCGCAGCGTTCGCGGCCGGCGCAGCACGCCGATGACGGCCATGAACAAGGCGCCGAGCATTTGAAGAAAGATCGTGACGTCTTCGCGCGCATCGACCGTGGCTTTGCCGAGGTCACTGAGCCTGAGCAGCACCGGATTTGGCGCAGCCGCAGGCGGCGGCGTGTGACGGTTGACTTGGCGGACCTCGTCCAGGAGACCGCTGAAATGGTCGGCGACGCCGACGAACTCGGCCGATCTGCCCGACGATGCGGCGCGGCGCGACAACTTCTCCAGGACCCAGGCGCCCAGCGTGTCCAGCGCGCTGACGCCCGACATGTCCAGGGTCACAATTCTCGACCGCTCGACCTCGGCCCTGACCGAGCGGGACAGCGTTTCGAGCCTCGTCACATTCGCTGCGGTCCAGGGCCCTTCAGGGCGCAGTTTCAGCGCATCGCCAGACGGCGTTGCCAGCAACAGCGGTTCGGAGTTCACGCTTCACCTCATCGGGACGATTGGTCCCCATTCAGCCGCCACTTCTAGGCCAGCATGTGGCGGCCGGTTTGACCTGTCTCAACACCGGGACCGCCTCCCCGCTTGACGCAAATCAAGCCCGCACGCGTCAGCGGCCCTAGGGTCGTTTCATTCAATGGAGGCATCAGATCCATGTTCGACAGCGACAGGATGAGCGAAGAACTGCGGACGTTGAAGGTGGACGTCACGCGTCTCTTGAGCACGGCCGGCGAGGAGATGTTCGAGAGCTCGAAGGAGCGCACCGAGGCCCTGGCCGATCAGATCAAGGCCGCGCTGGCCGAACTCGGCGAGACCGTCGGCGAGGAGCAGGAACAGCTTCAGGGCCTCATTGCGGATCGCCCGATCACGTCGCTCGCCTCGGCCTTCGCGCTCGGCGTGGTCGTCGGCTTCATGCTGAGGAGACACTAGGTGAATAGCGAGAATGTCGTCAAACATCTGCGCGTGCTGTGGCGCACGGACAGGATCATCGCAGAGATCAGGATGCGCCATCTCCTGATGGGACTTGGCCTGCGCGCGTTTGCAGCACTGATTGCGGCATTCGGGCTCCTGATGCTGGAGCTGTCGGCCTATTTCGCGCTGGTCCAGATATGGAGCGCCATTGCCGCGGCCGCCATTCTGGGCGCCCTCAATTTCGTCATCGCCGCTGTTCTGTTCATCGTCGCGGGCCGCGCTCCGTCCGGCCGCGACATCGAGCTCGCCAATGAGATTCACGGCGCATCCATCGAGGCGCTTCAGCTCGAGGCCCGCGCGCTGCAGGCGCAGGTCTCGGGCGCGGTGCATCATCCGCTCAGCACGATCGTGCCGGTGCTGGTGCCGCTGATCGCGATCATCGTCAAGTCATTGCGAACCAGTGCCAAGGCATCCGCCAGGACATCCGCTGCCGCAAGTTCGGAGGCGCCTTCCTAGCGGGTGCGCTCAGAGCTTGAGCCTGACGTCGCAGATGTCGGGCTCGGTCGGATCAGGCTTGACCTCGAACCCGAGTTGCCGGCACATCTCGAGCATCACGGTGTTCTCCTGGAGCACGTCGCCCGAGATGGCCTTCAGGCCTTCCGACCTCGCATACTCGATAATCAGCTGCATCAGGGCCCATCCGAGCCCCCTGCCCTTGAGGTCGGACCGCAGCAGGATCGCGTATTCGCCGCTCTCGTAGATCGAGTCCGAATGGATCCGGACCACGCCGACCATCTCGCCGGTCGCCTCGTCGAACGCAATGAAGGCCATTGCGCGCGCATAGTCGAGCTGCGTCAGGCGCGCGATGAATTCGTGGGTGAACTCCTTCATCGGCGCGAAGAAGCGCAGACGAAGATCGTGAGGCGTCACGTGACGCAGGAACGCGTGGATGGTCGGCTCATCCTCGGGACGCAACGGCCGCACGAAGATCGGCCAGTCGTCCTTGAGCTTGAGCCGGCGCTCCCATTGCGACGGATAGGCCCGGACCGCGAAATTGGCGGGGCCGGAACCTGCGAATTTCCGCTGCGGCGGCCCGACCGCGACGCGGGCGTCCACCGCGGTCACGCCGGTCTCGTCGGCCAGCAAGGGATTGATGTCGAATTCGCGGATCTCGGGAATATCGGCCGCCATCTGCGCCAGCTTGACCAGCACCATCGCGACGGCGTCCGGCTTCACCGCCGGCACGTCCCGATAGGCGCGGAGCAGCCGTGACACCCGCGTGCGGTCGATCAGATCGCGGGCCAGCTGCAGATCGAGCGGCGGCAGCGCCAGCGCCTTGTCGTTGATGATCTCCACCGCAGTGCCGCCCCGGCCGAAGACAACGACGGTGCCGAAGGTGGGATCGTCGGCAAGGCCGAGGATCAGCTCGCGCGCCTTCGCCTTGACGACCATCGCCTGGACGATGACCCCGCCGATGCGCGCCTCGGGCCGCAGCTTCCTGGCCCGGGCGAGAATGTCGAAGGCCGCCGCACGCACCGCCTCCGGCGTCGTCAGATTGAGGACCACACCGCCGACATCGGATTTGTGAACGATGTCGCGCGACCGGATCTTCAGCACGACGGTCCCGCCTTGCGCAAATATCTCGTCCGCGCGGGCCACAGCCTGCTCGACGTCATCGGCGGCGTAAGTCGGCACCATGGCGATGTCATAGGCTTCGAGCAGGTGCTTGATCTCCACGGGCTCGAGCCATTCGCGGCCATCCGCAATGGCCGCGGCGACGATCTGCCTGGCTGCCCGGGCGTCAGGCACGAACGTGTCGGGCATCGCGGGAGGAACCTGGCTGAGCTCCTCGACTACTTCGCGATGCCGGACCAGATGCATGAAACCGCGCACCGCGTCGTCCTCGGTCGGGTAGTTCGGAATCCCCGCGCCGGAGAGCGCCTGAGCGATGTTCTGATCGGCCCCGACCCAGGCGGCCAATACGGGCTTTGCCCACCGCCCGTGCTGCTTGCGATATTTGCCGACGAGCTCCGTTACGGTCGCCGCGATATCGGCCGCCGAGGCGATCGCAGTCTGCACATTGAGGACGAGAACCGCGTCATTGTCGGGGTCGGCGAGCAGCACCTCGAGCGCAGCCGCGTAGCGCGATGCATCGGCATCGCCCACGATGTCGACGGGATTTGCACCGGACCAGGTCGGCGGCAGCACCTCATTGAGCTTCTTGCGGGCGTCCGCCGAGATCGACGCCGGAACCCCGCCGAGCTCGACCAATCGATCGACGGCAAGCACCCCGATGCCGCCGCCATTGGTGAGGATCGCCAATCGCTTTCCGGATGGGGATTCGACGCGGCCGAGCGTCTCGGCGCAGTCGAACAGTTCGCGCAGATCGGAAACCCGCAAAGCGCCCGCACGGCGGAACGCCGCGTCATAGACGGCATCGGCGCCGGCGAGCGCGCCCGTATGGGTCGCAGCCGCCTTCGCCCCCTGCGCCATGCGGCCGGATTTCACCACGACAACCGGCTTGACGCGTGACGCAGCGCGCGCCGCAGACATGAATTTACGCGCGTCCTTGATGGCCTCGATATAGAGCAGGATCGCGCGGGTCTTGTGATCCATCGCGAAATAGTCGAGCAGGTCGGCGATATCGACATCGATCTGGTCGCCGATCGAGACGATGCCGGAGAAGCCGACGCCGCGCTGCGCGGCCCAATCCACCATGCCGGCGGCGATCGCACCGGATTGCGAAATCAGCGCGAGATTTCCCGCTCCCGGCATATGTGCGGCAAAGCTGGCATTGAGGCTCACGCCGGGCATCATGATGCCGAGACAGTTTGGCCCGATCAGCCGCATGCCGTATTTGCGGGCTGCGGCGATCGTGGCCTCGTGCAGCGATCCCGGTCCATGGCCCAATCCTGCCGAGACAATGAGCGCGCCCGCCGAGCCTCGCCGCCCGGCCTGATCAATGATACCGGGGACCTCGCGCGCCGGCGCGGTGATGACCACCAACTCTGGCACGAAATCCAGCCTGTCCAGGCTCTTCACGGAGGGAACGCCGGCGATCTCCGCATGGCGCGGATTCACCAGGCCAAATCGTCCCGCGAATTCGGCCTTGCGAATGTTCTCCAGAACGGCTCGGCCCACGGAGACCGGACGGGCGCTCGCTCCGACGAGCGCAACCGAATGCGGCGACAGCAGATTCTTCAGGCGATAGGTTGACATGACAGCAAATACGCCCGGTCGGTGGCGGTTCCGATGGTCGAAAGATCGGGCTGGAAAGCAGCGGCCAGCCTAGTGGGAGATCATAACCCAGCACGGCGGCTGGCCAATGACGGTCTTTGTCACACCGCCCCAAACGATCTCATTCAGGCGTGAATGATGGTAGGCCCCCATCACGATCGCATCCATCGCATTGGAATTCGCCCAGCTTCCAAGCACCTTGCCGATCGAGCTGCCGCCCCCACCTACCGTTTCGAACGAGGCGTAGACGCCGTGTTCCCTCAGATGGTCGACGAGGGAGGCGCCGGACTGCACAAGGGCGTCAGTCCTGTCGTCCGTCACGGTCACCACACGAACCGAGGCCGCGGCCTGCAGGACCGGCAGCGCGTCGCCAACCGCCCGCGCGGCGCGCGCGGAGTGATCCCAGGCGATCATGACATTCTCGAATTCCGGTCGCAGCGCCTCTACGCGCTGCTCCGGACACAGCAGCAGCGGTCGCCCGGATTCGAACAGGAGCGTCTCGATGATGTGCTCCGTGCGGCTGTCATGCGGCTTCGCGGGGACCAGCGTGAGATCGCTGAAACGCGCATGTTCGGCAAGGATCGACGCGATCTGGTCCGGCGGCACCTTGCCCGACCGGCTGTGGGCGCGAATGCCGGCGCGGGACGCCGCATCGGTGAAGGCATTCAGAAGATTCTGCAGGTCAGCCGCCCCGGCAGGTCCGTCCGCCCCAGCGGCTCCGGGATCTTCGGGAAGCAGCACTTTCGGTCGCGCGAACACCTCTTCCTCGAGCGCAAGCGCGTTGATCCTGGCACCGAGGGCGGCGGCGACGGACACGCATTTCTCGATCGCGGCGAGAGTAGGTCCAGCCGGCTGGCCGATGAGCGGCAGAAAAACGTCCTTGATGGGCATCGGGATTCTCCTCGATCGCCAAACTAGTCCGGCTTTCGTCAGGACGCTTGATCCTCGTCAAGCTCATGGGGAACCCCGGCAGGTCCGATCGAGCCTTGACGGAAGTCAAGGACTGGCCGCGCGCCGCCATTCTATGGATAGTTCGCTTGGAGCGGCGCAGCCGCGCTCCGACCCTGACCGTATCCCGGGATAACAGCTTCGATGACGGACGAAACGGCTGCCCAGCAACGGATCCTCACCGCACTCGGCACCCGTCCCGGCGTGACGCGGATCGATACGCACGCCGCATCGGTCTTCCTCGACGGGCCGCGCGCGCTGAAGGTCAAGCGAGCCGTGCGGTTTCCCTTCCTCGACTATTCGACGCTCGAGAAACGCAAGGCGGCCTGCGAGGAAGAGATCAGGGTCAACCGGCCTCTGGCGCCTCAGATCTATGATCGTGTCGTGGCGATCACCGAGGAGACGGACGGATCGCTGCAGGTCGACGGCCGCGGGCGGCCGGTCGAGTATGCGGTCGACATGTCCCGCTTCGACGAAAGCCGGACACTGGACCATCTGGCGAAGGCCGGGCCGCTGGACGCGAGCCTTGCGTCCGCGACCGCTGACGCCATCGCCGCGTCGCATGCGGCGGCGAAGCAAGCCGACGGCAAGGCATGGGTCGCTTCCATCCCCCGCCTCATCGATGCAAACAGCAATGGCTTGCGGCAGGGCCAGCACCTCGAAGCAGAGGCGATCGAGCGGCTCGGCAAGGCCTCGCACGCGATGTTCCGGCGCCTGCAGCCGCTGCTTGAAGCGCGTGGCCGTCAGGGCTTCGTGCGCCGCTGCCACGGCGACCTGCATCTTGCGAACATCGTCATGATCGGCGAACAGCCCGTCCTGTTCGATGCCATCGAGTTCGATGCGCAGATGGCGACCGTCGACGTGCTCTACGATCTCGCATTCACCGTGATGGACCTGTTGTGCCATGGTCAGGCCGCGGCAGCCAACATCGTCCTGAACCAATATCTGACCGTATCGCCGGTCGAAACTCTGGATGCGCTGGCCGCCCTGCCCCTATTCCTGTCCATTCGCGCGGCGATCCGTGCGCAGGTCGCATTGGCACGGCTGGCACGCCCCGATGCCGACCGGAGCGGAATTCTCGGCGAGGCACGTCGCTATTTCGACCTCGCCCGCGTTCTGATCGAGCCTCACGCCCCGCGCCTGATTGCGGTAGGCGGGCTATCCGGCACCGGCAAGTCCGTCCTCGCCCGCGCACTGGCGCCTCACGTCGCACCGCTGCCGGGAGCCGTGGTGCTGCGTAGCGACGTCATTCGCAAGCAGCTGTTTCAGGTGGGACACACCGACCGTCTGCCACCGTCTACATACCGGCCCGACGTCACGGCGCGCGTCTACGAGATGTTGATGCAGCGGGCCCGACAGGCGCTGATACAAGGCCATTCCGTCATCGTCGACGCAGTTTTTGCAAGGGAATCCGAACGGGACGAGCTGGCCGTCCTGGCCAGCGAATGCAACATCCCGTTGAGCGGATTATTCCTCGTCGCCGACCTTGCGACCCGGCAGGCTCGCATTGGCGGCCGCCATGGCGACGCCTCCGACGCCACGCAGGAGGTTGCTGCGCAGCAGGAGCACTATAATATCGGCCATATCGGGTGGGCGACCATCGATGCATCCGGCACGCAGGAGCAGACGCTCCAGAGCTGCCGGGACGCGATCGCAAGGCAAGCAAGGCAATCTGATTGACGCGGGCAAGGATGTCGCGACCTACCACGAGTTCGACGGCAACCGCGCGCGCCAATCCGGCGGCACGGCGCAATGTCCTGCCCGGCCGTCTCAGCCCCGGCATGGCCTGCGATACCGCATTCCGGATTATCGCCCGCCGCCATTTCGATGCCGTTCTCGCCCAGCATGACGGTACCTGCGGCGGTGACCCGGAGGCGCTGCATCAGATCCGGATTGCACTGACGCATCTGCGCACCGCGATTCGATTCTTCTCGCCGATGGTCGACGATGGACAGCGGCCAAACGTCTGGGCCGAGCTGAAATGGCTGAACAGCCAGCTCGGCATGGTCAGGGACCTCGACGTCGCGATCGAGCGGGTCATCGCTGAAAGCGGCGGCGAACTTGACGTGATCGCCGAGCTCCAGCACTGGGACGAAAAGCGCGCCGAGAGCCACCGCCTGCTGGCGCGCGCGCTGCAGTCGGCGCGCTATCGCCGCCTGGTCGAGCAAACCTCGGCCTGGATCGAGAGCGGTCCCTGGTCGACACGCCGCAGCAAGGAGGCGGTCAGGCTGCGGCGCTGCCCGCTGGCCGATCACGCGACGGCACGCCTGACCGAGTGGGAAGAGACGCTGCTCAGGAAGGCCCGGAAGCTGCGCAAGCTCGACGTCGAGAAGCGTCACAAGCTGCGGCTTCTCAACAAGCGGATGACCTATTCGGTCGAATCGCTCGCGGACCTGTTCGCCGACGAATCCCTGACAAAGCAGAAATCGATCCTCAAGCAATTGAAGAAGGCGCAGAAATCCCTCGGACAGCTAAACGACGATGCGCGTGGGCAAACGCTGGCGGCGTCATTGAACGAAGCCGTGCCCGAGGCAGGCATTCGCTTCCTCGACCGCAAGCGGGAAAAGAAGCTGCTGCGAGCCGCCTCGAAAGCCTACAAGAAACTCGACAAGGCCAAGCCGTTCCGCTCGTCAGACCTCGCACCGAACGCGCAGCCCGAAGATTAGGTGTGGACGTAGTCGCCTGGCGCATCGGGCAGGCCGTCAGTGTCGCCCGCTCCCATCGACGGCGGATCGCTGGGCGCCCCGGAGCGGGCGGCCAGCCATTGCACCCATTCCGGCCACCACGATCCCTCGACCTGCGGCGCCAGCTTCAGCCATTCTTCCGGGCCGGCATAAGGCGCATCCGCAGCCTTGGTCTTGATCTGGTAGCTGTGCCAGGATTCGGCGGGAGGCGCGACGATGCCGGCGTTATGACCGCCGCTGGCCAGCAGGAACGTCACGTCGGCATCGACCTGATAGTGGATCTTGTGGACCGATCGCCACGGCGCGACATGATCGGCGAGCGTGCCGACCACGAACATCGGCGTGTGGATGTCTGAGAGCGACACGCCCCTGCCCTCGACGCGATAGCGGCCCGCGGCCAGATCGTTGTCGAGGAACAGCTTTCGCAGATATTCCGAATGCATCCGGTAAGGCAGCCGCGTGGCGTCCGCATTCCAGGCCATCAGGGCGTTCGGCGCCGCCGCCTCTCCCATCAAATAGTCGCGTGACAGCCGCGACCAAATCAAGTCGTTGGAGCGCAGCAGCGCGAACGCGCCGGCCATCTGTGCAGTGTCGAGATAGCCGCGCTGCCACATCATGTCTTCGAGGAAGGCGACCTGGCTTTCGTTGATGAAGAGCGTCAATTCGCCGGCTTCGGTGAAGTCCGTCTGGGCGGCAAGGAGCGTGATGGTGCCGAGACGGTTGTCACCGTCGCGCGCCATGGCGGCGGCGGCGATCGACAGCAACGTGCCGCCGAGGCAATAGCCGAGCGCGTGAATCTTTGGGCCCGGCACGATCCGGCCGATCATGTCCAGCGCGGCCATCACACCCAGCTTGCGATAGTCGTCGAAGGCGAGATGGCGGTCCTTCGCATTCGGATTGCGCCAGGAGACCGCGAACACGGTGAAGCCCTGACCGGTCAGATATTCGACGAGTGAGTTCTGCGGCGACAGATCGAGGATGTAGTACTTCATGATCCAGGCCGGAACGATCAGGACCGGCTCGGGCCGCACCTGCGCGGTCGTCGGATGGTACTGGATCAGCTCGATCAGATCGTTGCGGTAGACCACCTTGCCGGGCGTGGCCGCCAACGTCTTGCCGACGACAAACTGATCTTCGCCTGCCGGATTCGACAGCGAAAGCAGGCGCATCAGATCGCTACACCAGTTCTGCCAACCGAACACGAAATTCTCCCCACCGCTCTGGAACGCCTTTTCCAGAACCCGCGGGTTGGTCACCGCGAAATTGGAGGGCGCCAGCATGTCGAGCATCTGGCGCATCGAGAATTCGACGATCGCTTCATTTGCGTGGGATACGCCGCGGACGCCAGTTGCGGCATCGTGCCACCAGCGCTCGGTGAGCAGAAACGCCTGGGCGAGCAGATTGAACGGGGCCGCTTCCCATTGTCGGTCGTTGAAGCGGCGATCTCGCTCCTGCGGCTCGATGACGGACCACGGCTTTCGCGTCATCGCGTGGGCAGCAGCCTCGAGGAACCGGCCGGCATCGCGAACCACATTGCGGGAAATCTCGATCTGCCGCTGCGGGGCCGCCGCAAGATGCGCGCTCCAATCGAACCAGGCGAGCGACAAGGCCACAGGCGAGATCCCGCCCGTAAAACGCGCCAGCATGGCATGAAACGCGCGATCCAGGGCGTATGGCTCCGATGCAGGCGGAGAACCTACCGCGGCCTGCGTCCCCGCGCTTCTGCCAACGGTTGACGCAGGGACCTCGGCCGCCGGATCGGCGGAGAGAACCTGCGGCGGCTCTTCGGCCCGTGGAAATATCTTCACGACGCTCATGGCTGAATGTTCCTGCGGGCTTTCTGTTCCACGCAGGATATGGCGACGCTTCCGCCGGGTGTTGAGCTGCATCAAAGCCCGGCCCGCAACTGCTCGACCGGGACAAAACAGCTAGGTGCGCTTGACCTGAGTCAAACCGCACCGGGACAGTCGGGCTAGGCTTTGCGCATCGAAATTCGACAAGCAGCGGAGCTTTGCATGCGCGCCCACCAGATCATGACCCGGTCGGTCATCTCGGTCACCCCGGACACCAGCATCGTCGAGGCCGCGAACATCATGCTGAAGCGGCACGTCAGCGGCCTCACTGTCGTCGATGACACCGGCAAGCTGGTCGGCGTCGTCTCGGAGGGAGATTTCATCCGCCGCAGCGAAATCGGCACCGGACGCAAGCGCGGCCGCTGGCTGCGCTTCATCCTGGGTCCCGGAACATCGGCCAGCGACTTTGTCCAGGAGCACGGCCGCAAGGTCGCGGAGGTGATGACCGCCTCGCCCGTGACCATCACCGAGGATACCGCACTCGCGGAGATCGTCGATCTCATGGAGCGGAACAACGTGAAACGCCTGCCGGTGGTGCGCGGCGACCTGGTGGTCGGCATCGTATCCCGCGCCAATCTGCTGCAGGCGGTTGCCGGGCTTGCCCGCGACGTACCGGATCCGACGGCCGACGACGATCACATTCGCAGCCGCATCATCGACACCATGGAGAAGAACGACTGGTGCCCGTTCGGACTCAACGTCATCGTTCGCGACGGCATCGTTCACCTCAGCGGCGTCATCACCGAGGAGCGCGCGCGGCAAGCCGCCGTTGTCGCGGCAGAGAATGTCGAGGGCGTGAAGAAGGTGCACGACCATCTGTGCTGGGTCGATACGATGTCCGGCGTTTATCTGAACTCACCCGAGGACGATGACCTCGCCAAGGCGAGCTGAACAGGCAAGCCGAACGAATTCAGCGCGGGATCACGGCAGTCGCCTCGATTTCGACGCGCGCTGCTTTCTCGACGAGACGGACCACCTGAACCAGTGCCATTGCCGGATAATGTGCGCCGAAGATGGCACGGTAGATCTTGCCGAGCTCCTTCAGGTTGGTGAGGTACTCCTCCATGTCCACGACGTACCAGGTCAGGCGCACCAGGTGCTCGGGCCCGGCGCCGGCTTCGGCCAGGATCGCGGCAATATTGCTCAGGGTCTGGGCGACCTGCGGGACGAAGCCGTCCGCGAGACGCTCCTCGGCATCCCAGCCGATGACGCCGCCGGTGACGACGATCCGTCCTTCGGCGGCCATGCCATTGGCATAGCCCTTCGGCATCGGCCAACCGGAGGGCTGCAACACTTGCGCGCCCCGGCTTGTGTCGTCCTCGGCTGCGGTCGGCAGCACCGCGAGTTGCGGGCCTTTCGGCGTCGTCACGGACAATTCTCTATCCTTCTCTCATTCTGCCGCGACGCCCGAAGACGTCGCCGCGGCCTGCGCCAGTTGCCGCAGGGCAAAGCGCTTCAACTTGCCGGTCTCGGTCTTCGGAAGTTGCGTCACGAACTCGATCGCGCGCGGATATTTGTAAGGCGCGATCTCGCGTTTGACATGTTCCTGCAACGCGGCGACGAGCTGAGCGTCCGGCGTCACGCCGGGTGCGGCGATGACATAGGCCTTCACGATCATGCCTCGCGCCTCATCCGGCGCTCCGACCACGCCGCACTCGACGACGGCGGGATGCGTCAGCAGCGCTGCCTCCACATCCGTACCGGCGATATTATAGCCCGCCGAGACGATCATGTCGTCGGAGCGCGACTGGTACCAGAAATAGCCGTCGCTATCCATCAGATAGGTGTCGCCGGTGATGTTCCAGCCGTTCTGGACGTATTTGCGCTGGCGCTCGTCGGCCAGATAGCGGCAGCCGGTCGGCCCGCGTACGGCGAGTAGCCCCATGGTCCCGGGCGGCACGTCGTTGCCTGCCTCGTCGACGATCTTCGCTTCATAGCCCGGCACCGGCTTGCCCGTGGCGCCCGGGCGGATCTCGTCCTCGGTTGCGCTGATGAAGATGTGCAGCAGCTCGGTCGAGCCGATGCCGTCCATCAGCTTGATGCCGGTGGCTTTGAGCCAGGCATCGAATGTCGGCTTCGGCAACGTCTCGCCGGCGGAGACGCACTTCCGAAGCGAGGAGATGTCGCGGCCGGCGAGCTTGCCGATCATCGCCCGGTACGCGGTCGGCGCAGTGAAGCAGACCGTGGTCTTGTACTGCTCGATGGCGCCCAGGACCTCGTCCGGCGTCGTCTTCTCCAGCACCACGAACGAAGCGCCGATATGCATGGGAAACAGCACGCCGCCGAAGCCGAAGGTGAAGGCGAGCGGCGCGGAGCCGATGAAGCGATCGTTCTGCCCGGCCCGCAGGATGTTGCGCGCATAGCCATCGCAGACCGCCAGCATATCCCGGTGGAAATGCATCGTACCCTTGGGATCGCCTGTCGTGCCCGACGTGAATGCGATGAGGCAGATGTCGTCCGAGGCGGTATCGACGGCCGTGAACTCGGGGCTGGCATCCGCGATCAGTGCCTCGAGCGAATCCGGCGCGCCGTTCCCCCAATAAACGACGTGCTTGAGGCCCGGCGCGGCTTGCTTCGCCTTCTCCATCTCGTCGGCGAGCTTTCCGTCGCAGAGCGCCAGCGATATCTCCGCCTTCTGGATCGGGTAGGACAGCTCCTTTGCTCGCAGCAGCGGCATCGTCGCCACGCAGATGCCACCGGCCTTGATCACCGCCAGATAGGTCGCAACCATCATCGGGTTGTTCGCGGAGCGAAGCAGCACGCGCCCGCCGGTCACCAGGCCCAACTTGCCGACCAGCACATTGGCGATGCGATTCACCAGCGCCTGCAGCTCGCGATAGGTGTAGCTCACGGCGGGACTGATGACGCAAGGCGCATCGCCGTGGCCCTTCTCGACCCAGCGGTCGAGGAAATAGCTGACGCAGTTCAATCGTGGAGGATAGTGCAGCTCCGGCCGCGTAAAGATGAATTCAGGCCATAGCTCGCGCGGAGGCAGATGCTGCCGCGCGAATGGGTCGACATGGGCCGTCGCGGCGTTGCCGTCATGCGAGCCCGTCAGTTGCACCTTGGCGGCGTTGGCCATCGCACGCTCCTTTCAGCATGGAAAGCACCCGGCAGCACTATCTGGAAAACATTTTAGGCTTAAAACAATTTGGCGCAATAGGGGATTTTGGGCATCCCGTGCTTTTTCCTGCGGCAAAAGGGAATTGGCGGCCGGCGTGGGGCGGGCCTAGGGCCGCCTGCGCGCGGCCGATTTTTGTGCGGACGCCTTGGTCTTCGCGAGGAGGCGCATCAGTTCGCGCACGTCCTTCGGCGTCAGGTCGGCGAAGAGGTCGGCGATCCAGGTCTCGTGCTCGGCAGCCATCCTGCGGAACTCGGCACGCCCAAGCTTGGTAAGGCGGATCACCTGGACGCGGCGGTCGGTCTCCGAAGTGCGGCGGTCGAGATGGCCCGATTCCACCAGACGTTCGACGAGACCGGTGACGTTGCCATTGGAGACCATCATGCGCTTGGAGACATCGGACAGCGTCATGCCGTCCGGCGCCTTGTCGAGCTGCGCCATCAGATCGAAACGGGGCAGCGTGACGTCGAAGCGCTGGCGCAGCCGGCCGCGAACCTCACCCTCGATCAGGGTCGTGCAGGTGAGCAGCCGCAACCACAGCCGGAGCTCTTCGGCATGGTCCTCCGGAGTCTCGACGGCCTTGGTCTCGGAATCAAGCATCTGATGCAGTCATTGACGGCAGGCATTGGCGCCGGCGCGGATTCCCGAACGTTTTGAGCTTCAAATAAATCGGAGCCGGCCGCAAGTCCAAAGCTGCAGCAATCGACCGCATGCCGATTTCTTTAGGCTTCAAATAATTGGCGCGCCGCTTGCATGCTCACCGTGCCGCGGGATGGCGACGTCTTGAGCTTGCTTGCCGCGAGCGCCATCATCAGCATAAGCTTCGATTGGAGTACGCGGCTTGCAGCGCAAGCCCTGATGTCACGAGGGACAGATCATGAAAATGCAGTCGACCCTGGCCGCAGCTACCTTGCTGCTCGGCACCGCCGCTATGAGCCCCGCCCTCGCCCAGGAGAAGATCAAGCTCGGGGTGATCGTGACCCTGTCGGGGCCGGCCGCAGCGCTCGGCCAGCAGGTTCGCGACGGCTTCGCGCTTGCGGTGAAAGACCTCGGCAGCAAGATGGGCGGCCGCGATGTCGAGGTCGTGGTGGTCGACGACGAGCTCAAGCCGGACGCGGCAGTGACAAAGGTCAAGGGCCTTCTGGAGCGTGAGAAGGTCGACTTCGTGGTCGGCCCGATCTTCTCCAATATCCTCCAGGCGATCCATCGGCCCGTGACGGAATCGAAAGTGTTCCTGATCAGCCCCAATGCCGGGCCGTCGACCTTTGCCGGCAAGGACTGCAATCCGTTCTTCTATGTGACGTCGTACCAGAACGACCAGGTCCACGAGATCCTCGGCAAGGTCGCACAGGATCGCGGCTACAAGCGCATGTACCTGATGGTGCCGAACTATCAGGCCGGCAAGGATTCGGTCGCGGGCTTCAAGCTCGACTACAAGGGCGAGATCGTCGAAGAATCCTACATGCCGCTCAATACGCTCGACTTCCAGCCGGAGCTGTCCAAGATCTCCTCGCAAAAGCCCGATGCGCTGTTCACGTTCATGCCGGGCGGCCTCGGCGTCAATCTGGTCAAGCAGTACCGCCAGGCGGGCCTTGCCGACACCATTCCGGTGCTCTCGGCATTCACGGTCGACGAGTCGACGCTGCCGGCGCAGCAGGACGCCGCGGTCGGCATGTTCGGCGGCGCCAACTGGGCGCCCAATCTCGACAATCCCCAGAACAAGAAGTTCGTCGCGGCCTATGAGGCCGCCTACAATGGCGTACCCGGCACCTATGCCTTCCAGGCCTATGACGCTGCGATGCTGATCGACAGCGCCATCAAGGGCGTGAAAGGCGACCTTTCGAACAAGGATGCCGTCGGAGCCGCGCTGAAGAAGGCGGACTTCACCTCGCTGCGCGGCACCTTCAAGTTCAACACGAACGGTTATCCGATCCAGGACTTCTACCTGACCAAGGTTGCCAAGCGTCCGGACGGCAAGTTCCAGACCGAGATCGTCCAGAAAGTCTTTGAGAATTACGGCGATCGCTATGCCAAGGATTGCAAGGCGGCGAATTAAGCCGAGCGTCGCGTCAAGGGAGGACTTCAATGAGCAGCGAAATCACCGGCATCACGCGGGCTAACGAGGGAATCCAGGGTATTTCCTGGAACATTCTCGGCCAGACCTATGTGCCGAAAAGCAAGACCGAGCACAGCTTCTCGTGGCACGCGACTTTGCCGCCCGGCACGTTCGTGCCGCCGCACATCCATCCCGACCAGGACGAATATCTCTACATGCTGGAGGGCAAGCTCGATTTCGTGCTCGGGAATTCGGAATCGCAGGCGACTGCAGGCGACCTGATCCGGCTCGGCATGGGTGTGCCACACGGCATCTTCAACAAGTCGGAGCAGACCGCCAAAGTGCTGTTCTGGGTGTCGCCGACCAAGAAGCTGTTCGACCTGTTCTGGGGCCTGCACAACATGAAGGAGCAGAAGCCCGAGGACGTGGTGGCGATGGCCGCCGAGTTCAACATCCACTTCCTGCCGCCGCCTCCGGGCGCCGGCTAACAGCATGCCCCCGGAAAAGTGTGAAGCGGTTTTCCGGGAGGGGCATGCTCAAAAGTGCTCTAGGCGCGCACCGCCGCAAGTCCCGGGACAGCGGCGAAGCCTGCCTTGGTGGCATAGCCCCGCACGATCGCCTCGCGCTGGGAATAGCTCAGGACGTTGTCGACATTGTCGAAGCCGTCGGGCGCGAGCTGCTCGACGGCGTCGATGACGCCTTCAGGACCGCCGCGCCTGTTGGAGCGGACGATGTCCGCGGTCATCGGCAGGCGCTTCTTCTCGTACTCGAGCAACGCCTGGCGCGGATGTTCGGCGCGCACCAGCGCGTCCGCGAGGCAGCGCGCGTCGAGGATCGCCTGCGACGCGCCATTGGAGCCGACCGGATACATGGGATGCGCGGCGTCGCCGAGCAGCGTGACGCGCCCGGATGACCAATAGGGCAAGGGATCGCGGTCGCAGGTTGGATATTCGTAGAATTCCGGCGTTGCCGAGATCAGGCTCTTCACGTCGATATAGGGCACGGAGAAGCGCGCCACGTGCGGCATCAGCTCCTCGCGGCGGCCCGGGCGCGACCAGTCTTCCTTGCGCGGCGGTGGGGCATTGCCCTCCCCGACCTTCACCAGCACCGCCCAATTGGTCAGCCGGCTCGCGGGGCTCGAACCCTCCGCGATCGGATAGATCACCACCTTGGCGTTGAGGCCGCCCGCCACGATCATCGACTTGCCCGTCAGGAACAACGGCCAATCGCGGGCACCACGCCACAGCATCAAACCATTCCAGCACGGCGGCCCCTCGTTCGGGAACAGCGTGTCGCGGACACGCGAATGGATGCCGTCGGCGCCGATCAGGATATCGCCCCGCGCGGTATGGATGTGCGCGCCGGTGCGATCGAAGAAATAGGCGGTGACGCCGCCCTCGTCCTGCGTGAAAGCGCCGAGCCGGCAACCGGTGTGGATGAGGTCCTCGCCGAGCCGCTCCTCGACGGCACGATGGATGACACCCTGGAGGCGGCCACGGTGGATCGAGAATTGCGGCACGTCGTGGCCGGCGTCGATGCCGCGGGCTTCACGCCAGACCTCCTGGCCATGGCGATTGAGATAGTAGAGCTGGTCGGTGCGGATCGCGACGTCGTCGAGCTTCTGGAGCAGGCCAAGACCCGCGAGCTCACGCATCGCATGAGGCAGCGTGTTGATGCCGACACCGAGCTCGCGGATGGTCTCGGCCTGTTCGAAAATCTCGCATCCGATGCCGCGCGAGCGCAGCATCAATGCCGTGGTGAGACCTCCGATACCGCCACCGACGATAATCGCCTTCATCGCCCTTACTCCACTCGAAATACGCCAAGGCAATGGGGTTAACGTCGCACGGGCGGTCACTCCGCCGCAAGCGGCTTTGTCGCCTCCGCCTTGAGCTCGGCCCGGGTCTTGGGCTTAGCCTTAATTCTCAGCTCCTCGAGATCCTGCCGGTCGCGCACGCTGTTGCGGAAAATCTGATCTTTTCCGGGAAGGTATTGCGGCGGGCAGAACGCCTCGTCCGCGCCGTACCAGGCCGCCGCCCTCATGGTGAAGAAGGGATCGACCAGATGCGGGCGCCCGAGTGCGACGAGATCGGCCCGCCCGGCGGCCAGGATGGTGTTGGCCTGATCCGCGGTCGTGATGTTGCCGACGCACATGGTGGCGACGCGCGCCTCGTTGCGGACCTGGTCGGAGAACGGCGTCTGGAACATGCGGCCATAGACCGGCTGCGAGTCGCGCACGGTCTGCCCGGTCGAGACGTCGACAAGATCGACGCCCGCCTCGGTGAACGCACGCGCGACTGCGACCGCGTCATCCCCGGTGATGCCGCCGTCCGCCCAATCGGTGGCCGAGATACGCACCGACATCGGCTTGTGCGACGGCCAGACCGCGCGCAACGCCTCGAAGATCTCGAGCGGGAAACGCAGACGATTCTCTAGCGAGCCGCCATACGCGTCCGTCCTGGTGTTCGTCAGCGGCGAAACGAAGCTTGCGAGCAGATAGCCGTGGGCGCAGTGCAGCTCCAGCATGTCGAAGCCGCAGCGCTCGCCGCGCTCGGCCGCCGCCACGAAAGCGTCTCTCACTGCGTTCATGCCGGCACGATCGAGCTCGCGCGGCACCTGACTATCGGGGAAATAGGGCAGCGGCGATGCCGAGACCACGTCCCAGCCGCCCTCGTCCAGCGGCCGGTCCATGCCGTCCCACATCAGCTTGGTTGCGCCCTTGCGGCCGGCATGGCCGAGTTGCAGGCAGATCTTTGCAGCCGAATTGCCGTGGACGAAATCGACGATGCGTCGCCAGGCCGTCTCCTGCTCGTCGTTCCACAGGCCCGCGCAGCCGGGCGTAATCCGTGCGTCGCGGCTGACGCAGGTCATTTCCGTGAAGATGAGGCCGGCACCGCCGATCGCGCGGGATCCGTAGTGCACAAGATGGAAATCACCGGGCACGCCCTCCTTCGCCGAATACATGCACATCGGCGACATCACCGCGCGGTTGGCGACCTCCATCTCGCGCAGGCGGAACGGCTGGAACAGCGGCACCATCGGCTTGTTGGTGTCGACGTCAAAGCCACTGTCGCGAACCTGGCTTGCGAAAGATTGCTCGACCTCGGCCACAAAATCGGGCGCGCGAAGTTTCAGATTGTCGTAGGTGATCGCCTTCGACCGCGTCATCACGCCAAAGGCGAACTGCACGGGGTCGAAATCCCAGAAGCGATCGACGTGTTCGAACCAGACCAGCGAAACGTCGGCGGCGTGCTGGGTCTTTTCGACCTCCTCTCGACGGCCGTGCTCATAGACGTCCAGCGCCGCCTTGATGCTGGGCGCCTTCTCCATGGCCTCAGCCAGCGCGATCGCATCTTCCATCGCAAGCTTGGTGCCGGAGCCGATCGAGAAATGCGCGCTCGCCTTGGCGTCGCCGAGCAGCACCATGTTGTCCTTGACCCAGCGCTTGCTCCGGATCATCGGGAAATTGCGCCACATCGAGCGGTTGGTCAGCAGCTTGTGGCCATCGAGGAACCAGCCGAAGATCTCGGCCATCCGCGCGGCGGACTGCGTCTCGTTCAGTCCGGTCAATCCTGCCCGCTCGAAGGTCTGCGGATCGGTCTCGAAAATCCAGGTCGAATGTCCGGCCTCATACTGGTAGGCGTGGGCGATGAACGGCCCCCACTCGGTCTCCTGGAAGATGAAGGTGAAGGCATCAAGCGGCTTGGTCGATCCCATCCAGGCGAACTTGTTGGCACGGAGATCGACTTCCGGCTGGAAGTGTGCAGCATATTTCTCGCGAAACCGGCTGTTGACGCCATCGGCGACCAGGATGAGATCAGCGCCGGCGAAGCGTGACTCGTCGTCGATATCCACTTCGAAATGCAGTGTGACGCCAAGCTCGCGGGCCCGCTCCTGAAGGATCAGGAGCAGCTTCTGCCGTGAGCAACCGCAAAAGCCGTTGCCGCCGACCCGGTGGACGGTGCCGCGGAAGTGCACGGCAATGTCGTCCCAATAGGCGAATTCCTGGGTGATGCGGCGGTAGCTCGGTAGATCGTGCTTCTCGAAATTGTCGAGCGTGGCATCCGAGAACACCACGCCGAAGCCGAATGTGTCATCGGCCCGGTTGCGCTCGTACACGGCTATGTCGGCGCTCGGTCGCTGCTTCTTCAGCAGGATCGCCGCATAAAGACCCGCAGGTCCGCCACCGATGATCGCGACTTTCATGGGAGCCTCGCCAATTCAACCGGCCACGAAACTATTTTAAGCCTAAAATAATTTCGCGCAAGTCCCCGTCGATGGCGTGGCCGCATGAAAAGCTGACCTAATCGCCCCTGAAGACCGGCTTGACCTTGTTGGCGAAAGCCTCGAACGCGCGCTCGAAATCCGCCGTGGTCATGCACAACGCCTGGGCAACGGCCTCCGCCTCGATCGCTTCCTCCACCGACATCGCCCATTCCATGGCCAGCATCCGCTTGGTCATGGTGTTGGCAAAGGTAGGTCCCTCCGCGATCTGTTTGGCCAGGACCTGCGCCTGCGGCAGCACCTGCTCGGGCGTGATGATGCGGCTGAAGAAGCCCCAGCGCTCCCCCTCCTCCGCAGTCATGAACCGGCCGGTGTAGAGCAGCTCGGACGCGCGGGACTGCCCGATGATCCGCGGCAGGATGGCGCAAGCGCCCATGTCGCAGCCGGCCAGCCCCACCTTGTTGAACAGGAAGGCCACCTTGGCTCCGGTGGCCGCGAGGCGCATGTCCGAGGCCATGGCGATGATCGCACCGGCGCCCGCGCAGATGCCCTCGACCGCGGCCACGATCGGCTGCGGACAGGCCCGCATCGCCTTGACCAGATCGCCGGTCATCCGCGTGAAGGCGGTCAGCCCCTTGGTGTCCATCTTGACGAGCGGGCCGATGATCTCGAACACGTCGCCGCCGGACGAGAAATTGCCGCCGGCGCCGGTGACGACGATGGATTTGACGGCATCGTCGAACGCGCAGGCGCGGAAGAAATCCGTCAGCTCCCGGTAGCTCTCGAACGTCAGGGGATTCTTCCGCTCCGGACGGTTGAGCGTCACCGTGGCAACACCATCAACCACGGCCAGCACAAAGTGCTGTGGCGAATAATCCGCGAGCGGTATGGTCACGGGATTGGCTGGTCTGCTCATATGATCTCCTTGGCCTTCCTGTTCTGAACCGGCGCCACGCTAGACTTCGCCGCCGGCAACTGCGATCGCCTGCCCGGTGATCGCACCGGCGCCCTCGCCGCACAACCAGAGCACGGCGTCCGCCACCTCCTGCGGTGTGATCAGCCGCCCTTGCGGATTGTGCCTGGCGAGGTCGGCTATCGCCTGCTCCCGGCTCCGTCGCGTCTTCTTCATGATGTTCTCGATGCTGCCGGCGACCAGATCGGTATCGGTGAAGCCCGGACAAACCGCATTAACAGTGACATTGCTGCCGGCCATTTCGAGGGCAAGCGAGCGCACAAGGCCGACCACAGCGTGCTTGGCCGCCGTGTACGCGCTGACATAGGCATAACCCTTGAGGCCGGCTGTCGACGCAACCGCCACGATGCGCCCATAGGGGCGATCCTTCATTCCCGGCAAGACCGCGCGGATGGCATGGACCACGCCCATGAAATTGACGTCCATCATGCGCATGAAAAGGGCACTGTCCGATTTCACGAAGGGTGCGGATTCGGCGCTGCCGGCGTTGGCGATCAGGATATCGATCGGCTGCCGCGCGCTCGCTTCCTTGATGGCGGCGTTCAGGGACGCTTCGTCCGAGACGTCAGCGACGGCGGCAAAATGCGCGGCTCCCGCCTTGATCGCCTCTTCAAGAGTTGCGCCGTTCCGGCCAAGCACCGTCACGGTAGCGCCGGCATCGACGAGAGCGGCAGCGATCGCGCGGCCGATGCCCCGGCCGCCACCGGTGACCAGCGCGTGCGGCGATTGCGGCAATGCGGACATGCGCTGGCTCCTTCCGGGTCTGCTGATCGCTCCGTCGGATATATTTTAAACTTCAAATGATTGCAACGAAAGCGCCGCGCGGTGCCGTGGACGAGCCCGCGGCGGAGACCGGCCCGGAAATTGCTTTAAGTATAAAATTATCTCTTCCCATCCCTCACAGGCCTGTTAGCATCACCGGGCCAAGCCAAAGGATGCCGCGTGTCGCAGCCTGCGCCAATGATAACAAGGGACGGCCGCTTCGCCTATGAAGCTGCTGGCGCTCCTGATGCGACACCTCTGATCTTTCTGCATGGCATCGGCGGCGCAGCGCGCGCCTGGCGACGGCAGCTTGCCACGTTCGGCAGCAGCTTTCGTGCAATCGCGTGGGATATGCCGGGCTATGGCGGGTCCGCACCGCTTTCCAGCGTCAGCATCGCTGCCTTGGCGGATGCGCTCCAGCGTTTCATCGAACAGCTCGGTGCGACCAGCCCTGTTCTGGTCGGCCATTCCATCGGCGGCATGATTGTCCAGAAATGGCTGGTGCAATCGCCAAAATTGGCGCGCGCAGTCGTCCTGACGCAGACCAGTCCGGCCTTCGGCAAGACCGACGGCGACTGGCAGAAATCGTTCATCGCGGCGCGGCTCGGACCGCTCGACCGCGGCGAGACGATGAAATCGCTGGCACCCTCGCTGGTGAAAGAGCTGGTCGGCGAAAATCCTGATCCGAGCGGCATGGAGCTTGCGCGCGAATGCATGGCGAGCGTGCCGGAGGCCAGCTATCGCGCGATGATGCTGGCCCTGATCGGTTTCGATCAACGCAGCACGCTCAAGGATATCTCCATTCCGACGCTGCTGCTGTCAGGCTCCAAGGACAACAATGCGCCGGCGCCGATGATGGCGAAGACGGCGACCTACATCCCCTCCGCTGAATATACCGAGCTCGCCGGCGTCGGCCATCTCGCCAACCTCGAGCGGCCTGACGCCTTTGACGAGGCCCTCGGCCGGTTCCTGAAATCCGTCGCGACCAAAGCCTGAGGTGACTGCGCAATGACGATGCAAGTCAGCAAAACGATCGGCGAAAGCGGCAAGATCGCGCTGGATGCGCCGATCTTTGACCCCGTTGCATTCCGTCTCAGCGACGAGCAGGCCGGCATCATTGCGCGTGCTCGGGAAATCGGTCAGAGCGTGTTCGCCGGCCGCGCCGCGACCTACGATCGCGAGGCGATCTTCCCGACGGAGAATTACCGCGACCTGCACCGGATCGGCCTGCTTGGCATCGCCGTCCCCAAAAAGCACGGCGGGCTTGGCGCCAACTATCAGACCTACGCCCTCGCGGCTGCCGAAATCGGCCGCTATTGCGGTGCGACGGCGCTGACCTGGAACATGCATGTCTGCTCGACGCTATGGTCCGGCCCCCTCGCTGACGATCTCGACATGGATGCCGAGACCCGCGCCGAGCACGAACGGCGGCGCGCGGTCCACTACAAGCGCATCGTCGAGGACGGCGCGATCTACTCGCAACCCTTCTCCGAGGGCGGTGCGGCGGCCGCAGGCGGCGTTGCCTTCGGCACGGAAGCCAAGCCGGTGGAGGGGGGCTGGAACGTCAACGGCAAGAAGATCTTTGCATCGCTATCCGGCCACGCCGACTATTACGGCGTGCTTTGCACCGAGATCGAGGAAGGCGAAAAAGCTTCGCGCCGCAATACGCTTTATCTCGCAATCCCGGCGAAATCGCAGGGCGTCTCGGTCGTCGGCGATTGGGATCCGCTCGGCATGCGCGGCACGGTCTCGCGGACGCTGCTGTTCAAGGACGTCTTTGTGCCGGACGATTCTGCGCTGATGCCGCGCGGCGTCTATTTCCAGGCCGCGATGCGCTGGCCGCACATGTTCCTGACGCTGTCGCCGACCTATATGGGCCTCGCGCAAGCGTCCTACGATTTCACGGTGCGCTATCTGCGTGGTGAGGTGCCCGGAATGCCGCCGGTCAAGCGGCGGATGTATCCGACCAAGCAGATCGCCGTCGCGCAGATGCAGATCAAGCTCGAGCAGATCAAGGGAATCTGGTTCCAGGCGGTCACGGAAGCACGGGCCAATCCGAGCAAGGAACAGGTTCTGCGCGCTTACGCCGCGCAGTATTCCGTCATGGAAGGCGCCAATGAACTCGCGGCGCTGGCAATCCGCACCTGCGGCGGGCAGGCCATGCTGAAGTCGCTGCCGCTGGAGCGGATCTATCGTGACAGCCGCTGCGGCTCGCTGATGCTGCCCTGGACGGCCGAGCTTTGCCTCGACCGCATCGGACGCGAGGCACTGTACGAGGCCGGCGAAACGGACGATTGACGGTGGACCTCTGTAGTCTGATCGACCGCAACGCGGCGTTCGCGCCAGACAAAACGGCCATTGCCTTCGAAGGGGAACGGCTGAGCTATGCGGCGTTCGCCGCGCGCATCGAGCAGACGGCCACAGCCATGAAGCAGGAGCTCGGCGTCGGACGCGGCGATCGCGTGGCCATTCTCAGCCTGAACCGGCCGGACTACCTGGTTCTGCTCTACGCATGCGCGCGGCTCGGCGCGATTCTGGTGCCGCTGAATTGGCGGCTGGCGGTCGCCGAGCAACTGTTCATTCTTACCGATGCGAGCGCCAAGGTGCTGGTGCTCGAACAGGCCTTTGCCGGAGTTCTGGCCGAACTTGCACAAACAGCGCCAGGCACGTCCGTTGTCGGCCTCGACTTCGCGCCGCCCGGTGGCACGACACTCGAAGGCCTGTCGACTGGCGGCGAAGGCAACGGCCGTAACCCGCACACCGATCTCTCCTGCCCGCTTCTGATCGTCTACACGTCAGGAACGACCGGACGACCGAAGGGCGCGGTGCTACGGCAGGAGGCGCTGTTCTGGAACGGCGTAATGAGCCAGCACATGCACAACATGACGTCCGACGATCACGTGCTGACCGTGCTTCCGTTCTTCCACGTCGGGGGTCTCAACATCCAGACCACGCCGGCGCTTCAACTCGGCGCGACGGTCACGATCCTCGCCCGTTTCACGCCGGACACTGCGCTCGCGACTATTGAGCGGGAACGGCCGACCCTGACGGTCATGGTACCCGCGATCATTCAGGCCGTGTGCGAGCATCCCGCATGGGCCTCAGCCGACCTCTCGTCACTCAAAGCCGTCGCCACCGGATCGACCATCGTGCCACCGCATTTGATCGACCGCTTCGTTGCGCGGGGTGTGCCAGTCCTTCAGGTCTACGGCTCGACCGAAACCTGCCCCATCGCCGTCTACACGCGGCTTGGCGGCGATCTTTCGCGCGCGGGATCGACCGGGCTTGCAGGCCTGTGCTGCGAAGCCAAGGTGATCGACCAGGCCGGCAACGAAGTTCCGGCGGGCACGCCGGGCGAGATCGCGGTGCGCGGTCCCAACGTATTCTTCGAGTATTGGGGCAATGCGGATGCGACACGCGAGGCGTTGCACGACGGCTGGTATCGCACCGGCGATATCGGCCTGTGCGACGCCGACGGCTACTTCTGGGTTCGCGACCGCAAGAAGAACATGATCATTTCCGGTGGCGAGAATATCTATCCGGCCGAGGTCGAGCGTGTCCTCCTCGAACATCCCGATGTCAGCGAATGCGCTGTAATCGGCCGTCCGGATCCGCGCTGGGACGAGGTACCTGTTGCGTACGTCATCCGACGATCCGGATGCGGGATCGAAGCGGACGAACTGAGAGCGCATGTTCAGGCGCAGCTCGCGCGCTACAAGATCCCTCGTGACATCGTCTTCGTTACCGATCTGCCGCGTACGGCACTGGGCAAGGTCCAGCATTTCCTGCTGAAGCAGCTTGATGCGCGCTCGCGCGCGCAAGGAGAAGCATCTTGAAGATTGCAGTCCTGGGTGGGGGAAATGGCTCCTTCGCCGCCGCGGGCGATTTCGCGCTGTCGGGGCACGAGGTCCGGCTCTGGCGCCGTGACGCGGATCAGGTCGCAGCACATGTTGCCGCCGGTTCGCGCATTGTGGTGAAGGATCACAACGGTCGTCATGACGTCAAGCTCGCGCTGGTGACGACCGACATCGCCGAAGCCGTCAACGAGGTCGAGCTGATCGTCTGCCCTGCCCCCGCTTTCGCCCAGCCGGACATTGCCCGGCAGCTCGCACCGCACCTGCAGGACGGACAGGTCGTGTTCCTGCCGCCGGCGACATTCGGCTCGATGATTTTCGCACAGGCCGCGCGGGAGGCCGGCAACCCGGCCTCAGCGAGCTTTGCCGAGACCGGCACATTGCCCTGGCTCACCCGCAAGCACGGGCCGTTCGAAGTCGCGATCACCATTCGCGCCAAGCGATTGCCGGTCGGTGTCTTTCCGCTGGATCAGGCGCCGCACGCGCTCGACGTGATCGAACACGCCTTCCCCGACGCGATCGAACCGTGCGGTGATGCGCTATCCGGCGCCCTGATGAACGCGGGGCCTGTCATCCATCCGCCGCTGATCGTGATGAATGCCGGACCGATCGAGCATTTCGAAAAATGGGACATCCACAAGGAGGGGACGCAAGGTGCGATCCGCCGTGTTACCGACGCGCTCGATGCGGAGCGGATCGCCGTGCGCGAGGCACTGGGCTACGGCGCCCCCCATTTCCCGCTGGCGCACCACTATGCCAGGGAAGGCGAGATCTGGATGTACGGCCGCGGCTCGCACGACCGCCTGACCGATTCCGGCGACTGGCGCGAGCGGATCGTGCTGACCGAGCACCGCTATATGCGCGAGGATTTACGGCTGGGCTTGTCGCTGCTGGTCTCTATCGCCGAGCTTGCGGGCGTGGCGACACCACTGGCCAGGGCTTTCCTGGCCATTGGTGGTGCGATCTGCGGTGAGGATCTTGCTCGGGGTGTCCGCACGCTCGATACGCTTGGTCTCGGCAACCTCGGCAAGGCCGAATTGCAGACACTGCTTCGCAATGGATTTTGACCAATGAACAGCCATGCCAACATCGCCTGTCTCGGGGCTGGCCGCATGGGGCGCGGCATCGCCGTCGCGTTCGCCTACGCGGGGCATACGGTCACGATGATCGACATCAAGCCTCGCTCCCCAGAGGATTTTGTCAAACTGGAAGCGGATGCGCTCGGGGAAGTCAGGAAGACATTCGCCAGCCTCTCGAAGCTGGGGCTGCTGACCGAGGCGGATGTTGATCCGCTCATCGCGCGGGCCTCGGTGGTGCCGGCAAGCAAGAGCGGTGCAGCACTGGCCGAAGCCGGAATGGTCTTCGAGGGCGTTCCCGAGGTCGTCGAGCTCAAGCGGGACGTGCTCGCCACGGCTTCAAAACAGGTCGGCCCCGACACGATCATCGCATCGACGACGTCGACCATCCTGGTCGACGATCTCTCCGGCGCGATCGTGAACCCGCGTCGCTTTCTCAACGTGCACTGGCTCAACCCGGCCTATCTGATCCCGCTGGTCGAGGTTTCGCCCGGCAAAGCCACCGATCCCGCCGTCGTCGCGGAGGTCAAGGCGCGGCTTGAAGGAATTGGAAAGGTGCCGGTGGTCTGCGCCGCGACGCCGGGTTTCATCGTCCCGCGCATCCAGGCGCTGGCGATGAACGAGGCTGCGCGCATGGTCGAGGAAGGCGTCGCGAGCGCCGAGGACATCGACAAAGCGATCCGATACGGCTTCGGCTTCCGGTATGCCGTGCTTGGACTGCTCGAATTCATCGATTGGGGCGGCGGCGACATTTTGTACTACGCCAGCCGGTACCTCGAGGGCGCGCTCGGCAGCGACCGCTATCGGGCGCCGGAGGTGATTTCGAAGAACATGCACAAGGGCCGGATCGGTCTGCGCACGGGCGCCGGCTTTCTCGATTATTCAGGCATGGACGTTGACGCCTATCGGGTCAAGCGCCTGCAGGCCATGGTGGACCTCCTCCGGCACTTCAACCTCGCGCGCCCGCCCGTGCTCGACCGCAACTAGCCGAAGACGTCCTGGAGCACGCCTTCCCGGACCACTGTGACACCATCGAGTTCGATCGTCGTTCCCATCATCGGCAGATCGAAATGGCCTGCCGTGTAGCGGCCGGCGAATTCGTTTGCTCCGGTCGAGAACAGGAAATTGCCGGACACGGCGCGGATCTCCGTGCCGTTGGTGTCGCGCTGATCGTACATGGATAGCGCTTCGTAGCGCGCGCCCGGATTCATGCCGAAGCCGACATGCGACACGGCGTAGGCTTCGCGGTCGCCCCAGGCGGCGAGATAGGCGCGCATCATCGCGGCGTCCGTGCCCTCGCCTTCCAGTTCGACGACATAATCGTCCTTCAACGTCATCTTCACCGGCGAGGTCAGGTAACGCTTGAAGGTCAGGTTGATGTCGCCGGGAGCCATCACCAGCGTGCCGTTGATCGTCCCGCTCTTGGGGAAGCTGACGACGATGCCACCGGGCCAATGGGCCAGCGTGCCGGGCTTGTCGGTCCAGCCCCACACACCGACCGTTGAAGCACCAACCATATCGACGTCGAGCGCCGTGCCGGCCTTTGAGGTCACCCGCATGCGCTTGGTTCCGCGCAGCATCTTCGCCGCGGCGCGGACGCGCTTTTCCAGTGCCGGATCCGGCACCATCCGTTCCAGCGCTTCGGGATGCTCGTTCGAGATGACCAGGATCCGCGCGCCAGCCTTGAGGATTTCAGGCGTCTCCACCGCGTGCATCAGGCCCTCGATGGTGCAATCCACGACAAAGCCGGCCTGCTGGAGCGCAGCGATGACCGGACCAAGCCTTTGGATCGCTTCGCTCGCCCCGGTCGAGCGGACTGGAACGATATTTCGATTGCGCGGCGTCGGCATCACCACGTGGAATGGCCGCGCGCCCATGCGTAGCAGCGCGAGCTCTGCCAGATGAACATTCAACGTGCGCGACTGGGTTTCCGAGAGAATTGCCGCGATATCGCCGGCCTTGACGGCACATCGCTCAAAAATCTCGCAAAACGCGTCGATCCATTTTGCTTCGATGCGATCGGCCAGCATGCTTCTCTCCCGGTATCCTGATTCATTGTTCAGTCAGATCACGCTTCGGGAAAGCCCCGCAAGAGGTACGATCGCACGGCGCCCAGCAAGGCGTTCAGAATCAACCCCAGCAGCGAGATCGTGATCAACGGCACGAACATGTCGACGGCCTGGAACGTCCGCGCCGCCGTAACGAGGGCATGGCCGAGCCCGTCCGTCGACGTGATCATCTCGGCCAGAAACACCACGATGCAGGAAATGACAAGGCCGATCCGGCAGCCGGTCAGGATCGATGGCATCGCCGCGGGCAATACCACCTTGAACAGGATTTCGTAGCGCGGCGTCCCCGCCGCCATAGCCGACCAGATCAGCTTTTGCTCGACAGTCGATGCGCCATAGTAGGTCGACAAGAGAATAGGAAAAAGTGCGTCCGCCGCCACCAACGTGATCTTCGATCCGTGGCCGAAACCGAGCAGCAGGAGAAGTGCAGGATAGAGTGCAACCTTGGGCAACGGCGCCAGCACCCGCACGATCGGCCGAACCACGGCGTTGATTGCCGGACTGGCGGCAGCGGCGATGCCGATACTGACGCCGAGCACAACCGCGATCGCAAACCCGGCAAACAGCCGGATCAGGGTCGCCGCGATCTCCTGCTGAAACGTCCACGTCACAAGCTGTTGAAGGAGGCGGCTGAAGACATAGCCCGGAGGCGGCAGCAAGGTCGCGGGCGCGAAGCCGAACGAGACGAGGCCCTGCCAAACCGCGATCACCAGCGCGATCGGCGCGAGCCCGAGGAGGACGTTCGTTGAGATAAGGCGCGGTGTCATGAGAAGCTCAGCGGCATGTCGAACTGAGGCTCAGACCAGCGCACCAGCCGGGCGCGGATCCGCTCGAAGATCGCATCGAGGCAGATGCCCATTGCTCCCACGATGATGATCATCGCGAAGACGGTGTCGTATTGCCCCATGTCGAGCGCATTGAACAGGATGTTGCCCGCGCCCGACTGCCGGGCGATCATCTCGCTGGTGATCATCGTAATCAGCGCCAGCACCAATCCAGTGCGGCATCCGGTCAGGATCTCCGGCAGCGCGGCAGGTAGCACGATCCGGACCAGGCGCTGCAGGGGTGAGAGACCCATCGCAGCGCCTGACCACAGCATCTTCTCTTCCACCGCTTTCGCACCCTCGAAGCTGTGATAGATCACGGGCAGGCTGACGCCGAGAAAGATCACCAGCGTCTTTGTGACGTCGCCGACGCCAAGCCACAGCATGATGATGGGCATCAAGGCTGCCTTCGGAACCGGATAGATCACCATCAGGAGCGGATTGAAAAAGGCTGCGACGGCCCGGCTGCGCCCCATCAACAAGCCAAGTGGAATCGAAAAGAGCACGGCGACACCGAACCCCATCGCCATGCGACGAAGCGAGGCCAGGATGTTGATCAGAGCTTCCTTGTCACCAAGGATGTCAGGGATCGCCCGAATCGCTTCGATCGCCGTTGGAAAGCTGTCGTTCTTCAATGCGAGCGAGGCAACCTGCCACACCGCCAGCAATCCGATGCAGGCCAACACCGGAGCGGCACGTTTGATCAGGGCGGTCGGCGATGTCACGTGGCAGACCCGGCTTCATCGCTCTCGTCGAACATGCGTTCGATGTCGACGACATATTTCTGATAGCGCGGATCGAGCAGCAGCTCGTTGCGACGGCGCGGCCGCGGAAGATCGATGTCGATCACTTGCCGAATGCGGCCGGGCGATTTCGACATCATCACGACCTTGTCCGACAGGAAGACGGCCTCGTCGACCGAATGGGTGACGAACAGCACCGTCTTGCGGTCACGCTCCCAAATATTCAGGAGATCGTTCTGCAGGCGCGTCCGGGTGTGGGCGTCCAGTGCGCCGAACGGCTCGTCCATCAACAAGACCTCAGGATGGTAGGCAAGCGTCCGCGCGAGCGCCACGCGCTGCTTCATGCCGCCCGACAGTTCCTTGGGATAGAAGTTCTCGTACCCCTGGAGACCGACCATCTCGATCAGCGAGCGGCTCTGCGCTTCAGCCTCGCTCGCCCGCACGCCCTGCTGGCGCGGCCCGTACATCACATTGCCCAATACCGTCTTCCAGGGAAACAGTGCGAACTCCTGGAACACCGGTCCGCGATCCGGACCAGGTCCCGTGATCGCCTGCCCCTTGATCCTCGCCGCACCACTGGTTGGGCTGACGAAGCCGCCGACGATGTAGAGCAATGTCGACTTGCCGCAGCCGGACGGCCCGAGAATTGAAACGAAGGCTCCTTCCTCGATCGTCAGTGAGACGTCCGACAGCGCCAAATGATCCTTGCGCGCCGAGGTTTGAAAAACCTGCGAGACGCGATCGATCTCGATGATCGCAGAAGCCGGCTTTTGTGACGTCACCGGTCTCACCCATTCGCTCGATCTCGAAGGCACTACCTTCATCCCGCTCTCGCTTCAGGCGTGCAACGTCGCACAACCAATCTGCCGAATGTCCTCCATCAGCGGCTCGAGCTTAGCAAGAAACTTGCCAAATCGACTGCTGTTTCCGCCGTGCACGCGGCTCATTGTTCGAACCAGGGCCATTCTGCCGGGCCCTCATGAGTCACAGCTCCGCCCGGCGCCTGCCCGACGAGACGCGCATATTTCGCGAGCGCACCGGCGCGGTGACGTGGCGGCCGCGGCTTCCAATCGCGCCGGCGCGCCGCGAGTTCCTGCTCGTCGAGCAGCACGTCCATGCGGCGGCCAGCTGCGTCAATCCGGATCTTGTCGCCGTCCCGAACGAATGCCAGTGGACCGCCCACGAACGCCTCGGGGGAGACATAGCCGATGCACATGCCGCGAGTGGCACCGGAGAACCTGCCATCGGTGATCAAGGCCACCTTCTCGCCCATACCCTGGCCGTAGATTAATGCGGTGACGCCGAGCATCTCGCGCATGCCGGGGCCACCGACGGGCCCTTCATTGCGGATAACGAGAACCTCGCCGGCCCTGTAGCTGCGGTCACGAACCGCTTTGACACAGGCTTCCTCGTCTTCGAATACGCGCGCAACGCCCTCGAAGAACTGGCTCTTCAGCCCTGCGACTTTGATGACCGCACCGTCCGGGCAGAGATTACCCTTCAGCACCGCCACACCGCCATCCGGCATGATCGGGGTGCGCGAGGCGTAAACGACTTCTCCATCAGGCGCATTGGCAGCGACATATTCCTCCGCGAGCGTTCGGCCTGTGATGGTCAGGCAGCTACCATCGACATGGCCGCTCTGGATCAACTCGCGGATCACCACGGCAGCACCGCCGATATCGTAGACATCCTTTGCCGTGTATTTGCCGCCCGGCCGCAGATTTCCGATTAACGGTGTCCTGGCAAAAACCTCGCCGACATCATCGATCGTGAATGCGATGCCGGCCTCGTTGGCGATGGCGGGCAGATGCAGCGCAGCGTTGGTCGAGCCGCCCGTCGCTGCAACGATCGCCGCGCCGTTCTCGAGGGATTTCCGCGTCACGATGTCGCGCGGGAGCGGTCCGCCGCGCTCCAGCATCTCCATGATCAGGCGTCCGGCGCGGCGCGAGATCTGCGCACGTTCGGCGTAGATACCAGGCACCATCGACACGTTGGGGATGGTCAGGCCCATTGCCTCCGACACCATCCCCATGGTGTTCGCCGTGAATTGGCCCGCGCACGCACCGATCGTTGGCAGGCAAGCCCGCTCGATCCGCTCGAGCGTGGCCGCGTCGATCTCACCGGTCATGAAACTACCGACAGCCTCGTAGGAGTCGAGCACCGTGAGAGTCCGTCCATCAACGCGCCCCGGCAGCGAGCTGCCACCATAGATGAAGATGGACGGCACATTACAACGAACCATGCCCATGATCACGCCGGGAAGCGTCTTGTCGCATCCGCCGTATCCGATCAACGCATCGTAGGCGAGGCCATGGACGACCGCTTCGATGGAGTCGGCAATCAGCTCGCGCGAAAACAGGGAAAACTTCATCCCCTCATGATTCATGCTGATGCCATCGGAGACCGACACGGTCGAGAATTCGCGCGGCGTCCCGCCGGCCTCCTCGATTCCCGTCTTGGCTGCGGCCACCTGGAAATCGTGAGTCATATTGCAGGGCGTCTGCTCGCCCTTCATGCTGACGACGCCGACCATCGGCCTGGCAATTGCAGTGTCGTCGAGGCCCATCGCGCGCATGAAAGCGCGGTGCGGAGCCCGGTCGAGCCCGTCCGTCGTCACCCGTGATCGCAACTTCTTCATGCGTGCATCTTCTTCATGCAATGTCCCAGGCGACCGGGACGTTGCGATCTCACTCTCCAGATAGTTCGTTCGACCACCTATTGCAGCGGTGCAACGATCGTCGGATGCTTGAACTGAGCGACGTCGAGCTTCGGCAGCATTCCCGTCTCTGCGTAGATGTCGAGCATCTTCTGAATGGCGGGGAAGTTCGGCGCAGCTCCCGGGTCACGGCCGAAGTCGTTCTCCTTGAGCAGGTACGTCTCGAGAACCGGAACGGGAGCCTTCAGTACCTCGGACACGACCTTCAAGGTCTCTTCGCGGTTCGCCAGCGCCTTCTTCATGCCCGACGTGATGTCGCGGACATAGGCTTTGACCAGTTCCGGATTCTTGTCGACGAAGTCGGCACGGCAGGCTTCCAGAATGTGCACGATGTTCGGCATGGCCTGCGACAGCGAGAACAGTTTGCGGGTGCCGCCCTTCGCCTCAGCGCGCGCGGCAAACGGCTGATTCATGTTGACCGCGTCGACGCGGCCCTGGCGCAACGCGTCCTCGGAGACGGCAAATCCGACCTCGACCAGCTTGATATCCTTGGCGGGATCGACGCCGTTCTGCTTCAGGAGCAGGTTGAACGGCCCCTGCGTGCCGCCGCCGATCACGGAAATGCCGACAGTCTTGCCCTTGAGGTCGGCGATGGTCTTGATCGGCGTGTCATCCATCACCGCCCAATAGACCGAAAAGCCGCCGGGCTTCTCGAAGACATGCTGCGCCACGATGTAGGCCTTGAGATTGCCGCCAACCACGCCGTTGGAAAGTGACAACGGTGCCTGCGTCGCGCAATCCAGAGCGCCCGCCGCCAATGCCTGCGTCATTGGCGCGGTGCCCTGAAACTGGGTCCATTCGATATTGTAGGTCTTGCCGATATTGGGGAATTCAGCGGGCCTGCGCATCATCCAATATTTGGATTCCTCGGCCGGAATGGTCCAGCCGACGCGGATCGTCTGCTGCGCCCGCAACGGGCCTGCGCCCGCGATCACGGCCACCATTGCCGCGGTTGCCAGCATCAACCTCGAAACCGTTCGCATCGCGCCCACTCCGTTGCCACGGCGCCGACCGGCGCCACCCACCCCGACCGGTCCAAATGTTTCATGGTTCAAACAATCAAGCAAGCCATGCAAGCCCGCCCGGTTTCGCGGTCGTACGTCCCATGTATGGTGGGTCGGCAATTGCGCTGCGACAGGAGGAAGCAACCTATGGCTGATACGAGCAAGATAAACTCGCAAGGCGTCGAGCGGCTCGGCTACCTCGGCCTCGGGCTGATGGGGACACCCATGACCCATCGCCTGCTCAAGGCTGGCTATCAGGTCACGGTCTGGAACCGCTCGGAGAACAAGGTCGCTCCGCTCGCAGAAGCAGGTGCCAGGCGCGCAGCAACGCCTTGCGACGTCATGACCGGATCGGACATCGTCTTCATGTGCGTCACGGACGCCGCAGCCGTGGAAGAGGTGATATTCGGGGCCAGAGGCCTTGCGGCCGCTCCAGGTGCGGGCAAGCTCGTGGTCGACTTCTCCTCGATCCATCCTGACGCAGCGCGCGACCTTGCGAGGCGGCTGAAGGAGGCAAATGGCGCGGGCTGGATCGATGCACCCGTATCCGGCGGCAGCAAGGGCGCCGAGGAAGGCACACTTGCGATCATGGCCGGCGGAGAGGCCGCCGATATCGAGAGGGTACGCCCCTACGTCCTCGCGATGGCACGCAGGTTCACGCATATGGGGCCTACCGGCGCGGGCCAGACGACAAAGCTGTGCAATCAAGTGATCGTCGGATGCGCGATGGCCGTTCTTGCGGAAGCAACGCGCCTTGCCGTGAACTCGGGAATTGACGCCAACCGCTTGCCCGAGGCACTTGCCGGTGGCTTTGCGGATTCCATTCCGCTTCAGCTCTTCGTGCCACGAATGGTCCAGGGCATTCACTCCCCGCCGCTTGGTCACATCGCAACGATGCTCAAGGACCTCGATACCGTTGCCGATGTCGCGCAGACGACATCGACGCCCGTGCCGATGGCATCGCTTGCAGGGCAACTCTTCAGGCTGGCGAAGGCCGCGCGTGGCGCGGATGCTGATGCGCTGGAGATTTACAAATTATCATCGGCGGAACATTGAGCCGTCGATTGCGAGCAAGCGCTACGGCGAATTCTTGCGTTCATCGTCGGCAAGAAACCGGCCATATGTCCCCCGCGCAAACAGCAGAGATTCCCCGGCATTGTAGGCATAGGCCTCGACCGCTCCGAGAAAGATGACGTGATCGCCGCCATAGTAGCGATTGACGGAGCGGCACTGAAAACTGGCGACGCTCTCGGCCAGCACCGGAGCGTTGCCGAGACCCGGCGTCCAATCGACACCAGCGAACTTGTCCTCGGAGGATTTGGCGAACTTGTTCGCAAGCGCCTGCTGCGCCGTACCGAGGACATGGACGGTGAAGTGGCTGGCGTTCTGAAACACCGGCAGACTTGAGGAATAGACTCCCAGGCTCCAGAGGACCAGAGGGGGATTCAGGGAGACCGATGCGAACGAATTGCAGGTGATGCCATAAGGTTTCCCGTCAGCCGCCGCGGCGGTGATGATCGTTACGCCGGTCCCGTATGTACCGAGCGCGCTTCGAAAATCTCGGGGATCGATCGGCGAGCTGTCACTCGCGAGTTCGTTGGCTGGATCGCGAACGGCCGGATGCTTCGGCAGATCATTCATCGGCCGGCCTCACAGCGTAAGATTTTCGGACGGCAGGCCCAGCGCCACGCGTCCGTAGTTGGTTCCGGCCGCGTCGAAATTGAACGCGAGGTGCGAGTTGATCGCATGCGCATCGCGGAACTGCCGCTGCAGCACTCCCGTCGTGAACAGGCCACGCGCCCCGCTCGCCGCAAACAGCATCGAGACTGCATCCGTACACAGGTTCACCGAAAATGACCCGTCACGTCGATACCTGGTCTTGGCCGCCATATCGGGAATATGGCCGCGTCTTGCATCCTCCATGGCCTCGATACAAGCCGATCGCATGATCAGGCGCGCAGCGTCGATCTTGGCGGAAGCCTCCGCGATTTTGATCTGGGTGCTTTGAAAGTCGCTCAGCTTGGCCCGGTTGTAGGTGGAAATCCGGTGACGCGCGACCTCGATATAGTCGTTCAGGCAGGCCTGCGCGTTGCCGAGCGCAACGCCGGACAACACATAAGGAAACAACGAAAATACAGGCAAGGCATACAATGGATTGGGATTGGCCTTGCTTCCCGGCGTCCGGCCGCCGGTAAGCTCGCCGACGGCGACCGTCATGTCGTCGGCCACAAAGGCGCCCCGGACTTCCACGTCGCAAGACCCCGTGCCTCGCAGCCCTGCGACGTTCCACGTGTCGAGCACCTTATAGTCGTCCTTTGGAAGGAGGAAGATCCGATACTCGATGCCGTCGGCCTCGTCCTCGGAGGAAACTACGCTCGCAAGCATGTTCCATTCGCAAGACGCGACACCGGACGAGAACGGCCAGCTTCCGTGCAATTGGTATCCGCCCTTGACCTTCGTGGCGCGACCGGCAGGGAAGATGAAAGAGGAAGCGATCAGCGCGTTCGGATCACGACCCCAGACCAGATCCTGCGCCCCTTGCTCGAACATGCCGAGCATCCAGTGATGGCTCGCCAGATTGGCAAGATTCCACGCCACCGAAGCGTCGGCCTGTCCAAGCAGATCGGCGCAGTCGATCAGGGCGACGTAGTCGAGCTCGGCACCGCCAAGGCGCTTGGGTTGAAGCATCCGGAACAGCCCGGCCTCGTGCAGATCCCGTTCGGTCTCGGGCGGCAGGTATCGCAGCTCTTCCGTTCGTGCAGCCCGCTCTCGCAGCCGTGGCAGGAGCGCCCGCGCCCTGACGATCATTGCCGCATAAGCACGCTCACCGGATCCCGGCCCTTCGGATCCGCCCACGCTCGGCTCTTGACCAGGCGCCATCCCGCATCCCTCGCTTTCCCACACTTATGCGGCGGGAAAGTCGTCAAATCAAGCCGATCGCGCTGGACCCGACTGCCCGAAAGGAAGTGACGTCGCTAAACACCGGCATTGTGGAGCAGCCCCGGAAGCCGCGCGTGCCTGCCCACGAGATCGACCGGCCGGACTTAAAGCGGGCCCTTGCGCGATCCAAAGACCCCCTTTTTGCCGAACTCGGCGATCCGGTGCTGGTCGTAACCAAGTGTGTCCCGCAAGATGTCCAAGGTATGCTCGCCCAACAGAGGCGCCGCCACAGGATCAATCGCACCGGTCAGACTCATGTTAATCGGCGTCTCGATGTTGGGGACCCAGTCCGCCGTAGGGTGCGGAATCCGGCTCAAGCGATGGCGGTCGCGGGCCTCGGGCGCGTTAAATCCTTCTTCGACGGTGCGGAGATAGCCAACGGGGACGTTGGCCAGCTTCATCTTTGCCATCCAGTTCTCCAGGGTATCGCTGGCAAAGACTTCTGCGATGGCTGCCCGCAGAAGCTCCTTGTTCTCGGAACGCGCTTTGCGCGTTGCAAATTTCGGATCGGTGATGAGATCAGGCCGGTTCAGCACCTCGACGACCAGTCGGCGATAGAGCCGGTCGTTGGCACAGGCCATATAGAGAGGCCCATCCGAAGCCTCGTACACACCGACGGTGGGAGAACCGCTCGGCGAATTCCCGAACCGGCCGGGGTTTTGACCGTTGATCAGATAGGCCATGCCGTAAAAGCCCGTCATCGCCATCGCAATGTCGAACAAGGCCACCTCGACGTGCTGGCCGCGGCCAAGTCGATCCCGTGCCAACAGGGCGAGGAGGATGGCGTTACAGGCCGTCATTCCCGTCGCGATGTCCACGATAGGTGGGCCGGTGCGAACGGGCGGACCATCGGCAAATCCGTTGAGCGACATGAAGCCGCTTTCCGCTTGGGTGATGGGATCGAAGCCGGGACGCGAGGCGAACGGCCCGGAGCGTCCATAGGCGGAGATCGAGCAATAGACCAGCCGGGGATTGAGCGATGCGACCGCGCTGTAGTCGAGGCCGAATTTTTTCATGACCCCGCTCGAGAAATTCTCCACGACCACGTCGGCCTTGCGGATCAGATCCAGTGCGATCTCCCGGGCTTCGGGTACCGCGAGATCGAGCGCGATACCGCGCTTGTTGCGGTTGAGGCTAAGATAGGCAGCGCTCTCGCCGCCGATCTCGGCGTGCTCATATGCACGTGTATCGTCACCGCCGTCCGGGTTCTCGATCTTGATGACGCGTGCACCGAAGTCAGCCAGCGTCTGTGTGCAGGCCGGACCAGCAACGACGCGCGTAAAATCGACAACCAGCAGACCATCGAGCGCCGCTGGCCCTTCCGTGACCCGCGACGAACGTTCGGGCAGTTGAGGCGTGGTGGACATCGGTGGCGCTCCCTTACATCGGCTTATGGTCGCCGAATTTCCTGCAAGAGCAAACTTAAAGCGCGGCGCAGCCGACTTCGCAAGTGCTTCAACCACATACCTGAAAGCGCAAAAAAGGCCCGGCAGCCATCAAGCTGCCGGGCCTTTCGAGCAATCTGGCCTACAGGACTGCACCGGTTTCGCGCAGCTTGCTCTACATCGCGAGGCTACGTTCCGCATCACGGGAAACCCCGCGCCAGTCAGCGTAGCCGCTTTTTCCAATACAGGGTATGCGACCAGGCCCAGGGCACCTCGGGCTCGTAGAGCAGATAGCCAGCCCGGATGAAGTTATTGGCGGACGCCGGATTATCCGTTGTGTCCGAGACGATACTCTCCCATCCGATGCGCCGCCCTCTCGCCTCGATCGCCCGCATCAGCCTGCGCTGAAGTCCGCGGCCCCAATGCCGCTGCATGACTCCAACCCGGCAAAAATACCCACTGTTTCTTGCATAGGTCGACGGCACAACGCCGGCGAAGGCTACCGGATCTTCATTGTGATAGGCGAGGCCACCACATACCCGACGCGAATTGCGGCATGGCCGCACCATCGAAGAATGTGAGCCGGTGCAGATCGTCAAGGACCTCGACGATCTCCTCATCGTCGGCATCGACGACACCAATTCTGTACATGGGATGGCTCATTGACGGAAACACTTCCGGGTCGGGCAACGGCAACTCGGTCGCCGTCGCAGCTCACTTGCCCAGCATGACTTTGACCCCGAGCCAGGCGGCCCCCACAAGACCGGTGACGAGCACCGTGATCACTGCCTTGAGTGTATAGCTCTGCGCCTGCTCCACGCTCTTCCGCCACCGCCGCAGGTGCTGGAAGTCCGCCCTGACCTCCTTCCGGTCGTCATCCTCGATTCCAAACGAGGCCATCACAGACGCGACCGCCTTCGACACGATCGCGTCGATGCTGTCCTGCTGCAGCCTGTGCTGCTCAGTCAGCATTTCGGCAACGATGGCGCTGATCTCGTCCTCTTGCATCTTCACCGCTTGATAATCCTTGCGATATTCTCGAATCCGCGCTTGGCGAAGTAGTAGGAAACCACGAGATTGGCCGTGATCGCCGCAAAGCCCGCCAGGCCGTCAGTCGAACCGAAGCCAAGAACCTTGTCCCAGACCAGGAGCTTTGCGAAGTAAAGTGCGACGCAATAGCCTATCAGCTTGTCGGGCCCGTACCCGCGAGCGAGATCAGGTAAGCGGTCATCATCCCTCCTCAAAAGGAAATGCGCGGCAGATCACGCAACGAGGCGCGATCGTTTCGGGCGCGAACCCTATCTCCGTATTACCCGGAGACCGCAGCGGCGCGGGCAACAAGCCCGGCGCCGCAAGGCCGGCACGTTCGCGCGTGCACGGCCAGCAATGCTTCGGACGGCGCGCGCGCCGACCGGCGCTCCCTGACGCGTATCAAGCTAGTGCGTGGCCGCAATGCGCCGCCGCCGTCCGATCTCGGCATCGAAACGAAAAAACCCGCGGCGGATTTCTCCGCGCGGGCGAACCAAACTCGTTTCGCCAGTGTTTTGCCCGACGTGTCAAACGAACGAATTCGCGCAAGAGGCGTTGGGCGATCAGGAGGACCGCCATGACATCTCAGACCACCTCGTCCCGAAACCTTCCGGGGCCGAAGCCGCGCATCGACAAGGAACGCGACACACAGAAAGCGGTGATCGAAGACGCCGGAGAGACGGAGGACAACAGCCGCGACCTCGTGCATGGCGATGGCGGAACTATCGACCTTCCCACGACATCAGGCGATTTATCGAAGGACGATTAGGGCGCGCGGCGACCGGCGCGCATCTCGATGATGCCATTCTGCCGGTGTTTTGCCCGACGTGTCAACGCAGCGGGAGAAGGAGCCCTTCCTCCCAGCTTGATATGTGGTGCGCAAGGGGCTTGCTTCAAGCCCCCGGTGATCGCTTAGAAGCCTCGACCCGAACAACTGGTCGAGGGATCACGACATGCCTGTATTGCTTCCAACATCCCGGCCGCGCGGCCGGCCGAGCGCAACACGCGCGCCGGCCAAGGGCCATGCGGTCATCATCGCCGGCGGCGGCCCGACCGGGCTGATGCTGGCGGCGGAACTCGCGCTGGCCCATATCGACGTCGCCGTGGTCGAACGGCGTGCGGGCCAGGAGCTATCAGGCACGCGCGCCGGCGGCTTGCACGCGCGCAGCATCGAGATCCTCGACCAGCGCGGCGTGGCCGACCGCTTCCTGCGCAAAGGGCAGATCGTCCAGCTCGCCGGCTTTACCTGGACCAGGCTCGACATCAGCGATCTCCCCACCCGCCACGCCCACGGTCTCGCGCTGCGGCAGAGCCACATCGAGCGCATTTTGGCCGGCTGGGTCGAGGAGCTCGCGGTGCCGGTCTATCGCAACACCGAGGTCCTGGGCTTCACCCAGGACGGCACTGGCATTGACGTCGTGCTTTCCGGCGGCGCGACGCTGCACGCAGATTACCTGGTCGGCTGCGACGGCGGCCGCAGCCTGGTGCGCAAGGCGGCCGGCATCGACTTTCCCGGCACCGACCCGACGCTGAGCAACCTCATGGCCGAGGTCGAAATGCGTGAGGAGCCGGTCTTCGGCCTGCGTCACGACGCGCTCGGCTTCCATGGCCTCAGCAAGGCGGAGAGCGGTCGCGTGCTGGTCGTCGTCACGGAAGCGACGCTCGCGCGCCGCGGCGAGCCCGACTTGCGCGACCTCAGCGACGCCCTCGTCGCTGTCTACGGCACCGACTTCGGCGTGCAAAACCCCGCCTGGATCTCCCGCTTCACCGATGCGGCGCGGCAGGCCGCGTCCTATCGCAGAGGACGCGTGCTGCTCGCCGGCGATGCCGCGCACGTCCATCACTCCGTGGGCGGGCAAGGCCTCAACACCGGCCTGCAGGACGCGGTCAATCTCGGCTGGAAGCTGGCGCAGGTCGTCAATCGCACCGCGTCCGAAAACCTGCTCGACAGCTATCATTCCGAGCGCCATCCCGTCGCCGCGCGCGTGCTGCGCAACACCAGGGCGCAGATCGCCCTGCTCCGCCGCGCCGACGACGGCCTCGTCGCTGCGCGCGAGGTCCTCGCCGAGCTGCTCGCCCTGGACGAGCCTCGCAAGCGTCTCGGCGCGATGATGAGCGGGCTCGACATCCACTACGATCTCGGCGAGGGCCACGCGCTGCTCGGACGGCGCATGCCCGATCTCGACCTGACCATCGAAGGCCGGCCGCAGCGATTGTTCGCACTGCTGCACCGCGCGCGCGGCCTGCTGCTCACTTTCGGCAAGCTCGACGTCATCGACATCACGCCATGGGCGGATCGCGTCGATCTCGTCGATGCCGCTTACGAGGGCGCGTGGGAGCTTCCCCTCGTCGGACAGGTCGCCGCGCCGAAAGCCGTGCTGGTGCGGCCCGACGGGCATGTGGCCTGGGCCGGGGACGGGAGCCGAAGCGGACTTGCAGAGACGCTGACGAGGTGGTTCGGAGAGGCTGCGGCTTAGGGCACCATCACCTCACGCACCGTCAAAACGCGGAAGCCCGCGGGATGCCGCGGGCTCAATTACGAATTCTTTCGATGATGCCATTGTGGATGCCGGCGTCTGACCGGAACGGCAGTATGTCGAACCACAGTGAAGACGGATAATCGGGGAAAGGGACGAACGACTGGATCGACATCTTCAACCAGAGATCGGCGGATCGTGCGACCGCGCCATTCCAGACCACACCGCAGCATTGCGGCACGGTTGCAATCAACGCGCCGATGACGGCCGTGGTCAGACGCGCAGCGGACAATGGCTGCTGGTTTTGGCCAAGCACCGAAACGATCAGATGGCCCCGGTGCCGTGCCGCAACCGTCCTGCCCTCCGGCCATGTCGTGGCTGCGCGCGACCACAGGCCCGAATCCTCTGGAATAGGTCCCGGCATCGACATCACGGCAACGAGTTCGTTGCCGCAGCGTTGCAGCGGCGAGCCCTTGCGCACGCCACCATCGCCGCCTCCGTCCACCTCCATCGGCAGTTCAGGATGTCACGCGCGAAGCGCGTCAGCGAGCGCAACCATGTCCGGCGTTACAGGCGTGTCCAGCAAGACCAGCGCAAGAAAAGACTTACTCATCGGCCGCCCCCCACCAACACTGTCAGCCGTCACCAGCCTGTACTGGCTCGCCCACAGGTTGAGACTCATGGTGGTTCCGCCTCTTCTGCCATGGCCCGCCCGAGCAATCGCATCAAGACGCGGCCGCGCCGCTGCTGATTCAAATGGCCAAGATCTTTCCCGGGATCGTCGCGAAATTGCACCGGGCTCCGATGTTTTTGGCCACAATCGGAACCGACCTTCCGCCCATGAAATTTCTGGGCATGATTTCGCTTCTGGCGCTGCTCACGATCAGCGGGGCCGCCATTTCCGATCTGTTTCTGACAGCCGATCAGCACGTCGCGCGCGGGGTGGAGTAGCGCGGCGGGCACGGGTGCTTTTGTCTTTGGGGGAGACAACGATGCTTTCGGTAGACCAGTTCTTGCGCTTCATCAGCGTGCCGGCCGTGTTCGCGGCCTTCATCATCGCATCTCAGATCTCGGCGGCCCTGTCGCAAGGCTAGTCAGCCGATCAGCGACGAGCCGAGCAAAGCGAGAACGGCCAGCGCCATGATGGCGGTGCCGAGCCAGCCCAGCACGACCAGCCACGACCGGGCCTTGAACCGGCCCATGATGGCGCGGCTGGCGACGATCAGCATCATCATCGCCATGATCGGAACGGCGACGATGCCGTTGAGCACCGCGCTCCACACCAGCATGTGAATCGAATCGATCCCGGTAAAGCCGAGGCCGAAGCCGATGATGGTGGCGGCCGCGATGATCGTGTAGAAGCCGACCGCCTTCTCGGGCCTTGCCTCCAGCGTGGCGCGCCAGCCGAAGATCTCCGCAACGCCGTAAGCCGCCGAGCCCGCCAGCACCGGGATCGCCAAAAGCCCCGTGCCGATGATGCCGAGCGCGAACAGCGCGAAGGTGAAGTTACCGGCGAGCGGCCGCAACGCTTCGGCCGCTTGCGTCGCCGAATTGATGTTGGTGACGCCATTGGCGTGCAGCACAGAAGCCGTGGTCAGGATGATGAAGAAGGCGATGGTGTTGGACAGCAGCATGCCGACGATGGTGTCGGCCCTGATGCGCGCAATCTCGGGATCGCCGCCGCTCGGAAGGTCGCGCAGCGGCTTGTCGCGCTTGCCCTGGTTCATCTCCTCGACTTCCTGGGAAGCCTGCCAGAAGAACAAATAAGGGCTGATGGTGGTGCCGAGCACGGCGACGACCATCAGGAAATAGTCGCCGCTGACGTCCGCCTTCGGCCACACCGCGGCGAGCAGCGCCGTGCTCCACGGGATCTCCACGGTGAAGGCGGTGGCAACATAGGCGAACAGCGCCAGTGTCAGGAATTTCAGCACCGGCGAGTAGCGGCGATAAGGCACGAACACCTGGAGAATGGTCGAGCCCGCCGCGAAGATCAGCGCGTGCTCGTGATTGAGCCCGCCGATGACCAGTGACAGAGCCTCGGCCATTGCAGCGATGTCGGCGGCGATGTTGAAGGTGTTGGCGATGACGAGCAGCGAGACCAGCCCCAGCACGGCCCATCGCGGCGCGATCTGCATCACGTTGGCCGCCAGCCCCTTGCCGGTGACCCGGCCGATCTGCGCGCTGACGAGCTGGATCGCGATCATGAACGGCAGCGTCAGAAACACCGTCCAGAGCAGCCCGAAGCCGAATTGCGCGCCGGCCTGCGAATAGGTGGCAATGCCCGAGGGATCGTCGTCGGCCGCCCCCGTGATGAGGCCGGGGCCGAGCCGCTTCAGCAGCGACGGTGCGGATTTCTCCGGCGCGTCGGCGGCGCTGTATTTGCTGGGGCGGTGCTGCTGCCGGTTCGACAAGGCTAACCTTCCGGAATTTTCGAATCCACGTCTCAAGTGCGATCCTAGCCGCAAAGTTCCTGCGCCGCATCGCTTTGAATGCCCGCGCGCCGTCGTCGCTTCGGCACGCCAGTCAGAGACACCTATAGTTCGGTACCTTTCAGAATTCTTTCGCACCCGCACTGTCGTCGGTCGCGGCTCTTGCTTTGCTTGTATCGCCTGTGGTGGCGCGACGCTCTTGCGGACGACACGTTTAGATTGTAGTCAACGCCATGAGCCAACATCCGCTGCCAACCAGGGTCGCGCCGCTGCAAGCAGAGCAGGCTGCCGCGCTCGACCGTGACGGCTACCTGCTGCTGCGCGGCGCCGTTCCTGCGGCGTGGCGCAATGCGTTGCGCGCCGCCTTCGACGCGGGCGTGGGGAGCGGCGAGCAATGGACCGCTCCGCGGGGCGCCGGCTGGCGCCACGCCCTCGTCGATCTCGATCCCTCGGTACAGCGAACCTGCCGCCTGCCGCCGCTGCTGGCCGCCGCCGCGCAGATGCTGGGCGCCCCGTTTTTTCTCGCGCAGGTCGAGGGCCGCGAGCCGCTGAAGAACGGCGGCCACCAGCCGCTGCATCGCGACGGCGCGGGCATGACGGCCGTGGCCGCGCTCGTCTTCCTCGACGCTTACGGCCCGGACAATGGCGCAACGCGCCTCGTCCCGCGTGCCCTCGACCGCGGCGAGCCGGACGAGAGCCTGGCCCTGGTCACGGCTGGCGAGGCGGGAGACATTCTGGTGTTCGACGCCGATCTGCCGCACGGCGCAGGCCGCAACCGCTCCGGCGCGCGGCGGCGTTCGCTGCTGCTCAGCTTCATGCCGCTCGCCCATCGCGCGGCGATGGAGGCGAGCCGCGCCATCCGCAACGTGCGCATGGACACCGGCGAGGTGTTTGCGCCCTAAACGGGCCGCATGCGCAGCTCAGGACGACGGCGACAGATGCAGATAGCGCCCGTCGAACTGCGCCAGCTCCTGCAGCTTGTGCTCGTTGAGGATCCTCACCGTGCCGCGCTGAAGCTCCAGCACGCCGTCGACGCGCAGATCCCGCAGGATGCGGTTGGTATGCACGCTGGTCACGCCCATGGCCTCGCCGAACTGCTCCTGCGTCAGGGGTATGGCGAAGGTGTTGTCGATGACGCGGCCGACCAGGCGAAGCCGCTCGCGCAGCTCGACGATCAGATGTGCCAGCCGGTTGTAGGTCGAGCGCTGGCCGACATTGACGATCCATTCCCGGGAGATGGCGGCATCGACCAGCGTGTCGCGCCAGAACATGTCGGCTACGCCCGGCCGCTCCCGGATCAGATCCTTCAGCGCCTTGTGGCCGACGAAGCCGAGCATGCAATCCGACAGCGCCACGAGGTCGTGGTCCACCGTCCCGTAGTGCAGGTTCTGCAGGTTCGGAAGATCGCCGGGAATGTGAATCGACAGGATCTGCCGCCGTCCGTCGGCGATCGTCTTGGAGCGCACGCAGAAGCCGTCGGCGATCAGGCAGCACTCGCTCGGCTGCTCGCCATCGCGCAGCACGGTCTGGTTTTCGCGGTAGTTGCGTAAGGCGATGGGCAAAGCCGCCAGCGCCTGCAGGTCCTGGTCGGCGGCGCCCGTCGTCGTTTTCAGGCGCTGAAACAGCGGTGCCCAAATGCTGTCGCTTGTCACGTCACTCAATCCCCCACGCCCCAGGGCGCGTCGGGGGTCAAAAAGCATAAAGGCGGCCTTGCTGTTGATAACAAAGGTTAAATTGAGCCGCGGCGAGTTCGCAACATTGTGGACGATGCGTTTCCAAACCGGCCAGATATAACAAATGTTAAGTCGCAGCTCGTGGCGCCGACGACACGGCTTGAACATTCACCGTCTCTTGGGTTCGGAATTAGGAACCAAACGGCGAGCGGCTCGTTGCGCTGCCGTTTCATGGTCGTGGCCAAAGCGTGTCACGCCGCTCGCCGGCCTCACTTGGGCCAGGGACAGGGATCGCGACCATCCGCGCGTCGGGTGCGGACGCCGGACCTCAAAAGGGGACTCGCTTGGCAGCCGATCTGATTTTCAAAGTCGCCATCATCACCTTGTTCACGTTCTCGGCCGTGCTCGCCTCCATGCTGTGGCTGAGGGTGTGAGCGGTAGCGGCCGACACGAAAGCGGGTGTGGTCGATCAGTCAGGAACGGCAAGTCTCTTGCCGCGTTTTCCCGGTGAGGACGCGGATCATCCCCCTATGGATCATTTGAACACATGGACAGTCTGACGAAGCGCGAGCAACCCGACCGCAGCAAGATCAACATGCACGAGCCTTTCGAGGTGAAATACTGGACGCATGCGCTCGGCGTGTCCAAGGAGGAGCTGAAGAAGGCCGTAGACAAGGTCGGCAATGCGGCCGCGGCCGTCCGCAAGGAGCTGGCGGCGATCGAGGCGCGCGAGGCCGAGACGCGATCCTCTACTTGATGCTGACGAACATGCCCCACGCGGCGGCCAGCGCCGCGCCGGTGAAGACGACCGCGGGATTGTCGCAGAACGTGCCGCCATAGCTGCAGACGTTGGCGCCGAACTGACCGAGTTCGTGATGACCCGCGGAGTAGAACAGTCCCGACAGCACCAGCAATGCGGCGGCGGCGTAGTACATCGACGATCTCTCCGAAGCGTTTTGTGCCCTCGACGGGCGACATGTCCCAGCCTGACGCGAACAGATTTCAGTCCGCCGAATCCGATGTGCTGGATTTGAATAAAACTGCGATCGGGGCAGAGTAAGGCTGCTGGCGCTCCCGTACGCCCGGCCGCGCCCAATGGCTGCCGCCCCGCTTTGACGCGTGCCTGTCGGCCGCCCAGAAGCTACCTCGCAAATTCGGACGCGCTTGGTGCCGGCAGCCCGTAGTCTTTCGCTCGTTTGGCAGCCAGCTGCCGATAGGACTTCGCCTGCGTGAGGAGCTGCTCTTTGAAAGCTGCATCGCGTTCGCTCGATGCCAACCGTTCCAACTGAACAGCTCGCTCAAGGTACTCCACCAAAAGCTTCATAACGCCTCCACACGCCGACCAACAAGCCAGCCGAGGCGCAGTTCCCAAGGCTGCAGCGCGAGTGTCGTCTTCAGTTGCACGGATTTGCCGGCACAGAGTGGAATAGTGCCCCGCGAGAACCGACCCATCGCCAAACGCGCGTTCGAACGACGGGCCGTCCCGGGTGGATGGCGAGACCTTAGGCAGGATATCGCCACAGACCGAAACATAAATTCTTCGCGGCCAGGAGTCGTTCCTGACAAGAGCTACAATGTCGCGGGCTGTCACACCAACGAGCTCTTGCGGCCTCGAAACAGCCTCTCCGGGGCAGACTTGCATTCGTCTCCTCCCACCAAACGATGGGGCCGGCAAAGGTTGCACGCTAAGCAGGACCGGATTGAGTGCCTCTTTCTGGCAATCGCATTTTGGAGTGGCGGTTGTAGAATTGCAGGGCCTTCCGGATTCCGCCCTCCAGCCGAGTTCGGAGCGCGGGCGGCCTCGCCACGCCATGTGCGAAGCGTTGGTGAGGCCGCCGGGACACCGTCTTGATGGGCCGACATGGGAATTAGGACTACTCAACTTGCGCAATTGAGAAAATCCGCTGGCCGAGAATAAATAGACGTCCGGGGCTGGCGAAGCCTTTTCATTTCGGAATGATTGCAAACCCGGAAGGGGCCACTGTGAGAGCAGCGGCCCCTTTGGTTTTGAGCTCAGGATCTTGCGGACTGGCCACGCGAGGCAGTCATGGCGCGATACTACTTTGACCTAAGAGAGGGCGCGGAGCTGTTCCCGGACGAGGATGGCGTCGAGCTGCCGACTCTACGAGCTGCAGAGATGGAGGCTGCCCGCGCCTTGGGCGCGATGACCCAGGAGTTGGATCCGACGGCGGAAGATCGGGATATCGCGATTGAGGTGCGGAACGACGACGGGCCGTTGTTTCAGGTCGCGCTTGTGTTCGCGGTCAGAAGACCCAAGCACTAGGCCTCAAGGACTTGATGCCGGCACCAACGCTGAGAAAGGCGCAGCATCAGGACGCTCGGGAAAAAACGGAAGAACAGGGAACGGCGCAATGTCGATCGGGGTTGGTCGAGCACGTGGAGTGCCTCGATGGACCGAACCTCGATCTACGATGAACTGAACCGTGTTGAACGCGATGTGGTTGCGGGAGAGCGCCAGCTTGCTGAACAGGAGCGGCTGGTTCTGGACCTGAAACGGGATGGTCAAGATACCGCAAGCGCTGAAAGGGAGCTGGAGCGGCTGCGTGAATGCCAGCGTCTCCTCGATCAAGACCGTCAAAGGCTTCTATCGCTGCTGCAGCCCTGAGACGCAAGAGATCGGCGATCGCCGCTTGATAGGTCTGATGGAATAGAGATTGCAGATGAAGTCGATTTTCCCTACCGCTCGCCCGGCCACCAAATCGAGGGCGGATGACTGGCTGAAATCCTGATCGGCCTCAGCGCGACGAGCGCACTCCGCTTGTAAGGATAGCCGCGCACCTGCGAGCAGCCTTCGCAACGCATTGTAGCGTTCGAGTTCGTGCACGGGCGCACTGACGTTCGCTGACGCTGCGACGCCACAGAAGAAACTCCACGCAACAAAGACACTTCGATTCGAATCTTTGCGAGTGGATTCGTTCCGGCGCCATGTTCAGTTACGGGAACAAGTGGCAAGTTCTCTGGTTTGTAGAACATGGTCTGGATGCCAGGCCAGTGGAGGAGAAGATAATGAATACCAAAACGATCATTGCCGCCGCACTGTTGATTTCAGTTGCGGCTCCCGCGTCCGCTCAATCGTTCTACGTGGTGCAGGACGTCAAGACCAAGAAGTGCACCATCACCGAATCCAAGCCCACGACAACGGAGACGACGGTGGTCAGCGGCGATACCGTGTACAAGACCAGGTCGGAAGCCGAGGCCGGCATGAAGACCGTCAAGGTCTGCACGTCGAACTGAGGAGAAAGCTGATGCCAGTTCTTTTGCTTTGGGCCGTTCCGGCTGTGATCGTTCTCGGTGGTGGCGTCTATCTGATCGGCCACATGCACTAAGTCGTTAGGCGCAGTCAGGCTTGTCGCCACTGCGCCTTTCAACGCGATAGCCCGCGCGGAGAAATCCGCCGCGGGCTTTTGTTTTGCGGAGAACCATCAACATTCTTGAAAGGATTTTGAAGTGGACGAATTGAAGAGACGCATCAGACGGCCCTTCCCCAGCACTGAGCCCGCCGCCGGGGATGGCTACGAGGCCCCTACGCTGGCGGACATTCAAACCCTGGCAAGAGGCGCTTCCCACGACCACCGACGGAAGTCCCAGCGAAGTGCTGCAACGAATCGAGCGCATCATCGTGCACCCGGATCGCTCTTGCGACACAACCACCCAGAGTGAACGAGTGGAAGCTGGCAACGAGGATGTCAAGGCTTAGCAATGATGACCAGAAGCCCTGTGCCAGCGAGGCCGACTTTCGAGATAGAGGTGGTGGCCAGCCCAACTTTTGTTAGGTCTTAGCCGGTTTAGCCACTTACTCATTCCGTCGTTGCAAGGCGTCCGCGCAATTTCTGCGAGCCGAAAGTAACCTATGATCGTGCGGAATCGATCACGCGCTTTACGATGGTCGCCATCAAAACAGGACGTGCATGATGGGATTGAAGCGTCGAAGGTTCAAACAGACGGAATCTCTCGAACACCGGCTGGAGCAATTTGCCCGTGATATGAGGCTGCGCGCGCAGAGCGCGCCACCGGGCCACGAGCGCGATGATCTGCTGAAGCGGGCTTACAATGCGGACCGGGCCGCAGAGCTGGATCGCGAGCTTTGCGGACCGGCAGCGTCTTCCAGGGAGTGAACGCGCACGCGCATGGCGGCTTCCTCCTCGCGTGGCGGTGCCATGTTCGAAAAATCGGAACCATCTGGAATCGTCTTGCGTTTTGGTCTTGCAAGGAGGTGCCACATGGCCAAGGCGAAAAAGCAGACCGCGCGCGGTCGCAAGCAGGACCGCGCACGCGTGGCGGGCGGACAGGACTATGAAGTGCGTTACGAGTCCAAGAAGACCCGCCGCTCCGCATCCGCGGTGAAGAAGGCGGTCAAGAAGGTCGGCAGCAGCCGGAAGAAGGTGGAGCGCAAGTTGAAGACGCGCTGAGGCGCATTAGGAACCATCAGGTTCCAGCGAGACTTGGTCTTGTGCCGGCATCCCGCCGATTGCCGGTTGGAATGGCGGCTCCGGCGCCCCCTGCCCCCCGTCGTGCGCCGGGGCCGCTCCTTTTCTCCGATCATCCCGAAGGCACCGATGGTCCCCGACGCAGGCAAGCGCGCCGCTAGCAGACGCCGACGGTCTGCTTCATGACCCGGGCCAGATCCTCGAATGAAAAGGGCTTTCGGATCATCGGCAGTCCGCCTCGCCGTGGCTCGCGGCCCGACAGTTGCAAGATCTTAAGTTGCGGACAATCACGTCTGGCCAGCTCGGCCAGCTCGTGCCCGTCCATACCGGGCATGTTGATGTCGGTGACCAGGATGGCGACCTCTTCGTTCTGCCGGAGCTGATTCAGCGCCGCCGGGCCGCTTCCAGCGGTCAGGACGGTGCATCCAAGATCTTCCAGCATGCTGGCAATGGCGTCGAGCACGGCGGGGTCGTCGTCGACAACCAGAACGGTATGGCTCATAGGACAGTACGAATTCCCTTGTTCTGAATACCCAATGCTTTTGTCTCTCGGGCCGTTCCGGCTGGCGGTGCCTAACGGCGCATCAATTGTTAAAGTGACGCACTTCCTGTCCTGCTAACTTCGGCTCTGCCGATGCGGGGACTGCCAATGAAGGACATGCAAGAGCACCTGGAGAAGCTCCGGGTTCAGATCGTCGAGTGCGAGATGATTCGCGACCTTGCGACCGACCCGAAGAAGCGCGACCTGTTCGCTCGCCTCGCCGAGCACCACAAGGTGCTGGCGGCGGAGGTGGAAAGGGCGATCAGCACCCAGTCGCCCCCCTCCGCTGCCGACGAAACACGGCTGAAACAATCCTGAAACCCGATTGTCCTGAACGCCTTTTCCGCTCGCCTCGACCAACGAAGCGAAAAGGGAGATCATCATGATCCAGATCGGTTCGAAGGAAGAAGTCGCGTTGCTGCTGGCGCTGTTCGGCACCCACACCCAGCCGGTCAAGCGGCCGAAGCCGAAATCGCGGCACGGCTGAGGGCGAAACCATGCCCGGCTTGGCCGAATGCCAGAGCCTCCTGCGTCTGTTGATCGCAAGGGGCGATCCCAAAGCGATCCCGCAAGCCAAGGGCGCCATCGACCAGTTTCTCAACACGGCACCGGTGTGCGCCCGCGGGCGCGGCCTGCGCGTGCTGCAACGCGATGCGCTCGACCTGCATATTGCCGCGGTCGGCGTGCAGCGCTCCTTCGCCGAAACGGTCGACGCCTATATCGAGCGGAAGCTCGCCGAGGAGTGAGCGAACCTGACGCCATCGCTACGGCGCGATCTTCCGCGAATGGATCGTCCTGATCGAGCTGCCCACGCAACGGAAGGCGATCGGCCGCACGCGGGATGGTGAGTTCGCCCTGCCGCTGCCCCGGACCGACCTCCGCGATTGCGTTGGCTTTTTGGTGGTCCACACCAACCGCGTCCTGCATGCCTGCGTCGGACGAGACCCCCTGGCTGCGATCTTGAGGCCCTGCAATTTCAGCGGAGCATCCGTCCTGCGCCTCCCGCACATCGAGCCATCAGGCCTCTGGAAACGTCGATTGCCACTTTTTCCCGATTCACGTAGGCTGGCTGTCGGCGCTTTTGCCCGGGGTGAATGTCATGATGGACATGCAAGACCGCCTGGAAAAGGTCAGAGTGCAGATCGCCGAATGCGAGATCATCCGCGATCTTGCGACCGATCCCAGAAAGCGAGAGCTGTTCGGACGCCTCGCCGACCATCACAAGGTCCTCGCCGGCGATCTCGAAAAGGCGCTGCAGAACGCCAGGTGCGGTAACGGCGAAACCTTCGCAGACAGGAACACGCGGAAGCCTTTCCCGCGCCGGGACGGCCAACCGTAAGTTTCCATCTAGTTCAGCTTGTCTGCCCGCACCTCGATCCGGTAGATGGGCCTCTGCTCGCGAGCGACCACGAGGGACCACCGGCCTCCGCCGGAGCGCAGGCTCGTTTCGATATCGCGCACGGTCTGAAGCGCCTGGCGCCAGGCCGCTTCATCGTCCGGGAGGTCCTCGGTGTCCGAGAAGTCCCCGCCATTCGAGATCGTGAATAAGTATTGCACCATGGAAGCGCCAACGGGCGGCGGACGCGGTCGTTCCTAAGCCGTTTCGGCCGGCGACCCCTGCTTCAACAGGCCGATCTTGCGATCGAGCTGCCAGACCTCGACATTGCCCTGCCGGGTGAATTGCCGGGCAAAGACCAGCGCCGATGCGTCGGACGGGGCCTCGAAAGCCTCGGCGGAGCGGAAGACGCCGTCCTCGCCGACCAGATAGGCGCGGTATTGCAGGGTCATGTCGGCGCCCTCAGGCCGGGCGAATGAAGCCAGGCGTCGATCTGCATCGCCATCTCGTCCTGCCGCGCCCTGCGCAGCAGCATTTCGCGGCGCCGCCCCGGCGGCAGCCCACGCGCCTCGGCGCGAAGACGCTTCGCCTCGTCTTCGAGGCGCTCGTTGAGTGTCCTGGTCTGCCTGAATCGGCGCCGCCTCAGCATGGCGCTGCTCCCTCGCTTGCGTGGGGCGGGAGCGCAATTGGCGTTCTCATCACCGATTGATGCCACGGGCCTTGCGGTGATGACTTACCATAGGCCCGCCGCGGCCGGAGCGTCCCCATCATTTGTTGGGACGCCGCGAGAAAGTTCGAGCGTTGTTTTCCCGCCAAGCACAAGTGCCTTCCGACGACGCGAAAGCGGGCTTCACGCCGGTCAGCAGCTTCCTTACAGTTGCGGTCAGGGCCGGGCTTGCGGCCCGCCACAAGAAGAACAAGGCCCGCCGGGCGACAGGGAGCGACATGACCAAATCATCGAAAGCAACAAGCCTCGAAATCCTCGCCTGCGATGCCGGCTGGAGAAACTACCATTTCGTCAAGCTGACGACCGAGGACGGCGTCGTCGGCTGGAGCGAATTCGACGAGGGCTTTGGCTCGCCCGGCGTCGGCGCCGCGATCCAGCGTCTGTCCGCCCGCGTCATCGGCCAGAACGTCTTCCAGCATGAGCGCATCTATGCCGAGCTGTTCGCCGCCACCCGCCCCGCCGCCGGCGGCGTTGTGGCCCAGGCGCTCGGAGCGATCGAGAACGCGCTGCTCGACGCCAAGGCAAAGTGCCTCGGCGTGCCCTGCTACGAGCTCTTCGGCGGCAAGATCCGCGATCGTGTCCGGGTGTACTGGTCGCATTGCGCGACGTGGCGGATCAATCATCCCTCCTGGTACAAGCCGCCGATCGAAAGTCTCGATGGCGTCAAGGCGATGGGCCGCGAGGTGCGCGAGAAGAAGTTCACCGCCCTCAAGACCAACATCTTCTCCTACGATGACGGCAAGCCGACCGGCTGGCGGCCCGGCTTCGGCTCACCGTTTGCGCCGGAGATCAACGTCGACCGCAAGATCCTGCGCGACTTGCGCATGCATCTGGAAGCGATCCGCGACGGCGCCGGCCCCGATGTCGACATCCTGCTCGACTGCAACTTCAACGCCAAGACCGAAGGCTATCTGAAGATCCTTCGCACCATCGCCGACCTCGACATGTTCTGGATCGAGATCGACAGCTTCAATCCGGAAGCGCTCGGCTATATCCGCAGGCAAAGCCCGCATCCGATCTCGTCCTGCGAGACGCTGCTGGGCCTGCGCGAATTCCTGCCCTATTTCCATCAGCAGGCGATGGATGTCGCGATCATCGACACACCCTGGAACGGCGTCTGGCAATCGATGAAGATCGCGGCCGCCGCCGAGGCGTTCGAGGTCAACGTGGCCCCGCATAATTTCTACGGCCATCTCTGCTCGATGATGAACGCGCATTTCTGCGCCGCCGTACCGAACCTGCGCATCATGGAGATCGACATCGACCGCCTGTCCTGGGACCGCGAGCTCTTCACGCACGAGCCCGAGATCCAGAATGGCCATCTCGTCATTCCGGACCGGCCCGGCTGGGGCACAGAACCGAACGAGGACGCATTGCGCGCGCACCCACCGAGGACGAGCGGCGGGCTGCTCAACTACGGCCGCAAGGGCTGACGGGGATTACGGCGTCACGGGATTGATGGCCGGGGATGTCTTCGGCCCCGGTCGTGCCGGCTCGATCGGCGACCTCGCATCGGTCGGAAGCACTGCAGCGCCGGCGGCGCGTGCGGCTTCTCCCGTCGTCGCATACATCGCGATATGGGCCGGCTGTGTCTTGGCGCGGCTCCACGGGCCGTGGTCGACGATCAGCATGGCTGCAATCGTCAAGCCGGCTACGATGAGCGCAATCACGCCGGGATGTCGGAGCGCCGTGGAGATGGAGTTCGCGAAACGATCGGTCGTCATGAGGGGTCCGCTATTGTCCTATCGCAGGTTAAGTCAAATGCGCCCCTCAGAGTTCCCCGTTCAGTTCAAGCAAGTTCCGCGCCACCGCGCGGAACCTGCTCCGCTCATCTCTTCACATCCGGGCGAGCATCGCCGACGAATCTGTCGCGGTTCGGCATCTTCACGGCCGCGAGCGACTTCGCGTCGAGAATGGCATCCGCTCCCACCAGTCCGTTCAGGTTCAAGATGAAAGCGGACACTGCATAGACATCCTCATTGCTCAGCGATTGTGGCGCGTTCTGCGGCATGGCGCGTCGGATGTAGTCGAACAATGTCGGTGCATAGGGCCAATAGCTGCCAACGGTTCGGATCGGCTTTGGCGTTCCGATCGTGCCCTGCCCGCCGGCGAGCCGATCGCCCAGACCGCCCTCGCCCTTATCGCCGTGGCATGAGGCACATTGTTGAGCGAACACCTCGCGTCCATGGCTGACCGAACCGCTTCCTTCAGGCAGATTGCTGCCGTCGCGGCCGATATCGATATTCCAGCCCGCAATCTCCGCGGCTGTTGCCGGTCGCCCGATGCCGTACGAGCTCTGCGCCTGCGCTTCATTTGAGAAGGCCAACAGCGCGATTGCGACGGTGATCCCGCAAGTCTCAAGCCAGCGCATTGGTCACCTCGCCAGTCTCAGCGACGCGCCAGGGCCAGATCGCGTTGTTGTGGTAGAAATAGTTCTCACCGCGCACGGCGAGCAGCTCGGCCAGCGTCGGCTGCACGTAGCCGGTCTCGTCAATGGCGCGGCTCTGGATCACGGCGGGCTTGCCGTCCCATTTCCACGGCAGGCGGAAGCGCGTCAGGGCACGCGTCAGAACCGGCTCCTGCAAGCGAGCGTCCTGCCAGCTCTTCCCATCGTCGGCGGACACCTCGACGCGCGCGATCTTGCCGTGCCCGCTCCAGGCGATCCCCGTGATCTCGTGAAAGCCCGGCGCGCTCAGGCGCTGACCGCCGGACGGACGGGTGATGATCGATTTCGCTTCCATGTAGAAGGAGAACTCGCGCGCCGTGCCGTCGGGCAGGAGGTCGGTGTATTTCGAAGTCTCCTCGCGCGAGTAAACCGGCTCCGTGGTCACGTGCAGGCGGCGCAGCCATTTCACGCTCATATTGCCTTCGAATCCCGGCAGGAACAGCCGCAGCGGATAGCCTTGCTGCGGGCGCAGCCGTTCGCCGTTCTGGCTGTAGACCAGCATCGCATCCTCGAGACATTTCTCGATCGGGATGCTTCGCGTCAGCGCGGCTGCGTCGGCGCCTTCTGCGACCACCCATTTGGCTTCGGGCTTCAGCCCGGCCTCCTGAAGCACCAGCTTCAGGCTGACGCCGGTCCATTCGGCGCAACTCACGAGGCCGACGAGATCTGATGCCGTCTTGCCATAGGGCTTGCTGTAGCCGGGATTGCCGGAGCATTCGAGGAAGTGGATACGCGACTCCGACGGGAAGCGCCGGAGATCGTCCACCGTGAAGGTCAGGGGGCGTTCGACCAGCCCGTGCAGCATCAGCCGGTGCTGCGCGGGGTCGATGGCCGGGACACCGCCATGATGCCGCTCGTAGAACAGCCCGTTCGGCGTGATGATGCCATCGAGCTCCTGCAAGGGCGTCCGGCTGGACGCGGAGATGTATTGCTTGAGGGTCTTCGAGATGTTCCTGACGACGCCCTTCTCGAACGGTGACGGCGTGCCATAGGGCTGGCCTCCCGTCGGCTCGCCCGGCGCCTTCATCCATTCGGGAACGTTGGGCGGAAGGTTGTCGGCCTCCGCGGCAACGGAAGCGCCCGCGCCGAGAACGACGCCTCCCGCCGCTGCGGTGCCGGCTGTCAGGAAGCGGCGGCGTGTGGTCGTCACGGAATCATTGTCTGGATCTGTCGTGCTGCTCATGGCGGCCCCTCGGCTGGCGCTGAGCCTGCATGAAACAGTCCGGCGGCGGCATTTGCAATTCGCAGCCGTTTCAAAAGCAGGCGATTTCGATCGGTGCTGATCTAAATCGGACGGCCGCGAGAGCAGTTCCTTTCCTTGCATCGCACAAACACTACGGCTGATTCACTCGCCCGGAGCGATCGCGTTGCTCGGCGTCGGGCGATCGGTGATCTGCTGGCCGAACAGGCTGCCGATCAACTCGACCGCGGTGCGCGCGGTCCGACCGCGTTCGTCCAGGAACGGATTGAGCTCGACGATGTCGACCGATCCCACCACGCCGGAATCGTGCAGCAGCTCCATGATCAGATGCGCCTCACGATAGGTCGCCCCGCCCGGCACGGTCGTGCCGACGCCCGGCGCAACGCAGGGATCGAGGAAGTCGACGTCGAAACTGACATGAAGCACGCCGTTGCATGCCTTGACGCGCTCGATGACACGCCGGATCAGCACCGCGACACCGAATTCGTCGATCTGCCGCATGTCGACGACCCTGATCCGGCGCGAGCGCATCAGCTCCTTTTCGAGCTTGTCGATCGAACGCGCGCCGAACAGGTCGAGCCTGTCGGGGTGGATCGACGCGCGCAGGTCATCGCCGAGCAGGCCGTCGAGGCCCGGCTCGCCGCACAGAAAGGCCGCCGACATGCCGTGCATGTTCGCCGTGATCGTCGTCTCCGGCGTATTGTAATCGGCATGCGCGTCCAGCCAGAGCACGAACAGCTCACGTCCGCGCTCCTGCCAGTGGCGCGCCATGGCATTGACCGAGCCCATCGACAGGGTGTGATCGCCACCGAGGAAGATCGGCAGCGCACCGGTGCTCGCGATCTCATAGCCTCGCCGGCTCAGCACGCGCGTCCAGCGCTGGATTTCGCGGTAGTGATTGGCTTTTTCCGGCGGCCTGTCGGCGAGGTCGCCGACCTCGGCCACGGAGAGATCGCCGTAATCGACGACTTCGAGATCCAGGCTCTCGAGCAGTGTCGCAAGGCCCGCGGTACGCAGCGCCGCGGGCCCCATCAGTGTGCCGCGCTGCGAGGCGCCCATGTCGATGGGAGCACCGAGCAAGGCGATACGCCGGGCTCGATCCGTCATGGTCCGATCGGTCACGGCCGTCTCCTGAGATCAGCAATGCTGCGCCAGCCTAACAGAGATTCGCATCCGTCGTTTCACGGGGATCGCCGCCCCCGTCCGGAACAAAATCCCGCACGCCGAATTGCCCATTCATGGCCGGCACCCGCCGTCAAATCACGGCGCCTGTCGCGGATAGCCAAAGGTCGTCAGACCCGCTGTTCAAAACGAGCGCTCGCGCGGATAGCCAAAGGTGCCGGCCTCCATCCATCGTCGGTTTTCGGAGGTCGCAAGCTTGAGCACGGAGATACCGCAGTCCAACCCCCAGCCCGGCGTCGCCGAGCGCGCCATTGATGCGGCGTCCGACGTATCCCGTACGATCGGCGAAGTCGCCGGAGGCCTGCACGCGGCCGTCAACCGTCTCACTGAGACGATCGAGGAAGCACGCAAGCCCGGCCGACCGCTCGCGACCGTCGCGGCGATCACACGGGAAGCGCCCTTGGCCAGCCTCTTCGTGGCCTTCCTGTTCGGCGTTGCGGTGGCACGCCGGCGATAGCGAGCTTTCGGGATCGCCGACCAGCTAGGCGGCGCTGACCGCGACCTGCTTTGTCGCCAGGAACTGCCGGTCGAATGCTTCCGCCGGCATCGGGCGCCCAAAGAAATATCCCTGCCCTTCTTCGCATCCCATGCTGACGAGGAAATCGGCCGTAGCCCGGTTCTCGATGCCTTCGGCCACGACCGAGAGCCCGAGCTGTTTGCTGAGGCCGATGGTCGAGCCGACGATCGCGGCGTCGTCGGAATCGGCGAGCAGATCGAGCACGAAGGACCGATCGATCTTGAGGCCGTCGAGCGGAAACTTCTTCAGATAGCTGAGGCTGGCATAGCCGGTGCCGAAGTCGTCGAACAGGACGCGCACGCCGAGCTGCTGGATCCGCTTGAACATGTCCAGCACGCGGCCTTCGTCATGCAGCAGGATGTCTTCGGTGACCTCGAGCTCGAGCAGCGACGGTGTCAATCCGGTCGCTTCGAGCAGCGCCGCAACCGAATGCGCGAGATCGCCGTCATCGAGTTGCGACGGCGAAAGGTTGATGGCGACGCGCACGCTGTTACCGGACAATTCCCAGGCGCGCGCCTGCCGGCAGGCGGTCTCCATCACCCAGCCCGCGATCCGCTCTGACAGTGCCGAGGTGTTGACCACCGGCATGAACTCGCCCGGCGAGACATAGCCGCGCACGGGATGGCGCCAACGGATCAGCGCTTCGGCGCCGACCAGGCTGCCGTCGACCAGACGGACCTGGGGTTGGTAGAACAGCTCGAACTCGCCGCGATCCGCGGCGAGCGCCAATTCGCTCTCCAGCCTCAGGCGGTTTTCCAGCTCCTGCCGGATCGCACTCTCGAAGATCACGTGGCTGCCCCGCCGCGTTGCTTTTGCGCGGCTCAGCGCCAGATGGGCGTTGCTCAGGAGATCGTCGGCATTCTGTCCGCCGTCGGGATAGAGCGCAACGCCGATGCTGATCCGGACCCGATGCTGACGTGTGCCGGTGACGAGTGGCGCTTCGAACCCGCGCGCAATACGCTCGGCGAATTCCGCGATCGGCTCGCCTGCTTCCGCGCAGTCGAGCGCGAGGGCGAATTCGTCGCCGCTGAGCCGGGCGACAATCGCCTTGCCATCAGCTTCGTTGCGGAGACGCTCGGCGACGGCCCGCAGCACGAGGTCGCCGGCCGAATGTCCAAGCATGTCGTTGATCTGCTGAAATCCATCGAGCCCCAGAACGAGCAGTGCGACGTCGGAAGACCGGCGCTCCGCCGCGGCGATCAGACTGGCGAGGCCGGCATGCAGCATGTTGCGGTTGGCAAGGCCCGTCAGTGCGTCGTGTTCGGCCAGATACCTGACGCGCTCGGCCTCGCGCTTGCGCACCGAGATGTCGCGCAGGATTGCGCCGTATTGGAAGCCATCGGTTCCCTGCCAGCCGGAGAAGCTCGCCTCGACGGGAAAGGCCTCGCCATTCTTGCGCCGGCCTTCGAACTCGACGACGACGGCCCCGCCCGGGACGAGGAGCGCCTGGCGGGCGGCGTCGCCCATGGACGGCCGCGCCTCGCCGTTCGCCGGCACGGCACAGAGTGTTTCGAAGGGGCGGCCGATGATCTCGGCCGGCATATAGCCGAAGATCGCGCTCGCGCCGGGATTCCAGACCGTGATGCGGTGATCCGCGTCGGTGCAGACGAGACCATCGCCGAGCGACATCGCGATGCGATGAAAGCGGCTCTCGGCGATGCGTCCCAACAGGCTGCGGAAATCGATCTCGTCGAGCGCAATCGCGGTCAGATAAGCGATGATCGCAATGTGGAACAGCGAGGTGTCGATGACCAGGGGCCATCTTGCCTGGACGAAAGCCGCGGTCAGTTCGACGGCTGCGCCGGCCGCGACAAGGATTGCAACGCGAAGTCCCGGCGCGAGGCGGCGCCACGAATACATCATCATCAGACAGATTGCGGCGAGGCCCAGCACCATGCCGATGTCGGAGGTCCAGCGCAGCGTCCGGTTTTGCAGGATCGATTCCGCCGCCAGCGCCTGGAGAACAGGCCCCGAGATGATGCCGCTATTGGGAACGCTGAAGCGGTCGCCGAGTTCGAGCGCCGTGGCACCGATAATGATCTTCTTGTCCCGGAGCTTGTCGAGGGTCGCGGTATCGCCGCGCAGCACGTCGACATAGGAGACGCGCGGTATGGACGCCGCGCGGATGCCGAAATCGATCAGGAACGGCGGCCGCCGGCCGGCGTCCTGTCCGGCAAGTACGACGGCCATCGATGGGATCAAGGCATCGCCGAATTTTTCACCGAACGGGTAACGACGAACAAGCCCGTCGGATTCGACCGCGACATTGACCAGGGCCGGCCACGACTGGTTGCTGAACGGCTTCAGCGGGCGATTGACGTGAACCGCACCGCCGTTCGGCGTCGCCTGCTTGAAGGACGGCAGGATCGTCGAGCCGCCGACATCACGAAGTGCCTTCACGAAGGCCTCGTCGGAGGCCGGATCCGACGGCGTGCTGAAATCGACGTCGAAAGCGACGTCCTGCGCACCCGACGCCTCGAGCCTGTGCAACAGTTCGGCGTGGAGCCGGCGCGGCCAGGGCCACACGCCGATCTGCTCGATCGAGGGCGCGTCGATGGCGACGACGACGACATTGCCGCTCGCCGCCCGCGACTGCCAAGCGAACCGCAGATCGGTAAGCGCATTGCGAAGCGAGGCGTGCCATCCGGTGGACAGCACGACCGCAAGCGCGATCGCGACGAGAATATGCGGCCGATAGCGTTTCACTTTTGCTCCCCTGCACCGGCGGTACCTGCCGCCGGGTGCGCCCCTATGCCGAGTGCACGGTCCTAATGGTGGCCCCTGCCCCAGTACCAACCGTAATGGTGGCCGTTGTTGCCGTTTCCGTTGTGGCCATTGTTGCCGCTGTTGCCATTGTTGCCGGTGCCGCCGCTTCCGTTGCCGGTCGCACCCGTTCCGCTGCTTCCGGTCCCGGACGTTCCGGTGGACACATTGCTGCTCGACCCGGCGGTGGTCGCAACGGTCGTCGTCGCACTCGACGACGCCGAAGCGGCGCTGGCCGTCGATGCGCTGCTGCTCGCGGCGACCGCCGTCACGTTGGAGCTGTTGGAGGCTGTGGTGGTGTTCGACGAGCCGTCGCTCCACACCGTGGCCGTGCCGATACCGGTGCCGGCATTGGCGTTCGCGTTGCGCACGCGCACCGCTGCGACGCCGCCGTGGGCAAGCCCGTGCGTGACCTTGTGGACATTCAGCTTGACCTCGCCGAGCGAGCTCGAGATGCGCACGACGCCGGCCTTGGGCGCATGCGCTCCGCCCGTCGGCGGTGCTTGCTTGAGCGCACCGGCGAGCTTGTTGCCCTTGTCGATCGGACCGAGCGCATGGATCGCATGGCCGTTCGCCGCGTTGCGCGGCGCGGACAGGCCGGACTTCGGCACCGGAATGCGCTCGATCGTCGAGGCGCGCGGCTTGCCGTGCTCGATCGGATTGAAGGTCCCGGTACCGCCGAGGCTAAGGCCGGGCTTGCCGTGCTCGAAGGCGGTGGCCGATTGTCCCGGCATGATCTGTGCGACCTGCCCGGTCTTGAAATCGGAGACCTCGACCTGGCCGCGGATCACGCCGACCTTGGTGTTGCCGGCTCCCACCGTGACGCTGAACTGCGTACCCTTGACCACGGCGGCGAGATAGGGCGTCTCGACCTCGAAATGCTTGACGTTACGCTTCTCGACCTCGAGCAGGATCGACCCCGCCTGCTGGATGATCGTGGTCGAGAGGCCGTCCTTCTTCTCGGCCGGCAGGCCGACCACCGAATTGGGCGAGATCAGGATGGTCTCCTCGCCGCGGACGAGCAGCACCCGGCCGTTGCGTCCGGTGCGAATGGTGTTGCCGGGCTTGAGCGTCTCTTCCTGATTCAGCGCGACTTGTTGCGCGCCGTCGGCCGCGATCCAGACCTCACCGGTGGCCTTGCTGACCGACCAGACGCCGTCGTCGGCGGCCCACGCAGCGGAGGCCATCCCCAGCGTCAGCGCCGCCACGAAGGCGCACCGTAGTCCATGTCTGCCGAGCATGCCGATCCTCAGTCCGCGTTACGTCAGGACCTGAGGCGTATCCGAAATCACTCAAGAGAGAATTAGCGGGAACCGCGCGATGGAACCGCCGCATTAACCATTCATTGACCATAAAAAACTAAGAAAAATCATGTGGCTAACGAACACTTACCGTTTCCTGGGAGGCCCTCCGTCAAACTACGGAGACGGGTTCGCTGCGCGCATTGAGAAGCGGCATCCGCTTACCACGCTGCTGCTGTTGGCATCGACTTTTGCGGGAGTCCCGCAAGCATTCGCACAACAGGCGAACCAGCCGGGTTTCGATCCCCGCCAGCCCGAAAAATACTTTGAAAACCAAACCGAGCGGGAAACCTTGAACCGCCCTCCGGTCAGGCTCCCGACGGTCGGACAGCCCAACACCGGCGGTGATACCCAGCCCCAATTCGTGCTGCGCGGCATCAATGTCGCCGGTGCTCACGCCATCCCGCGCGATCGGATCGCCGCGGTCTATCAACCCTATCTCGGCAAGAAGGTCTCGCAGGCGGACCTTGCCGCGATCGCCGGTGCGATCAGCGATCTCTACCGCGCCGACGGCTTCCATCTGAGCCGGGCCATTGTGCCGCCGCAGGACATCGCCGACGGCCGCGTCCGCATCCAGGTGATCGAAGGCGCCATCGTCCAGACAGAGCTAAAAGGCGACGGCGCCGAGCAGTTCGGCGTGAGGCCGATGCTCGCGCCGATCCTGGCCGAGCAGCCGTCGCGGCTGGCAACGCTCGAACGGCAGCTTTTCCTCATCAACGCCCGGCCGGGCGTTCGCATCACCGACACCGCGCTGGAGGAGATCGGCGGCACGACCGGCCGTTTCCGCCTCGTCGTTTATCTGAAGACCTGGCACGTCTTCTCGTCGTTTGGCCTCGACAATCTCGGCTCATCCTCGGTCGGCGCGTGGCAGACCTACGCGACCGGCGCATTCAACTCCTATCTCACACGCGGCGATACGCTTGCGGTCAACCTGTCGACCATTGCCAACGATCCGCGCGAGCTCGGCTTTGCCCGGCTGTCCTATGACGCACCGGTCGGCGTCGACGGCGTGCGGCTCGGCGCGTCCGTCCTGTACAGCGCGGTCCGGCCCGGCGACGCCCGCCGCCTCGACAGCGACATCACCACGACCGAAGCATTCGAGGTGCGCGCAAGCGCAGTGCCCTTCATGTCGCAATCCTCGGCGCTGACGCTCACCGTGGCCGGGACCTTCAGCAACGTGTCGGAGCACGATCTGTACGGCCCCTGGTACAACGACCACATCAGGACCGCGAGCCTGACCGCCGACTACCGGCTGCAGGATCGCTTCGGGGGCACCAACTTCGCGACGGTGACCTTTCGCCAGGGCCTTGACGTCTTCGGCGCCTCGCATTTCGACGACGATCTGCTGTCGCGCGACGGCGCCTCGTCGAACTTCTCGGTGCTGAACCTCTGGTTCACGCGCTACCAGACGATCAGCGACGCCTTGTCGCTCAAGCTCTCTGCGGCGAGCCAGACGGCATCGCGGCCGTTGTTCACCTCGCAGCAATTCTATCTCGGCGGCGCGGCGTTCGGACGGGGCTATGGCGCTGCCGAGATCAGCGGCGACAATGGTCTTGCCGGCTCGCTTGAGCTGCGCTTCGACCAGAAGCTCAATTTTCGCTACTGGAGCGGCTATCAGCTCTACGCCTTCGGCGACGCCGGCGCGGTCTGGAACGACGGTTACCGGCTGAGCGATGGCTTGGCGCTGACGTCCGCCGGCGCCGGCGTGCGCTTCTTCCTGTGGGACGACCTCCAGGCCGATCTCGGCGTGGCCGTCCCCTTGAGCTACCGGGCGCCGGACAATGAGCGCCGCAGCCCCCGCTTCCTGTTCACGCTCTCGAGCGCGTTCCGGCTCTGCCCCGAACGCGGCAGGGGCGGTTGTCTCTAGCCCATTGCTCTCCGCAACAGGGCATGTCGTTTGCGGCCTTGCTCACAGACTTGCCTAAATTTAATCCCGTAACCTGCTCACGATCGGTCGATTTGGGGGCTTCCTATGACCATTTTCAGTCAAAAGTGATCGGGACGGAATCATGAAGAGGGTGTTTGCATTTCTGGCGTTCTTTTGCGTCCTCGCGGTCGGCGAATATTTCATCGTCAGCCGGTTCGCGATCCGCCACGAGACTTTGACCCTGTTCGACGCCTCGCGCCAGCGGCCGATCTCGGTCGAGATCGCGGTGCGGCGCGATTACGAGACCAAGGCCAATCTCGGTCTCTGGAAGCTCCCGCTCGCCATCATCAGCAACGGCAACACCGTCAAGGCCACCGAATATTCCTTCCTCGCCAACGTGCTCGCCGCGCGCGGCTATCTCGTTGCCAGCCTCCAGCAGGACCTGCCGAGCGATCCGCCGCTGATGACCGATGTCGGCCAGCAATATGTCGGCCGGCGCGAGGTCTACATCCGCTGCGAGGCCAACATCCTGTTTACGCTGGGCGAGCTGAAGCGGCGGCAGGAGAACGCGGACTACGACCACATCACCCTCGTTGGGCATTCCAACGGCGGCGACGTCTCGATGTATGTCGCCCATCAGCACCCGGAGCTGGTGTCGAAAGTCATCACGCTCGACAATCTGCGGGTACCTTTCGTCCTCAGCGACAACATGAAGATCCTGTCGTTCCGATCGAAGGATCCGCATTTCCAGACCGACTCGGGCGTGCTGCCGACCCCGGAAGAGGCAAAGGCACTCGGCATCGACATTGTCCATACCGGTGCGCAGCACAACGAGATGAGCGATCGCGGCCCCGATGCGGTCAAGGAGAAGATCCAGGCGACGCTCGATCGCTTCCTGCGCGACAGCGCCAGCAGCGCGCTCGCGCCGGTCGACACCAAAACCCCGATGATCATGAACCCCGGCGACTACTAGCCGGGGTCCGCCCTTTGCGGCAGATCAAGGCAACTCCGAACCGATCGCGATAGACAGGGCCTCACCATCCCGGAGAGGCACGTGTCGCACATCACCGAAACCCTCGATACGAGGCGCCTTGATACGAGACATCTTCGCCTGCCCGCGACGAGGATGCCGGGCTTCGCGCGGCATATCTACCGGTCCGCCCGAAGGATGCTCCGGTCGATCATCGCCCGCATCGATCTCTCCCAATTCCCGGGATCGTGCTGCGGATGAGCCGAGCGGCCGCGAGCGAGCGCATGAGGGCCTACCCGATGCACCTCCATTTGAGACGGATCTGCCTGCTGCTGGCCGTGACCTCGAGTTCGTCGCCTGCGCTCGCCGCCGACGCCAGTCACGGCGCCGATCTCGCCAAGCGCTGGTGCGCAAGCTGCCATGTGGTGGCCAACGGCCAGACGCAGGCAAGCGCCGACGTCCCCTCCTTCGCGGCCGTTGCACGCCGGCCGGACTTCAATCCGGAGAAGCTCGCCTTCTTCCTGCTCGACCCGCACCCGAAAATGCCGAACTTTCCGTTGAGCCGGACCGAGGCCGGCGACATCGCGGCCTACATCGGATCGCTGCGTCCGTGATGTCTCGCGATCTCATCGCGCGTCGGAACGCCCGCCGAACGTGACACCCGCCTCAAAATGCAAATCCCTGCCGGAGAACCGACAGGGATCAGCAGAAAGGATGGTGGACGGCGAATGAGACATCATTCGGTGGCCCACCATGGACCTGCGTTAACATCGAAATGCGGATCGAGATGCCGTGCAAGACCAATTTGTAGGCACGCAAGAACCGCACAGACCAGCAATCAGGACTTGCCCTTGCCCGGTTGCATGAGGCTGCCGGTCATTTGCCGCATGTGGTCCCCCGCGCTGGTGAACTGGCTGCGCAGGAAGTCGGACTGGATTCGCATCGCTTCCTGAAGATCGGTGGCATGAACGAGCTTGCGTGCATGCTCGAAGGCCGACTTCATGTTCTGCTCGGTGAAAGCGAGGGCCTGCTTCGACACGTCCGTCCCTGCGCCCGGAACGGATGACATCGATTTCGTGGCTGCGTCGAAAAACATGCCGAATGCCTTTTCGGCCTGGTCGATCGTCTTCTCGGCCAGGTCGCGCAGTTCGGCCGGAACTTCGAGCTTCGGTTCGATCATGGTCTCCTCCCTTTTTCCTGACTGGATACCACACTTGCCGGACCGCCTTCCAGCAGCGAACGCCGGGGCAAACGTCCCCGGGGCGCCGGCTTGGGCGGGAAAATGGCGAAAATGGCGCGAGAGGCGCCGCCAGGCTCAGGACAGGGGATGTTCCGGGAGGGCTTCCTCGGTGGCGAGGTCTTCGACGAGCTTGATCACCTCGAAACGCTGTCGGGGCGCGAGCTTCAGGAAAGCACGGAGCAGGCGGAGGCTTTCGACGGTACCACTCGCAGGCGCGCCGAGCTTGAGGTGCAGCTCAGTCGCGAAATTGAGGTTCTTCATCTCGCACCTATGACAAGCATCGGCCTTAACATCACCGGACGCCATGCCGAGAACGAACGCTCGACCCGGGTCCTGCACATTAGCACGCTCAACACATGCTCGAACGGACGGGCTCACCGAGCAGGTTGCAATTATGCCAAGGAACAACCGTTCCGGCAAGCCCAACCAACAGCTTAGCGATGCTTCATCTGCATCGCACCACCGCAATTCCGGATAACAGGAATATGAGCCGCCGTCACCCACCTGCGTCAAGAAGCGGCATCAATCACGCACAGAGCCCTGATCGCTGTCAATCAGCTCTGCATTTCGCCTTGTTTCCAGTGTGAAGGGCATCGACGGAAGCGGGCTAGCGCTTTTTCAGCGTATACACGTAATTGTTGAGTCCCACCTCGGCGGTTGTATCGTCGACAAAGTGAACGTCGATCTCGCATCCGGTCTCCAGGGTCTTGATCGGGACGCCGGCGAAGCCGAGCGAGGCGGCAAGCGCCTTCGGATCGGCCTTCTTGTCGGCACGTTGCATCTCGTCGAAGGCCCCCTGGAAGATCATGTCGGGACCGTAGTCGGTCACCTTGTATTGCGGCCTGGCGCAGGCAAAGGGGCGCGGCCCTGCGATCTCTCGCCCCTTGAAGACCACCGCCTTGCCCATCAGCCGCAACCGCTCGGAATCGTCAGGCTTGCGCTGCCGATCGGCCCACGGCGCGACCACGGCGGCCGTGAAGGTCCAGCTGCCGATATAGAAGGGATCCGCGGCCGCAGCGCTGCCGGCGGCTGCAACCGACACGAGAAGGCAAACCAATCCGGCGGATTTCATCTGACATATTCCCCACGAGACTCTGGCTTGGACTCGCCTCTCCGCATCGAGGTTCACCGGCCCCCGGATATTTCCGCCCGTGAACCGTTGTTCAAGATCGAACGACCAAGCGGTTGCGAAACGGCCACGCAGATCACGGGCGCCATGGCTGATGACGGATTGATTCGGGCGCGCGTCAGCACCAAAGGACGACGGCATGCTTTCTCGCTGCGATCTCATCAAGGGCGCCGCGGTCGCGCTTTTCACCCTCTCGATACAAAGCGCATGGGCGCAGGAGACCAAGATGAACCTGTTCAAGATCGTCACCATCAAGGACGAAATCGTCGTCGGACTGTCGGCGGAAGAGCTTCAGGCGCTCGGCGGCAACGATGCGAGCGCGGTCGCTCACGCGCTGGCGCAGAAGGGCGACCTCACCGTCTGGCAATACAACGTGCATCGCGGCCCGAACGGCGAATTGCAGCAAGCGCCAACCGCCAAGATCGGGCTTTTGGCCAACGCCTCGCTGCGCGTCGAGCCCTACACCACGCCCTACCAGATCGTCCCTCATCCGTAAGGACGAGAACGGCGCGGCGGCGGTCGGCCCGCCGGCGCGCCCGGTCATCTTCGCCGGTCCGTACGCCGTGCCCCCGCCTCGGTCGCAAAGCCGTAGATCAGCGCCAGCCGATCCAGGCATTCGCGAAACCGGCGCCCGAAATAATCGTTCCAGCGCTGCGTCCGAACGGCACGACGCTGCCCGATCTGGTCCATGGTCAGGCCCAGCACCAGCACGTCGTGCACCAGCGCGGCGCCGTCGGTGCCGAGCTCGCGCTCGACCCGGCTCAGCCGCAGCACCGCCTGTCGCTGGCTCTCGGTGACAGGCTCGCGCGTGCCGGTCCCATCGACATATTCGCGGGTCGTATCCACGGCCTGAGGTCCCCGCTCCGCCCGCTCCCAATCGTTCTGGAAGGCGCGCCCGCCGCGGTATTGCGCTTCGTCGATCTGGTGGTGCGCGTGCAGCCGCCCGAGCGGGTCGCTGCGGATCGACCGGATCGCCAGGATCTTCTCGCCCTGATCGAGCGCAAGCGGATTGTCGACCTCCACCTCCGCCACCTCGGCATTGAACGGCACCTCCTGCGACCGCCGGTCGTGGATCTGCATCAATTTGTAGGATTTGTTACGTCGGGCACGTGCCACTCGGATGCTCCTTGCAAGACTGACGATTGAACGGACGGCCGGCGCTTTCAGGACGCGCTGACCAGCCGCAGCACGACGGGGGCCCCAACGCGGGCGGACGCCGCTCCGGAGCGGCGCGTCAGACGCGCATGCGGCGCGCAATAGCTCGAGCCCGGCTGAGATGGATGGCCGCAGAAGGCGATCGCCTCCCCGTCCTTGTCGCCGCCATAGGGATAGCGGCAGTCGGCCTTCTCGAGTGCGACCAGTTCGATCAGGCGCGGCTGAACGCCGACACAGCGCAACGTCACTTGCGCCGCAGGCTTCATTGCGGACTTCGGCGGCAGGTTCAGGTTCGGCAGCACCGCCCGGCGCGGCGAAACCAGATAGGGCTCACCGGGAAGAAACGGCGCGACCGACGGGCTCGTGATCCATTCCGGCACGACAAGCCCGAGCCGCTTGGCGCGGCCGATCACCGCGCTGCGCGTGTAAGCCGTTCCGAATCCTGCGTTAATCTGTCGCGCGATCTCCGCATAAGACATCCCCTTGCGAAAATAGTCGCGAAGCGCGTCGGAGTGTTCCGACGGCCAGTGGCCCGGTTCCATGATGCTGTCCTGTGATGTGTGCCCCGCCGATCGTGCGTGCGACCGGAAGCGGGACATACATTCCGTTATTCCGAAGCGAGTGTCAAGCCGTAATTCTGATATTCATAATTGCATCAATTCCGAATTTCGGATTACAAGAGGCGACACGATGGGCAATCGAGGGAATCACCATGTTGGACGTTGCTATGATCGAGCGGGGCCTGGAGAAAACGGGCAAGAGCAAGGGCGGCCTGGCAGCAGCCATGGGTGTGCGGCCCGGCGCGGTATCGGAGATCCTCGGCGGCGAGCGTCTGGTGAAGGCCTCGGAAATCATCCCGATCATGGAATATCTCGAGCTCAACCTCGCACCGATCATGGGCCGCGTCGGCGCCGGCGCGGTGATCGAACCGGATTATGAGCAGGTTCCGCCGGAAGGTCTCGGTGACATCGCACTGCCCTTCCCGATCATGGAAGAAACCGTCGCCTTCGAGATCGTCGGCGATTCGATGCTGCCCAAATATGAAAGCGGCGACGTGATCGTGGTCTACAAGGACCAGCGCCATCCGCTGTCGAGCTTCTACGGCGAAGAGGCGGTGGTCCGCCTCAAGACCGGCGAGCGCTATCTGAAGACCATCGAGCGGGGCAAGTCCCCGTCCGTCGTCAATCTCACCAGCTTCAACGCCAAGCCGATCGTCGGCGTCAAGCTCGAGTGGGTCGGCGAAATCTGCCTCTCCATGCCCAAGGGACAGCTCGAACGGCTGCGTGCGAAGTCGGCGCGCCCCCGCAAGAAGGGCAAGTAGTCAAGACGATTTCCGATTTTTGGAAATCGTCCTTGACTTTATTCTGTTTTCCGGAAATACTCTGCCGTGCCCGGATCGGGCGCGGCAGGATCGTTTGATGCAGTATTTCGTCGTGATGATCGACTACGGGCGGCGCGGCCGCGAGGCAGTCGTCGATCCTGAAATCACGAGACGCGAGGTCGTCTCCCGCATCGCATCCGGTGAATATCGGAACGTCTCGTTCATCCACGAGATCGCGGAGCACTCGGTCGAGGACGTGACCGAGGCCATCCTGGCGGAGGCGGCACTCCCCCAGATCGAGTCCGAAGATATCGATCTTCAGGCCATCCGCCTCGATCACGCCCGCGACCTGCGCAAGCACGAACGGACGTGATGCAGGCCCGCGGGGGCCTGCATCGTTGTCCGGCCGAGTATTACACCAGGAGAACGGTCGATCCCGTCGTCTTGCGCGCGGCGAGATCGGCATGCGCCTTGGCCGCGTCCTTCAGCGGGTAGGTCTGGTGCACCTCGATCTTCACCGCACCGGACTTGACGACGTCGAACAGCTCGCCCGCCATCGCCACCAGGCTCTCGCGCTTGGCGGCATAGGTGAACAGCGTCGGCCGGGTGACGTAGAGCGAGCCTTTCTGCGCCAGCAGGCCGAGATTGAGCGGCTCGACCGCGCCCGAGGACTGGCCGAACAACGCCGCGACGCCGAGCGGCGCGAGGCAATCCAGCGATTTCAGGAACGTGTCCTTGCCGACGGAATCGTACACCACCGGCACCTTCTTGCCGCCGGTGATCTCGTCGACCCGCTTCACGAAATCTTCCCTCGTGTAGATGATCACATGGTCGCAGCCATGCGCCTTGGCGAGCTTCGCCTTTTCGTCGTTGCTGACGGTGCCGATCACGGTCGCGCCGAGATGCTTGGCCCATTGACTCAGGATCAGGCCGACGCCGCCGGCCGCGGCATGAAGCAGGATGGTGTCACCGGCCTTCACCCGGTAGGTCTGCCGGATCAGGTATTGCGTGGTCAGTCCCTTCAGCATCATTGCCGCCGCGGTCTTGTCGTCGACGCCGTCGGGCAGCTTCAGCAAACGGTCGGCAGGGATCAGCCGCGCCTCCGAGTAAGCTCCCAGCGGCGAGGCGCCATAGGCGACGCGATCGCCCGGCTTCAAATCGGTGACGCCTGCGCCGACTTCCTCGACGACGCCGGCGGCCTCGCTGCCGAGCCCGCTCGGCAGCGGCGCCGGATAGAGGCCCGACCGGTTGTAGATGTCGACGAAGTTGAGGCCGACCGCGGTGTGGCGGATGCGCGCCTCGCCCGGCCCGGGTTTGCCGACGCTGACCTCTTCCCAGACCAGGACTTCAGGGCCACCAGGTTTGTGAAAACGAATGGCATGCGTCATTGGGTTGCTCCCTTATCGTTGCAGTGAAGGTCCGAGAACCGGATCGGCCTGTGAAATAGGCATTTGGTCCGCCCGTTACAGTACAGAGACGTATCAAGAATGTCACAGGGAACGACAAACGACCGCCGTTCCGCCTCTGTTCGAAAGAGTTGATGACGGCTCCGAAGCAACCGGTAGTAGCTTCTGCGCGGGGTTTGGTGGTCGCCTGCGAAGGAGAGCCGTGATGCCAGCTTATGTACAGCATCATCAGGACATCGAAATCGCGCCTGTGATTTGCCCGACGTGCATGGGGTTCCTGCCAATGTATGTGCGCGAGGTCGAGCCGCATTGGAGCCTTGCCAAGATCGACTTCGTCTATGAATGCGCCGATTGCGGCGCCGAGGTCCGGCAGACGATCCGCAAGCCGGAGCTGCTGCGGCACTGAACGCGACCTGCGAGCCGCTCAACTATTTGCGCTGAACGGAAAAAATGCCGCTCACGCGGATCTGATGTCTCCCAAACGAGGCTTGTTCTTTGCCGGGAACGCAGGCAGAACAAGCCTTAAAGCAAGACCTTTGGGAGCGCCATTTCGTGGCTGATCAGAAGGCCTCGACGTCGATCGAGGCAGTGGAGAGCGGCCTCGCCGCGCAGGGCTACATCGCGAGCCGGCAGATCGCGACCGCCGTCTATTTGTCGCAGCAGATCGAGAAGCCGATCCTGGTCGAAGGTCCCGCGGGTGTCGGCAAGACCGAGCTTGCCAAGGCGATCGCCGCCTGGCGCGGCAAGAAGATGATCCGCCTGCAGTGCTACGAGGGTCTCGACGAGGCCAAGGCGCTCTACGAGTGGAAATACGCCAAGCAACTGCTCTACACGCAGATCCTCAAGGACAAGCTCGGCGAGGTGCTCGGCGGCGCGCAGACGCTGCACGCCGCGCTCGACCAGCTGCATGATTTCGGCGACGTGTTCTTCTCCAAGGAATTCGTCGAGCCGCGGCCGCTGCTCCAGGCGCTCGAGCAGCCGGGCGGCTGCGTGCTGCTGATCGACGAGATCGACAAATCGGACGCGGAATTCGAATCGCTGCTGCTGGAAATCCTGTCCGACTTCCAGGTCACCATCCCCGAGCTCGGCACAGTTTCCGCGATCACACCGCCGACGGTGATCCTCACATCCAACAGCGAGCGAGACCTGGGCGATGCCCTGAAGCGGCGCTGCCTGCATCTGCACATCGGCTTCCCCGAGCAGCGGCTCGAGGAGCGCATCGTCGAAAGCCGCGTGCCGAACATTTCGCAGACGCTGCGCCGGCAGATGGTCGGCTTCATCCACGAAATCCGCTCGCTGGACCTGAAGAAGCTGCCCTCCGTCAGCGAGACCATCGACTGGGCGCGCGTCCTGGTACTGCTCCAGGCGAGCGAGCTCGACACCGACATCGTCAAGGACACCCTCAACGTGCTCCTGAAATACGAGGCCGACATCGAGGCGGCAACGCCGCAGGTGACGACCTTCATCGCCAAGGCAGCCCGGTCCAACGTCTTCGGTTGACGCCGATGCGCGAGAACCTTCATCGTTTCTTTCGGGCGGCGCGCGGTGTGGGCGTCCACGTCTCGCCTGCCGAAAGCATCGATGCGATGCGCGCGGTGTCGCAGGTCGGCTTTTCCGACCGGGCTATCCTGCGCGACGCGCTGCTGCTGACACTCGCCAAATCGCAGGACGAGAAACTTGCGCTCGGTGACTGCTTCGATCTGTTCTTCAGCCAGCCGGAGCCGCGGCAGGAGCAGCCCGAGGGCGCCGACCAGGATGCCCCGCAGGATCCGGATCAATCGCCCTCTTCCAGCGCCGCCAGCGATGCCGGCGCCGGTTCGCCGCAGCAGGAACTCGGGCCGCTCGCTCAGATGCTGCTGTCGCAGGAACGCAATGCCATCGCGGCCGCGATCGCGAGCGCGGCTGGTGCTGCGTCCCTGTCCGACATCCGCTACTCGACCCAGCGCGGCATCTTCTCCAGCCGGATCCTCGATGCGATGGGCCTCCAGCGCCTGCGCGACGAGCTCGACGAGCTGACCGCGAGCAACCCGGCGCTGGCCGAGCGTCTCCGCGGCGCGCTCGATGCCTTGCGCGAGGCGGTGCGCGACACGGTCTCGCAGGGGCTTGCGCTTTATGCCCGCGAGGAGGCCGAGAACCTCCGCAACGACATCCTGCGCAACGCGCCGCTGGCGCGCATCGAGCGTCGCCAGGTCGCCGAGATGCGCGCCCTCATTCGCCAGATCGCCCGCCGGCTGCGCGAGCGCTACTCCAAGCCGCGCAAGCGCCAGCGCCGCGGCCATCTCGACGTCCGCCGCACGCTGCGCCGCAATGCGGCCTGGGGCGGCGTACCCTTCCTCACCGCGTGGAAGCGCAAGCATCGTGACCGGCCGAAAATCGTTGCCCTGTGCGACGTTTCGGGCTCGGTCGCGCAGGTGTCCGGCTTCTTCCTGCTGCTCATCCACTCCCTGCACGAGGTGGTCGACGACGTCCGCTCCTTTGCCTTCTCCTCGCATCTGATCGAGGTCAGCGAGATCCTTGAAGCGAAATCGCCGGAAGAGGCGATGGCCGAGATCATGTCCAAGGTGGGTTTCGGCTCGTCCGACTATGGCTCGTCGCTGGTCGATTTCGAGAAGGAATTCATGAGCACGCTGACGCCGCAAACCACGGTGATCGTGCTCGGCGATGCCCGCAGCAACAATCTCGATCCGCGCGCCGACATCCTGCGCCGCATCTCCGAGCGCTCGAAGCGGCTGGTCTGGCTCAATCCGGAAGGACGGCTCGCCTGGGGCTTTGGCGATTCCGAGATGCCGCGCTACGCGACCTTCTGCAGTGTCGTGCGCCAGTGTGCCACCGCGCAGCAACTCGAGCGCGCGGTGTCCGACATCGTGGCGACATATCAATAGGCGGCGGTCGCGCCCTGCGGCGTCAGGCGGCAGTCAACTCGGCCTGGAAGCGATTGCACTCCCGAAAGTGGTAGGCGATTTCGTCGAGCGCACGCTGCTCCCACTCCTGGGCCTGCGCGAGCCAGAACACCCGGCGTTCTGAATCGAGCGCAGCGCGCTCACGACACAGGGATTCCTGACTGCGAATTTCCACCAGCCTGTTCATGCACTCCACTCCTTCGTTGTGAAGCCATTCCCCGCGAATCAACGTAGCTGAGTCCGAAGCTCCTCGTCTCATGATTTCTGTGCATATCGCGACGCAGAATGGGACAGCGATGCTTCCCGTGCACCGCGGCAGTCGCAGCGCAACATCAAGTGCGGATCATCAATTAGTGATCGCAGCTCGGGACGATATTCGTGCGCAAACGATCTTAACTCTTGTGGCGCAACGAAGTGCGGCAATTTGTGAAGAGGCGTTCTAAACAGCCGACCGGATTCCCGACTCATTGTCGTCGCACGGTCTTCATGCGGCGCCGCTAACAGAGGCACGCGAACCGGACTATCGGCTGAGGCAACATGAGCAACGATTTCGACTTCGATCTTTCACATGACCAGTGGGAAGCGCTGAAGGCGCTTCGCAATCCGGTGTCGAACGGTCGCCTCTCGAAGGCCTATCTCAGCGAAAGCCTGGTCAAGCTCGGCCTCGTCGTCATGAATGACGGCGTGCCTGCGATCACCCCCGCGGGACGCAAGGTGCTGGTGCGTGGATCGTGCCGATTGCTCGATCTCGTCGCGTGACGAGCTCGCCTGCTGCCGCGAAACTGCGCCGTCGCCTGAAAAATAATCTTTAGCTCTGCACCGAAATCGGATTTGCTTCCTGCGACAAGATCCGGCGCGCAACGACGCAGCGCCGGACGGGCAAGGGAGCTGATCATGAACGGACTCGGTGGGCTTAACAAATCTCCCAACGGCGTGGTCGTCGGACTTGTCCAGCTTCAGCTGCCCAATATCGTGACCCCGGCCGATCTGGCAAGGCAAACCGAACGCATCGTCTGGATGGTCGGCAAGGCGCGCCGCAATCTCTCCACCATGGATCTGGTGGTCTTCCCCGAATACGCGCTGCACGGCCTCTCGATGGACACCAATCCGGAGATCATGTGCCGGCTTGATGGCCCGGAGGTCGCGGCTTTCAAGAAGGCCTGTGTCGACAACAAGATCTGGGGCTGCTTCTCCATCATGGAGTTCAACCCTCAAGGCAATCCCTACAATTCCGGCCTGATCATCGACGACCACGGCGAGATCAAGCTCTATTACCGAAAACTCCATCCCTGGATTCCGGTCGAGCCATGGGAGCCCGGCGATGTCGGCATTCCCGTGATCGAGGGACCGAAGGGCGCCAAGATCGCGCTGATCATCTGCCATGACGGCATGTTCCCGGAGATGGCGCGGGAATGCGCCTACAAGGGCGCCGAGATCATGATCCGCACCGCCGGCTACACCGCGCCGATCCGCGACGCCTGGCGCTTCACCAACCAGGCCAATTCGTTTCAGAACCTGATGGTCACGGCGAATGTCTGCATGTGCGGCTCGGATGGGTCGTTCGATTCCATGGGCGAAGGCATGATCGTCAATTTCGACGGCACCGTCCTGGCGCACGGCACCACCGGCCGCGCCGACGAGATCATCACCGCCGAGGTTCGCCCGGACCTCGTGCGCGAGGCCCGCACCAACTGGGGCGTCGAGAACAACATCTACCAGCTCTGGCACCGCGGCTATGTCGCGGTGAAGGGCGGCGCGATGGATTGCCCCTACACCTTCATGCAGGACATGGTCGCCGGCACCTTTCGCCTGCCCTGGGAAGATCAGGTCAAGGTCACCGACGGCACCTCCTGCGGCTTCCCGGCCCCAACGCGGATGTTCGGCCGGATCGCCAAGGCGGCGGAGTGACGGCGGAGTGACGCCAGCCTTCCGAAGGAGCTCGTTCCTAGGCGGACGGCCTGATGAGAATGCAGACGGGACTTCCGACCGTCACGGCCTGCTCCGTCCTGGCGATCCGGCCGGTGTCCGGATTGCGGCTGAAGAGCACAGCCGTATCGCTGTCTTCGTTCGCCGCGAACAGGAATCTGCCTGAAGGATTGAGTGTGAAGAAGCGCGGGGTCTTGCCGCCACTCGCGGTCCAATCAACGGCACTCAATCGTCCGCTGGACGCATCGACGGCAAAGGTCGCGATGCTGTCGTCGCCACGGTTCGAGGCATAGACGAAACGCCCATCCGCCGACACGGCGATCTCGGCGGCACGGCTGTTGCCCGTGAAGGCATCCGGTACCGCAGAGACGATCTGGAACGGAGCAAGCGCGCCCGTTGCGGGATCGAAACGGTAAGTCGTGACGGTCGAGTCCAACTCGTTGACGACATAAGCGAGGCGCCCGCCCGGATGAAAGGCGACGTGGCGCGGGCCGGCGCCCTCGCGCGCCGGGACCGGTTTGGCCGCCTGCACGAGCTTTCCGCTCGCCGCATCGATCCGATAGGTGAAAACCAGATCGAGCCCCTTGTCCGGCACGACGATGAATGCCCCCGACGGATCGAACTCGACCTGATGCGGCTTGGCGAACGGCTGCTCCACCCGGTGCGGCCCGATCTTTCCTTCCAGCTTGACCAGATCGATCACCGCGCCGAGCGAACCGTCGTCCCGGCGCGGCAACAGCGCAAGGGTGGAGGTAATGTGATTGGCCACCACCACGAACCGGTTTTCCGGATCGATCGCGAGATGGACGGGGTTCTTCCCCTCGGTGCTCTGGCGATTGATCACACTGAGCTTGCCGTTCGCAGGGTCGATTGCCATCGCGGTGATATCACTGAGATCGCCGTGCACCGTGTAGAGAAACCGACGTGTCCTGTCGAAGGCGAGGAACGAAGGATTGACGAGGTCGCCGAGCAGCTGAACGTGGCTCCAGGCCCCGGTCGCATTGTCCATCGCATAGACGTTGAGCCCGTCGCCGCGGGCATTGCGCTCCTTTGTGGTCCGCGCGCCGACATAGACGAATGAGCGAGAGCCTTCGACCATGGTGTTCTCCTTGTGGGCTCCCGGCGGTTGCGCAGATGCGGCAGGCAATGCGGAGGTCACGGCGCCGGCGGCGATGAGCTGCGCGAAGCCGCGCCGCGTGAGACCCGCCCGATCGGTGCCGACAGACGTGGCGTCGCGCACAACAGAATATCCAGGCGTCATGCCTCTCCCCACATTGCTTTTTATTTTTTAAAACACAATTCTCCGGAAGGCGCAAGGAGGAGTTCTGCGACCGCTTGTGCCGCGCCCTCCGTTGGGCGACATCTCGCCAGTCAGGATCAGCCCGAGTCGCCAATGCCACGCCCCAATCTCGCGACCCAGATGACAGCACGGATTCTCGATTACATCCGCGCCAACGGCTTGCAGGCCGAACAGCACCTGCCGAGCCAGACGCTCGCGGATGCGTTGCGGGTGTCGCGCGCACCGATCAATGCAGCGCTCCAGATCCTCGAAGACATGAACGTGGTGCGCTCCGAACCCAATCGCGGCTTCTTCCTGGTCAAGGGCGCCGGCGAGCTTCCCGATCTGCCCGATGCAGAGGACACCGAGCCCGAACGCGAGGATGAATGGTATTTCGCGATCGCCGAGGATCGCCTCGCAGGCAAACTTCCGGACAAGGTCAGCGAGAACGAGCTGATGCGCCGTTATGGCCTCTCGCGCACGCGCCTTCTGAAGATTCTCACGAAAATCGCCGATGAGGGCTGGATCGAGCGCCTGCCCGGCAACGGCTGGGCGTTCGGCCCGCTCCTCACCTCGCGCGAGAGCTACCAGCAGGGCTATCAACTGCGCGTCGCCCTCGAGCCACAAGCCTTGCTGCTCCCGAGCTTCGAGATCGATCAGCCAGCCTTTGCAGCCGCTCGCGAGCAGCAGCAATGGCTGCTCGATGGCGCCTACAAGCGCGCGTCGCGCTCGGAGGTCTTCGCTGCCAATGCCGAGTTCCACGAGATGCTGGTCGGCTGCGCGCGCAATCCGTTCTTCCTCGACGCGGTCAAGCGCGTGAACCGGCTGCGCCGGCTGGTGGAGTACCGCATCACGGTGGACCGCAGCCGCCTGCCGATCCAGTGCCGCGAGCATATCAACATCCTGACTTTGCTGGAAAAAGGCCTGCGGCAGGAGGCATCCGACTTCCTCCGCGTTCACATCGAGGGCGCCGGCCTGATCAAGGTCTCCAAGGTCTGATTCTGACAGTATTGCATTTTATAATATAAAATGCATAACTGCCTGCAAGGCGCCCGCCTGCAGGGGAAGGTCGGCGTTGTCAGACAAGCCCCCAACGGGAGCGCGCCAATGTCCGCCAGCACAGCGACCGTCGAGCAATCCACCATGCGCAAAGTGCTTTGGCGCATCGTGCCCTATTGCTTCGGCCTCTACGTCATTTCCTATCTCGATCGCGCCAATATCGGCTATGCGGCGCTGCAGATGAACAAGGAGCTCGCGCTGTCGAGCGAAGCCTTCGGCTTCGCCGCCGGCATTTTCTTCATCGGCTATTTCCTGTTCGAAGTGCCGAGCAACGTCGCGCTCAACAAATACGGCGCCCGCATCTGGATCTCGCGCATCCTGATCAGCTGGGGCATCGTCGCGACCGCAACCGCTTTCGTGCAGAGCGCGACGCAGCTCTACATCCTGCGCTTCCTGCTCGGCGTCGCCGAAGCAGGCTTCTTCCCCGGCATCATCATCTATCTGACTTACTGGTTTCGCGCCAAGGAGCAGGCCACGACGGTAGCCCTGTTCACCGCCGCCATTCCAGTGTCCTACCTGATCGGCGCGCCCCTGAGCACCTGGATCATGGACCACGTCGGGGGCTTCGGCCTGAGCGGCTGGCGCTGGATGCTGCTGCTCGAGGGCGGTCCCGCCATCGTCGCCGGCATCCTGAATTATTTCATCATGACCGATCGCCCCGAGCAGGCGAAATGGCTCACGCCGCAGGAGCGCGACTGGCTGACGGACGAGCTGCGCAAGGACCAGGCCGGCCGGCGCAACGTACAGCATCTCGGAATCATCGCCGCCATCACCAATCCGAAAGTGCTGTTCCTGTCGATGATCTATTTCATCTACCAGGTCGGCAATCTCGGCATCGGATTGTGGATGCCGCAGATCATCAAGGGCCTGTCGTCGTCGCTGACGAATTTCGAGGTCGGGCTGATCGCCATGCTGCCCTACGCCTTCGCCACCGTGGTCATGGTACTGTGGTCGCGCAACTCCGATCGCACCGGCGAGCGGCAGAAGCATTCGGCGATCCCGCTACTCTGGGGCGCGGTCGCGCTCGGGCTCACCGGCTTCGTGGTCCAGCCTGCCATCGCCATGACGCTGATCTCGCTGTCGCTCGCGGGCATCTACGCCTTCAAGTCGCCGTTCTGGTCCTTGCCCGGCCTGTTCCTAACGCGCTCGACGGCTGCGGTGTCGATCGCGGCGATCAACTCGATCGGCAATCTCGGTGGCTTCGCCGGTCCCTATGCCATCGGCGCCATCAAGGACTGGACCGGCAGCACCTATGGCGGGCTCCTGTTCCTCAGCGGATTGCTGTTCGTGTCGTTCCTGATGACCTGGTTTGCCAGGATGGAGAATGCGGACGAGGCGAAGACGCGGCCAGCCGAGCAACATGCTTGACGTCGCAGCCAGGATGAAACGATGACCGCCTTCGCAACCCTCGTCAGCGGATCGCAGACCTACAGCATCGCCGACATCACGTCCGTGGCGGGCGAGAGCCTTCCGCGCCTGCCCATGATCCTGCGCATCCTGCTCGAGAACGTGCTGCGCAACGGCGGCGACGGGCGGGATGAATCGGCCGCCGCCATCCTCGGCTGGCTCGCCGATGGGCGCAGCGACCGCGAGATCGCATTCCAGCCCTCGCGCGTTCTCATGCACGACACCACCTGCGGCCCCGCGCTGGTCGATATCGCGGGACTGCGCGCCTCGCTTGCCGAGGCTGGCGGCGACCCCAACCGCCTCAATCCGGTCCTTCCCGTCGACGTCTCGACCGATCATTCCCTCGGCGTCGACGTGTTCGCGCGTCCGGATGCGATGAGGCTGAACATGGCGCACGAGCTCAAGCGCAATGGCGAGCGTTATCGCTTCATGAAATGGGCAAGCCAGGCGCTCGACGGCGTGCGCGTGCATCCGCCGGGCACCGGCATCATGCACACGCTGAACCTCGAACGTCTCGCGAGCGTCGTGGCGACCACGGCTCGCGACGGCCAGCTCTGGGCCGTGCCCGACACGCTGATCGGCACCGACAGCCACACGCCCATGATCAACGGCATCGGCGTGCTCGCCTGGGGCGTGGGCGGGCTCGAGGCCGAAAGCGTGATGTTCGGCATGCCCGTGACGATGCGGGTTCCCGAGGTGGTCGGCGTCCGCCTGACGGGCCGCTTGCGCGAGGGCGTGCTGGCCACCGATCTCGCGCTGACCGTCACCGAACGCCTGCGCCGGATCGATCTCGTCGATCGCTTCGTCGAGTTCTTCGGACCTGGTGTCGCCGCGCTCTCGGCCGGAGACCGGTCCGTCATCGCCAACATGACACCAGAGTTTGGCGGCAATTCCGGCTACTTCCCGATCGACGGCCGGACGCTCGACTATCTCGGCCAGACCGGCCGGTCGCGCGAGCAGCTCGCGTTGGTCGACGCCTATGCGCGCCGCCAGCAGCTCTGGTTCGATCCGGCCGCCGAGCCCCGCTACACCGAGACGATCACCATCAGCCTCGATGAGGTCGAGGTAAGCCTCGCCGGCCCTCGCCGCCCGCAGGACCGTATCGCGGCCGGCAGGACAGCCGAGACGCTCGGCCTCGAACGCGCCGCTTCAGCCGCAGACACGGGTCGCGGGAGCCCGCCCGCCGACGGCGCGGTTGCGATCGCCGCGATCACGAGCTGCACCAACACGTCCGATGCACGTCTTCTGGTCGCCGCGGGCCTCCTCGCGCGCAAGGCGCGCCAGCGTGGACTCAAGCCGCCTTCCTGGGTCAAGACCTCGCTCGCGCCGGGCTCGCCGACGGCCGAGCGCTATTTGAAGCGCGCCGGCCTGCTCGACGATCTCGAAGCGCTGGGCTTCGGCATCGTGGGCTATGGCTGCACGACTTGTATCGGCAATTCGGGACCACTGGCGCCGGCCATGGCAAGCGCGGTCGCTGCCAAGCAGGTGACGCCCGTAGCCGTGCTGTCGGGCAACCGCAACTTTCCCGGCCGCGTGCATTCGCAGATCGAGCTTGCCTTTCTCGCTTCGCCTCCGCTCGTCATTGCCTTCGCACTGGCCGGTGACGTCAGCCGCAACATCCTGCAAGATCCGATCGGACGCGACAGCGCCGGTGCGGAGGTGCGCCTTCCTGATCTCTGGCCGGCCGGTCCCGAGATCGACGCGGCTCTGGCCCGCGCCCATGAGGCCAGCGATGTCGGCAGCGCCTATGACGTCGCGGAAGCGAGCGCCGACTGGGCCGCCTTCGAGGCGCCCGGCACCGCGCTGTTTCCCTGGGACGACGCTTCCACCTACATTCGCCGTCCGCCCTTTGCGAATTTCGGCCATGGCACGCGTCTCGGTCACTTTACGGCAACGCCGCTGCTCGTGCTTGGCGACGACATCACAACGGACCACATCTCCCCGGCGGGCGCGATCGGAGCGAACAGCGAGGCGGCCCGCTATCTCGTCGCACGCGGCGAGGATTCACAAGATCTCAATGTCTTCGCCTCGCGCCGCGGCAATTGGGAGGTGATGCTGCGCGGGCTCTTCACCAACAAGAGCGTGCGCAACCAGCTCGGTCCCGACCTTCCGCCCGGGCACACGATCCTTGCGAGCTCGGGCGAGCGCCTGCCGCTTCGTCTGGCGGCGGACCGCTATGCGCAGGACGGACGTTCCGTGGTCATCCTGGCCGGCGAACGCTACGGCATGGGGTCCTCGCGCGATTGGGCTGCGAAAGGCGTCGCCCTGCTCGGCGCGCGCGCCGTGCTGGCGCTGAGCTTCGAGCGCATTCATCGCTCCAATCTGATCGGCATGGGCATTCTGCCGCTGCGCCTTCCTGCGGGCCACGGGCCGCAAGCGCTTGGGCTGAGGCCGGACGACAGGCTCGAGATCGACGCGACCGTCGAAGCGCTCGCGCCGCGTGCCGCGATCGCCGTTCGCATCCTGCGGGACGGCGCCGAGATCGACCGCTTCACGGCTATCGCAGCGGTGGAGACCAATCTGGAATGCGAGATCCTGCGCGTTGGCGGACTGCTGCCGCTGATCCTGCAGCGAAATTCGACCGAACTGGCCGACCAGGCTCGCAGGCCGGCTTCCTTACGGCCTGTTGGCGCACCGCTTTTAGCCACCTGAGGGGCAAGTTCCCGGTTTCCAGGGGGTAACCGCGACATTCTGGCACGGTTGTTGCTCCCTTTTTGGACGACGGAAGCGTCGTCCGAAACGGGGGAGTTCTCATGTCGACCATTGCCGCGGCTCCGGCCGCCGAGTCCAAGCCGCTCTACACCTCGCTGTTCGTCCAGGTCCTGGCCGCGCTCGTGCTTGGCGTCATCCTGGGGATGGCCGTCCCGGATTTCGCGATCGGGCTCAAGATTCTCAGCGACGCCTTCCTGAAGCTGATCTCGATGATCGTTGCGCCGATCGTGTTCTGCGTCGTCGTCCACGGCATCGCCGGTGCCGGCGATCTCAAGAAGGTCGGCCGCGTCGGCGTCAAGGCGCTGGTCTATTTCGAGGTCATGACGACCGTGGCGCTCGTGGTCGGCCTTCTGCTCGCTTATCTCTTCGGCCCCGGCCACGGCATGAACATCGATCCGTCGACGCTCGACGCCAAGGCGCTCAACACCTACGCCGACAACGCCCACAAGCTGTCCGGCGGCGGCATCGGCGCCTTTCTGATGAACGTGATCCCGACCACTTCCTTCGACGCGCTATCGCGTAACGACGTGCTGCAGGTGCTGTTCTTCGCGGTTCTGTTCGGCGTCGGCCTTGCCCTCGTCGGCGGCGAGAAGGGCGCGCTGGTCACCAACATGATCGACGCGGCCTCCACCGTGCTGTTCCGCGTCATGGGGCTCATTGTTCGCGTCGCTCCGCTCGGCGTGCTCGGCGCAGTCGCCTACACCGTCGGCAAATACGGCGTTGGCTCGCTGAAGCAGCTCGTCTCGCTGGTGATGCTGTTCTACGTCTCGGTCGGCATCTTCGTGCTGGGCGTGCTCGGCGGCGTGATGGCGCTCGCCGGCATCAACATCCTCAAATTCCTCGCCTACCTGCGCGAGGAGCTGATGATCGTGCTCGCGACCGCCTCGTCCGACGCGGTGCTGCCGCAGATCATGAAGAAGCTGGAGCGCATGGGCGTGAAGGATTCCGTGGTCGGGCTCGTCATCCCGACCGGCTATTCCTTCAACCTCGACGCCTTCTCGATCTACCTGACGCTCGCCGTCGTGTTCATCGCGCAGGCGACCAACACGCCGCTGTCCTTCGGCGACCTCCTGCTGGTGCTCGGCGTCTCCCTGATCACGTCGAAGGGCGCGCACGGCGTTCCGGGTTCGGCCATCGTGATCCTGGCCGCGACATTGAACGCGGTGCCGAGCATCCCCGCGATCGGTCTCGTGCTTGTGCTGTCGGTCGACTGGTTCATCGGCATGGCCCGCGCGCTCGGCAATCTCGTCGGCAACTGCGTGGCGACGGTCGTCGTGGCGGCCTGGGAAGGCGATCTCGACCGCGCCAAGGCGGCCAAGGTTCTCGAGGGCGGTGAGCTCGTGGATGTGACCGCGGGATAAGGTCGATCAATCATTCCACTGGAGGAGCGGCGTTCCATACGCCCTCCTCCAGACCGACAGGAAGCGCGGAAACCAGGAATGCGCCACCGCGCCCTTGTAGGCCCAGGTGCGATATTTCAGGCCCTGCTCCGAGATCAGCTCCTGATAGCCGCCATGAACCTCGGTCGCGGTGCGGATGTCCTTTAGAATCCCCTGCGCATAGGCCCGGTAGGTATCGCTCCCCGAGGCTTCGTCGAAGTCCAGCATGCGATCCGCAAACTCGACGTTGAACGTCGGCCAGGACGAACGTCCCTGGTAGGCCGGCGCCGCGATCTTGTGGATCATCTTGTTGCGCGGATTATCCGTCGAGACGAAGAAATGGAACGTGCTGGGGATGCGGAAGCGCGGCTCTGCGATGATCAGATCCGTCGTGGCGGCGAACAGCGCGCGCTCGCCGGCATCGCTCATATTCCAGAAGCCGCGATGCACGCTGACGAAGTCCAGCGCGACCAGGGACACCGGCGGGCCAGCCGGGCCATCGAGCGAATGCCTGATATGGCCGTCCTTGCCGAACAGGCCGAGCAGGTCCCTCTTGTACTGCGCGAGGTCGCGTCCGAGCAGCCGCTTCAGCTCGTTCTCGTCGACGATTCCGAGCTGCACGCCCCACACGAAGGTCGTGTAGACGCAGGCATTGGTGACGAAACGCCGGCGCTCGGCCCGCGTGTCCGTTGCCGCCGAGCGGGGCCCGCTCGCGTCGCACAACAAATATCTGACACCATCGGCCTCGAACGATTCGAGTTCGCTCGCAAGCTTCAGGATCGCCAGCTTCAGGTCGGCGCCGTATTCGGCCAGCAGCAGGCGACCGGCATGCGCGCATTGCGACATCGCCAGATAGGACGACGCCCGCTCCTCGGCCGAGAGCATCTGCTGGAGACCGGCGATGATGCCGAGCAGCGTGTCCGAGGGGCGCGAGAAATAGTTCACGCCGAGATAGCGGCCGCGTCCCGCCGGCACGATGGTCGTCGTGACGACGTCGGCACGAACCGCCTCAAGCATCAGGCGCACGCTTTTTTCGAGCAGGCGCGCCCGGCGCACCGCGTCCTGCGCATCCATGATGGTCTCGGGATCGAGAACATCTGGGTAGAACCAGGCGAAGTCGCGCGGGTAGTAGGCCGAGGCGTGCGGCGCACCGGTGACCAGGAAAGCCTCGGTCACCGAAAAGGCGCTGTCCATCGAGTGCCGGTAAAGATCCTCGATGGCCGACAACGAATGGGGCGATTGTCTCAGGAACCTGTCGCCGAGAAAGTTGACCGCCTGCAGTGCGTTGGCGACGAAGGTCGCAGCCATGCCCTGGTAAAACCGGTTCTCACGATGTGATGGAAACGAGATGTCGCTGTTCATTTGCGTCGATCGGCTGATGGCTCGTGGCCTCGATAACGGCGACCACCATTTTAAACTTGCCTGATTCGTATCTCTACCCGGTGACTTCCGGGTTTTATGACACTGGCCTCGAGCATGATCCGGAAAAGTGCGAAGCGGTTTTCCGAAAGACCATGCTCAAACAAAGAGCTAAAGCGTGATGACGAATCAACCCAATCTCATCGCGCTTTAGGCCGCCTTCGGCCTGAAATTCTCGATCACCCGCAGCAGCACCCGCGCGCCGGCATCGGCATCGGCCAGCTCGACATGCTCATCGGGATGATGGCTGATGCCGCCGCGGCAGCGCACGAAGATCATGCCGACATCGGCAATGTCGATCATGGCCATGCCGTCGTGGCCGGCCCCGCTCGGCAGCTCGAACACGCCAGAACCTTCCGCACCGATCGCCTGCGCGATCTGCTCCTTGAGCCAGGGCGCGCAGGGCGCGGTGCGGTTCTCGTGGGTGACATCGAGCTGGAGCGCCAATTGCCTCCGCTTCGCGATCGCCTCGATCTGGCGGACGACGTCGGCCACCGCGCGCTTGCGATGCATGTCGCTCGGCGCGCGCATGTCGATGGTGAACGACACTTCGCCCGGAATGACGTTGGTCGCGCCGGGCCGCGCCTGGATATAGCCGACGGTGCCGACAAGGCCGTCTTGGTCGGTCCGGCAGAACTGCTCGATCGCGCCGATGCATTCGGCAGCACCAGCGAGTGCGTCGCGCCGCAGCGCCATCGGCACCGTGCCGGCATGGCCGGCCATGCCGGTCAGCCGCGCGGCAAGGCGCGTTGCGCCCGCGATCGCGGTGACCACGCCCACGGGCAGGTTCTGTGCTTCCAGCACCGGCCCCTGCTCGATGTGCAATTCGAGATAGGCGAGCAGCTCGCGCCGGGCCCTTGCGGCCGCGCCGATGTGATCGGGATCGAGACCGAACTGGACCAGCGCATCGCGCATCGACACGCCGTCGCGGTCGCGCGTGTTCAGAACGCTCTCGTCGAATGTGCCGGCCACGGCGCGGCTGCCGAGCAGGGTCGAGGCAAACCGCACCCCCTCCTCGTCAGCGAAGCCGACGACCTCGATGGCGAACGGCAGGCGCTTGCCGCGGCGGTCGAGATCCGCGACGCAGGAGATCGCGGTGATGACGCCCAGCGGTCCATCCCATTTCCCGGCGTCGCGCACGGTGTCGTAGTGCGACCCGAGCATCAGGCACGGCGCGCCCGGCCGCTCGCCTTCATACCGGCCGCAGACATTGCCGATCGCATCGAGATGCGCGCTCATGCCGGCCTCGCGCATCCATCCCAAGATCAGGTCCGCGGCCGCGCGCAGTTCCTTGCTGAGATAGATCCGGGTGAGCTTGTCGGACTCCTCCGAGATCGCGGCAAGCTCGTTGATGCGGCGAACGATCTCCTTGCCGAGTGATGCATCGTGAACGGTACCAGCGCCCATCTCGGCGAGCTTTCCATCTCTTGAGGACCGCAGCACGGCAGTCCTTGCGACAATCGATACAAGTTCGGTGCCAGCGAAAATCGCCGGCGGTGCCGTCCCAGTCAGCGCGTGGTTAGCATGGATGCGCCTTGTCAGCCGACCGCCTGCCACCGGTCATGCACATCCCCGAATGAGTTAAGGCTGCTTAACTCCTCTGCATACAATCAAGAAATAGTGCTCATAAATTAATCTGCCGATTTCCTGATCAAGACGCCCGCCAGATATATAATCACTATATTTCAATAACTTAAATCCATATGCACGCATTGTAGCCTCTGGCACGAAGCTTGCGACATCTCGTCCGGCTCCGCCAGACCGGCGCAGCCGCGAGATCAGGCGGTGCATCCGCCAAGGGGAGCGAGCAATGGATTTTGGCAGGATTTCACGACGTCATTTGTTGCAGGGCGGCGCGGCCCTCACCCTCGGCGCGGCAGCGGGCCTGCGCCCGGCCCTCGCGGCCGAGACCACCATCGGCTTCATCTATGTCGGCTCGCGCGACGACTATGGCTACAACCAGGCCCATGCGCAGGGCGCGGCGGCACTGAAGAAGATTCCCGGCCTCAAGGTGGTCGAGGAGGAGAAGGTGCCGGAGACCGATGCGGTCGAGAAGACCATCGAGTCCATGATCAATCTCGACGGCGCCACCCTGCTCTTCCCGACCTCGTTCGGCTACTACAATCCGCACATGATCAAGATGGCCACCAAGTACCCGAAGCTGCGCTTCGAGCACTGCGGCGGCCTCTGGAGCGACAAGGACCCCAAGAACGCCGGCAGCTATTTCGGCTACATCGACGAGGCCCAGTACATCTCGGGCATCGTCGCCGGCCTGACGTCGAAGAGCGGCAAGCTCGGCTTCGTCGCGGCCAAGCCGATCCCTCAAGTGCTGCGCAACATCAACGCCTTCACGCTCGGCGCCAAGTCCGTCAATCCCAAGGCCACCACGCAGGTGATCTTCACCGGCGACTGGTCGATGCCGGTCAAAGAGGCCGAAGCCACCAACAGCCTGATCGACCAGGGCGTGGACGTGCTCACCTGTCACGTCGACGGCCCCAAGACCATGGTTGAGAACGCCGCGCGGCGCGGCGCTTTCGTGTGCGGCTATCACACCAACCAGTCGGCGCTGGCGCCCAAGGCGTATCTCACCGGCGCCGAGTGGAACTGGGAAGCGCTCTACCCGAAGTTCGTCAAGATGATCGCAGCAGGCGAAGGCATCCCGAATTTCTATCGCGGCGGCCTGAAGGAAGAGATCGTGAAGGTCTCGCCTTACGGCGAAGCGGTCTCGGCCGAGGCGCGCAAGGCGGCCGACGAGGCCAAGGCAAAATTCCTGTCGGCAGAAGGCTTCGCCATCTTCAAGGGCGGGCTGGTCGACAACAAGGGCAAGACGGTGATCGCTGCCGGCACCGACCGCGGCCAAAAGGATCCTGAGCTCGAGAAGATGGACTATCTGGTCGAGGGCGTGATCGGAGCGACTTCGTGACCACGGAAGCGGCGGATTCCACGGAAGCGGTCGGGGCAGTCGCCCCGGCCGCCGATCCCGGCTTCCTCCAGCGCTACGGCGGCACGATCGAATATGTGCTGATCCCGGGCGCGGCGCTCGTCGGCGCGCTCGCGGTCTTCGGCATCTTCGTCGCGATGTTCGGCAAGAACCCGCTCGATCTCTATTTCTACATGTATTACGGCGCGTTCGGCACCTGGTTCTCGTGGCAGAACACGCTGACACGCGCCGCGCCCCTGATCCTCACCGCGCTCTGCACGGCGCTCCCCGCGCAGCTCGGCATGGTCATCATCGGCGGCGAAGGCGCGCTGCTGATCGGCGCGCTGTCGGCAACGAGTGCCGCGCTCGCGCTTCAGGGCATGCCGCCGTTCATCGTCCAGATCGCCATGGTCTGCGCCGGCGTGATCGGCGGCGGCTTGTGGATCATGCTGTCGGGCGGCTTGCGGCAATATCGCGGCGTCAACGAAACGATTTCGAGCCTCCTGCTCGTCTACATCGGCCTTGCGATCCTCAACCATCTCGTCGAAGGCGCGATGCGCGATCCCGCCAGCCTCAACAAGCCGTCGACCCGCGAAATCGGCGCCGCCAACATGATCGGCTCCATTCCCGGCACCGACGTGCATTGGGGTCTCGTCTTCGGCCTGATCGCCGCGATCGCCTCTTACATCCTGATCTATCACACCGTGTTCGGCTTCGCCGCACGGGTGGCGGGCGGCAACATTCGCGCTGCGAAGATCGTCGGCCTCGGCGTCAGCAAGCTGATCCTGACCGTGTGCTTTCTCGCCGGCGGCGCGGCCGGGCTTGCCGGCATGGTCGAGGTCGCCGCCGTGCAGGGACGCACCAACGCCAATCTCGCGGCGGGTTACGGCTTCACCGGCATCCTCGTCGCCTTCCTCGCGCGGCAGAATCCGCTCGCCATCATTCCCGTCGCGATCCTGCTCGGCGGGATCAGCGCGAGCGGCGGCCTGCTGCAGCGCCGCCTCGGATTGCCTGATGCATCGGTGCAGGTGTTGCAAGGCATCATCTTCGTCTTCGTGCTGGCCAGCGATGCGCTCTACGGCCGCATCGGCTTCCTGAAGGGAAAATCCTGATGGCAGACGGATCGATCGGACTCTGGACCGTCCCGCTCGCCGTGCTCGGCGGCGCCATTCGCGTCTCCACGCCGTTCCTGTTCGTGAGCCTTGGAGAGTGCATCACCGAGCGCTCCGGCCGCATCAATCTCGGCCTTGAAGGCACGCTGGTGATGGGCGCGATGAGCGCCTATGGCATCTCCTATCTCACGGGCTCTCCGTGGCTCGGCGTGCTCGCCGCCGGCATCACCGGCGCTTTGCTCGGCGCGCTGCACGCCGGCATCTGCTCGCTGCCGCGCGTCAACGACGTCGCGGTCGGCATCGCCTTGATGCTGTTCGGCACCGGCCTTGCGTTCTATCTCGGCAAGCCGCTGATCGAGCCCACCGCGCCGCGCCTGCCCGCGATCGATTTCGGCTGGTGGAGCGACATCCCGCAGGTACGCGCCGCGTTGCGCATCAACGTGCTGTTCCTGATCGGCGTCGCGCTCGCGCCGATCCTCTATTGGGCCTTCCGCACCACGCGCTGGGGCCTTCTGATCCGCACCGCCGGCGAGAGCTCGGATGCCGCCCGCGCGATGGGCCATTCGGTGCTGTTGATCCGTCTGCGCGCCACCATGGTCGGCGGCTTCCTTGCCGGCATCGGCGGCTCGTTCCTGTCGCTGTTCTATCCCGGAAGCTGGAACGAGGGCCTCTCCTCGGGCCAGGGCATCACCGCCGTCGCACTGGTGATCTTCGCGCGCTGGGATCCCCTGCTCTGCCTCTGGGCCTCGCTTGCCTTCGGCGGCGCGGCGGCGCTGGGACCTGCCCTGCAATCGGTCGGCGTCACCTCCGGCTATCACCTCTTCAACGCCGCGCCCTACATCCTGACGCTGGCGATCATGATCATCACCTGCTCGCCGAAGCGGACGCTGACCGGCGCGCCCGCCGAACTTTCGATCACACGGTAACACGCACGAGGTCGTCCATGCCCGAGCGCTACATCAAGTCCGAGCCCTATGCCTGGCCCTATAACGGCGATCTCCGCCCCGACAACACGGCGTTGATCATCATCGACATGCAGACCGATTTCTGCGGCGTCGGCGGCTATGTCGACAAGATGGGCTACGACCTCTCCCTGACGCGGGCGCCGATCGAGCCGATCAAGCGGCTGCTCGCGGCGATGCGCAGCCAGGGCTTTCACATCATCCATACCCGCGAAGGGCATCGCCCCGATCTCTCCGACCTGCCCACCAACAAACGCTGGCGCTCGCGCCAGATCGGCGCCGGCATCGGCGATCCCGGCCCGTGCGGCCGCATCCTGGTGCGCGGCGAGCCCGGCTGGGACATCATCGAAGAACTGGCGCCGCTGCCGGGCGAGCCGATCATCGACAAGCCCGGCAAGGGCTCGTTCTGTGCCACCGACCTCGAGCTGATCCTGCGCGTCCGCGGCATCGAGAACATCGTGCTGACGGGCATCACCACCGACGTCTGCGTGCACACCACCATGCGCGAGGCCAACGACCGCGGCTTCGAATGCGTCCTGCTGCACGATTGCTGCGGCGCCACCGACAAGAGCAACCACGACCACGCGCTGAAGATGATCAAGATGCAGGGCGGCGTGTTCGGCGCGGTCTCGACCTCCGATGCCTTCATCGGAGCGATTTCGTGATCATCGGCGAAACGCCTCCGCCGTCCGGCGCCTTCGGCGTCGATGCCATCGCCATGACGATGCGGTTCGGCGACTTCCTGGCGCTGGACAATGTCGCGCTGAAGGTGCGGCCGGGCTCGTTCCATGCGCTGCTGGGCGAGAACGGCGCCGGCAAGTCGACCCTCGTCAAATGCATCATGGGCTACTACCACGCGACCGAAGGCGACATCCTCGTCGGCGGGCGCGAACAGGCGATCGCCAATCCGAAGGACGCCCATGCGCTCGGCCTCGGCATGGTCTACCAGCACTTCACATTGGTTCCGGCCATGACGGTTGCCGAAAACCTCGTGCTGGCGCGCGACGACGTGCCGGCCGTGGTGAACTGGCCGAAGGAGATGAAGGAGCTGGAGGCGTTCCTGGCGCGGATGCCCTTCAAGGTGCCGCTCGGCGCAAAGGTCTCCGACATCTCCGCCGGCGAGCGGCAGAAATGCGAGATCCTCAAGCAGCTTTACCTCAAGCGGCGTTTCCTGATCCTGGACGAGCCGACCTCGGTCCTGACTCCGGCAGAAGCCGACGAGGTGCTCGGCATGCTCCGCGACATGGTCGTCACGGGCGAGCTGACCATCCTGATGATCACGCACAAGTTCCGCGAGGTCATGGCCTTCGCCGACGAGGTCACGATCCTGCGCCGCGGCAAGCTCGCCGGGGCCGGCAAGGTGGCCGAGCTGACGCCGGATGCGATGGCGCGCACCATGATTGGCGCCGAGGAGCTGACCGTGCAGCCGCCGCGCACCGGCGAAGCCGGTCAGGCGAGGCTCGAGCTGCAGAAGCTCCGCGCCCTCGACGACGCCGGCGCCGTCGCCGTGCATGACGTTTCCCTCACCGTGCGCGCCGGGGAGATCGTCGGCATCGCCGGCGTCTCCGGCAATGGCCAGCGCCAGCTCGTCGAGGTGCTCGCCGGCCAGCGCGAAGCCGAGAGCGGCGATATCCGCGTCGCCGGCGATCCCTACCACGCCAGCCGCGAGGAGATGCGGCGCCACAAGATGTCGTTGCTGCCCGAGGAGCCGCTGAAGAACGCCTGCGTCGGCGGCATGAGCGTCGCCGACAACATCGCCTTCCGCGAATTCGACCGCGCGCCCTTCGCCAGTGGCGGCTGGTGGCTCAACCGCGGCGCCTTCCGCAACGATGCCCGGAAGAAGATCGGCCAGTACAAGATCAAGACCCGCACACCGGATACGCCGATCTCGGCGCTGTCGGGCGGCAACGTGCAGCGCGCTGTGCTGGCCCGGGAGCTTGCCGGTGACGTCGAGGTGCTGATCGCCGCCAATCCCTGCTTCGGCCTCGATTTCGCGGCGGTGGCGCAGATCCACGCCGAGATCATGGCGGCGCGCAATCGCGGCGCGGCGGTCCTGCTCGTCAGCGAGGATCTCGACGAATTGCTCGAACTGTCCGACCGGCTGGTGGTGATGTTCCACGGCGAATTCGTGTATGAAGCCCGGACCAGCGAGGCCGATCTCACCGTCGTCGGCCGGCACATGGCGGGACACTAGCCGCGGAGCATTGATGGGCAGCACCTCGGAACGCGACGAGCACTTCCTGCGCTTGTCCTTTGCGGTCGCACGCCGTTCGCTCACCCATGGCAACCATCCCTTCGGCTGCATCGTCGTCGACGCCAACGGCAATGTGCTGATCGAGAGCGAGAACGGCTACATGCCGGACCACGACGGCACCGCGCATGCCGAGCGCCTCGCAGCCACCCAGGCCTGCCGCACGCTCGACCACGACGTGCTGGCCAAAGCCACGCTCTATTCCTCGGCCGAGCCCTGCGCCATGTGCGCCGGCGCGATCTACTGGGCCGGCATCGGCCGCGTCGTCTATGGCCTCAGCGAGCATCGCCTGCGCGGCGTCACCGGCAACCACCCGGAGAACCCGACGCTCGACCTGCCCTGCCGCGAGGTGTTTGCCAGCGGCCAGCGACCGACGGAGGTCGTGGGACCGCTGCTGGAGGACGAAGCCGAAGCGCTGCACGACGGCGTGTGGACGAAGTAGAATCCGGCCTCGTAGGGTGGGTTAGACGGGCAGACGCACGAAGCGCATCTGCCCGTCTAACCCACCACTTTGGTTTCCGCGGAAACAGCAAAGGTGGATTACGCCTTCGGCTAATTCACCCTACGTTCTTTCCTCAAACGAAGATGACGCCGCGGAGGTTTGACGCGGCGCCATCTCCTTCACCTGCAGAGTGCCAGGTGATCAGAACTTCACGGTGATACCCGAGTAGAGCGAGGACTCCGTGCAGGAGCCGGTGCTCACCCTCGCCCCGCCGACCAGCGTGGTACAGGCAACGGCGTTGTTGTGATCGAGGCCGAACTTGTTCTGCCAGTAGCGATAAGCCACCCAGACGTCCACGAAGTGCGAGTACTTGTCGCCCCAGAGCGCCTTCGAGGCATCCATCGTCAGGCGGATCGGCTCCGAGTTGAACTCGACCTTGGTCGGATAGACGCCATTGGCGACGCTGGCCGGAAGCGGCTCGGTGTCCGTTCCCTTCTTGCCATACCAGCCGGCGCGGCCGCTGATCGAGAAGTACTGCATGTTCGCCGGCAGGAAGCCGAGGTCCATGTAGTAGTTGGTCTCGATCGCCCAGGTCGGCTTGAACGAGGTGTTGCCGTCGGTCAGACACGGGGCCATCCAGCCCGCGCCGCACTGCGAGAAGGAGTTGTGGTTGGCGAACTCCCAGTAAACCAGGGGAGCGACGTTGAAATAGCCTTTGTAGGGAAGGTCGAAGGCGAACTGCAGACCGGCGACGACGTCACGTTTGGCGGCGCCGAAATAGCGGTTCTCGGTGTTGGCATCCATGCCAACCTCAAACGAGATATTGTGCAGCGGGCCCTGCGTGAAGGCCTTGGTGTTGAAGATCTCGTTCCAGCCGAAGGTCGAGCGGAACAGGCCGTAGATCTCAGTCGCGCCGGCGCAGCTCGCCGGCGTGAACGCGAAGCCCGCCGCCGGCGAAACGATACCGCCGGTCTGCGTGCACGGACCCGCCGGATCATTGTGGTCCGACTTGAACATCGAGATCGTGAAGAAGTTGGTGCCGTAAGCCCAGGCGTCGAAATGGGTGAAGGAGTACACCTGCTTGGTGGTCTTGGAGTTGATCACGCCGTTGGTGTTGGTGAACGCGCCGGGCTGGGTGGCGTCGAAGATGTAGGAGAAGGTGACGCGGTCGTCGATCACCAGGAAGAACGGAAGGTCCGGCGCCTTCTTGGCGGCCTTGACTGGCAGGTCCGCAGCCTGAGCCCAGCCTCCGGTGGCGAGCGTAGCAAGTGACAGCATCGTTGCTGCAACCGCCCTAGAACGAAACGACATCCTGAATACCCCCAAGTTTGGACACGTAAAAATGAACGTCCCTTGGGTGCGACACTTGCGCCGATCTCCCGAAGTGAGAAGCCTCAACTTTTTTCAAGGCATGCCGCATGTTTCAGCAGCCACGATTGCTCGCGCGCAGAATTCTGCGGTGTTTTGCGCGCGGCCATCACGCGCGTGCGGCCCCGCTAGAACTCCCCTTGCCGAACATTCCCGACTGATTTTGTTTGGCTTTTGTGTTGGCCGGATAGCTCAGGCGCGATCGTCGGCTGCGAGCCTCGTCTTGATCGGCCATTGCATACTTGCGCTGGCGCGTTTTTGCTCAGCTTCACGCCAAACCTGCACAGCGGGTTCCGATTTCGTTTGGATCGTCACAAATTTGCAACAGGCGCCACACCGCGAGGGCACTCCCGAATACCGGCTGCAGACCATCGTCGGCCGGCGAGTGGAGAAACTTGCCGACAACCGGCCGCCTGCCGAAGCGTTGAGCAAGGGATGACGCTTTTTCCCACCTTACGCGGCGGTTCAAACTAGCCCACTATTGAGGCACTTCACCCCATGCAAGCGCACCAGCGAATGTTAGATCCGACGTCTAATGGCCTGCATTCCGGCGAGCCCCCGCTGCTCCAGACGCTCGGGCTCACCAAGCGCTACGGGGATTTCCTCGCCAACGATGCCATCGATATCGACGTCTGGCCGAAGCAGATTCACGCGCTGCTCGGCGAGAACGGCGCCGGCAAGTCGACGCTGGTCAAGGCGATCTACGGGCTGATCCAGCCCAGCGCGGGCGAGATCCGGTGGCAGGGCGAACGAATCGTGCTGTCGGGCCCGTCCGAGGCGCGCAGCCGCGGTATCGGCATGGTGTTCCAGCACTTCTCGCTGTTCGACAACCTCACGGTCGCCGAGAACGTCGCGCTCGGCCTCGATGGGAAAGAATCCTTCAAGGACATGTCGGCGCGGCTGGAGCAGGTATCGAAGACCTACGGTCTGCCGCTCGATCCCAGGCGCGAGGTCTGGCAATTGTCGGTCGGCGAGCGCCAGCGCATCGAGATCGTCCGCGCCCTGATGCAGGACCCGAAATTCCTGATCCTGGACGAGCCCACCGCGGTGCTGACGCCGCAGGAGGCCGACCAGCTCTTCATCGTGCTGGACCGCCTCAAGGCCGAAGGCCGCGCCATCCTCTATATCAGCCACAAGCTCGAGGAGGTGAAGCGCCTCTGCGATACCGCGACGATCCTGCGCGGCGGCAGGAAGGTCGAGACCTGCAATCCCAGGCTCGAGACCGCGGCTTCGCTTGCCCGCATGATGGTCGGCGGCGAGATCAAGGAAGTGAAGGCGCCTGCCGGCCGCAAGACCACGGTGCCACGGCTGGTCGTCAACGACCTCTCGCTCCCCCCTGGCGAGGCGCATGGCGTGCGGCTCGAGCACATCTCGTTCGAGCTGAAGGGCGGCGAGATCCTCGGCATCGCCGGCGTCGCAGGCAACGGCCAGGACGAGCTGTTCGCCGCGCTGTCCGGCGAGCGTCTGTCGAAGGATCCCGGCACGATCGTGATCGAAGGCCTTGCTGCCGGCCACCTCTCGATCACGCAGCGCCGCAAGCTCGGCGCCGCCTTCGTGCCCGAAGAGCGGCTCGGCCACGGCACCGCGCCGCGCATGAAGCTGTCGGAGAACGCGCTGCTCACCGGGCATGCCGCGAGCGGCATGGTCCATCACGGCTTTATCGATACCGCGGCAACGCTGAAGACGGTGGACCGCGCAACCGAAACGTTTGACGTTCGCAAGGCCAAGCGCGATCCCGAGGCCGCGAGCCTGTCCGGCGGCAATTTGCAAAAATTCATCGTCGGCCGCGAGATCCTGCGCAATCCGGCGGTGCTGGTGGTGAGCCAGCCGACCTGGGGCGTCGATGCCGGTGCCGCCGCCGTGATCCGCCAGGCGCTGCTTGACCTCGCAACCGCCGGCGCGGCCGTGCTGGTGACCAGCCAGGATCTCGACGAGCTTGCCGAGATCGCCGACCGCATCGCCGTGATGTTCCATGGCCGGCTCTCCGCACCGCTCGCGACAAGCGACGCGACCCGCGAAAAGCTCGGCCTGCTCATGGGCGGCAGCAGCCTCGAGCCGAGGGAGGCCGCGCATGCAGTTGGTGCTTGAGAAGCGCGCCGAGCGCTCCGGCACGATCGCGCTGGTCTCGCCGCTGATCGCGATCGGCCTGACGATCGTCACCATGATCATCCTGTTCGCGATCCTCGGCAAGAATCCGCTGCTTGCGCTGCACGCCTATTTCATCGCGCCCTTGACCGACGGCTACTCGCTGCAGGAGATCGCGGTGAAGGCGACGCCGCTGGTGATGATCGCGATCGGCTTGTCGCTGTGCTATCTCGCCAACGCCTGGAACATCGGCGCCGAGGGCCAATTCCTGATCGGCGCCGTCGCCGGAAGCTGGATCGCCGTGAAGACGCAAGGCACCGATGCCGGCGCTTGGGTGCTGCCGGCGATGCTCGTGCTCGCAGCCGCCGCGGGCGCCCTCTATGCGCTGATCCCGGCGATCTGCAAGGTGAAGTTCGGCGCCAGCGAGATCCTGACCAGCCTGATGCTGGTCTATGTCGCCGATCTCTTTCTCGATTATCTCGTGCGCGGCCCCTGGCGCGATCCGCAGGGCTTCAACTTCCCGACCACTGCCGAGTTCGATCCGGTCGCGACGGTGCCGCTGCTGATCGAGGGCGGCCGGCTGCATCTCGGCTCCATCATCGCCCTGCTCGTGGTGGCGGCCGCGGCGATCCTGCTCGGGCGCACCATCAAGGGTTTCGAGATCCGCGTGGTCGGTGCCGCGCCGCGCGCCGCGCGGTTCGGCGGCTTCAATGCCAACCAGTTGATCATCCTGACCTTCGCCGTATCAGGCGCGCTGGCGGGCCTTGCCGGCATCATCGAGGTCGCGGGACCCGTCGGGCATCTCCAGCCGGGCATCTCGCCCGGCTACGGCTTTACCGCGATCATCGTCGCCTTCCTCGGCCGGCTGAACCCGCTTGGAATATTAATTGCAGGCCTTTTTCTCGCACTGACCTTTATCGGCGGCGAGCAGGCGCAGATCGCGATGAAGATCCCGTTGGATGTCACCAAGGTGTTTCAGGGCATTCTGCTGTTCTACGTGCTCGCCTGCGACTCTCTCATCCTCTACCGCTTCAAGCTGGTGTTCCCGAACCGGGAGGTGGCCAGTGGAACTCATTGAAGCCATCGTCCTTGCGGTGCTCGCGGCGTCGACGCCGCTGTTGATCGCGGCAACCGGCGAGCTCGTGACCGAGCGCTCCGGCGTGCTCAATCTCGGCGTCGAGGGCATGATGATCGTCGGCGCGGCCTGCGGCTTTGCCGGCGCCTGGCTCACCGGCTCGGTCTTCATCGGCGCGCTGTTCGGCATCGTCGCGGGCATGCTGATGTCGCTGGTGTTTGCGCTGATGGCGCTCGGGCTCGCCGTCAACCAGGTCGCAACAGGTCTTGCGCTGACCATCCTCGGCATCGGTCTCTCGGGCCTGATTGGCGCCGGCTTCGTCGGCGAACGCATCACGCCCGCGGTCCATCTTTACATTCCCGGCCTGACCGACATTCCGCTGATCGGCCGCGTGCTGTTCGGCGAGGACGGCTTCGTCTATTTCTCGATCGCGCTGATCGTCGGCGTCTGGTGGTTCCTGTATCGTACGCGGGCGGGATTGATCCTGCGCGCCTGCGGCGACAACCACGTCTCCGCGCATGCGCTCGGCTATCCCGTGCTCCGCATCCGCACCTTCGCCGTGATGTTCGGCGGCGCCTGCGCCGGACTTGCCGGCGCCTATCTGCCGCTCGCCTACACGCCGTTCTTCATTCCCGGCATGACCGCCGGCCGCGGCTGGATCGCGCTGGCGCTGGTGGTGTTCGCGTCCTGGCGGCCGGGCCGCCTCGTAGTCGGCGCCTATCTCTTCGGCGCGGTGACGATCCTGCAACTGCATGCGCAGGGCTGGGGCGTCGGCATTCCCTCGCAATTCATGTCGGCGCTGCCTTATCTCGCGACCGTCATCGTGCTGGTTCTGCTGTCCCGCGCGCGTACCGGCGGCTCGACCGCGCCGGCCGCGCTCGGCACGGTGTTCGTGCCTGACCGCTAAATTTTCGTTTCCGCGGCATGCGCGATGGGGCGCGCACGTCGCGGATCGTGGCTTTCCCCTGATGTTTGGAGATTGATGATGAGGAAATCACTTCTTGCGCTGGCTGCCGGGCTGTTGCTTGCCGGGAGCGTCAGTGCAGCCTCCGCCGCCGACAAGTTGAAGGTCGGCTTCATCTATTTGGGTCCGATCGGAGACCTCGGCTGGACCTACCAGCACGATCTCGGCCGCCAGGCTCTGGTCAAGGAGCTCGGCGACAAGATCGAGACCACCTATCTCGAGAACGTGCCCGAGGGCCCCGACGCCGAGCGCGCCATCGAGCAGCTCGTCCGCGCCGGCAACAAGCTGATCTTCACCACGTCGTTCGGCTACATGGACCCGACGCTGAAGGTCGCCAAGAAGTATCCGAATGTGCATTTCGAGCACTCGACCGGCTACAAGCGCGACAAAAACATGTCGACCTATTCGGCCAAATGGTACCAGGGCCGCTACATCCAGGGCCTGATCGCGGCCAAGATGTCGAAGTCCGGCGTGCTCGGCTATATCGGCTCGTTCCCGATTCCCGAGGTCGTGTCCGGCATCAACGCGACGATCCTGGCGGCCCAGACCATCAACCCGAACATCAAGGTCAAGATCATCTGGGCCAACACCTGGTTCGATCCGGGCAAGGAAGCCGACGCCGCCAAGGCGCTGATCGACCAGGGCGCCGACGTGATCATGCAGCACACGGACTCGCCGGCTGCCATGCAGATCGCCAGCGAGCGCGGCAAGCTCGCCTTCGGCCAGGATTCCGAGATGATCAAGTTCGGGCCCAAGACCCAGCTGACCTCGATCCTCGACACCTGGGGCCCCTACTACATCGAGCGCGTGAAGGCCGAGCTCGCCGGAACCTGGAAGTCCGAGGACACCTGGGGCGGCCTCGACAGCCACATGTTCGCGATGGCGCCCTACACCAACATGCCTGACGACGTGAAGAAGATCGCCGAGGATGCCCAGGCCGCGATCACCGCGGGCAAGCTGCACCCGTTCAAGTGCCCGGTCATTGGGCAGGACGGCAAGGAGATCGAGTGCAAGGGCGGCGCCAATCTCGCTGACGGCCAGATTCTCGGGATGAATTTCTACGTCAAGGGCATCGACGACAAGCTGCCGGGCAAGTAGCACGCTTCTTGCATTGCCTAAAGCACCTGCTCCTCCCGGAGGAGGTTCGGAGGGGGTGGCCAGAAGCACCCGGCACTTGTGGTCGCCCCCTCCTTCAATTTTCGGCTTGATCAGCCCGTCTGCATGGCCCGCGCCACCGAACTGTGGCGGCGGATGAGGTCGGCGACATCCAGGCCCGGGATCGCCCCGTCGATCACCGCCCATTTTCCCGCCACCATGACCCGGTCGGCCCGATGCGCGCCGCACAGCACCAGCGCAGCCAGGGGATCGCCATGGCCGGAGAAGCGCAGCTCGTCGAGCTTGAACAGCGCGAGGTCCGCCGCCTTGCCGACGGCGATCTCGCCGAGCTCGGGACGGCCGACGCAGGCCGCCGAGCCCCTCGTGGCCCAGCGCAGCGCATCCTTGTGACTGACCTTGGTCACGCCATAGCGCGCCCGTTGCAACAGGAAGGCCGCGCGAATCTCCTGCATCAGGTTCGATCCGTCGTTCGAGGCGGAGCCATCCACGCCGATGCCGATGCCGACGCCCGCCTCCTCCATCTCGCACACCGGGCAGCAGCCGGACGCCAGCAACTGGTTGCTGCAGGCGCAATGGCTGACGGTGGTCCCGGCCTTGCCGAGCCGCTTCATCTCGTCCGGATTGAAGAAGATTCCGTGAGCGAGCCAGGTCCGCGCATTGAGCCAGCCGCATTGCTCGAGATAGGCGAGCGGACGGCAGCCATACATCTGCTCGCAGAATCTGTTCTCATCCTCGGTCTCGGCCAGATGGGTGTGCAGGCGCACGTCGAGCTTGCCGGCGAGATCGGCGGTGGCGCGCATCAGCGACGTCGTCACCGAGAATGGCGAGCACGGCGCCAGCGCGATCTGCACCATCGCGTCCGCACCGCGCTGGTGATGTTTTGCGACCACGCGCGCGCTGTCGGCAAGGATGGTGTCCTCGTCCTGCACGACGCTGTCGGGCGGCAGGCCCCCGTCACGCTGCGACAGGTTCATCGAGCCGCGCGTGAGCAGCACGCGCATGCCGAGCCGCCATGCGACGCCGACCTCGATATCGACGGACTCCTCGAGGCCCGCCGGGAAGACATAGTGATGATCCGTCGTGGTGGTGCAGCCCGAGAGCAGCAGCTCGGACATCGCCACGGTGACGCCGAGCTCCAGCCGTTCGGGCGTCAGCTTCGCCCACACCGGGTAGAGCGCCTGGAGCCAGGGAAACAGCTCGCGGTCCATTGCCGCCGGCAGCGCCCGCGTCAGGGTCTGGTAAAAATGATGATGAGTGTTGATCAGCCCCGGCAGCACGACATGCTCGCTCGCATCGAACACGGCAACGTCGGCCGTCGCGGGCTTGCCGCCGGCCGGTACGAGCTCGACGATCCGGCCGTCCTTCACCACAAGGCCGTGATCAGCACCGTCGGCCAGGATGGCCAGGGGGTCCCGGATCCAGATCGGCTTTGGCTCGGTCATGATCCCGATTCTCCTTGAATTCGGTGACAGGCATTCAATGCGGCCAAGTGCCCGAACGCCATCCCGCACCGACTTGTTTGTTGCGACTTGGCTCCGGTCTTGCAAGACTCTATCGCACGATTCACCGGGCGGAAGCTTTCTGGCGCAGCCATGGATTTGAATACCATCACGACAGTCGCGCATCCGCAAACGCGCGCTGAGCTGCCCACCTGGACGCCAGGCGATGCTTGGCTTGCAGGCGGCACCTGGCTGTTCTCGGAGCCGCAAGCGCACCTGAAGCGGCTGATCGACCTCACCGATCTGAAATGGCCGGCGCTGACGATCACAGATAACCATCTCAGCGTCGCCGCCACCTGCACCGTCGCGCAGCTCGATGGACTAGCCTGCCCTTCCGACTGGCTCGCAGCGCCCCTGATCGGCCAGTGCTGCCGCGCGTTCCTTGCGTCCTTCAAGATCTGGAAGACCGCGACGGTCGGCGGCAATCTCTGCATGTCGCTGCCGGCGGGACCGATGATCTCCCTCACCGCGGCGCTCGACGGCGTCTGCACCATCTGGAAGGCGGATGGCGGCGAGCAGCGGATTGCGGTCGCCGACTTCGTGACCGGCAACCAGCGCAACCGCATGACGCCGGGCGACCTGCTGCGCCAGATCGATATCCCGATCGCCGCGCTGAAGCGCCGCACGGCGTTTCGCCAGATCTCGCTCGCGCCGGTCGGCCGCTCGGCAGCGCTGCTGATCGGCAGCTTCGACGCCGACGGCACGCTGGCGCTGACGGTCACCGCTTCGACGGTGCGGCCGATCCGGCTGTCGTTTCCCAAGCCGCCCGGCGCGAGCACGCTTCGCGATGCGATCATGCAGCAGGTCACGGATGACCTGTACCACACCGACATCCACGGCAAGCCGCTCTGGCGCAAGCACATGACGCTACGGCTCGCCGAGGAGATCCGCGGCGAGCTCCTGGGGACGACATCATGAGCTTCGAGGTCAATGGGACGACGTTCGCGGAAGAGCCGCGCGCCGGTCAATGCCTGCGCACCTTCCTGCGCGAGCTCGGCCATTTCGGCGTGAAAAAGGGCTGCGACGCCGGCGATTGCGGCGCCTGCACCGTGCTGCTCGACGGCGAGCCGGTGCATAGCTGCCTGATCCCGGCCTTCCGGGCCGAGGGCCGCGCTGTCACCACGATCGAAGGTCTCGGCGGCGAGGCCGGCGCGCATCCGATGCAGCAGGCCTTCCTTGATGCGCAGGGCTTTCAATGCGGCTTCTGCACCGCCGGCATGATCCTGACCTGCGCGGCGCTGAACCAGGCGCAGCGCACCGATCTCGGCGCGGCGCTGAAGGGCAACATCTGCCGCTGCACAGGCTATCGCGCGATCGAGGACGCGCTGCTCGGCAAGACCAATGTCGAGACGAGCGTCGAGGCCGGCGCCGCCTTCGGCCGCAGCCTGCCGGCGCCCGCGGGCCCCGACGTGGTGCGCGGTGCGGCGCGCTACACCTTCGACACCGCAATCGAAGGCCTGCTGCACATCAAGCTGCTGCGATCGCCCCACTCCCATGCGCGGATCGTCGCCATCGACACCTCTGCGGCTCTCGACGTTCCCGGCGTGCACGCCGTGCTGACACATGAGGATGCGCCGTCCGTCCTGATCTCGACCGCACGTCACGAGAAGGACTGGATGGATCCCGAGGACACCCGCGTGCTCGACGACGTCGTCCGCTTCATCGGGCAGCGCGTTGCCGCGGTCGTGGCCGAGAGCGAAGCCGCCGCCGAGGAGGCGTGCCGCCGGATCAAGGTGGATTACGAGATCCTGCCGGCGCTGATCGATCCGGAGCAGGCGATGACGCCGGGGGCGCCGGTCCTCCATCCCGACCGCACTCCTGCGAACCGCATCGCCGATCCCCAGCGCAATCTGGCGGCGGAGACGCATGGCGAGTACGGCGACGTCGCGTCGGCGCTCGCGACGTCTGCCGTCACCTATGAAGCCACCTTCCACAGTCACCGCGTGCAGCATGCGGCGCTGGAGACCCATGGCGGCCTCGCCTGGCACGACGAAGCCGGCGTGCTCAACGTCCGCACCTCGACGCAGGTCCCGTTCCTGACCCGGCGCGCGCTGTCCGACATCTTTGGGCTTCCCATCGACAAGGTCCGCGTGTTCTGCGAGCGCGTCGGCGGCGGGTTTGGCGGCAAGCAGGAGATGTTCGTCGAGGACATCCTGGCGCTCGCCGCGCTCAGGACCGGACGGCCGGTGAAGCTGGAGCTGACACGCGAGGAGCAGTTCATCGCGACCTCGACGCGACATCCGATGCGGGTCCACATCAAGGCCGGTGCCGGAGCCGACGGCAAGCTCACCGCGCTCCAGCTCGACGTGCTCTCCAACACCGGCGCCTACGGCAATCACGCCGGCCCCGTGATGTTCCACTCGCTGTCGGAGTCCATCGCCGTCTACAATTGCCCGAACAAGCGGGTCGACGGCTACGCCGTCTACACCAACACGGTGCCGGCGGGCGCATTTCGCGGCTATGGCCTGCCGCAGACGCAGATCGCGATCGAGGCCGCGATCGACGAGCTGGCGCGGCAGCTCGGCATCAGCCCTTACGAGATGCGCCGGCGCAATATCATCAGGCTGGGCGATCCCATGCTGTCGCCACCGCCGTCCGAGTTTCACGACGTGCTCTATGGCTCCTATGGGCTCGACCAGTGCCTCGATCTCGTCGAACGCGCGATGCAGGCGGACGGCCCGCAAGCAGAGCTGTCGCCGGAATGGCTGATCGGCGACGGCCTCGCGCTGACCATGATCGACACCGTGCCGCCGGCCGGCCACATCGCAGATGCCACGATCGCGCTCAATGACACCGGCGGCTTCGACCTCACCGTCGGCACCGCCGAGTTCGGCAACGGCACCAGCACCGTCCACCGCCAGATCGCGGCGACGACGCTCGCGACCACCGTCGACCGCATCCGTCTGCGCCAGTCCGACACCGCCCATGGCGGTCACGACACCGGCGCCTATGGCAGCGCCGGCACGTTCGTCGCCGGCAAGGCGACGCATGCCGCGGCCCTGCAGCTCGCGACCGAACTGAAGGCGGCGGCAGCGGATGCGTGGCTGTGCGACGTGGAGACTTGCGTGCTCGACGACGACGCGGTCGTCAGCGGCGTGCGGCGCATGCCCTTTGCGGAGCTGGCGAAGCTCGCCCGCGAGCGCGGCCGGCCGTTTGCAGGCAGCGGCAATTCCGGCGGCACGCCGCGCTCGGTCGGTTTCAACGTGCAGGGTTTTCGTGTCGCCGTGAACAAGGCAACCGGCGAGCTCAGGATTCTCAGGAGCGTGCAGGCGGCGGATGCCGGCGTCGTCGCCAACCCCATGCAGTGCCGCGGCCAGGTCGAGGGCGGCGTGGCGCAGGCGCTCGGCGCTGCGCTCTACGAGGAGATGGTGATCGACGCGGAGGGGCGCGTCACCAATCCGAAGTTCCGCGACTATCATTTGCCCTCCTTCGCCGACGTGCCGCGCACCGAGGTGTTGTTCGCGCAGACGTCGGACACGATCGGGCCGCTCGGCGCCAAGTCGATGAGCGAGAGTCCGTACAATCCGGTCGCAGCGGCGCTCGGCAACGCGATCGCGGACGCCACCGGCATCCGCTTCACCGCGCCGCCGTTCAAGCCGGACCGGCTGTTTCCGGCATTGCACGACAAGTTCGGATAGGTCGATCATTCAGGGGGGATCATTCATGACCAGCGAAGTGCATCCCGTCGACGAGGTCCTGCCGCTCCCGCGCCTGCTGGCGCTCGGGCTCCAGCACGTGCTGGTGATGTATGCCGGGGCGGTTGCGGTGCCCCTGATCATCGGCCGCGCGCTGAAGCTGCCGCCGGAGGACGTCGCCTTCCTGATCAGCGCCGATCTGTTTGCCTGCGGGATTGCGACGCTGGTGCAATGCCTCGGCTTTCCCGGCGTCGGCATCCGCCTGCCCGTGATGATGGGCGTGACCTTTGCCTCGGTCGGCCCGATGCTGTCGATGGCGGCCGCGCCCGATATCGGCCTGCTCGGCATCTACGGCTCGGTGATTGCGGCCGGCCTGTTCGGCATCGTCGCCGCGCCCTTCGTCAGCCGGCTGTTGCCGCTGTTTCCGCCCGTCGTCACCGGCAGCATCATCCTCATCATCGGCATCTCGCTGATGCGCGTCGGGATCAACTGGGCCGGCGGTGGCCTGCCGACGCTGACGAAGGTCGTCGACGGCGTTCCCGGCAGCTTTCCCAATCCGGCCTACGGGCAGTTGCAGGGCCTCGGCATCTCGCTGTTCGTGCTGCTTTTCGTCCTTGGCCTGATCAAGTGGGGCACGGGCTTTGTCGCCAACGTCGCCGTGCTGCTCGGCATCATCGCCGGCGCGGTGCTCGCGAGCGCGCTCGGTGTGATGCATTTCGACAAGGTCGCGGCGGCCTCCTGGGGCGCGCTCGTGATCCCGTTCCGCTTCGGCATGCCGCAATTCCATCTGGTGCCTGTCATCACCATGTGCGTCGTCATGATCGTGGTGATGATCGAGTCGCTCGGCATGTTCCTCGCCCTCGGTGACATCACCGGCAAGGCAGTGGACCGCGAAGCACTGAGCCGCGGCCTGCGCGCCGACGGTGTCGGTACGCTGCTCGGCGGCATCTTCAACACGTTTCCCTACACCTCGTTCTCGCAGAATGTCGGCCTCGTCTCGGTCACCGGCGTGCGCTCGCGCTGGGTGACGATCACGGGCGGCTGCATCATGCTCGTGCTCGGCCTGCTGCCGAAGCTCGCCGCGCTGGTCGAGGCGGTGCCGCTGGTCGTGCTCGGCGGCGCGGGTCTCGTGATGTTCGGCATGGTCGCGGCGACCGGCGCACGCATCCTCACCTCGGTCGATTTCCGCACCAACCGTTACAATCTCTTCATCGTCGCGATCTCGATCGGCTTCGGCCTGATCCCGCTCGCCGCGCCCGGCTTCTTCCGCAATCTGCCGCATGACCTCCAGCCGCTACTGGAGTCCGGCATCCTGCTCTGCGCCATCGTCTCGGTGCTGCTCAATGCCTTCTTCAACGGATTGAGCGGCGGCGCCGCGGCGGAAACCGATGCAGCCTCAGCGGCAGCGTCGGCGCAGCACGTCTAGCTGCCGCGATAGGTCGAATAGCTCCACGGCGTGACCAGCAGCGGCACGTGATAATGGCCTTCCGGCTCGCTGATCGCGAAGCGCAACGGGATCTCGTCGAGGAACGGCGGGTCTGACAGCGGCACGTTGCGCTCGGCGTAATATTTGCCGATGTTGAATCTGAGCTCGTAGCGGCCGATCGGCAGCGGCCGGCCGCCGATCAGCGGCTGGTCGGTGCGGCCGTCGTCATTGGTGACGGCACGCGCGATCACGCGGCTCTCGCCGAGATTTGCGAGTTCGACGAGCTCGACCGGGATGCCCGCCGCAGGCTTGCCGGCATGGTTGTCCAGCACATGCGTCGAGAGCCGGCCGTGCACTTTCAGTCTGTCGTCGGCGGTGACGAGTTGATCCAGCCGCAGCGCCGAGATGCGGCCGATCTCCTCGATCGCGCGCCGCGTCTCGGTCTTGGCGATGTTGCGCAGCCGCGTCTCGAAGTCGCGCAGCACGGAATCCTTGGTGTGACGGCGCACACAGACGATATAGGGGAAGCCGAATTTCTCGCGGTACGCGTTGTTGACGCGCTCGAACGCGGCGTATTCGGCCTCCGACAGCCGGTCGAGGCCCGCGCTGTTCTGCTCATTGGTCGATTCCGCCGTCAGACCTGCGGCGCGCTGGGTCTTGTTGGCGAGATCGGGATGCGCGCGGATCAGCGCCAGCTGCACGTCGGGCTCGGCAGCCTGGATCGCAGCGATCAGCGCGGCGTGCAACTGGTTGACGCCTGCGAACGGCCGCTGCCCGGCGAGCTTCTCCGCGATCCACGGCGAATATTCGACCACGTTGGCGAGCGCGGCGACGAAATCGGCCTTGCTTGCAGCATTGAGATCGGCGAGCGGGATTTGCGACATCACACCATCATCCGATCTCGAACGCATCTGCCGCGAGATGAGCATGCTTGTCGTGCCAGTGCTGCGCGATCTGCAACCGCGTCGGCACCCAGACGCGCTCATGCTTGCCGATGTAGTCGAGGAAGCGGATCAGCCCCGCGGCGCGGCCGGGCCGGCCGGCGAGACGGCAGTGCAGCCCTACCGACATCATCTTCGGCGCGGTCTGCCCTTCCGCATAGAGCACGTCGAAGGCGTCCTTCAGATAGGTGAAGAACTGCTCGCCTTCGGCAAACCCCTGCGGGTTGATGAACCGCATGTCGTTGGCATCGAGCGTATAGGGAATGATGAGCTGCTTGCCCTTGGCGCCCTTGACCCAATAGGGCAGATCGTCGGCATAGGAGTCGCAGAGATAGAGGAAGCCTCCCTCCTCCATCAGCAGACGATTGGTGTTGATCGAGGAGCGGCCGGTGTACCAGCCGAGCGGCCGCGATCCGGTCGCCTCGGTGTGAACGCGGATAGATTCGGCGATCTCGGCGCGTTCCTGCGCCTCGCTCATGTCCTTGTGCTCGATCCATTTCAGGCTGTGGCTGGCGATATCCCAGCCCGCCTCCTTCATGGCCGCGACGATTTCCGGGTTGCGCTTGAGCGCAGTCGCGACGCCGAACACGGTGGCCGGCCACTTCCGCTCGCTGAACATCCGCCACAGCCGCCAGAAGCCGGCGCGCGAGCCATATTCGAACATGGATTCGATGTTGGCGTGACGCTGGCCGGGCCAGGGCTGCGCGCCGAGCACGTCGGACAGGAACGCTTCCGAGGCGCGGTCGCCGTGCAGGATGTTGTTCTCGCCGCCCTCCTCGAAATTGACGACGAACTGCACCGCCACCCGCGCATTATCAGGCCATTGCGGATGCGGCGGGTTGCGGCCGTAACCGCGGAGATCGCGCGGGTAGCGTATATCGGTCACTCAGACTTCCTCGAAGCGGATCGGCAGCGCGCCCTTCCACAGCACGCTCTTGCCCAGCGTCGCCAGGTTTTCCAGGCCCGAGGTCAGCGTGATGAAGTGGTTGCCGGCGAGCTGGCCCATCTTGCTGGCGAAGTGGACGCCGCCATAGGCGAGCAGGATCTCGGTCTCGCTGATGCCACCGGGATAGAGGATGATCTGGCCCGGCGCGGGATAGCTGGTGTGATTCTCGTAGCCGACGCCGAAGTCGAGATCGCCGAGCGGCATCCACACGCCCTCGCCGCTCCAGCGCACATGGATGATGTGGCTTTCGAACGGCAGCGCCTTGCGGAACGCGGCGACGGTCTTGGGCGCGGCTTGCTCCTCGAAACGGGCATCGAAGGTGAAATCGCCGGCGCGGATAACGAGTTTGCTCATCTCATCTCTCTGGATCGGGGGCCGAGGCCCCGCGGGGAACTCTCAGCAAAGAGCACTCCATAAGGCTTCGCGCAAGGGCGAAGCCGCATCACCTGCGGTCGTAGGACCAGCCGAAAATGCCGCTCCGCCGCACCTCGGGCTCCGGCTCGGCGGCGGCGGCCGGAGGCGTCGCCTCCTTCAGTTCCGCCTGCGGCGGCGGTGTGGGCGGTGCCGGCAGGTTCTCGCATTTCATGGAATAGACCAGCTTGCCGTCCGCGGTCCGCCCGATCGGCGCGCAGGGGTCCGGATGCGCCGCCGAACTCTTCGGCGAAGGCTTGACCTGCGCCGCCGCCGGCGCGGCAATCAGGAGCAGGACCAGCAGATATTTCGACATCGTTGTCGCCTGGAAAGCCAATTTGTCCCATTGAACCGGATTGCGCAGGCCAAGTCCACCGCGCGTCCGGGTGGGACTGCCGAATATTTAGCCGGGACCAGAAAATTTGCTCGCTCCAACGTGAAGGCCGCACCGCTGACATTCCAAAGGGCGCATCGCCATGTGACCCGCGACGACGACGATATTTCTCACAGCCGGTGCGTCGTCACGGGAGAAACAACGATGCAAAAGACTTTCGTCCTTGTCGGCGCCATGCTGATTGCCGCCGCCACCGTCCAGACCGCCGCAGCAAGCGACCGTCACCACGCCCGCAAGGCGCAACCCGTTCCCATCACCCAATCGGTCCGCGACTCCAACGCCGCCATCTGGCCGTCGCAGCCGACGACGCCCGACTGGTCGCGCTACGCCAACGGCGCGATGTCGGCGCCTGCGGGACGGTGATTGCCGGAAGCACAGAGCGCAAGGCTTCAACGCTCTTTGCAATGACGACACCATCAACTCCGTCATCCTGAGGTGCGAGTGGCGCGATCGCGCCGGGAGCCTCGAAGGATGCACGGCCGAGATGCAGCCGGGCCGTCGCCCTTCGAGGGCCGCCGAAGACGCGGCCACCTCAGGGTGACGGGGATGGATTGGTTGCACCTTCCCCACATCGTCATTGCGAGCGCAGCGAATCAATCCCGATTCGCTCCGCGGAAAGACGCTGGATTGCTTCGCCGCGCTCGCAATGACGGAGTGTGTGGCAACACTGCAGCTCTCCGACATGCACTCGTAGGATGGGTAGAGCGAAGCGAAACCCATCGCCCATCCGGCTCGCCGGAACGTGATGGGTTTCGCAAGTGCTCTACCCATCCTACGACCTCGCACACACGGCTGCGCGTCCTCGCGGCGCAATTCGCCCGAGCTTTGCCTGGTCACTCCACCTCTCTAAGCCAAGAGGGCGCAGGGAAGGCCGGGTGCCGACTGGCACCCACGGTCCGCTGCGCGAAAGGTAGCGCAAGAGAACCGCACAGCAGCATACAGGTGCAGCCAATCACTCGGCCTTCCCTGCGCGATGGCCGGACGGCTTATGCCGTGCTCTCCCGGGAGCCGAATTCCTTCTGGCCTCCCTCACCCCAGCGAAATTCACCGGCGCCGCGCCGGTTGACGCGATCGCCGCATTCGCAAGAGCTTGGCCGTAGCAACGACGGCCAGGACCACACGGTTTTGCCGTACGCGCGGCTCGCCATGTTCGCCGCAATTTTTCCAGCCCTGTCGACAAAGCCGGAAACTTACAGACGAGACGAACCTGTCAGCGCCGTTCGTCCGCGCGATGCCCAGGGGGCTCACGGAGAGCAATCCGCCCTGCCCCGGCCATTCGCGCCAACGCTGCCGCGTCCACCGCAAGCCCGGCTCGCGACAATGACGATCACATGACCGCCCCTCAAGGATGAACCGGGATGGACGACACGTACGCCATTTCCGAATTTCGGTAAAGTGGAATATTTTCGCGCGAATGGATTGACAGCGGCGCGACACAGCCCGGTCCCGTAACCCGGATGAGCGACTTGTCCGCCATAGCTCGAAGAGCGACGGCGGAAGCGACATCCGGGTCCATGCGACTGAGGCCCCGGGTATCGCTGCGCTCACCCGGGCTACCCACGAACGCGAGCACGACAAAGGGCGGCGCGAGGCGCCGCCCTTTTTTGAAGCGAGATCGAAACCAGCCGTGGTACGAGCCGATATCAGTAGCCCGGGTCGTAGTAATAGGGATTGCCGCCGTAATAGCCCTGGCCGCCGTAGTAACCGGGGCCACCATAGTAGCGCCGGCCATAATAATAGTTGTTCTCGTAGTAGTCGCGGCGGCGCTGCTCGGCGATCACTCCGCCAATGATGCCGGCTGCCGCGCCCATGAAGGCGAGACCTGCGGCGTTCGGCCCGCGCCGATAGTAGCGGCGACGAGCTGCGCTGAAATCAGTAACGTCGGAGGAGCCCTGCCCGGCGTTTACCGGCGCGGCCTGTGCCGGCCGAGGCGCTGCCGCGGCCGAGGGCGACACCGAAGTTGCGAGCAGCGCCAGGCCTGCGCATGCGGCCAGGACGGTGCTGCGGCCGGCTGCGGACATCATGAATCTGCTCATCTTGATCTTCCTCTGTTTTCGGAAAAACACATCTATGCAAACCGTTGATAACGCGCAAACCGCTGAAATGGTTTCATGATCGCGGCAATCTGCCACGCTTTGAACGATTGTAAACCGAACGAACCGATCCAGCTTGCGCCACTCAACCTGAGCGGATAATGAACAGCCGCGCCGTTTTTCGGTCGCCGTAAGCGTTTCACGTGAACCAACGCATCAACCGACGCCGTCGGGATCGATGCCGATTTTTGGGGTTCACCGTGCCTGACGCGTCCTATTCTCCAAGAGAAATCAGATGATTGCGGTTCGCAAACTGCCGGCGCGCTATGCGTCGATCGTAATGCCATTCGTGCTGTCCATCCTCATGACAGCCGTAGTGTCGGTCATTTCGACGCTCCGGAGCCTCGGCGCAACGCCGGCGTTCCTCGCGACATGGCCGGGTGCCTGGGGGCTGTCATGGCTCGTCGCCTTCCCGACGCTGCTGCTGGTGCTGCCGCTGGTCCGCCGGATCGTGGCCTGCCTCGTTGCGGCTCCGTCTCAACCGGGCCGCTAGACAACGCGGACGGCGCTGCGCATGCACGCCGTCCCGCCTCAACGTCGACTACAGCGCCCCGAGCACGCCGCGCGTCGCCTTGTCGATCTCCTCGACATAGCGGCGGCGGGCAAAGGTCTCGGTGAGGAAGCCGACCACCTTGCGGCTGTCGGTGGAATCGACCACCGCCAGCATCTCCGCTTCCGCCTCGTCGAACACCGCCATCGCGCTCTTCACGTTCATTTCCGGGATCAGCACGATGTCGATCAGGCGGGCGAGCTCGATCACCTGGATGTCGTCGGCGATGGTGTCGAGGTCGCTGGAGAACAAATCGGGCAACAGGACGAGGCCGATATATTCGTCGGCATTGTTGACGATGACGATGCCGGGCCGCGAGCCCAGCACGAATTCGCGGCGCACGGCGGCGATGGTCGTGGTCGACGGCACCTTGCCGACGTCGGAGCGCATCAAGCGCTCGACGGTGAGGTTGCGCAGCCAGCCGACATCGTTGGCGCTGCGGATGGTCTCGCCGCGCAGATGCAGGCGCCAGGTCGAGAAGGAGTGGCCGAACATGAAGCGGACGCAGATCGAGGTGACGATGCAGCCGGCCAGCACCACGGCGGTGACGTCGACGTTGCGCGTCATCTCGAGCACGAGGAACGACATGGTGAGCGGACCGCCGACGATGGCGACGCCTAAGGTCGCCATGCCCGTCAGCATCGCCACCAGCGGATCGATCACGAAGTTCGGGCTGATCAGCAGCAGCACGGCGGCAAAGAATTTGCCGATCAGGCTGCCGACGAACAGCGAGGCGAAGAACAGGCCACCGCGAAAGCCGGAGGCGAGCGAGATCAGGCACGCCGTGACCTTCAGGGCGATGATCAGCGCGATCAGCCCGATCGTCATGTCGTGGAACAGGTCCAGCACCATGGCGCCGTGGCCGGCCGCCAGCACCTGCGGTGTCGCAATCGCAAAGCTGCCGACGATAAGGCCGCCGATCACCGGGCGCAGCCAGACCGGGAGCCATTTGAACAGTCGCTCGAACATCGACGACGATCGCATCACCGCGATGCCGACACCGCTGGTGACGAGCGCAAGCCCGATCAGCGCCAGATATTGCTCGACGCCGACGGCGCTGACCTTGGGGATCTCGAGCGAATACGGTGCGCCGCCGAGCCATTGCGCGGTCAGCGCGCCCGCCAGCGAGGCCGCGAGGATCGGCGCGGCGCTGCCGACCGAATAGACGCCGACGATCAGCTCGCAGGCATAGAAGGCGCCGGTGATCGGCGCACCGAACGCGGCCGCGATCGCGGCGGCCGCGCCGCAGCCGACCATCAGGCGCAGATCGTTGCGGCGCAGGTTGAAGAACTTGCCGAGCAGCGAGGCGATGCCGGAGCCGATCTGGGTGTAGCCGGCCTCGAGCCCGACGGAGGCGCCGCAGCCGTTGGAGATCAGCGTCTGGCTCGAGACCACCACGCTGTCGCGCATCGACAGATTGCCGCCGCGCAGCGCGTTGGCCTCGATCGGGTCGACGGCGTTCGAGATCTTCATGCGCCGCCGCGACCATTCCATGATGCCGAGCGCGAGGCCGCCGAGCGCGGGCGCCGTCAGTGCCGCCCAGGCGGTGACGCGCGCATTGGCCGAGAGGCGGACGTCGACGGGAATGCCGTAAATCACGACATGCGCGATCTGCGCGATCTCGGCCATCAGCGTCACGATGGCGCCGGCCAGCGTGCCGATCACCAGGGCCAGCGGGATCAGGTAGAACTCGTTGCTGCGCAGGAGCGCGCGCAGGCGAACCATGAAGCGGTTCGATCCCTTGCGATCGACGAGATGTCTGAGCCGCACGAACACCTCTGGCCGCCCTACCCTTCCGACAGGCCGTAGCCTGCCATGCGCTGGCGGACCCGCTCGATCTCGTCGCTGGAGAGCAGCGGCGGTTGTCCGATCTGGAGGCAGCCGTGATATTGCCGCGCCAGCGTCTCGACCTCGACAGCGAGCCACATCGCCTTGTCCAGCGTCTTGCCGATCGCGATCATGCCGTGATGGTCGAGCAGGCAGGCGAGCCGGCCCTCGAGCGCCCGCACCGCATGGTCGGAGAGTTCCTCCGTTCCGAAGGTGGCATAGGGAGCGCAGCGGATGCTGTCGCCGCCGGCGGCCGCGATCATGTAGTGCACGGGCGGGATCGCCATGCCCATGATCGCCAGGATGGTGCAGTAGGTCGGATGGGCGTGGACGACGGCGCTGACGTCGGGCCGCGACTTCAGGATGTCGCGATGGAAGCGCCACTCGCTGGACGGCTTCTGGTCCGGCGCATGCTTGCCGTCCATCGTCATGAATACGATCTGGTCCGGCGTCATGGCCTCGTAGGGCACGCTGGTCGGCGTGACCAGCAGCCCGTCCGCATGGCGGACGCTGATATTTCCCGATGTGCCCTGGTTGATGCCGAGCGCGTTCATGCGGCGGCAGGCGTCGATGATGGCCTGTCTCTTGGCGCGCTCGTCCGCTGTCATCGACATCCCGCCTTGCTGATGCTGCTGAAAGGGGAAGTACGTCAAAGCAACGTGGCTGCGCAAGCGAAAGCGACCGGCCTGTCCGGGATCCGGACGGCGCCCGCGCCATCCGGCGAAATAGATCGAAAAATCAACGGATTAACAGATTGTCGCAGGCCTATGCAGGCCTATGTCAGGCTCGCGCGGACGGCGGCGACGCCGTTGATCACGAACTGCACCGAATAGGCCGCGAGCAGCATGCCGAGCACCCGCGACAGCACGGCATTTCCCGTGCGCCCGAGCGTGCGGGCGATCAAATGAGCCGAGATGAAGCAGAGCATGCAGAGCAGGCACACCGCGAGCACGATCGCGATGATGACCACGAGCTTCATCCCATAGCCGGCATCGCCCGACAGCAGCAGCGTGGTCGCGATCGCGCCGGGACCGGCCATCATGGGAATGGCCAGGGGAAACACCGCGACGTCGGAGGCATGCTCGGAGGACGCCTTGTCGGCCTCGCGCGCCTCGCGATGCGGACGGTCGCCGAAGATCATCTGGTAGGAGACGCCGAACAGCAGCAGCCCGCCGGCGATCTGGAACGTGGGGATGCCGATCCCGAGCTGGCGCAGCAGCCAGTTTCCGACCAGCGCTATCACCACCAGGATGGAAGCCGCGATCAGCGGCGCGCGCACCGCGATGGTCCGCTTGACCTTGTCGGGCATGCCTGAGGTCGCGGCAAGAAACGCCGGCGCGAGGCCGACGGGGTCGACCACCAGCAGCAGCGTCACGAAGGCGGACAGGGCGATGTCGAGCATCGGAAGGCGTCCCGGGCAGGCTTGTCTCGGAAGGGCTTGGTTCAGGCGGCAAGCCATAGCGGCTCACGGCACGCTCCGCGAGGAACATTTGCGCATCCCGAATCTTGATCGCTCGAGGATTGAGGGAGGCGACGCCTTCCCGTGTCACCTCAAGAGGAGGACCCATGGCTAAACGAGCAAAGAAACGCACAACCAAAAAGACGGCGGCGCGCCGGCCGCGCCAGGCGCCGAAGATGCTCAGCGACCTGTTCCTGGAGACGCTGAAGGACATCTATTTCGCCGAGAACAAGATCATCAAGACCCTGCCCAAGATGGCCAAGGCCGCGCAGTCCAGGGATCTCGCGGCCGCCTTCAACAAGCATCTGCGCGAGACCCAGGGCCAGGTCAGACGCCTCGACCAGATCTTCAAGATGCTGGGCAAGCCCGCACGCGGCAAGCCTTGCGAGGCCATCAACGGCATCACGGACGAGGGCGCCGAGATCATGAAGGAGTTCAAGGGAGCCCCCGCCCTCGACGCCGGGCTGCTCGCGGCCGCCCAGGCGGTCGAGCATTACGAGATCTCCCGCTATGGCACGCTGCGCACCTGGGCCGAGGAGCTCGGCATGCACGACGCGGCAAGGCTGCTCCAGGAGACGCTGGACGAGGAAGAGGCGACCGACCACACGCTGACCGAGCTCGCCATCTCCGTCATCAACCTCGAAGCGGAAGACGAGTATCGCGCCGCCGCCTGATGGCCCCCCGCGCGCTCATGATGGAACGCCGCGGCCCAAGCCGCGGCGTTTGCTTGTTGGATCGCACGTTCCGCATGGCACGTCAGCGTCGCTGCACTGGATTTCCCGGGAACCAGCCCCATATGCTGACTTTCCCACCGCCGAGTCCGCATCATGCAACCCAAAAATCCCCTCGACTGGATGCTGTCCGAAGCCCTGGACTCGCTGACCCGCGCCGAACGGCTGCGGCAGCAGTTCGGCCGCCAGGACGCCTGCTGGGAGCCGCCGATCGACGTGCTCGAGACCGAGCATGAGCTCCTGATCCTGGTCGCGCTTCCCGGCGTCAATCCTGACAACGTCGAGACGGTGATCCATGACGGCGTGCTCGTGATCTCCGGCCAGCGCACCCTTCCGCCGGAGCTTCGCAACGCCCGCATCCACCGGCTCGAACTGCCGCAGGGGCGCTTCGAGCGCCGGATTGCACTGCCCCTTGGCCGCTACGCGATCAGCCGCTTCGTGATGGACGGCTGCGTCGCACTGCGCCTCGCCAAATCCTGAGGTCGAACATGGCCACCGAACAGATGAATACCGAACAGACCAATTCCCAGGACATTTCTCAAAACGGTCCCGACGTGAAGATCCCCGAGGACGCACTGATCATCATCCCCGTCCGCGAGATGGTGCTGTTCCCCGGCGCCATCGCGCCGATCGCGATCGGCCGTCCGAAGTCCATCGCCGCCGCGCAGCAGGCGCTGCGCGAGCAGCGGCCGGTCGGCATCGTCCTGCAGCGCAGCCCCGAGATCGAGGAGCCCGGCCCGGACGACCTCTACCGGGTCGCGACCATCGCCAACATCGTGCGCTACATCACCGCGCCCGACGGCACGCATCACATCGTCTGCCAGGGCGTGCAGCGCGCGCGCATCCTCGACTTCCTGCCGGGGACGCCGTTCCCGGCCGCGCGCATCCAGCAGATCCCCGAGCCCGCCACGAACTCGCCCGAGATCGAGGCGCGCGCGCTGAACCTGCAGCGCCAGGCGATCGAGGCGATCGAGCTGCTGCCGCAGGCGCCGCCCGAGCTGGTCGCGATGTTCCAGAGCACCACCGCGCCCGGCGCGCTGGCGGACCTGGCGACGTCGTTCATGGACATCAAGCCGCAGGACAAGCAGGAGGTCCTGGAGACCATCGACCTCGCCTTGCGCGTCGAGAAGGTGTCGAAGCACCTGGCCGAGCGGCTGGAGGTGCTGCGCATCTCCAACGAAATCGGCCAGAAGACCCGCGCCACCTTCGACGAACGGCAGCGCGAGGCGATCCTGCGCGAGCAGATGGCGACCATCCAGCGCCAGCTGGGCGAAGGCGACGGCAAGGCGGCCGAGGTCACCGAGCTGACGGCCGCGATCGCCAAGGCCAACATGCCGCCGGAAGCGGAGGCGCACGCCAAGAAGGAGCTGCGCCGTTACGAGCGCATGCCCGAAGCGGCCGGCGAAGCCGGCATGGTCCGTACGTATCTGGACTGGCTGATCGAGCTGCCCTGGGCGCTGCCCGAGGAAAAGCCGATCGACATCAAGGAGGCGCGCCGCATCCTCGACGCCGACCATTTCGGCCTGGAGAAGATCAAGAGCCGGATCATCGAATATCTGGCGGTGCGCAAGCTGGCGCCGCAGGGCAAGGCGCCGATCCTGTGCTTCGTCGGGCCGCCCGGCGTCGGCAAGACCTCGCTCGGCCAGTCCATCGCCCGCGCGATGGATCGCCCCTTCGTGCGCGTCAGCCTCGGCGGCGTGCATGACGAGGCCGAGATCCGCGGTCACCGGCGCACCTATATCGGCGCGCTGCCCGGCAACATCATCCAGGGCATCAAGAAGGCGGGCGCACGCAACTGCGTCATGATGCTGGACGAGATCGACAAGATGGGCCGTGGCGTGCAGGGCGATCCCTCGGCCGCCATGCTGGAGGTGCTCGACCCCGAGCAGAACGGGACGTTCCGGGACAATTACCTGGGCGTGCCCTTCGACCTGTCGCGCGTGGTGTTCATCGCGACCGCCAACATGCTGGACCAGATCCCGGGTCCGCTGCTGGACCGCATGGAGCTGATTAGCCTCGCCGGTTACACCGAAGAGGAGAAGCTGGAGATCGCGCGGCGTTATCTGGTGCGGCGGCAGCTGGAGGCCAACGGCCTGACGGCCGAGCAGGCCGAGATCGAGCCGGAGGCGCTGAGGCTGGTGGTCAAGGGCTACACCCGCGAGGCCGGCGTGCGTAACCTGGAGCGCGAGATCGGCAAGGTGTTCCGCCACGCCGCGGTGCAGGTCGCCGAAGGAACGGCTGCGAAAGTCGTGGTGACGACAAAGGACATCGCCACCGTGCTCGGCCAGCCGCGCTTCGAGGGCGAGATCGCGCAGCGCACCAGCATTCCGGGCGTGGCCACCGGCCTTGCCTGGACGCCGGTCGGCGGCGACATCCTGTTCATCGAGGCTTCGCGCGTGCCCGGCCGCGGCGGCATGATCCTGACCGGCCAGCTCGGCGAGGTCATGCGCGAGAGCGTGCAGGCCGCGCTCACGCTGGTGAAGAGCAAGGCGCCGCAGCTCGGCATCGATCCCTCGGTGTTCGAGAAGAGCGACATCCACGTTCACGTCCCCGCGGGGGCAACCCCGAAGGACGGACCGAGCGCGGGCGTTGCGATGTTCACGGCGCTGACGTCGCTGCTCACCAATCGCACGGTGCGGAGCGACACCGCGATGACCGGCGAGATCTCGCTGCGCGGGCTGGTGCTGCCGGTCGGCGGCATCAAGGAGAAGGTGGTGGCTGCGGCCGCCGCCGGCCTGAAGCGGGTGATGCTGCCGGCGCGCAACAAGCGGGACTATGACGACATCCCGCAGAGCGCGCGGGACAATCTGGAGTTCATCTGGCTGGAGCGCGTCGACGAGGCCATCGCCGCGGCGCTCGAGCCGGCCGGAGCCAAGGTCGAAGCGGCGGAGTGATGCGATGAAGAAACTGCTGGAAGAAGCGAAGAGATCGCGCAAGACGCAGCGGCTGCGCCAGCTGCTCGATCGTGCCATCGACCGGGTTCGCGATGCGCTCGCAGGCCCCGAGCCGCGGCTTCAGCCTGTTACGGTCCGGGTGAAGCGCCGCAAGGGTTGAGCCCTCCGTCTCAGGCCCTCGCGGCTGCCCCAAATAAAAGGCCCCCTCACATTCGAGGGGGCCTTTGCGTTATCAGGCCACGGCGTCCTTGGCAGCCTTGACCGGGCGGGCGCGGACGATCTTCCGGGCCGGCTTGGCCTTGAACATCATCTCTTCACCCGTGAACGGGTTGGTGCCCTTGCGCGCCTTGGTCGCGGGCTTCTTGATGACCACGAACTTGGCGAAGCCCGGCACCAGGAACAGGCCGTTCTTCTTGAGCTCCTTGTGGCCGACATCGGTCAGCGTCTCCATGACGCTCTTGACGTCGCGCTTGGAAAGCTCGGTGGCGGTCGCAATCTTTTCGATCAACTGCGATTTGGACATTTGGGCTGGCATCGTGTCTCCTCTGATTCGTTGCCGGTTGCATATTAGACCAAGCGGCGAAGGCCTATAGCCTTCTGCACAGTTTTGTCGCGATTTTACGGGCTTTTTTGGCCCTCTGTGGCAAAAAACCCTGCTTTTTAGCTACTTCCAGAGCGGAAGAAGCCTCTGACAGCGGATTTTACCTTGTTTCAAAGGCCCGCACGCACACTTGCTAAAGCTGATTCGCGCCTTTCGACAAGCGACGACCGAACGAGGGCGCACGATTCACCCTGAAAAATAAGGGTCGGAGCGCACGACAGCCGCTTTCTCTCCCCGTTTTTACGGGGAGAGGCGACGGAGAAGGCAGCTAGATACGCTCGATGATGACGGCCGGCGCCATGCCGCCGGCGGCGCACATGGTGACGAGACCGCGCTTCAGGTCGCGCCGTTCGAGCTCGTCGAGCACGGTGCCGATCAGGATCGAGCCGGTCGCGCCGATGGGATGGCCGAGCGCGATCGAGCCGCCATTGACGTTGACCTTGGCACGGTCGAGCTTGAGGTCGCGGATGTATTTTTCCGCCACCACCGCAAAGGCCTCGTTGATCTCGAACAGGTCGATGTCGTCGATCGAGAGGCCCGCCTTCGCCAGGACTTTTCGCGTTGCAGGCACCGGCGCGTTCAGCATCAGGGTCGGTGAATCCCCCATATTCGCCATCGCCACGACGCGGGCGCGGGCTTTGAGGCCATGCGCCTTGGCGTAGGCGGGCGAGGCCAAGAGGATCGCTGCGGCGCCGTCCACGACGCCGGAGGAGTTGCCGGCGTGATGCACGAAGTCGATCTTCAGGTCCGGATATCTCTGCAGGATCAGGCCGCGATAGGTCGTGCCCTTGTCGTCCAGCGCGTAGTCGGCGATCGCGGGGAAGGCCGGCTTCAGGCTGCTGAGGCCCTCCATCGTGGTCTGCGGCCGCGGATATTCCTCATGGTCGAGCGCGAGGCTGCCGTCCTCGCGATGCACCGGCACGAGGCTCTTCTTGAAGTGGCCGCCGGCGATCGCCTGCGCGGCGCGCTTCTGGCTTTCGAGGCCGAGCGCATCGACGTCGCTTCGCGTGATGCCCTCCAGCGTCGCGATCGCGTCGGCGCAGACGCCCTGATGCGACTGCGGATGCCTTGCGCGCAGGCGCAGGTTGCCGGAGTCCATCATCATCGGGCCGCCGCCGCGCCGCCCCTCCATCGACATCATCTCGCAGCCGCCGGCGATGACGAGATCTTCCGCGCCCGCCATGATCGAGGATGCCGCCATGTTGACGCTGGTGATGCCGCTTCCGCAAAAGCGATCCAGCGTCACCGCGCTGGCACGCACGTCATAGCCGGCATCGAGCGCCGACATGCGGCCGAGATCGCCGCTCTGCGTTGCGACCTGCGCGCTGCAGCCCCAGACGATGTCATCGACATCGGCCGTGTTGATGCCGGTGCGCTCGGCGAGCGCGCGCAGCACGGTGGCTCCCAGCTGCTGCGGATGAATGCCCGAGAGTGCTCCCTTGCCGGCCTTGCCGACGCCCCGCGGGGTACGGCAGGCATCGATGATCAGCGCGTCGGTCATGGGCGTTGTCCTCTTGTTATGAGTGTTGAGGACGGTTTTCGATCAGAGGACGAGGTGAGTCAATGTGCCGCGCTTGCGGCCCTCACCGGATTTTCCGCCGCACGTAAAATCCGGCCAATCGCATAGGACCTGAGCTGTTGGCACGGGAGTTTCCGCAACATCATGACCCGGCTTGTCCCGGGCATGACGGCTCTCTGAGTGCGGCAGAAGCGGCTAAGCTCCCGCCGCGTTCTTCGCGATCACGTTGCGGTAGTAGCTCGCACTGAGCTTCGGCGTGCGCACCTGGGTGTCGAAATTGACGTGGTACAGCCCGAAGCGCTTGCTGAGGCCGAACACCCATTCAAAGTTGTCCATCAGGCTCCAGAGGAAATAGCCGCGCACCGGCACGCCCTCGGCGGTGGCGCGCTGCAGCTGGGCGAGATAGTTGCGCAGGTACATGATGCGATCGGTATCGTAGATCTTGCCGTCGGGCGTAACCACGTCGTCGCCGGAGGTACCGTTCTCGGTGATGTAGATCGCATCCGTCTTCCAGATCTTGGCCGCGAGCTTCGGCACCCAGTACATCGTCTCCGGTGCGATGCGCAGCCAGTCGGAGCTCATATGCGGGAACGATTTCGGGATCGGCAGCGGCATGAAGCCCGCGCCCTCCGCCGAGGGCACCACATAATTCTGCGGCGCGTAGATGTTGAGGCCGAGAAAGTCCACCGGCGAAGAGATGATCTTCAGCTCGGCCTCGGTATATTTCGGCGCATCGGCGCCGGCATATTTCAGGAAGGCGTCGGTATACTGCCCCGTCATGATGACGTTGAGATATCCGGCATTCATCTCGCGCAGCGCGATCTCGGCGGCGAGCACATGCTCGGGCGTGTCGATCGCGGGCACGCAGACGTCGATATTCTCGGCAGGTCCGACCCTGGTGCCGTGGCGGCCATGGGCCCGCACCGCCTGCACCGCGATCCCGTGCGCGAGCGCGCTGTTGTGCCTGATCTGGTTGACCTCCCGCTGCGGCAGCGTCACGCCGGGCGCGTCGATGCCGAGGCCGTAGCCGAACTGCACGAAGCGGCCGCTCTCGTTCAGCGTGAACACGTTCTTGACCCGGTCGGTGAGGTGCCCGGCGACATAGCCCGCGTAGTCGCCGAAGATCTTGCACGTCTCGGTCGAGCGCCAGCCGCCGAAGCGGTCCTGCAGCGATTGCGGCAGGTCCCAATGATAGAGCGTCGCCCACGGTTCGATGCCGTTGCTGAGCAGCTCGTCGACGAGGCGGTTGTAGAAGTCGAGGCCGTTGGGGTTCGGCTTGCCGTCACCATCCGGAAACACGCGCGGCCAGGCAATCGAGAAGCGATAGGCCTTGCAGCCGAGATCCTTGATGAGCGCGATGTCTTCCTTGTAGCGGTGGAAATGCTCGTTGGCGCGGTCACCGGTCGAGCCGTCCTCGATCTTGCCGGGAATGCGCACGAACTTGTCCCAGATCGAGACCCCTCGCCCGCCCTCGTTGACCGCGCCCTCGACCTGGTAGGACGAGGTCGCCGTGCCCCAGACGAAGCCCGTCGGAAAGCCGCTGTCGCGCGAGGCCGCCGCCGCCGCGGGTTTGGCGTCGGCGCTGTCGAGAGGATTGGCAATTCCCGCCGCGGACAATGCCGCCAGCGCGGCAAACTGGCGACGCGAGACCTTGTCCGACATGTGATGCTGCTCCGAGGGTGGTGCTGTGGCAGCGGCACAATGGCGGGGCGCGGGCCGTTTGGAAAGCGTCTGCAGCGGGATTTGGGGATGCAGAATCGCCAGCTGCGGCGACCTGTGCACGCGATCGTGACTAGATCGCCATGCCGCCCGAGACCTCGATGCGCTGCGCGTTGACCCAGCGATTATCATCCGACAACAGCGAAGCGATCATCGGCCCGATGTCGTCAGGGACACCCGCGCGACCAAGCGCGGTCATGTCGGCCACCTGCCTGTTGAGCTCGGGATTGTCGCGAACCATGCCACCGCTGAAATCGGTTTGAATCGCGCCAGGAGCCACTGCGTTCACGGTTATCCGGCGAGGCCCCAGCTCCTTCGCCTGGTAGCGCGTCAGCACTTCGAGAGCAGCCTTCAGCGCGCCATAGGGCCCGCTGCCGGGCACCACGATCCGGGTGAGGCCGCTGGACAGATTGACGATCCGGCCGCCGTCCTTCAGCAGCGGAAGCAATTTTTGCGTCAGGAAGAAGACGCCCTTGAAATTGATCCGGTATATCGCGTCGAGTTCTGCTTCGGTGGTCTTCTCCAGAGCATTGTGGTGGGAAATCCCGGCGTTGTTGACGAGGTAGTCGAAACGGGCCGCGCCCAATCCCGCCAGCGCCTCTGTGAACCGCGACACGAAGGCGTCGAACGCGTCCACCTGGCCGACGTCGAGCTGCATCGGAATCGCTCTGCGACCGATTTCCTCGACGGCTCGCGCCATCGCGTCGGCCTGCGCGACGGCCGAATTGTAGGTAAAGATCGAATCGATGCCCCGCCGGGCAAGACTGAGCACCACATTTCGCCCGAGTCCCCGGCTGCCGCCGGTAACCAGTGCAATTCGTCCAGGCTGTTCCATTCCGTCCTCCTGCTCTCGGCACGCCGTGAACGGGACTATGGGCGCAGAGAAGGGTCTGGGCGCGTTATGAATTGCTAGAAAATGAAAAGTGCTGAGTGCCGGCGCCTTCTGGACGGGCCGATTTGGAATTTCACGCGCCCAGAATGCGCCGCGCATCCGAGAGAGCGACCGAACCCGATTTTTCCGAATGTGCATCGAAAATCGGCTCGACCAGCGCGCGCGCCTCTGCGCTTCGGCCCTGCCCCTCCAGCAGCCTCGCCAGAGAGACGGCGGCTTTCAGCTCCCAGCCGAATGCGCGGAGCGTTCTTGCGCGATCCATCGACTGCCGAAACGCCAGCTCCGCGGCCGCGTGGTCGGCCCCTGGAGTCGCGAGGATGGCCTCCGCCTGCGTGTGCAACAAATCCGGCATCCAGAACGCCTGCCCCATCCGTTCCGCGGAAGATATCGCGGATTGGACGGCCTTGCGCGCCTCATCGTATCTTCCGCTCCGAGCAAGCCCGTCGGCGAGGGCGCGCGATGCGGCCGGCACGACCATGTGAAGCTGTTCGCGGTGGAGGCTTGTCAATGCCTGACGCAGCGTCTCCACACCGGCCGCAGGCTTCCCTGTCATCGAGAGCCACTCCCCCTTCAGCGCCTGTGCCGCGGCTCCCAGCCCCCGCAAAGAATGCTTTTCGGCCTGCGCGATCGCGCGCTCGATGTGGTCTACGGTGTCGTTCGTGTTCCCGCTCCACAGAAGCACGGGGACGGAATGGACGACCGTCATGCAATAATTGCCCGGCGGAGGCAGCCGGGCTGCTTCATCCATCGCCTTGAGAGCCAGTCCGCAAGCCTGCGTCGGCGAACCGAGCAGCCAAAGGGACCGCGCCAGCGCGATCTCAGCACGCAGATGGTGATCGTATCCAAACAGATTGATCTCAAGCCGGCCGATCGCCGCTTCGAGTTCGAACCCGCGCCTGCAATGCTCCACCGCAGTGGCTTGATCGCCAGCGAGGTGACAGGCCGCCGCGAGCATCCACTCGGATATGACACGATCACTCAAAGATCCGCTTCGCTCCGCGACGGCCTTGCATCTCATTGCGGCGGCCAACGCCCCTTCAAAATCGCCGAGCCTCGTAAGGAAGAGGTTGAGGCCCGCCAGCAGCCGCAATTGCGGTAGAGCCTGTTCACCGGCCTCATGAAGCTCGAGGCCACGCCGGATGGCTTTCCGGACTTCCGGCGTATTGCCCAGGGTGTGCATCGACGAAACTGCGTACGCTTCCTGCAGTCGAGCCTCTCGATGCGACAGCTCGGTGAAGTTCACAATCTCGCGCAATGCCAGTTCCGACCAATGACGGCATTCGACCAGCAGCCACAGACCGAGAAACAGCGGAGCGGCATCGGCGGCGAGCTCGATCCCGATTGCGCAGCTCCTCCTGGAAAAGCTCCAGTCGAGCGCCTTTCGGACATTTCCGATGTGGGATGCGTAGCGCCCCATGTCGGCATAAGCCCCATGCTCGAGCGCGAGCGACCTGAACAGATCAGCGAAATAGAGCGCATGGCGCCCGGCAACCAGATCGACGTCCTCGATCCCCTCCAACTTGGCCGCCGCGTACGCACGCGTCGTGTCGGACAAGCGATAGAACACCGTATCGCCGACGGGATGAACCCAGACCAGCGACTTGTCCACGAGCCGCACGATCATCGCCGCGACATCGCTGCCTTTGAGCTCGCCGTCCCCTGCAACGGCGCAAGCAGCCTCGCTCGTGAACAAGCCGACAAAGATGGACAAACGCGACAGAACGCGCTGCTCGCCTCGGGTCAGCAGGCTGAAGCTCCAATCGAGCATCGCCTGAAGCGTGCGGTGCCGCGGAGCTGCGTTGCGCTGACCGGCCAATGTCAGCTCCATGTTGCCGGCCAGCAGGCCCGCGACGCCACGGACGCCAAAGGCTCCGACCCGGCTGGCAACCAGCTCGATCGCCAACGCTATGCCGTCGGTGCGCCGACAGATTTCGGAAACGACAGGCGCATCGGCGTCGCTCAACGCGTCGTCGAAACCGCCCAACGATGCTCTGTCCATGAACAATTGCACCGCCGGGGTCGCGATCGCGTCTGCCGCGCTCGGCGCGTCGTCGACGGGGCACGCGAGAGGGCTGAGCAGATGCACGGTCTCGCCCTCGACCCGCAACGGTTCTCGCGACGTCACCAGCACATAAACGTCTGGCGCATGCTGAAACAGTTCGCCTGCCAGACGCGAAGATGCATCAAGAAGATGTTCGCAACTGTCCAGCACGATCAGGACGCGCTTGTCGGCCAGAAAGCCTAGAAGCTCGGCCAGCGGATCGCTTCCCCCGAGCGTGCAGCCAACCGCCGAGATGACCGCCCCGGCAACCAGCCCTTGATCGGACACGGCACCCAAGTCGACAAAAGCGACACAATCCTCGCCAAACCCGGTCTGGAGCCGCCGCACCATCGCGGCAGCCACGGTGGTCTTGCCGATGCCGCCGGCACCGACGATGCTGACAAAGCGTCGCCTGTCCAGCAGTGCGATGAGGTGTTCGATGGCTTCGTCGCGGCCGACGAGGAGCCGGGGCGTCGCTGGAATTTGGCGGCCGGGCAGCGGCGCCCGAACGGGAGCCGGCGATGCGGGCGCACCAGGGCGTGAGCGTTCGACTGGGGCAACAAAGCTGTAGCCGCGTCCCGAAACGTTGACGATGTATCGAGCCCCGTCCTGGCCATCGCCCAGCGCCCGACGGAGGGCCGCCATGTGGACGCGCAAGCCTGCCTCGTCGACCACAACGTCGTGCCATACGGAATGCATCAGATCACGCTTGCTGACGACTTCGCCCGCCCGATCGGTCAGTGCAATCAGCATGTCGAGACCGCGAGCCCCTAGCCGAACTTCGTTTCCATCCTTCAGAAGCTGACGTCGTTTCGCATCGAGTAGAAAGCGTCCAAAAGATACTTCTCCAGGGGAACTCTCGGAACGCGCATTTCCCGGCATGATCGGCCCGTCCTCGAGGCTCAAGTGATACGAAACCCGGCAAATCCCAAAATAGCTGGCTGGCTCGCAAACGCTGCTCGTCCAATCAGCGCGGATCAGCAGCAGCGCTGCCCTGCGACAGCCGGTCACATGCAGGCTTTTGCAAAATCTCACATTCGATAACACGCTTCGAGGATCGCTTGGCGATACCCTTTTCCTCTATTTCGTTCGATTTGAAAGTTCGAAGAGGAAAGCGCGATGGATGGCGGCACGCACAAAGCTTACGCCCGGATTGATGCCGAAGCAGATGCAGACGCCCCGCATCACCGTTGCCTGGAAGCTGGTGTTGCCCAACAGAGGAAACGGCGCGACCGGGGACGGTGCGCCCACCGCGCAAGCGAACACGTTCTCATTTCGCGCCGGCAGGATCCGCGAAGTACGGCTCGCTCCGAGGACTCGGTGACCCCTCACGATCAGTATTTCATCCGTGTCGCGCTAAAGCCGACGCGGCTCAAGTTGACAAGAGACCGCCGAAGCCTCTTCGACGGAACCATGCGTGCAGGCACGGCTTATGTGCAGGCGCCATCGTGCTGCCTCGGCTCCCAACTCTACGCACCGTCCGATTTCCTGCAGCTCCAGGTGTGCTCGGCCGCATTTCGGGCCTGGCGAGCTTTCGCGCATCGCTTCTCGGCCAACGAAAACGAAGTCGTCCTTCTGTACGATCCAATCGCCGCGCAACTTGCAAGGATCCTGATCGCACAGGGCGACTCGGCCGACGACAGGTTCGTCCTTTCCGTCGGACAGACCATGGCCATGCATCTGGCTCGTCTTGAGCTTCCGCGCAGCAAGGTCGGCGCCTTGCCGAAGTGGCGGCTCCGGCGCGTGGAAGATTATGTCAGGGCGCATTTCTCGCGACACATCAGCCTGGTCGAGCTCGCCTCAATCGCCGGGCTATCGCGCATGCACTTTGCGGCCCAATTCCGCGTTGCGACGGGATATCGGCCACATGAATACGTGCTTCATCACCGAATCGAGGGCGCCAAGTCGCTGCTGTCGACCAGCGAGATGCCGCTGGCCGAAGTGGCACTCGCTTCCGGCTTCTGCGCGCAGGCGCATTTCTCGACGGTCTTCAAGCGGGTCGTGGGCGAGACCCCGGCACGTTGGCGCTACGAGACGAAGCAGCCGATCGCCCGGATCGATCTGTAAAAGCACGCGAGCAAAGACAGCGTTATTCAGGCTCGATGCCGAGCCCCTGGATGATCTTGCCGGACGAGGCGAGCTGGTCGTCGAGGAAGCGCTTTGCGCCTGCCGTCGTCACGGCATCGCCGACACGGACATCGAAGCCGAGGGTGGGCGCGCGCTCGCGCACCTCGGACGATTCCAGCGCGCGTGCAATCTCGGTGCTCAGTTTCTCGACGATGTCGGCGGGCGTGCCGACCGGGGCCATGAACATGAACCAGCCCTGAAGATCGACGCTTTGCAGCGTCTCCGCGATTGCGGGAACGTCCGGCAGGGACTCGATCCGTTTGGCGCCGGCAACGGCAACAGGCCGCAGCGTACCTGCCTTGATGAAGGCCTCGGCAATCGAGGCGGATTGGATCGTCACCTGGATGCGTCCCGAGATGGCGTCCTGCACCGCATTCGTGGTGGTGTTGTAGGGGATGAGGACAAAGCCGGTCCCGGCGTTCTTGTTGATGGCCTGAGCGATCAGGCCCGAGAGGTTGCGCGCGCCGTCGACGGCGAGGCTCAACGAGCCCGGCGCCGATTTTTCCAGCTTGATCAGTTCCGGCAGCGTAGTTGCCTTCACCTCTGGATTGACGAGAAGGACGTGGTTGCTTTTCGCGACCATCGCGATCGGCACGAAGTCCTTCACGGGATCATAGGGGAGCTTCTTGAACGTGTAGGGATTGGTGACGAGCGCCGCCGATGTGGCGAACAGGAACGTGTAGCCGTCCGGAGCCGCACGGGCGACCGACTGCGTGCCGACGAGGTTTGCGGCACCCGGACGATTCTCGACGACGAACTGCTGCCCGAAGGTCCGCGAGAGTTTCTCGGTGATGAGGCGGCACATCACGTCGGGGCTGTTGCCCGCCGGCTGCGGCACGACGACGGTCACCGGTCTCTGCGGCCACGACTGCGCGAAGGCCGGAAGAGAGACGCAAAGCGCAATGCCGGCGAGCAGCAGACGACGCGAAAGTCCGGACATGGTATTCCTCCCTGGAAGATGCCGCTTTTTGGGCTTTATTGACCGTTCGCACGCCGTAGCCGGCCGTTGCCGGCTGCGGCGGCTCGATCAGGCTTCGTCTGTGACGGCATTCCTGAGCACGCCGAGGCGCTCGACCTCGATCTCGACGACGTCGCCGGGCTTCATCCAAAGCGGTGGCTCGCGCCGGGAGCCGACGCCACCCGGAGTGCCGCTGACGATGACGTCGCCGGGCTCGAGCCGCGTGAACGTGGAGCAGTATTCGATCTGGCGCGGGATATCGAAGATCATCTGCTTGATCCGCGCTTCCTGCATGACCTCTCCGTTGAGGCGGGTCTGCAGCTTGAGCTCGTCGAGCGGGCCGAGCTCGTCCGGCGTCATCATCCAGGGGCCGAATGCGCCGGTATCCGGAAAATTCTTGCCCGGCGTGAATTGATGCGTGTGACGCTGGAAATCGCGGATGCTGCCGTCGTTGTAGCAGGAATAGCCCACGACGTGATTCATGGCATCCGCGCGAGAGATGTAGCGGCCCGCCTTGCCGATGATGACCGCGAGTTCGCCTTCGAAATCGAGGTGGGTCGAGACGCGCGGCCGCACGATCGGCTGCAGATGTCCGGTCTGGCTGTTGGCATAGCGCGAGAAGATGGTGGGATGTTCGACCTCGGCGCGGCCGGTTTCCTTGCGGTGGGTCTCGTAGTTCAGGCCCACGCACAGGATCTTGTCGGGGTTCGGGATGACCGGCAGCCAGGTGACCTGCGAGATCGGAACGGCAGTCGCGGAGGCCTTTGCATCGGCAACGCCGGCCAACGCGGCGCCGATCGCCGCCTTGAGATCGGCATAGCGCGCTTTGAGCACGACGCCGACATCAAAGAAGGTCTCGCCTTCGACGATGCCCCAGGTGGTGCGGCCGTCGATGGCTACAGTTGCAAGTTTCACGGTGTTCTCTCCATTTTCAGATCAGGGATTTGGTTGCTTGCTTGGTCGAGACCTCGCGAAGGCGCGTGTCGATCTCGCGCAAGAGACCGATGAGCTCCTCGGCATTGCGCGCCGTGCCGAAGACGTAATGGTCGGGCCGCACCATCGCGGCGGCGACGTCGTGGCGATCGAACCAGCTCGCAAGCACGCCCTCGGTCTCTTCCAGCACGTGCGACGAACGGGCGGGGCCGACTGCAGCGGCCGATATGTCCCGGCGTGCATCGCAGAGCGCGAGCAGGGTCGCAGCATCAGTGCGGCGGCCGTCGATAAACACACGCAGACTGAATCCCATCACCTTGTCGAGCAACAAAACCGAGCCTGAGTATGCAACGCGCGGCTGCGGAAACAGGCTGCCGCGCGCGGGCGTTTCGCGATGTGCCAAAAGTCCCGCGCGAAGCGGCGGAATGATTTCCTGCCGCGTCAGCAGCAGCGGCTTGCCGCCGCCGTCGGCCAGGATCTGCGCATCGCGCCGCCGGGCGGCGGCCGGATCGCGCTCGCAGATCGACTGGCCGATTGCCTTGACCTTGCCGGTCAGCTCGATGACGTGCTGCTTGCGTTCGGCCGTGTAGCTGTCGAGCAGGCTGTCGGAAGAGACGCCCCTCAGCACATGATCCAGCTTCCAGACGAGGTTCGTGGCGTCGCGCAGGCCCTGGCACATGCCCTGGCCGATGAAGGGAGGCTGCTGATGCGCGGCATCGCCGGCGACCAGGATCCTGCCGTTGCGCCACTCGTCTGCAACGAGGGCGTGGAAGCGATAGGAAGCCGCCCGCCACAACTCCCCGTCCCCAGGCGTGAGCCAGGGCGCGAGCAGCTTCCAGACATTGTCAGGTTGCTCCATCTGCCGCGCGTCTTCGCCCGGCAGCAGCATGATCTCCCAGCGGCGGTGGTTCTTCGGGCCGATGAGGTAGCTGACGGGGCGCGCCGGATTGCAGAATTGCGCGGAACATTGCGGCAGGCGCGCGAGCGCATTCTCGTTCACGCGGACGTCGACCACCAGCCAGGGCTCATCGAAGATGAGATCGTCGAGGCCAAGCCCTGCGATCTGCCGCACGGTGCTCGAGGCGCCGTCGCAGCCGATCACATAGCGCGCGGTCACGGAACGCTGCCGTCCATCGCCGTCCTTCAGTTGCGCCTCGACACGATCGGGCGTTTGCACGAGACCGAGCAGCTCGACGCCGAGCTCGGCGTGCACGTTGGAAAAGCTCCGCGCGTGGCGCCGCAGCTCGGTCTCGACCGCGGGCTGGCTGAACACCATGCTCGGCGTGTAGCCGAGCGGATAGGGCTTTGCGACCATGTCGACGCGGCGGATCAACTGGCCGTCGACGCCAAAATGCTCCGATGCGGTGAAAGGCTCGATATGGGGCGAGATCGCCTCCGTGAGGCCCATATTGTCGAAGTGACGGAAGATCTCGTGATCGAGCGCGATCGCGCGCGGCTTGTCATAGACGTCGGTCAGCCGGTCGATGACCAGCGTGCGATGACCGAGGCGGCCGAGCTGCCCTGCGGCAACGGCGCCGGTCGGCCCGAAGCCGACGACGAGCACGTCATAATCAATGGCGCCGGCAATATCCGTCATGCGCGCGCCGCCGCGAAGGGAACGGCAAGCTGCGCCGCTTTGCAGGCCTCCGACTTCGGCGGGGCGATGCCCCATTGATCGGTTCGGCCGGGAGGCCAGACCCAATCACCCGGACCTTTCGCGACATAGCTATCGTCGATCTGCAGGACTTCGGCGGTGTACTCGATCACGGTGCCGGTCGGATCGACGAAATAGGCGAACACGTTGTCGCCCGGTCCGTGACGGCCGACGCCCCAGCCGATCGGATAGCCGTGGTCCACCATGCGGCCGGAGCCGCGCATGACGGACTCCAGATCGGGCATGAGGAAAGCCACGTGATTGAGACCGTTGCGAGGGGCCTCCGCAAGCACGATCGCGTGGTGATCGCTGTTGCAGCACAGGAATGCCATCAGCCTGGACCGATCCGATAGCCGGAAGCCCAGGGTCTCCTGATAGAACGCCGAGAGCTTCTCGATGTCGGCGCTGTTGATGTTGACGTGGGCCAACCGCTCGGGGCGATCGGCGATCATGCGCGCCGGCTTGGTACGATCGCCATGTACGAACTCGATGGCGCATCCCTGCGCTTCGCGAACCATGAAGCTTGTGCCGCCCGACGGCGCAGACGATGGCGCGGGTGAGCTGATCACCTCGCAGCCGGCTTGCCGCGCACGCGCGAACAAGCGGTGCAGATCGTCGTGAGAGCGGACGCGAAAGCTGATCTTGCGGAGCGACGCCGCCTCGCCCGGCGTGAGCTCGAGGACGTGGAAATCGCTGCCCGTCGCGGCGAGGTACACCGTGCCGTCCGCCTCCGCCGCGACGTCGAGGCCCCAGACCTTGCTGTAGAACTCGACCGAGCCGGCGAGCTGCGGCGTCGTGACCTCGACGCTGCGCAGGGCCGTCACCGGAAAGTCGGACATCGGATTTCCCTGTCAGGAACGGAAACGCCCGGCTTCAGTAATATGTATAAAAACTCCAGTAAAGAAGAAATTTATAAATAATTGGCCTGAGGTCTGCTAATGTACACAGGCGGAGAGATTCCGATGGGATGCCCATGAGCCCTGACATCAACCCCGAGCTGCCGAGCCAGAAGGTAGACCAGCCGGCAACGCTGGCGACCACGATCTACGCACGCCTCAAGGCCGACATCCTGACGACGCGGCTCGAGCCCGGACGCAAGCTGCAGTCGCGCTTCCTGATGGAGCAGTACAATGTCGGACAGACCCCGCTGCGCGAGGCCCTCAACCGCCTGACCACCGAAGAGTTCGTCGTCGGCATGGAGCAGCGCGGCTTCTATGTGAAGGAGGTCAGCAAGGAGGAGCTGCAGGAGCTGACCAAGACGAGGTGCTGGGTCGAGGGTCTGGCGCTGAGCGAGTCCATGCAGAATGCGACCCAGGCCTGGGAAGAGGCCTTGCTCGTTGCACATCACCGGCTCGATCGTACGCCGCGCTCGCTCAAGCCCGATACGTTCGAGGACAATCCGGATTGGGAGAAGGTGCACCGCGCCTTCCATGCGACGCTGATCGGACTTTGCGGCTCACGTCCCCTGCTCGGCTTCTGCGAGCAACTCGCCGACCGGCTCTATCGATATCGCATGATGTCGATCGCGAAGGCCTATCCGGCGCGCAAGGTCGGTGCCGAGCACAGCGATATCCTTCAAGCGGTTCTCGCCAGGGACAGCGAGCAGGCCGTGCACCTGCTGCAGCAGCATTACCGGCGCACGGCCGACGTCATCTATTCCGACCTGGACGGATTGCTGGCCTAGCTTCGTCTCGGGGCATGGAGCGCGTCGCGCTCAGCGCGAGCGCTTCGGCAGCTTCGGAAGCTTGTCGGGATTGAACGCCGGGATCTCGCCGGCCGGTTCGCGTGCCGCCGCTTGCTCGGTCAGGATCAGCGTTCCCTGCAGGACTATTCCCGGTGCCTGCGCTGCCGTCGCCGTGTAGGTCGCGATCTTGCCGGGGCACGTCCCCTCGATATTGAGCGTGAGCTCGTCCTCCACGCCGAAGACCGTCGCGCGTCCATCGGTATGACGCCTCGTCAACACGGTTGCCGTGAAGCGATCTCCGTCGACCTGACACGAGCCGTGATAGGTCATCAGGCTGTCGCGGCCCCAGATCTGGCCGTCTGCAACATGGACGATGCCGGTGCCCTGATCGATCGGCGTCTTGTACCAAGCCGCGTAGGTGCCGTCCTTCAGCATGGGAGCAATCTCCCTTGATAGTCCCCCACGGCTAATCCGCATGATCGGCGCTAAGAAAGCGTTAATCACGCGGCCCGTGACAATCCGGAATGTCCCTGCGCAGCTCCTCTTCAAGCTCCTCGATGATGCTGTGAAGCAGGCATACGGCAAGCGGATCGGTCACCTCCCGCTCCAACTGCCTGTAGCGCGCGATCTGACATTCCCGCTGTCGCAACTGGTACTCTGTCATCATACGGGCCCTCCGGCGAATCGACGCACAGAGGGCCGCGCAGTTTCGTTACAATTTTCGGATCATTTTCCATGGTTTCCGATCGGTAAAGAAAACGCCCCGCGGACGCCGGCGCGCGCCGCGGGGCGGTTCTCTACCGCCGCACGCCGACGCGATTGACGCCGCCGTTCCAATTGGTCCCGCTCGCCGTGCCGGCGCGCACTGCCGCGCGTGCCACGGGACGCGGCCGGAGCACGACACCGGCCCTGGCGACGCAGCTCGGCGGATAGTCGACGTACTGACAATAGACCACCGCTTCAGCCGGTGTCGGGCTGAGCGTAAGGCTCGCCAGACCCAGCAGGGCGCTGGCGGCGAGGCCTGCGATTGTCGCGGACTTGAACGAATGACGCTTGCTGCGATGCACGATGTCCTCCTCATGGTACATGCGAACCGATGAGTGACGGACGCCACCTTCGAGCACGCCCGCACATGAGGCCAGCATCGATCAGCTGGCGGCGTTGACATGGATCAACGGTGAACAGCGTCCACGTCAGGGCCATTCACCGACAGCAATTTGCCGAGCGGGGGAGCCGGGTGACGTCCCCGCCGGCTTCACGGCACGTCGGCGCTCCTGCGATTGTCGCCGATGCTGTGCGGCTTGTTGAGGAAGAACTCCCGATTGCCGAGAGCTGCTTCCGCGTATTGATCGATCGCGACCTGGATGGCCTCGATGTGCATGCGGCACCAGCCTTCAAGGCAGGACAGGCGCCGCGCGTGCTCGAGCGCTTTCAGGAACTCCGGCGGCTCGCGCATGTCGGAGAAGTAGGTCGGCCTCTCGCCCTTCATGCCCGCGCGACCTCTCTTGGTGGAACAAGGCGGCGCTTCTCGACACCGATGCGCGGAGGCGCCGGGCGCCGGCGGGGGACGAAGAGGCTGGCAACGACGATCGGGTCGGTGTCGCCGAGCGCCGCCCGCTCCTGCGCGAGCCCGCTCATCACGGCCCGCATCTTCATGACTTCTTCGGCCACGAAGGTGCAGTCTTCGTCCCGGTTGATTTGCTCATGCATGATGGCCTCGGCCTCACGCATGCTGACACGTAACGCTCTGATGATCTTGCGGATTTCGTTGATGCGGTTGTCCATGGCTCGCTCCTTGGTGGACGAGGAGCATAAGAACAAATCATGAACACTGAGTCAATCGGCCCGAGGTAGAACTCGTCCCGGTTCACCGCCCATTGCGGGAAGGCACTTGCCTCCCGTTCAAGTGGCCAGGCGAAGCCAGATGTCCTTGCTCACCAGCGTACCGCTCGGCGTGGCGATCTCCAGGTCCACGACGTGCAGCGAACCGGGCTGGTCGTCATAGATGTATCGGAGGTGCCACATGCGGCCGAGGTCCGGCGAAATGGTAAAGTCGTCCAGTCCGTCGGTGATGGCCCTGATCGCCTCGCGGTGCGGCAAGGGCGCGGAAAACATCGCATCGATCAGGTCGGCGAGGCTCATGCCCTCGACGAGCATGAGGCGCGCAACCTCGTCACCATAAACGTGTCGGAGCGCCGTAACGATGGCGGCGACGGCATCCGGATTTTTCAACGACACGACAAGACAAAGCCTCCGGCAGCATGATGCCGGAGGCAGGATATTCTACGCAAGCTGTCTGCGCAGGCGGTGCGGAGCATGGAATTCCGCCGGCCGCCTTGGTCAGTGCCGGTGCTTCCAGTTGCCGCGGCCGCGATACCAGCCGTAATGGTGACCGCGGTTGCCGTGCCAGCCATGCCCGTGTCCGTGGCCGTGCCCGCCGCGGACCTGGATCACGGCATCATCAGTTGCTGTCGCCGCAGGCGCGAGCCCGATCCGTGCCGAAGCCGGGCCGGCAAAAAGCGTCGCCGCGAGCGCGCCCGCCGACAGCAACATGACTGCAAACTTCATTGCGTTGTCCTCCTTGTGTGCAGGCACAGCTAACCGGCCAAACCCCTCCTCGTTCCATTCCGGGAAAAATATGCAATCGAACCAGCGTGCAAGAAAGCGAGCGGCTGCTCACCGCCGGGCGGACGCGCCTAGAACGTCACCCGCATCCCCGCATAGAACGCGCGCGGCCGCGCCGGGCTCAGCGAGCGCGGGTCGGTGAAATCGGCGCCGCCATTGGTGAAGTTGGGCAAGGCTTCGCGGTCGAAGAATTGGCCGTAGGTGGCGTAACGCCTGTCGAAAACGTTGTCGACGCGGCCGTAAAGCTGGAAGTTCTTGGTCACCTGGTAGGAGGTGTGGAGGTTGAACACGGTGTAGGACGGCAGCTTCGAATATTGATTCGACTCGTCGCCGACGAAATACTGGCTGGAGACGAACAGCGCGTTGCCGCCGACCTTCCAGACGTCGGTGACGTTGTAGTCGACGCCGACCTTGACCCGGTGGCGCGGGATCGCGGGAAGCTGGTTGCCGGGCAGGACCTGGATGGTCTCGGTCACGGGATCCCTGAACGGGCTTTCGGAGCCGAGCTCGAACGCATCGAGATAGCGTGCGTCGACGAACGAATAGCTGGCCTGGAACTGCAGCGTCGGAGACTTGATGTTGACCTCGGCCTCGAGCCCCTGACGCCGCGTTCTGCCGACATTGCTGAAATAGCCGAAGCCGGTGCGGCCCACCGCAGGCACCGCGACGATGTCGTCATAGTTGGTGGCGCGGAACGCGCCGACCTTCCATCCGAGCGAGCCGATGTTCAGCTCCTTGCTGCCGCGGAAGCCGGCCTCGACGGTCTTGGACACCACCTGCTTCAGCGGCGGGTCCGAAACCAGAAATGCCGCGAGCAGGCACGGCCTGACGGGGTCGGCGCAGCCGAGCTCGAGCGGCGTCGGCACGCGGTTGGCCTCGGAATAGCCGGCATAGGCGGTCAGCTCCGGCGTGATCTTGTAGGTGCCGCCGATCACCGGGTTGAATCGCGTGAAGGTGTGATCGCCATTGAGACTGGTGCCGAGCTGATCCTCCAGCGTGATGCGCGCCACGTTGAAGCGGCCACCGCCGGTGATGGCGAAGGCGTCCGTGACGTTGAACGTGTCCATCGCATAGAGGCCGTTATATTGATTGACGGTCCGCAGCGAGACCGGACCGGCGACGGTGTCGGGCACGCCGGTCGGCCCCAGGAAGAGGCCGCTGCCGCTGACGACGTAGTTTTCTCCGATCGTGCCGATCTCGGCGGTCGCGTTGTAGCGCGTGACACTGGCATCATAGCTCGTGCCCATCACGAAGCGGTTGTCGTGCCCGAACAGCTGATCGGTGTTGGTGGCCTGCCCCGATACGCCGAAGGTGGTCGAGCGTATCGAGCTGCGATCGATTTCGCCGAGGATGGCCCCCGTCGGGAACGGATTGGCGAGCTGCACGCCGTTTGTGCCGTTGGCCGGCGTCGTGTCGTCGCCGAAGCACAACAGCCCGGCAATGGCGCATTCCTGCACGTCGGTCGGATTGCCGTCGACGAGCTTCTGCTCGTACCGGCGAATATGCGCGGTGCCTTCCAGCGTCCAGGTCGGTGTCGCATCGACCTTGCCGGTGAGATTGAGATAACCGACACGGTTGCTCGTGGTCTGCGGCGTCGTGTAGGTCGCGCCCCAATATTTGTCGAGCAGCTCGGCCGGCACGGTGGCGCTGGCGCCGAAATCGTTTTTGGCGACGCCCATGTTGGCGTGGAATTCGCTGTCGCCTTGCTTGTAGCCGACATCGCTGTAGAAGCGCCGCACGGTCGATTGCGAGAAATTGCGGAAACCGTTGTCGCGCAGGCCTTCGAGCGCGGCATAGACGCCGTAATTCTTGTCGACCTGCTTGCCCCATTGCGCCGAGCCCTGGATGCGGCCGAACGAGCCGCCCATCACATCGAGCTCGGCGCCCTGATAGGTGAAGCCGTCCTTCATCTGCAGATTGAGCGCGCCGCCGAGCGCATTGAGGCCGAAGGCGGGATTGTTGGTGACGAGCGTCACCGACCTGATCGCGGCGGTGGGGATCAGGTCCCAGTTCACGGCGTCCGAAAAGGCTTCGTTGATGCGGACGCCGTTCTGGTACACCGCAAGCCCCTGCGGCGTGCCCGTCACCGGCGAAGCGACGAAACCGCGGAATTCGACATCGGGCTGAAACGGATTGCCGGTGACCTCGCTGATGTTGACGCCGGCGATGTTGTCGCGCAGCGCATCGGTGATGTTGAGCGAGCCGGTGCGCCTGATCTGGCTCGCATCGACCGCGTTGATCGACGAGGCGACCTTGTCGACGTCGAGGCCCCTGCCGGTGCCCGGCGAGGTCGGGTAGACGTAGATGCGCGGCTTGGGGCGGTTCGACGTCGAGGCTCCCGCGCGCGCGACCGGCCGGGTCGGCGTCGTGCGTCTTGTCGCCGAAGGCGATGGCGCGCTCACCTCGACCGGCGGCAGGTTCTGGACGTTGGTCTCCTCGTCCTGCGCGGCCCCGGCAGGGCTCGCGACGACCAGCCCCGACAACAGCCCCGTCGATACCGAAGCCATCAGCAGACGACGCTTGACCCAAAGACGCTTGACCCGAAGACGATTGCCCATCCCAGCCTTCCCACCCGTGACCGCCGGCTGTTTTGATGTTCGCCGGTTGGTGCAGACGAGTGTAATCGGCGGCCGCTCGCGCGCCAGCCACAAAAGGTCGGGCACGATCCGCTCCCGCTTTCCCGACTAAATCGGGAATTATTCCCGATGATATTGGGAACGGTCAGGCCGCCGCCGTCGGCACCAGCGCCTCGACGGTGACGCCGCCGTCGCCGGACACGACGTTGAGCGTGCCGCCGAGCGCCAGGATCCGCTCGCGCATGCCGACGAGGCCGAAGCCGAGCTTCTGGCCGGGCTCCATGCCGCGGCCATTGTCACTGACGCGCACGCGGGCGCAGAGCCGGCCGTCACGCGTGAGCTGCTCGGCGGGCTCGATCACGACATTGACGGCGGTCGCGCCGGCATGGCGGAACACGTTGGTCAGTGCCTCCTGCACCACACGGTAGATGGTGAGGTCGGCGGTCTCGCCGGCCGTCCCCAGCCGCGGCGAGATCGTGGTTTCGATGGCGACCTCGGGATGCGCTTCCCGCCACAGCCGCGACAGCGATTCCAGCGCCTGGCCGAGCCCGAGCTCGGCGAGGCCGACCGGCCGCAGGCGTTCCAGCACGCGGCGCGTGAATTGCTGGAGCGCGTTGATCTGCTCCAAAAGGGCGCCGCCGTGCTTGCGCACCGCCTCCGCGCTCGGCGCCTTCCCGTCCGCGAGCTTTGCCAGCGCGCTGGCATGCGCGCGCAGCGAGAACAAATACGGCCCGAATTCGTCGTGCAGTTCGCGCGCAATCTCCTTGCGCTCGACGTCCTGCAGCGACACCGCGCGCTCGGCCAGCCGCCGCTTGTCCTCGACCGCCTCGCCGAGGGTTGCGGCAAGATGATTGAGCCGGGTGCAGATCGCGGCGAGCTCCGGCGCGCCGCCCGGCGCGACGCGCGCCTCGTACTGCCCGCCTTCGAGCTTCCCCATCACCTCCGCCAGCGACTGCAGCGGCGCCAGCGCCCGGCCGACCACGTTCATCATCAGGAAAAACAGTGCTAACGCGATCACCGAGCCCACTTCGAGCTGGGTCACGATGCCGTCCCAGATCTCCGCGATCTCGTCGTCGGGATGCGCGGTGATCCGGAGCGAGCCCGGCCTGCCATGGATCGAGACGGGCACGCTGACCGCGGTCTGCTCGGGATGAACCAGGCTGACGAACCAGGCCGGCGGGGCGCGCGTGTCGTCGTCTGCATCCGGCCGGGGCGGCGTCAGCGGGTTCCCGCCGGCATCGTAAAGCGCGATGCTGACATGGCGCAGCCGGCTGAGATCGCGGGCGATCTGGTTCAGCCGTGCATCCGGATCGGGCGCCTCGTTGAGATCGGCAACGATCATCTCGATGAATTCGCGCGCGAGGCGGATCACGCTCTGGTCCTCGGCCTGCACGCGCGGCCCCGCCTCCGCGACCTGGCGGCCGATATTGACGGCGAGGCCCAGCGCCAGCAGCAGCGCCAGCAGGAGGTTGATGCGCCCGCGCAGGGAAAGATTCTGCCACATTGATGCCGCCCGTGCCTCGCGAAGGTTGGCCCGCGCCTGTCCGATGACGTTGACAGGGGCGAAGCGCCCGATATCTAATCGAAAGCGTACAGCAATCCCGGCCGGGTTGCATGAGGCGACATGAGACGCACGCGTCTTGCCTGGTCGACATCATGCGGCGCAGAACAGGCCGGCACTGTCGCAGGAAACGTCTATGCGCATTCTGATCGTCGACGATCATCCCATTGTCGCCTCCGGCTGCCGTGCCGTGCTGGCCGACGAGGGCGAGATCGAGATTCTGGAGGCTGCCGACGCCGAGGACGGCGAGTGCGTCTTCATCGTCGAGCGCCCCGACCTCTGCATCATCGACATCAACCTGCCGACCGTCTCCGGCTTCGAGCTCGCGCGCCGCATCCTCGAGCGCGCGCCGGAGGCCCGCATCATCATGTTCAGCATGAATGACGACCCGGCCTTCGCCGCGCGCGCGATCGAATGCGGCGCCAAGGGCTATGTGTCCAAGACCGGCGATCCGGACGACCTCGTCGAGGCGATCCGCGCCGTCGGCGGCGGCGGCACCTATCTTCCGACCGCGATCGCGCGCAGCATCGCATTCGCCGGGCCTGCGCTGGCGCAAAGCCCGCTGTCGAAGCTGAACGCGCGCGAGATGGAGATCCTGCGGCTGCTCAGCGCCGGCAAGAGCCTGTCCGAGATCGCCTGGCTGGTGCAATCGTCCTACAAGACGGTGGCCAACACCTCCTCGATCATGCGCCAGAAGCTCGGCGTGAAGACCTCGGTCGAGCTGGTACGGCTGGCGATCGACAGCGGCGTTGCCTGACGCGTAGACGTCCGCCACAAATTCGGTCACACAAGCGTTGCATTCTTGATGTGGTGAGATGCCACGGAGCAAAACGGCATGACGATCCAGACTGTCTCGACCAATAAATCCTATGGCGGCGTGCAGGGCGTGTATCGCCATGCCAGCCAGGCGACCGGAACCGACATGGTGTTCTCGGTCTACGTTCCGCCGCACGCCGACGGCGCCAAGCTGCCCGTGGTCTGGTACCTCTCCGGCCTCACCTGCACGCATGCCAACGTCACCGAGAAGGGCGAATTCCGCAAAGCCTGCGCCGAGCTCGGCCTGATCTTCGTTGCGCCCGACACCTCGCCGCGCGGGCCGGACGTGCCCGGCGACGCCAACAACGCCTATGATTTCGGCCTGGGCGCCGGCTTCTATGTCGATGCCACGCAAGATCCTTTCGCCCGCAACTATCGCATGTGGAGCTACGTTACCGACGAGCTGCCCAATCTCGTGGCGGGAAATTTTCCCGTCGATGCCAAGCGGCAATCGGTGATGGGCCATTCGATGGGTGGCCACGGTGCGCTGACGGTCGCACTGCGCAACCCGCATCGCTATCGCGCCGCCAGCGCCTTCGCGCCGATCGTGGCGCCCTCGCAGGTACCCTGGGGCATCAAGGCCCTGACCGGCTATCTCGGACCGAACAAGGATGCCTGGCGCAACCACGACACCGTGGCGCTGATCGAGGACGGCGCCAAGTTCTCGGGCTTCCTGGTCGATGTCGGCGAGGCCGACAACTTCCTGAAGGAGCAGCTCAAGCCCGAGCTTCTGGAAGCCGCCTGCACCAAGGCGAGCATCCCGCTGACGCTGCGGCGGCAGCCCGGCTACGACCACAGCTATTATTTCATCTCGACCTTCATGAGCGATCATCTGCATTGGCATGCGGAAAGATTGAAGGCCTAGGCGAGCGCGCGGCCTTCTTCCTTCTCCCCTTGCGGGAGAAGGTGGCGCGAAGCGCCGGATGAGGGGTATTTCTCCGCTCGCTCGACTGCTCGTGGGGATAGAGACCCCTCACCCGTCTCGCCTGCGGCGAGCCACCCTCTCCCGCAAGGGGAGAGGGTGCAGCAGCGCGCGGGAAGAGAGCCCCTACTCCGGCTTCCCGTAATTCGGCGCCAGCAGGCGGTTGCGGATGAGATAGCTCATCGTGCGCGACCAGGATTCATCCGTGTTGCCGCGCATGTCGGCGCTGGCGGCGGCGATCATGTTGCCGGTCTTCACGTCGCGCAGATAGATATTGAGGTTGATGATCAGGTTCGAGACCTTCTGCACCATGCCGGTGATCTCGAGCTCGGCACCGAGCTGTCCGGCCAACTTGAGGTCGCAGCCGCCGCAGGCCTGCAGGTTCGCGTGACGGGCGGCGTCCCTGACCGGCGCGATGTCGAGCACCTGGAACCGGCCCGAGTCAGTCAGCTCCTTGCGCAGCTGTTCGCTGATGCGCAGCAGCCGCGCCTCCTCCGGCTTGGAGCCGTAGAACTCGCCGGGCAGGCTGGTGTCGATCAGCTCGAAATCGAACACCGCGAGCTTCGGCGGATCGGCGAACGCGACAGAGCCGGTCAACAGCAATGCTGCGAAACATAGCAGTGCTCGCATGATCGTGATTCCGCCTCCTCGCTTGCAGGGACGAAATGCGGGGTTGCATGCCCTGACAAATCGGTCATGCTTTAGCAGAGACAATTCTCCACCGGCGGTCAAGCCGGGGAGATCGTCCAGGAGGAAACATGATCCGATGGTTGGTCGGCCTGATCGGCTGGAGTCTCGCCGCGACGAGCGCGCTCGCGGCCGACCCTGTCACGATCGGCGTCGGCTATCTCGGTGTCGCCGGCACCAGATCGACGCTATCGCTGGTCGAGCAGCCCGCCGAGAATGACGGCGTCGCCGGCGCGCGCCTCGCCATCGAGGACAACAACACCACCGGAAAATTCACCGGCCAGCGTTTCACGCTGGAGGAACGCCGCATCAAGGAAGGCGAGGACGCGGTCCAGGCCGCGACCGATCTTGCGGCTCGCAACGGCTTCATCATCGCCGACCTGCCGGCCGATGCGCTGCTGAAAGTTGCCGATGCCCTGCGCGATCGCGGCACGCTGCTGTTCAACGCCGGCGCGATCGACGAGCGGCTGCGCGAGGCCGATTGCCGCGCCAACGTCATCCACACCGCGCCGACGCGGGCGATGCTGGCCGATGCGCTCGGCCAGTATCTGGTGTGGAAGAAATGGTCGCGCTGGCTGCTCGTGGTCGGCTCGCACGACGAGGACAAGCTGTTCGCCGATGCGCTAAGGCGCACCGCGACGCGGTTCGGCGCCAAGATCGTGCAGGAGCGCACCTTCGAGGACAAGGGCGGCGCGCGCCGCACCGACTCCGGCGTCACCCAGATCCAGCGGCAGATGCCGGTGTTCACGCAGCAGGCGCCCGCCTACGACGTGCTGGTCGCCGCCGACGAGAGCGAAGTGTTCGGCGCCTATCTGCCCTATCGCACCTGGGATCCGCGGCCCGTCGCGGGCTCGGCCGGCCTCGTGCCGCGCAGCTGGGACGCATCGCAGGACCAGTGGGGCGCGATCCAGATGCAGAACCGCTTCATCAAGCTGAATTCGCGGCGGATGACCCCGCTCGACATGCAGGCCTGGACCGCGGTGCGCATGATCGGCGAGGCCACCTCGCGCACCAAATCAGGCGACGTCGGCAAGGTCACCGATTTCATCAAGGGCCCGGATTTCTCCGTTGCCGCCTTCAAGGGCACGCGGTTGACCCTGCGCGACTGGAATCTGCAGCTCCGCCAGCCGATCCTGCTGGTGGACGGCCGCATGGTGGTGTCGGTGTCACCGCAGGAAGGGTTCCTGCACCAGGTCTCCGAGCTCGACACGCTCGGCTACGACCGTCCGGAGAGCAAATGCAAGTTGAAATGAGGACGCAGATGTTGCGCATGTGGCGTGTGGGGCTTCTCTCCGGACTGGCGCTGGCGGTGGCGCCCGCGCATGCGTTCATCGCCTATGTCTCGAACGAGAAGAGCAACACGGTCTCTGTGATCGATACCGACAGCTGGACCGTGACCAAGACCATCAAGGTCGGCCAGCGCCCGCGCGGCATCGATTTCACGCGCGACGGCAAGTTCGTGATGGTCGCGGTCGGCGACGACGACACCATCCAGGTGATCGATGCCAAGACCCAGGCCGTGGTGGACAGCCTGCCCTCCGGTCCCGACCCCGAATTGTTCGCGCAGGATGCGGCGGGAAAAATTCTCTATGTCGCAAACGAGAACGACAATACGGTCACCGTGATCGACCTCGAAAAGCGCACCCGGCTCGGCGACATCCAGGTCGGCGTCGAGCCCGAGGGCATGACCATCAGCCCGGACGGCAAGACGCTGATCAACACGTCCGAAACCACCAACATGGCGCATTTCATCGACACCTCGTCGCGCCAGATCGTCGCCAACGTGCTGGTCGATGCGCGGCCGCGCTTTGCCGAGTTCAAGCATGACAGCTCGGAGCTCTGGGTGTCCTCCGAGATCGGCGGCACGGTGTCGGTAATCGATCCCGCGAAGCATGAGGTGATCGGCAAGGTCACCTTCGACATTCCGGGCTTGCGCAAGGAGGCGATCCAGCCGGTCGGCATCGGCATGACAAAGGACGACAAGACCGCCTTCGTCGCGCTCGGCCCCGCCAACCGTATCGCCGTGGTCGACGTCGCCACGCGCAAGGTCACGAAATACCTGCTGGTGGGGCAGCGGGTCTGGCACATGGCGTTCACGCCGGATGAAAAATACCTGCTCACCACCAATGGCGTGTCGAACGACGTGTCCGTCATCGACGTCGCCGCGCAGAAGGTGATCAAGACCATTCAGGTGGGCGAGCTGCCCTGGGGCATCACGATCGCGCCATGACCAGCCCGGCCCCCGTCAACGAAGCATTGCAGACGCCAAGGCCCGATCCAGCCGCGGTGCCGGCGCTGTCGATCGACGGCGTCAGCCATGCCTATGGGCCGCGCCGCGCGTTGATGGACGTGTCGTTCAAGGTGCAGCCTGCGAGCTTCACCGCGCTGCTGGGGCTCAACGGCGCCGGCAAGAGCACGCTGTTCTCGCTGATCACGCGCCTGTTCGGCATCCAGTCGGGCCGCGTCTCCATCTTCGGCCATGACATCGGCAAAAGCTCCGGCGAGGCGCTGCGGCTGCTCGGCGTCGTGTTCCAGCCGCGTACGGTCGATCTCGATCTGTCGCTGACGCAGAACCTGCTCTATCACGCCGCCCTGCACGGCATCGGTCGCCGCGAGGCCAGCGCGCGCAGCGTTGAGCTCCTCGGGCGCATCGGCCTTTCCGATCGTGCCGGGAGCAAGGTCCGCGATCTCTCGGGCGGACAGATGCGGCGCCTCGAGATCGCCCGCGCGTTGCTGCACCGGCCGCGCCTCCTCCTGCTCGACGAGCCGACCGTCGGCCTCGACGTCAAGGCGCGCGCCGACATCATCAGCCATGTCCGCCAGCTCGTGACCGAGCAAGGCATCGGCGTGCTATGGGCCACGCACCTGTTCGACGAGATCATGCCCGGCGACGATCTCGTGGTGCTGCACCAGGGCAAGGTTCTGGCGCAGGGACCGATGAGCCGCGTCGTCGCGGAAGCCGGCGCGCAGGACGTCAACACCGCCTTCATGCGCCTGACCGGCGCACAAACCATGCCGGGAGGCGGCGCATGAGCAGCATCACCACGCGCGAGGCGCCGCGCGGCTTCTCGGCCGCGGAGTACATGACCTGCCTCACCGGCATCGTCTGGCGCGAGGGGCTACGCTTCCTGCATCAGCGCGAGCGCTTCGTCTCGGCGCTGGTGCGTCCCCTGGTGTGGCTGTTCATCTTCGCCGCCGGCTTCCGCCAGGTGCTCGGCATCTCCATCATCCCGCCCTACGAGACCTACATTCTCTACGAGGTCTATATCGCGCCCGGGCTGATGGCGATGATCCAGCTCTTCAACGGCATGCAGTCCTCGCTGTCGATGGTCTATGACCGCGAGATGGGCAATATGCGGACGCTACTGGTGAGCCCGCTGCCGCGCGGCTTCCTCCTCTTCTGCAAGCTGCTCGCGGGCACGGCCGTATCGCTGCTCCAGGTCTATGCGTTCCTTTTGATCGCCTGGTTCTGGGACATCACCCCGCCGCCGTCGGGCTATCTCACGGTGCTGCCGGCGCTGATCCTGTCCGGATTGATGCTGGGCTCGCTCGGCATGCTGATCTCGTCCGGCATCAAGCAGCTCGAGAACTTTGCCGGCGTCATGAACTTCGTGATCTTCCCGATGTTCTTCGCCTCCTCCGCGCTCTACCCGCTCTGGCGGGTGCAGGAGGGCAGCCCCTATCTCTATTATCTGTGCCAAGCCAATCCGTTCACCCACGCGGTCGAGCTGATACGTTTTGCACTCTACGGGCAAATCAACTGGATCTCGCTGGCGGTGGTCGCAGCCTGCACAATCGTCTTCATGATCGGCGCGATTTGGGCCTATGATCCCTCGCGCGGGCTGGCACGGCGGGGGCCCGCAGGAGGCGAAGGATGACGGTTCGGATTCTGGCGACGGCTGTTCTGGCGCTCGCTGTTGCGGGCACGGCCGCGCGCGCGGCCGATCCGCGCTATCCGGACTGGCCGTGCACGCAGGCAAAAGTCCCGGAGATCTCGCTTGCCGCCGTCTGGGCCGGCCCTGCGCTCGGCGACGCCGACACCAAGTGGAAGGACGACGGCAAGGTCAGCGCGCTGGTCTCGAAATTGGCGGCGCGCAAGACGCCGCTCGACGAAGCCGAGAAGTCGGTGAAGGAGTTTCTGGCCGGCTCGGCCAGCGACAAGACGGCGAATGCAAAGCTCCTGTTCGCCGGGCTGTTCGAGACCCTCAACGCCCAGCGCGCCCAGGTCATGATCGGGCTCGAGCGCGTCAACCGCAAGCAGCGCGACGCCGCCGACAAGATCCGCGACGAGACGCTGGCGCTCCAGGCCCTGCAAGGAGCGACACCACGCGACGAGGCCAAGGTCGAGGCGCTCAGCAACGAGCTGATCTGGAAGACCCGCATTTTCGAGGACCGCCACAAGGTGGTGCGCTTCGTCTGCGAGGTTCCGACCTCGATCGACCAACGCCTGTTCGCGCTCGGACGCGTGATCCAGCAGGAAATGGAATAGCGTCAGCCACGCTGACGGCTCACGAAAAGTTCCCGCGATTGCCCCGGGAACGTTAACCTTTTGCCGCGCTATCTGCCGGAACCAAATCGATTTATGTTGGCTTGTCGAAGTGAACTCCAAGACGTCGGGAGGCCTCGATGGGAACCACAAGAATCATCCTCGCAAGCGCTGCGGTCATCACCATGCTCGCATCCAGTGCTTTTGCTGACGATATGACCGGAATGGTCACGCGGATCGACCGGCTCAACGGCACCATTTCGATCCAGCAGATCCAGAAGGGCACGGTCGGCGGCAGCGCCGGTGGTGCCGGCGCGATGCAGGAATACAAGACCAAGGATGCCGCCATGCTGGACGCGGTTCATGCCGGCGACAGGGTGACGTATTCGGCCACCGACACCAACGGCACGGGCACGCTGACGAAGCTGCAGAAGCAGTAGGCTTTGCTTCGCCTCTTCGTGCCTGCAACACGGCGTCATGGCCGGGCTTGTCCCGGCCATCCGCGTTTACCCACAAGCCAAGAACGTGGATGCCCGGGACAAGCCCGGGCATGACGATCCATTATTGCTCGGGCCGCGGCTCCGGCTGCGCATCTTCCGTCGGAAGCTTCGCGTGCTCCCAGCCGTCGGTGCCTTCAGGGTACCAGGCGATGTTGGAGTAGCCGTAAGCCTGCGCGCGCTTGGCGGCATTCCACGACATCCAGCAATCGGCGAGGCAATAGATCACCAGCAGCGCGGCTCTGTCGCCGCGCGAGGCACGCGCGAGGCCGCGCTGAAGATAATCGTCCATTGCCGCCGGCAGATTGCCGTAGCCGGTATCGGGCAGCCAGATGCTGCCCGGAATGTTCTTGCGCGGCATGTCGCGCCAGACGGTGCCCTCAGGCAGGTTCTTCGGCTTCGGCGGACGCGGCATCACGTCGACGAACGCGCCGCTCCTGGCGCGCCAGATCGCTTCGGCTTCCGCCGTTGTGAGCACACGCGCGTGCGCCAGCGTCGCCGGCACCGGCGCGCGGTAATTGTCGGTGCGATACCCCTCGGGCTCGAATGGCTCCTGCTGCTGCGCGAATGCTGGTGCCGCCAGCATGACGGCGACGAGCGCAGCGGCAGAAGCCCGTCTCATGGCGTCTTCTTGGCCGTCTCCGCACCGAGCGGCCGGTCGCTCTCGTCCAGCAGCGGCACGCCGAAGTCGAGCAGGATCTTGTTGATCTCGCCCTGGTTCTCCTGGATCAGCCGGTTGAGCTGCCGCTTCCAGTTCTGGTCCGCGGGCCGCACGCCCATGCCGATGCGATAGACCAGTTTCGGCCCCGTCGTTTCCTTCACCAGCGGCGTGACATGGAGCGAGCCGGCCTTCTTGGCGTAATAGCCGGCCATCGGTCCCCACAGCACGCCGGCGTCGATCTTGCCGGCGGCGAGATCGTCGATCATGGCCTGCGCCGAATTGTCGAAACGCGTGTCGATCATCAAGGGATAAGGCTTTGCATCGCCCATCAGACCTGCAAGGGCCATGTTGGTCGCCGGCGGTGTACCGGCGACGATGCCGACATGCTTGCCCTTCAGGCGCGCATCCTCGAGCGTATCGACCTCCTCGAGCCCGCTGCCGGTCTTGGCAACCAGCGCATAGGTCGTGCGGTAATAGGGATTGGTGCCCTGCACGAGGTCGTCGCCTTGCGGGAAGCCCATGATGACATCGCAGCGATGCGCGCCCAGCGTCATCCGCACGAAGCCGGTGGCCTGCGGAAAGAACACGTAGTCGAGCTTCTTCTGCAGCTTGTCCGCCAGGAATTCGGCGAGCTTGTTCTCAAAGCCCTCGCCCTTCTCGTTGGAGAACGGCAGATTGCGCGGGTCGGCGCAGACGCGCAGCACCTTCGGATCGACCAGCTCGAACGAGAGGTCTCCGGTCTCGCTCGTCTGCGCAAGGGCGACGTCGCCCAGAGCGCAGGTTGCAGCCAGGCCCCACAGCAGGGCCAACCAGCGACGATGTCGTCCGGCCTCCGTCATCGCGCTTCCTCCTCATTTTGTTTGAATGTTATCAACGCATGACGCGCCATGTTTTGCCAAGCCTTGTGCCGGCTTCGCTTTGCTGCAGTGCAACGCGACAAACCCTTCGAACTGAGGCGGAAAAGTGTTTCGCATTGCTTTCGTGATTGCAGTCTTGTCCCTGGGAACGGCGACGCTAGCACGCGCCGGAGCAGCCGAATTGCCTGTGAGCGAAGTCGCGCCGGGAATCTTCCTACACTCCGGGACCATCGCCCTGATGAGCCGCGAGAACGAGGGCGACATCGCCAATGTCGGCTTCATCGTCGGAGATGACGCGGTGGCCGTGATCGACACCGGCGGCAGTTTTCGCGAGGGCGAGGCGCTGCTGGCGGCGGTGAAGGCACGCACCAAGAAGCCGATCCGCTACGTCATCAACACCCACGGCCATCCCGACCATATCTTCGGCAACGCCGCCTTCGTTGCGGACGGAACCAGCTTCGTCGGCCACAGCAGGCTGCCGCAGGCGCTGGCAACGCGCGGCCCGTTCTATCTCGACAATTTCAGACGCATCATGGGCAGCGAGCTGATCGATCCTGTGAAGATCGTGCCGCCGACAATGCTCGTCACGGACACGCTGACGCTCGATCTTGGCGCCCGCCGCCTGACCTTGCGCGCATGGCCGGCCGGGCACAGCGACAATGACCTGACCGTTTACGACGAAACCACGAAAACCCTGTTTGCCGGCGATCTCGTCTTTCTCCGCCACATTCCGGTGATGGACGGCAGCATTCGCGGCTGGCTCGCCACGCTCGGGGATCTGGAGACCATCCCGGCCGTGCGCGTCGTTCCCGGTCACGGCCCTGTGAGCGCGTGGCCCGCGGCGCTGGCCGATGAACGGCGTTACCTGTCAAAGCTGCTGTCCGACGTTCGCACGCTGAACAAGAAAGGCGAGCCGATCCGGGCGGCCGCGGACAAGGCGGCCACTGAAGAGCGGTCACACTGGCAGCTGTTCGAGGACTACAATGCCCGCAACGCAACCGCAGCATTTTCGGAAATTGAATGGGAGTAGCGGGCGCGCTACGCTGGGCCAGACACTGCTTCGTCGCGGGATCACGACCATGATGGGATGCACTCGCCGCCTGCCCCTGATCGCCGCCTTGCTCGGCATCGCCCTCGCGATGCCGGCGCAGGCCGAGGATGCCTATGATCCCTGGCCGGGCCTGGTGCAGGACATCTTCAACAGCCGTCCGATGAACGACGGCGCCGACATCATCGGCATCGAGATGCCGTATCGCGCCGAGGACGCCGCCATCGTGCCGGTGACCCTGCGCAGCAAGCTGTCGCCGGCCGACAGCCGCCGCATCCGCTCGATCACGCTGGTGATCGACCGCAATCCCGCGCCGATGGCCGCGAAGTTCGAGCTTGGCGCGGATGCCAACGTCACCGAGATCTCCACGCGCGTGCGCGTCAACAACTATACCGACGTCCACGCCGTCGCAGAGCTGAGCGACGGTCAGCTCTACGTCTCCAAGGTCTATGTGAAAGCCTCAGGCGGCTGCTCGGCGCCGGCGGGAAAGAACGTCGAGGAAGCCAGGAACCGGCTCGGCCAGATGCGCTACCGCCAATTCGCGCGCGAGGAAGCGCCGGCGAGCCGCGTCCGCGAAGCCCAGATCATGATCGGCCATCCCAACAATTCCGGCCTGCAGATGGACCAAGTCACGCAGCTCTATATTCCCGCCTTCTTCGTCAACCAGCTCAAGCTGACGCAGGACGACAGCCCCGTGCTGTCGATGGAAGGCGGCATCTCGATCTCCGAGGATCCCAATTTGCGCTTCACCTACGTCTCCAACGGCGCCAAGCGCTTCCGCGCCGAGGCAAAGGACACGGATGGGCACGTGTTCCGCAACGAGTGGGATGTGGAGAAGCCGGGGACGTGAGGCACGGGCCTTGCGCCGACTTCCCCTCTCCCCTTGCGGGAGAGGGTGGATCGCCGCGACAGCGGCGAGACGGGTGAGGGGTCTGTCTCCACGGATGAGCGCGCCGTGAGAAACTCCTCATCCGGCGCTTCGCGCCACCTTCTCCCGCAAGGGGAGAAGGGAAGACAGCATCAGAAACACCTCACCTCAGCCTCGGCCTGCGCACGGCGCAGATCGTTCACCGCCGAGTTCGCCTGCTCCGAGGTGCGGAACTGGACGCCGAGATTGCCGCGCACCTGCGACATGCTGAGCGCGGTCTCTGCGGTGACGTAGCGTGCATAAGGCACGATCGAGGCGACCACGTCGATCGAGCAGGAACATTGCTCGATCGACTGGCGGCTCTCGCCATTGGCCTTCATGCAGCCATAGACATATTCCGCGCGCGCCGAGGTCGGATAGTCGTTGGCCTCCTCGGCCCGGGCCACGCACGCGGTCGCCGCCAATACCGCCAATGCGGCGACAATCGGTCGTAGCTGTCCGGCCAGTTTCATGCGCGTCCTCCCGCTGGTTGCGACCAAAGCTATGCTATGCGTATTGTCCTGAAAAGCACTCTGTCAGAGGAAACGGCTCACAAGGCGATGAGAGTTCTGGGACGAACATTGGCGCTCGCGGCGACGCTGGCTCTGGCGCTGGCAGCTCCAGCCGACGCCGCGGATACCATCCGCCTCGCGGTGCAGAAGACCGGGACATTTTCCTGGGAGCTGGCCGCGATCCGCAGCGCCGGGCTCGACAAGGAGGCCGATCTGTCGCTGGAGGTCACCGAGCTCGCAAGCACCGAGGCCGGCAAAATCGCAATGCGCGCCGGCAGCGCCGACATCATCCTGTCCGACTGGCTGTGGGTGTCGCGCGAGCGCGGACTGGGCGCAAAGCTCACCTTCTATCCCTATTCCAGCGCGCTCGGCGCGGTGATGGTGCCGGCGGCATCGCCGATCAAGACGCTCGCCGACCTCAAGGGCCGCAAGCTCGCGGTCGCCGGCGGGGCGATCGACAAGAGCTGGCTGCTGCTCCAGGCGCGGATGAAGCAGGACAGCATCGACCTGAAGTCGGAAGCGACCATCGTCTACGGCGCCCCGCCCTTGATCGCGGCCAAGGCCCTCGACGGCGAGATGGAGGCGAGCCTCAACTTCTGGAATTTCTGCGCCCAGCTCGAGGCCAAGGGTTTCAGGCGCCTCGCCGGCATCGAGGAAATTCTGCCGAAGCTGGGCGCCAAGGGTGCGGTGTCCGCGGTCGGCTATGTCTTCGACGAGAGCTGGGCCGCGAGCCACAAGGATGCGGTCGCCCGTTTCGTCGCGATGACCCGCAAGGCCAAGCAGCTGCTGGTCACGTCCGACGCGGCCTGGGAGAAGATCGCGCCGCTCACCGGCACGAGCGACCCGGCTATGCTGAAGACCTATCGCGAGCGCTACCGCGACGGCATTCCACGGCGGAGCATCGACGACGAGGAGAAGGATGCGCGCGTGCTCTACCGCGTGCTGGCCGAGATCGGCGGCCGCGATCTCGTCGGACCGGCGTCCGAGCTCGATCCCGGCACCTTCTATCACGCAGTCCCCGGAGATTGAGGTGCTGCGCCTGCTGTCGTTCGCCCTTTTCCTCGTGATCTGGTGGATTGCCGCGCTGGCCGTGGGCGGTGCCAAGCTGCCCTCCCCGCCTGCCGTGCTTCAGGTGATGATCGCGGAAGCATCGAGCGGCGCGCTGTTCCTGCATCTCGGGGCGACGCTGGCCCGCGTCGCGCTCGCTTTCACCTTGGCGATGTCGCTCGGCAGTGCGATCGGATATTTGATGGGACGGGTGAAGCTCGCCGACCGGCTCGGCGATCCCTGGCTGATCCTGCTGCTCAACTTGCCGGCGCTGGTCGTGATCGTGCTCGCTTACATCTGGGCCGGCCTGACCGAAGCCGCGGCCATCGCGGCGATCGCCATCAACAAGCTGCCGACGGCCATCGTCACCTTGCGCGAGGGCACGCGCGCGCTCGACCGGTCGCTGGACGAGATGGCACACGTATTCGCGATGCCGCGTTGGCGTGCGTTCCGCCACGTCGTGCTGCCGCAGCTTGCGCCATATATCGCGGCCTCGGCCCGGTCGGGATTGTCGCTGGTGTGGAAGATCGTGCTGGTCGCCGAGCTGCTCGGGCGGCCGAACGGCGTCGGCTTCGAGATCGGCGTCGCCTTCCAGCTGTTCGACACGCCGCGGCTGCTGGCCTATTCGCTGACCTTCGCCGCCGTCGTGCTCGTCATCGAAACCTTGCTGGTGCAGCCGTTCGAAGCCCGCGCAAACAGGTGGCGGCCCCGTGCGGCTTGAGGTCGATATCACAGGCAAGACGTTCAGGAGTGCCGCGGGCGGAACGCACGAGGTGCTGGCGCCGGTCAAGTTCGCGCTTCAATCCGGCGAGGTCGGCGTGCTGATCGGCCCCTCAGGCTGCGGCAAGAGCACGATGCTGCGCATCATCCTGGGATTGGACCACGACTTTGCGGGCCGTGTCGCCCGGCCGCCGGAGGCGCGGATCGGCATGGTGTTCCAGGAGCCGCGGCTGCTGCCCTGGCGTTCGGTCGAGCAGAACGTGCGACTGGCTGCGCCTGAAGTCACCGAGGCAAAACTGTCGGAGCTGTTCAGGATCCTGGAGCTGGACGCACATCGCAGCCACTTCCCCGGCGAATTGTCGCTCGGTCTTGCCCGCCGCGTCGCGCTCGCCCGCGCCTTTGCGGTGGAGCCCGACCTGCTCGTGCTCGACGAGCCGCTGGCCTCGCTCGACGACGCGCTCGCCGGCCGTCTGCGCGACGAGATCGCGACGCTGGTGGCGAGCCGCCCGGTGATGACGCTGCTCGTCACCCACAGTCTCGACGATGCGATCCGCCTTGGCGACCGCCTGTTCTTCCTGTCGCCGCGGCCGGCGCGAATTCTGGCCGAGGTGCCCATCGGCATACCGCGCGAGGAGCGCGGCGAAGCCGAGATCGCGGCGATCAAGGCCGGGCTTGCACGGGATGTCTCATAGGCAACCGCGCGGGGCGTGCTAGATTGGGCCGCAGCGGAGTCTGCTGATGAAGCGAACGATCGCCCTGACGGCGCTTGGCCTCGCCCTGCTCGCGACAACGGCGCGCGCGCAGGACATGTTGCGCGACCTCGACCTGACGTCACCCGCCATGGTCTCCGCCGAGATGAGCCGGCAGGAGGTCGAGACCATGCTGGCCAATGCGAGCGCCGGCACGCCCGCCGATTTCACCGGCAAGCGGTTGTCGGGGCTCGATCTCAGTGGTCTCGACCTGACCAAGGCGGTTCTGCGGACGGCGCGGCTCAACAAGACGAAACTCTCCGGCGCCCGGCTGGATGGAGCGATTCTCGATCAGGCATGGCTGTTGGATGCGGATCTCAGAGGCGCGAGCCTGAAGGGGGCCAATCTATTCGCATCACAGATGGCGCGCGCTCACCTCGATGGCGCCGATCTGACCGGGGCGCGCATCGCCGCCGATCTCAGCGGCGCGAGCCTGGTCGGCGCGACGATCGCGGATGCGCATCTCGGTGCCGACATGCGCAACCAGTCGATGGGACTGATGCGCGCCGTGCTGCGATCCGCCAATCTGGCACAGTTGAACGCGCGCAACGCCGATCTGTCCCGGGTCGATCTCGAATTTGCCTCGCTCAAGGGGGCCGACCTGACCGGCGCATCGCTCAGAAACGCCCAGCTCGGCGGCGCTGACCTGACCGGGGCAACCGTCATCGACACCGATTTCGAGGGCGCCGATCTCACCTCCGCCAGACTGATTGCGCCGATTGGCCTTGACCGCGCCAAGAATTTCGACAAGGCAAAGAACCGCGAGCGCCTGATCAGACAATAGCGGCGCCGCTTGGGAGGATCGATGCGTTGGTGTCTCGTTTTGATCGCAGTGTTGGTGTGTGCCGGTGAAGCCGCCGCGCAGACCAAGGGCAAAGGCATCCGGCTCTGGAACCTGACGACGGAGACGATCTCCGGCTTCCAGCTCTCGCCGGCCGGCAAGACCGACTGGGGACCGAACCAGTGCCTGAACGACAAGGACAAGGAGGTCGACCACGACGAGCGGCTGCGCATCACCGGCGTCGAGCCCGGCCGCTACGACGCCAAGGTCAGCTATCCCAGCGCGCGGCAGTGCATCGTTCGCGATATCGAGATCAAGGCCGATGCGGTGTTCTCGATCGCCGACAAGGACCTGAAGGACTGCACGAAGTAGCTGGCGGCTCTCCCTCATCCTGAGGAGCCTGCGCAGCAGGCGTCTCGAAGGATGAAGGGCCCGGCTTTGGCGGCCGGGCCTGCATGGTTCGAGACGCCGCTTCGCGGCTCCTCACCATGAGGGGATAGACTTCGTCAGGCCTCACGCCTTGTCGTTGGGATGCGGATATTCGCAGCGCCAGCGCACCGCCTGCCATTTCGGGTGCTCGCCGACCCATTGCGCGATATAGGGCGGCGCGGCCATGACGCATTGGCGGGGTGAGCCCGCATAGTTGAACACCAGATGCTGCTCCTCGCAGGTCGCAGGCGAGAGCACCGCACACACAGTCACCACCAGGTCGATCGGGTTCATGCCGGGATCCTCTCACGGGCGCGATTGAGACTAGCATGAAGGGCTACGTTTCGGGCAGCGGGAAGTTTCAGAGCCGGCCGATACGACGACGGAACTTCACCTTCCGACCTCGCCTTCGGCGGCACCGACTTCATCCATCCGGACGTGAAACCGGCGCCTTGCCGCCCGCTCATTTCGTCAATAAGCTGGTTCCCCACAACGCTAACAGGCTGATGGCTCTCACAGAAACCTCCTGGCGCGACGTCGCCGTCGCCGTGAATCTGCTGGCGTGCGTCGCCGGCATCACCGCCTTCACGGGCCACGTCCGGCAGGCAGTTGCGCAAACGCCGTCGGACAAATCGGACGCGGGCCGCCCCGAGCCATCCCGTAACGCAAACAATGACCAGCCCGCGGTCAAGCTTACGCCCAGCCAGCAGGGGCAGATCGGACTCGAAACCGCGGTTGTCAAAGCCGCTCCGCATCCCGAGCAAATCCGTGCCTATGGAGCGGTGCTGGACATCTCCCGCATCACGGAGCTCACCAACAACTACGCCAATGCGCAGGCCCAACTGCAGACGGCGCAGGCCCGGCTTGAAGTCGCCAAGAGCGCATTCGACCGCACCAAGAATCTGGTCGACTCCGCCGCTCTCCCGAGAAAGGAAGCCGAGACCGCCGAAGGGACGTTGCGGGCCGACAGGGCGGCGCTGACCGCAGCGGAATCGCAGGTCCGAACTCTCGCGGCAACAGCGCAGCAGGAGTGGGGACCGGTGATCGGCCGGGGAATCCTCGAACGCGCCCCCGCCGTTGTCAGGCTGATCGAGCGCGACCAATTCCTTGTTCAGGTGACGTTGCCGCCGGGCGCGGCTGTGACGGCGGCGCCGGGCGCGGCTCTCGCACAGGCGCCGACGCGGAACGCGAATATCGATCTCCAATACCTCTCCCCGGCAACACGCACCGATCCCCGGATCCAGGGATTGAGCTATTTTTTCTCTGCCCCGGGCGACAGCGGGCTGCTGCCCGGCATGAACACCATCGTTTATGTGCCGTCGGGCAACACCTACGAGGGCGTGTTCATCGAGGACACCGCGATCGTGCGGTGGCAGGGGCGAGCGTGGGTTTACCTGCGTGTGGGCCCCGACAGCTTCCGTCGGCAGCCTATCAGCATGGATCAGCCGGTCTCGGACGATGACTACGTCGTCCGGGACATTCCATCCGGGTCCGAAATCGTCATGCGGGGTGCACAAGTCCTGCTGTCCGAGGAAGCCAAGAGCGAACTCCGGGGCGGCGATGACGACTGATGACATCGGCTCCGGCAGGTCAGGGCCACAAGCCGCTCTCATCACCTTCGCTATCCGCTTCCGTGGAATCGTCCTTGCACTTTCGTTCGCGCTGCTGGGCTACGGCCTCTTCGCGCTGAGCGAAGCCAAATACGGCGTCTTCCCCGAATTCGCCCCGCCCCAGGTGACCATCCAAACCGAAGCTCCCGGCCTCAGCCCGGAGCATGTCGAGATCCTGGTCACGCAACCGATCGAGACATCGATCAACGGACTCGCGGGGGTCGAGAGCCTGCGCTCGTCATCGATCCAGGGCCTCTCGGTCGTGACAGTCGTCTTCCAACCCCACAGCGATATCTACCGCGCGCGCCAACTGGTAACGGAGCGTCTCGCGGTCGTCGCCGCGCGATTGCCGCAGGGTGTTCAACCGCCGTCGACGACGCCGTTGACCCCGTTGGCCGGCACCGTGCTGGTCATCGGCCTCACGTCCGACACGCGATCGCTCATGGAATTGCGCACCGTCGCGGACTGGACCGTGGCAAGACGACTGCTGGCGGTCCAGGGCGTGGCGCAAGTTTCCACATACGGCAAAGACGTCAGGTCTTTGCAGGTCCAGGTCCGTCCGGATGATTTGATCCGCTTTCGTGTCGGCCTGAACGATGTGCTCGCCGCCGCGCGCAAGGCATCCGGCGTGCGAGGTGCCGGCTTCATCGATACCGCCAATCAGCGCATCACGCTGCAAACCCAGGGCCAGTCACTGACGCCCGACCAGCTTGCCCGCACGGTTCTTCTGCACGAAGGCGGCGCCAGCGTGGTCCTCGGCGACGTCGCCACCGTCGTCACCGCTCCCGAGCCGCCGATCGGGGCCGCCCTCATCGACGGCGAGCCGGGCATCATGCTGATGATCAGCCAGCAATACGGCGCGAACACGCGAGAGGTCACCACACGCGCGGAAGCCGCGCTGCAGGAGCTGCGCCCCGGCCTCGAAGCCGACGGCGTCAAGCTGCATGCGGACATATTTCGTCCCGCCAATTTCATCGACGCCGCAACAAGGAGCGTTCTCAACGCGCTGCTGATCGGCGGGGCGCTCGTCGTCGTCGTTCTCTTTCTATTTCTGTTCGACTGGCGCACCTCGATCATCAGCTGTACCGCGATCCCCCTGTCGCTGATAGCGGCGGTGCTCGCGTTGCAATGGATGGGCGAGACGCTCAACACGATGACGCTGGGCGGCCTCGCCATCGCGATCGGCGAAGTTGTCGATGACGCCGTCATCGGCGTCGAGAACGTCGTACGCCGGTTGCGGGAAAATCGCAGGGCGACGATACCGAGACCCGAGCCTCGCGTCGTGCTCGATGCCTTCCTCGAGGTCCGCACCGCCGTTGCCTATGCGACGTTTGCGGTGCTGCTGGTTTTCTTCCCCGTTCTGGCGCTTTCCGGCATTGCCGGCCGTCTGTTCGGCCCTCTTGCCATAGCTTACATCCTCGCCGTGATAGCCTCGCTCGCGGTCGCCCTCACGGTGACGCCGGCTCTCTCCATGATGCTCCTCGCCGGCAGAACCGGCAGCGAACGCCTGCATGAACCGCCCGCGGTGAGGTGGTCCCGCCGCCATTACCAGCGCCTGCTGCGTCGTATCGGCCGCTTCCCGAAGCTGGTGATGGCGGCAGCCGCGGCCGTCACGATCGCCGGCGCAGCGATGCTCCCCTTCTTCGGCGGAACATTCCTGCCGGATCTGCGCGAAGGCCATCTGATCCTGCATGTCTCCGCGATCCCCGGCACCTCGCTCGACGAATCCCTGCGCATCGGCAAATTGATGACGGACAAGCTGCGACAGATCCCCGGCGTCCGCAGGGTGGCGCAGCATGCCGGGCGCGCCGAGGCCGGCATCGACACGGTTGGTCCGCATTCCAGCGAATTCGAGATCGATCTGGAGCCGGGGCTCTCGGGTCGGGCGCAATCCGAAGCCGAGGCGCGCATCAGGGCAGCCTTGGCCGATTTTCCCGGAATCGTGTTCTCCACCAAGACCTATTTGACGGAGCGCGTGGAAGAGACGGTATCGGGCTTCACCGCCGCGGTTGTCATCAACATCTACGGGCCCGACCTCGACTCGCTCGATCGTGCTGCACGGGACGTCGCGCGCGAGCTCGACGAGGTTGGGGGCGCCACGGACGTGCAGCGACGATCTCCGCCGGGAATGCCGCAGGTCAATGTGACGCTTCGCCCGACCGATCTGCAGCGTTGGGGCCTCGATGCCGTCGATGTGCTCGAGCTGGTGCGCACCGCCTATCAGGGCGACATCGTCGGCCAGGGCTATGAAGGCAATGTTGTCTTCAACATCATCGTGATTCTCGATGCGCATGTCCGGGCGCGCCTCACTCAGATCGGCGATTTGCCGGTGCGCACGCCGAGCGGTGCCTACATTCTGCTAAAGCAAATCGCGGACGTCTACGAGACCTCCGGGCGTTATCAGATCCAGCACCAGAATGCGCAGCGCGTGCAGACCGTCACGTCGAATGTCAGCGGACGCGACCTCGAATCCTTCGTGGCCGCCGCCAAGCGCAAGCTCGCGCGCGAGGTCACGCTTCCGCCCGGTGCCCATCTCGAATTTGCCGGGGCGGCCGAGGCGCAGGCCCGGTCGCGGCGCGACCTCCTCGTCAACTCCTTGCTGGCCGGAACGGGCATCATCGTTCTGCTTGCGATGGTGACCGGACATTGGCGCAATCTGTTGCTGGTCATGATCAACTTGCCGTTTGCCTTTGTCGGCGGCGTGTTCGCATTGGCGTTGACGGGCGGGCTGCTGTCGCTCGGATCGATGGTCGGCTTTGTCACGCTGTTCGGCATCACGCTGCGCAACTCGATTCTCATCATCTCGCACTACGAGCATCTTGTTCTGGTCGAGGGCCGCGTGTGGGGGCTTGATACCGCGATCGAGGGCGCGGCAGACCGCCTCGTTCCGATTCTGATGACGTCTCTCGTGACTGGCCTCGGATTGCTACCGCTTGCGATAGGCGCCGGAGAGCCGGGACGTGAAATCGAGGGCCCGATGGCGATCGTCATCCTCGGTGGGTTGACGACGTCGATGGCGCTCAGCCTGCTGGTCCTGCCGACGCTGGCGCTTCGATACGCCCGTTTCGACAGCCAACCGAAGGACACGCCGGAGCGCGACGATTTGAAGCCTCAAATCCTGCGGCAGCGCTGACCGAGCGTCAGCGCATGATGGCGGGCGAAAAAAGCGAAGAGCGCTCTTGCCGGGGAGGATCGACCCGAGCGATCACGTTCCATGAACGGCTGGGCGCGGGGTACCGAAGGATGGGGCGCGACGGCGCCCCGACACTACCACGGCTTCGATGGCATTCGCCACCGAGGCCGCGGCAGGTTCGTCAGTCTTACTTGCGCGCAGCGCAGGCGTACATGTTGATTTCCATGCCGACCGGCACTTCCACGATCTTCGGAGCTTTCCAAGCCATCCGGGGTCTCCCAAGGTATTGAGCGCGACAATCGCGCCGGGCAAAACCTAGGGCTGCCTCAGGTACAGCGCAAGCTGGAATCGAACCACGGAGCACAGCGAACTGTCGCATAACGCTCGCGAATTTCGCTCTCGTGCAAGTCGCCTTCGCTCCCAGTCAAACGCCTGCCGCACTCACCGCAGCAAGCGCAGCAGCGCGCGGCCGGCGCGCGAGTTGAGCTCCTTCGCGTCCAGCGTTCCGTCCTTGTCCGGATTGGCCGCATTGAAGCGCTGTTCGACCACGGCGAGATACTCGTCGAGCGTGAGCGTCCCGTCGCGATCGGGATCGGCGGCCGCGAGCTCCTTCGCCGTTAACCGTCCGCGCAATTCGCGCGCGTCCAGCGTGCCGTCGTGATCGGGATCGAGCTTTGCGAATAACGCGGTCGCGGCCTTCTTCACCTCGGCCAGATCGAGCGTGCCGTCATTGTCGGTATCGAACATCTTGACGGCGGATGCCGACCAGGCCGGGCCGGACAGCACAGCAAGCGTGAGCGCAAGTGCAACAGAGCGACGCGATATCATCAAGACCTCCCAGATCAAGAGCCCCGATTCGGGCAGGATCGAGCAGATTAAGTCCGCAAGGCGAGCCCGGGTTCAAGCGGAATTGCAACCTGCATACGGTCACCTCGGGGGAACCCGACCGTCCGCAACTCCGCCGCTTTCGTCCGGCGCTGCATCATGCGGCGGAATTTTCTCAGCGCCTGCGCACAAGTGCAGCGTGTGTTGTCAGGTTTCCGTCAGGTCACCGGCATCAGTCGTCCATCATATCGGCATCGCGATTACGACTTTCGTATTGACGCGTTTTGCATTCGGGCGGAGTGTTGCGATCGCAGCGTCAAAAGGCGCGCATATTGGGAGGAACGGATGAAACGCTTTGCGATGGCCGCGAGCCTCGTCATGCTTGCATCAACTTGTGCGTACGCACAGACCAGCGAACAGCTGGTCAAGGGTGCGACCGACACGTCGAACGTTCTCAACTACGGGATGGGCTACAATCTGCAGCGCTTCTCGACGCTGAACCAGATCAACAGGGACACCGTCAAGAACCTCGTCCCGGTCTGGAACTACTCCTTCAACGACGATCGCAGCGAGGAATCGCAGCCGCTGGTGTACCAGGGCGTGATCTACGTGACCTCTCACAACGCGACCATGGCGGTCGACGCCAAGACCGGCAAGCAGATCTGGAAATCCAAGATCGAATATCCCGCCGAGACGCCGCGCATCGTCTGCTGCGGCATCATCAACCGCGGCGCGGCGCTCTACGACGGCAAGGTGTTCCGCACCACGCTGGATGCCAACGTGATCGCGCTCGACGCAAAGGACGGCAAGGAGCTGTGGCGGCAGAAGGCGGCCGACATCAAGGAAGGCTATTCGATGACGGTGGCCCCGCTGGTGGCCGACGGCGTCGTCATCACCGGCATCTCCGGCGCCGAGTTCGGCACCCGCGGCTTCATCGATGGCTGGGATCCGGCCACCGGCAAGCATCTCTGGCGCACCCATTCGATCCCCTCGCCGGAAGAGCCCGGCGGCGACACCTGGAAGGGCGACACCTGGAAGCTCGGCGGCGGCTCGACCTGGATCACCGGGTCCTACGATCCCGAACTGAACACGGTGTATTGGGGCATCGGCAATCCCGGCCCGTTCAACTCGGCGGTGCGTCCCGGCGACAATCTCTACACCTGCTCCGTGCTGGCGATGGATCCCAAGACCGGCAAGATCAAGTGGCACTACCAGTTCTCGCCGAACAATCCGTTCGACTATGACTCGGTGGCCGAGATGGTGCTCGCCGACATGAATGTCGAGGGCAAGCCGACCAAGGTGCTGATGGACGCCAACCGCAACGGCTTCTTCTACGTGCTCGACCGCACCAACGGGAAGCTGCTCGCGGCCAACCCCTATGTGAAGGTGAACTGGGCGACCGGCATCGACATGAAGAGCGGCCGTCCGATCGAGACCGACGTTTCGAAGGACGCACGCGAGGGCAAGAAGGTCACGGTCTATCCGTCGATCCTCGGCGGCAAGAACTGGGAGCCGATGTCGTTCAACCCGCAGACCGGCCTCGCCTACGCCAACACCCTCGCCTTCGGCGGCCGGTACAAGACCGAGCCCGTCACCTTCAAGCAGGGTGAATGGTATCTCGGCATGGACCTCACCGACCTCTGGGAGTGGGGTGACGGCCCGCGCGGCCATCTGAAGGCGATCGATCCCATGACCGGCAAGGCCAAGTGGGAAGCCCCCGCCGACATTCCGCGCTTCTCGGGCGTGCTCTCGACCGCGGGCGGCGTCGTGTTCACGGGTGCGCTGACCGGCGAGTTCGAGGCGTTCGATGCCGACACCGGCAAGAAGCTCTGGCAGTTCCAGACCGGCTCCGGCATCGAGGGACAGCCGGTGACCTGGCAGCAGGACGGCGTGCAATATGTCGCGGTCACGAGCGGCTATGGCGGCGTCTACTCGCTGTTCTCCGGCGACGAGCGGCTTGCCAAGGTGCCGCCCGGCGGCTCGCTGTGGGTTTTTGCAGTCAAGCAGTAACCACGGCACGATGCTGAAAGAGGCAACTCACAGGACGGTGGCGATGATCGCCACCGTCGCGGCGCTGACGGTCGCGCTTGCGGCGACCGTTCGTGCCGCGGACGATGCAACCGGCAATCCACTTCAGGCGCAGATCGACCACGGCAAGTCGACCTATGCTTCGAAATGCTCGCACTGCCACGGCCCCAACATGATGAACTCCGGCACCATCACGCCGGACCTGCGCGCCTTTCCCGACGACAAGACGCGCTTCGTCACCACCGTGAAGAACGGCAAGAACAACAAGATGCCGCCCTGGGGCGACATCCTCAGCGAGGACGAGATCGGCGATCTCTGGGTCTTCGTCTCGAGCCGGAGGAAGCCATGAGGACCTGGCTTGCCGCGTGGAGCGTCACCGCGCTTCTCGCGGCGACGGCTGCGCATGCGGCCGACGATCCGCTGAAAATCTGCCTCGACGAGGACCGCCCCCCGCTCTCGGTGCATCACAAGGGCAAGCCGGAGGCCGGCTTCGACGTGCTGCTGGCGCAGGCCATTGCGGAGCGGATGGGACGACCGCTGAAAATCCAGTGGTTCGAGAGCAAGCTGGACGAGGATTCCAGTCCGCAGCTCGAAGCCAATGCGCTACTCTCCGACGGGCGCTGCGCGCTGGTCGGCGGCTATGCCCTGACGCAGGATTCCCTGGTGAAGCCCGGCATGAAGACGGCGCGCCTGCCGGATTTCGCCGGGGCGACGCGCGATGACCGGCGCCGCCGCGTCGCGCTCGGCGTGCTCGCGCCGAGCCAGCCCTACATCTATTCGCCGATGACAGTGGTGCTCGGGCCGAAGGCGAAAGGACGTGGGATCACCGACATCGGCGATCTCGCCGGCCTCCGTCTCGCGATCGAGAGCGGATCGCTGGGAGATGCCATCCTGATGACGTTCGACAAGGGGCGCCTGATCGACAGCATCACCCATCTCGTTCCCGGCCGCGACGACCTCCTCGGTGCGCTCGCGCGCGGCGACCATGACGCGACGCTGATCGACCTCGGCCGCTTCGACGCCTACCGCGCCGCGCATCCCGATACGACGATCACAGCCTCAGGCTATTACTATCCGATCGGCGCCAATCGCGGCTATGTCGGACTTACCAGCGAGCCAGCCCTGATCGATGCGGTCAACAAGGCACTGACGGATCTCGCCGCGGCGGGGAAAATCGCCGAGTTCGGCAAGCAGTCCGGCCTCACCTATCTGCCGCCGCGCGAGCCGGCCATCCTCGGCGATGTCTGGATGAAGATCATTCAGCGGTGAGGCTATCGTGTCCCGGACGCGCTGCAACGCGTGAGCGTTGCTGCGCAGAGCCGGGCCCCGGCAGGCCACACAACTCGCTGCGGCATGGGCCCCGGCTTTGCAGCGCACCGTCGAGGAGACGCTGCGCTGCGTCCGGGGCACGAGACCTGCGTTTTTGCGCACGACTATTTCCACATCGTCATTGCGAGCGCAGCGAAGCAATCCAGAGTCCATCCGCGGAAAGATCCTGGATTGCTTCGCTGCGCTCGCAATGACGGCGTGCTGAGCCCGACATCGACTCGCCGAGTCCCGCCCTGAACGCTTATAATGCCCGCATTCCATCCGCCCCTTGGGTGCCCCGTGAATTCCCCGACCATCACCGGCAACCTGCGCGATCTTCTCGCTCGCGAAATCAAGGCCGCCGAGCTGCTGCGCGCGCTGATCGTCGTCGGGCCGATGGTCGCCGCCTATTTCATCGCGCGCGAGACGGCGCTGCTCAACCTCGGGCTGGTCGCAGTCTCGCTGCTGATTCCGGCGCTGCGGCTGCAGCTTCCGCCAAAGGTCGTCGCATGGCACTACCTTGCCATCCTCGTCACCTTTGCCGCGCTCTTCCTCGCCGCTCCGGTCAAGCCGCTGTTCGTGGTGCTGACCGCACTGGCCGGCTTTCTCGCGGTGGCCGGGACGCGCCATGGCGAGCATTTCCGCACGCTCGGCAATTGGGTGTTCATCCCGGCCGTCTATCTCGCCTGCGAGGTGCGGGAGGGTGTCAGTCCGTCCGAAGCGCTGCGCCATGCCGGCGTGATCATCGTCTCCTCCCCGATTGCGCTGGCGCTGGTCTGCGCCATCCAGATCTACGACCAGCGGCAGCGCGGCGATGCCGCCGCCACCTCGTTTGGGCCGCCCGCGGACGAATGGTTTCTCCCCGCGCTCGCAACCGCCCTGGCGGTGTTCGCGGCGGCCGCGCTGGTCGAGATCCTCGACCTTCCGCAAGGACAATGGGTGATGTGGTCGGCCGCAAGCGTCGTGGTCGGCGATCTCACGGCCTCGACCGGCAAGCTGAAGCAGCGGGCCATCGGCGCTTGCGTTGGCGTGCCGCTCGGCTTCCTCGCCGGAATGGCGCTGCCGGCGAGCCGGGTCGGCTATGCGGTCGCGGTTCTCGCCGCCACCCTCACGCTGATCTCGTTCTCGCGCTATGTTCTCGGCTTCGGCCTGCGCTGCTTCTTCATCGCGCTGGCGGCCTCCTTTGCCGGCGGCGCCAGCGGCATCGCGGAGGAGCGTATCGTCAACGTGCTGATCGGCGGCACTTTCGGCCTGATTGCGGTGGCCGTGACCGACATCGTCTGGCAACGGATGGTCCGGAAGGACCGATTGTCCGGGTGACGGGAGAAGCGGCACGAACGCCCGCTTGAATGCGCTGATCTGTCTCGCCTGCCGACCATGGCAGCACCAGGTGGATGCAGTAGGTTCGGCCAAAATCAGGAGGGAATCATGACCGCCCAATTCGATCGCCGCCGCTTCATTGCCGCCGGTACCACAGTCCTCGCAATGCCCTTCGTCGCGCGCGGCGCCTCGGCACAAGGCGCTTGGCCGTCGCGGCAGATCCGCATGATCTGCAGCTATCCGGCCGGCGGACAGACCGACCTGCTGGCGCGCGCCTATGGCGAATTCATCTCCAAGCAGGTCGGCAAGACCGTCGTCGTCGAGAACAAGCCCGGCGCCTCCGGTGCGATCGGCACCGCCGAGGTGGCCCGCGCCGAGCCCGACGGCCACACCATCCTGTGCTCGATCTCGACCACCTACATCATGAACCGCGTGGTGATGAAGAACCCCGGCTACGACATGGACAAGGACCTGGCGCTTGTCAGCGTCATTCCGGGCGCCGGCCTGCTGCTGGTGGCGAACCCGAAAACCGGCGTCAAGACGCTGGAGGATTTCGTCGCCTTCGCGCGCAAGAGCGGCAAGGTGAATTTCGGCACCTACAGCGCGGGCTCCGCCCCGCACATGACGATCAACGAGCTCAACAAGCAATATGGCCTCAACATCGAGCCGGTGCACTATCGCGGCGAGGCGCCGATGTGGACCGGGATGCTGGAAGGCACGCTCGATGCCGCGATGGGCAGCTACACGGCGGCGCAATCGGTCCTGCAAAGCGACCGCGGCACCGTGTTCGCGGTGCATTCGAAGAAGGTCGATGCGATCCCGAACGTGAAGACGCTGCCCGAACAGGGCGCGACGTCGAAGTTCTTCACCGTGAGCGGCTTCTCGGGCTGGGCCGTCCCGAAGGCGACGCCGCAGCCGGTGGTCGACCGCCTCGCGGAGCTCTGCGTCGCCGCGAACAGCGACCCGAAGGTCAAGGAGGTGCTCGCGACCTTCGTGCTCGAGCCCGCGATCGGCTTCAAGGAGACCAACGAGCTGTACCAGCGCGAGCTGCCGATCTGGATCGAGAGCGCCAAGTCGCTCGGGCTCGAACCGGCCTGAAACCTCGAGCGGCGGCGCGGCTCCGGCTGCGCCCCCTCCCGGCCCGGCGTCCGACCAAAGCCTAGTGTCGGAGGCGCATTTTCGCGCTATGATTGTGCGTCGCTGCCGCCAGGCCGCAATGGGGCGGACAAGAAGGGCCGATCGCATGACACCGGATGCAGTCGCCGTTGCCGTTATGGTCATCCTGCTCTTTCCGATGGGCTATTTCACGCTGGCATCGCCTGCCTTCCTGCTGGTGAAGCTCGACATCCAGCCAGTTGCCCAGTTGCTGCGCGGAATGTTCAACGCCCATTTCCTGGTGATGCGCATTGCCGGACTGATCGGAACGGCGATCCTCCTGCTCGATGGCCGCCTGCTCGCTGCGACGGGCGTCGCCATGATCGCGGCGCTGGCGATCTGGGGACGCCGCTGGTTCATGCAACGGATGGACGACCAGCTCAGCGCGAGGGACGCCGGCGATGCCGAGGCTCCGCGCCGGTTGCGCAAGCTGCACTGGAGCGGAATGCTGGGCAACGCGGTGCTGCTGGTCGCTCTCGTCGCCAGCATTCCCTACATCGCGACGGCGGCGTGACAAGCAGCATCGCCGCGATTGCAGCCCTCGCGCCGCAATCCGTCCGTCCATGACGTCACGCCTGAAGCTGTCCAGATCAGCTCTTCACCGAACCTAAGCCGGCACATTGTCGCAGGTTGCATATTTTGATATAATTCACCTGGGATAGCACAGCGCTATCCTCCATTCAGGAGAAGAAGGCGATGAAAGCTCCAGTTTTTCTTGTTGCCGCCCTGACCATTCTGTCGATCGGCTCGGCCAACGCGGCGCCCAAAAGCACCGACGCCCCAACTTCCGCAGTGAAGGTCAGCTCGGTCGCATGCTCCACCTCGGGTGGCGGCTTCGGGTCCTACCCGTCAGGCTGCCGCAACGGAGCCAACTTCAAGACCTACAACGAATGCAAGGAATCGGGCGTCAAGCGCGGCTGGAGACACGAAGACATGGCCTGGTATTGCAGCGGCCTCGGATTGCAATAGCGATCAGCCGCGCAAGAGACGTCGCGCGTCGCGCTCCCCCGCGAATTCTTCGATCGACCAAGTATCGGCAAGATCAAAATGTCCGGCAAGCAAGGGAGGGCTCCGCGCCCTTCCTGCCTAATGCTCGCCCGAGCTCGCGGCGACCTGCTGCGCCTTGTGGATCGAGGACGGCACCACGCCGAAATATTTCCGGAACACGCGGCTGAAATGCGATGAGCTGGAGAAGCCCCAGGAGAACGCCACGTCGGTGATGGTCTTGCCGGCGTGGGCCTCGAGCTCCTGGCGGCAGTTCTGCAGGCGGGCCTGCCAGATGTAGTCGCTCACCGTGGTGCCGCGCTCGGAGAACAGCATGTGCAGATAGCGCTTGGAGCAGCCGAGCTCGGCGGAGATCTGGTCGATGCACAGATCGGGATCGCGCAGATGCTCGCGGATGAAGAACTGGGCGCGCACATACATCGCCTCGGGCCCGACACGATCGAACATCGTGTCGGCTTCGCGCAGCGGCAGCAGCAACAGGTCGATCAACGAATCGGCAACGCCGACCGCGCTGTTCGCCGACAGTTTCGCGGCCTCGTCGAACGTGGCGTGGACGAAATCGTGCGCGATCCGCCCGGTCCCCGTCTTCGCCGTCAACTTGCAGGCCGGCATCCGCTGCGACGGGAATCCGCGGTCGCGCAGCAGTGCCTTCGGCACGATCACCACGTCGTGGCGGGTGAAGGCCGGGCTGATGATCGAGTGCGGGCAAGAGACGTCATAGGCGATGATGTCGCCGGGGTTGATCTCGATATGCCGGCCTTCCTGCTCGAAATAGGAGACGCCGTAGGTCTGGAAGTGGATCTTGATGTACGGGTGTTCATTGGCCTTGGCGCGCGCCAGCGTGTGCGCGATGCGATGCTGGCTGACCTCGATCTGACAGAGCTTCAGGCGCGAGACCGTGGTGTAATCGATGCGCCCTTCGAGGGAGGATGCCTCCAGCGGATCGACGTCGAAATGCCCGCACAGGCTCGTGAGCCCGTCGATCCAGCTCTGGATCTGGCGCTTCGGCGTCATTCCGGTCGTCGAGAGCGTGTGAATGGTGTCGGACATTAATCCAGCCACTGGTTTGATCCGGAGATTCGACGCGAATCGCGACCAGCGCCTGCTGGAGCCCTCAGCCGTGATTGCGTGACGTTTACCTCGAATTTGAGCGGTCTTGTGAAACGAGCGCCATCGTTCCATCGCCACTCTTGAAACTTAATCCTCCGCCTTAGTTGCACCGCCGTCAAGGGGAACCTGAGCGTAGAAGCCGGTCTCAAAGGCGCACCGAAGCCGCTGAATTCGCTACTGCAAAATCAAAATCTTCGGCTCCGTGCGCTATCGAGCAAACCGCCTTCTCTCTTGGGCAAGTTTCCCGGTGGCGAAGTGGTTAGGGATTGCGGCAGGAACAACAAGAACGGGCCGCTGCACGTGGACCCGTGGCTCTCATCAGGAGGAGGAAACACCACAGCATCGTTTCTGGTCCCAATCGTGACCGCCCTGCACGAGCAGACGCCGGACGAGAAGCCCGGTGATTGAGCAATGCTTCGGAAACAATAAACGAGACCAACGGAGGAATAACTATGCGCAAGGTGCTACTGGCGACCTATCTTGGCTCCGCGGCGGCTCTCGCCGTCGGCAGCGCCTCAGCCAATGATGAGCTGATCAAGATGTCGCAGAACCCGAAAGACTGGGTGATGCCGGCGGGCGACTACGCCAATACCCGCTATTCCAAGCTGAACCAGATCAACGCACAAAACGTGGGCAAGCTCCAGGTCGCCTGGACCTTCTCGACCGGCGTGCTGCGCGGCCACGAGGGCGGCCCGCTGATCATCGGCAACATGATGTACGTCCACACGCCGTTCCCGAACAAGGTCTACGCCATTGACCTTTCCAACGAGAACAAGATCGTCTGGAAGTACGAGCCCAAGCAGGACCCGAACGTCATTCCGGTGATGTGCTGCGACACGGTGAATCGCGGCCTGTCCTATGGCGACGGCAAGATCATTCTGCATCAGGCCGACACCAACCTCGTCGCGCTCGACGCCAAGACGGGCCAGGTGGCCTGGAGTGCAACCAACGGCAACCCTGCGAAGGGTGAGACCGGCACTTCGGCGGCGCTCGTCGTCAAGGACAAGGTCCTGGTCGGCATCTCCGGCGGCGAATTCGGCGTGCAGTGCCACGTCACCGCCTACGACCTCAAGACCGGCAAGCAGGCCTGGCGCGCCTTCTCCGAAGGTCCGGACGACCAGATCAAGTTCACCGCGGCGACCACCTCGCTCGGCAAGCCGGTCGGAGCCGACTCCTCGCTGAAGACCTGGCAGGGCGATCAGTGGAAGATCGGCGGCGGCTGCACCTGGGGCTGGATGTCCTACGATCCCGCTCTGAACCTCGTCTATTACGGATCGGGCAACCCCTCGACCTGGAATCCGAAGCAGCGTCCGGGCGACAACAAGTGGTCGATGACCATCTTCGCGCGCAACGCGGACACCGGCGAAGCCAAGTGGGTCTATCAGATGACGCCCCACGACGAGTGGGACTATGACGGCGTGAACGAGATGATCCTCTCGGATCAGCAGATCAACGGCCAGGCGCGCAAGCTCCTGACGCATTTCGACCGCAACGGTCTCGCCTACACCATGGACCGCGAGAGCGGCGAGCTGCTGGTCGCCGAGAAGTACGATCCGAAGGTGAACTGGACCTCCGGCGTCGACATGGACAAGAACTCGCCGACCTATGGCCGTCCGAAGGTGCTCGACGCAGCTTCGACCGACAAGGCCGGTGAAGACCACAACGTGAAGGGCATCTGCCCGGCCGCGCTCGGCACCAAGGACGAGCAGCCGGCAGCCTACTCGCCGGACACGCAGCTGTTCTACGTTCCGACCAACCATGTCTGCATGGACTACGAACCGTTCAAGGTGAGCTACACCGCGGGCCAGCCCTATGTGGGTGCGACGCTCTCGATGTATCCGCCGCAGGGTGAAAGCCACATGGGCAATTTCATCGCCTGGGACGGCAAGACCGGCAAGATCGTCTGGTCGAACAAGGAGCAGTTCTCGGTCTGGTCGGGTGCGCTCGCAACGGCCGGCGGCGTGGTGTTCTACGGCACGCTCGAAGGCTACCTGAAGGCGGTCGACGCCAAGTCCGGCAAGGAGCTCTACAAGTTCAAGACTCCCTCCGGCATCATCGGCAACGTCACGACCTATGAGAACGGCGGCAAGCAGTATGTCGCAGTGCTCTCCGGCGTCGGTGGCTGGGCCGGCATCGGTCTGGCCGCAGGCCTGACCGATCCGACCGCCGGTCTCGGCGCAGTCGGCGGCTACGCGGCCCTCAGCAACTACACGGCACTCGGCGGTACGCTGACCGTGTTCTCGCTGCCGGCGGCCAACTAGCCCCCTGTTCGTGTCGCTCCGGCGCGTGGATCTGATCCACGCGCCGGCTCGTCTCACCTGACGCCTTCGAGGACAATCTCTTGCGTAAAATCTGCTCTGCTATTGCTGCGATCATCTTCGTTGCTTCGGGGGGAATTGCCGTTGCGGACGGTCCGGGCGACCCGACCGCCGTGAAGAAGGAAGACGACGGAAAGTGGCTCGATAAGGAAGGAAACCCGACCTACAAGATTTCGGCCGACGGCACCGTGGACTGGTTCACCTATTCCGGCTACCGCCGCTACCACTCCGACTGCCATGTCTGCCACGGCCCCGACGGCATGGGATCCACCTACGCACCGTCGCTGAAGGATTCCGTCAAGACCATGAGCTATGGCGACTTCCTCGGCGTCGTCGCCTCCGGCCGCAAGAACATCTCGACGGCGCAGGAGAATGTCATGCCGGCGTTCGGCGACAACCCGAACGTCGCCTGTTACATGGACGATCTCTACGTCTATCTCCGCGCGCGCTCCACCGAAGCGTGGGGCCGGCAGCGTCCAGCCAACAAGGAAGCGAAGACGGACGCCTACACCAAGGCCGAAGACGCCTGCATGGGCAAGAAATGAACGTTACGGAGACTGCCAAGACTACTTCCTGGCGTCTGCTAAGAATTTGAGGAGCTACCGATGAAGACACGTGCCGCCGTCGCTTTCGAAGCCAAGAAGCCACTCGAGATTGTAGAGCTCGATCTGGAAGGACCGAAGGCCGGCGAAGTCCTGGTCGAGATCAAGGCGACGGGCATCTGCCACACCGACGCCTACACGCTCGACGGCTTCGACAGCGAGGGAATCTTCCCGTCGATCCTCGGACATGAGGGTGCAGGCATCATCCGCGAGATCGGCCCCGGCGTGAGCTCGGTGAAACCGGGCGACCACGTCATCCCGCTCTACACGCCGGAATGCCGGCAGTGCAAAAGCTGCCTCAGCCAGAAGACCAATCTCTGCACCGCGATCCGCGCGACGCAGGGCAAGGGCGTGATGCCCGACGGCACCAGCCGCTTCTCCTACAAGGGCAAGCCGGTCTACCACTACATGGGCTGCTCGACCTTCTCGAACTTCACGGTGCTGCCCGAGATCGCGGTCGCCAAGATCCGCGAGGACGCGCCGTTCGACAAGAGCTGCTACATCGGCTGCGGCGTCACCACCGGCGTCGGCGCCGTCGTCAACACCGCGAAGGTCACCCCGGGCTCCAACGTGGTCGTGTTCGGCCTCGGCGGCATCGGCCTCAACGTGATCCAGGGCGCCAAGATGGCCGGCGCCGACAAGATCATCGGTGTCGACATCAATGACGCCAAGGAAGATTGGGGCCGCCGCTTCGGCATGACGGAGTTCGTCAACCCGAAGAAGGTCACCGGCGACATCGTCCAGCACCTCGTCGGCCTCACCGACGGCGGCGCCGACTACACCTTCGACTGCACCGGCAACACCACCGTGATGCGCCAGGCGCTGGAAGCCTGCCATCGCGGCTGGGGCACCTCGATCATCATCGGCGTTGCCGAATCCGGCAAGGAGATCGCCACCCGCCCGTTCCAGCTCGTGACCGGCCGCAACTGGCGCGGCACCGCCTTCGGCGGCGCGCGTGGCCGCACCGACGTGCCGAAGATCGTCGACTGGTACATGAACGGAAAGATCCAGATCGATCCGATGATCACCCACGTGCTCAAGCTCGAAGAGATCAACAAGGGTTTTGACCTCATGCACGAGGGCAAATCCATCCGTTCCGTCGTCGTGTACTAGCCCTAAGACATCACACCCAGGAGGATCGACCCATGACTGTTGCACTGCATCCATCGATCGACAACGGCGTCAAACAGGGCAGCGGCAGCTTCGCCGGCGGCACCCTGGCCTGCAAATGCAAGGACCACCAGGTCAAGGTCGGCATCAAGGGCGACGTCGCCCACAACCACGCCTGCGGCTGCACCAAGTGCTGGAAGCCGCAGGGCGCGAACTTCTCGGTCGTCGCCGTGGTACCGCGCCAGAACGTCACCGTGCTCGAGAACGGCGACAAGCTCCAGATCGTCGATCCCTCGGCGGTGATCCAGCGCTACGCCTGCAAGGCCTGCGGCACCCATATGTACGGCCGCATCGAGAACAAGAACCATCCGTTCTACGGTCTCGATTTCATCCATCCCGAGCTGTTCCAGGAGCAGGGTTCGCAGGCGCCGCAATTCGCCGCCTTCGTCTCCTCGATCATCGAATCCGGCGTCAAGCCGGAGCAGATGGGCGCCATCCGCGCACGCCTGAAGGAGATCGGGCTCGAGCCCTATGACTGCCTGTCGCCGCCGCTGATGGACGCGATCGCGACCCACGTGGCGAAAGCCAAAGCGGCTTGAACAAGGCAGCTTGAACGAAGCGGCCTGAAGCCAGGCAGCACAACCCCGCCGCTCCCGTCCGATCGCTGGTCCCCTTCCCCCACCCAGCGAGCCGGACGGGCCCGGCCCCGGACGATCGCGGCGATGCCGCCTCCTCGCCGCCGATATCGTGGCGAGACCGTCGGCTCCCTCAGTCCTGGTCTCTGAATGACTGCGCAGTGCCGCAATCCTCCTTCCTGACGTCAGCGGCCCCGCGTTTCTCCCTCCCTCGACTGAGGCATCCTGCTTCGTCCGCGCAGTCACACTGACGGACGAAGCCTTTTTTTGTGCACCTCGCCTTCGCGGGCGCAATGGACGCGGCGAGATGCCGCGCCCTGCTTTTGACAAACCATCGATGCAATCTTTTCTCGCCGAGAACACTCGGCTGTGAACGCCGGGCCGGCGATATCTCTGCTAGGCTCGCGCCGTCACGATGCCGACGACGTTCAATCAATTAAGAACAAGACGGGGAGGTATCGAGCACATCCAGACATCGCCATTGGCGTCTCTGCCTCCCTCCGGGATTTGCCCGCGCGGGATAACGGCAGGCATGCGGCGAACCACGAACCATCGACAGCCGACATCGGCGACTTTGAATTTGGCATGCTTATGAAGAGCGAGGGACGATCATGATCAAGGTGAAGATCAACGGCCAGGAACAGAGCTGGGACGGCGACCCGGATCTCCCGCTACTCTGGTTTCTGCGTGACGAGGCCGGGCTGACCGGCACCAAGTTCGGCTGCGGCCAGGCCCTGTGCGGCGCCTGCACCGTCATCGTGGACAAGGAGGCCGTGCGGGCCTGCATCACGTCGATCAACGACGTCGCCGGACGCGAGGTCACGACGATCGAAGGACTGCATCCGAACGGCGATCACCCGGTGCAGAAGGCCTGGCGCCAGGTCAACGTACCCCAATGCGGCTTCTGCCAGGCCGGCCAGATCATGCAGGCCGCGGCGCTGCTGATGGAGAACCCGAAGCCGTCGCACGACCAGATCCGCGAGGCCATGGCCGGCAACATCTGCCGCTGTGGCTGCTATCAGCGCATCGAGAACGCGGTCCACCTCGCATCGACGGGAGTGTGACATGAATTTCATCGACAATCCCGGCAAGCTCCGTGGCTTCGAGAAGAACATCAAGGTCGAGAAGGTCTCGCGCCGCAGCATCCTGAAGGGGCTCGGCATCACCGGCGGCTTCGTGCTCGCCGCGCCCGTGATGTCGCGTCAGGCCTTCGCCTATGAGACCGGCGCCGGCAAGATGCCGCACGGCGTCGTGGTCGATCCGCGCGTGTTCGTTGCGGTCGCCGCCGACGGCACCGTCACCATCCTCGCCCACCGCTCCGAGATGGGCACCGGCGTGCGCACCAGCCTGCCGTTGATCGTGGCGGAGGAAATGGAGGCCGACTGGTCCAAGGTGAAGGTGCAGCAGGCCCATGGCGACGAGGTCAAGTTCGGCAACCAGGACACCGACGGCTCGCGCAGCACGCGGCACTATCTGATCCCGATGCGCCAGATCGGCGCCTCCGCCCGCACCATGCTGGAGCAGGCCGCGGCCAAGCGCTGGAAGGTGCCGGCGACCGAGGTCAAGGCCGTCAATCACGAGGTCGTCCACAGCGGTAGCGGACGCAAGCTCGGCTTCGGCGAGCTCGCCGCGGACGCCGCAAAGGAATCGGTGCCCAGCATCGAAGGCCTCAAGCTGAAGGACCCCAAGGACTTCCGCTACCTCGGCAAGGGCCAGGTCAGCATCGTCGACCTGCACGACATCACCACCGGCAAGGCGCAGTACGGCGCCGACGTCCGCCTGCCCGGCATGATGTACGCCGTGATCGCGCGGCCGCCGGTGACCGGCGGCAAGCTGGTCAAGTTCGAGCCGGAGGCCGCGCTGAAGGTGCCCGGCGTCGAAAAGGTGATGCAGGTGCAGGGCTGGCCGTGGCCGTCGAAATTCCAGCCGCTCGGCGGCGTGGCCGTGATCGCCCGCAACACCGGCGCTGCGATCAAGGGCCGCGACGCGCTGAAGCTGACCTGGGACGACGGCGCCAACGGCAAATACGACTCGGTCGCCTACCGCAAGGAGCTCGAGGAGGCCGCGCGCAAGCCGGGCCTCGTCGTGCGCCAGGAGGGCGACGCCGACGCCGCGTTGAAGACCGCCGACAAGGTCATCGTCGGCGAATATTACCTGCCCCATCTCGCCCATGTCAGCATGGAGCCGCCGGTGGCGGTCGCCGACGTCAAGGGCGATAAGGCGGAGATCTGGGCCCCGGTGCAGAGCCCCGGCGGCACCCGCGAGGACGTCGCCAAGACGCTCGGCATCCCCGAGGGCAACGTCACCGTCAACGTCACGCTGCTCGGCGGCGGCTTCGGCCGCAAGTCGAAATGCGACTTCGCGCTCGAGGCCGCACTGCTCTCGAGGGAGCTGGGCGCACCGGTGAAGGTGCAATGGACGCGTGAGGACGACGTCCGCCACGACTTCCTGCACACGGTCTCGGTCGAACGCATCGAGGCCGGACTCGACAAGAGCGGCAAAGTGATCGCCTGGCGCCACCGCAGCGTGGCGCCGACCATCGCCTCGACCTTCGCTGCAGGCGCCAACCATGCCGCTCCCTTTGAGCTCGGCATGGGCCTCGTCGACATGCCGTTCGAGATCGCCAACATCTCCTGCGAGAATCCGGAAGCCGCGGCGTTCACCCGCATCGGCTGGTTCCGCTCGGTCTCGAACATTCCGCGTGCCTTCGCGGTGCAGTCGATGGTCGGCGAGATCGCCGCTGCGACCGGGCGCGACCAGAAGGAGACGCTGCTCGCGCTGATCGGCAGCCCGCGCATCGTCAAGCCGGCGGTGAAGGATCTGTGGAACTACGGCGAGCCCTACGACAGCTATCCGATCGACACCGCGCGCCTGCGCAAGGTGGTCGAGCTGGTCGCCGAGAAGGGTGAATGGGGCCGCCAGGTGGCCAAGGGCCACGGCCTCGGCATCGCCGTGCACCGCAGCTTCGTCAGCTACATCGCGACCATCGTCGAGGTGGCCGTCGACGACAAGGGCAAGCTGACGGTGCCGCGGGTCGACACCGCGATCGACTGCGGCACCTATGTCAACCCCGAGCGCATCGCCTCGCAGATAGAAGGCGCGGCGATCATGGGGTTGAGCGTCGCCAAATACGGCGAGATCTCCTTCAAGGACGGCAAGGTGGAGCAGAAGAACTTTGACGACTTCCAGGTCATCAGGATGGACGAGTCGCCCACGGTGACCAACGTCTACATCGTGCCGCCCGGACCCGACACGCCGCCGAGCGGCGTCGGCGAGCCCGGCGTTCCCCCGTTCGCGCCTGCGCTGATGAATGCGATCTTCGCGGCGACCGGCAAACGCATCCGAAACCTTCCGCTCGGCAAGCAATTGGAAGCGTAAGGGAACGGAACCGAGACGGCCTCGCGCCGTTTCCATCGATCTGACAGGAGCAGATCGATGACCAACATCTCAAAGGCGCTCGCAGTCTCCATGCTGTCGGGCGCCTTTTCCTTGACCGCCGCGGTGACCGTCTACGCCCAGGGCAACACGACGCCCCCGACCACCGCGACACGCCCCACCGCGCCGGAGCAGAACTCGCTGCCCAATGCCAGCGCCCCGCCACCTTCGACCAGCCAGACCACGGGGCAGACCAGCACCGACCCCAAGGTTCAGGAGATGAACCAGAAGGAAAAGGACAAGGTGGACAGGCAGGGGAAGTAGGGGTCTTCGCAGACTGACCTGCTCTCTCCGTCATGGCCGGGCTTGTCCCGGCCACCCACGAGCTTGGCTGCAGCACTGAGAACGTGGATGCCCGGGACAAGCCCGGGCATGACGAATGCGCAGCAACGACAGAGATCCCATCGTCCACGCAAAATGCGGCGGACGTTTCCGTCCGCCGCATTCGCCACCCCCCTGCTGCTCCGCCTTCGTCGATCCGCCGCGGAGCTTACTTCTTCAGCGCGAACACCCAGATCACGCCGCCTTGAGGCACGTTGGACTCGATGCCGATATTATTGGTCGCGAGCGCATCCTGGATGCGCTGCGCGTCCACGCCCCAGCCCGACTGGATCGCGATGTACTGCGTGCCGTCGATCTCGTAGGACACCGGCATGCCCATGATGCCGGAGTTGGTCTTCTGCTCCCACAGCAGCTCGCCGGTCTTGGCGTTGAAGGCGCGGAAGTTGCGATCGTTGGTGCCGCCGGCGAAGACGAGATCGCCTGCGGTCGCCGTCACCGAGCCGAACAGCTGCGACTTCGGGAAGTTGTGCTGCCACACCTTCTTGCCCGTCGCGGGATCCCAGGCCTGGAGCTCGCCGAAATGATCGGCGCCGGGCTTGGCCTTGAGGCCGATATCCTCCGGCTTGGTGCCGAGCCAGAGCTCGCCGGGCTTGAGCGGGATCTTCTCTCCGGTGAAACCGCCGCAGAAATTCTCGTTGGCGGGCACGTAGACGAGCTTGGTCCGTTCGCTATAGGCCGCCGACGGCCAGTCCTTGCCGCCCCACAGCGACGGGCAGAACTCGACGCGCTTGCCGACGACGGGCTTGTGCGCGGGATCGACGATCGGCTTGCCGGTCTCCGCGTCGATGCCCTTCCAGACGTCGGTGGAGACGAACGGCCAGCCGGCGACGTAGTTGATCTTGGTCGGCGTGCGCTCGAGCACCCAGAAGATCGCGTCGCGGCCGGGATGGACCAGGCTCTTGATGTTGCGGCCGTCGCGCTGCAGGTCGATCAGCATCGGGGCCTCGACCTCGTCCCAGTCCCATGAATCGTTCTGATGGTACTGGTGATAGGTCTTGATCTTGCCGTTGTTCGGATCGAGCGCGAGCACCGACGAGGTGTAGAGATTGTCGCCGGGATGCATCTCGCCGGGCCAGGGCGCGGCGTTGCCGACGCCCCAATAGACCGTCTTGGTGTCCTTGTCGTAATTGCCGGTCATCCAGGCCGAGCCGCCGCCGTTCTTCCAGTCGTCGCCCTGCCAGGTATCGTGACCGGGCTCGCCCTCGCCGGGAATGGTGTAGGTGCGCCACAGCTCCTTGCCGTCCTTGGCGTCGAAGGCGGCAACATAACCGCGCACGCCGAACTCGCCGCCGGAGCCGCCGACGATGACCTTGCCGTCGACGACGAGCGGCATCAGGGTCATGTACTGGCCCTTCTTGTAGTCCTGCACCTTGGTGTCCCACACCACCTTGCCGGTCTTGGCATCGAGCGCGACGACATGGTCGTCGGTGGTGGCGAGATAGAGCTTGTCTTCCCAGAGGCCGACGCCGCGGCTGGTCGGATGCAACTGGAACAGATCGTCGGGGAGTTGCCGCTTGTAGCGCCAATATTCGTCGCCGGTCTTCGCGTTCAGCGCGATCACCTGCCCCATCGGGGTCGCCACGAACATCACACCGTTGTTGATGATGGGCGGCGCCTCGTGGCCTTCGACCACACCGGTGGCAAAGGTCCAGACCGGCGTGAGGTTCTTCACGTTCGAGGTGTTGATCTGGTCGAGCGGGCTATAGCCCTGCCCGTCATAGGTGCGCCGGTAGAGCATCCAGTTGGCGGGTTCCGGATTTTCCAGCCGCTGCGCAGTTACCGGTGAATAATTCTCGATCGGTCCGGCCATCGCGGCCGTCGCTGCAAGACAGGTGAAGGCGACAAAGCCGGACAGGTACCATTGCTTCCTGGTCATCGAGGTGTTCATGGACGTTCCCCTTTTTCATCCGTTTTGAATTCTTGTGTTGAATTCTTGTCGTTCGTCCCGTCGTCCGCCCCTCGGCGGATGCGGCCTCTCGTGACGCGGGCATACCCCGCACCGTCCATCATCCCGGCTGCACGCCACCTACCTTTCCGATGAAGCTGCCGGCGACGCTCAGCGAGCCGTCAGCGATCGCGAGCGGCAGCGCCGCGAGGCGCCGCGGCGCCGGCCCGAACACGACCTGCGCGCCCGCGCGAGGATCGTATTCGGAGTTGTGGCACATGCACTTGAACACATCCTTGTCGCCGACATCGCTCTTCACCCAGGCGGTGACGGGACAGCCGGCATGCGAGCAGATCGCCGAATAGGCGAGAATGCCTTCGACGGCGCGCTCACGGGTCTTCTCGTCGAGCTCAGCGGGATCGAGACGGATGATCAGGATTTCGTTGAGCCGCGAACCGCTGCGCACCACTGATGTCTTGGGGTCCTTCGGCCAGGCATGCACCGGCGGACCGCCGGCTGGCAGGTCGGCTACCGTGACCGGCTTTCCTTCCTGATCGCCTTCGGAAAAGACCAGCACGTCGCCCTTCTGTGGCCGTTCGTCGGAGCCGGGCGCATCCTCGCCCGCGCGCGACTGCGTCGAACAGCCGAGGCATGCAGTGGTGGCGAGTGCGCCGAGCAGCAGCGTTCGCCGCGACTGCTCCGTGCCCGCGTCGACTGCAGGTTCCGCAGCACTCTCGGAGGATGAAGATGTGATGTTGAACGATGCGCGCGCCATGCCCGCTAGCAGGCGCTGGAACTCTGCCGAAAACAAGGCGAAGAATTGGCGCCGCAGTGCATCAATATGGCTTTGCTCGCGTTGATTGAGCAAGACTGAACGCATTCGAACGCGTTTTCGCGAATTCTACGTCGCGCCGCGCGAGCGACATGATGATTTTGCAGATCAGACCGATGATGTTGGAATTGGTGCAACGCGCTATCGCGATGCGAGCTGCACGTTTCTCAGGCAGGCATTTTGTATTCACGACCTCAGCACGTGACGCGGGGACGCGATGCGGCCCGCGATAGTTGCCGACGCCATTTTAAAACTGTCGGCGATGCGCCGCGCCTTGTCGATGAAGAGCGCGGCCGCCGGCGGCGGGCAGACTTCGCGCGCGGTCTGTTCGAACAGATCGAGCCAACGATCGAAATGATCGCCGACCAGACTCAGCGGCATATGCGCCCGCATCGGCGAGCCATGATAGCGGCCGCTCATCAGCACGACCGACGACCAGAAATCCCTGAGCTTGGCGAGATGCTCGTCCCAGTTCTCTACGATCGCGAACACGGGTCCGAGCAGGGCGTCCTCGCGCACGCGCCCGTAGAAGCGAGTGACGAGTTCCCCGATCATCTCCTCGGTGATCCCGGTGCGCTCGATCGCATCCTGGGTCAACAGGTTCCGCCGTGCGGCCGCAGCTTCACGCTCGGCCTTCAGTCGATCCGACATGTCCTTTGTTATCCGTTCCGTTGTTCCCGCGAGGCCGCCCGTTCGACATTGTCGGGCCAATCGCGCGCGGCGTCTTTGTCGTAGCGCAAATTGCGGGATGTGGCGGCGGCTCGTTTCGAGCCCGGCGCCTGCACCTTGATCACAATCGTAGGGTGGGCAAAGGCGCACTCGCGCCGTGCCCACCGTCTCTCTCTAATCGCGACAATGGTGGGCACGCTTCGCTTTGCCCACCTTACGGCACTGCGGGTCCTTGGCACCCGGCTCCGTCATTACGCGCCGTAGCTGTAAAAGCCCTGCCCGGTCTTGCGGCCGAGATGGCCGGCGTCGACCATCTCCTTCAGCAGCGGCGCTGGCCGATATTTGGGATCGTTGAAGCCTTTGTAAAAGACCTCCATGACCGAAAGCATGGTGTCGAGGCCGACGAGATCGGCGAGCGCCAGCGGTCCGATCGGGTGGTTGCAGCCGAGCTTCATGCCGGCATCGATCTCCTCCGCCGTCGCGATCCCTTCCTGGAGCGCGAAGATCGCTTCGTTGATCATCGGGCAGAGGATGCGGTTGACGGCAAAGCCCGGGCTGTTCTTGGCCGTGATCGCCACCTTGCCGACGCGCTTGGCGAAATCGAGCGCCTTGGCGTGGGTATCGTCGGAGGTCTGCAGGCCGCGGATCAGCTCCAGCAGCGCCATCACCGGAACCGGGTTGAAGAAGTGCATGCCGATAAAGCGGTCGGGACGGTCGGTCGCCGCGGCGAGCTTGGTGATCGAGATCGACGAGGTGTTGGTCGCCAGCAGCGTGCGCGGCGACAGGGTGGCGCAAAGATCCTTGAGGATCTTGACCTTGAGCTCCTCGTTCTCGGTGGCGGCCTCGATGACGAGGTCACAATCCGACAGCTTCGCGCGGTCCGTCGTTGCTGTGATGCGCTTGAGCGTCGCATCGCGGTCGGCGGCCGACATCTTCTCCTTCTTGACCAGGCGCTCGAGGCTGCCGCCAACGGTCGCCAGGCCGCGGTTCACCGCCGCATCGGAGATGTCGACCATCACGACCGAGAGCCCGGCCGCCGCGCAGATCTGCGCGATGCCGTTTCCCATGGTCCCTGCCCCGATGATGCCAACGGTCTGGATCATTGCCTCATATCCTTCATCCTTGCGGGCCGGCCGGCTGCGGGCCTGGCCCAATTGTTCCTGCATCAGGGTCTAGCACCGCCAAAGGGCGCCTGCGACCTGATCCTGCCCCTTCCTTAAAGCATCCATGGCGGGAATAAAGCCGCCCGTCCGCGGCGAAAGGGCGTGATTTGGCGCTCCAGCGGCCCGTTTTGCCCCGGGTTTGCAGGATATACCGCCTCCGGCGGGCCGGAGGACGGCCGGCCGGTGGCCCGGGTCCCCGGTCAGTCGAGGCGGAGCACCTTGCCCGGATTCATGATGTTCTTGGGGTCCAGCGCCCGCTTGATCGAGCGCATGACGTCGAGCTCGGTCCTGGAGCGGTAGTGCTGGAGCTCGTCGAGCTTCTCGATGCCGATACCGTGCTCGGCCGAGATCGAGCCGCCCATGGACGTGATGAGATCGTTGACCGCCCGCGTGATCGCCGGGGAATACTGGCCGAGCGTTTCGCGATCCATGCCCTTCGGACCCATGAAGGAGAAGTGCACATTGCCGTCGCCGATGTGGCCGAGCGGATAGGGCCGGATCGTCGGCAGGATATCGAGCGCGGACTTCAGACCTTTGCCGATGAATTCCGGAATCCGGGAGATCGCGACCGACACGTCGTAGCTGATGCCCGGCCCCTCGGCGCGGGAGGCCTCGGCGACGCTCTCGCGAATGCGCCACATGTTGCGCGATTGTGCTTCGGTCTGCGCGATCACCGCATCCAGCACCCGGCCCGCCTCGAGCTGATCGGCCAGGAATTGCTCCATCCTGTCCGACATGCCGGCGCCGCCGTCCTGTCGCGGGCGGGCCGACGACCATTCGAGCAGGAGATACCATTCGGTATCCGCCTTGAGCGGATCCTGGGTGCCGGGAATATGACGCAGCACCATGTCGGTGCAGGCGCGGCTCATCAGCTCGCAGGAGCTGACATTGTCGTCGGAGGCCGCATGCGCCTCCGACAGCAGCTCGATCGCCGCGCTGGGATCGCGGATCGCGAGCCATGCCGTGCAGACGTCCTTCGGCGCCGGCCACAGCTTCAGCACCGCCTTGGTGATGATGCCGAGCGTGCCTTCCGCGCCCATGAACAGGTGCTTGAGATCGTAGCCGGTGTTGTCCTTCTTGAGCGCGCGCAGCCCGTCCCAGACATCGCCGTTGGCCAGAACGACCTCGAGACCCAAGACCAGATTGCGCGCATTGCCATAGCGCAGCACCTGCACGCCACCGGCATTGGTGGAGAGATTGCCGCCGATCATGCACGAGCCCTGCGCACCGAGGCTGAGCGGGAAGAAGCGGTCGTGGCGCGCCGCCGTGTCCTGAAGCGTCTGGAGAATGCAGCCCGCCTCGACCGTCATGGTGTAGCCGACGGGATCGACATACAGCACATGGTTCATGCGGCCGAGCGAGAGCAGGATGCCGCGGTGCCTGGGCCAGGGCGTGGCACCGCCCATCAGGCCGGTGTTGCCGCCCTGCGGGACGATGGCGATGCCGTTGTCGTGGCACAGCTTGACGACAGCGGAGACTTCCGCGGTGCTGGCCGGACGCACGACCGCCGCGGCCTGGCCCAGCAGCTCGCCGCGCCAATCGCTCACGAACGGCCGCTTGTCGTGCTCCTCCAGCAGAAGACCCTTGTCGCCGACGATGGCGCGCAAGCCATCGAGAACGGCCGGCGTCACGGGCGCGGTCGGAATGGAGGGAGCGGTGACAAGGGCGGCACCCGGCATGTGTTCCTCTCTTTGCGGCTCTTCTGCGCTGGCACCAATGAATTTGGGCCGCGCCGGCCTTCGTTGCTGTTTTCAGCTCTTGCGTTTGCACGATGAGGCTAGCATGAAGGCCACGGTTCGGGGAACGTGCCATGAGGTCCATGCGGACCTGCCCGGAGACGCCTAAGGCAGATGCACTTCCGCCGAGACCCCGCATCCCCTACTGTGCCGGGCCAAGTTCGGATTGGAGATCATGAGCCGCTTCTGGAGTCCCGTCGTCCACACGCTTTCGCCCTATGTGCCGGGCGAGCAGCCGAAGCAGGACGGCATCGTCAAGCTCAACACCAACGAGAATCCCTATGGCCCCTCGCCGCGCGTGCTGACGGCGATCGCAGCGGCCGCGGAGCGGCTGCGCCTCTATCCCGACCCGCACGCCACGCGCCTGCGCGAGGCGATCGCGGCCTATAGCGGCGTTGCACCCGAGCAGGTGTTCGTCGGCAACGGATCGGACGAGGTTCTGGCCCATACCTTCCAGGCGCTTCTGAAACACGACGCGCCGCTTCTGTTCCCCGACGTCACCTACAGCTTCTACCCGGTCTATTGCGGCCTCTATGGCATAGCGCACGAGGAAGTGCCGCTCGATGCCGCGATGAGGATCGAGGCCGCCGACTACCGACGGCCATCGAGCGCGATCCTGCTCTGCAATCCCAATGCGCCCACGGGCATTGCCCTGCCGCGCAAGGCCATCGCCGCATTGCTCGCGGAGAACCCGGATCGCCTGGTGGTGGTGGACGAAGCCTATGTCGATTTCGGCGCCGAGAGCGCCGTGCCGCTCGTCGCGCAGCACGACAATCTGCTCGTCGTCCAGACCTTCTCGAAGTCGCGCTCGCTCGCGGGCTTGCGGGTCGGCTTTGCCATCGGCCAGCGACCGCTGATCGAGGCGCTGGAGCGGGTCAAGGACAGCTTCAATTCCTATCCCCTCGATTGCCTCGCCATCGCCGGTGCGGTCGCCGCCATCGAGGACGAAGCGTGGTTCATCGAAACCCGCGACCGCATCACCAAGAGCCGCGACGTGCTGACGCGGGATCTCGAACAGCTCGGCTTCGAGGTGTTGCCGTCACTCGCCAACTTCGTGTTCGCGCGGCATCGCAGCCGGAGTGGAACCGATCTCGCCGCCGCCCTGCGCCAGCGCGGCGTTCTGGTCCGGCATTTCAGGAAGCCGCGCATCGAGGACTTCCTGCGCATCACGGTGGGAACCGACGCGCAGTGCAGCCGGCTGATCGAGGAGCTGCGCAGGTCGATCTGATCCCGCGATCCCTTGCGCGCGTGATCTCCTTGATCTGGATCAATCACAGGATGCAAAGCCGTGCGAACATCGCACGGCGAGCCATGCCGGATTTCGAGATCCGGTACAATCCAGCAAGTTGAATCAAATCGACTGGGAGGCTTCATGTCCCACCGCATGATCGGCGCCATCCTCTTCATCCTGTGCACCGTCGGAGCGAGCTCCGGCGCCCACGCCGCCCGCTACTGCCTGCAGGGCGATCGATGGGGCTATCCCGGCAATTGTGCCTTCTCGACACGCGACCAGTGCCGGGCATCCGCCTCGGGCACACGGGCTCATTGCGGCATCAATCCGCGCTATGCCAATCAGCCGCGCGGGCAGAGCCGCTGAGCGTTGCCGCCCACAAATGCCTGGCGACGTTTTTGTGACATAGGCCACACCGGCCGCGTGCCGGGCCTGTTAGCCTCGTGCACATGAACAAGCACATCAAGCTGCCGATCATCCTCGCCGCGCTGCTTCTCGCCACGCAAAGCTTCGCCGCCGAGACCAGAGGTGCCGGCTCGACCTTCGTTGCGCCCGTGATGGCGAAATGGATCGACGCGTACAAGGCGACAACCGCCAATAGCGTCAGCTATCAGGCCGTCGGCTCCAGCATCGGCCTCGCACTGGTCAAGAAGGACAGCATCGATTTCGGCGCCAGCGACATGCCGCTCGCACCCGAGGAGCTGGACCGTCTCGGCCTGATGCAATTCCCGATCGTGATCGGCGGCGTCGTGCCTGTCGTCAACATCGACGGCGTCAAGCCCGGCCAGATCCGCTTCACCGGCCAGATGCTCGCCGACATCTATCTCGGCAAGCTCAGATCCTGGAACGATCCGGCCATCCGCGCGATCAATCCAGACATCAGGCTGCCGAATACCGCGATCACGGTGGTCCATCGCATCGACGGATCCGGGACGACGTTCAACTGGTCGAGCTATCTCTCGAAGGTCAGCCCGCAGTGGAAGGCAAGCGTCGGCGAGGGCACCTCGGTGGAATGGCCGCTTGGCCTCGGCGGTCGGGGCAATGACGGCGTCGCCTCGCTGGTCGCTCTCGTGCCCGGCGCGATCGGTTATCTCGAATACACCTATGCGCTGCAACGGCTGGATCGAATCTCGTTCGGCATGGTGCAGAACAGCGCCGGCAATTTCGTCGTCCCCGATGCGGCCTCGTTCCAGGCGGCAGCCTCGAGTGCGGACTGGAAAGCGGCGAAGGACTTCAATCTCGTGCTTACCAACGCACCCGGCGAAGACGCCTACCCGATCACGGCCACCACCTTCGTGCTGATGCCGAAGGCGCCGAAATCGCGCGAACGATCGGCAGCCACCATCGACTTCGTCCGCTGGTCGCTGGAGAACGGCAAGACCCAGGCCGCAACGCTCAACTACGTTCCTCTTCCCTCGACCTTGATCGGCCTGATCGAACGCTACTGGCAGGAGAGCCTCGACGCCTCGACTATTTCGGTGTCGGCGAGCGCCAAACGCTGAGGCTGTCTCGTGATCGGGCAGCCATCGGGATCGAGAACGAATAGCTCGATCCCGATTGACAGCGCGCCGTTATTTCAATACTCGTTGAAATATGGAAAAGATGGACGCCGTCGCGGCGCTCGCCGCGCTTGCCCAGGACAACCGCCTCGACGTGTTCCGCCTGCTGGTGCAGGCCGGTCCCGACGGCATGGCGGCGGGCGCGATCGCCGAGGCACTGGATCTCGCACCCAACACGCTGACCTTCCACTTTGACCGGCTGCGGATGGCGGGCCTTGCCACCGTGCGGCGCGAAGGGCGATCGATGATCTATGCGGCGCGGTTCGAAACCATGAACGCGCTCGTCGGCTTCCTGACCGAGAATTGCTGCGGCGGAACGGCTTGCGCGCCGGCTCCTGCCTGCAAGCCCGCGCGAAAGCGCAGTCGAGTGCCCGTCTGAAAGGACAGAGCATGAAGCGCCTGCACGTCCATGTGTCCGTCGAGGATATCTCCCACTCCATCCGGTTCTATTCGGCCCTGTTCGCGAGCGAGCCATCGGTCGTGAAATCCGACTATGCCAAATGGATGCTCGAAGATCCTCGCGTGAACTTCGCGATCTCGACGCGCGGGCGCGAGCCCGGCCTCGATCATCTCGGCATCCAGGTCGAGACCGGCGACGAGCTGCAGGAGGTCTACGCGCGGCTGCGCCAGGCCGGCGGCAACATCGTCGAGCAGGGCGAGACGACCTGCTGCTACGCGAAGTCGGAGAAATCCTGGATCGACGATCCCGCCGGCATCGCCTGGGAGACATTCCACACCACCGGCGAGAGCACCGACTACGGCGACGGCACCGGCGAGAACGGCGCACGGGTTGCGCATGCCAAGCCGGCAGAGCAGCAATCGGCCTGCTGCGCACCTCAGGCAGCGCCGAAGTCATCGTCGGCCTGTTGCTGAAGGTCGAGTTATGGACGCCATCATCTACCACAACCCCGCTTGCGGCACCTCGCGCAACACGCTCGCGATGATCCGCCACGCCGGCATCGAGCCGCACGTGATCGAATATCTGAAGACGCCGCCGTCGCGGGTGATGTTGCAGCAGCTCGCCTTGCGCATGGGACTTTCCGTGCGCGAGCTGCTCCGCGAAAAGGGCACGCCCTATGCCGAGCTCGGGCTCGGCGACCCCGCCCTGACCGACGACCAGCTTCTCGACGCGATGATGGCGCACCCGATCCTCATCAACAGGCCGATCGTGGTCACGCCGCAAGGCGCAAGACTCTGCCGGCCCTCCGAGCTGGTGCTGGACCTGCTGCCCGCGCAGCAGGGCGAGTTCGTCAAGGAAGACGGCGAGCGGGTTCGCCTGGAGCGCGGCGCCTGATGCCGGGACTTGCGCGCCGCGCCTTCGCCGAATGGCTCGGGACAGCGTTCCTGCTCGCCGCGGTGGTCGGCTCGGGGATCATGGCGCAGAAGCTTTCGGGCGGAAATATCGCGCTGGCACTCCTGTGCAACACGATCGCCACCGGCGCAATCCTGGTCACGCTGATCCTCACCTTCGCTCCCGTGTCGGGCGCCCATTTCAATCCTGCGGTGACGCTGGCATTTGCCATGCGCGGCGAGACCGCCTGGAGGGACGCGGCGATCTATGTCGCGGCGCAGATTTCAGGCGCGATCGTCGGCGTGTGGATCGCACATCTGATGTTCGAGCTTCCGGTGCTCCAGCTCTCCCTGACGCAGCGCAGCGGAGCCGGGCAATGGCTCGCCGAAGCGGCAGCGACCTTTGGCCTGCTGCTGACGATCTTCGGCGTCGCGTCGCGAACACCAGCCGCCGTGCCTTACGCGGTCGGCCTGTACATCACTTCGGCATACTGGTTCACGGCCTCGACCTCCTTTGCCAATCCGGCGGTCACCATCGCAAGGTCCCTGTCCGACACCTTTGCGGGCATCGCCCCGCAGGGCGTGCCGGCCTTCATCGCCGCGCAGCTCGCCGGCGCGCTACTTGCCGTCCCGCTTGCGAGCTGGCTTTGGGGCGGCGCCCCGGCGCAGCCAAACGCAGGGCTGCGCGCGTCCTGACGCCGGGACGGCTGCGGCATTCCTCGCCGGATGAACCGGGTTTTCAAAACGATCCTGCCGGGTATTCTGTGAGCGGCTTCGATCGCCGGCTGCGGCTCGCAGCTTTGCTCCGGACCACGAACCGCAGGGACCCGCCCGTGACGCGCTTGCGCAACCTCGACATCGATACCCCGCAGGCGCGCTGCCGAACCCCGAAGTTCAGTCGCGGATGAACGACTTCGCGCAATCCTTTGCCGCCGCCTTCACGCTGATCGGCGAGGCCGATGCCGAGCTGCTCGGCATCGTGGCCTTGTCGGTTCGCGTCAGCCTGACCGCCAGCATCGTTGCGTTGCTGATCGGCGCGCCGTTTGGCGCCTTCCTCGCAATCACGCGCTTCCGCGGGCGGCAGGTCATCATCGTGCTGACCAATGCGCTGCTCGGCCTGCCGCCGGTCGTGGTCGGGCTCGCACTCTATCTGCTGCTGTCGCGATCTGGCCCGCTGGGACCGGCAGGACTATTGTTCACGCCCACCGCGATGGTGATCGCGCAGACGCTGCTCGCCACCCCGATCGTGGTCGCGCTGGTGCACCGGCCGTCGAGCCTGCTCTGGGCGGAGTACGGCGATCTGGCGCGGATCGACGGACTGTCGGCCCTCCGCAGCATGGCGCTCCTGCTCGCGCTGGGACGCACCTCGCTGCTGACGGCCTTCCTCGCGGCGTTCGGGCGCGCCATCGCGGAGGTCGGCGCCATCATCGTCGTCGGCGGCAACATCCGCGGCTTCACGCGCACCATGACGACCGCGATCGCGCTGGAAACCAGCAAGGGCGACCTGCCGCTGGCGCTCGGCCTCGGACTGATCCTGCTCGCGCTCAGCGTCGCGGTATCGACCGTCGCCTTCCTGCTAGTTGGCCGCGTTGGGGAAAAATAGCTGCTCGCCGCCGACCTTGTAGCCGGCAATCGCCTGCTGCCCCTTCGGTGACACCAGCCAGTCAATGAAGGCCTGCCCGTCCTGAGCCTTCACATTCGAATGCTTCGCCGGGTTGACCAGCATGACGCCGTACTGGTTGAAGAGCCGCTTGTCGCCTTCAGTGAGGATGGCGAGTTCGCCGCGATTCTTGAACGACAGCCAGGTACCGCGATCCGACAGCACATAGGCGTTCGACGACGAGGCCATGTTCAAGGCCGGCCCCATGCCCTGGCCGATCTCGCGATACCAGCCGTCCTTGCCGGCACCGAGGTCGACGCCGGCTTCTTTCCACAATCTGAGCTCGGCTGCGTGCGTGCCGGACTTGTCGCCGCGCGAGATGAACGGGGCCTTTGCCGCAGCGATCTTGCGCAGCGCATCGGTCACGTCCTTGCTGCCGGAAATCTGCGCCGGATCGCTTTTCGGACCGACGATGATGAAGTCGTTGTACATCACGTCAAAACGCTTCACGCCCTCCCCTTCGGACATGAACTTGTCTTCGGCAAGCCTGTCATGGACGAACACCACGTCGGCATCCCCGCGGCGCCCGATGTCGAGCGCCTGGCCGGTGCCGACGGCAACGACCTTGACGTTGATGCCCTCGGCCTTCGTGAACAGCGGCAGCAGATGGCCGAACAAACCCGACTGTTCGGTCGACGTCGTCGAGGCCACAGTGATGGTGCGATCCTGCGCGAACGCAATGGTGGACCAGAGCAGAGCTGCTCCGATGGCGACTATCCTATTCATGCGTCGTCCTTCCCAGGTGCCGTGGAGTTCCAAAGTACCCTCGAAGGGAAGCGCAGGGAACCCCGACTTGCGACGCAACGCGCGTTGATATGACGCGCGCCAAGCTGGGCTGCACGCCGAGTTAGGAACGCCTTTTCCACGCAGAGGTTGTTCCGGAACGCAACAGGAGAAACGCGATGAAGAAGATCATTTTGACATCGGCGTGCATCATGGCGCTGGCAACCGGCGGCGCCTTCGCGCAGACACAACCCGCGCCGGGCGCATCGGGTCAAGGCGACGTCGGTCAATCCTCGCGAGGTCCCGCCACCAAGGGAATGACCACCGGCAAGTCGTCGAACATGCAGAACGAGGCTGCCGACAGCAAGGGCAAGCAGACACCTTCAGCCGGCGGCAGCAACACCAACAACATGGGCAGCCAGGCCGGCGGCAGCGCAGGCTCCGGCAAGTAGCTGCGCGAACTTTGGGAGGGGAAATTTTGGGAGGGGAACAACTCTCCCCTCCCGCAGAACGACAAGATCGATCGGCAGAAATTAAATCGCTTCCGCAGATTCAAATCGAGGTCGGGCCTACCCGCGCGCGGGCGTGCGGATGTTCTGCAATTGGTCCCGCCTACATTGACATCGATGTGACGGACGGGGCAGTTTTTCATATTGCTGGCGAATCAGCGATTGCCTCACGCCGAGTATCTCTTGGACAACTCCCTGTGCTTTCGAGACTGATATCGTTGCTGAGCCGCATTCCTGCGGTGAAATGGGCGTTTTCCCGGCTTCGACCCGCGCCGCACGGCGGCAGTGTCGATGTTGCCGCAATCGCGGCAGATGATTCGCCTGCCATCGTCACCGACGCCGCCGAGACCGCACCTTCCGACATCAGCGTCGCGGCCGAGCCGCCGGCGAGCGAAACGGTCGCCGCCAACGACGCCGCGATCCCTGCCGTCGCAGAGGTCCTGTCGGCAGCGCCAGTTGAACTCTGCGTCGCTGACGATGCGCCCGTGGAGACCGCGACAGAGGCCGAGCCGCTTGTCGTGGCGGAAGCTGCAGCCTCGCCCGTCGACATCGCGGCCGAGCCAACGGTCATCCCCGAACTCGTCATCGACGACGATCCGCCGGCGGACGTTTCCACCGAGGTCGAGGCCGGCAACACCGAGCAGGCCACGGTCGCGTCGATCGATGTCGAAAGCGAACCTGTCGACGTCACGCCCGTCATCATCTCCAGCGATCCGATTGCCGAGTTCCCGAGTGAGGCCGAACCTGTCGTTGCTGAAGAGACAACCGTCTCGTCCGCCGATGTCGCGATCACGCCGGTTGACGCCATCGATCTGACCGTCGGCGATGCTCACTCCCCCGGCATCCCTGAGGATGCGGAGCCGGTCGCCATCGAGGAGGCCAGCGTCGTGGTGGCCGCCAGCGACGTCTCGAATGAGGATGTCGTCGTGGGCGATATCGCTCCGTCTTCCAGCGTCGCAATCGAGATCGAACCGGCTCCCGCAAACGATCCTGAGCCTGTCGTTGAAGCGGTCGTTGCTGAGACCTCGCCCACCATCGTCACGGAGATCGCGCCGGAACCGGTCGCTGCATCTCCTGCACCGGCGGTCCGCAGCGCACCGAAGGTCCGCGCCAGACCTCCGGAGCCGGCCGATCGCGCCGCACTGATCCGGCAGCGCTGGGCCGAGACCGGAATCAGGATGTGGAACCCGCGGCTTCACGGCACCGGCGATGCGACGCTGAACATCCAGGGCAGTATCGGGCTGCTGCCGCCGGCGGACGGCGAGACCATGCCGCGCTACGACAAGCTGGAATTCAGGATGCTCGGCGGCCAGATCGTCTGCGAGGGCGTCATCGTCGAGGCACCCGCGCAGGCAGCCCATCGCAGCTTCACCCGGCTCGCCGAGCCGCGTGTTCCGGACCGGGGCCGTGAACCCGCGCGGGAACGCCAGGCCGCCCTCGCCTGATCCTTTTCCCAGCGAACGCTCCCCATGTGCTAGAGTGGCGCTCTGGACATGGGAGGCCGCATGCCCGTGACACCCTTGCGACTGATCCTCATCGCCGCCCTCTGTATCCCGCAAGGCGCCTATGCTGCGTCCGGTAAGCGGCCGCACCACGCGCATGCGACGGCGCCCGCCACCGCTTCCGCCGCACCCTCCAGGGCCGACCGGCTGTCATCCTCGCGCGGCGAGACGATCCTCGACACGCCGGGCCAGACCACCGTGCTGACGCGGCAGGTCCTCGACGACATGAACGCGCGGAGCCTGAGGGACGCCATGCGCTCGACCGCGGGCGTGACGATCGGGCGATAGGCGCGCGCCTCCCTTCAGGGAAGGGGATAGCCCTTCCACACCCACTCCAGCGCCGACGGCAGCGTTTGCGCGATCGTCGGACGATCGACGTGCTTGGCGTTGCGCACGAACAGGAACTGGTAGTGGTAGCCCTTCTCAGCCAACACCTTCGCCATCAGGGCGTTCGACAGCGTCCAATCGTGCATGCCGTCGGGAATGGTGGGGTTCGGATAGAACAGGTCCTGATCGCCGCCGAAGAACCAGAAGCGGATCGGCTTCGTCGGTGCAGCCACGATCAGCGGCACGCCGGGCGGATCGGAGGGCGTCAGCACGCCGGCTTTCCAGATGAGGTTGGGACCGGCCGGCCCCGTCCACGCGCTGTGATATTCCCAGGCGCCGCCGCGCAGCGACGGATCGTGCGGCCATTGCTGGTTGACCATGGTCGGCGAGAAGGCCAGCACGCGGTGATAGAGATCGGGATAGAACCACGCCATGGTGAAGGCGGCAGCGCCGCTCGAGCTCAGCCCCATGGTCGCGCGGCCGTCGGGGTTTCTGGTCAGCTTGACGTCGGCGTTCTTCTCGACCAGCGGCAGCACCTCGCGTTCGACGAATTGCGCGTAGACGCCTGACACCGCGTCGTATTCGCGGCCGCGCTGGCTGCCCTGCGCGTCCTGGCCGCCATTGCCGATCTGGATCGCGATCATCGGCGGCACCCGGCGCTGCGCGATCAGATTGTCGAGCGTGGTGGCGAGATCCTTGTAGGCGTTGGAGCCGCCGTCGCCGACCACGATGAACGGCGCCTCGCTGCCGCGTACATATTGCGCGGGCACGTAGACATCGATCGTGCGCGACCAGATTCCGGGATGGCTGGTGGTAACGATCATATGCGACTTGTCGTCAGGTGCGGTGACGGTCGTCATGATCGAGGAATTGGTGCAGCCGGCGACGTCGTCGCGGATCAGGCCGGGATTGTAGATCGTGCTCTCCTTCGAGGAGAGCGTGAAGGATTTCGTCGTTCCGCGCGGCACGCCCTCCTTCGCGATCGTCTCTGGCGCGGGATTGTGGGTGGGACCGATGATGAAATTGCCTTCCGCGCCCGGCGGCGGCAGCGTTCCGTCCGGCAATTCGGTCGCCCGCGGATAGTTGGCACTGAGGGGATCGCGCGTTGGCGGCGCCGTCTTGAAGTCGAGCCCCGTCGTGTCGATGAAGAACGGCGCGGCCTTGTCGGTGGTGTTGGCGCCCGGCGGCACGGCCATGTTCTGGGTGACGCAGGCCGGCTGCGCCAGGCTTGCCGAGACGGAGACGAAAGCAATCAGCGTCCCCGCAAGGACGGATAATGAACCTGTCATTTCAGCTCCCCGTGCTGACGGGTCTTTCCGGCCCGTCTTGACGCAAAGTATGGCGGCCTCCTTTCGCGCGGTCAAACATCAACCGGCGGCGTTGCGGCAATCCCGCCATGCTCAAACCGGAGAGGCGCGCTTATTCCGCGCATGCGACCGCTTATTTGACGGCGCGAAGCGGTTGCTGCCGCAACGAGCACGACGTAAGTTGACCGCCGGTCGAGCCGTACGAGAGTCGTGTCCGATCAAAAATGAAGAACAATAAGGGAGACAAACGATGAGAAAGCTCGCGGCCACGCTGTGTGCACTGGCCCTGTTCTCGACCGGCGCGCAAGCGCAGACCATCAAGGATTTCCTGGCGATCGCCATGAAGAAATGGACGGCGCCGTTCGAGCCGTTCCAGCTCATCGGCAACATCTACTATGTCGGCACCGACGGCATTGCCGTCTACGTCATCAAGACCTCGCAGGGCCTGATCCTGATGGACACGGCGATGCCCCAGTCGACCGGCATGATCAAGGACAACATCGCCAAGCTCGGCCTCAAGGTCGCCGACATCAAGATCATCCTCAACACCCACGCGCATCTCGATCACACCGGCGGCTTTGCCGAGATCAAGAAGGAGACCGGCGCACAGCTCATCGCCGGCGAGCGCGACAAGCCGCTGCTCGAAGGCGGCTACTATCCGGGCGACGAGAAGAACGAGGACCTCACCTTTCCCCCGGTGAAGGTCGACCGCACCGTCAAGGAAGGCGACAAGGTCACGCTCGGCGACACCACGCTGATCGCGCATGCGACGCCTGGCCATTCGCCGGGCTGCACGAGCTGGGAGATGACCGCCAAGGACGGCGGCCAGGACCGCGAGGTGCTGTTCTTCTGCAGCGGCACGGTGGCGCTGAACCGGCTGGTCGGCCAGCCGACTCATGCCGGCATCGTCGACGACTATCGCGCGACTTACGCGAAGGTGAAGGCGATGAAGATCGACGTGCTGCTCGGACCGCATCCGGAAGTCTATGGCATGCAGGCCAAGCGCGCGCAGCAGATCAAGGACGCCTCGCCCAACCCGTTCGTCAAGCCGGGCGAGAACGCAACCTACGTGGCGACCCTGTCGGAGGATTTCGACAAGCAACTCGCCAAGCAGACTGCGGCGCTGGAGAAGAAGTAGCGGAGACGTTCACCTCGCCCGGAGAGGTGAGCCGCTCGTCGTCCGGCGCTGCCGGGCGACAGCTGCGGCATGCGCATGGTTAGCAGGACGTGACCACGAACGGGCCGACGGGGCCGCCGCACGGTCTCCTGGCGGCCTCTATGCTTAACGGGACCTCACCAATGCACGCGGCCGGAAATTTCCGCGGCCGTGTGCAACCTGCGCTCGCCTTTTCACAGGGAACCCGTCTAACGCGCTCTTTACCCCCGCCATGCAAGATCGCCTCCGTTTTGAAGGGATACGGGGCGCTTATTGCAATGCCGACCGCCAATTTGAAGTCTCAACTCGCCGCCGCGGTGCGGCTGTTTCGCGTACCGGACGACAACCCGGACCTGATGCGCGCGCAGTTCGACGCCTTCTCCAAGCAGATCCCGCTGCTCTACTTCATCCTGATGAGCAACACGATCGCGGTCGCCTACACCTATGTGAACGTGGCGCCGGACTGGCTGACGCTGATCGTGCCGAGCGTGCTCACCGTGCTGGCGGCGCTGCGTACCTTCTGGTGGCTGCGGCAGCGCCATCTGGTACGCACCGACGCCGACATCCTGCGCAACCTGCGCGCCACCAACTGGATGACGCTGCCGATCGGCGCCGGCTTCACCGCCTGGTCCTTCGCGCTGTTCCCTTACGGCGATCCTTTCGCCAAGAGCCAGGTCGCCTTCTACATGGCCGTCACCGTGATCGGCTGCATCTTCTCGCTGATGCATCTGCGCTCGGCGGCGCTGATCGTGACGCTGGTCGTCGACGTGCCCTATGTGCTGTTCTTCTGGGCCACCGGCGAGCCGACGTTGAAGGCGATCGCCGTCAACAACCTCCTGGTCTCGGGTGCGATGGTGACGGTGCTGGTGATCTATTATCGCGACTTCGCCGATCTGGTCGCCAGCCGCAAGTCGCTGCTGGCGCAGCAGGCGGCGACGCAAGCGCTGTCGGACGAGAACTTCCGCCTCGCCAATCTCGATTCCCTCACCGAACTGCCGAACCGCCGCCGCTTCTTCGCCGAGCTGTCGAGCGCCTTCACTGACGCCGAACGCAGGAACGTTCGCGTCGCCGTCGGCATCATCGATCTCGACGGCTTCAAGCCGATCAACGACAATTACGGCCACTCGGTCGGCGACCGCGTCCTGATCGAGGCCGGTCGGCGCATCCGCGAGGTCTGCGAGGGCTTTGGCCCGCAACGGGTCGAGTTTGCCCGGCTCGGCGGCGACGAGTTCGGCCTCGTCGTGTGCGGCGACCCCGATGATGCCGATCTGCTCCGGCTCGGCCAACGCATCGGCGATCAGGTCAAGCTGCCCTACCAGCTCGACACCGCCCATACGGGACTCTCCTGCTCGATCGGCTTTGCGCTGTTTCCGCAATCGGCAACGACCGCCGAAGCGCTCTATGAATGTGCCGACTATTCGCTCTATCACGCCAAGCGCCATCTGCGCGGCCGCACGGTGACCTTCTCGAGCGAGCTCGAGGCCGAGATCCGCAGCCGCGGCGTGATCGAGAACCTGCTGCGCACCGCCGATTTCAGCACCGAGATGGACCTGGTGTTCCAGCCGATCGTGGACGCCATGAGCGAGCACACCGCCGGCTTCGAGGTGCTCGCGCGCTGGCGCAGCTCCCGCCTCGGCCTGGTGTCGCCGGCCGACTTCATCCCGGCCGCCGAACGCATCGGCCTGATCCGGCCGCTGACGCAGGCGCTGCTGGTTCGTGCGCTCGCGGCGGCCAGGACCTGGCCCGATCACATCCGCCTGTCGTTCAACCTGTCCGCCCACGACGTCTGTGCGGCCGAGGGCATCCTGCCCCTGATCTCGATCATCGAGAAAAGCGGCCTGCCGCCGCACCGGATCGATTTCGAGATCACCGAGACCGCCGTCACCTTCGACTTCGTGCGCGCGCAGCAGTCGATCGCGACGCTGAAGGCGATGGGCTGCGGCATCTCGCTGGACGATTTCGGTACCGGCTATTCCTCGCTCAGCCACGTGCACCGTCTGCCGCTCGACAAGATCAAGGTCGACCGCAGCTTCGTCGCCGACATCAATGAGAACCCGGTCAGCCACAAGATCATCAAGTCGCTCGCGGGCCTGTGCGACGACATGGAGATCGCCTGCGTCGTCGAGGGTGTCGAGACCCGCGCCCAGCTCGACAGCCTGCGCCGCCTCGGCTGCGACTACATCCAGGGCTATTACTTCGCAAAGCCGATGCCCGACGATGCGATCGACGACTACCTCGCGAACGAACGGCAACGCCTCGACGGTTCGGCGGCCAAGGTCGTGGCCTGAAGGCCGATCAGACCGCGCAGTAGCGTTCCTGGATATCCTTGTCGGCCAGCAGTGCTGCGGCGCTGCTTTGATGCACCACCTCGCCCTGGTCGATGATGACGGCACGATCGGCCAGCCGCAGGGCCCATTCGACGTTCTGCTCGACCAGGAGCAGCGTCTTGCCCTCGTCGCGCAAGCGGCGGAACAGCACGCCCATCTCCTCGACCAGAACGGGCATGATGCCCTCCGACGGCTCGTCAAGCAGCATCAATTTGGGGTCCGCGATCAGCGCCCGGGCGATCGCCAGCATCTGCTGCTCGCCGCCCGAAAGGGTCACACCCTCCTGATCGAGACGTTCCTTCAGGCGCGGAAACGTTTCCGCAATCTCGTCGATCGCGGCACGCTCCTCGATTTCCCTGCCGGACGCGACCAGGCCAAGCCGCAAATTCTCCCGCACTGAGAGGCCGGGGACGATACGGCGCTCCTCCGGCACGTAGGCAAGGCCGAGATGGAAGCGCTGGTGTGCACGCAGCGGCAGCAGCTCCCTGCCCGCAAAGCGTACGCGGCCTGTCGCCTTCGGCATCAGTCCCATCATCGCCCGCAGGGTCGTGGTCTTGCCGGCGCCGTTGCGGCCAACGAGCGCGACCACTTCGCCCGGATTCACGTGCCACGAGATGCCGTGAAGGATATGGCTCGTGCCATACCAGGCGTGGAGATCGTCGATTTCGAGCAGCGGGGTCTCAGCCATAGCCTTCACTCTGTCCGAGATAGACCCGGCGGACTTCCGGATTGCTCCTGATCTCGTCGGGCGCGCCGTCCGCCAGCAGGCGCCCGTGGTGCAGCACCACGACGCGCTTGGACAGGCCCAGCACCATCTTCATCTTGTGCTCCACCAGCAGCACGGTGCGCTTCTCGGCGAGCCGTTCGAGCAGAGCAACCATCTCCTTGGTCTCCTCCGGCCCCATGCCGGCGGTCGGCTCGTCCAGCAGCAGCAGCTCCGGCTCGGAGACCAGCGCGATCGCGATCTCCAGCGCACGTTGCTGACCGTGCGAGAGGAATTTCGCCAGCTCGTTCCGCTTCGCGAGCAGCCCGACCGAGTCGAGCGCAGCGTCGGCACGCGCATGCAGCTCGGTCAGCCGGGACCGGTTGCGCCAGATGTCGTAGCTCACGGTCAGCGCCTGCGCCGCCACGCGCACATTCTCGTGCACGGAGAGGTCGGGGAAGATGTTGGTGATCTGGTAGGAGCGCGAGATGCCCCGATGCACGAAACGGTGCTGCGGCAGGCCATTCAGCTCGCTGCCTCTGAAGTGCAGCTTGCCCGAGCTCGGGGTCAGCGCACCCGAGAGGATATTGAAGAACGTGCTCTTGCCGGCGCCATTCGGCCCGATGATCGAGGTGAGCTGTCCGGCCGCGAAGGACACGGTGATGTCTTCGAGCGCGACGAAGCCGCCAAAGCGCTTGCCGATGCCTTCGACGCGGAGCAATTCGCCGTTCATGGCCGCGCCTTTCCGACACGAAGCGCATCGAGCAGCGTGCCCCAGATGCCCTTGGGCAGGAACAGCACGAACAGCACGAAGATCGCGCCGACGAAGATCTGCCAGTGCGGCGTCCACAGCGAGATGACGTCTTCCAGGATCAGGAAGCTGGCCGCGCCGACGAACGGGCCGAAGAAGCTGCGGGCGCCGCCGAGCAGCACCATCATCACGATCATGCCCGAGGTCTGGTAGTGCAGGATGTCCAGCGGCACGATCGACAGATGCAGCGCCAGCATGCAGCCGCCGAGCGAGGAGATCGCGCCCGACAGCATGAACACGATCAGCTTGCTGCGCTCGACGTCGTAGCCGCAGGCCCGCGCCCGCTGCTCGTTCTCGCGGATCGCCTCGATCACGGCGCCGAAGGGCGAGTTCAGGATGCGCGACTGGAACCACATCGCCAGCGCAGCGAACGCCATCAGCACGTAGTATTTGTTGATGGGGTCGAGGAAATTGAGCTGCAGGCCGAACAGGTTGATGCGGTCGACGGTGAATCCGCGCAGGCCATTCTCGCCGCCGGTGAAGGACGAAGCCTGCAGCGCGACGTAATAAACCAGCTGGGCCAGCGCCAGCGTCACCATGGAGAAGTAGATGCCGCGCGTGCGCGTCGAGACGATGCCGATCGCCGCGGCAAGGCAGGTGCTGAGCAGGACCGCGACCGGCACCGCGGCGAACCACGGCACGCCGTAGCGCCCGATCGCGATGCCGGTGAAATAGGCGCCGGCGCCGAAGAATGCCGCCTGCCCGAACGACAACAGCCCGGTGTAGCCGAACAGCAGATTGTAACCCATCACCACGACGCCGTAGATCAGGACGTTGACAGCCAGCGCCTGCGACGGCAGCACCCAGGGCAGCACCGCCAACACCGCGACCGACAGCAGCACGCGCTGCTCGAGAAGCCAGCCGAGCCCGCCGGACGAGGGTTTGGCGACCGCTTCGCCGCTCGATGGTCCGGTCACGCGGTCCTCCCTCTCACACCGAAAAGGCCTTGCGGGCGGATCAGCAGCACGATTGCCATCAGTGCGAACATCACGATGGTCGCCATTTCAGGTGCGAACAGCGCCACCATGCTGATGGAGATGCCGACCATGAGACCCGCAACGACCGCGCCGACGATCGAGCCGAGGCCGCCGATCACGGTGACCACGAAGGCCTCCGCCAGCACCAGGGAGCCCATCTCCGGATTGACGCTGCGCATGGGGCCCGCCAGCACGCCGCCGAGCGCGGCAAGGCCGACGCCGAGGCCGAAGATCGCGAGCCAGACCCGGCCGATATCGACACCAAGCACCTGCATGATGGTGGGATCGCGGGCGCCGGCGCGCACGATCAGTCCGACCCGGGTCTTCTCCAGCGTCAGCCAGAGCACGAGCAGCACCACGGCCACCAGCGCGATCACGAACAGGCGGTAGCGCGGGAAGAAGCCGATGCCGAGATCGAGCACGCCGATCAGCTGCGGCGGGGTCGGAAACGGAATGCCGTCGCTGCCGAACACGATGCGCACGCCTTCGACCAGGATGTAGCTGAGGCCGAAGGTGAGCAGCAGCGGATCGTCGATCGAGCGTCCATAGAGCCTGCGGATCAGGACGAACTCGATCAGCATCCCGAAGGCGCCGATCAAAATGGGAGCGAGCAGCAATCCCCACCAGAAGCTTCCGGTGAGCGAGGCCAGATACAGCCCCGCATAGGCCCCGATCATGAACAGCGCGCCGTGGGCGAAATTCACCACCCCGAGCATGCCGAACACGATCGTCAACCCAAGCGCAGTGATCACCAGGACCGCCCCAAGGGCGATCCCGGAGAGAAGCTGCATGATGATCAGCGACAGGTCCATCGTCTAAATCTTAGGTGGCGTGGCCGAGCTCGCTGCAGCTGCGCAGCATGTCGTCGGAGCCGGCGTCGTTGGCGAGGACCGCGAACAGATCGTTGTCGCCCGCCATGGCCGACTTCTTCTTGGACTCCAGCACCAGCACCGACTGCACCGACTGGTGGTCGCATTTGCGATAGTGCTGCGGGCCCTTGGTCAGATCATATTGCAGCTTCTCCAAGGCATCGACCACCTTGTCGGTGTCGGTGCCGCCGGCGGCCTGCATGGCGGCCAGCAGCGATCCGACGCCGGAATAGCCATAGGCGCCGTAATCGGTCGGGATCGCGCCGCCATTGGCCGCCTTGAACGCCGCGTTGAAGCTGGCGGCCGACTTGCTCTGCCCCTCCAGGCCCCAATAGTAATTGGCGCCGCCGACCACGCCCTCGAACACGTCGGGGCCGACCGCGAGCCGCTGATTGTGCAGGATGACAGGCACGACGATCTTCATCTGCTGCTTGACGCCGAAATCCACGGCCTGCTTGATCGAATTGGCCTGGTCGCGGCCGAAATTGGAGATGCAGAGCACGTCCGGCCGCATCGACATCAGGCGCGGCATGAAGGTGGAATAGTCGGCCGCGCCGAACGGATGCAGGATCTCGCCGACATTGTCCGCGCCGATCGCCGCCTGCGCGCGCTTGAAGCCACGCAGCATCTCATGGCCGTAGGCGTAGTCGGCCACGAGATGCGCGACCTTCATGCCCTTCTTCAGGGTCTGCCGGGCCACCGCGGCAGTGGTCATGTGCGGGTTCAGCGCCTCGTGGAAGGTGTATTTGCTGAAATCCTTGGCCTCGTTGATGGTGTCGGACTGGCTGATCGAGACGTAGATCACGCCGCGGGCACGGGTGACCTCGTTGACCGCGAGCTGCACCGCGCTGGAAAGCGCGCCGACCACGGCATGGACCTTGTCCTTCTCGATCAGCTCCAGCGTCCGCGTCGCGGCCTCGCCGGCATTGAGCTTGTCGTCACGGACCAGCAGCTCGACCTTGCGGCCGCCGATGCCGCCCTTGTCGTTGACGAGCTTGACCGCGAGCTCGGCGCATTTGACCTGGTCGCGCGCCTCGGCCGCGAACGGTCCGGTGAGCGGGGTCGGAAAGCCGATGCGGATCGTCTCGTCCGCGGCGCGGCCGAGCCGGGGCATGGCGAGCAAGGCCGCGCCCGCCGAGAGGCCGGCGAGCGCGGTACGGCGGGTTATTTTCGACGTCGAACCGGATTTGGGCATGGTGTCCTCCAACTGTCTTTTTTCTAGAAACGCTTCAGGGCTTTCAGGACTTTCACGGGCGTGATCGGAATCGAATTGATCGTCGTATCGAACGGGGCGAGCGCATCGTTGACGGCATTGAGAACGCAGGCGGACGCCGCCGCGGTGCCGGCCTCGCCAACGCCCTTGGCGCCGAGCACGGTGTCGGCGGTCGGCGTCTCGACATGGGCGATGACGATGTCGGGCATCTCCATCGGCATCGGCACGAGGTAGTCGGCGAGCGAGCCGTTCATGAGCTGGCCGGTCTCGCTGTAGCGGCACTCCTCGAACAGTGCCGCGCCGAGACCCTGCACGATGCCGCCACGAAGCTGCTCGTCCACCAGCATCGGGTTGATGACGCGGCCGCAATCCTCGACGACGAAGTGCTTCAACACCCTGATGAAGCCGGTCTCGACGTCGACCTCCAGCGAGCAGCCCTGGATGCCGTTGGTGAAGGCAAAGGGATAACCCTGCGGGGCAAAGTGATGGCTGACGGTCAGCTGCGCCTGCGTGCCCGGCGGCAGCGTATCGGAGCGGAAATAGGCGATGCGCGCGATCTCGGCGATCGGCATCCGCTGGTTCCGCGTGCCGGCATCGACGACCTCGCCATCGACGATGTCGAGCGCCGCCGGCTGCTCCTGAAGAATCAGCGCGGCGATCTCCAGGATGTTGCGCTTGAGCGCGCGCGTGGCCTGCAGCGCGGTCTCGCCGCCGATGCCGGCGCCGCGGCAGGCCCAGGTGGCGCCGCCATGCGGCGTCACCTCGGTATCGCCTGTGATGACCTTAACGTGCTCCTGCGCGATACCGAGCTGATCAGCCACGATCTGGCTGATGATCGCCTCGGTACCCTGCCCCTGCTCCGTGACCGAGATCAGGCATCGCACCTCACCCGAGGGCGTCAGGCTGAGGATCGCGCCGTCCTGCGAGGAGATGCGCGCACCGCCGACGCCATAGAAGGCGGGACTCGGATTGGTGATCTCGACGAAGGTCGCAATCCCGATACCGCGATAGACGCCGCGCTTGCGCAGCTCGGCCTGCTCGGCACGCAAGCCGTCATAGTCCATCAACTCGTGCAGGCGCTTCAGACAGGCCTGATGCGACAGCGCCTCGAAGCGGTAGCCGGTCGGCGAGGTCTGCGGATAGGCATCATCCGCGATCACGTTCTGCGCGCGGATGGCAAAGGGGTCGAGGCCGAGCCTGCTTGCTGCCATATCGACCAGCCGCTCGGTGACGGCGCAGGCGATGGGATGGCCGACGGCGCGATACTGGCTGGTCTGCACCTTGTTCTGGAAGATCACCTCCAGCGTGGCGCGGTAGTTTTTGAAGCGGTAGGGCGCGCCGATCAGGCGGATCACCTGGTTGCCCTCGACCACGCTGGTGCGCGGATAGGTCGAGAACGCCCCGATCGCAGTCAGGTCCAGCACGTCCATCGCAAGGATTTCGCCCTTCGCATCCAGCGCCATGCGCGCGCGGACGCGGTGATCGCGGGCATGGATGTCGGAGACGAAGGACTCGATGCGGTCGGCGACATATTTGACCGGACGTCCCAGCAGGATCGAGAGGCCGACCACCGCCATGTCCTCGTGATAGACATGCAGCTTCATCCCGAACGAGCCGCCGATGTCGGTCGCGATCACGCGAACCCGGGCCTCGGGGATGCCGTAGTGGCGCGAATAGAGGTCCTGGAACTGATACGGCGTTTGCGTCGCGTGGTGCACCGTGAGCGCGCCCGCGGCGGGATCGTAGTCGGCGACAATTGCGCGTGGCTCCAGCGTCACCGCGGTGTGGCGGCCGAAGGTCAATTCCTCCTCGACCACAAGGGCGGCATGCGCAAAGGCGTCGTCGACAGCGCCGCTGTCGAGGTGGCTGCGGAAGCAAGTATTGTTGGCGCTGCCGGGATTGATCACGGGACCGCCGGCCTCGCGCGCGCCGTCAATGTCGACGACGAGAGGAAGGTCCTCGTAGTCGACCTCGATCAGTTCCAGCGCGTCTTCCGCGATAGCCCGGCTCTCGGCAACGACGGCCACCACCGCCTGCCCCGCCCAGACCACGCGGTCGACCGGCAGCGGCAATTGCGGTGCCGAGGTCATGCCCTTGAAATGGTCGAGCGTCCCGGTCCAGGGCGTGCAGATCTTTGCCAGGTCCTCGCCGGCCGCGACGAGATGCACGCCTTCGAGCGCGCGTGCCGCCCCTACATCGATCGCAACGATCTTTGCATGCGCATGCGGACTGCGCAGGAACGCGGCGTGGAGCATCCGCGGCAGCTTGAGGTCGCTGACATAGCGTCCGCGCCCCGCCAGCAGCCGCTTGGCGTTTGGCCGCGGTACCGAGCGGCCGATGTAGGAATTGGGACGATCGAGCGAGGTCAGCGGCGCGCTCATGCGGCACCTCCGCCCTGGCTGCGCGCCTTGGCCACCGCATCGATGGCATCGACAATCGCTTCATAGCCGGTGCAACGGCAGTAATTGCCCGACAGCGCGTCGCGGATCTCTTCGCGGCTCGGCTGCGCCACCTGCGACAGCAGCTCTTGCGCATTGACCAGCATGCCGGGCGTGCAAAAGCCGCACTGCAGCGCATTGCGGCGATGGAATTCAGCCTGGAGATCGGCGATCACGCCGCTCTCGGTGAGGCCTTCGATGGTGTTGATCGTCGCGCCGTCGGCCTGCACCGCATACATCAGGCAGGAGTGCACGGCGCGGCCATCGAGCTGCACGAGGCAGGCGCCGCAGGCGCCCATCTCGCAGCCGGCATGGGTGCCGGTCAGCTCCAGCGCGTTGCGCAGGCAATCGACCAGCGTCTCGCGCGGCGAGACTTCGCAGGCGACCTTGCGGCCGTTGACGATGAGGCGGACCCGCACGGTCTCGTCGGCTTCGTCCAGCAAGGTTTCATCAAAGCCGCTCATGCGCCCTCACCCAAGCGTCCGAGCAAACGGCCGAGCAGCACGCGGGCGAGATGCAGTCGCATCGCCGGCGGCACCTCGTCGCTGTCGGGCGGCGCGAGATCGCCTTCGAGCGCGGCTTGCGCAGCGGCGATGCGTTCCGCATCCAGGCTCGAACCGATCAGGGTGGCCTCGGCGCCCTTCACCCGCGTCGGCGTATTGCCGACCGAGAAGAAGGAGATGCGGATGTCTTCGACACGATCGCCCTTGAAAGTTGCGAGCATGCCGCAACCGACCAGCGCATAATCGCCGCGCCGCCGCGCCAGCTCGTCGAACGCAAAGCGCTGGTCGGCCTTGAACAGGGGAACGTAGACCGCGGTGATCAGCTCGCCGGGCTGCAAGGCCGTCTCGAACAGATCAAGGAAGAAATCGTCGGCCTTGACGCGACGGCTGCCGGAAGGACCCGCAATCTCGATCTCGGCGTCGAGCGCCAGCGTCATCGCAGGAAATTCGGACGCGGGGTCGGCGAGCGCGACGCTGCCGCCAAACGTGCCGCGATTGCGGATCGCGGGATGGGCGACGAAGGGCGCAGCGGCATGCAAGAGCGGCGCGAACTCCGCAATCAGCGGCTCGCTCAACATCTCGCAATGCCGCGTCAGCGCGCCGATGCGCAAATAGCCGCCCTCGCGCCTGACGCCGCGCAGCTCGTCGATATGGGTGATGTCGATCAGGAGCCGCGGCGCCTGCAGACGCAGCGACAGCGCCGGCACGAGGCTCTGGCCCCCGGCAATGAAGCGCGCGTCGTCCCCGGCGCGTGCGTGAGCATCCAGCGCCTGGTCGATCGTCGCAGCACGAAAATAGCTGAAAGCCCTCGCCTTCACCGCCGTTTCCTCGAAATCCGTCGGCTCATCAGCCGGGATGCCAGATTTGTAACCATCTGGTCTCAAAATCCTGACACGCGGCCGCAAGCCGGTCAACAGGAAATGACCATTTGGTCACAAATGCAGCTTTAGGCTAAGAAGGCAGCTTGAGATTGCTAAACAGCGACGAAATGGCCCGAAAAGCGCAGAAACCAGCGAAGCGACCGCTCCGGAAGCGGACCGAGACAGACAGGTCCGCGCCAAAGCGCCGCAACATGCGCGCGGCCGACCGCGAGCGCGCGATCGTGGACGAGGCCATCCGCTTTTTCGCGGAGCATGGCTTCGAGGGCCAGACCCGCGAGCTGGCAAAACGCATGGGCATCACGCATTCGGCGATCTATCGCCACTTCCCCAGCAAGGAAGCGCTGATCGAGCGCGTCTATCAGGAGGTCTATCTCAGCCGCTGGTCGCCCGACTGGGGCCCGATGATCCGCGACCGCTCGCTGTCGCTCGAAGCGCGGCTGACGCGCTTCTACCTCGACTATGTCGAGCGCGTGTTCGAGTACAATTGGGTGCGCATCTTCGTCTTCTCCGGCATGAAGTCGTTCGGCATCACCGGCCGCTATCTCGACATCGTCCGCCGCGAGATCATCGAGCCCGCGGCAGCCGAGCTACGCCACGATTTGAAGCTGCCCGATGCGAAGGCCCATCCGCTGAGCGAGCGCGAGACCGAGCTGTTCTGGGGCCTGCACGGCCGCATCTTTTATCTTGCGATCCGCAAGTTCATCTACGGGACGCCGATCCCGTCCGATCTCGACGCCATCGTCCGCGACGCCGTCCAGACCTTCATGGACGGCGCCAAGACGACGATGCCGAAGCTGCTGGTGAGCGGCTAGAACGACGAACGCAGCCGCGAACGAGGTGCGCCCCCTCTCCCGCTTGCGGGGGAGGGCTGGGGTGGGGGTGTCTCCACAATGAGCACTCCCAATGTCGCACGAGCCCCTACCCGGCGCTCCGCGCCGACCTCCCCCGCAAGCGGGAGAGGTTGACCGAGTCCGCGGCGACGTCCGAGCCACACGAAACTCTTCGTGCTCGAAATGGCCAACGCGCTACTTCGCAAGGCTCGGCAGATCGAGTCCTTTTTCGCGGGCGCAGTCGATTGCGATGTCGTAGCCGGCATCCGCATGCCGCATGACGCCGCTGGCGGGATCGTTCCAGAGCACGCGCTCGATCCGCTTGGCGGCTTCCGGCGTGCCGTCGGCGACGATCACCATGCCGGCATGCTGCGAATAGCCGATGCCGACACCGCCGCCGTGATGCAGCGAGACCCAGGTCGCGCCGCTGGCGCAGTTGAGCAGCGCATTGAGCAGCGGCCAGTCGGACACCGCGTCCGAGCCGTCCTTCATCGCCTCGGTCTCGCGGTTCGGACTTGCCACCGAGCCGCTGTCGAGATGATCGCGCCCGATCACGATCGGCGCCTTCAGCTCGCCGCGCGCCACCATCTCGTTGAAGGCAAGGCCGAGGCGATGACGATCGCCGAGGCCGACCCAGCAGATCCGCGCCGGCAGGCCCTGGAACTTGATGCGCTCCTTGGCCATGTCGAGCCAATTGTGCAGATGCTTGTCGTCGGGCATCAACTCCTTGACCTTGGCGTCGGTCTTGAAGATGTCCTCGGGATCGCCCGAGAGCGCCGCCCAGCGGAACGGGCCTACGCCACGGCAGAACAGCGGACGGATATAGGCGGGCACAAAGCCGGGGAAATCGAAGGCGTTCTTCAGCCCCATGTCCTGCGCCATCTGGCGAATGTTGTTGCCGTAGTCGAGCGTCGGAATGCCCTGCGCATGGAAATCCAGCATGGCCTGAACATGCTCGACCATCGATGTCTTCGAGGCGCGCTCCACGGACTTCGGGTCAGACGCGCGCTTGGCTTCCCAATCGGCGAGCGACCAGCCCTTCGGCAAATAGCCGTTGATCGGATCATGCGCGCTGGTCTGGTCGGTGACGATATCGGGCTTGACGCCACGCCGCACCAATTCCGGGAAAATCTCGGCGGCATTGCCGAGCAGGCCGACCGAGACCGCCTTCTTGGTCTTTGCGGCCTCCGCCATGATCGCAAGCGCTTCGTCGAGCGTTGCAGCCTGGCGATCGAGATAGCCGGTGCGCAGCCGCATCTCGATGCGGCTCGGCTGGCATTCGACCGCGAGCATCGAGGCGCCGGCCATGGTTGCGGCCAGCGGCTGCGCGCCGCCCATGCCACCGAGGCCGGCCGTGAGGATCCATTTGCCGGCGAGGCTGCCGCCGTAATGGCGACGGCCGACCTCGACGAAGGTCTCGTAGGTGCCCTGCACGATGCCCTGGCTGCCGATATAGATCCACGAGCCCGCGGTCATCTGGCCGTACATCATCAGGCCCTGACGATCGAGCTCGTTGAAATGATCGAGCGTCGCCCAGTGCGGCACGATGTTGGAGTTCGCGATCAGCACGCGCGGCGCATCCGCATGGGTACGGAACACGCCGACCGGCTTGCCGGATTGCACCAGCAGCGTCTGGTCGCTTTCGAGCTTGCGCAACGCCGCCGTGATCCGGTCGAAGCTTTCCCAGTCGCGCGCGGCGCGGCCGATGCCGCCATAGACGACGAGCTCGCTCGGGCGCTCGGCGACATCAGGATCGAGATTGTTCATCAGCATGCGCAGCGGCGCTTCCGTCAACCAGCTCCTGGCGCTGATCTCGCTGCCGCGCGGGGCACGAATGGTGCGGTCGTTGTCCAGTCGGCGATTCATGCGGAAACCTCTTCAGTCAAGTCGCGGAAACGGATCGGATGGAAGCGCGGAGAGCGCCACGGCCGGCAATGCATCAGCTTCGATCAGCGCGGCGGCCTTGGCGAGATCGCCCGCCATGTAGCGATCGGCGCCGAGCGCAGGCACCTGCTCGCGAAGCAAGGCGATGACCGCGACCAGCGGCGCGCTGGTCGCATGCGGCGCGCGCAGCGTGATGCCTTGCGCCGCGACCAGGAGCTCGATGCCCAAGATGGCGGCGAGATTGTCTGCCATGTCGGACAGTCGTCGCGCGGCATGAGCGGCCATCGAGACATGGTCTTCCTGGTTGGCACTGGTTGGCGTCGAGTCGATCGAGCAGGCGAGCGCGCGCTGCTTGTTTTCGGCATAGAGCGCCGCCGCGGTCACCTCGGCGATCATGAAGCCCGAATTGATGCCGGGATCGGGGGTGAGGAACGGCGGCAGGCCGAAGTTCAGCGCGGGATCGACCAGCGTCGCGATGCGCCGCTCGCTGATCGCGCCGATCTCCGACAGCGCCAGCGCGATGGCATCGGCGGCGAATGCGACGGGCTCAGCGTGGAAATTGCCACCGGAGACAATCTCCCCGGTTTCGACCAGCACCAACGGATTATCGGTCACGGCATTGGCTTCGACGATCAGCGTCCGCGCGGCCTGCGTGATCAGGTCGAGCGCGGCGCCCGCGACCTGCGGCTGGCAGCGCAGGCAATAGGGATCCTGCACGCGCTCGTCGCCTTCGAGATGCGACAGGCGAATGTCGCTGCCGTCGAGCAGCGCGGTCAGCGTCGCGGCCGCTGCGATCTGACCGGCATGGCCGCGCAACGCCTGAATTTCGGGGCGGAACGGCGCCGTGGACGCCATCGCCGCATCGACCGAGAGCGCACCGGTCACGAGTGCGGCCGTGGCGAGGCGAAATGCGCGCAGCACGCCCGATATGGCGTAGGCGGTCGAGAACTGCGTGCCATTGATCAGAGCGAGCCCTTCCTTGGGGCCCAGCGTCAAGGGCGCAAGGCCAGCGGCGGCGAGCGCCTCGCCGCCGGACACGATCTTGCCGCCGACGACCGCCTGCCCCTCGCCGAGCATCACAGCGGTCATATGCGCGAGCGGCGCGAGATCGCCGGAGGCGCCGACCGAGCCCTGCTGCGGCACCAGGGGATAGACACCGCGCGCCAGCATCGCCTGCAATTGCTCGATCACCTCGCGGCGGACGCCGGAGGCGCCGCGCCCGAGCGAGATGATCTTCAGCACCATCATCAGGCGGACGATCGCTTCGGGCGTGGCCGGGCCGACGCCGCAGCAATGCGATACGATGAGATTGCGCTGGAGCAGCGCGGTCTGGTCGGGGGGAATGCGCTTAGAGGCCAGCTTGCCGAAGCCGGTATTGATGCCATAGACGGGGAGATCGGCTTGCGCCGCCCTTGCGACGATCCCGGCTGCGGCTTCGACGCGCGGCCAGAACGTGGGATCTAGGACGACGGACGCGCCCTCCAGCACGCGCGCGAGATCGTCGAGGCTGACCGTTCCCGGCTTGACGATGATCGCGGCGCCCTGCTCCGTCACTGGCCCCTCCAGATACGGCGATGCAGCGGATTGAAACCGATGCGATAGACGAGCTCGGCAGGACGCTCGATGTCCCAGATCGCGAGGTCGCACCATTTGCCTGATACCAGCGTGCCGGCTTCGTCGAGCACGCCAAGCGCCCGCGCGCCTTCGCGCGTGACGCCCGCGAGACACTCGGCGACAGTCATCCGGAACAGCGTCGCGCCCATGTTCATCGCGAGCAGCAGCGAGGTCAGCGGCGAGCTGCCGGGATTGCAGTCGGTCGCGAGCGCCATGGCAACGCCGTGCTTGCGGAACGCCTCGACCGGCGGCTTCTGGGTCTCGCGGATGAAGTAGAACGCGCCTGGGAGCAGCACGGCGACCGTGCCGGCTTTTGCCATCGCGGCCGCGCCGGCCTCGTCGGTATGCTCCAGATGATCGGCCGAGAGCGCGGAGAACTTTGCTGCGAGCGCAGCGCCAGCGAGGTTCGACAGCTGATCGGCATGGAGCTTGACCGGCAGCCCGAGCGCCCTCGCCGCCTCGAACACGCGTGCCGTCTGCTCCGCCGAAAATGCAATTCCCTCCATGAAGGCATCGACCGCGTCGGCAAGTCCGGCCTTGGCAACCGCGGGCAGCATCTCCTTGCAGACGAGGTCGATGTAGCGATCCTTGTCGCCATCGGCTTCGACCGGCAGCGCATGCGCGCCCAGGAAGGAGGTGCGGATCGCGACGGGCCGCTGGCGACCGAGGCTCCGCGCCGCCGCGAGCTGCCGCATCTCGGTCCCGGTGTCGAGGCCGTAGCCGGACTTGATCTCGACCGTGGTGGCGCCCTCCCCGATCAGCGCATCGAGCCGCGGCAGCGCGCTCGCGACGAGCTCGGATTCGCTCGCCCTGCGCGTTGCCGCCACCGTGGAGACGATGCCACCACCGGCGCGGGCAATCTCTTCGTAGCTTGCGCCCTTCAGGCGCAGCTCGAACTCATGTGCACGATTGCCGCCATAGACGAGATGGGTGTGGCAGTCGACGAGGCCCGGCGTGATCCAGCGCCCTTCGCAATCGATCCGCTCGATCGCGTCCGCATCGACAGGAAAGTCCGCCTTCGCGCCCGCATAGACGATGCGGCCACCGCGCGCGGCGATGATACCGTGCTCGATCTCGCCGAGATCGGGACGGTCGGCCCGCATCGTGGCGAGGCGGGCATTGTGCCAGATCCGGTCGAAGCGCTCTGCCATGCGGGTATCCATTCGCTGTCGGATGCTTGACTTATATGTCTAGACATATAATCGTAAGGCGGTTCTGTCCAGCCGGCGTGTAAATTCATGACCCGACTGCATTTTGCCTCCGCGCTCCTGCCCTCGGGCTGGGCCAATGACGTGCAGGTGGTCGTTACCGCCGGCGCGATCGCGGAGGTGACGCCGGGCGTGGCGCCGGCTGCCGGCGACGAACGTCATCAAATCGCGCTTCCGGGACTTGCAAGCCTGCACAGCCACGCCTTCCAGCGCGGCATGGCCGGGCTGGCCGAACTGCGCGGCGACAGTACCGATACGTTCTGGACCTGGCGCGACACGATGTATCGCTTCGCGCTGGCGATGACGCCCGACGATGTCGCGTCTGTCGCGACGCTGCTTTATGTCGAGATGCTGGAGCAGGGTTTTACCCGCGTCGGCGAATTCCACTATCTGCATCATGACCGCAACGGCTCGCACTACGCCGACTTGGGCGAAATGGCAGCGCGAATAGCACAGGCTGCCGAGGCGTCGGGCATCGCACTGACGCTGCTGCCGAGCTTCTATGCGCACGGTTCCTTTGGCGGCGCAGCGCCGCACGATGGCCAGCGCCGCTTTATCTGCTCGGTCGATCAATTCGCCGCACTGATGGCCGCCTCGCGCAAGGCGATCGCGAATTTGCCGGGCGCCAATATCGGCATCGCGCCGCATAGTCTGCGCGCGGTGACCTCGGACGAACTCGCGGCGATCATTCCGCTTAGCCAGGGCGGCCCCGTGCACATTCATGCCGCCGAACAGGTCAAGGAAGTCGAGGACTGCCTGGCCTGGTCGGGCAAGCGTCCGGTGCAATGGCTGCTGGAACATGCCCCGGTCGATCAGCGCTGGTGCCTCATCCACGCGACGCACATGACGGCTGAGGAAGTGACGACGTTCGCGAGGACCGGCGCAGTCGCCGGCCTCTGCCCGATCACGGAAGCGAGCCTCGGCGATGGCATTTTTTCCGCGCGCGAGTTTCTCGACGCCGGCGGCCTTTTCGGTGTCGGCACCGATTCAAATGTGCTGATCGGCGCTGCCGACGAATTGCGCCAGCTCGAATATGGCCAGCGCCTCAAGCACCGCCAACGCAACGTCCTCTCCGGCGGCGCAGGCCGCTCGACAGGACGTTCGCTGTTCGACGATGCGCTCGCGGGCGGCGCGCGGGCGCTGGCGCAACCGGCCACGGGTCTTGCGCCCGGCGCACGCGCCGACATCGTCACGCTCGACGCCCTGCATCCGTCGCTGGCCGGACGCACGCACGATGCGGTCATCGACGGCTGGATCTTTGCCGCAGGCGGCAACGCGATCGATTGCGTCTGGGCCGGCGGCCACAAGGTGGTCGAGGGCGGGCGGCACAGGCTGCGCCAGGCAGCGCGCGAACGCTTCAACGCGTCGGTGCGGAGGCTCGTCGCATGAGCCTTGCCACCGATGGGACCGACAAGCCAACGCTCTACAAGCGCATCCGCGCCGACATCGAGCAGCGCATCCTGACCGGTGAATGGCCGCCGGGGCATCGCATTCCATTCGAGCACGAGCTCGTCGCGCGCTACGGCTGCTCGCGCATGACCGTGAACAAGGCACTGTCGGAGCTCGCGCAAGCCGACCTGATCGAACGGCGGCGGCGCGCCGGCTCGTTCGTGCGCCGGCCGCAGCATCAGTCGGCGGTGCTCAAGATCGCCGACATCCGCGCCGAGATCACCGCGCTCGGGCGGTCCTACGGCTACGAGCTGATCGGCCGCAAGCTTCGCGCGGCAACGGCGGCCGACCGCGAGCGTCTCGGCATCAAGAAGGCCGGCAAGGTGGTCGCGATCGCCTGCCGCCATAGCGCCGACAACGTGCCATTTGCCGTCGAAGACAGGTTGATCGATCTTGCCTCCGTGCCGAATGCGGCGACCGCCGATTTCTCGCGCGAGCCGCCGGGTTCCTGGCTGCTTCACCATGTCCCATGGACGGAGGCCGAGCATACAATCAGTGCCATCGTTGCCGACGATCGCACGGCAGAAGCGCTCGACATCGCCGTCGGCGCACCCTGCCTCGTGATTGACCGCTATACCTGGCGCAGCGCGCGCACCATCACCGCGGTGCGCCTGCTCTATCCCGGTGACTCTCACCGCCTTGTCGCCCGATTCAAGGGAGGCTGAGAGGACATGTCGGCACAATTCGTGCAACGCTTCGGGCAACGGTCCATGCGGGCCGACAGAGATCAACAGGACGTCAATCCATCTGGGCAAGAGGACGACAATCATGCGTAGTTCGACAATTTTCGCGACAATCATTGCTCTTTCGGCCGCCACTCCCGCGCTCGCCGACGACGTCAAGGTCGGCATCGGCATCTCCGGATGGACCGGCTTTGCGCCGCTGACGCTGGCGAAGGAGGCCGGCATCTTCAAGAAGAACGGTCTCGACGTCACCATCAAGAAGATCCCGCAGAAGGATCGCCACCTCGCGATCGCCTCCGGCGACGTCCAGTGCGCGGCGACCACGGTCGAGACCTGGATCTCCTGGAACGCCAACGGCGTTGCGACCAAGCAGATCTTCCAGCTCGACAAGAGTTTTGGTGCCGACGGCATGGCCGTGCGCAACGACGTCGCCGCGATCAAGGACCTCAAGGGCAAGACGGTTGCGGCTTCGGCGCCCGGCACCTCGCCCTATTTCGCACTGGCCTGGATGCTCAAGAAGAACGGCCTGACCGTGAAGGACGTCACCGTCGTGAACCTCGAGCCGGCCGCGGCCGCGCAGGCCTTCGTCTCCGGCCAGAACGATGCCGCGATGACCTACGAACCGTATCTGTCGACCGTTCGCGCCGCGCCCGACAAGGGCAAGATCATCGCGACCACGCTCGACTATCCCATGGTCATGGACACGTTCGGATGCACACCGAAATTCCTGAGCGAGAACCCGAAGGCCGCCAAGGCGCTCGCCGACAGCTATTTCGAGGCGCTCGAGATGATCGCCAAGGACCAGACCAAGGCCTACGAGATCATGGGCGCCGACGTGAAGCAGACCGGCGAGCAGTTCGGCAACTCGGCGAAGTACCTGCGCTGGCAGGACAAGGCCGCGAACCAGAAGTTCTTCGCCGGCGACTTCCTGACCTTCAACAAGGAGGCTGCCGACCTGCTGCTCGAGATCGGCATCATCAAGGCTGCGCCGAAGGTCGAGGACCTCTTCGACGCCAGCTATATCAAGTAACTCACCTTGGAGCTGCCGGCCTCGCCTCGCCGCGGGGCCGGCAATTTCGTTCACGACCCGGATAGATCGTCGATGCGTCCCCTTGATCCTGTGACATCGAAGCAGCGCCTGGCTTACGGCCTTGCGTTCTTCGTCGTGTTCGTTGCCTTGTGGTCGTGGGCGACCTTCGGCGGCCATGTGTCGAAAGTGTTCCTCGCCAACCCGCTCACTATGGTGCAGGAGGGCGTCGATCTGATCGCCAAGCAGGGCTTCCTGTACGACATCGGCATGACGATCTGGCGCGTCGTCGGCGGCTTTGTGCTCGCCGCGATCATCGCGGTCCCGCTCGGGCTGCTGATGGGCGCCTACAAGCCGGTCGAAGCCTTCCTCGAACCTTTCGTCTCCTTTGCGCGCTATCTGCCCGCCTCCGCCTTCATCCCGCTGTTGATCCTGTGGGCGGGCATCGGCGAATTGCAGAAGCTGCTCGTCATCTTCATCGGCTCGGTGTTCCAGGTCATCCTGATGGTCGCCGTCACGGTCGGCGCCACGCGGCGCGACCTGGTCGAGGCGGCCTATACGCTGGGCGCCAGCGACCGCGGCATCATTCGCCGCGTGCTGCTGCCCTCCTCCGCACCGGAGATCGCGGAAATCCTGCGGCTGGTGCTGGGCTGGGCCTGGACCTACGTCATCGTCGCCGAATTGATCGGCTCGTCCTCTGGTATCGGCCACATGATCACCGACAGCCAGGCGCTGCTCAACACCGGCCAGATCATCTTCGGCATCATCGTGATCGGGCTGATCGGCCTGCTCTCGGACTTCATGTTCAAGGCGTTCAACGCCTGGCTGTTCCCGTGGAGGCTCGCATGACGATCCTCAAGGTCGAACAGGTCTCGCGCACCTTCCCCGCGCGCCACGGCAATGCGCCGACAAGGGCGCTGGAGCCGACCGACCTCACCATCGGCAACAACGACTTCGTCACCATCCTCGGCCCCTCCGGCTGCGGCAAGTCCACGCTGCTGCGCATCGTCGCCGGGCTCGACCGCCCAACCAGCGGGCGTGTCACGCTCGACGGGCGCGAGGTGACCGGCCCCGGCGCCGACCGCGGCATGGTGTTCCAGTCCTACACATTGTTCCCCTGGCTGACCGTGCGCGAGAACATCGCCTTCGGCCTGCGCGAGCGCGGCGTGTCCGAGGCCGAGCGGAACAAGATCGCGGACGCCTTCATCCGCCAGGTCGGGCTGTCAGGCTTCGAGAACCACTGGCCGAAGCAGCTCTCCGGCGGCATGCAGCAGCGCACGGCGATCGCGCGCGCGCTCGCCAATGACCCGAAAATCCTGCTGCTCGACGAGCCCTTCGGCGCGCTGGACAACCAGACCCGCGCGCTGATGCAGGAGATGCTGCTCGGAATCTGGGAGCGCGACCAGAAGACCGTGCTGTTCGTGACGCACGACATCGAGGAAGCGATCTTCCTTGGCAGCCGCGTCATCGTCATGAGCGCGCGCCCCGGCCGCATCAAGGCCGAGATCAATGTGGACCTGCCGCATCCGCGCTCCTACAAGATCAAGACCACGCCGGAATTCGTCCAGCTCAAGGAACGGCTGGTCGAGGAAATCCGCACCGAGGCGCTGAAGGTTGCCGAACATGCCTGACACCACACCGCGCGCCAATGGTGAGCGCGTTCTCGCCGACCTCAATGCGCTGCGCGCCATCGGCGCCTACAAGACCGGCGTGCACAAGCCGACCTTCTCCGAGCCGCACCGGCAATCGCTGGACTGGCTGGTGCAGAAGCTGCCCGGCGCCGGTCTCGCTGCGGCGATCGACGGCATCGGCAATGTCCTCGGCACCAGCACGAAGCCCGGGCCGAAGCTGCTGGCGGGCTCGCATCTGGAGAGCCAGAACTACGCCGGTTGGCTCGACGGCCCGCTCGGCGTCGTCTATGCGCTCGAGGCCGCACGCGTGCTCAATGGCGATCCTTCCGTGAAGGGCGCCGTCGAAGTCGCCGCCTGGTGCGACGAGGAAGGTCATTTCGGCAGCTTCCTGGGCTCGCGCTCCTACGTGGGACAGGTGACCGAAGCCGAGATCGATGCCGCGCGCGACCGCACCGGCGGCCGCGCCATGCGCGACGCGCTCGCCGACATGGGTCTTTCAGGGCGGGCACGCATCGGCGCCGAGCCGGGACGGCACGTCGGATATCTGGAGGCGCATATCGAGCAGGGCGACACGCTCGAAAGCGGCAAGCTCGCGATCGGCGTCGTCACCTCCATCGTCGGCATCTGGCAATACCGCATCAATTTCACCGGAGAGCAGAACCACGCGGGAACCACCCGCATGGCGGTGCGCAAGGACGCAGGTCTCGCGCTGGCAAGGTTCTGCACCGCCATCGACGAACGTTTCCCGGCCGCCTGCGGCCCGCGCACGGTCTGGACCACCGGCCGCATCACCCTCGATCCGGGCGCACCGAGCATCATCCCGGGCGGCGCCGAAATGCTGTTCCAGATCCGCGACGACAATCCGGACGTGATAGCACGGCTGGAGCAGCTGCTGCGCACCATGGCCGACGAGGTCAATGCCAAGGGCCCCTGCTCCGTCAAGGTGGAGAAGATCCGCACCGGCGCGCCAGCCATGATGAATTCAGGCATCCAGGACGCGATCGAAGCTGCGAGCAAGGCCCTCGCCGGCGGCCGATCCATCCGCATGCCGAGCGGCGCCGGCCACGACGCGCAGATGCTCGCGACGATCATGCCTGCCGGCATGCTGTTCGTGCCGTCGATCGGCGGCATCAGCCATCACTGGACCGAAAATACCGCCGACGCCGACATCGTCACCGGCGCGGAGGTATTTGTCGACGCCTGCCGGCGGATCCTGAGCGCCTAGGATCGTTCGGCACCCGGCGCCGGAAGGCGCCAAATTGCATTTCCGCATGAACCCTGAGCAGGATCGTGCAAGGCGCGATCGGTTCGGGAAAGACACCGGTTCGGACGACATCTAGCCTGCCTCGCCCACGCGAGAATGCTCACGATGTCCGACATCCCTGCCGCAACGCCCGCCTCCATCGTCGAGGCCTTGAAGGCCGTCGCCGGCAATCCGCCGAAGGTCCGCGCCAGCTTTGCCAAGGGCTGGTGCGTTCGCGGCACCTACACCCCGTCGGACCGGGCGGGTGAAGTCACGCGATCGCAGAGCTTCACGAAGCCATCGCGCGTGCTCGCACGCTTCTCGGTCGGCAGCGGCAATCCCGCCGTAGCCGATACCAACAATCTCGTGCTGCGCGGCTTCAGCTTCAAGCTCGGCGACGACGATCACCGCTCGGACATCCTGGTGGAGAGCGCGCCGGTGCATTTTGCCCGGACGCTCGACCAGATGCTGGCCTTCCTTCGGGCGCGCATCCCCGGGCCGGACGGCAAGCCTGATATGGCCAAAGTCAAGGCGTTCTCGGCGGCCAATCCCGAGACGCTCAATCAGGCCAACTACATCGCCGCGCGTCCGCTGCCCGGCAGCCTTGCCGGCACGACCTATTGGGGTGTGCATTCCTTTCCCGCGATCAACGCGGAGAACGAGACGCGCTTCATCAAGTTCAAGGTCGTACCGGCCGGCGGCGAGATCACGCTGACCGAGGATGAGGCCAGAACCAAACCGTCCGATTTCCTGCGCGACGAGCTCGGCCGCCGGATGGCCACGGGCAACGTCCGCTTCAATGTGATGGCGCTGCTCGATCGGCCCGGCGATCCCACCATGGACGTGACCATCCGCTGGCCCGACGAGGATCGCCGCGACGAGGTGCGCCTCGGCACCATCGTGATCACGGGTTTTGAGCCGGATGAGGCTTGCGATGCCTCCATCTTCAATCCGGCCAATCTCGCCGAGGGCATCGGTCATCCGCCGGACGAGATCTTTGCGGCCCGGCGCGCCGCCTACACCATCTCGCTCGCGAAACGGCGCTGAGCGCCGCGCCTCAGGTCTCGCTGCCGGAGGCGCCGAGCGCTTCGCGGCGCCATGCAGCGGGGCTGACGCCGGCGATCGAGGAGAACACGCGCGTGAAGTGACTCTGGTTGGCGAACCCGGCCGAGATCGCGATCTCCGACAGCGGCAGGTCGCGGACACCCATCAACTGCTTGGCCGCCTTCACGCGCTGATGCAGCAGCCATTGGTGCGGCGGCATGCCGACGGAGATTCGAAACGCGCGCGAGAAATGGCTCACCGACAGATTGAGCTCGGCCGCGATCTTGTGCAGCGAAAGCTTGCCGCCGAGGTCCGACTCCAGCCGCTCGCAGGCGCGCTTGGCCTGCCACGGCGCAAGGCCGCCGCGCGCGGCGGCGGACGTGCGCTGAAGTCCGCCATAGGTCTGGGCGACATGGGCGGTCAGCGCGAGCATCATGTGGTCGACGAAGAGCTGGTTGGCCTCGTCCGGCCTCTGCAGGCCCTGCTGCAGCGATGCGCCGATGTGGCGCACGATCCCGTCGTCATGGCCAACGCCGACCTGACAGTCGAGCTCGTCGACCTGCGGCGCATTGCACTGGCGCGCGATGCCGTCGAGCGCCGAGCGCGGAATATAGAAGAACAGCGAATGGAACGGCTTGTCGATCACGTAGCGCGGATCGCGCTTGAGGTCGTAGAGGTAGGTCGTCCCGGCGTGGACGTCCGCCTTCATGACGGATTTGCCGCGCTCCCAGAGCTCGCAATCGGGATAATCGTGGAGCTTGAGGCTGACCAGAAAGGCATCTTCGGCGGCGAGCGAGCCGGACAGACCACGAACCGGGCAGTCGTTCCGCGTCTCGGTGACGGCAAGCTCGGCGCTGTGCAGCGAGCGCGCCACCAGCGCGGGTGGCGCATCCTTCAAGCGCAGGAATTGCCCAAGCCTCTGCCCGTAGGCGCCAGACTGTGTCATCGATGTCGTCCTTCTGTGGAAGTCCAAGTGCAGGCCACAGAGTCCTGTAAAGTCCGCCGTGCATTATCCGATATTCGCCGATGCCTGTCCACACGCGCGGACGCGAGGCCCATCACGCATTTTCACAAACGCACGACAGGCTTGCCTATGTCCTTTACGCCACACGGGGGCCGCCGTGCCGGCGCGAAACCTAGAATGAGGTGCCGCCTCCGAACCTGAACTCCTGGACCACGTCGTATTTGCCCTTGGTGATCGGCACGGCGTAGTCGAAGCGCAGCGGTCCAAACGGCGAGGCCCAGATCAGGCCGACACCGACCGACGAACGCACCACGTTGCCGTCGTCATATTGCAGCCCGCAGGTCGGACAGGCCTTGGTGTTGACCTCGCCCGTGGCCGCCCATGACGTCGGCCCCTGGTAGCCCCAGAGCGAGCCGGCATCGGCATAGACCGCGCCCTTGAGGCCGACTTCCTTCGGCAGGAACCAGAACGGCATCTGCAATTCCATGGATGCGCCCCAGTATTTGGTGCCGCCGAGCGCATCGCCGCTGGCGCCGTAATTGTAGTAGGTGATGTCGCGCGGGCCGATGCCGTTGGACGCGAAGCCGCGCACCAGGTTCGGGCCCATCTGGAAGTGATCGAGCATGCGCAGATCGCTGCCCATCTTGGTCAGGATGCCGCCCTGCAGATGCATCACGCTGACGATCTCGGACACCAGCGGCGTGTAGAATTTGGTGTCCACCGCCGTCTTGAGATAGGTGACATCGCCACCGACGCCGGCGAAGTCCTGGCGGAAGTCGACCAGCAATCCGTCGGTCGGGTTCTTGGTGTTGTCGAGCGTGTTGAAGTTCAGGGTATAGCCGAGCGCCGAGGTCCAGGTCGCGCCGTTCGCCAGCTCCTTGCGGACCGGCAGGCTCGACTCGCCGTCGCTGTAGCAGCCATAGCCGTAGACACCCGAATCCGTCGTGTTGGTCGGGTCCACGCCGCCCAGCACGTTCTTGATGTAGGCCGGCGTCGGGTTGAAGGCCAGCGAGGTGTTCGCGGCGTTGTTGTTGCAATTGTTGTAGGCGCTGGCGAGCGTGATGCTCTGCTGATAGAGCGAGTAGCGAAGCTGGAGCGAGAGGTCCTCGCGTAGCGCAAAGCCGAGGCGCGGCGAGAAGCCCAGCGTCGTCACGCCGTAGCTCGTATAGCTGTTCGACAATTGCTGGCGCCAATAGGTGTCGAATCCGAGCGCGACCCTGTAGTCGAGCAGATACGGCTCGACAAAGGACAGCGAGATGCCGCGCGAATACTGGCCATAGCTGACCGACGCCTTGGCATAGAGACCTTTGCCAAGCAGGTTTCGCTCGGAGATCGACACCTCGGCCAGCGCACCGTCGGTGGTGGAATAGCCGCCCGAGATCGAGAAATCACCGGTCGACTTCTCCTCCATGTCGACGATCAGGATGACGCGGTCGCTCGAGGAACCCGGCTCCGTGGTGATCTTGACGCTCTTGAAGTAGTCGAGATTCTTCAGCCGCCGCTCCGCGCGGTCGACCAGCGCGCGGTTATAGGCATCACCCTCGGCGAGGTCGAACTCGCGGCGGATCACGTAGTCGCGCGTGCGGGTGTTGCCGCGCAGATTGATGCGTTCGATATAGGTACGCGGCCCCTCGTCGACGTTGAACACGATCGACACCGTATGTGCCTCGAAATTGCGGTCGCCGCCCGGCCGCACCACCGCGAAGGCATAGCCGCGGCGCGAGGCCTCGACCTGCATCTCCTCGACCGACTTCTCGACCGATTCGACGTTGTAGAGCGAGCCGGCACCGACACGCGAATAGGTGCGCAGCGTGCTCGCATCGAAACCGGCGATGCTGGAACGGAAGTCGACCGAACCGACGCGGTATTGCTGCCCCTCCTCGATCTTGAAGGTGACGTTGAACCCCTTCTTCTCCGGATCGTATTCGGTGAGCGCGGCGACGACCTGGACGTCGGCGAAGCCGTTCTTGAGATAGAAGCGGCGGATCAGGTCGCGGTCGGCCTCGACGCGGTCGGGATCGTAGATGTCGTTGTTGCCGAGAAAGCTGAGCAGATTGCTCTCATGCGTCTTGATCACGTCGCGCAGGCGCGCGGCCGAATAGGCGCTGTTGCCGACGAACTCGACCGACTTCACGCCGGTCTTGGCGCCCTCAATGATCGTGAAGACGAGGTCGACCCGGTTGCTGGGCTGCTCGATGATCTCGGGTGTGACGCGCACGTCGTAGCGGCCGGAACGGCGATAGATCTCGGCGATCCGCAGCGTGTCGGACTGCACCAGTGCGCGCGAGAAGGTGCCGCGCGGCTTGGACTGGATCTCGGCCGAGAGTTGCTCGTCCTTGATCTTCTTGTTGCCCTCGAAGGCGATGCGGCCGATCACGGCATTTTCCACCACCGACACGACGATGCGGCCGCCGGCCCGGTTGATCTTCACATCCTGGAACAGGCCGGTCTCGATCAGCGCCTTGAGGCCGTCGTCGATCGCCGGCTGATCGAGCCGCCCGCCGGGACCGGCCTTGAAATAGGATCGGACCGTCTCGGCCTCGACGCGGCGATTGCCCTCGACGACGATCGTCTCCGCCGCCTGCGCGATCGCCGGCCGCGGCCACAGCACTGCGGGAAGTGAGCACACGATCGATACACCGCACATCGCCACCGCGATCAGCCAGGGCCGCAAAAACGACATTCCACACCTCAAGAGCACCTAGCCTGCTCTGAAACGAGACGGCTGTGGCCGCGGTGTGGCTTTGTGATTTCTGCATTGTTTCTGGTCGTTGAATTTGATTGGCGCATCAGCCATCCGACCGTGATGCGGCCGACGATCGCGCATGCCTTCGGCGGAGACTGGCCGGCATGAGGCCGGCCGCATGCACGGCGCACCCTTGCCCGCCCTCAGCAACATTGCGCAACGCCCGGATTCTTTACAGACGTTTAAGCCGATGCGAGAGCCGACGAGATCAGGAACTCGCATGGGAATTCGTCGATGAAGACGCTCGTCATGACCGGAACGATGGTTGCCGCCCTCCTCGCCTCGACGCCCGGCGCGCATGCCGCCACCGCCGGCAAGCGCGACCGGCAGCAGACGACGCAGGATGCCGTCTACGAGTACGGTCCGCGCGGCCCCAACCGGTCCTACCAGTCCGGAACGCATACGCGCATCTATGTCAGCAAACGCTCCTGGCTCGATGGAGGGACCGAGGTGCTGCCCGGCGAGCGCAAGTTCAGCGACTACGCATTGCCATCCGGCACATCGTTTGCGCGCGAGAACAACAACCGTCCGCTCGATCGCCAGCCGCTGAGCCCGGACTCGGATCTCGGCGGATTCGCACAGCGAATCCCGATCTCGTGGTGACCGCCTCGCCGAAACTCCGCGCACTGTTTCGTTGAGCGAGACGACAGGCAATGTGCATTCAATAATCCGCCGCTCATGCGCTCGCAATCGCGCGCGAGCGAACATGATGTTCGCGTGCGCGCATCTGCCGCACGCGAACCGATGTTCTCCACATCGATCTTGAACCATTCCAAATTCGCTCATCGCACGTTCAAGCAATTCTATTTTACGCGTGTGGAATTCCGATCGCGTCACCAATAAGAGTCCGCATCGTTCGACGCGCGTCAGCACACAGCTAACGCGCGAGCGATGTCGGTTCGGCGAAATTGGGGATCATGATCGGTGGGCGTTGCCTTGTTGGAGAAGAAGCATCGTTGGTTCGCAAGCGCAGCTGCGATCAACGCCACGATGCTCGGTTCGGTCGTATTCGTATCTGTTGAAGTCATGGCCACCCGGGCAGAGGCCCAGAGCAGCAACCTGCCGCCGGTCACCGTCGAAGCGCCGAGCGCGCCGAAGACGCGCAGCAGCGCCGCCTCCAATCAACGCACGCGATCTCAACGCACAGCCATTGCGAACCGCCGGGGCAATTCGGCAGCCAACCAGAACAGCACGCCGCAGGCGGCCGCAGGCGCGAGCGGCGGCACGACAATCGGTTACGTCGCGACCAGCGGCACGGCAGGCACCAAGACCAACACGCCGCTGATCGCGACGCCGCAATCGCTCTCGATCGTGACGCGGAAGGAGCTGGAGGACCGCAATGTCCAGACGCTCAAGGATGCCGTCAACTACACGCCCGGCGTCACGACCACGGCATTCGGCTACGATCCGCGTTTCGACGCCTTTTCCATCCGCGGCTTCGACGTGACCTACACGGGCATCTATCGCGACGGCCTCCGGCAGGGCGGCGGCAATTTCGCCATTCCCAAGATCGAGCCCTATGGTCTCGAGAGCGTGGCGATCCTTCGCGGACCGGCCTCGGGCCTCTATGGCCTCGGCTCTCCCGGCGGCATCGTCGATGTCACCACAAAGCGGCCGCCACAGACGGCGTTCGGCGAGGTGCAGTTGCAGACCGGCAATTACGATCGTTACCAGGGCAGCTTCGACGTCGGCGGCCCGGTACCCGGCAGCGATCAATTGTACTACCGGCTGACGGGCTTGCTGCGCGATTCCAAGACCTGGTTTCCGGGCAATGACGACGACCGCGCCTATATCGCGCCTGCCCTGACCTGGAAGCCGGATCTCGACACCACGTTCACGATCCTCAGTGAGTATCAGACCAGCCGCACGGCTGCGAGCATCGGAAACGCCCGTACCGCCGACGGCAAGCTGACCAACATCTATTCGAACGATCCGGCCTTCAGCGCCATGGACCAGAAGCAGTTCCGCATCGGCTATGCGTTCGAGCACAACGTCAACGACACCTGGACCGTCCGGCAGAATTTCCGGTTCTATCAGGTCAACACCGACGCGAAGTACACCCAGATCGACAATCTCGACTTCGCGACCCAGACCGCGACGCGCTCGGCCTGGCGCATCCTGGACAATTTCAAGACCGCCACCCTCGACAACCAGGCCGAAGCGAAATTCATGGTCGGCGCAGTCAAGAACACCGTGCTGTTCGGCGTCGACTACGGCAACTCCTATTACGACGACAAGATCGGGTTCGGGCCGGCGCCCAACCTCAATCTTGCGACCATGAACTACGGCACGCAGGCGATCGCCACGCCGGCATTCTCGATCTTCACCAAGCAGTCGACCAACGAGGTGGGAGTCTATGCGCAGGAGCAGGCGAGGCTCGGCGGGTTCATCCTGACGCTCAACGGCCGCCAGAGCTGGGTCTCGCAGAGCACGACCACGACGCTGGACGGCACGCCGGTGACCTCGAAGCCTTCGGCCTTCACTGGCCGCGCGGGACTCAGCTACGTCTTCGACAACGGTGTTGCGCCCTATGTCAGCTACGCCACCTCGTTCAGCCCGCAAAGCGGCGTCGACGTGACGGGAGCCACGTTCAAGCCGACCACCGGGGAGCAAACGGAGGTCGGCGTCAAGTATCAGATGCCGAACGTTCCGCTGCTGCTGACCGGCGCCGTGTTCGACATCAAGCAGGACAACGTCCTGCGCACCGACCCCAGTGCGATTGCATTCCAGGCCGCCACCGGACAGATCGAGTCCAAGGGACTGGAGCTCGAGGCCAAGCTGGGACTGATCCCGGGCTTCGACCTCACGGCGGCCTATACCCACCTCGACGTCGTGATCACGCGGGGCAATGCCGATACGACCGGCAACGAATATTCCGGCATTCCCAGGAACTCGGTCGCGGCGTTCGGAAAGTACACGTTCCAGTCGGGCACGCCGGTGGAAGGGCTCGGACTGGGCCTCGGCGTGCGCTACATCGGCGCGAACTTCGGCAATGACCAGAATACGTTCGAGAACGCGGCGACGACGCTGTTCGACGCCGTGGTCGACTACGATCTCGGCAAGCTCGACCGCAACTTTCGAGGCGCCTATATGCGCGTGAACGCCACCAACCTGTTCGACAGGAAGTACGACACGTGCCAGGCCGGTTATTGCTATGCCGGCGCGCGGCGCCAGGTGATCGGAACGTTGAGCTATCGGTGGTAGCGCCATCGCCTGCTCACGTGTCCCGGACGCGCTGCGGCGTGTAACGCTGCTGCGCAGAGCCGGGACCCACGGCGGCACGGGATGAGGCGGAGACGTGGGCCCCGGCTCTGCAGCGCACCACTTCGTGATGCGCTGCGTCCGGGGCACGAGAGCAGAATGGGTCGCGACACTTTCCTCCTCGTCATTGCGAGCGTAGCGAAGCAATCCAGAGTCTTTCCGCGGCGGCAGTGCCGTAGGGTGGGCAAAGGCGCAAAGCGCCGTGCCCACGAATCCCGTCACGATGCGCATTGTCGTGGGCACGCTTCGCTTTGCCCACCCTACGATGCCTGAGTTTGTGGCAAGCCGCTTCCTCCTCGTCATTGCGAGCGCAGCGAAGCAATCCAGAGTCTTTCCGCGGAAGGATTCTGGATTGCTTCGTCGCAAGAGCTCCTCGCAATGACGGAGTAGGAGGCGATGGCGTCGTCCTCCAAACACCGCTCATTCCCCGCCCAGCACGACTCTCGTAGGATGGGTAGAGCGCAGCGAAACCCATCGCTTTCTGTGCGCCGATGCACGATGGGTTTCGCAAGTGCTCTACCCATCCTACGGCCTCACAGACATGCGTTCCCGTCCCCGCGGCGCAATTCGCCCGAGCTTTGCCTGGTCACTCCACCCTCTCGATCCAAGAGGGCGCAGGGAAGGCCGGGTGCTGACCTCGCACCCGCGGTCCGCTGCGCAAAAGGCACGCGCAGGAAGAACCGCACAGCAGCATACAGGTGGAGCCAATCACTCGGCCTTCCCTGCGCGATGGTCGGACGGCTTATGCCGTGCTCTCCCGGGAGCCGAATTCCCTCTGGCCTCCCTCGTCCTTGCGAAATTCACCGGCACCGCGCCGGTTGACGCGATCACCGCCTCCGCAAGAGCTTGGCCGTAGCAACGACGGCCAGGACCACACGGTTTTGCCGTACGCGCGGCTCGCCCTATTCGCCGCAGTTTTCCTGGCCCTGTCGACAAAGCCGGAAACCTGCAGGCGAGACGAACCTGTCAGCGCCGTTCGTCCGCGCGATGCCCAGGAGCTCACGGAGAGCAATCCGCCCTGCCCCGGCCATTCGCGCCCGACGCTGCCGCGTCCACCGCAAGCCCGGCTCGCGAAAACGACGACCTCATGATCGCCCCTCAAGGATGAGCCGGGATGGGCGACACATACGCCGTTTCCGAATTTCGGTAAAGTGGAATATTTTTGACGCCGCCGATTGACAGATGGCGACACAGGGCGCGAATGCTCCAAGGCAAGCCCTTCGCGGCGCCGACCTCGCTCGCAAGATCCGGCCGCGACAATTCGAGCGCGTCGCTGACATAAAGTCGCGGCAATCCTCGGGCTTATCGGCCTCCTCGCCCTTCATCCAGCCTCCCGGAGTTCCCATGTCTTCTGCCGACCGGCCGGCGACACGCCTTGCGACGCGGCTTGCCTTTCTCGTCGCGGGCTTCGGCATCGCATGCTGGGCGCCGCTGGTGCCGTTCGCGAAGGCGCGGCTCGGCGTCGACGACGGCGTGCTCGGGCTGCTGCTGCTCAGCCTCGGCATCGGCTCGGTCGTCGCGATGCTTCTGACCGGCATCATGAGCGCGCGCTACGGCAGCAGGCCGATCATCATTGCCGGCGGGCTCGGCCTCGCGCTGGTCTTGCCGCTGCTCGCCGTCGCGAGCACGCCAGCGACGCTGGCGCTGGCCCTGTTCGCATTCGGCGCCGCGCTCGGCTCCATCGACGTCGCCATGAACATCCACGCGGTGGAGGTCGAGCGCGCGGCCAAGATTCCGCTGATGTCCGGGTTCCACGCCTTGTTCAGCATCGGCGGCTTCATTGGAGCGGCGCTGATGACGGCGCTGCTCTCGCTGCAAACAGGAGCACTCGCCTGCACGCTGATCTGCTCCGCCCTGATGCTGGCCGCAATGACAGTGACCTCGCCGCGCCTGCTTCGCTCGGTGCAGGTGCAGGACGGGCCGCTGTTCGTGCTGCCGCATGGCTCGGTGCTGCTGCTGGCGCTGCTCGGCGCCATCACGTTCCTCGTCGAAGGCGCGATGCTGGATTGGGGCGCACTGCTGGTGATCGGCGCGGGCCTCGTCTCCGAGGCGCAGGGCGGCACCGGCTACATCGTGTTCTCGATCGCGATGACGATCGGCCGGCTCGGCGGCGACGCCGTGGTTGCGCGCATCGGAGATCGCGCGACATTGCTCTGGGGCAGCCTGATTGCGATCGGGGGCTTCGTGGTGCTGCTCACGGCGCCCGTCGCGGCGGTTGCGATCGCCGGCTTCCTGCTGATCGGCCTCGGCGCGTCGAACCTCGTGCCGGTGCTGTTCCGCCGCGCGGCGTGGCAGACGGTGATGCCGACCGGCCTCGCCGTCGCCGCGATCACCACCGCAGGCTATGCCGGCATCCTGATCGGTCCCGCCGGCGTCGGCTTCGTCGCCCGGATCGGTGGACTGCCGGCGGCGTTCTGGCTGCTCGCCGCGCTGATGGGGCTCGTCACCCTGTCGGCGGGCGTCGTGACGCGCAAGACCGCCTGAGCGGTCTTACCTTACAGATTGCTCAGCCCGATCGACTTGATCACGGGCGCGAGGCTTGCCGTCGTCGCTTCGACGATGCGCTGGAACTGGTCGGGACCGGAATCGCTATCCGGCTCCATGCCCTGGGCACGATAGGCCGCCTGCAGCGCCGGATCGGCCATGGCAAGGCGCGTCGCCTGCGCGATCCGCTCGATGATCGCATCGTCGGTGGCTCGGGGCGCAAAGATGCCGAACCATCCCTCATAGCGGAGATCCGGCATGCCGGATTCGACGGCGGTCGGAATCTCGGGCGCGCCGCTCAGCCGCTTTTCCGGGGTGACCGCGAGCAGCCGCACCTTCCCGGCCCGGCCCAGCTCCTGCAATTGAACGGACATCACGCCGATGACGAGCGATATCTGGCCGCTGACGAGGTCGTTGGTCGCCTGCGCGATGCCCCGATACGGCACATGCACGATGTCCAGCCCGCCCGCCTGCTGCTTGAAGGATTCGCCGACCAGATGATTCCCGGTGGCGATGCCGGGCGTCCCGTAGGACAGCTTGCCCGGATTGGCCTTCGCATGGGCGATCAGCTCGCGCAGATTAGCCGCCGGCACCGAGGGATGGACGGCAAAGACCAGCGCACTGCTGATGAGGCGGTAGATGGCGCGGAAATCGCCGACGGAATAGCCGGGGTTTGCCGCGGTCAGGGGAATGATGACCTGCGTGCTGCCGTTGCCGAGCAGCAGCGAATAGCCGTCGGGCTCATCGCGCGCGACCGAGGCAGCCCCGATCGCGCCGCCCGCGCCGCCGATATAGTCGACGACGGTCGGCCCGAGCAGCGACGACATCTTGTCGACCCAGGGACGACCGATCTGGTCGCCCGCTCCGCCGGCCCCATAGGGCAGCACCAGCCGGATCGGGCGGGTTGGATAATCGGCGGTTTGCCCGCTACGCGGGAGAGCGGCCAGTGCCGCTGCGCCCGATAATCCGAGGACGAAACGTCGGCGCGAGGAGGAAAGCATGTCCTGATTCCGGAAGTCGGCAGTCAATGTGGCGGCGGGACCGGCTCCCGAAGCATCCCATCGCAGCAACGGGCGACCACCGTCAATGCTCCGTCCGCCCCAGGCGGCTTTGTCATCGTTCTGTCATGAACGCCTAACTCGTTCCTTTTGAAGGAATATTTCGGCAGGCCCAGACCGACCCACGCGATCTGCGCAGGTCTGCCACCCATGCTGCTTTCGGCCAGTTTACTGTACGTATCGTTCTGATAGAGCAGAAAACGTATACCTTTTGACTCCCGTTGCGGGGGCAATGGCGCGTGCCAGATCGTAGCGAAGACTCGGCCATTTCGTTCGGGCCCTTCCGACTTTTCCCGAAGTCCCGGCTCCTGCAGAAGGAGGGCGCGCCGCTCCATGTCGGCGGCCGTGCGCTGGATATTCTCATCTATCTCGCCGAGCGCCCCGGCGAGGTCGTCGACAAGCGAGAGCTGGTCAAGCGCATCTGGGCCGACGTCAATGTCGACGAGGGCAGTCTGCGCTTCCACGTCGCGGCGCTCCGCAAGGCGCTCGGCGATACCGGCAAGTCGGCCCGCTACGTCGTCAACGTGCCCGGCCGCGGCTATTGCTTCGTCGCCTCGCTCGCCCAGCCGGCCGCGCCTGCCGCGCAGCAGCCGACCGTGGACATCCTGCCGCCCCGCTCCCTTCCTGCTCCGCTCTCGAAGATGGTCGGACGGGAAGAGATCGTCGACAAGATATCGAACGGACTTTCGCTTCACCGCTTCATGACGATCGTCGGCCCGGGCGGGATCGGCAAGACCGCGGTCGCCGTTACCGTCGGCCATCGCCGCTCCCAGGATTTCGGCGGGCGCGTGTTCTTCGTCGATTTCGGCCCGCTGCGGGACGCCAGCCACATCGCCACCACCATTGCCTCCGCGCTCGGGCTCACCATCAGCGCGGAGGATCCGACGCCGGCGCTGCTGACCTTCCTGAAGGCCAGCCCGGCCCTGCTGATCTTCGACAGCTGCGAGCACGTGCTCGACCATCTGGCGCCGCTGGTCGAGCGCATCGTCCGCGAAGCCCCGCAGCTTCGCGTTCTCGCAACCAGCCGCGAATCGTTCCGCAGCGAGGGCGAGCGGATCTTCCGGCTGTTCCCGCTGGATTGCCCGCCGGAGCGGGAGGGGCTGGGTGTGGACGACGTGCTCGCCTACCCTGCGGCCCAGCTCTTCGTCGAGCGCATCGCCCAGAGCTCGGGTGCGTTCCAGCTCAGCGCGGAAGAGGCCCCGCTGGTCGCCAGCATCTGCCGGCGCCTCGACGGCATTGCCCTCGCGATCGAGCTCGCGGCGGGGCGCGTCAACGCCTATGGCATCGCCGGCACGGCCTCGCTGCTCGACAGCCGTTTCTCGCTGCAATGGCGCGGCCGGCGCACGGCCGTGCCGCGGCACCAGACGCTCGCCGCCGCCCTCGACTGGAGCTACGACCTGCTGCCCGCGGCCGAAAGCGCCACCTTGCGGCGGCTGTCGGTGTTCGCCGGACCGTTCGCGCCGGAAGCGGCCGCCATCGTCGCGGCCGGCGACGGCCTCAGCGCATCGGAAACGCTGGAGGCGATCGACAGCCTCGTCACCAAATCGCTGATCTCGCCCTCGGGCTCGCGGACGCTGCGTTATCGCCTGCTCGACACCACGCGCACCTACGCGCACGGCAAGCTCAACGAGCTCGGCGAGACCAGGCAGTTCGCGCGGCGCCACGCCGAGCATTTTCGCGATTTCTTCGCGCGCGCCGAAGCCGACATTTCGACGCCGCTGCCGGAATGGCTCGTCATCTATGGCGCCGAGCTCGACAATGTGCGCGTGGCGCTGGACTGGGCCTTCGGCCCCGACGGCGACACCGCGCTCGGAATCGCGCTGACCGCGGCCGCGGTCACGCTGTGGGTGCGCCTGTCGCTGTTCGCCGAATGCCGCGAGCGCACCAGGACGGCGCTGGCCGCGCTCGACGACACCGGCGGCGACGACCACGTCCGCATGCAGCTCTTGTCCGCGCTCGGCTGGTCGCTGATGTATGGCGAGGGCCGCGCGCGCGAGGCGCGCCCGATCCTGGAGACGACGCTCGAAATCGCCGAGCGGCTCGACGACAAGGATTTCCGCCTGCGCGCGCTGTGGGGCCTGTGCATCGACCAGTTCAACAACGGACAGTTCGGCAAGGCCCGCGCATTCGCTGATCGCTTCGCGACCGCCGCGGCAAATTCTCCCGACAGGACCGATCTCATGCTGGCCGACCGGCTGATGGCCGTCGCGCTGCACTATCTCGGCGACCAGGACGACGCCCGGCAGCGCATCGACCGCGTCAACGCATCGCTGCACGTGCTGGCGGAGAAGCCGAAGATCTTCCCGCTCGATCTCAGGATCTCGACGCAATATTTCCGCGCGCGCATCCTGTGGCTGCAGGGTCTCGCCGACCAGGCCCAGGCGCTGGCGGCAAGAAACATCGAGGAAGGCCGCGCCAACGGCCACGCCCTGACCTTCTGCAGCGTGCTGGGACAGGCCGCCTGCCCGATCGCCTTCTGGTCCGGCGATCTCGAGGCCGCGGAGCGTCACGGCAGCGAGCTGCTCGAGCACACCGAGCGGCACGCGATCCGGCTGTGGGGGTTGTGGGCAAGGGCCTTCAACGCATCCGTCGCCGCCAAGCGCGGCGACATCGCGGTCGGCCTGCCGCTGCTGCGCGAAGAGCTCAATCGTGCCGGCGATGCGCGCTTCCTGCCGCGCTTCCTGCCCCTGCTCGGTGAGCTCGCGGCGGGCTTCCTCGAGGCCGACCAGATCGACCGCGGCCTCGACGTCATCGAGGACGTCCTGACCCGCTGCAACGACCGCCAGGAGCTCTGGTATCTGCCGGAGCTGACCCGCATCAAGGGCGAGTTGACGCTCAGGAGCCCGCGGCATGCAGGCGAAGCCGAAGCGCACTTCCGCGAAGCGATGGCCATTGCCGCCCGGCAAGGCGCGCGGTTCTGGGAGTTGCGTTGCGCAACCAGCCTCGCGCGCTTCATGGCCGGCGCGGGCCAGAGCGCGGACGCTCTGACGCTTCTGGAGAACGTCTCGGGATCGTTTACCGAAGGCGCCGACATCGCCGACCTGCGCAGTGCGCGCGATCTCATCGCGCAGCTGCGGAGCTGAGACGCGCTAGAGCTTCGGTTCTGATTGAATCAGAACCGAAGCTCCGGATTCTTGTTTTGACGCGTCTTCTTGACGCGAACCGGATCCGCTTCGCTCGAAAACGCTCTAGCCTCCCGCGGCAGCCGCGCGGCGCGGCAGCTTCCAGTCCGGCCGGATGAAGTGACAGGTGTAGCCGTCAGGATAGCGCTCGAGATAATCCTGATGCTCGGGCTCGGCTTCCCAGAACTCGGCTACAGGTGCGACCTCGGTGACGACCTTGCCGGGCCACAGGCCGGAGGCCTCGACGTCGGCGATGGTGTCCTCGGCGATCCGCTTCTGCTCGTCGCTGGTGTAGAAGATCGCGGAGCGGTAACTCGTGCCGCGATCGTTGCCCTGACGGTTGAGCGTCGTCGGATCATGAATCTGGAAGAAGAACTCCAGCATGGTGCGGAAGCTCGTCTTTGCGGGATTGAAGATGATCTCGATCGCTTCGGCGTGGCCCTCGTGATTGCGGTAGGTGGCGTTCTTCACGTGGCCGCCGGTGTAGCCGACGCGGGTCGAGATCACGCCCGGCTGCTTGCGGATGAGATCCTGCATGCCCCAGAAACAGCCCCCCGCCAGAACTGCGCGCTCAGTCGTCATCTGATGCTCCATTCGTTTTCGTCGCCATAGTCAGCGCTTGTCCGCGCCCGGATGCAAGCGCGGATCATCATGCGCGTCGTGATATTCGAGGCCCAGCGGGCCGATGGCGGAGACCTGCGTGACATATTCTCCGGATTTGGCCCAGTGAAAATGCCAGGTCTCGCCCGGCAGCACGATGACGCTGCCGGGCGGATAGGCCTTGACCTTGTCGCCGTCGAACTGCTCGCCGAGCCCGATGTAGAAGACACCCGACATCACCGTGTAGATCCGATCCTCCGGATGCTTGTGCGGCATCAGCCTGGTGCCGCCGGGCACCTTCACCCGGACCACGTAAGGTCCGGGTTCGCTGGGGTGGCCGACCATCACGGCCAGCCGCGCGCCCGGCGGAAAGGCGGGAAACGGCTGCCATGCGACGTCCTCGGGCAGGATGGCCCGAAACCTGTCTTCGTCCGGCTGATGCGCGCGGGGCATGGCGGCGTTTCCTGTGCTGGCTCAGCCCAATTTGGCGTCGAGCGTGATCGTCGCGTTGAGCGCCTTGGATATCGGACAGTTCTTCTCGGCGTCGCCGGCGATCTTCGCAAAGCCGGCGTCGTCGAGGTTGGGCACCTTGGCGCGCAGGGTCAGCGCGGATTTGCTGATCTTGAAACCCTTGCCCTCGGGCTCGAGCGTGACGGCGGCTTCGGTCGACAGCTCGTCCGGCGTGAAGCCTGCCATCTGCAGGCCGAAGGCCAGCGCCATGGTAAAGCAGCCGGCATGGGCAGCGGCGATCAATTCCTCGGGATTGGTGCCCTTCTCGTTCTCGAAACGGGTCTTGAACGAATAGGGCGTCTGGGCCAGGACGCCGGACTCGCTCGACAGGTGGCCCGTGCCATCGCGACCGGTGCCCTTCCAGACTGCTGTTGCCTTGCGGATCATCTTAGTTCTCCTTGTTTGATTTCAAGCACCGGCGCTCGGTACCGGAGGAAAGCGACATTGGCGCGACCGCCTGTCGCCGTTCCAACCGGCCGATCGCCGCAGCGGTTCCTGACCTCCGTTCCGATGAATCGGAACGGAGGTCAGATTTCTTGTCCTGACGCGTTTTCTTCACGCGAACCGGTATCCACTTCGCTTGAAAACGCTTTAGCTACCAATCTGTCCAACGTGGAAGCCGAGCCGGTTTTCGACATCGCCGGCACGGTGGAAGCCGCGCGCCATCAACGCCTTGATACGCGTCTGGCTCGCGGGGCGGCCGAGCGCGCCCAGAAACGCGTCCCACTCCGGCTTGATCTCGGCGTCCGGCGGCAGGCTTGCGATATCGACGAGCCGCTTGGTCTCGGCGATGGCTTCCTTGTCGAACGAGGCGATGCGCATCGCGAGCGCCTCGACAAAGCCGTCGAGCTCGGCATCCGGCAGCGACCGGTTGACGTAGCCATAGCGCTCGGCGAGATCGCCATGAATGTCGTCGGCGCTGAGCAGCACCTCGAGCGCACGGCCGCGGCCCATCAGGCGCGGCAGCCGCGCCATCGGTCCGCCGCCGGGCACGAGGCCGGCGCCGACCTCCCATTGCGACAGGATCGCCTTCTCGCGGCTGGCAAAGCGCATGTCGCTGGCCAGCGCAAGCTCGCTGCCGACGCCGGTCGCGCGGCCCCGGATCGAGGCGATGGAGACGACAGGCGCACGGCTGAGACGGACCAATGTGTCAGGCAGCGACTGCAGACCGGTCGGTCCCGGCGGGACCTTGAGGGAGTCTTCGAGCGGCGCGAGGAAGTCGTAATGCGTGATGAAGAAGCCTTCGACGGCGCTGTCGAACACGACGACCTTCACCTGCGGATCGGTTTCGATCGCCGTGACGACGTCGTTGAGCAGCGGAAGGTGTTTTGGGCCGAAGATGTTCACCGGCGGCATGTTGAAGGTGACGCGCCAATAGGACGGCAGGCGGCGTTCGAGACGGATGTCGCCGGCGGTGAAAGTGCGTTCTGAACGGTTCATGGTTTCACTCCTGTTATGTACTGGTTTCAGATCGACTGGCGCAGCGGGCGGAACGCGGTGCGCATCTCCGCGGAGAACAGCGCGGGCTGCTCCCAGGCGGCGAAGTGGCCGCCTCTGTCGAGGCGGTTGTAGTGCATCAGCTTCGGATAGGCCTTCTCGGCCCAGCTCCGCGGCGCGGCATAGATCTCGTCGGGAAAGACGCTGACGGCGACCGGGATCTTCACGTGCTTCGGCGCGAAGAACACCAGCTTGTTCTCCCAATAGAGCCGCGCCGACGACACCGCGGTGTTGGTGAGCCAATAGAGCGTGATGTTGTCGACCACGTCGTCGCGCGACAGCCCTTCGGTCTTGCCGTCGAACACCCGCGCGATCATCGCGGCGCTGCGTGCGTCGTGATCGAGCATCCAGGACGCAAGGCCCGCGGGCGAGTCGACGAGGCCATAGAGCGTCTGCGGCCGGTTCGACATCTCGATCGCATAGCCGAGACCGTGCTTGTAGAAGTCGTCGAGCTGGTCGTAGGCGATCTTCTCGTCGCCCGAGAGGTTCGACGGCCGCGCCCCGCCGGGCTGAAGCGCCGTGGCGATGTCATCGGGCACGGTCGCGGGCATGTTGGTGTGGATGCCGAGCAGCTCGGGCGGCGCGATCAGCGCCATCTGCTCGGTGACGGCATTGCCCCAATCGCCGCCTTGCGCGACGTAGCGGTTGTAGCCGAGCCGCTTCATCAGCACGATCCAGGCGCGAGCAATGCGCTGGGGATCCCAGCCGAGCGCGGCGGGCTTGCCGGAGAAGCCGTGACCGGGAAGCGAGGGGATCACGAGATCGAACGCGTCGGCCGCCTTCGCGCCATGCGCGGTGGGATCGGTGAGCGGTCCCACGATCTTGATCTGCTCGATGATCGAGCCGGGCCAGCCGTGCGTGACGATCATCGGCAGCGCGTTCTCATGGCGGGAACGCACGTGAATGAAATGGATGTCGACGCCGTCGATCTCGGTGACGAATTGCGGAAAGCTGTTCAGCCGCGCCTCGATCCTGCGCCAGTCGTAGTCGTTCTGCCAGTAGCGGACGAGCTGCTGCACGGTCGTGAGCTGTACGCCCTGCGACTGATCGGCGACGATCTCGCGATCCGGCCAGCGCGTCGCCGCGAGGCGCCGGCGCAGATCGAGCAGATCCTCCTCGGGGATATTGACGCTGAACGGGCGGATCGCACCGCTCGCAGCCGCCTTGGCCGGACGCAGCGGCAGCAGGCTGGATACGCTGGCGGCCACAGCCGTCATCGCGGCCTGGCCGAGCAATTGACGGCGGTCGGGGTTGAGGATGTCGTTGCGTGCTTGCGTGGTCATCGTGGGTCTCCCTTGCTTTGGCCTGTGCCGTTGTCCGCGTTCGAACCCGAAGCGTCGGTTCGTCGTGGAGGGAGATTGATGCAGGCAACGGCAATTGGCTCGTTATGGCTTGTTAGGGCGCGTTAGCCGTTGCGAGTCCCGCGCGATTGCAATCAGCAAGCATGATCGTCGATGCGCGCGGTCCAACGCAGAACGGCGCGCGACGACCAGGTCATCGCGCGCCGTGATTCAGGACAGCAGGAATTTTCACAACGGCAGCGTCTGACCGGCCTGCTCGCGCACGATGTAGTCGGCGTACCAGTCCGCCCAGTTCTCGTCGTGACCGCCGGTCCGCTTCTCGTGCTCGCCATGTGCCACTGAGGCGCGGCGCAGCGCCGCGGCGAGATCGGTCTGCGATGCGAATGCCGTGACGTCCGCCTCGATGCGGCCAGGCAGTCGCGTCGTGACTTCCTGGAACAGCCAGCCATTGCCGTCGGGGTCGCTGAACGAGGCGAACGAGCTGTAGCTGCCGCGCTTCGGATCGGCGCCGCCGGCCCGGACGCTGCCGAACAGATACGGCTCATCGGGACCTGCATGAACATCGCCGCCACCGTGGAACGGCTCGCTGACGGCAATACCGCGGCCGAGCAGATCCTTTCGTGCGGCCTCCAGATCGGAGACGATCAGATACAGGCCGCGCGCCGAACCCGGCGCTGCCGCCGTGACGTTGCTGCCGAAGATCACGGAGCAGGCCGAGCCCGGCGGCGTGAACTGGATCACGCGCCAGCCGTCACCCGAGGCAAAGTCGGCATCCAGCCGCCAGCCGAGGCGCGCATAGAACGCCTTGGCGCGGTCGACGTCGGACACCGGAATGACGACGACTTCGAGCTTGAGATCGACGCTGCGCGAGGCCGATGGCTTCGCTGCTGCGTCGCGATCGATTTCGAGTGTGGCCATGTGAAACTCCCGTGCTGTGAGTTGCGGCTGTGATTTCAGGCGGTGGTTGGCATTACGATGCTCACTTGCGTGCCGCCCTGCCCGGCCTCGCCTTGCAGCCGCGCATGAATGCTGCGGGCGAGCCCTTCGAGGATGCGGCTGCCGGTGCCCTGGAGCGGACCGGTCGCGCCGATGCCGTTGTCGGCGACGGTGCAGACCCAGGCGCCGTCGCGGCGCACGACGTCGACGCGGATCAGTGCACCCTTCTTGTTCGGGAAGGCATGCTTCGCCGCGTTCGTGACCAGCTCCGTCAGCATCAGCGCGAGCCTGTGACATTGCGATGCCGACAGCGTGCCGCTCTCGATCGCGGCCTCGCAGCGGATCCCCGCCGGCTCCAGCACGGCCTCCGAGATCGCGCCGCACAGATTCTCGAAGAAGGGCGCGACCGCGACCGGCACCGGATCGTCGTTGTCCGACAGCAGCTGATAGAGCCTGCCGAAGGCGACGATGCGGCGCTCGAACCGGTCCACTGCCTGCGAGACGTCACTGGTGCCCGCCCGCGTAAAGTCGCGGCGGACTGACGCACCCAGCAGCGTCAGCGTGTTCTTCATGCGGTGATGGGATTCCCGCAGCACAAGCTCCCAATCACCCGACTGATCGTCGAGACCTGCGATGAACTGAGATCGAACGGCACTGCCGTTCGGCATGGAGCCGATGGCGGACATGACAGCCTCCCGTTGGGATAGGACCTAACTCGAGCCCTATACTGGCTGCGTCGCGCCGGTTCCGCCCGTTAGACGTTGCAAGATTTTGTTATGATCGGCGCCACGCAGCCTGCTGCGGCAGAGCCTGTTGATGCGACGGTCAAGCACACTGACGAATTGTCGCGGGCGAGTGACAAGCTGTTCGCGTTTAAGCAAAATTTGCGAGGCTTACTCCCCCTGATGCGCCGCGCGCGTCACCCGATTTCGCCACTTTCGATTAGTTTACTCACAGTCGCGTTCTGCTAGACCAGATCGTCGCCCTTTTCATTGGAGCCATTGGCCCGTGCCGGACACGAGCGACCAGGATTCGGCCATTTCCTTCGGACCATTCCGGCTGTTCGCAAAGTCGCGGTTGCTGGAGAAGGACGGCGCTCCGCTCCACCTCGGCGGACGCGCGCTCGACATCCTGATTTTTCTCGCCGAGCGCGCCGGCGAGGTCGTGGACAAGCGGGAGTTGATCAAGCGGGTGTGGTCCGACGTCAACGTCGACGAAGGCAGCCTGCGCTTCCACATCACGACCCTGCGCAAGGCGCTCGGCGACGCCGGTGAAGCCTCGCGCTATGTCGTCAACGTGCCCGGACGCGGCTATTGCTTTGCCGCCCCGCTGCTTCGCGCTGCTGCCGCGGAGAGCCGGACCGGCACGCCTGTCGCTTCGCCGCACGCGCTGCCTTCGCCCTTGGCGCGCATGATCGGGCGGGACGACGCCGTCGAGAAGATCGTCGCCGAGCTCGCCCAGCATCGCTTCGTCACCGTCGTCGGCCCCGGCGGGATCGGCAAGACCTCGGTCGCGCTTGCCGTCGCGCATCGCGAGCTGGAGGCCTTCGGCGGCCAGGTTTGGTTCGTCGATTTCGGCGCGCTGACGGATGCACGGCTGATTCCTGGAACCATCGCGGCCGCCCTCGGCCTGACCGTGAATTCCGACGACCCGATCCCGGGCTTGCTGACGTTCCTGCGCAGCCGGCGGACGCTTTTGGTGTTCGACAGTTGCGAGCACATCCTCGACGACCTCGCCCCACTGGCCGAGCGCATCGTCCAGGAGGCAAGTGCGCTGCATGTCCTGGCCACCAGCCGCGAATCCTTCCGCGCCGAAGGTGAGCGGGTCCACCGGCTGTTTCCGCTGGATTGCCCGCCGGAGCGCGATGGCCTCGGCATTGCCGACATCCTTGCTTATCCCGCAAGCCAGCTCTTCGTGGAACGCATTGCCGAAAGCCTGAGCGAGTTCGAGCTCAGCGAGGAGGATGCTCCGCTCGTCGCCGAGATCTGCCGGCGACTGGACGGCATCGCGCTTGCGATCGAACTCGCGGCCGGCCGCGTCAACGCCTATGGCATCGCCGGAACCGCCTCGCTGCTCGACAATCGCTTCTCGCTGCTGTGGCGGGGCCGGCGCACCGCCATCCCGCGGCACCAGACCCTGAGCGCCGCGCTCGCCTGGAGCTACGATCTGCTGCCGGCTGCGGAAAGCGCGACGCTGCGCGGATTGTCGGTGTTCGTCGGGCCGTTCACCCTGGAAGCCGCGCTCGCGGTCGCATCCAGCCAGGGCATCGGCGAATCCGAGGCGGTCGAGGCCATCTCGAACCTGCTCTCCAAATCGCTGATCGCAACCTCGCCGGCGGAGCGACGGCTGCGCTACCGCCTGCTCGACACCACGCGAGCCTTTGCCGGCGGCAAGCTCGCCGAGCACGGCGAAGCGGCCCGCGTGGCGCGCGCGCATGCCGAATATTTCCGCGATGTGCTGCGCGACATCGCGCTCAAATCCTCAGGCCTGCAGAGCGCGGGCGGCTTCCTGCCCTATGCCGACCATCTGCCCAATGTCCGGGCCGCGCTGAGCTGGAGCTTCCAGGACGGCGGCGACCGGACGCTCGGTGTCGATCTCGCAGCCTCGGCCGCGCAATTCTTCCTCGAGCTGACCCTGCTGACGGAGTGTCTTCGCTGGACCCAGCAGGCGCTGACCGCTTCCGAAACGGGCACATTGGACAGCCGCCAGGAGATGACGCTGCAGGCCGCGCTCGGCGTCTCCGTGATGTTCACGCAAGGCAATACGGAGGCGGTCCGCGCCGCCTTCACGCGCAGCCTCCAGCTTGCCCGCGAGCTCGAGGATCTGCACTGGCAGCTCTGGCTGCTGCGCGGCCTGCACATCTATTTGACCAGGGTCGGAGATTTCCACGGCGCGCTCGGGACCGGCACCGACGGCGAAAGCGTTGCACGTAAGCTGAACGATGGCGCTGCCGCGCTGAACGTGGAGTGGATGCTGGGCGTCGCCCACCATCTGATCGGCAACCAGGACAAGGCCGTGCAGTTCTGCGAGAGCGCGATGGTGCACAATCCCGGCTCGCAGCGGCTGAACATCGGGCATCTCGGCTATGACGACCGCATCGTCGCGCTGGTGGCGCTGGCGCGCGGGCTCTGGCTCACCGGCCGGCCCGATCGCGCGATCGAGGCGGCCAGATACACGGTGCGCGAGGCCGAGCTGCTCGAACAGCCGCTCACGCTCGGCATTTCCCTGATCTGGACCATCTACGTGTTCCTCTGGGTCGGCGACTGGGCCAATGCCGAGATCCTGATCGACCGGCTGATCGATCATTCGGCGCGGCACTTCCTCGGCCCCTATCACGCCGTCGGCATCGGCCAGAAAGGCGAGCTGATGCTGCGCCGCGGCGACCTTGCCGGCGGCATCGAGCATCTTCGCAGCAGCCAGGCCACGCTCTATGCGTCGCGTCACCGGATCATGACGACGGTGTTTGCGACGGCGCTCGCGGAAGGGCTCGTGGCACAGAACCAGCCCGCCGAGGCCCTGCGCACGATCGATGAGGCGATCGCGGAGGTCCCTGACCACGGCGAATCCTTCGACATGCCGGAGATGCTGAGGGTCAAGGGCGACATCCTGGCCCGGTCGGGCAATGTGCCGGAGGCCGAAAGCTGGCTGCGCAAATCGCTCGACCTGTCGCGGCGGCAGAGCGCGCTTGGCTGGGAATTGCGGGGCGCGATCAGCCTCGGCCGGGTCTGGCATCAGGCCGGACGACGGGACGACGCACGCACGCTGCTCGCCCCGCTCGTCGCACGCTATCAGGAAGGCCTCGAGACCCGCGATCTGGTGGCCGCCAGGGAGCTGCTCGGCACGCTGAATTGACAGCGTGTTCAACGGGATACCGCCAAAATTCCTGCTCGCAACTCCTAACAACTTCTAACATGCCAAGCCGCCTGCGCCCCGCCATGGTGATGGCGCTCCAAGGTGGATTTGGCGGGACATGGCTCTTCTTGACGACGTACTCGATGCCAGCGGCGGTTTGGCCCGCTGGAATAGCTTGAACCGGTTCACGCTCCACCTTTCCGTCGGCGGCACATTGTTCTCCAGCGCCGGGCATGCCAGGGAATTCAAGGATGTCACCGCGGAAGGCTCGACCCGGACGCAATCCGTCCGCTTCACCGGCATCACCGGCGGCGAATACTCCGGCTCCTTTCAACCGGATGCGATCACGATCGAGAGCGTTGACGGTGAGGTGCTGCGCACCTGGCGCAATCCGAGCCTCGCCTTCCCCGATGCCGGCTCCGACCTGCTCGCGGACGAGCTGCACCTCGTCTTCTTCTGCGGCGCCGCGATCTGGAATTACCTGGCCAGCCCGTTCCTGCTCGCGCATCCCGATGTCGTGATCGAGGAACTGCCGCCCTGGCAGGAGAACGCCGAAACCTGGCGGCGGCTGCGCGCGCAATTCCCCTCGAACCTGATCACGCTCGCGCCGGAGCAGATCTTCTATTTCGACGAGAACGCGCTGCAACGGCGAACGGATCACGACTTGTTCGGAATCAAGGTCGCTCATCACTCCTGGGCCCATGACAGTTTCGGCGGCATCGTGGTGCCGACGCTGCGGCGCGCGCAGGCGCTGCAGCCCGACGGAACCGTGGTCGCCAAGCCCGTGCTGATGGATGTCGAGATCTTCGACGCCGTCTTCGAGTGACGGTTGCGCGAGCGCCGGACGGGCGCTCTCCACTCTCAAGGACTAACAATACATAACGAGCGGGCGGCCGGGCTTGGGCGCAGATTGGTGTTGCGGGCAACGAACGAGTTTCGAGGCCGCAACGAGACAAGCCCGGCGCATCTCCGTGAGATCGGAGTGCGTCATTGCAACAGACGCACTCAAGGAGACCGTCATGAAGATCCTCATGGTCCTCACCTCGCACGATCAGCTCGGCAACACCGGACGCAAGACCGGCTTCTGGCTCGAAGAGCTCGCCGCTCCCTATTATGTCTTCAGGGATTCCGGCGCGGAGATCACGCTTGCTTCGCCCAAGGGGGGCCGTCCGCCGCTCGACCCCAAGAGCAACGAGCCCGAGTTCCGCACCGACCTCACGCTGCGCTTCGAGGCGGACGCCGGCGCGGAAGCCCAGCTCGACAAGACCGTCCGCCTCGACAGTGTCAGGCAGGAGGATTTCGACACGCTGTTCTATCCCGGCGGTCACGGACCGATGTGGGACCTCGCCGAAGACCCGAACTCGGTCAAGCTGATCGAATCCTTCTTCGCCGCCGGCAAGCATGTCGCGATCGTCTGCCACTCCCCGGCCGCGCTGCGCCACGTCAAGACGGCGGACGGCAAGCCGCTGGTGCAGGGCAAGGAGCTCACCGGCTTCACCAATGGCGAGGAGGAGGAGGTCGGCCTCACCAAGGTGGTGCCGTTCCTGGTCGAGGACGAGATGCTCAGGCTCGGCGCGACCTTCTCGAAGAAAGCCAACTGGGTTCCTCATGTCGTCAGCGACGGGCTCCTGATCACCGGCCAGAACCCGCACTCGTCGGGCCCGGCTGCGCAGGCCCTGCTCGCTGCGCTCAAGGGCAAGCCGCTGGCGAAGGCCTCGTAGATTCCCGATGCGGTCAGATTCGAGAGGCGCCGGTGATGGCGCCTCTCGACGGAGCGATGACATGAACATGACAGCCACTCTCGCCGTTTCGGCCGCCCTCGCCTGCGCAACCCTACAAGCCTCGGCGCAGGAGCTGCGATCGAGCCGCAGCTCGATCCGCTATCACAGCGTCGAGATCCGGGGCCTGAAGATATTCTATCGCGAAGCCGGCCGGGCAGACGCGCCCGCCGTGCTTCTGCTGCACGGCTTTCCCTCATCCTCGCGAATGTGGGAACCGCTGCTGCCCCTGCTCGCCGACAAATATCATCTGATCGCGCCGGACTATCCCGGCTTCGGCAACAGCAGCGCGCCGGCGCCGTCCGACTTCACCTATACGTTCGACAACATCGCCGGCGTGATCGGCGAGCTCACCGAGAAGCTGGGCGTCACCAGCTACGTGCTGTTGATGCAGGACTATGGCGGTCCGGTCGGCTTCCGCATGGCGCTGGCGCATCCCGAACGCGTCCGTGCCGTCATCATCCAGAACGCGGTCTCGCACGAACAGGGCCTCAGCCCGCTCTGGGAGGCGCGCCGCAAATACTGGGCCGATCCGGCGCGTGAGCTCGAGGCGCTCAAGGCCAACTTCACCTCGTTCGACGCGACGCGTCAGCGGCATCTCGGCTCGACGCCACATCCAGAGCGTTACGACCCCGACACATGGACCGACGAATACGCGTTCCTGACGCGCCCCGGCCAGGCCGAGATCCAGACCACCCTGTTTCTGGACTACCGGACCAATGTCGCGTCCTATCCGAAGTGGCAGGACTGGCTGCGCAGGACGAAACCGCCGACGCTGGTGGTGTGGGGCAAATACGATCCGTCCTTCACCGTCGCGGGCGCCACCGCCTATCGCGACGACGTGCCGGAGGCGGAGGTGCACCTGCTCGAAGCCGGGCACTTCGCGCTGGACGAGGCGACCGACGAGATCGCCGCGCTCGTGCGCGACTTCCTTGCCCGGGTCGACGGGCACAAGGGCTGAACGGGACAAACGGCACTTAACAAGGCTTAACGGGCCCTCGCCGCCGTCGTGGACTATCTCCATGGGACGACAAATCCCATGGAGATGCCGGATGCTTCCGCTGCTGGCGAGTGCGATCGAGGCGCATGGCGGCCTCGGTCGATGGAATGCACACCGGCGCCTCACCGGCACGATGGTGACGGGAGGAGATTTATGGGCCCTGAAGGGCATCGACCAGGATCAGGCGCCGCGCACGATCGGGATCGAACTCCATCGCGAGCGGGCCTCGGTCGAGCCGTTCGGCAAGTCCGGTCAGCGCGCCACGTTCAACCCCGGGCGGGTCGCAATCATCGCCGCGGACGGACGGATCGTCGCGATGCGCAATAATCCGCGCGCCGCGTTTGCGCGGCACGACATGCGGACACATTGGGACCCGCTGCACCGCGCCTATTTCGAGGGTTGCGCGCTGTGGACCTCCATGACCACGCCCTTCCTGCTGGCGACGGACGGATTTGAAATCCGCGAGATCGAGCCCTGGCAGGAAGGTACGGAAGTCTGGCGCGGATTGCGGGCGAGGTTTCCGGCGGAGATCGCGAGCCACAGCCTGGAGCAGGATTTCTATTTCGGCCCCGACATGCTGATCCGCCGGCATGACTACCGGGTCGAGATCGCCGGCAACTTTCCGGCGGCGCATTATGCGTCCGAGCCCGTCACCGTCGCCGGCCTTACGCTGCCGACGCGCCGGCGGATCTATCTGCGCGACGCGGATCTGATGCCGCTGCGCGAGGAGCTGATGGTGTCGGTCGATCTCTCGGAGCTTCGATTCGACTGAGCTTTCTTAAGTCGGCGGCTTGCCCAGCATGAGCCGCGCCGCCGTCAGATCCGCCGTCTCGAATCCCTCCGTGAACAGCTCATAGGTTGCGGCGAGTTCGCCGAGCGGCTTCCTGTCACCGCGTTGATGCTTCAATCGGACCAGCGACATCGCGGTGCGCAGCCGCCAGGACAGCGCGCCCTGCTGCTCAGCCAAAGCCAGCGACGCGGCAAAGCTGGCCTCTGCCGCATCGAGCTCACCGGCGCGCGCCTCGAGCTCGCCGCGCCGGCGCAGCAGCTCCGGCACGTCGAAGCCGCCGCCGCCCTGCTCGACGCGGATAATGGTTTCGCCAATGACCTGAGCGCCCTCCGTCACGCGTCCGAGGGCGGCGAGGCCATGCGCCAGATCCGCGGAAAAGGCCGAGGCGTAGAGCTCGTAGCGGTCCGCGTGCAGGCGGGCGAGCGCGGTGCGCAGCAGATCGATGCCGCCCGCCGCCTCGCCGCGCGCGATCATGGTCTGGGCACGAAAGCCGGTCGCGACGGCTTCGTAGGGAGCAAGACCGTGCATGTTCGCATGTGCCGCGAGGCGGTCGGTCATCGCCTCGACGGCGGCCCAGTCGCCGACCCAGCCGAACACCGAAGCGGACCAGCACAGGGCGATGCAATGCATCACCACGTCGCGCGGTGCGGCCGCGCCGACGAGCGGGCGGACACAGTCGAGCGCGCGGTCGGGAAAGCCGCGCAGCCACAGCACGCGCGCCAGCGGAATCTGCGGCGTGCGCGAATAGGCGAAATGTCCGGGCTGCGTCCCGCGCAGCGCCGCAGAGTCACGCACGCCCTCGTCGAGATGGGCCTGCGCCGCGACCTGGTCGCCGGCAAGATGATAGGAGACGCCGAGAAGGGCCTTGCTGCCCGCGATCCCCGCGGTGTCGCCGATCGTCCGGGCGATCCGCTCGGCATGGACCGCGGTCGGCACCAGATGCCTGTAGTCGCCGGTGCGGCGGTAAAACATGTTCAGCCGCGACAGCAGCCTGAACGTGTTGGCGTGATCGTCCAGCGCCTCCGCGATCTCGAGCCCGCGCCGCAGCGCGGCCTCGGCCTGCTCGCTGTTGCGCGCCGTGAACATGAAGGCGTGGCCGAGCGTCGCCTGCAGCTCCAGCTCCCATCTGCCGCCGCGGCCGGCGTCGTCGAGCGCAGCGAGTGCGCGAGCCGACCAGATGCGCGCCTCGTTGAGCAGATTGAGCTCGACGAACAGTCTGGCGCAGCTGCCGGCGAGCGGCACGCGCAGGGCGGCCCCGTCATCCCCGGCATGGCACCATTCCAGCGCCGCGCGGGCATCGGCGAGCAGGCTCGCACGCTCCTGCAGGCGCGACGCCTGGTCGCCGGCCCCCTGCTCCATCATGCCGGCCTCGAGCGTGCGCTGGACATAGACGGCGTGACGGCGCGCGATCGCCTCCATTTCGCCTGTGTCTGTCAGCTTCTGCATCGCATAGGCGCGCGTCGCATCGAGCAGGCGGTAGCGGCGCGACGCACCATCCGGCTGCGCCGACACCAGCGATTTGGCGACGAGCTGCTCCAGTGCCTCGACGACGCGATCGGCCGTTGCGCCTTCATCCGCCGCGATCGCGATCGCCCCGTTGAGCGTGAAGGGGCCGGCGAAGATGGCGAGCCGCTGGAACACGATGCGCTCGCTTTCGCCGATCAGGCCAAAGCTCCAGTCGAGCGTCGCCCCCAACGTCTGCTGCCGCGGCGGCGCCGTCCGCCGCCCGCGCCATTCGAGCTTGAGCCTGGAGTCGAGCAGCCCGGCCATCTCCCGCAATCCATAGACGCCGACGCGCACGGCGGCGAGCTCGATCGCCAGCGCAATGCCGTCGAGCTTGCCGCAGATCTCGGCGAGGATTTCGGCATCCTCATCCGTGATGTCGCCGCGGTGCCCCGCGGCCGCGGCGCGATCGACGAACAGCTGCGCGGCGGGATAGTCCATCACCTCGCCGGCGCTGAGGCGGACGCCTTGCGGCGGGCCCGGCAGTGGAACCAGCTCGAAGATCTGCTCGCCTTCCACCAGCAGCGATTCGCGGCTGGTGGCGAGGATGGCGACGCCGGGGGCCTCGCGGTAAATGCTCTCGGCGAGGCGCGCGACCTCGTCGATGACGTGCTCGCAACTGTCGAGGATCAGGAGCAGCCGCCGTCCGCGCAGGACGTTGACGATGCTGCCCGAGGGATCGTCGTGATGCACCACGAGGCCGAGCGCGGCCGCGACCGTGCTGGCGACCAGCGCAGCGTCCTTGAGCGGACCGAATTCGAGGAAGTGGACGTTGCCCTCGAAGGCCTGCCACATGTCGTGGGCGAGCGCGGTCGCAACGGTGGTCTTGCCGATGCCGCCCGGCCCGCGCAGCGTCACGAAGCGGTCGCTGAGCAGGCGCGCCGACAGTTCCGGCAGCACATCGTCCCGTCCGATCATCCGGTCCAGCCGATGCGGCAAAGATGGCGGCGGCGCCGTGCGTTCAGGGCTCGGCGCGGGCGCCGGCGCCGCTGCGGGCGCGCCGCGCTGCACGGGCGCAACGAAGCAATAGCCCCGGCTCGGGATGTTGGTGATGTAGCGCGCGCCGTCCTTGCCGTCGCCGAGCACCTTGCGCAGCTCGGCGACATGGACGCGCAGGCTGATCTCCTCGACCGCAAGCCCCGACCATGCGTAGCTGAGGATCTCGTTTTTCGGCACCACCTCGCCCGCGCGGCTGACGAGCAGGCGCAGAATATCCATCGCGCGACTGCCGAGCTTGACGGGAGCGCCGTCCTTCTCGAGCAGCCGTGACCTCAGGGAAAACGGCCCGAACGAGACGGCCTCGAGATCGAGATTCGCTCCAGTGGCATTGCTGCGGGAGCCATGTCCTGCCGAGAGCCCGGTCACGTCCCGCTCATCCTGCCACCACGTCCAAATCCTCGAAATTCGCGGCGACTATAGCCAGCACCAAGGCGAGGTCCAGTGAAGGCAGGCCGCGAGCCCTGCATTGGTGCCTTGATCACACGCCATCTCGCGCGTCCTCCTCGCACCGCTGCGGCCAACGCAAGGAGTTGAAAAGTTTAACGAAGTCAGACGCCTGCGGCGGGCTGTCACACCATATGCGCTCGCACAAAATCTAACACATCCTAATCATCACTAACGGGCTTCTTGCAGGGGGCGCGCCTATCCTTCGAGCATGGAGAGCCTTCTCGAAAGCCTTTGTCGACGGCTTTGGGTTTTGGGGGTTTGCCGGTCGCCACCAGCGACCGTGATGCAGAGAGGACGAGCGATGTTTACCGACTTGCAGGTGGCACATGCCTGGATTGGTCTTCAGGCGGGCCCGCGGGATCACCAGATCCGTCAGGCACAGGCGATCCACAAGGAGAACGGATGGCGGCGGCTCGAGGGCGACCTGGATGCCGCGATCGAGGACATCACGATTTCGCGATGGGAGGATTTGAGGGATTCCTCGTCGCATCAGGCCACGACGCCCGAGGACCGCTATTTCGTCGGCATTGCCCTGAAGACCACCCGCGCGAAATTGACGCGTGACCGCCAGGTCATCTTCGACGGGACGATGCCCGCGGGCACGCTCTATGTCAGCGCGCCGTCGAAATCCCTCAGTGCCCAATTCCAGGCGCCCTGCGCCTTCCTGCACTTCCACATCTCCGCCGACCATTTGCCGGCGCAGTCGGTTGCAGGCGACGGGCTTCGCGATCTCCTCGGCGACCTCGTCCTGCTGCGCGACCCGCTGGCCGCCGAGCTCGCCAAGGCGCTGACCGATCATGGCGATGCCGCCGACCGTCAGTTCGCGCGCTGCATCGGCCAGACGCTGGCGATGCATCTTGCGCGGCTGGAGCCGCCGCGCGCGCGGGTCAACGCCTTGCCGAAATGGCGGCTGCGGCGCGTCGAGCAGCACATCGCCGATCATTTCGACCGCAGCATCAGCCTGTCCGAGCTCGCGAGCGTCGCCGGTCTTTCCAGGATGCACTTTGCGGCGCAGTTCCGTGCCGCGACCGGCTATCGTCCGCGCGAATTTCTGCTGAACTACCGGATCGAGCATGCAAAGACGCTGCTGGCGACGACCGGGCGGCCGCTGGCCGAAATCGCCCTCGCCGTCGGCTTCAGCACGCAGGCGCATTTTTCGACCGTCTTCAAGCGCATCACCGCCCAGTCGCCGGCGCGGTGGCGGCTCACAAGCAAGAGAGAGCCCTTTGAGATCGAGGCACAGCCGCGGCGCCGGCCTGCTGCGGACAGGGACTGGGCCGCAAGCGCGGCGGCATAGCCTGTCGTCTCGCGCGGAAGGAATGGACTACGGACTACGCAACTCGTTCGTCTCGCCTTCGGCGCAAGTGCCCTGCCACATGCGCCGGCTCGCGCCCTTGTCCTCCCGGGCCTCCGAGCCACTCGGGGCCGTCCTGCTCCCACACAGGGCGGCCCTTTTTCTTGGCTGTTGACGGGGGGCGCACCCGCAATGACGGAGCAAGGGGCAAACGCCCCTACACAGGATCGAACGCCCGGATCGGCGGCAGATTGCCGGTGAACTTCTCCACCTCCACCGCCGTCAGCTGGCCCGTGCAGCCCTGCGCAAACGACGAGGTGCCGATGTCGCGGGTGAGCACGTTGGGATTGCCGTGGACGCAGAGTGGGGCGTCGTCTTCGGGGTCCATCGGATCGTACCAGGCGCCGGTCGGCAATTGCACGACACCGGCCGCAATCCCGTCGGTGACGTGGACGGCGGCAAGGCAGGCGCCGCGCGCGTTGAACAGGCGGATGATGTCGCCGTCCTTGATGCCCCGCGCGTCGGCATCAACCGGGTTCATGCGCGCGACCTCGCGGCCGCGATGCTTTGCGCCGAGCGAATGTCCGCCGAAATCGAGCTGGCTGTGCAGGCGCGTCACCGGCTGGTTGGCGACGAGGAAGCACGGCGCGCCGGGCTTGGGCATGTCGGTCTTGTCCAGCCAAACCGGATGGCCGGGACAATCCGCATCGCCATGGCCTGCGATCTTCTGTGAGAAAATCTCGATGCGGCCGCTCGGCGTCGGCAGCGCGTGATCGACCGGATCCTCGCGGAAGCGGCGCAGCCGGCCGCCGTCGTCGGGCTGCTGCGGCACCACCAGGCTGCCGCGGCGCCAGAATTCGTCGAAGCTCGGCGCCTCCAGGCCGCGCTTCGCAAGCGAGGCGCGGGTCGGCTCGTAGAGATGCTCCAGCCACTGCCGCGACGTGCGTCCTTCGGTGAAGGGCTCGCGCGCGCCGAGACGCTCGGCGAGATCGGCAAAGATGTCGTAATCGTCGCGCGACAGGCCGAACGGCTCGGCGATCTGGTGCATCGCGACCATCAGGGGATCGTTGGTGGAATAGCCGATGTCCTCGCGCTCCAGCGTCATGGTCGAGGGCAGCACGATGTCGGCATGCCGCGCCGTCGCGGTCCAGGCGAGCTCGTGCACGACGAAGGTGTCGAGCTGCGCGAAGGCCTTGCGCAGGCGGTTGATGTCCTGGTGGTGATGGAAGGGATTGCCGCCGGCCCAGTAGACGAGGCGAATGTCCGGATAGGTGCGCGTCTCGCCATTGTAGCGATAGGTGGTGCCGGGATTGAGCAGCATGTCGGCGATGCGCGCCACCGGGATGAAATCGGCGACGCCGTTGCGGCCCTGCCCCAGCGTCGGTCCCGGCACGTCGTTGACGCGGCGACCGTAATAGCCGATCGCGCCGAGCGAATAGGCGTAGCCGCCGCCGGGAAGACCGATCTGGCCGAGCGCCGCCGCGAGCACCATGCCCATCCATACCGGCTGCTCGCCATGTTCGGCGCGCTGGAGCGAATGCGAGACGGTGATCAGCGCGCGCTTGCCGGCGGCACGGCGCGCAAGCTTGCGGATCGTCTCCGCCGCGACGCCGCAAATCGCGGCGGCCCATTCGGCGTGCTTCGCTTGCCCGTCGCTCTCCCCGTTCAGATAGCGCAGGAAGACGGGCCAGCCTTCGGTGTAGCGATCGAGGAAGGCCTGGTCGTGCAGGTTTTCCGCGACCAGCGTGTGGACGATGCCGAGCATCAGGGCGGTGTCGGTGCCGGGCAGGCAGGTCATCCATTCGGCGCCGGCCTCGACGGGAAGATCGTCGCGCAGCGGGCTGACCAGGATGAACTCGCAGCCGCGCCGGCGCGCCGCTTCCATGGCGCCGCGCTCGACATGCTTGCTGATCGAGCCGCCGGCCACCATCGAGTTCTTCAGCGCCATGCCGCCGAACGCCAGCACGATGTCGGTATGACCCGCGATCTGCTCCCAGGTGACGTTGCGCTTGGTGATGTCCTCATAGCCGCAAAGGATCTGCGGCAGCAGCACCGAGGACGCGCCGGAGGAGTAGGTGTTCACCGAGCGCACATAGCCGCCCATCGCGATGTTGAGGAAGCGATGCACCTGGCTCTGGGCGTGATGGAAGCGGCCCGCGCTGGACCAGCCATAGGAGCCGCCGAACACGGCGCCGGGACCGCGCGTGTCGCGGATGCGGCCGAGCTCGTCGCCGAGCAGGTCGAGCGCCTTCTCCCAGCTCACGGAGACGAATTCGTCGCGACCGCGGCGATCGTCCGGACCGGGCCCGCGCTCGAGCCAGCCGCGCCGGATCGCCGGCTGGGCAATGCGCGCCTGGTGGCGCAGCGCGCCGGGGAAATTGTCGATGATGCCGTTCGGATCGGGATCGCCCGCATAGGCCCTGACCTCGAGACCGGCCTTGCCCTGACGCGCGGAAAACACGCCCCAATGCGAGGTGTGCGGCCTGAAGCCGTCGGACAGGTCGAGGCCGGGGTCGGGGAAGCCAATCGTATCGTCCATCGTCTGATCCTTGTTCCGGTGCCGGACGCTGAGTCGTGCCCACCGCGATCGGGGGTGGCAGTATACCGATCCATAACCCGATGTCGTCGCGATCAGGGCCAGCGGAAATGCTGGGCTCCTGCGCGCAAGGACAACATCGATGCAACGCGCGACGGCGAGCGAAGCCTTTTTCTCGCGTATTACCAATGCATTACGGGGCCGCCACGATCCATCCTTCGGTTCGCCCGCGCAGCATCTCTTCAAACGACAGCGGCATGGAAATGTGCGATATGCCGCCCGTTCCACAGCAGCATCGGTCTCATCATGATAAATCGCGTCTTGCCCTACGAAGGACTGCTCCACGAGGTGGTCGAGCATAATGGTGTGCTCTACATCGGCGGGATCGTCCCCGAGGACACCAGCCTCGACATGGCGGGCCAGGCCAACGACGTCCTCAAGCAGCTCGCGCAGCTGCTGAAGTCGCAAGGGTCCGACATCTCCAGGGTCCTGCAGGTGACGATCTTCATGACCGACCTGAAGGAGAAGGCCGCGTTCAATGCCGCCTGGAAGGCGCACTTCGCGGCAGCTCATCTGCCGGCGCGCGCCGCCATCGGCGTGGCCGACCTCGGCCCGGGCGTCAGGCTCGAGATGACCGCCACCGCCGCGCGGCAATAGCGGACACCCAGCCCGGGCTCGCTCGGCGAGTCCCGGGTCAATCCAGCTTGATCCAGACGCCCTTGGTTTGCAGATATTCGTCGAGGTGCTCGGTGCCGCCCTCGCGGCCATATCCGCTCATCTTGTAGCCGCCGAACGGCATGGCGGGATCCAGCGCATGATAGGTGTTCACCCACACCGATCCCGCGCGCAAGCTGCGCGAGATGATGTGGGCCTTGCTCACGTCGCGCGTGAAGACACCCGCGGCGAGCCCGTACGGCGTCGCGTTGGCCCGTTCCACGGCTTCGTCGAGGTTGTCGAACGGCAGCGCGGAAATGACCGGGCCGAAGATCTCGTCGCGGGCGATCTGCATGTCGTCGGAGACGCCGGCGAACACTGTGGGCTCGACGAAATTGCCCTTGGCGAGATTGCCTTCCCTGATGCGCCGGCCGCCGGCGACGACTTTCGCTCCCTCCGCGCGCCCGCTTTGCAGGAAGCCCTCGACCTTGTCGAGCTGGCGCTGGGACACGAGAGGCCCGATCTCCGTCGCGGGATCCGCGCCGTCGCCGATCTTCAGGGCTGCGGCAAACTTCCCGAGCCGCTCGACCAGTTCGTCATGAATGGCCCGCTCCACGAACAGCCGCGAGCCGGCGATGCAGATCTGGCCCGAATTGGCGAATGCGGCCATCGCGGCGATCGGCACGGCCTTGTCGAGATCCGCGTCGGCGCAGACGATGACCGGCGACTTCCCGCCGAGCTCGAGAGACACGCGCTTGAGGTTGCCGGCCGAAGCGCGGATGATCGCCTGGCCGGTCGCGGTCGAGCCGGTGAAGACGATCTTGTCGACGCCGGGATGTTCGGCAAGCGGCGCGCCGGCCTCCGTCCCCGTTCCCGTCACCACGTTGACGACGCCGGGCGGCACGCCGGCCTCGTTCATCAGATCCGCGATCAGCAGCGGCGTCAGCGGCGCCTCTTCGGACGGCTTCAGCACGATCGTGCATCCGGTGGCGAGCGCGGGTCCGATCTTCCAGACCGATGCGGCCGTCGGCGCATTCCACGGGATGATGGCGCCCACCACGCCGATGGGCTCCTTGCGCGTGAACGAGACGATGTCGCCGGGAAGCGAATTGTCGATGGTGTGGCCGTGGAGCGCGGTGGCCATGCCGGCGTAGTATCTGAGCATGCCGATCACGCGAAGCTTGTTCGCCCGCGTCCGCGCGATCGGCATTCCCATATCGGCCGTATCGGATTGGCTGATCTCTTCCCAGTGCTTCTCGAACAGGTCGGCGATCCGCAGCAGCAGCGCCTGCCGCTCGAACGGCTTGAAGCGGCTCCATGGCCCCGCAAAGGCCCGGCGGGCCGCCGCGACCGCAACGTTGATGTCGGCCGCCTCGCCGCGCGGGACACGGCCGATGATCTCGCCGGTCGCGGGATTGCGCGTCTCGAAGACCTGCCCCGAACGCGCCTCCACCCAGGCACCGTCGACGAACATCTTCCGGGTTCGGCCATCGAGCGGAAATCGGGTCTCGGCTTGCGTCATCGCAGTACTCCAGTCTCAACAGAGGCGATGGCCGGATGCCCCGCATCGTTCGTCGCGCTTTCATAGCGGTGATTCCTCACCTCGGGCAGGGCCTTTCGGGCGGCCCGCGGCCGCTTTCGCGGGGGCACCGGGGGCTCCAGGAACATGCGGCAGACTGCTTCGTTGGCACAGCCAGAGCTTTTGCCGGCGGGGACGAGGAGATGGCGCGCATCCATATCGGGACCTCGTGCCGGCATTGCGCGTCCGAGTCCCTTTTTCAATGACGTCCAGCTTCGATCATCTCAGCGACTCCAGCCTGTTGCGGCTCTATGAGGGCATTCGACAACAAGTCGAAGCCGACAGGGCACTTGGCGGCAGATACCGTCTGGTTGGCAAAGCCACCGAGCACCGGGCAAAGGGCCTGCAGGCCGAACTTGCCCTGCGCGGGGTGAAGTTCACGCCGATCGTCTGGCCCTAGCTAGGACCAGGCTGCGGGGAACCAGCTCGAAGCCGGCTCCCCCGCGAAAACGGCGGGCGATCTTCGATCGCCCTCGTTCCTTTGATTAGGAACCCCCGGGAGCACACCGAATTGTCAGGGCACAAATTCGGAGGAATTCCCATGGATGGGATCATCTATCTCGTCGGCTTGATCGTGATCGTCATGTTCATCCTGTCGCTGTTCGGCTTGCGGTGACGATGATGGAAACGCTTGTTACGGCCGAAAACGCGACGCTGCGGGAGCAAGGGCGGGTGCCGCCCTGGGGCCTGCAGTGGACGCCGATCATTGCCGGCGCCTTGGCAGCGTCGGCTCTTTCGCTGATCCTGATTTCGTTCGCAGCTTCACTCGGACTCGGTGTCGCCTCTGCTGCCCCGACATGGCGAGACACATCGTTTGCGCTTTGGCTGCTCTCGGGCATCTATCTGATCTTTCAGGCTCTCGTCAGCTTTGGTTGCGGCGGCTATTTTGCCGGACGTGTCCGGGCGCCCTACACGTCGCTCAACGAGGACGTCGCAACCCGCGACGGGATGCACGGTGTCGCCTCCTGGGCGCTCGCTGTCCTGATCGGCGCGGTTTTGACGGCATTGGTTGCATGGGCCGCGAGCAAGCCATCATCGACGATGCACCCGCCGTCCTCGTCTGAACCCTCGGTTCTGAGCTTCGAGCTCGATCATCTGTTCCGCGCGCCGCGTCGGCCGCCGAACGTCGATCTGAGCGCCGAAAGAGCCGAAGCTGCGCGCGTGCTGATGACGTCATCGAGCCACAACGGGGTCGCGCCTGAGGATCGGACCTATCTTGTCCAGCAGGTCACCGCGCTGACCGGCCTCACCGGTCCGGACGCGGAGAAGCGAGTCGATGCGACGATCGGGAACGCCAAGAGCGCCATCTCCAAGGCGCGCGCGGCGAGCATCATCCTCGCTTTCTCGGCCGCCGCTGCGTTGCTGTTCGGAGCCGTCGCCGCATGGGCGGGCGCCGCGGCAGGCGGTCGGCACAGAGATGGCCGGCCACTCTCCTCCTGGATGACACATTCGAACCGCTGGTCGAGCTACCCGGCCGAGACGCCGTCGTCCATGCCTTGAACGACGGCGATCAAGACCGACTTGCTCGCACTTGACTTGCTATTGGGGCGCCTCCGGTTACGGGGCGCCCCTCTTCATTGGAGAAAGACGAGCTGCGCGTCAGCAGCCCTTGTCGTCGGCCGCGGCAGTCTTGGACGATGACGATTGTTCGGCAGCCGTCGGCTGGCTTTGCATCTGACGCTGGGCGTCCTGCGACGAGGTGGCGGTGCTCTCGGTCGCTTTGTTCATCGCCGAGGTCGGCGGATGCTCCTTGGCATTCGATGATGCAACGCCCGTCGTTTCACCTGCCTTCCCTGTCGTCACCGGTCCGGAGCCCGCATCGCGATCGGCCGTGTTGCAGGGGCCGGCGAGTGCAATGGTCGAGCTGAGCGCCAGCAGGACGCCGGCCAGCATTGATTTTCCAAGCATGACAATCTCCTTCCTCGCTTTCACCGGCTGGGGTTTGGCGGAGCCGGGTCCGCCATCTTGCGATGTGCCGATCTAATCGCGAAAGACCCCGCCCGTTCCTAACGAGGCAGGAGCGGCGACTGCGCGCGGATCGCGCTATTCCGTGAATTTGTCCGATGCCTCGTCGGCGTTGATGGTGGGATCGCCGGACAGCTCCCGTTCCGCTTCGCGCCAGAACTCGTCGTCCCGCCCCTCCGGCCTGCCGGCCAGCTCCCAGAGCTGATGCGCGCGCGTCCGGATGCGATCCTCCATCGAGTCCGTCATGTGTCTCCTCCCTTTGTTGCTCATGCTTCCAACGTTGTTCCGGGAGGTCGCGTTCCAGGCGGACGCGCGCTGCTATCTGTTGGCCGATTTCTGCCGGAGCTGATCCATGCGGCATTGCGACGGCTTCTTGTCGGGGCGCCAGCGCAGGATCCTGGTGCCGTGACGAAACCGGTTGCCGGAGACATGGTCGTAGCAGACCTCGACGACATGAACCGGACGCACCGGCTGCCATTCGGCGGATCGCCTGGTCGACCATCGGCTGGGCCCGCCCGGCGCCTTGCCGGTGAAGCTGCTCTTGCTGATGATCTTCTCGAACTTGTCGGTCAGGCCGGGCCTGTCGGACGCCTTGATCGCCGAGGTGAACCCGACATGGTGCAGCAGCCCTGCCTCGTCGTAGAGTCCGAGCAGCAGTGAGCCGAGCACCTTGCGCCTGCCCTGCTTCTTCTCGCCATATCTGAAGCCGCCGACCACGCAATCGGCCGATCGCAGCAGCTTGATCTTCTGCATCCCGTCGCGCGTGCCGCTGCGATAGGCAAGGTCCAGCCGCTTTGCCACGACGCCGTCGTGGCCGTCCTCGATGTGCTGGAGCCACCGTTTCGCCTCGGCAAAATTGCGGATCGCCGGCGAAAGCTCGAATAGTTCGCTGCCCTTGAAATGGCGTCGCGCGAACTTTTCCAGCGCTGGCCGCCGCCTCGCCAGCGGCAGCGCTGCGACGTCCACGTCCGCCGATCGCAGCAGATCGAAGGCAATGAAGCGCGCGGGCGTTTCCCGGGCAAGGCGCTTGACCCGGCTGGCTGCCGGATGGATGCGCTGGAGCAAGGCGTCGAACGCGTAGCCTTGGTCGAGCTCGATGACCAATTCCCCGTCGAGCATGAAGGACGCGGCGGACAGAGCCGATGCGGCGGCAGCGACCTCCGGAAAATAGCGGACGAGGTCGCGGCCACCTTTCGACTGCATGCGAACACCGCGGCCGTCGCGAACGAGCAGGCAACGGAAACCATCCCATTTCGGCTCGTATTGCCATTGCCCGCCGCGGGGAAGCTCGGTGACGGATTCGGCTTCCATCGGCTCCATGGTCAACACTCGCAGCACGCCCCGATCATCGAGACGCTCGTACCCCGCTCAACCGGGTTTGGCAGGATGCGCGGTGCGCGGATGGCGATCGTGCAGCAGTCGCGCGAGCGCCTCCCGCTCCGAGGCATGCCCCTTCATCGCCGTCTCGAACAGCGCCTCCTGGACGTCGCGCGGCATATCACCCCAGACGTCCATGGCAGCCTGCCCCAGCAGATAAGCAAAGCGTTCGTCCGCCATGTCGAGCCTCACTCTCATACCCCAGGGATAGGAACTGCGGGCGCATGCCCGCGTTCCAAACCCATTATTTGGCAACGGAGACATTGACGATATGGGACTGTTCACCAAGGACATCAAATCGATGGACGACCTGCTCATCCACGGTCTGCAGGACATCTATTACGCGGAGCAGCAGATCCTGAAGGCGCTGCCGAAGATGATCGACAAGGCGACCAACCGCGACCTCGTGACCGGCCTGAAGACCCACCTCGAGGAGACCAACAAGCAGGTCGAGCGGCTCGAGAAGGCATTCGCCAAGCTCGGCAAGGAGCCCGGCGGCACGAAGTGCCCGGCGATCGACGGCATCATCAAGGAGGCCGACGAGACCGCGGGCGAGATCGAGGACAAGGCCGTGCTGGACGCCGCGATCGTCGCGAACGCGCAGGCCGTCGAGCACTACGAGATGTGCCGCTACGGCACGCTGATCGCCTGGGCCGAGGAGCTTGGGCATGACGAGATCGTGCGCTTCCTCACGACCAATCTGAACGAGGAGAAGGCCGCGAACACCAAGCTCAACACGGTAGCCTTGCGCAAGGGCGTCAACGCGAAGGCTTCCAGCGCGGCCTGAACGGCTACCGAGCGGAACGGATCGGCGGGGCCGTGCGCAAGCGCGGCCCTTTCGTTTCCGTTGCGGGACGCGTCTTCTCTATCCCGAAACCGGCCACAGGCGCCGTTACGGCCTCGAAGGCGGCAGGTTGATGGGTCACCGCACGAGCCTTCCGACGTCCCTCATTCCTGGAGCGCCTCCTCGCGGCGCGCGCGGATCGTCGGCAGCATGATCAGGATGATCGCGATGGCAGCCGCGGCCAGGAGGCTGGCCGAGAGCGGCGAGGTCAGCAGCACGGTGGCATCGCCCCGCGACAGCACCATGGCGCGGCGGAAGTTTTCCTCGATGGCCGGGCCCAGGACCAGGCCCAGCAGCAGCGGCGCCGCCGGCAGTTGCAGCTTGATCAGGACGTAGCCGAACACGCAGAACAATGCGGCCTCATAGACCTCGAACGTTCCGCTGTTGATGGAATAGACGCCGATCGAGCAGAACACCATGATCGCGGGGAAGAGATAGCGATAGGGAATGGTGAGCAGCTTCACCCAGAGGCCGACCAGCGGAAGGTTGAGGATCAAGAGCATCAGATTGCCGACCCACATCGAGGCGATCAGGCCCCAGAACAGGGTCGGGTTCTTGGTCATCACCTCCGGGCCCGGATGGATGTTGTGGATGTTCATGGCGCCGACCATCAGCGCCATCACGACGTTGGATGGCACGCCCAGGGTCAGCAGCGGAATGAACGAGGTCTGGGCGCCGGCATTGTTGGCGGATTCCGGGCCCGCAACGCCCTCGATCGCGCCCTTGCCGAACTTCTCGGGATGCCGCGACAGCTTCTTCTCCAGCGTGTAGGACGCAAAGGACGACAGTACCGCTCCGCCGCCGGGCAGAACGCCGAGCAGCGTGCCTAGCGCCGTACCGCGCAGCATCGCCGGCACCATGCGACGGACGTCGTCGCGGGTCGGAAACAGATTGGTGATCTTCTGCGTCACCAGCGACAGCTTGTCGTCCTGCTCGAGATTCTTGACGATCTCCGCAAAGCCGAAGATGCCCATCGCCAGCGGCACGAAATCGAGGCCGTCGAACAGCTGGGGGATGCCGAAGGCAAAACGCTGGCTGCCGCTGTTGAGGTCGGTGCCGACGAGGCTCAGCAGCATGCCGAGCACGACCATGCCGATGCCCTCGATGAAGGGGCCGCTCGACAGCACCGAGGCGAGGATCAGGCCGAGGATCATCAGCGCGAAGAACTCCTTCGGCCCGAACAAAAGCGCGGTTGCGGTCAGCGGCCCCGCGAGAGCCGCAAGGGCAAGCGTCGCGACGCATCCGGCGAAGAAGGAGCCGATGGCGGCGGTCGCGAGCGCGACGCCGGCGCGGCCCTGCTTGGCCATCTGGTAGCCGTCGATCGTGGTTACGACGGAGGAGGACTCGCCGGGCAGATTGACCACGATGGCCGTGGTCGAGCCGCCATATTGCGCGCCGTAATAGATGCCGGCGAGCATGATCAGCGCGGCGTCCGGCTGCAGCGCATAGGTGATCGGCAGCAGCATCGCGATGGTGGCGAGCGGGCCAAGGCCCGGAAGCACGCCGATCAGGGTGCCGAGCAGGCAGCCAAGAAACGCGTAGAACAGATTGGCGGGCTGGGCTGCTGTGGCAAAGCCGATCGCCAGATTGTGGAACAGATCCATCGACCGGCTCGCTCAGTTGAGAAGGGACGGCCAGACGGGCAACGGCAGCCCGAGACCATAGACGAAGACGGCAAGGCACAGCACGATGAGCACCGCCGCATTGGCCAGCGCGCCCGCCCAGGTGAACTCGGGGCTGGCCCGGCTCGACACCATGATCAGGACGAACAGCGCGCCGACCAGGCCGAGCGGAAACAGGAGGGCACCGAACAGGATGACGGATCCCGTGATCCAGGCGAGACCTTTGAAGTCCCATTTGCGCAGCGCCTCGCGGCCCGCAGCCGGCGTCATCGCGCCGAACATCACGACAAGTCCGATGGCCGCAAGGATGATCGCGAGCAGGCGCGGGAAATAGCCCGGCCCCATCTTCGCTGCCGTGCCTGCGGGGTATTGCAGCGCCGTCACGAAGAAGAAGATCGCAAAGGCGAGAAACAGGGCGCCGGAGGCAAAGGCCCTGTGATTGCGGATCGCCAATCCCTTCATTCCGGTGCTCCCTCCTCATCCTTCGGGGAGCCCTCCCCGAGCGCCTCCATCAGAACCGGCACGCCGAGGGCGCAGGCGTGTACGCCGAGATGCGCGGTCATCTGCAGCACCTGGCGGATGTCCCGCTGGCCGATGCCGAGCCGTAAGGCCCGCCTGATCTGCACGCGCAGCCCTTGCGGGTTGAGCGCGGTGAAGCAGCCGTTCAGCGCAAGCGAGATCAGGCATTGCGAGCGCCGGTCGAGACCGTCGCCGCCGGGCCGGTCGACGAGGAGATCCAGCAGGACGGCGAAATAACCGGGATCGCACCGCAGCCATTGCTCGCAGAAATCCGGCCAGTCGCCGAATTGCGCGATGTAGGCATCGCGCGACGCGTGCTGCTCTTTCGTGAGCTCGGCACGATCGGCCTGAAGACCGGCGCTCGCCAGCTCCTCGGCAAGGATGCCGATGCCGAGGTTGCAGCCGTCCAGCCCCTGCATCGTCGCGAGGCGAAACACGTCGACGATCTCCCGCGCCGTGGCGCCCTCCTTCAGCGCGAGGCGAAGGTGCAGCGCGAGGCCGGAGCGGAACAGATGCGTTGCCGATACGTCGAGCGCGACGTAGATCAGCTCGCGCATCTTGGCCGACAGCGGTCCGTTCTCCGCGGAATAGCCGCCGTATTTGCCGTAAGCTTCCAGAAACGCCGGATCGAACCGCAGCAGCCCCTCGGTCCAGGGCCGCCAATAGCCGCGCGCCTTGATATAGGCTTGCTTCAGCACCTGCTGTTCCGGCGTCAGGTCGGACATCGCGTTTGTCCCGTCAGGCAATGTTGGTCAGGGTGATGCCGCCGTCGACGGTGAGAACCTGCGCCGAGATGAAGCCGGCCTCGTCGCCGGCGAGGAAGCAGATCGCCTTGGCGATGTCGTCGACCGTGCCGAGCCGGCCGAGCGGCGTCCGCGCGACGCGGCGCGCGTCGAGCTCGGCATTGCGGTTGCGCATCGTTCCTTCGGTCGGGATCGCCGAGGGCGCCACCGCATTGACGCGGATGTTGCGTTCGCCGAGCTCGGCGGCGGCCGCCCGCGTGATGCCCATGACGCCGGCCTTGATGCCGCTGTAGACGATGCTGTTCTTGGCCGAGATCAGGCCGGCGACCGAAGCGACATTGACGATGGCGCCACCACGCTCCGCGTCCATGACCTCCGCGGCGGCCTGGATTCCCCAGATGATCGCCTTGAAACCGATGTTGAGCATGCGATCGATGGTTTCCGGAGCGATGTCCGGAACGGATTGATAGCGCACCCACGCCGCATTGTTGACGAGGATGTCGAAACGTCTCTGGCTCTCCGCCAGTCCGAGTACGGCCTGCCGCATGCCGTCGCGGCTGGCGACGTCCTGCGTGACGGCAACGGCGTTGCCGCCTGCCGCCTTGATCGCCTCCACGGTGCTGTCGACGAATTCCGGCTTCAAATCGTTGACGCCGACGATGGCGCCGCGCGCGGCGAGCTTGAGCGCGGTCGCGCGGCCGATACCGTTTCCGGCGCCGGTGACGAGTGCGACGCGGCCTGCGAGCGTCTGATCCCTGGTTTCGGTCATGGCTGTCTCCCTCACGCTCCTGCCTCGGCAAACGGAGCAACTTCCGATACGTAATTGCGGCCGAACCTGCCGATCAGGCCGCTGGCATCACCCTGTGCCTGCAGCGTGCGGATGCGGCGCAGATGGCGATGCACCGGCACGTCCCACGTGAAACCCATGCCGCCATGGATCTGCAGCGCGCCTTCGCTGATCGAGCTGCCATAGGTCGCGGCCGCCAGGAACGCGGCATCGCGCTGCACCGGCCCGCCGTCCCCGGACAGGCTGCGGGTGATCGCATGACGGATGCTCTCGAGGCCGAGCTTCTGGCGCGCCAGTGCATGGCGGATGGCCTGGTTGTAGGACAGGGCGTGACCGAACTGGCGGCGCGTCGAGGCATGCTCCTGCGCGAGCGCCAGGCACGCTTCGGCCGATCCCAGGATGGCCGCGGCGCGCAGCACATTGGCATCAGAGCTCAGCAGATCCCAGGTGCCGGGCGGCAGAATGGAGCCGATGGGAACCTCGACCGCTTCCAGCCGTACCGCGTGTTCCGGCACCGTCAGATCGAGGCCCGCCGCGTCCTCTATCACGACGCCCTTGGCATTGGCCGGAATCAGCGCCGCGGCACCGCCGCTCATCCGCACCAGAAGATGGTCGGCCGACGCCGCGCACGGTACGCGCGCGAGCGCACCGTTCAGCACCAGCAAGCCGCCGTCCCGCTCGGCCGCAGCCTCGCCCTGCCAGGCGATCGTCGCCAGCTTCTCGCCGGACACGATCGCGGCGGCAAGACGCGTCAGCGACGACTGCAGCAGCCGGCCGATGAGGATGGTCTCAAGCAGCGGAAAGCCGAGCAATCCCGAATGGGCGGCGGCGATCACCGGCACCGCGAAACCGAGCGGCAGCGCCAGTCCACCGACATCCTCATCCGCGATGACGCCGAGCAGGCCATCGCCGGCAAGGTTTTTCGCCTGCTCGCGTATGCTCAAGCCGGCACACGCGGTCACTGCGCGTGTCGCGGTTGCCGCGAACTCGTCGGGCTGAAGTCCTTCGGCCATGCTCATCATCGTCCTCTCCAAAAGCCTTGCGCCTGCGATCGCTCACTAGGCGAGATAACCGCCGTCGACCGGCAGGATGACGCCATTGACGTAGGAGGCCATCGCCGACGCCAGAAAGACCACCGGTCCCGCGATCTCCTCGGGCTGCCCCACGCGCTTCATCGGCGTCCGCGCCATCAGGCCGGAGAGCCTCGCCGGATTGTCGCGCGTGCTCTCGCTCATCTCGGTCGCGATGATGCCGGGCGCGACGGCATTGACGCGGATGCCGTCGGGCGCGAGATCGCGGGCAAGCGCCTGCGTGAACAGCCTGACCGCGCCCTTGGACGGCGAATAGCCGAGCGCACCGTTCATGCCGCCGAAGGCCGCGACCGACGCGACGTTGATGATGGATCCCCGCGACTTGCGTAGCGCGGGAATGAAGGCATGAACGACGTTGAAGGTGCCGTTGACATTGACGTCGAACACCTGGCGCCAGTTCTCGTGGGCGCGCGGGCTGTCGATCGGCTCGCGGATGATGATGCCGGCATTGTTGACGACGACGTCCGCGGGGCCGATCTCCTCGTCCACGCGGCTCGCCACGTCACGACAGGCTTGCGCATCCGTCACATCGAGGCCATAGGCGGCCGCCTCCCTGCCGCCATCCCTGATCTCGCGCGCCGCGGCATCGGCTCGCGCCTGCTGCAGATCGGTTACGACCACCTTCGCGCCGGCAGCGGCGACACCGAGCGCGATGGCACGGCCGATCCCCTGGCCCGCGCCGGTCACCACGACGAGACGATCGTGCAGCAGGCCCGCGACCATCATTTGCCTCGCGAGAGCTGGAGGATCCGGTCGGCGATGATGCCGAGCTGGATCTCGGTCGTTCCAGCATAGATGGTCTCGGCACGCGCCTGCAGGTAAATGGCTTCGAACCGCCGCCGCGCCACCTTGATCGCCTGGGTCTGCGGCAGCGAGGCCTGCGACAACAACTCGATCGCGAGCGCGGCAAAGCGCTGATGCGCTTCGCTCCAATAGAGCTTGGCGAGGCTGCCGCGCGCGCCGATCTTGTCACCCCTGGCGAGCGCCTCGACGGCGGTCTCGACATGCGCCTTCAGCACCTCGATCTCGACGGCGACCTCGCCGAGCCTGACCGCGTAGTGCCGGTCCGCCACCATCGCCGACAGCGCTGTGTCGGCCTTGCAGGCCGAAATCAGGTGACGCAGCTCGTTCTCGAAGCGCCAGGCGCGGTACATGCGGTTGGTCGCGCGCTCGATCTCCAGCACGCGGATAGCCGCGGCCCAACCCTCGTCGGGCGCGCCGATCGCGTCAGCCTGGGCGACCTCGACCTCGTCGAAGAACACCTCGCAAAAACTCTCGCGGCCGTCGATCGACTTGATGGTGCGCACGCGCACGCCCTTGGCATCGAGCGGCACCGCGAACATGGCGAGGCCGCGATGGCGGTCCTCCAGCGCTCCGGTGCGGGCGAGCACCAGGCAGCGGTGCGCGCGATAGGCGCCGCTGGTCCAGATCTTCTGGCCGGTGATCCGCCAACCGTCCCCGTCGCGCGTCGCGCGGGTGCGCAGGCCCGCAAGATCGGAGCCGGCCTCGGGCTCGGAAAAGCCCTGGCACCAGATGTTGCGCATCTCGAGGATCGCCGGCAGGAAACGCCGCTTCTGCTCCTCGGTGCCGACCGCGAGAATGATCGGGCCCGCAAGCTCCTTGCCGATCGAGTTGACGCTCTCCGGCATCGCGAGCCGGCCGATCTCCTGATTGGCGATGAGATGCTCGCGCAGGGAACGGCCATGCCCGCCATAGGCCTGCGGCCAGGTGATACCGGTGAGGCCGGCGCGGTACATCGCCGCCTCCCAGGCAACCGACTGCTGCAGCGTCGGCGATGCGAACGCGGCGCTGTCGCTGCGGAAGCTGGCCGGCAGATTGGCATTTAGCCAGCGATGCATCGCATCGCGATAGGCCTCGCCCACGAGGCTCTCGCTCACGATGGATTGCGCCGATACCGCCTGAAGTACACTCATCGCCTGCTTCCCGCTTTCGCTAGACTTGCCGTCATGCCGCGCCGCCTGTTCGTCACTGCGACTTCAGGAGGTCGCAGGCGCTCTCCGATGCCGGCCGCCACGCATCCTCGGGCGCGATCGTGCCGGTGATCTCGTAATAGTCGTAGGTGTATTTGGATTCCGCTGGGGTCTTGATCCGTGCGACATAGAGCGGACGCATCACCTGGCCGTCGGCGCGGATGCTGACGTTCTTCATCTCGAAATCATTGACCGGCGTGTTCTTCATCTGCCGCATCACGGCATCGCCATCGTCGGAACCGGCGGCAGCGACCGCCTTCAGGTAGTGCGAGATGGCGCTGTAGGTGGCCGACTTGCCTTCGTTGAGGAGCTGGCCGTTGGTGGCGTCGGCAAAGCGCTTGGCAAAGGCCCGGCTCTCCGGCGTCATGTCCCAGTAGAAGGGCGTCGTCAGCCGCACGTTCTGGAGGTCCTTCAGACCAATCCCGTGGGTCTGGCTGATCATGAGGCCGAGCGGAACGAGCAGCTGCGACTTGGTCAGGCCGAATTCCTGCGCCTGCTTGATCGAATTTGCGAAATCGGAGCCCGAATTGGCGAGCGCAATCGCCTTGGCGCCGCTGGCCTGCGCCGTCAGCAGGAACGAGGACAGATCCGACGCATTCAGGGGATGCAGCACCGAGCCGACCACCTTGCCGCCGCCCGCTTCGATGAACTTGGTCGCATCCGACTGCCAGGCCTTGCCGAAGGCATAGTCGACGGTCAGGAAGAACCAGCTGTTGACGCCCTGTGCGAGCAGCGCCTTCACCGTGGCCTTGGGCTGCGCATAGGTGTCGACCACCCATTGCGTGGTCATCGGCGAGCATTTGTCGTTGGTGAAGAACGAGCCCGCCGTGCCGGCCAGCATGTAGGGCTTCCTGCGGTTCTTCGTGATCTCCTGCACGGCCAGCGCGATCGAGGAGGCCGAGCAGCCGACGATGGCATCGACGCCCTCATTGTCGAGCCAGCGCATGGCAATGGCGACGCCGACGTCGGGCTTGTTCTGGTCGTCGGCGATGACGAGCTCGATCTTCTTGCCGGCAACCATGCCGCCGAAATCGGCAATCGCGAGCTTGGCGGCCGCGACCGAACCAAGCCCGCAATTGTCGGCATAGGGGCCGTTCTGGTCGTTCATGATGCCGATTTTGACCACGTCGCCCGTGATGCCCTGCGCGGCCAGGGGCGCGTTCGTCAGCAGCAGGGCCATCATGCCGAGCGCCGCGATCACCGATCTCATCATCCTATCCTCCTGCTTCCTTTGCGTTTCCTCTGGGTCCGCTTGTGCGGCCTCTTGTCGTTGGTTTCAGTGGCCCTGGGCCGGCCGCGCGCCATGCGGGATCAGCAGCGCATCGAGCGCCACGGCGCCCTCGCCCCTGGCGCGGAGCAGCAGCGGGTTGACATCGATCTCGGCAACCGTGCCGGCATTGGCGGCGGCGAAGCGAGACAATGCGGCGACGGCCCGGGCCGCGGCGTCGAGGTCGGCGCGCGGCCGCCCCCGCGCGCCGTCGAGCACGGCGAACGCCTTGAGCGATGTCAGCATCTCCATGGCCTGAGCCTCGCTGACCGGTGCCATCTGCACGGCGGAGTCCTGCAGGATCTCGGCAAAGATGCCGCCGAGACCGACCATCACCACCGGGCCGAACACGGGATCGATACGGCTGCCGAGGATCAGCTCGGCGACGCCCTTGGCCATCGGCGCCACGATCACGCCGTCGATCGCAGCGTTCGGGGCATTGCTGGCGACGCGGTCGCGCATCTGCGCATAGGCGCGGCGGACTTCGGCTTCGGAGCCGAGGCCAACGATCACCCCGCCAACCTCCGTCTTGTGCGGCAGATCGGGCGAGGCGATCTTCAGCACCACGGGATAGCCGATCTCGGTGGCGGCACGCGCGGCGGCGTCCGCATCCTGCACGAGACGCTCGGCGAGCACCGGCACGCCTGCGTCGGCAAGCGCCTGCTTGGCGCCGAGCTCGTGGCGGAAGGCATCGGCCGAAAGCGGCGCCCCTTGCGCGACGGCCGCCGGCCTGTCCTGCGGTCGCTGCGCCGCGGCGTGCAACCGCACCAGCGCGGCGACGGTGGCGCAGCAGCCGTCGAAGCTGGCGATGGTCGGAAAGCCCAGGGCATGCAGCTCGGTCAGCGCATCGGGCGGGCCGTCGACGCACAGGACGATCGGACGGTGGGGAAACTGCGCACGCATGTTGCGCAGCGTGTCCATGTAGATGGAACGCAGGCGCGGCAGATGCAGCGAGAACGGCAGCGGCAGGATCACCGTATCGGTCCGCTCGTCCGCCACGACGGCGGTCATGATCTTCTCCAAGAGATCGGGACGGCTCGACATCTGCGCGGTGGCGTCGACGGGGTTTCGGGCCGATGCAAACGGCACGAGCTCGAGGATTTTTCGCTGCGTCTCCGCGCCGAGCTCCGGCAATGTCAGCCCGACCGACTGCGCGGCGTCCGCGAGCAGCACGCCAAAGCCGCCCGATGCGGTGAGGATCGCAATGCCCGGCCCCTTCGGCAACCGGTCCGGCAGCAGGATCGATGCAGCGTGGCCGAGATCGATCAGCTCGTCGAGGCTGCGCACGCGCACCGCGCCGCAACGGGCAAACAGCGCGTCGAACACGGCGTCCGACCCCGCCATCGCTCCGGTGTGCGAGGCGGCGGCAGCCTGCCCGGCCTCGGATGTTCCGATCTTGATGGCGATGACGGGCTTACCCGCATCGCGCGCCTCTTCGAGCGCGGTGATCAGCCGGCCGGCGTCGCGACAGGTTTCGAGAGCACAGAGAATGACCTTCGTCGCGGGATCGCGCGCCATCCAGGCAATGCCGTCGGCGATATCGATGTCGCACTCGTTGCCGGTGGTGATGAAGCGGCTGACGCCGACGCCGCGCTCGCTGGCGAGGCGCATGGTGTAGCTGCCGAGATTGCCGCTTTGCGAGACGATGCCGAGCGAGCCCGCGGCCGGCATGCCGTGCTCGAGCACGATCGAAAAGGTCGCGATGCTCTTCTCGGCGATGCTGACCGCACCGAGACAGTTCGGACCCAGGAGGCGCATGCCGCTCTTCTGAGCGGCAACGCGCAGCCGGTCCTGCATCGCGCAGCCCTGCTCGCCGAGCTCGGCAAAGCCCGACGAGAACACGACGACGCTGCGGACGCCGCGGGCGGCGCACTGCTCCACGGCCTCGCCTGCGCGCTCCGCATCGACCGCGATGATGGCGAGGTCAGGCGCTTCCGGCAGCTCGGTGACGGACGCATAGGCCTTGAGCCCCTGCACCGTCGCGGCCTTCGGGTTGACCGGATAGATCCGGCCCGCATAGCCGTGCCGGCGCAGCAGATCGACCGGCCGGCCGCCGATCTTGGTCGCTTCCTGCGAGGCGCCGATGACCGCGATCGAACGCGGCGACATCAGCGCATCGAGCCCTTCTCCCGGCCGCATCTCAGCGCCCCTTGAACACCGGTGCGCGCTTCTCCAGGAACGCCATGCGCGCCTCCTTGGCGTCTTCGGTCTTGGACAACGCCATCGTGATGTTCTGCTCGAAGCGGTAGGCATCGCGCGGCGGCATCAGCTCGACCATGTTCGCCGCGTTCTTGGCGTATTCCATCGCGATCGGGCTCTTCGAGGCGATCTCGCGCGCAAGCTTCATCGCCTCGGGAAGCAGGTTCTCCTTGGTGGTGCAGGCCTCGATGATGCCGAGACGATAGAGCTCGGCGGCCGGCACGCGATAGCCGGTGAAGAACATCCGGCGCATCAGGGAGCGGCCGAACAACGTGTTCAGCATCGCAGCGCCGCCGGCGAGCCCGACATTGATCTCGGGCATGCCGAACACGGCTTCCTCGCAGGCGTAGAAGATGTCGCAGGAGGCCATCAGGCCGACGCCTGCTCCGAGCGCGACGCCGTTGATCGCGGCAATCACCGGCTTCGAACATTCGCGAATGCAGTTGCCTGTCTCGCGCGTGATGCGGTTATGGCTGTGAAACGCGCCGACCTTGGTCGGGTCCGGGCGGTCCTTCAGATCCGCGCCGCTGCAGAACACCTTTCCGGCGCCGGTCAGGATCGCGACCCTGACGTCCTGGCGCTCGGAGATCTCGTCGAACACCGCCACGATGCGGTCGCGCATGGCGCGATCGAGCGCGTTCACCGGAGGCCGGTTCAGCGTCACCAGCGCAATGTTGTCGGACACTTCGAGGGTGACGATATCTCCTGACATGGGCTTCCTCCTGGTTTCTGTTCGTCTTGCTTGTGGTCGCATCGCGACGCCTGACCGATCGGTCAGCTTTTCGTGCTGATAACACCAACCATGGCCGCTTGCAATATCCTCTCGTAGTCCTATTGACCGACCGATCGGTCAGCCGTTAGTTTCCGCGGCAAGCAAGAACGACCTTTGAGGAGGATTCCCATGCCCAGGATCAGCCGACGCCAGGCGACAGCTCTGATCGCCGGCGCTCTCGCCGCACCGCTTGGCGCACCCGCGATCGTCAGGGCGCGCGGATCGCAGATCTTCATCATCGTGCCCTATGCGCCCGGCGGCTCGATCGACAGCCTGATGCGCTCGATCGCGAAGGTCATGGCGGAAAGCCTCGACCAGCCGGTGCTGGTCGACAACAAGCCCGGCGCCAACGGCATCGTCGGCTCGCAATATGTGGCGCGCGCGCCGAAGGACGGATCGGTCCTGCTGGCGGGCGGCACCGGGCCGATTTCGCTGAACGTGCTGCTGCGCAAGAACCTGCCCTACAAGCTCGAGGACTTCGCCTCCGTCGCCATGCTCTGCAACGGGCCGCTGTCGCTGACCGTCAACGCGCGCACGCCCGCCACCGACGTCAAGAGCTTCGTCGCCTACGCCAAGGGCCGCGACAAGCCGCTGTTCTATGCAACGCTCGGGCCCGGCAGCGTCACGCATCTGTTCGGGATCATGATGGGCAAGTCGATGGGATTTGCCGTCACCGAGGTTGCCTATCGCAACAACCCGGCCTCCATCATGGAGACGCTGTCGGGAGAGTGCGATCTCAATTTCGCAACGCCTGCCGCCGTGATCGAGCACGCGCGCGGCGGCCAGCTCCGCATCCTCGCGGTCTCATCGGACAAGCGCATGGCGACGCTTCCCGAGATCCCGACGCTGGCCGAATCCGGCTATCCTGATCTGACGGCCTCGTTCTGGACCGCGCTGCACGCGCCCGCGGGCACGCCGCGCGACGTCATCGCGCGTCTGAATGCGGCAGCAAACGCGGCGATGCAGAAGCCGGAGATCGCAAAGCAGCTCGAGACCGACGGCCTGATGGTCGATACCGGCGCGCCGGAACGGCTCGACGCCCAATTGACCAAGGACGCCGCGCTCTGGGGGCCGGTGATCAAGGCGCAAAACATCGTTCTGGAATGAGGCGACGTGCGCGGCGCCGCCCGCCGGTCAGCGCGACTTGCGCCGGCCGGCCTTGGGCGGCTCCGCCCCGGGAAGCGCGACCAGCTCGCCGCTGCGCAGGCCATTGAAGATCATGTCGAAGAAGACGTCGGCGATCTGCTCGGGCGTCGCGGACTTGTTGGGATTGTACCAGCGATGCATCCAGTTGAGCGAGGACAGGATCAGCCGCCCGGTCATGGGCACATCGACCTTGCGGATTTCGCCGGCATCGATGGCTTCCTGGATCAGGCCGCGCAGGAAATTCTCGAAACGGTCGCGACGCGTCAACCGCTCCTTGTGCCTGCTTCGATCGGGATCGTTCCAGAACGCGGTGGTCGAGGCGATCCAGGCCCAGCGGTAGCGGCGGAAATATTCCGCGGTGGCGACCATGAAGGCGCGGATCTTCTGCGACGGCGGCCCATCGGGAATGCGGTCGCGCACGAACAGATAGAGCTCGAGCGTGGAGCCGACCGCCACGCGCGCGTAGATCTCGTCCTTGTTGGAGAAGTGATGATAGAGCAGCGACTTGGATATGCCGCAGGCGAGCGCGATGTCGCGCATCGAGGTGCCCTCGAAACCCTTGCTGGCGAACAGCCTGCCGGCCTCGGCGAGGATCTGCAGCACGCGGTCCGAGGCCTCGGCCTGGTTCGCAACGCCATCCTTCATCGTTGACAGTTCAGTCATGAACTCCGCAATCCATTCATCAGCCAGCGAGTCTTTAGAATGAACCTAGGTTTTCACCGACCGATCGGTCAAGCCCGGCGAATCCCGCGGAAGGAACCATGAGCGCAATCCGCACCAGGCGCATCGGCGCAACCAGGGACCAGCTCGGCGAGAGCCCGGTGTGGGACGAGCGCGGGCAGCGCCTGTTCTGGATCGACGCCCTGGCCGGATTGATTCACGTGCTCGATCCCGCGACCGGCGCGGCCGAGCAGTTCAGCGCGCCCGCCCCGATCGGCTCGCTGGCATTGCGAGGCGACAGCGGCGCGGTCCTCGCCTTGCGCAACGGATTTGCGACTTACGATTTCGACAGGCGGGCCCTGACGCACGGCCCCTCGATCGGGCTCGATCACCCGAAGGTGCGGCTCAACGACGGCAAGGCCGATCCCCACGGCAACTTCCTCGCAGGCACCATGCATGGCGACCGCGCAGCGGACGAGGCGCCACTCGGCGGTCTTTATCGGCTGGACGTCTCAGGCGCGCTGCAATTGCTGGAGAGCGACCTCGCCGTGAGCAACGGCCCCTGCTTCAGCCCGGACGGACGCACCTTCTACCTCGCCGACAGTGCAAGGCGGATCATCTGGGCCTATGATTACAGGGCGGACGGCCCGCTCGCCAGCAAACGAATCTTCGCCGACACGGAAGCGCAAGGATCCGGATGCGACGGCGCCACGGTCGATGCTGAGGGTCACCTCTGGTCCGTGCTGGTGCGCATCGGCAAGATCGCGCGGTTTTCGCCCGATGGCAGGATCGTACGGACGATCGACATGCCGGTCCGTCACCCCACCAGCGTGACGTTCGGCGGGCCCGATCTCGACGTGCTCTACGTGACGTCGATCTCGCGCAGCCACGCGCTCGCCGACGATCATCCGGATGCCGGCGGCCTGTTCGCCGTCGAGGGCCTCGGCGTGCGCGGCTTGCCGGCGCACAGGTTTGGCGCGCCCTGACCGGCCGCCCGGCTATTGCGCCGACCGCTTGACCTGCTTGGGCACGTTCTCCGCCATGTAATCGACGAACACCCTGATCTTCTCCGGCCGATAGCTGCTCTGGAGAAACGTCGCGTAAATGCCCTCGTCGAAGGTGGAGTTCGTCACGCGGAAGCCCGGCAGCAGGCGAACGAGCCGCCTGCTCTTCACCTCCTCCGCCACGGTGTAGTCGTCGAGCAGGGCGATGCCGTGCCCGGTGACGGCGAGATCGCATAGCACCACGCCGTTGTTGCTGCTGAAGGACGACGGCACCACGATCTCGCGCAGCTTGTTCCTGCGCATGAACTTCCAGACCACATCGTCGGGACCCATCCAGTAGGTCAGGCAATTGTGGCGGGTGATATCCTCCGGCTCGCGCAGTTTCGGCATCCGGCCGACATAGTCGGGCGAGGCTACGAGAATCCGCTCGCTCCGCAGCAGCCTTCGCTGCATCAGGCCGGGGTCCGTGGGCGCCTGGATCTGGAAGTCGACATCGAATTCGCCTTCGCGAAGCTGGGGACGCCGCTCCGACAGGCGCAGCTCCACCTTCAGCTCCGGATAGAGCTTCTGGAAGCCCGGTATCAGCGGCGTGAGCACCTTGATGCCGAACAGCGTGCGCGAATGCACCCGCAACGTGCCGCGCGGCGCGGTCTGCAACGAAAGCGCGGCGGCTTCGGCATCCTCGATGCCGTGCAGCACCTGCTCGGTGCGCTGGAAGAAGATCTTGCCGGCATCGGTCAATCCGAGATGGCGCGTGCTGCGGTTCAGCAGCTGCACGCCGAGCTGCGCCTCGAGCTCGCCGATATAGCGCGACACCGAGGCCGGCGAGAGCCCGACGCGGCGCCCGGCGGCCGAAAAGCTGCCCTCGCGGACGGCGCTGACGAACAATTCCATGGCCTGGAGGCGATTCATCGATCTTTTCAGATTTTGCAAAGGACATGATCAGATTACGTCAATTGTTCGAAAATGCTCAAGCCCCTAACGTCATGAGAACGCGTCGCAAGAGCGACCAGCGGATCGCAAATGCGACCGCGAGGCGGAGGAAGCAATCGATGGAATTCGGCGTATTCATTCTGGCGCAGCAGCGCGGCTATCATCAGAGCTCGCAGCAGGTCATCAACAACGCCGTCGAGCAGACCGTGATCGCCGAGCAGGCCGGCTTCGATACGGCCTGGTACGCCGAGCATCACTTCAACAATTACAGCCTCTGCCCCTCGCCGCTGATGATGGTCGCGCATTGCGCCGGCCTCACCCGGCGCATCCGCCTCGGCACTGCGGTCTGCGTGCTGCCGCTGTACAATCCGGCGCGGCTGCTCGGCGAGATCGGCTTTGCCGACACCGTCTCGAACGGCCGCCTCGATCTCGGCATCGGCTCGGGCTACCAGAAATTCGAGTTCGACCGTTTCGGCGTCGACCTCGACCATTCGCATGCGCTGTTCGCCGAGTTCTACGACGTGCTCGAGGCCGGCATGCGCGAGCGCATCTTCTCCTATGACGGCGAGCACCTGAAGATGCCGCCGACGGCGATCGCGGTGCGCACGGTGCAGAAGCCGATGCCGCCGATCTGGGTCACGTCCGGCCACGGCGAGACGCTTGGCCGCGCCATTCGAGACAACCACAATCTCTTCGTCACCGCGCTCCTGAACGGCCTCGACGCCATCAAGGCCCTGCGCGAACGTCTCGAAGGGATCGCTGCGAAGGAAGGCCGCTCCATCGACGACACGCATGTCGGCTTCCTGCGCTGCGCCTATGCCAGCGACAACGACAGCGAGATCCAGTCCTATCTCGACAATGCGCGTTTCCAGCGCCGGCTCTCCGAAAGCCTGAAGTTCCGCCGCGCCCAGAGCGACGACGGCTATCTGATCAAGGAAGAGGCCGGACCGAACGACATGAGCCTGGAGACGATGCGCAGCAACCTGCCCGTCGGCAGCGTCAACCAGGTGATCGACCGCATGCTGGAGGAGATCAGCATTCTCAAGCCGAGCCACATCGCGCTGCAGACCCAGCTCGGCGATTTCGACCAGCGCACGATGCTGAAGCAGATCGAATTGTGGGGCAGCAGGATCATTCCGGCGATCCGCAAGGAGCTGAGATCCGGCCGCGGCAAGGTCGCGGGCGAAGCGGTGTCGGCGTAGGCGCACCCGGCGAGGCGAGGTTCGGAGGCACGTCATGGGATGCCAGATGTCTCAGATGACCGATGTCCGGTCGGTCGAAGCCGCCGAATTCCGGCTGGCCATGCGCAACCTCGCGAGCGGCGTCGCCATCGTGGCGACGGGAACGCAAACCACCCGGCGAGGCCTGACGGTCAGCTCCGTCACCTCGCTGTGCATGGATCCGCCCTGCCTTCTCGTCGGCGTCAATTCAAGCTCCGAGACGCACGCCGCGATCCTCGCCAATGGGCGTTTCGGGGTCAGCCTGCTCGGCAGGGGGCAGGAGGACCTGGCGCTGCGGTTTGCCGGCGGCATCAAGGGCGTCGAGCGCTTCGCGACGGCGCCGTGGGCGCAAGGCGTCCTCGACGTGCCGCTGCTGGAGCCCGCGATCGGCGCGCTGGAATGCGTGTTGCATCATCACCAGGTCGTCGGCACGCACGGTCTCTTCATCGGCAGGATCGTGGCGACGCGCGGCGGCAACGGCGATCCGCTGGTCAACTTCCAGGGTGCTCTACGCGCCCTGCCGCAGGTATGATCGCCTTGCGATCGGCACGACGCGCTCCATCGCAACAGGCCGGACTCTGGGAAGGACCGATATCGTGATCATCGAATGCTTCGACGGCGGCGAGGTCCGGCTGTCGGAACCGTCCGACTTCCGCAAATTCAAGCTGGTTCTTCACCCGACGACATCGCCGACGATGCAGTGGAAGGGAATCACGTTGCTGGACGAGCGCAACGCACTGGTATCGATCGACCTGGTCCCCACGCTCGCGGGTCGCCCCGACGATGCGGCCTGGGATCGGCATTACGCCGAGATGGTGGCCAAGGCGCGCGAGCACGGCTGGATCGATTCCGAGCAAGCCGCGATCCGGGCCCACATCGAACGAATGCCTTGACGGATTGACCGGTGCGCCGGCGGCGGCCTGATCGCGCTGCTGTCCGCACCGGCTATGGCGCTACTCGGCGGCCATGGCTGAACCTAATTCAGGCTCCGCCGTCGAATGCCGATGGATCTCAGTCGGCTTGATCCGGAACCACGCGGCATAAAGCGCAGGTAGGAACAGCAGGATCAGTACCGTTCCGACCGCGGTGCCGCCGATCAACGTGTAGGCCATCGATCCCCAGAAAACGGAATGCGTGAGCGGAATGAAGGCCAAGACGGCAGCCAATGCGGTCAGGATCACAGGCCTCGTGCGTTGCACCGTGGCCTCGATGACGGCGTGATAGCCATCAAGGCCGGCGGCAAGGTTCTCCTTGATTTGTTCAGTCAAGATGAGAGTGTTGCGCATCAGGATGCCCGCCAGTCCAATCAGGCCCAAAATCGCGTTGAATCCGAAGGGCTGGTGAAAGATCAGCAACATCGGCACGACGCCGACGAGGCCAAGTGGTCCCGTCAGGACGACCATCGCCATCGTCGAGAAGGACCGCACCTGCAGCATGACGACGATCAGCATCGCGGCGATCATGGCGGGGAAGATCGTCGCCAACGCGTCGTTGGCCTTGGTTGCTTCCTCGATCGATCCGCCCAGGTCGATACGATAACCGGCCGGTAGGGATGCGATAAGCGGCTGGAGGGCCGTCTTGATCTCCTTGGAGACCTCCGGAGGTTGGGTTGCCTCGTTGATATCCGAGCGTATCGTGATGACGGGGGTGCGATCGCGCCGCTTCATGATTGGCTCTTCGAGTCGGATTTCCGAATGGCCGACCTGGTCGAGCGGAATCGAGCGGCCGTCCCGGCTCATCAACGAAAAATCGGCCAGACGCGCCGGATCGAGCCGCTCGCCACCGGCGCTGCGTGCCACGATCGGGACATTGCGGATGTCCTCGCGAACCTGCGTCACGGCGATGCCGGTGAGCAGGAACTGGAGTTGCCGCCCCACCTCGGCCGGCGACAGGCCGATCAGGTTCAGCCGGTCCTGATCCGGGATGAAGCGGAGCACGGGCGTGCGATCGCCCCAATCCCGATTTGCCTGCCGCGCGTCATGAACGCCGCGCATGACCTCGAGAGCCTTCTGAGAGATGGCGTACAATTGAGCGGGATCCGGCCCCATGATCCGGAACTCCACCGGGAAAGGCGTGTAAGGTCCGAACACAAGCTGGGTGACGCGCACATTGGCCTCGGGTGCAAAGCCCTGCGACACGGTCTGTCGGAGCCGATGCTTCAAGGCTTCGCGCGCCTCTGCATCAGGCGTCAGGACGACAATCTTCGCGAAGGCCGGATCGGGCAGTTCGGGCGCCATCGCGAAGAAGAAGCGCGGCGCACCCTGACCGACATAGCTTGTGATGATCTTGGCCTCGGGTTGATCGTGCAGCCAACCCTCGAGCTTCTCGACGGTGGCCGTCGTCGTCTCGATGCTGGTGCCTTCCGGCAGGCGGACTTCCACCAGCACTTCCGGGCGATCGGAGGTCGGGAAGAACTGCTGCTTGACGCCACCCATGCCGACGACGGAAAGCGCGAAGGCGACGGCGACGATGCTGCAGGTCAGGAACTTGTGGCGGACGGCGAAGGTGATGAGTCCGCGCAGACGCTGATAGTTGGGCGTGCCGTAAATCGCATGATGACCGCCTTCGACCGGCTTGATCGCGGGCAGCATCTTGACGCCCAGATAGGGCGTGAAGATCACCGCGACGATCCAGGAGACGATGAGGGCGAACCCCACGACCCAGAAGATGTTGCCGGCATATTCCCCGGCGGTCGAGCGCGCGAAGCCAACCGGCAGGAAGCCTGCGATCGTCACGAGCGTTCCGGACAGCATCGGCGCCGCAGTATGGCTCCACGCGTAGGCCGCCGCGCTGATGCGGTCCATGCCCTCCTCCATTTTCACCACCATCACCTCGATCGCGATGATGGCGTCGTCGACGAGGAGACCGAGCGCCAGGATGAGGGCGCCGAGCGTGATGCGGTCGAAGAACCTGCCGGTTTCGAGCATGATCAGGAACACGACGGCGAGCGTCAGGGGCACGGCCGCCGCGACGACGATGCCGACGCGCCAGCCGAGGCTGAGCAGGCTCACCAGCAGCACCACGCCGAGCGCCATCGCGAACTTCATCATGAACTCGTCAACTGCCGAGGTGATGTTGACGGCCTGGTCGCTGACCTTGGCCAGTGTCATCCCGAGTGGCAGTGTGCGCGCGATCGCTGCCGACCTCTCCTCCAGCGCCTTGCCGAGGGCGAGACCATTCCAGCCCTCCTGCATCACCGCCGCGAGCATGATGGTGGGCTCGCCCTGGTGCCGGATGATGTTGGTGGGAGGATCCTCGTAGCCGCGGCGGACCTCGGCAATGTCGGACAGCTTCAGCGTTCGCCCGGCAGCGACAATCGGCGTGTCGGCGATCGCCTGGACGCTGTCATAGGCGCCATCGACCCGGATGAAGACCTGCGGCCCCTTGGTGTCGATCGAGCCTGCCGGTGTCACCGTGTTCTGCCGCTGCAGGGCGGCGACGATATCCGTAGCCGATACGCCGAGGGTTGCCAGCTTGGCATAGGAAAACTCGACGAAGATCTGTTCGGGACGCTCGCCGAGGATATTGATCTTCTTGACGCCGGGCACATGCAGGAGGTCCTGACGGATGACCTCGGCCTGCCTGGCGAGCTCGCGCATCGGCATGCCCCTGGCCTTGAGGGCATAGAGAGCGAAGCTCACGTCCGAATATTCGTCGTTGACGAAGGGGCCGAGCACGCCGGAGGGCAGCTTGCGCGCTTCATCTCCGAGTTTCTTGCGGGCCTGGTAGAACTCCTCCTGCACGCTCGACGGCGGTGTGCTGTCCTTCAGCGTCACCGTCATGTACGCATAACCGGGCCGCGTCGTCGTCTCCACCCGGTCATACCAGGTCAGTTCCTGAATCCGCTTCTCCAGGGGTTCGGCGACCTGGTCCTGCATCTCGCGTGCGGTCGCGCCCGGCCACACAGTGGTGACCGTCAGGGTCTTGATGGTGAAGGACGGGTCCTCGGCCCGTCCGAGCATGATGAAGGCGTAGACGCCCGCGGCCGCCAGCAAGAGGATGAAGAACAGGGTGACGGCCCGCTCGCGAACGGCGAGCGCGGAAAGATTGAAGCTCATCAGTTGCTCCTGGCTTCAGAGGCAATCCTGACACGCGCGCCCTCATGCAGGAGGTGAGCGCCGAGGGAAACGATCTGGTCACCGGAGTTCGATCCTGAAATAACCGCCGTCTCGCTGGTCACACGCAGAAGCTTGACGGGCTGGAGCCGTACGGTCGAGGTCGCGTTCTCGAAGACCCAAACGCCTGTCGTTCTGCCGTCATCGAGCACGGCTCCCAGCGGCACCTGGACTTCCGGCTGATGATCCTGGCTTGCAAGCCGAATGGTGACCGTTGCGCCCAGCGGCGCCGCCGCGGCGTCGCCATCGAGCACATAGCGGGCCTCGTAAGTGCGGGTCTGGGGATCGGCGGAATCCGACAACTGGCGCAGATGCGCGCTAAAGCGGCGCCGGTCGCTCCCATACAGGCTCGCGTCGGCGAGCGATCCGATCGCCGGCCGGGTCGTTTCGGGAAGCGCCACCACAGCTTCGCGAGGACCGGACTGTGCCAGCCGAACCACCGCCTGGCCGGCGGCGACGACTTGGCCGGGCTCGCCAAGCGTCTGGGTGACCGTTCCATCCGCATCCGCCACCAGGACAGAATAGGTCGCCTGGTTCTCGGCGACCCCTGCTTCGGCTTCGGCTGCGGCGAGCTGCGCTTTTGCGGTATCCGATGCGGCCTTCGCCTGCTCGTAGCGCTGTTTGGAAGTCCATCCGTCGTTCACCAGATTGGCGTAGCGCCTCTCGTCGGCGTCGGTCTGAACGACAACGGCACGCGCAGCTGCGACGGCGTTGCGCTTTGCTGTCACCGCAAGGCGCAGGTCGGTTTCGTCGATCCGCATCAACGGTTGGCCGGATCTGACCTGCTCACCGACATTCACCAATCGTTCGACGATCTTCCCGGCGACGCGAAAGCCGAGATTGCTTTCCACTCTGGCGCCGATGATCCCGGTGAAACCGCGCTCAGATCCGCCGACTCGGGCAGCCGTGACCAGACGAACCATCGGGGGCTCCTGCCTTGGGTCGCTGACCGCAGAGGCTTCATGAGCAGGAATCGCAAGAGCAACGAAGGTCGCCACTCCCGCCGGCACCAAGATACTTGCAAGCACCGCAATTCCCCTCATCATGACCCATCTCCTCTGGATTTTAGATTTCGTATGACCTCTATATTCATTTTAGATGTCGATCGCAATCTATTTTCTGAGGCTAACGGGAACGTGATCCCAATGCCCATTGGTCCAGGCGCCGCACTCCAGCCTTAGGGATTGATAGATTGCATTCGAACTCTATATGCAATATAGAAGTCGAACGAAATCCAAATGGAGATCCGCGATGCGAGTCAGTCGCACTCAGGCGGCCGAGAACCGCCAAACCGTGATCAATGTGGCAAGCCGCCTCTTCAGGGAGCGCGGCTTCGATGGCATCGGCCTCAAGGACCTGATGAAGGGTGCCGGGCTGACCCAAGGCGCCTTCTACAAGCAGTTCGCATCAAAAGAGGATCTGGCGGTAGAGGCGTCCAAGCGCGCGTTGGAGAGCGCATCAGGACGATGGTCAGACGCAGCCGCGGCACATCCAGACGATCCGCTCGGCGCGGTGATTGGGTTCTACCTCAGTGACGGCCATCGCGGAGAGAAGATGGACGGCTGCCCGATCGTGGCACTCGGCGCAGATGCGGCCCGACAGGGGCCTGACGTGAAGGCGGAATTCGAAGCGGGAATCAAAGCGCATCTCGACGTGATCGGCCGCTTCATCGCCGGGACCGACGAAGTCTCGCGCGGCAAAGCCATGGCCATTCTCGCGACGATGGTCGGCGCGGTGACGCTATCGCGCGTCGTCAACGACCCTGATCTGGCTCAGGCCCTTTTGGATGCAGCGGCCGAACAGGTTCGCGGCGTCACTGCCGCTTGAAAGCGTGCGCCCTCGAAGCACGGAGAGATCGAATGCTCGGTATGACCGAAGCCCAAACAAGTTTGCTGAAGATATCGGATAGGTTGAGCGTACGTTTTCAAAAGACCGGCAGCGGGCCTCCGTTGCTCCTCATACATACGATCCGGACTCAGCTCGAATATTTCCGCGCTCTTGCGCCCCTCCTCGCCGGATCGCACACGGTGTACGCCATTGACCTTCCGGGTCACGGACACTCACCCATCGATCCAAGCGCGAGCTTCGATGAACCCTACTTCAGGCGAGCCGTCATACGCTTCATCGAGGAGCTGGACCTTTCCAACGTGACGCTCGTTGGCGAATCGATCGGGGGCGCATTGGTCCTCACCGTAGCGGCATCGCTTCCGCAGCGGGTGCAGCGGGTCGTTGCAATCAACCCGTACGACTACGAGACCCGCTACGGCGACGGCATTCGACGTGGCAACCGGTTCGCGAATTTCATCATCGGAAGCCTGCAGATCCCGGTGCTCGGCGCGATCAATGCTTCGCTTGAAAACAAGATCGTCCTCGGCAAGATCATGGGCGGCGGATATCACGACCCACGCAAACTGCCGGCGGATTTGCTTGCCGAGTTCGATGAAGTAGCTCGTCGCCCCGGATACAAGCGGGGCGCCCGCAAGGTACTGGCAGGCTGGCGATCCTGGAGCAAGGCACGCGATTACTATCAGCAGATCTCAGCGCCCGTGACGCTCATTTATGGCGACAGCGATTGGTCTCGGCCGGACGAACGCGAACGCACACGATCGCTGATTCCTGCATCACGGATGGTGACGCTCAAGAAGACCGGCCACTTCTCAGCTGTCGAAAATCCGTCGGAGCTGGCTCGCGCGATCATGGAGAGGGAGTGCCCCCAATGATCAACGCAGGGGTGTTCGATCACACGTTCACAGTCTTGCTCGCCTTGGTGTCCCGTTCTGCGACGGGGACATGATCGACCCGTACCATCGCATCTGCGCGCTCTATCGAATGGGTCGAGCTGCAGAAGCAAAGAAAAAGGTCGCCCGCCCGCACGGCGAAAAGCGTTGCACGGAACGCTCTTTGCTTCTGCCTGGAATTGAAAAGCCCCGCAGCAGCAGGGCTTTGAAATGGTGGGCGCACCAGGGCTCGAACCTGGGACCCGCTGATTAAGAGTCAGCTGCTCTACCAACTGAGCTATGCGCCCGAAGGCCGGTCAAAGCCTTGCGAGGCCGGTCGTTTAGCAAAGCGATCCGGGTCTGGCAAGCGATGCGGCGCATGTTTTCCAATGTTCTTCCACAGCCCCGGAAATGCGAAAAGCCGCTGGATTCCAGCGGCTTCGCCAGGGTTAATTCCCCCGGGAAATCCCGGGTGTTTCAGAGACGGCCCTCGCGATCCCGGTCCGGGCCGCCGTCGCGGTCGAAATGGTCGCGGCGGAAGTGCTCCATGCCCCGCTCCATCATGCGGTCCATGCCCCGTTCCATGAAGTGGCGGGGCGGGCCGTCCTCGCCGCCGCCAAACGGGCCGCGGTGACGGGTCAGCACGGCGAGGCGCCGCTTCTGGCCCTCGTCCAGGGTCTTGTAGAGCGGGTCGGCGGCATCGGCGATCTTCTTCAGGGCGGCGGAGGACGCCCCCATGTCCTCGGCGCGCTGGCGCAGGCGGGCGATCGGATCATCCGGCTTGTCGGCGCTGGCGGCATCGCCGGGGCTGGCGTTCATGCGCGCGTTGGCGCGATCGAGACGCAGCTTGGCGAAGTCGCGCACTGCGGCCTCGACCGGCGGCCAGAGCTTCTCCTGGTCGGCGTTGAGCTTCAGCCCGGCATGGACGGCGGCGATGCGCGCGTCGACGAACGCGGCGCGATCCTCCGGGTTCATGCGGATGTGGCGGAAGTGCTCCATCCACGGGCGATGATACTGGGCATAGACCGCGCCCGAGCCGGCGATGCTGAGCACGGCGATGGCGGCGATGGTGAACTTCCTCATGACGTACCTCCTCTGGAAGGATGGACGTGAGGATGAGCGCGCGCAGGCTGACGCGCAACTTACAACTTGGACAGGGAGGGCGTTCTTACAGAGATGTAACTGCCGTGAATGTCCATTCAGATGCATACTGAAACGATTTGCAACAAAAGGGCTTCCGTGCAGTGCACGGAAGCCCTTCGTTCATGCATTATTTTTCCGCGCAGGGCGTGAGCAGTTCGTCGTGACGATCAGTTCGTCGCGCCCTTGGCTTCCTTCTGGAATTCGTCGATCAGCGGCTGGCCGACGCGGCTCGCGGCGTCCTTGTAGACCGGCTCCATCGCCTTGCGCATCGCAGCGTCCTGCTCCGCCGTTAGCTTGATGATCTCGCTCTTGCCGCTCTTCTTGATCTCCGCCAGCGCGTCGTCGTTCTCCTTCTGGGACTGCGCGTTGTTGAAGTCGGTCGCTTCCTTCATCGCCTTCGAGAGCTGCTCGCGGATATCCGCCGGCAGATCATCCCAGAACTTCTTGTTCACGATCACGACGTAGCCGATGTAGCCGTGGTTGGTCTCGGTGATGTACTTCTGCACCTCGTGCATCTTCTGGGTATAGATGTTCGACCAGGTGTTCTCCTGCCCGTCGACCACGCCGGTCTGCAGCGCCTGGTAGACTTCGGAGAACGCCATCACCTGCGGCAGCGAGCCGAGCGCCTTGAACTGCGCCTGCAGCACGCGCGAGGACTGGATGCGGAACTTGACGCCCTGGTAGTCGGCAGGTGTGACGAGCTTCCTGTTGGCACTCATCTGCTTGAAGCCGTTGTCCCAGTAGGCGAGACCGGTGATGCCCTTGGGCTCGAGCAGCTTGAGCAGGCGCGCGCCGAGCGGGCCTTCCGTCACTTTCCGCAGCGTCTTCAAATCGGGAAGGATGTAGGGCAGATCGAACACCTCGAACTCGCGGATGCCGAGCGGACCGAACTTGGAGTTCGACGGCGCCAGCATCTGCACGCTGCCGAGCTGCAGCGCCTCGAGCTCTTCCTTGTCCTTGTAGAGCGTCGAGTTCGGGTAGACCTCGATCTTGACCTTGCCGCCGGTGTATTTCTCCGCGAGCTCCTTGAACTTCTCCGAGGCCTTGCCCTTCGGCGTGTCGGTGGCGACGACGTGGCTGAACTTGATGATGATCGGCGACTGCGCCGATGCCGACCCGGTCAGCGCCAAAGCCGCAATCGATGCCGCAGCCCAAATCAGTTTCCGCATGCTTCCTCCAGTACGTTTTTGTGGGGCGCGGACCGCCGGCCCCAAGCCTTCATTTCTTGGGAGGCAGCTTTATAGGGAAGCAGGGGCAGGTGCTATTGGCCGTTAGCAGGGCAGCTATTCATCATGAATGGCGCTGCGCCCCCTCTCCCGCTTGCGGGAGAGGGTTGTGGAGAGGGTGTCTCCGCAACGGGACATTCCCCCAGAGGAGAGAACCCTCACCCGCCGCTTCGCGTCGACCTCTCCCGCAAGCGGGAGAGGTGCAACAACTCGCAGCGGTGCTTCTCAGCTCGCCGCCGCCGTCGTCACATTGTCGCGCTGGCGCTTCATGACGATCTTGTTGAGCGCGCCCAGATAGGCCTTGGCCGAGGCCACCAGCGTGTCCGGGTCCGCCGCGCGCGCCGTCATCGAACGACCGTCCTGCGACAGGCGAACCGAGACTTCCGCCTGCGCATCGGTGCCTTCGGTCACGGCGTGGACCTGGTACAGCTCGAGCTTGGCTTCATGCGGCACCAGGCGCTTGATGCAGTTGAATACCGCATCCACCGGACCGTTGCCCTCGGCCTCCTCGATCTTGATCTGGCCGTCGACGTCCAGCTTCATGGTCGCGCGCTGCGGACCATGGGTGCCGGCGATCACGGTCAGCGAGGTCAGCTTGATGCGGTCGTGCGACGCCGCCATCTCCTCGTCGACCAGGGCCTCGATGTCCTCGTCGTAGATGTCCTTCTTGCGGTCGGCGAGCGCCTTCATCCGCGTGAACGCATCTTCCAGCTGGTTCGGGCCGAGCTTGTAGCCCATCTCCTCCAGCTTGTGCACGAAGGCGTGACGGCCGGAATGCTTGCCCAGCACCAGCGAGGACTGCTTCAAGCCGACCATCTCGGGCCGCATGATCTCGTAGGTGGAGGCGTCCTTCAGCACGCCGTCCTGGTGGATGCCGCTCTCATGCGCGAACGCGTTCCGGCCGACGATGGCCTTGTTGTACTGGACCGGGAACGAGGTCGCCGCCGACACCACCTTCGAGGCGCGGGTCAGCTGCGTGGTGTCGATCTTGTTCCAGTACGGGAATTTGTCGTTGCGCACGTTGATCGCCATCACGATCTCTTCGAGCGCGGCGTTGCCGGCGCGCTCGCCGATGCCGTTGATGGTGCACTCGACCTGGCGCGCGCCGCCGACGATGCCGGCCAGCGAGTTCGCCACGGCCATGCCGAGGTCGTTGTGGCAATGCACGGAGAACACGGCCTTGTCCGAGTTCGGCACGCGCTCGATCAGCGTCTTCATGAAGTGGGTGTATTCCTCCGGCACCGTGTAGCCGACGGTGTCGGGGATGTTCACCGTGGTGGCGCCGGCCTTGATGACGGCCTCGACGATCCGGCAGAGGAAATCCATCTCGCTGCGGGTGCCGTCCTCCGCCGACCATTCGACATCGTCGATCTGGTTGCGGGCGCGCGCGACCATGGCGACCGAGGTCTCGAGCACTTCTTCCGGCGTCTTGTTCAACTTCACCCGCATGTGCAACGGCGAGGTCGCGATCACGGTGTGGACGCGGCCGCGCTTGGCGAATTTCACCGCTTCGGCGCAGCGGTCGATGTCGGCGGGATGGGCGCGGGACAGGCCGGCGATGACGGAGTTCTTGGAGCGGCGGGCGATCTCGCTCACCGCTTCGAAGTCACCCTGCGAGGTGATCGGGAAGCCGGCCTCGATGACGTCGACGCCCATATCGTCCAGCAGCTCGGCGACCTCGAGCTTCTCCTCGAAGGTCATGGTGGCGCCGGGGCACTGCTCGCCGTCGCGCAAAGTGGTGTCGAAAATGATGACGCGGTCCTTGTCGGACTTGTTCGCGGGGGCCATTGCAAATTTCCTTTTGAGCTTTTGCGCCGTCAGTGTGCTGGGCGCTTGAGGTGTCCGGTGATCTCGACCAACCCCTGAGCGCCCAGGCGCATGGCGCCCAGCCGGCCCTCAGGGGCAAGTAAGAAGGAGGCCGCCAATAAGGAGGGTGGGCAGCAGCGCGGCCGGGATCGTGGCGGCGGCCAGAGCCACCTCCCCCGAAATCCCATCGATTTGGCCGCGAATCAGCATTGCCAGACCCTTTTGAGCCCCAAATCCTCGGCGAAAACCGTTGACGGTTGGTTGCTGGGAGGCCCGATAGGGCCGTTTCTAGACGAGAAACGGGCGCAACTGCAACGCCAAAAGATGGTCAGCATAGGTGACCTATGGAGCCCGCGTGGCGGCCTGCGGCTAGCCGGCCCGGCGGGCGCGCGCCCTGGTCTCCCAGCGGTCCAGCATCTGGCCGAGCTCGCCGGGGGGCACCGGCACGGCCGCGTTGGTGTTCGCGACCTCGTTGGTGTTGGCGGGCTCAGAGGCGAGCCAGCTCGGCCCGGTGTAGCCGCGCCAGCGGCGCGCCTGCTCCCGTCGTTTGCGGGAGAGGTAGTCGCGCGTGAAATAGCCCGCCGCAAATGCGATCGCGAGCAACATGATCAGGACGACGACAGCTACCGCCATAAGTTCAGGCCTCTTCTCCCCCGGCACCGTTCTGCCAGCATGGCGCGCGAGGTCAAGGCTTGACAGGCTTCAAAACCAGCTCCGGTCTCGCGCTCATGCACAGGACGAATTGTCGCTGCGCACAAGCGCAATGCGGCAATGGTGCGGCGATCTCGCGACATCACGCGGAGGCTGCGTATCTCCCCCTCGCAACCGTCATCAGACCGGACTAACCTTCTTGCGCTCGGCCGGATCAACCGGCCAGCCAAACATGACCGGGAGGACGCGATGACACTCAAGGAGGCTCGTGACCACGAGCCGCATGAGCACGATGCTGCGCTTTCACGACGTACGCTTGTCCGGGGACTGGCGCTCGGCGCCGCCGCCACCGTCGCCGGCCCCGCGCTGGCCCAGACCGGGCCTGCCGCACCGCCGACCACGATCACCACGCCGCCGCGCGATTTCAGCCCCAACGGCGCGCCGACCACCTATTTCTGGGACCCCGATATCATCGCGGTCGATCCGTCCTTCAACGACCTCGCCCAGCCCAACACCGCGATCAAGCGCCTCTATACCGGCCTGTTGTGGGCCGAGGGTCCGGCCTGGAGCGCGCAAGGCCGCTATCTCCTGTGGAGCGACATTCCCAACAACCGGCAAATGCGCTGGACCGAGGACGACGGGCGCGTCAGCGTCTTCCGCACGCCCTCCAACAATTCCAACGGCAACTCGTTCGACTTCCAGGGCCGCCAGCTCTCCTGCGAACATCTGACCCGGCGTGTCACGCGCTATGAGCACGACGGCACCGCCACCGTGCTGGCCGACAAATACCAGGACAAGCGGCTGAACTCGCCGAACGACATCGCGGCGCATCCCGACGGCAGCTACTGGTTCACCGATCCGCCCTATGGCGGCCAGCTCTACGAAGGCGAGCCCGACGTCGCGGGCGGCCCGAGCAATGCGGGCGGCAAGCTCAATCCGCGGATCGGCCAGCCCGCGGGCTTCGTGCCGGGCAAGCGCGAGCTGCCGACCAATTGCTATCGCATCGATCCCTCCGGCCGCATCGACCTCGTCGTCACCGAGGACCAGGTGCCGGATCCGAACGGGCTGTGCTTCTCGCCCGACTACAAGAAGCTCTACATCGCCTCGACCGGCAAGGGACCGGGCGACACCGGGCCCGGCGGCAAGGGCGAGATCTTCGTGTTCGACGTCGGCACGGACAACAAGCTCTCGAACCCAAAGAAGTTCAGCGATTGCGTGATCGACGGCGTGAAGTGCGGGCCCGATGGGCTACGCTGCGACGTCAACGGCAATGTCTGGGCCTCCAGCAACGCCGGCCGCGCCGTCGGCTATAGCGGCGTCACGGTGTGGTCACCGGACGGCAAGCTGCTCGGCCGCATCCGCCTGCCGGAAGTCTGCGGCAACATCACGTTCGGCGGCCCCAAACGCAACCGCCTGTTCATGGCCGCGAGCCAGTCGCTCTACGCGGTGTACACGGCCACGCAAGGCGCAGGGCCGGGCTGAAGCGCGGCAGGTGTTATCACGACACGGCGCCGGCGGGCCTCGCCGGCGCCGAACTGTTTTGGCCCGCGTGCCGACCGGGGGCAACGGAGGTGACTTCCGGACCGGGCGCGTGATAATTGAGCCATGGCAGAAAAAATTCGCGTCGTTGTCCTCTATGGCGGCAGGTCGGGTGAGCATGAGGTCTCGCTGAAATCGGCAGCCTCGGTGTTCAGGCATCTCGACCGCACCCGCTTCGAGGTGATCCCGGTCTCCATCGACAAGGCCGGCCGCTGGCAATGGAACGACCTCGGTGCTCTCGACCTGGCGCAGACGGCGTCCTTGCCGATCCTGCCCGACGCGCCCGAGACACGGCTCGCCCGAGACGTCGATGGACGCGTCTCTCTCGTGCCGATGTCCGCCGGCACGATGCAGCCGCTCGAAATCGACGTCGTCTTTCCCGTGATCCATGGTCCGCTCTGCGAGGACGGCACCATGCAGGGCCTGCTTGAACTCGCCGAAATCGCCTATGTCGGATCGGGCGTTCTCGCCTCCGCCGTCAGCATGGACAAGGACGTCGCCAAGCGGCTCGCCGAATTCGCCGGGGTTCCGATCGCGCCCTATCGCGTGCTCACGCGCAAGGCATTCACACAGGATCGCGCCACCTCGCTCGCGAAGGCGGCCGAGGGCTTGAGCCTGCCGGTCTTCGTCAAGCCGTGCAACATGGGCTCCAGCGTCGGCATTCACAAGGTGAAGTCCTGGGATGCTCTTGGAGCTGCGCTCGACGATGCGTTTCGCTATGACGTCAAGGTGCTGGTCGAGCAAGGCATCGACGCGCGCGAGATCGAGGTCGCCGTGCTCGAGGGCGAGACGCTGTTCGCCAGCCTCGCCAGCGAGCTCAATCCCAATGCCCATCACGAGTTCTATTCGTACGAGGCAAAGTATCTCGATCCCGACGGCGCACGGGTCGACCTGCCCGCGAGGCTCGATGCCGCGCAGATGGAACGCGTGCGGTCGCTGGCGACACAAGTGTTCGCCGCGCTCGAATGCAGCGGCTTCGCCCGCGTCGACTTCTTCCTCGACCGGCAGAGCGGCGCGTTCTGCTTCAACGAGATCAACACCCTGCCCGGCTTCACCTCCATCAGCATGTATCCCAAGATGATGGAGGCCTCGGGCGTGCCCTATGGCGAGCTGCTGACCCGCCTCGTCGATCTCGCGCTGGACCGGCACCGGCAGCGGCAATCGCTGGAACGGGGCTACGCGAGCTAGGTTGTCTCCGCGCGGGAGCAAGGTGCCCCGGGACGTGAAGCGAGCCAGGAAGACATCATGCGCGTTGTAGTCTGCGGCGGCGGCGTGATCGGAGCCTGCACCGCTTATTTCCTGCGCCGCCGCGGCATCGACGTGACGGTCGTGGAACGCACCGAGGTCGCAGCCGCCGCGTCCGGCAAGGCCGGCGGTTTCCTGGCCCAGGACTGGTGCGCCGGCTCGCCGCTCGATGCCTTGGCCCGGCGCAGCTTTGCGCTTCATGCGCAACTGCCCGGCGAGATCGCGGGCGACTGGGGCCACCGGCCGATGAGTGCCTATAGCGGCTTCGTTGCGCCCGACGGCGATGCGCGCCGGGACACGCCGTCCGCGCTCGGCTGGCTCAATGACGGCGTCGTGATCACGCAGCGCATCGGCACGGCGAAGACGACTGCGATCGTCCATCCCCGCAAGTTCACGGCGGCCGTGATGGACGCCGCCCTCGCGCTCGGCGCCGAGCTTCGTTCCGGCCGCGTCACCGGCATCGCGCGCGATGGCGATTGTGCTGGGGGTGTCGAGGTCGAAGGCAGCGTCATCGCGGCCGATGCCGTCGTGATCGCGATGGGGCCATGGTCGCTGCTGGCGGCGCAATGGATGAGCCTGCCCGCCGTCTACGGCCAGCGCAGTCCGAGCATCGTCTACGACACCGCCGCGGACGTGCCGGCCGACGCGCTGTTCCTGGAGTATGAAGAGGACGGCAGCGCGGTTTCGATCGAGGTCTTTCCGCGCGCGGATGGCAGCACCCACATCACGGCCCTCTCCGACATCGCGCCGCTGCCGCTCGATCCCGCCGCCGTGACGCCGGACCTCGATGCGATCGCGCGGCTGCAAGCCATGTCCGAACGGATGTCGCCGCTCTTCCGCCCCGAGAGGATCATCGCGCAGCAGGCCTGCTTCCGGCCGGTGACGCAGGACGGCCTGCCGCTGATCGGCAGGGTGCCGCACAGCGAAGGCCTCTATGTTGCGACCGGACACAATGTCTGGGGCATCCTCAATGCACCCGCCACCGGCGAAGCGCTGGCCGAGTTGATCGCCGACGGCGCAACGCGCGAGGTGGATCTCGCGCCGTTCGATCCTGCGCGGCTGAGGCCGCTCGATCCAGCGTTGCTTTCGTAGCCCGGATGGAGCGCAGCGTAATCCGGGACTGAGTGCGCTGCATGTAAAGACCCCGGATTGCGCTTCGCTCCATCCGGCTACGGGAGATGCACGCACTTCGAACCGCTCGACGGCATCGCGGATCGTCAACCGTCGATTGCTTGAGGCCGTTGATACTCACGCATGCCTGTCGGCGGAATCTGCATGCCTGCGTTCGCGATGCGTGTCTCGCATCTTGTCTGCCTGCGATTTGCGCATGCTCTAGACTTTAGTTCTTCTCACAATCCTGAACGCGGTTTCACTTGCCGAGAAGGCCTCGGCCGGTATAGTCGCGACATAATGGCTCACAAGAGGCCTGTTCAAAGGGAGAGAACAACATGAAAAAACGACTCTCTGTTGCGTTGCGAATAGCACTCGGTACGGCCGCCGCCGGTGTGCTGATGACGGCATCGGGCGCGGCACTTGCAGCCGATCCGCTTCGGATCGGCGTGATCGCGGAAGCGCAGGCGATTGCCGGTGCATCCATTCCACAGGCGGCGCAACTCGCCGCCGACGAGATCAACGCCAAAGGCGGCGTCGACGGCCGCAAGATCGAGATCATCTCCTACGACAATCATTCCTCCTCGGCGGATTCGGTGCGCGCATTCCAGCGCGCGGTGAACGAGGACAAGGTCAACGCGGTCATCGCCAGCTACATCAGCGAGGTCGTGCTGGCGCTGGAGCCGTGGGCCTCTCGTCTGAAGACGCCGTTCGTGACGCCCGGTGCTGCCTCCAACGAGATCAGCAAGAGCGTTCATGCCGATTACGAGAAGAACAAGTACACCTTCCACGGCTATCTGACCTCGGCCGCGCTCGCGCTCTCGGTCTGCGACGCCGCCAAGGATCTGCTCGTCGACAGGATGCACATGAAGTCGGCGGTGATCATGAGCGAGGACGCCGCCTGGACCAAGCCGCTCGACATCGGCTACGAGGAATGCCTGCCCAAGATCGGGCTGAAGGTCCTCGACCACATCCGCTTCTCGCCCGATACCACGGACTTCACGCCGATCTTCAACAAGATCGAGGGCTCCAAGCCCGACGTCATCATCACCGGCATCTCTCATGTCGGCGTGCAGCCGACGGTGCAGTGGAAGAACCAGCAGGTGCCGATTCCGATGTTCGGCATCTCCTCGCAGGCGACCAACGAGACCTTCGGCAAGGATACCAACCAGGCCGCCGAAGGCGTGCTCTACCAGGGCGTCTCCGGACCGGGCGTCGCCGTGACGCCGAAGTCGGTGCCGTTCGCCGAAGCCTTCAAGAAGAAGTTCGGCAACTATCCGTCCTATGCCGGCTACACCGCCTATGACGAGGTCTATTACATCGCCGATGCGGTGAAGCGTGCGGGCTCGACCGAGGCCGACAAGCTCGTCACGGCACTGGAGGCGACCGACTGGGAAGGCACGATCGGCCGCGTCCAGTTCTACGGCAAGGACGATCAGTTCACCCACTCGATCAAATACGGCAAGGGCCTGATCACCGGGCTGATGCTGCAATGGCAGGACGGCAAGCAGAGCGCGGTCTGGCCCAAGGACGTCGCCAAGGTGGACGTCAAGTTCCCGAGCTTCATCAAGCTCAGCAACTAGCGAGGACATGCTCCCGGGACGACCTCCCGGGAGCTTCCACATGCGTCCTGGCGCAGCACCTTCCCTCAAAGCGGCAGCCCGGCTGCCATCCGGCCAATCATAGATGCGAGCTTTCCAGATATTGATCGATGGCTTTGCCATCAGCGCCCTCTACGCCCTCGGTGCCACCGGCTTCACACTGATCTTCGGTGTCTCGGGCGTGCTCAACCTCTCCCACGGTGCCATCATGGTGGCCGCAGCGGTCGCAGCCTGGGCCGCCGCCAGCGTGCTCAATGTCGGCACTTATGCCGGCGCGCTGATCGGTGTCGGCGTCGCGCTCCTCACCGCCTTTGCCACCTATTTCGCAGTGGTGAAGCCCATTCAGGACTCCCGGCGCATTCCGAACGAGGAGAAGGAGATCTTCGTCCTCACGGGCACGCTGCTCTGGGGCATCATGATCCAGGAGCTGATCGCCTATTTCTTCACCAACAACGCCAAGACCGTGCTGCCGATCGTCGAGGGCGTGGTCGAGATCCTCGGCGTGCGCACGCCGAAGAACGAGATCTTCACCGCCATCGTGTGCTGCCTCGTCATCGCACTGCTGTGGCTGCTGGTGAACCGCACCCGCACCGGCAAGGCGGTGCTGGCGGCCTCGATGAACCCGCGCGGCGTGACGCTGCTCGGGCTCGAGCTCACCAATATCTACATCGTGGTCTGGGCGATCTACGGCATCCTCGCCGGCATCGCCGGCGTGCTGCTCGGCATGTTCCTGGGCGTCAGCTCCTACAGCGTCGGACCGCTGACCGCGAGCGCGTTCTCGATCGTCGTGCTCGGCGGCCTCGGCAGCGTCTCCGGCTCGCTGATCGCCGCCTTCGTGGTCGGCTATCTCGAAACGCTCACCGCCTACCTGGTCTCGCCGGCCTACCGCACCATTCCGGCGCTGCTGCTGCTCGTCTTCGTGATGTACATCCGGCCCCAGGGCCTTCTGGGGAGGCGCTGAGATGTCCACCTTCTTCTCCTCGCGATTGTTCTTCATCTCGCTTGTGCTGGTCGTGCTCGCGGCGACGCTGCCCTTCTACGTCTCCGGCTACGTGCTGGGCCTGCTCACCGTCGCGTTCTATTTCGGCGTGTTCGCGATGGCCTGGGACCTGCTGTTCGGCTTCGCCGGCGAGGTGAATTTCGGCCCGACCTTCCTGATCGGCGTCGGCGCCTACACGGCCGGCATCCTGAATGCCCAGTTCGGCTGGTCGGTGTATCTCTGCATCGTTCTCGGCGCGAGCGCCTCCGTCGTTGCCGGCCTCGTGCTAGCGCTGCCGGCGCTCAGGGTGCGCGGCCCCTATTTCGGCCTGACCACGCTGGTCGCCGTGTTGATGCTGCAGAACTTCATCGTTGTGTTCGCCGACCTCACCGGCGGTGAGATCGGCCTCACCATCCCCGACGTCATCAGCATCAATGCCGGCACCAATTACTGGATCGCGCTCGGCTTCATGACGATCTCGGCGGCGATCCTCTACGGCCTGTCGCAATCGCCGATCGGCCTCGTGCTGCAGGCGAGCGGCCAGGACCCGGTGCAGGCCGGCGCGCTCGGCTTCAACATCGTCAAGCACAAGCTCGCCGCCTTCATCGTCTCGGCGTTCTTCTCGGGGCTCTCGGGCGCGCTCCTCGTGTTCTACTTCGGCACCGCCTCGGTCGGCACCGTCGTGGACGTCGCGGTCGGCGTCAACGTGATCGTCTCGGCCGTGCTCGGCGGCCGGCGCACCGTGCTCGGCGCGGCGCTGGGCGCGATCTTCCTGATCGTGGCCGGCGAGTTCCTGCGGCCGACCGGCGAGCTCGCGACCTTCATCGTCTCGGCGGTCGCGCTTCTCGTCGTGCTGTTCTTCCCCGGCGGCTTCCTCGGGGCGGCCCTCTCGCGCGAGGCTCGTTCGTGATGGATATGAGGCTTTCAAACCGCGCCGTGCTCGAAGTCCGCGGCCTGACCAAGCGCTTCGGCGGACTGACCGCGGTGAAGAACCTCGGCTTCGAGGTCAACAGCGGCGAGATCTTCGGCCTGATCGGGCCGAACGGCTCGGGCAAGTCGACCGCGATGAAGAGCGTGATGGGGATCGAGCGCCCGACCGCGGGCGACGTCATCTTCGAAGGCGAGAACGTCGCCGGCCTGCCCGCGCACAAGATCGCGCGCAAGGGGTTTGGCATGGTGTTCCAGCACTCCCGGCCGTTGAACCGGCAGACGGTGCTGGAGAACATCCTGGTCGCGCTGCTGCCGGATAGCCTGTTCATGCTGTTTCCGGACAAGGCGCTGGTCGAGCGCGCCAAGTGGATCGCCGAGCGCGTCGGGCTCGGCAGCGTCATGAACCGCCGACCGCCGACGCTGCCTTTCGCCGATTTGCGCCGGCTCGAGCTCGCCAAGGCGATCGCACGCGATCCCAAGGTCGTGCTGGTGGACGAGCCGTTTGCCGGGCTGACGCGGGCCGAGGTCGACATCTTCTCCGACCTGATCCGCAGCTTCCGCGACGAGGGCCGCGCGGTGATGCTGGTGGACCACAACGTCAAGAGCGTCGCCGCGCTGGTCGACCGCGTGCTCGCGATGTATCTCGGCGAGGAGATCGTCACCGGCAAGGCCGAAGACGTCATGAAGAACGAGACCGTCCGCCGGGTCTATCTCGGCGGCGCCATCGAGACCCATGCGCGGCCCGAGACCAGCTTCAAGGACAAGGTGCCGCTGCTCCAGGTCGAGAATGTCAGCGTGTTCTACGGCAAGGCCCAGGCGCTGGAGAACGTCTCGATCCACGTCCACGAGGGCGAGTTCGTCTCCGTGGTCGGCCTCAACGGCGCCGGCAAGACCACGCTGTTCAACACCATCTCCGGCTTCCTGCCCTATAGCGGCGAGATCGTGCGCGGCGGCGAGAAGCTGCGCGGCACGAGTCCTGCGAAGATCGCGCGCAGCGGCCTCGTGCAATGCCCTGAGTCGCGCGAGCTGTTCGGCGAGATGAGCGTGCGGGAAAACCTCGATCTCGGCGGGCAGCATCTCGCCGACGACAAGCGCGCCGCGCAGCTCGCCTGGCTGTTCGAGCTGTTTCCGATCCTGAGGGAGCGCCAGGGCCAGATGGCGCAGACGCTCTCGGGCGGCGAGCAGCAGATGCTCGCGATCGGCCGCGCGCTGATGATGCAGCCGCAGATCCTGATCCTGGACGAGCCGACGCTGGGCCTTGCTCCCGTCATCCTCGAGCAATTGTCCAAGGCGCTGACCAGGCTGCGGCAGACCACGGCGATCACGGTGCTGCTCGGCGAGCAGAACGTCACCTTCGCCCTGCCGCACGCCGATCGCGTCTATGTGCTGGAGCATGCGAGGATCGTCTGGGAGGGCGATCCCGCCCGCTTCGCGAGCGAAGCCGGCGCCGATTTTCTGTAAGCCCGTCGACATCAACAAAAAGCATAGAAAGGGAAACGACCATGCGAACTTCAGTTCTCAGCGGCAGCTTCATCGCCTCGGCACTGGCGCTCTGCCTTGCCGCGCCGGCCTACGCGCAGTCGAACGATCCGATCAAGATCGGCGTCATTGCCGAGGTGCAGTCGATCGCGGGTGCGGCGACCCCGGGCGGCGCGCAGATCGCCGCCGACGAGATCAATGCCAAGGGCGGCATCCTCGGCCGCAAGGTCGAGATCGTCACCTATGACAACAAGAGCTCCTCGGCCGACTCGGTGCGCGCCTTCCAGCGCGCGGTGAGCGAGGACAAGGTCTCCGCCGTGATCGCGAGCTACATCTCCGAGGTCGTGCTGGCGCTGGAGCCCTGGGCGGCGCGGCTGAAGATGCCGCTGATCACGCCGGGAGCGGCCTCGAACGAGATCACCAAGGCGATCCACAACGACTATGAGAAGAACAAGTACACCTTCCACGGCTATTTGACCTCGGCAGCCCAGGCCCAGCTCGTCTGCGACGCCGCCAAGGAGCTGCTGGTCGACAAGCTCAAGTTCAAGACGGTCGCGATCATGAGCGAGGACGCCGCCTGGACCAAGCCGCTCGACGTCGGCTACGAAGCCTGCCTGCCCAAGGCCGGGCTCAAGGTGGTCGAGCATGTGCGCTTCTCGCCCGACACCACCGACTTCACGCCGATCTTCAACAACATCGAAGCTAAGAAGCCCGACGTGATCGTGACGGGCATCTCGCATGTCGGCGTGCAGCCGACGGTGCAGTGGAAGAACCAGCAGGTGCCGATCCCGATGTTCGGCATCAGCGCGCAGGCGCTGAGCCCGACCTTCTGGAAGGACACCAACGGCGCCGCCGACGGCATCCCGTCGCTCGCGGTGGCAACCCCCGATGTCTCCGTGACCTCGAAGACGAAGCCATTCGCGGCCGCCTTCAAGGCCAAGTTCGGCACGCCGCCGGCCTATACCGGCTACACCGCCTATGACGAGGTCTACATCATCACCGACGCGATCAAGCGCGCCGGCTCGACCGACCCCGACAAGATGGTGGCCGAGCTCGAGAAGACCGACTACGAGGGCACGATCGGCCAGATCCAGTTCTACGGCAAGAACGACGAGTTCACCCACGGCATCAAGTCCGGCCCGGGTACGGTGACGGGCCTCGTCTTCCAGTGGCAGGATCAGAAGCAGGTCGTGGTCTGGCCGGAGAAGATCGCCGAAGGCAAGATGAAGTTTCCGAACTTCGTGAAGCTGTCGCAGTAACCGGCTCGTAGCCGGACAGCGTCATCGTCCTTGCAAGGCCCGCCGCTGCCAAGCGGCGGACCTTTCTGTTTTGTGCAGAACGGAACTGGGGCGCTGGCCTGACAGGACCCATCCTGCGATCTTGCCGTTAATCCCCAAATCGGGGTGGAGGCGCCGGATGGACGATCGACCAAAGCAAACTGACGGCCTGATGCAGGACGACGGCTTCGTCCGGGTCCGGGGCGCGCGCGAGCACAACCTCAAGAACGTCGACGTCAGGATTCCGCGGAATGCCCTCGTCGTGTTCACCGGCGTCTCGGGCTCCGGCAAATCCTCGCTCGCCTTCGGGACGATCTATGCCGAGGCCCAGCGGCGCTATCTGGAATCGGTGTCGCCCTATGCCCGGCGCCTTTTCCACCAGATGCAGATCCCTGAAGTGGACGACATCGAGGGCTTGCCGCCCGCCGTGGCGCTGCAGCAGCAGCGCGGCGCGCCGACGACACGGTCGTCCGTCGGCAGCGTGACGACCATCTCCAACCTGCTTCGGATGCTCTATTCCCGCGCCGGCGACTATCCGCGGGGACAACCGATGCTCTATGCGGAGGCGTTCTCGCCGAACACGCCGGAGGGTGCCTGCCCGACCTGCCACGGCATCGGCAGGATGCTCGACGTCACCGAGAAATCCATGGTGCCCGACGACACCAGGACGATCCGCGAGCGCGCCGTCGCGGCCTGGCCGAGCGCCTGGCAGGGCCAGAACCTCAGGGACATCCTGACCACGCTCGGCTACGACGTCGACAAGCCCTGGCGCGAGTTGCCCAAGAAGGACCGCGACTGGATCCTGTTCACCGAGGAGCAGCCGACCGTACCGGTCTATGCCGGCTACGATGCCGCCGAGGTCAAGCGCGCCCTGCGCCGCAAGGAGGAGCCGAGCTACCAGGGCACGTTCACCGGCGCAAAGCGCTACGTGATGCAGACCTACGCCAAGTCCGAGAGTGCGATGATGAAGCGCCGCGTCGCGCAATTCATGGTCACGCGGGACTGCCCGACCTGTCATGGCACGCGGCTGAAGCCCGAGGCGCTGAAGGTAAAGTTCGCAGGGCTCAACATCGCCGAGATGTCGCATCTGCCGCTCAAGCAGCTGCACGAGCTGATCAAGCCGTTTGCAAAGCCATCCCCGGACAAGTCGGAGAAGACCGTCGTCGCCCGGCGCATCTGCGAGGATCTGTCGGCGCGCCTCGCCGTCCTGCTCGACCTCGGCCTCGGCTATCTCGCCTGCGAGCGCAGCACGCCGACGCTGTCACCGGGCGAGCTGCAGCGCCTGCGGCTGGCGACGCAGGTTCGCTCCAACCTGTTCGGCGTGGTCTACGTGCTGGACGAGCCGTCCGCCGGCCTGCATCCCGCCGATACCGAGGCGCTGCTGCGGGCGCTGGATCGCCTGAAACACGCCGGCAATTCGATCTTCGTGGTCGAGCACGAGATCGAGGTGATCAGGCACGCCGACTGGCTGGTGGATGTCGGGCCCGATGCCGGCGACGGCGGCGGACGCATCCTCTATAGCGGGCCGCCGGCAGGGCTCGGCGAGATCGGGCAATCGCGAACCGCGACCTATCTCGCGCATCCGCGCCGGAAGCTGCCGACGACGCGTCGCGAGCCGAAGGGGCATCTGAAGATCAGGGGCGTGGTCCGCAACAATCTGCGCGGCCTCGACGTCGATATTCCCTTGGGCGTGATCGCCAGCGTCACCGGCGTATCGGGCTCCGGTAAGTCGAGCCTCGTCAGCCAGTTCCTCGTCGAGGCCGTGGCCGAACATCTCGGCCACGCGCTTGCCGCCGAGTCCGAGGACGACAGCCTGGCCCCCACCGTCGAGACATTGGGCGGCAGGATCGTCGCCGGCCTCGACAAGGTCGATCGCCTCGTTGTCGTCGATCAAAAGCCGATCGGCCGCACGCCGCGATCCAACCTTGCGACCTATACCGGCCTGTTCGACCACGTGCGGAAACTGTTCGCGGCAACGCCCCAGGCCAAGGCCCGCCGCTACGACGCCGGGCGCTTCTCGTTCAATGTCACGAAGGGCCGCTGCGCGACCTGCGAGGGCGAAGGGTTCGTCTGTGTCGAGCTGCTGTTCCTGCCCAGCGTCTATGCGCCCTGCCCGACCTGCAAGGGCGCGCGCTACAACGACAAGACGCTCGAGGTGAAGATACGCGAAAAATCCATCGCGGACGTGCTGGCCATGCGGGTCGACGAGGCCTTCGACTTCTTCGAGGGCGATGCCGCGCTGAACCGGTCGCTGTCGGTCGTCCGCGAAGTCGGCCTCGGCTATATCCGCCTCGGCCAGTCCGCCACCGAATTGTCCGGCGGCGAAGCGCAGCGCATCAAGCTGGCGACCGAGCTGATGCGTCCGCAACGCGGACACACGCTCTATGTTCTGGACGAGCCGACCACCGGTCTTCACCCGCGCGACGTCGAGCGCCTGATCGCCCAACTCGACCGGATCGTGGACGCCGGCAACAGCGTGGTCGTGGTCGAGCATGACATGGACGTCATCTGCCACAGCGACTGGATCATCGATCTCGGTCCCGGTGCCGGTGACGAAGGCGGCCATATCGTCGCGTCGGGAACGCCGCATCAGGTCGCCAGGAGCGGCGGCAAGGCCGGTGGGAAGACGGCGCGCTATCTCGCCCGCCGCCTGGAGCAATAGCGTCCGTTCTCATCGTCGATCATTTCGCATTTGCGTCCGGGGCGTCGATAGCGTTCGAACGTCACGGAGGCCGTCATGCCCGGGCTTGTCCCGGGCATCCACGTTGTGTGCCGCGTGGGCAAGGCGTGGATGGCCGGGACAAGCCCGGCCATGACGCGGGAGGGACCGACGATCGCGCTCGCACTGAGGCTCCCTGGGAGGGCCGCCCCCGACTTTCGCCTTGTTGACTTTCCGCAACCCCGCTCGCCATAATTCGCAAAAAAATAACAAGACCAATCAAACAGACGGGTTTTGAGGGAGGATAGGATGCCGACTTCTCGCAGGCAGCTGCTGAAGGGCTCGGCGGCTGCCGCCGCTGCACTCAGCCTCGATTGGACACGGGCCCAGGCGCAAGCCGAGAGTTTACGCATCGGGCTGATCTACGACCTCACCGGCCCGTTCGCGGCCGGCGGCTCGGTTGCCTCCTCGGTCGGCGCGCAGATCGCCATCGATCTCGTCAACGAGAAGGGCGGCATCGGCGGCAAGACCAAGATCGTGCCCGTCGCCGCGGACTCCCAGAGCAAGGCCGATGTTGCGATCAACGAGGCCGAACGCCTGATCAACCAGGAAAAGATCGACATCATCAACGGCGTCTATTCCAGCGCGCACGCGGTGCCGATGGCCGCGAAGGTCGAGCAGCAGAAGAAGATCCTCTGGATCACGACCGCGGTCTCGACCGCTGTGTTCAAGGACAAGAACCTGCAATACGTGTTTCGCGCGCAGATCCATTCGGATCAATACGGCCAGGCCTTCGCCGGCTTCCTCGCCGAGCATGCGAAAGCCAAGCTCGGCATGGAGCCCAAGGAGGTCAAGGTCGCGCTGATCCATGAGGACGGTCCGTACGGCGTCGGCGTCGCCGCGGCGGACGAGGCTTATGCCAAGGAGGCCGGCATCCAGGTGGTGATGCGCGAGGGGTATTCGGCGTCTGCGCCCGATCTCTCGGTGCTCGTCACCAAGCTCAAGCGCGCCAAGGTCGATGTGATCTCGCATGCCGGCTACAACCCCGACATCACCCTGTTCCTGCGCCAGGCGCGCGAGAGCGGGCTGCGCTTCAAGATGCTGTTCGGGGCAGGTGCCGGCTACAGCCAGCTCGACAAGCTGCGCGCCACGTTCGGCGCCGACATCGACAATTTCTGCAACATCGATCCGGTGCCGGCGCAATTGCTCGATCCCGCAAAACTCGCGCCGGGCATCGGCGATCTGACCAAGGCCATGGTCACGCGCTACAAGGCCGCGACCGGCGCCACCGAAGTGCCGCCGCACTGCTCGATGGGCTTCAACCAGACCTGGCTGTTGCTCAACAACGTGCTGCCGGTGGCCAAGGAGAAGTATGGCAGCTTCGAACCCGAGGCGGTCCGCAAGGCTGCACTCGACGTCGACATTCCCGCGGGCGGCACCGTTCAGGGTTATGGCGTCAAATTCTTTCCGCCGGGCACGCCGATGTCGGGGCAGAACGAACGCTCGACTCCCGTCGTGATGCAGAACGCAGGCGAACGCATCTCGGTGGTGTGGCCGACCAACATCCGCACGCAGGACCCGGTGTTTCCGCTGCCGAAGGGCTCGACCTACGGCGCGTAGCGCAATGACTGCGCGCCTCACCCTATAGTGGTGATTGGCTCGCGAGATCGGAGAAGCCGACGAGAGGTTCACGCGACGCGCGAACCTCTCGTCTATTTTTTCCCCGCGTCCGGTGCTCTCTTACCCCATCGCGATTTCGTTTCACGCTGATTTCACGCCATAATTCGATTCTTGTCCGATGATCGCATTTACAGGATGCAGCTCGCATTGCGGAGCCATCCGGCAGACATCGGAAATTTTCAGAACGTGAATTCCAGCGATGGGGGTGCCAATGCCCGCCATATTCGAATTGCTCTACAAGGAGTTTTGCCGCGCCCGCCTTGCCGAGATGCGCAAGCAGCTTTTGCTGACGGGCAAGCATGCCGAACTCTTCGCGGCGGACAATGACCCCACCGATTCCGGCGATGTCGACGGAACGGATGAACCGCACGACCCGGCACTGAAGCGCGTCAAGAAATAGACGCTTCACCCGTCGTCAGCAGCATTTCACGAAGGGGGCATTTTTCAGGAGGCAATAATGAGCACACCTGAATTCTATACCGTATCGGTTGCCTGCCTTTCGTGCATGACCATTGTCATCATGATGGCTATCGGGACCTGGTAGGCGACAAGTTCGCCCAGCATCAAGCGCGTGGTGGCATTTTACAACACCACGCGCCGCCCCTCCTCCGCAGCCCAGTAGCCGGCATAGTTCACCTTGATCGTCTCGTAGGCCAGCGCGAGGTCCGACAGCGGCTGGCGGCCGGTCGCGGCGCATTCCATGAAGTCCTGGATCTCCTGGAGATAGCCGCGCGTCCACTCCTCCTCCAGGCAGACATATTGCCAGCCGGTTTTACGGTCGACCTTCTCGGTGATGTAGACGCTGGCGAGCTTTTCCTCGCTGGTCTGGTAGCTCATCAGGTGCGTGTTCGGCGTGATGTTGGCGAACAGCGAGCCGCCGGACGTGTAGGTCTCGATCAGATTGCGCACGCCGCCCATGATCATGTCGCCGGAGAAGACGGTTGCCTTGGTGCCGTCGGAGAACGTCGCGGTCAGCGTGCCCCAGTCCTCAACGTCCACGGGATTGGCCTTGATGTAGCCGCGCTCCTCGGGCTTGAGCACGGCGGTGACGTTGCCGACATCACCGGTGACGCTGGCGACGCGGATGTTTTCGCCGCGCGCCTTGGCCTCGACCTGCTTCAGATAGAGCACGGCCGAGAGCGGATGGCAGCCCATGCGGATCAGCGAACCGCCGCCGGTCATCGCCCATTGCGCCGCATGCGCGGCGTGCGAGCCGGAATGGCTTTCCTCGCCCTTCATGAACAGGATCTTGTCCCTGGTGGCCCTGATGATCTCCGCGGTCTTGGTCACCGCCGGCGCGTAGATCCAGTCCTCGGCATACATGAACAGTTTCCCGGTCCGCTCGATCGCGGCCCGCGTCCTGTCCATCTCCTCGATCACGCGCTCGTACATCAGCGCCTTCGGCACGTGCTTGCCGATCGGCAGCTTGTCCCCGTCCCGACCGAAATAGCCGGCGAACGGCTTTTCGCAGATCACGTGCTTGCCGGCCTGCATGCTGGCGACGATCATCTCCGCATGGAGGTTGGGCGGCGTGCAGATGTCGATGACGTCGAGCTCGCGGTCGGCGATGATTTCCGCGAAGCTGCGATAGACCCTCGGAATATTGTGATGCCGGGCAAATTCGACGACCTTGTCGCCGCGCGCGGCGACCGCCGCGACCTCGACGTCCACGCCGTAGACGCGCCGGAATGCATACATGTGCAGCTCCGACACGAAGCCGCAGCCGACGAGTCCCACCCTGATCCTGGCCATAGTGCCCCCCTGCTTTGGGCGGCACTATAGCGCGCTCGCAGGCCTAATCCACCGAGACCCGCACCACGCCGGCGCTCATCATGCCGAGCGCGCGGGCCGCGGGCACCGAGAGATCGACGATGCGGCCGCGGATGAACGGACCGCGATCGTTCACGCGGCATTGGATCGTGCGCCCGCTGTAGGACACTCTCAGGACAGTGCCGAACGGACGCGTGCGATGCGCGCAGGTCAGCTCACCGCCTTTGCCGGCCCGTCCATATCCGTAATAGGAGGCCAGCCCGCTTTCGGCATTTGCAACGGAGATGAAGGCGAGAGATGAAGTGGTCAAACAAAGCACGACTATCGTTTGCGCTCGCACGGCACCGCTCCCGGTTGGCCCTGCCCGGCGCTGCAAACGCGGTTTTGTTCCCCGCGGTTCCAGGAACCCTGCCGGGAAGGACCCGGCAGGGCCATCACACTTTGTTACGACTTGTGGAACACCAGCGTGCGGACCTCGATGCTTTCGCGCGGCGGCGCATCGGCAGGCGTGGTCGGATCGACGAACGCGGTATGCGGCCCGAAACGGGTGCGGCCGTCGGTTGCGGAATCGTAGCACTTGAGCAGCAGCGCCTCGTCGGGCGTCATCTCCGGGAAATAGAACCAGCGGTGGTTCGGATTGTATTTCACCGAATAGGTCTCGCCGCGGCGGTTGGGATAGATCAGGTCGGAGGCGACGAGATCATCGGGCTTAACCGTCGTGCCGTCGGCCATGGCCAGCGGTGAATCGCGCAAAGGTCCGCGGATCGGCCGCCACAGATTGATCACCTGCACGCGCCCCTTCAGCAGCTCCTCGGCCTCGTCAGGCAGGTGCTCGCGCACGCGATTGGCGCCGGAGACATCTGTCTGGTCGACATGGACGCGCGTCGCCGGCTGGCGCGGACCACCGTCGCGGATATCCGGCGCGCCCTCGACACGCCTGCGGACGGTGTGGTCGAAAATGACGACGCGGTCGGCCTTCAGCGTCGCACGCAGGAACGCTTCGACGGCGGGGTAGTAGACGGCGCGGATTTCCTCCTCGTTGTAGAAGTCCTTCACCCGGGTCGGATGCCGCACCAGCGCAAAGCCTTCGCGATCGAGCGAGAAATTGTCAGCAATCAGCCGGGCATCGAACACCGGCACCTGATGCGGCTCCGGCAGCGACGTGCTCTTGGGCTCGCCCGGCGGCGGATCGAAGGCATAGGTGCGCGGCTTGCCCGTAACAGGCGCGAGATAGTTGAGTTCGGCAGTGACGAAGGGAAGCGATTCGATTTTTGTTTCTTGCAGGCCCATGGCCGGTCTCCCGATGTGGTCGTCGGATTGATTTTTGAGGGGATGCGGCGGCGCGCAAGGGAGGGAGTGCAAATAGCAATGGAGCTATCGCAACCCGCGCATGGAGTAGAAGGAATGCTTCGGGGAGAGCACCGGGATTGGAAAGCGCTCTCTCCGCTTCACGCTTGCTTGAGAGCCTTGTGAAGTCTCGTGCCCCGGACGCAGCGCGTCACGCAGTGGTGCGCTGCAGAGCCGGGGCCCACATCTGAGAGCAATCCGGACGCTATGGGTCCCGGCTCTGCGCAGCAGCGCTGCGCGCTGCAGCGCGTCCGGGACACGAGAGTGTGCGTAGAGGCTCTACAGCCCCGCCCTCGCGATCGCGTCTGCAAACGAGCGGTCGACGATCTCGGCGGCATCGAGCTTCTGCTTGATCAGGCCCCAGCGGAAATAGAGATCGATCGTGCCCTGCTCGTCCGCGACCACGCCGTCGTCGATCGGCGCGATGCGGATCTTTGCGCGCGACAGCCAGTTCTGCGGCACGGCGGTCGGGATGTTCATCAGCCTGCCCCAGGTCGCGGCATAGCTGTCGATATTGTTCAGCGACCACGCCCGCGCGGCGGTCAGCCGCCGCACGAAATCCGTCAGCTCCGCGCGCTTGTCGCGGATGGCATCCGGCCGCGCCACCTGGAAGCTCAGGCCCGGCGTCAGCCCTTCCGACGTGATGATCCGCCTCGACCTGAACAGCACCTCTTCCTGGCTGACATAGGGCTCCCAGGTCGACCACGCATCGACCGACCCTTGCGTATAGGCGATCTTGGCATCCGACGGCGCCAGGAACGCGATCTGCACGTCGGACGCCGCCCAGCCGTTCTTCTCCAGCGCGGCGAGAATGAGCTGATGGCCGATCGAGCCGCGGCCAGTCGCGATTTTCTTGCCGCGCAGATCTGCAAAGCTCTTGATCGGCGAATTCTCGGGCACGAGGATCGCGAGCCCCTCGCGCGTCTGGCGGATGGCGGCGATCGCCTTCACCGGCGCACCGGACGCAGCGGCAAAGGTGAAGGGCGCGTCGCCCACGAGCCCGGTCTCGATCGCGCCGGCGCTGAGCGCCTCCAGCAGCGGCGCTGCTGCCGGAAACTCCTTCCACTCGATCTTGTACGGGAGATCCTTGAGCACGCCGGCGGCTTCCATCACGGCCTGCGAATTGCCCTTCTGGTCGCCGACGCGCAGCGTGGTTTGCGCCGACGCCTGCCCAAATGAGGCAAACAGCAGCGCGCCGGCCAGCACGAGACGGATCATTCCGCCGCCTCGCCGCGAACGGCCTGGCGCCTGGCGATCAATTCGCGCGTCAGCGGGATCAGCTCGCGGCCATAGTCGATGGCATCGGGCAGCGGATCGAAACCCCGGATCAGGAAGTGGCTGACGCCGAGGTCGTAGTAGTCGCCGAACACTTCGGCGACCTGTTCGGGCGTGCCGACCAGCGCCGTGCTGTTGCTGTTGGCGCCGGTGAGCTTTGCGACCTCGGTCCACAGCCGCTTGTCGATGCGCGCGCCCTGGTCGGCGAGCGCCAGCAGGCGCTTGGCACCGTCGGTCGCGTGATTGGGCCGGCGGTAGCCGGTCTGGTCCTGCAGCGCGGTGGCGCGTTCGAGGATCTCGTCGGCCTTCTTCCACGCCTTCTCCTCGGTATCGGCGAGGATCGGCCGCACCGACAGGCTGAAGCGCGGGCTTGGCCTCCCATGCCTGGCGGCCGCCGCACGCACCCGCGCGGTGACGTCGCGCACCTGCGCATAGGATTCGCCCCACAGCGCAAAGGTGTCGGCATGCTTGCCCGAGACCTCGATCGCGGCATCGGAGCCGCCGCCGACGAAGGTGTAGATGCCGCCCGCCTGCTGCGGCTTCACCTGCGAAAAGCCGTTCTCGACGGTGTAGTATTTGCCGCTGTAGTTGAACGGCTTCTCGCTGGTCCATTCCAGCTGCACGACGTCGAGGAACTCGCTGGTGCGGGCGTAGCGCTCGTCCTTGTCGTCGAGCGTGTTGCCGTCCTGGCGCAGCTCGATGGCGTTGCCGCCGGTGATGACGTGCAGCGAGACGCGGCCGCCATAGAGCTGGTCGAGCGTGGCGAGCTGGCGCGCCAGCAATGTCGGCGCCGTGAAGCCCGGACGCTGCGCGATCATCACCTTGAGCTTCTTGGTGATGGTCAGCACGTGCTGGGCAACCTGCAGCGCATCGGGCGTCGTCGAATGGAAGGCCAGCAGCGCGCGGTCGAAGCCGGCGAGCTCATGCGCTTTGGCGACCGTCTCGATATAGGCGGGATCGAGCACCGGTCCCTGGCGCACGATGGTCTCGGAAGCATTGCTGTTGGCGATAAAGCCGATGAACTCGACCGACATCTAGAACTCCTTGAGGTGAAAGGTCAGAGGCCCAGGGCGGTGCGCCCGGCGATGATCTTGGTGGTGTCGTCCTGGGGGGTGTGGACGCGGCCGCACAGCACGTCGCGGTAATGCCGCTCCAGCGGATTTTTTCGCGACAGGCCGTGATTGCTGGTCAGCGACAAGGCGTCTTCCACGGCGGCCACGGCGTTGTTGGTCACCGTGAGCTTGACGATGTTGGACTCGATCGCGCTCAGCGGCAGGCCGTCGTCGAAATCGGCGGCGAAGCTGTCGATCAGGCGCGCATTGACCGCGAGCCGCGCCTCGATGCCGCCGAGAATCTCTTGCGCGCGCGGCAAGCTCGCCAACGGCGCGCCCAGATTGGCCGGCACCCGCGACTTCAGGAAGGTGACGAGCCAGTCCCGTGCCGCACGGGCGATGCCGTCGTAGATCGCCGCGACGAAGATGGTGTGGACGGTCGCCTGCGCCGGATCCGGCGTGCGCCAGTCGGCGGGCTTGCGGACATCCACCTCGGCATCGAGCGGGATCACGACGTCGTCGAAGATCACGTCGTGGCTGCCGCTCGCGCGCAGGCCGTGATGGTCCCAGGTCTCGACGATGCGCGTGCCCGGCAGACCCGCCGGCACCAGGAACTGACCGACGCGCGGCTCGGCCTCGTCGGTCCGCGCCCACACCAGGTACCATTTCAGGATCGGCGATCCCGTCGAATAGATCTTGTGGCCGGACAGCCGCCAACCGGTTTCGGTGCGGCGCGCGATGGTCGCCGGCAGGCCGCCGCGCGCGGGCGAGCCGAGCTCGGGCTCGACGCGGAGCGCGTTGATCAGCGCGAGGCCCTCGACGGTCTCCTGCGCGAGCTTCCGCGACAGCCGCGCCGGCCAGGTCTGGCTGCGCGCCATGACGAGATGATTGATGTAGTGCATCGACAGCACCAACGCCGTCGACGCGCAGGCCTTGCCGACGATGCCGAGAACGCGCGCCGCATATCTCGCACCGGCGCCGGCACCGCCGAAGGCGGCAGGCACCGTCAGCGACAGCAGCCCGGCCTCGGAGAGCTCGCGAAAATTGTCGAACGGGAAGCTGGCGGTGCGGTCGTGCTCCCCGGCCCGTGCCGCAAACCTTTCGGCAAGGGCCTCGGCACGCGCGATGTAATCGGGCTCGCTGTGGACCGTGCGTCCCTTCGCTACGGAGGTCACCATGTGGCATCCAATCCCAACAGGCCGAGGATCTGCCTGCGCAGATCGGCCAGATACGGATCGCCGCGATGGCGCGGATAGGGCCGGTCGACGCGGATGTCAGCCTTCACGCGCGCGGGGCGATCGCTGAACACGATGACCCGGTTGGCGAGCACCAGCGCCTCCTCGGCGTCATGCGTCACCAGCAGGGTGGTAAAGCCCTTGCGCTGCCATAGCGAGACCAGCTCGGCCTGCATGGTGATGCGGGTGAGCGAGTCCAGCTTTCCCAGGGGCTCGTCAAGAATGAGGATCTTGGGATCGTTGACCAGCGCCCGCGCCAGCGCGACGCGCTGCGCCATGCCGCCGGAGAGCTGGTGCGGATAGGCATTGCGGAACGAGGCCAGCCCGACGAGATCGAGCGCGTCGTCGACGCGGTGGCGCTGGCTTTTTAGAATGCCCTGGGCCTCGAGGCCCAGGGCGACGTTGTCCCAGACCGACCGCCACGGAAACAGGGTCGGATCCTGGAACACGACCACGCGCGAGGGATGCGGGCGGGTGATGCGCGCCTCGTCCTCGCGCAGGGTTCCCGCCTTGGGCTTGTCGAGCCCGGCGACCAGCCGCAACAAGGTCGACTTGCCGCAGCCGGAGGGGCCGAGCAGCGCGACGAACTCGCCTGATGCGACCGAGATGCTGACGTCGCTGAGCACCGGAAGCTCGGTCCCGTCGATGTCGAAGCCGTGGCTGACCTGCTCGATATCGAGCGCGGCGCCTGCCGCGGATGGAGCGGCGGCTTCGGCCAGTGCAGTTGCAGCTACCATTTCACGGTCCCCTTCTGCCAGACCAGCAGGCGGTCGCGGATCGCAAACAGCAGCGTGATCGCGCCCGAGCAGAGCAGCGACATCACGATCAGCGCCGCATACATGTTGGCGTAGGCGGCCCAGCCCTGCGCCCATTGCAGGTACCAGCCGAGGCCCGCCTTGACGCCGATCATCTCGGCGACGACGAGCACGGCAAAGGACGAGCCGAGCCCCATGAACAGGCCGACGAAGACGTGCGGCAGCGCCGCCGGGATTGCCACCTTCAGCACCAGGAATGAAGGCTTGGCCCCGAGCGTGCGCGCGACGTCGTAATAGGCGTTGCTGACGCTCGCGACGCCCGACCAGGTCAGCACGGTGACGGGAAAGCCGGTCGCCAGCGCAATCAGGAAGGTCGAGGCACTCCAGCTCGACGGGAAGGTGAAGAAGGCGATCGGTAGCCAGGCGGTGGCCGGCAGCGGGCCGATGAAGCGCAGCACCGGATGCACCCAATAGCCGACCGCGCGCGACCAGCCGATCGAGACGCCGGTGAGGAAGCCGACCGTTGCGCCGATCAGATAGCCGCCGAGTTGCAGCTTGACCGAGGCAAACACGCTATCGAGCAGCTTCGGCAGGTCGTCGGTATAGACCTCGATGATCGATTGCGGCGGCGGGAAGAACGGCAGCGGCAGCCAGGCGAATTTTGCGGTGGCCACTTCCCACACCGTCAGGAAGGCGCCGAGCGCGACGAGCCAGGGCGCGCGCTGACGCAGGGCTTTTCCGGCCGAGCCGAGATAATCGGCACCGACGGTGCCGAACAGCGCCACCGCCGCGATGATGAAGGCGGCGATGCCGAGCGAATGCGTGCGCGACCAGTCGCCGACATCCTCCCACCACAGGCAGGACAGGCCGAAGGCGATCCACGTGACGCTGGCAAAAACGCCGACACCGGAATCGCGCACCCAGCCTGCGAATACGGGCGCACTCCGCGGCGCGCCCGAGGCGAGGCCGTCAGACAGCGAATACGTCGACATAGATGCGCTCCGCGAATTTGGCCGTGTCGGTGCTCTGCTTGAAGACCTGCACGCTCTTGAGGTCGTCGGCATAACCCTTCAGCTCGCGCTTCAGGACTTCGCCGACGGGATGATGATGATGGGTGTGGTAGCGCACCATGCCCTCGATGTCGGCGAGCGTGGCCGTCTTCGGCGCGTAGGGCTGGAACGACTTTGCCGTCACGACCGGGTTCTGCGCGGTGAACATCGCGGCATCGAGCAGCGCCTGCGTGAGGGCGCGCGCGACTTGAGGTTCTTCGCGCACCAGCGAGCCGCGCAGGCCGAGGATGCAGCAGCTCTTGTCGCGGTATTCGCCGTCGAGATTGGAGGCGACTTCCTTGTACTGGCTGTCCTTGAGCCAGAGATAGCCGAGCGGATCGGACGACAGGAACGCCTGCACTTCGCCCTTCTCCACCGCGACGTTGAGGAGGTTGCCGGGATAGGCGCGCCAGTCGACGTCCTTGATGGGATCGATGCCGAGCTTGGAGAGCTGGATCGAGAAGAAGTTCTTGTCGGGGCCGCCGAGATCTCCGACCGCGACGATCTTGCCCTTGAGGTCGGCGAGCTTGCTGACACTGGAGTCCGCGCGGGTCAGAACGCGCATGCAGCCGCCATGGGTGCCGGCGGCGATCTTGACGTCGAAGCCCTGCTCGAGCGGCTTCAGCCAGCGCAGCGCCATGCCGAGGCCGGCATCACTCTTGCCCGTCGCGATCGCCTCGAGCAGCTGGTCGGTCGAGCCGGAATAGTTGATGAGCTCGATATCGAGATTGTGCTTCTGGAAGAAGCCGTGCTCGATGGCGACTGGCACCGGCGCAAGGCACACCGCACCGGCATTCCACGACAGCTTCAGCTTGCGCGGCGCGCCCGTCAGCGCGGGCGCATCGGATGCCGTCCGGCACAGCGGAAACTCCGAGAGATCGACGCCGGGCGCGATCGCCTGCGGCGCAAACGCCTGGGCCGCACCGAAGGCACCAAGCGGCGCAGCGAACGCCGCGGCCAACCCCGCCTGGAGCAGATGACGCCGGTCGATGCCCGATCCGCCGTTCTTGTTCTTGTTGTCCATCAGCCCCACTCCTGAAGTTGGCACAGCTCCGCCGTTCGCGCAGCGCTCCGCGCTGCGCATGTTCCGTATGGAGCTGCGTTGAGAGAATGTTTTTCGTCGGCGCCTCACGCGCCGCTTTGATGCGATGCGCAAATCATGCGGCGCGCGTGTCGCATCGTCAATGAAATGGAATTTCGAATGTGGCGTGAAGCGAGGTCAATCTCTCCATCGGCGCGCCGTGTAGCGATGAAACGATTTTCGTCGATGCATCGCCTCGCAGCGATACCCGCGACTCCATCTCCTGCCTCATCCTTGCGCATCTTCGGCCGCGAACGTCGCTCGTTCTCGAAAGCATGGCTTCGCGAAAACGTCCTTGCCCGATGCGTGCGCAATACGAACGGCCATTTCATTGACTGCGCATCACGCGCTCATAGACTTGACCGTCTCGCTGCATCGTTCGCTCACGCGCCGTGAGCAAAGCAACAAGACAGGCCAATGAGCATCAACTCCCACGACCATCCCATCACCCGCCGGCTCGCCGCATCCCTGCTGGCCGCCGCCATCACGCTGTCGACGGCTGCGGCCTCGTTCGCCGCCGACACCGTCGTGCTGCGCGTCGGCGACCAGAAGGGCGGCAACCGCTCGCTGCTCGACATCTCGGGCTTCGCGAAGGACCTGCCCTACAAGATCGAATGGTCGGAATTTCCTGCGGCAGCACCAATCCTCGAAGCACTCAATGCCGGGGCGCTCGACGTCGGCTACACCGGCGACCTCTCCTTCCTCTCGGTCTATGCAGCGGGCGCGCCGATCAAGGCGATCGGCGGCACGCGTTCGGATGCGAAGACGCAGGCCATCCTCGTGCGCCAGGATTCGCCGATCAAGTCGGCGGCCGACCTCAGGGGCAAGCGCCTCGCCGGCACGCGCGGCGGCTGGGGGCAGTTCCTGATCGACGCGACCTTGGAGAAGGCACAGATCAAGCTGGAGGATGCGACCTTCGCGCCGCTCGGCCCGGTCGACGCCAAGATCGCGCTGGTCGCGGGTTCGATCGACGCCTGGGCGGTGTGGGAGCCCTACGTCTCGTTCGCGACGCTGAAGGACAAGGCGCGCGTGATCGCCGACGGCGAAGGCCTGACGCCGACCATCACCTTCATCGTCGCCTCCGACAACGCCATTGCCACCAAGCGTGCGGCGGTGCAGGACCTCGTGCAGCGGCTGAACAAGGCGCGGCTGTGGTCGCTCGATCACCTCGGCGAATATGCCAAGAGCTCGGCCGAGCTGACCAAGCTGCCGGAGGACGTGCTGCTCTCGGCCTACACCGCACAGCGCACCAGCCCGATCGTGATCGACGAGAGCGTCGTGAAGGAAATCCAGGCCGCCTCGGACCGCTCGACGCGCTACGGCATCCTGCCGAAGACGCTCGACGTCAGCAAAGCCGTCGACCGCAGCTTTACGGCGGCGGCCGCGGGGTCGAATTAGCGAATTAGAAGCTCTCTGCACGCCTCAGCGACAGTGTGTTCCCTCCCCCCTTGCGGGGGAGGGCTAGGGAGAGGGGTAGCCCAGGAAAGGGTGACTGTCGTTGATCATGCAGCGAGGACAGGTGCGCGATGGAAAGAATCCCCGTGGGGCACCCCTCTCCCTGCCCCTCCCCCGCAAGGGGGGAGGGAACGGAGAGAGCACTGCTGTTGACCGAACGCAATTCGGCTTCAGTCGCTCACACTCGAAAGAGAGCAGCAAGATGCATACGCCCCGCCTCGACGCCGGCCCGCTGCATCTCGCCGTGATCGTGCTCGCGCATTTCGCATGCATGAGCCTGATGGTGTGGCTCTCGCTCTAGCTCGGCGAGGTCTTCACCAATATCCGCGGTAGTAGGGCCGATAGTACGCGCGAGGCCGGTAGTAGCCGTAGTAAGGACGATACGCCCGATAGCCGTAATAGCGGGGCCGTACGTAGTAGCCGCCGTAACCCGGCCCGTAGCCGCCGCCATAATAGGCCGGGGCATAACCATAGCCGTAGCCGGGATATCCATAACCGCCATAGTACGGGCCGCCGCCATAGTAGCCGTAGCCATACGGCGCGCTGCTGGCGATGGCGCCGCCGATGATCGCGCCGGCTGCGAGGCCGCCGAGACCCCAGCCCCATCCGCCGCCGCGCCAATGCACCTGAGTGACGTCGTCGCCGACCGCAGCCTTCATGGTCGCGACATTGGTCGGCAGCGGGGCTGCTGCGGTCTGCCCGATTTGGCCGACCATGACCGCGCCCGCCAGTGAACAGGCAATTGCCGTTGTCCAGATCCTCATCGACTTGCTCCCTGTCTGACGTTTCGCTTGGAAAATGGATTGCAGGCATATGATCGGGCATCGTTGCGTTAATTCAAAGCCTCGATTTTGCGTGCGGCGCACAAGAGGGCCCATGCCTGCCTATTCCCATGCCTGCCTGGTCGTGCCTGCCTATTCCTGGGTCACCGGCACCCCCGCCGGTGTGACAGACACGCGACACTCAAGGCCGGTCCTCACGGCAAAGCATTAAGCTTCCCGCGCGTTCGCAACCAACAACCGTCTTCCTGATTTACTATTCGTACCGCTACTATCGGTTCCAATGGGGCGCGGCCGGGAGGCATCTCGCCAAGCGCTGGAGTTTTGGGAGGACGACATGAGTGCGAGACCCGAGCCGCTTGCCCGCCAGGCGCTTGCCTTCGTCCTCGCCGGCGGACGCGGCAGCCGGCTGCTGGAGCTGACCGACCGCCGCGCCAAGCCGGCCGTCTATTTCGGCGGCAAGTCGCGCATCATCGATTTCGCGCTGTCGAACGCGGTGAACTCCGGCATCCGCCGCATCGCGGTCGCAACCCAGTACAAGGCGCACAGCCTGATCCGACATCTGCAGATGGGCTGGAATTTCTTCCGCCCCGAGCGCAACGAGAGCTTCGACATCCTGCCCGCGAGCCAGCGCGTCTCGGAGAACATGTGGTATGTCGGCACGGCGGATGCCGTGTACCAGAACATCGACATCATCGAGTCCCACAACGCCCGCTTCATCGTGGTGCTCGCGGGCGACCACATCTACAAGATGGATTACGAGGTGATGCTGCGCCAGCACGTCGACAGCGGCGCCGACGTCACGGTCGGCTGCCTCGAAATGCCGCGCGTGGAATCCTCGGGCTTCGGCATCATGCATATCGACGAGAACGGCTGGATCCAGGAGTTCCTGGAGAAGCCCAAGGATCCGCCGCCGATGCCCGGCAAGCCTGACGTCTCGCTCGCCAGCATGGGCATCTACGTGTTCGACGCCAAATTCCTCTACGAGGAGCTCAAGCGCGACGCCGCGGACCCGAGCTCCAACCACGATTTCGGCAAGGACATCATTCCCTATATCGTCAAGAACGGCCGCGCCATCGCGCACCAGTTCTCGAGCTCCTGCGTCCGCTCCGGCGACGACCCCCGCTCCTATTGGCGCGATGTCGGCACGGTCGATGCCTATTGGGCCGCCAATATCGACCTCACCGACGTGGTGCCGGAGCTCGATCTGTTCGATCGCGCCTGGCCGATCTGGTCCTATGCCGAGATCACACCGCCTGCGAAATTCGTCCATGACGAGGAGAGCCGGCGCGGCCAGGCCGTGAGCTCGCTGGTCTCGGGCGGCTGCATCATCTCCGGCGCCTCGCTGCGCCGCTCGCTGCTGTTCACCGGCGTGCGCATCAACTCCTACGCCAATGTCGAGAACGCCGTGATCATGCCCTACGTGACTGTCGGTCGCGGCGCGCGGCTGAAGAACGTCGTGATCGACCGCGGTGTCGATATCCCCGAAGGTCTCGTCGTCGGCGAGGATCCGGCCCACGATGCCCAGCGTTTCCGCACCACCGAGCAGGGCATTTCGCTCATCACCCAGACCATGCTCGACAGGCTCGATAAATGAAGCCTGTTCGCGTCCTCGCGGTCGCCTCCGAAGTCTATCCCATCGTCAAGACCGGCGGCCTCGCGGATGTCGCCGGCGCGCTGCCGCTTGCGCTCAAGGCGCATGGCGTCGAGATGCGCACCCTGATGCCGGGCTACCCCGACGTGATGCGGCTGCTCGCGGGCGCGACCGAAATCCGACGCTGGCCGGATTATTTCGGCGGACCGGGCCGGTTGCTCGCCGGCTCGCATGACGGGCTCGACCTGTTCGTGCTCGACGTGCCGCATCTCTACGACCGGCCGGGAAATCCTTACGTCACGGCCGACGGTGTCGACTGGCCCGACAACGGCGTGCGCTTTGCGGCGTTATCGCGCATCGCCGCCGACATCGGTCACGGTCTCGTGCCGGCCTTCGTGCCCGATGTCGTGCATGCGCATGACTGGCAGGCCGGGCTCGCCCCCGCCTATCTGCACTACGACAACCGTCCGCGGCCCGGCACCGTGATGACGATCCACAACATGGCCTATCAGGGCAAGTTCGCGCGCGAGCTGACCGGCGCGATCGGCCTGCCCTGGGAATCGTCGTTCGACGTCCATGGCCTCGAATATTTCGGCGGCATCAGCTTCCTCAAGGCCGGGCTGCAGCTTGCCGATCGCATCACGACGGTGTCGCCGACCTACGCGCACGAGATCCAGAGCGACGAAGGCGGCATGGGGCTCGGCGGCCTGCTGCGCGAACGCGCGGGCGTGCTGAGCGGCATCCTCAACGGCATCGACATCGAGGTGTGGAATCCGCAGACCGATCCGCATATCGCCTATCGCTTCGGCGCGCAGGACCTCACGTTCCGGGCCGCCAACAAGGCGGTGCTGCAGCAGCAGTTCAATCTCGATTCATCGGACGAAGCGCCGCTCCTCGGCGTCATCAGCCGGCTGTCCTGGCAGAAGGGCCTCGACCTGCTGCTCGAAGCTATCCCGACCATTCTCGCCGAAGGCATGCAGCTCGCGCTGCTCGGCAGCGGCGACCGCGATCTCCAGGACCGCTACAAGGCCGTCGCCCGCGCCAATCCCGGCCGGATCGGAGTGATGATCGGCTATGACGAGATCCTGGCGCATCTGATCCAGGCCGGCTCGGACGCGCTGCTGGTGCCGTCGCGGTTCGAGCCATGCGGGCTGACCCAGCTTTGCGCGCTGCGCTATGGCGCCGTGCCGATCGTCGCGCGCGTCGGCGGCCTCGAAGACACCATCGTCGATATCGGCGAGGCCGGCACATCGGGCCGCGATGCGACCGGCTTCAAGTTCGGCCCAGTCACCGCGGATGCCTTCGCCGGCGCGCTGCGCAAGGCGAACGCCGCCTTCCACGACAAGCCGACCTGGCGCCGCCTGCAACTGAGCGGCCTTGCGACCGACGTCTCCTGGCGCAACCGTGCCGGCGACTATGCCGCGCTCTATCGCGATCTCATGGCTTCGCGCGCGTGAGGCAGCAGGGCTATCGTAGCTGGATAGCAGCCTCGCTGCGGCCCATCCTTCGAGACGCCAGCTCCGCGGGCTTCTGAGGATGAGGGCGGAGTATGCGGCAACAATTCCGGCAGCACGGTGCTGCTCAGCCTCATCCTGAGGAGGCGCGTAAGCGCCGTCTCGTAGGACGAGGCGCGCGCAAACTGCCGCCGAGACGTCCCGTCCGATGCCCCCGGCCGAAGGCATGACCGGCGTCGAATCCATGCTATAGAGCCGGCATGGACCCTCTCGTGATCAAGCTGATCGGCTTTGCCGCCGCCACCTGCACCACCGTGGCCTACGCGCCGCAGGCCATCAAGGTGTGGAAGACCCGCTCCACCGGCGACATCTCGCTCGGCATGTTCCTGGTGATGGTGCTGGGCCTCGCGCTCTGGCTGATCTACGGCCTGCTCTCGGGCGATGCGCCGCTGATCGCGTCGAACGCCGTCACCATGCTGCTCGCCGGCGGCATCCTGGTGATGAAGCTACGCTACGGGTAGTGCCTCTCCTCTTTGCGGGAGGTGCGTAGGGTGGATTAGCCGAAGGCGTAATCCACCAACTCTCCCCGCGCGAGATGGTGGATTATGCCAGCGCACCGCGCTTCGCGCGGGCTAATCCACCCTACAATTACCCAAACTTATACGACGCCATCGCAACGCTCGCGACCTCGTCCACGAACACGCGGTGACCCGTGTCGCTGCCGGCGGCGCCGGCGGCCACCATCAGCGGCAGCAGATGGTCCTCGCGCGGATGCGCCAGGCGCGCGCTCGGTGCATTCTCCCAGTCGACCAGCATGGCGTTGCGCCGCGCCGCATCGGGGTTGCTGATCGCTTCGTTCAGATAGGCCTCGAAATCATACGAGACCGGCTTGGACTCCGGACGGTTGAAGCCGCGCATGTTGTGATAGGTCAGCCCGCTGCCGACGATCAGGATGCCCTCGTCGCGCAGCGATGCGATCGCCTGCCCGGCCCTGATGTGCTCGGCCGGATCGTAAGCGGACTTCAGCGACAGCAGCACGATCGGCATGTCGGCGTTCGGATACATCAGTCCGAGCGGCACGAAGGTGCCGTGATCGAAGCCCTGGTTGGGATCTTCGCGGCAATCGAGGCCGGCATGCTTGAGCAGCGCCCTCACCTCCGCGGCAAGCTCGGGCCTGCCCGGCGCCGGATATTTCAGGCGGTAGGTATGCTCGGGGAAACCGTAATAGTCGTACACCATCGGCGGATGGGCCGAGGTCGACACGGTGAAGGCGTCCGCCTCCCAATGCCCGGTTATGACGAGCACGGCCTTCGGCCGCTCGGGCAGAAGCTGCGGCAGCCGGGCAAACTCCGCGGCGGTCTTCGCATATTGCACCCGCCTGTCCTCCATGAACGGCCAGGGGCCGCCGCCATGCGACAGGAACAGGGTCGGAAATCGCGTCATGGGGTTTTGTCTCGTTGACCGGCGCGTGCGAACGGCCCGCGCGAGGCCGAGCATAGGCAAAGCCGTATGGTTAGCAAGTCGTTAACGATTTGCCTTCCAAAATCCCCGCATTGGCCGAAGCAGTCGGCCAGAAGACGAGGACGTGAGATGAGGAAGTTTTCGCTGGGGGACGTCGTCAACAGTGACAAGGGCCGCCGCGGCGTCGTTCGCGCCGCCTACAGGTCACGCGAAGGCCAGCAGTTCTATGCCGTCGAGAAGGACGGCGCGATGGACTATCTCGAGGAAGACCGGCTGAGCCCGGCCCCCCGCGTCGAGCTCGCCGCCTAGCACCGATTTCATCTTCGTCGCGCTAGCGCGCGAGCCGGTCGAGACGCTTCGCGAGGGGATCGTCGCCGCTCGCGATGCCGTCGTTCGTGATCAGCAGCAGGCGGTCGCTGCCCGCCGCCGCGTCCCAGCGCGGCAGCTCGGGACCGTTGGGATCGCCGCTCCTGGCGAAATTGATCCAGTAGGCGCGCATGCGGCCGGCGACCTCGCGGTCGCGCCGCGACAGGATGCCGGCACCGGGCACGCCTTCCGCGCCGAAGATGAATTGCAGCTCCCGCCCCTGGCCGCCCTCGGGATTGGCGCGCCGCGCCTCCGGCACATAGCCGAAGCGATAGCGATAGGTCGGCGCGCCGCTTGCGGCGTGCAGGCGCGCGAGCAGCCGCACCGGTTCGGAGAACACCTTGTCCGTATAGAAGCGCGCTGCAACGTCCGTGGACTTGGCGAGGTCGGGATAGAGTTGCTCGGCTGTCGCGCCTGACGAGGCCAGCGCCTCCGCGATGTCAGGCTCACTGTCGAAACCGGTCTCGTCATCATTGGCACCGACGATCAGCGGAATCCGGCCTTCATGTCCGGCGGCAAAGCCCGCGGCGATATCTTCCGTCACGAGGCTTCCGTCGATGGAAGGCGCAAAAGCCTGCGGGGATTTCGCGAGCAGCTTGCCTTCGGCGGCAAGCAGCCGCGTCACCGAGACCGCGCGCAGGTCCGCGCCATCCTTCCCGAGCGTCGCGGCGAATTGCAGCCCCGAGGCTTCCGCGTCCGGGCGAGAGCGCAGCCGCACGCGGCCCGGCACCGATTGCAGGATCGCTTTCTGGAACAGCTCGCGCGCCTCGCCGCACAGCATCAGCAGCGCGATCGAGGTCGCGCCCGCGCCGGTGCCGAACAGCGTGACGTTGCGCGGATCGCCGCCGAATGCCGCGATGTTGTCGTGGACCCAACGCAGCGCCGCGACCTGATCCATCAGGCCGTAATTGCCGGAGCCGCCGTCCGACAACGCGGGATGACCGAGCCAGCCGAGCATGCCCAGGCGATAATTCACCGTCACCACGATGAGCCCGGCCTGCGCGAGCCTGGCGCCGTCGAACAGCGGATCGTTGGCGGTGCCGCGGACGAAGCCGCCGCCATGGATGAACACCATCACCGGCAGCGGACCGTCGACGCCGAAGGGACGAAACACGTTCAGCGTGAGGCAATCCTCGCTCGTCCCGGACACCGACGGCTGAGGGCATGGCGCAGCATATTCATAGGCCGTGCGCATCTCCGAACTTTTCTCAGGCGTGAGCTGCGGCGGACGCCAGCGCAGCGGACCGACCGGCGGCGCCGCGTAGGCCATGCCCTTGAACGACGCCACCTCGCCCTCGACGGCGCCGAGCATCTGGCCTTCGCGCGTCAGCGCAAACGGAAACTGTCCGACCTGCTGGGCCGCGGCCGGGCCGGTCGAGCAAAGACATGCGGAAGCCGCAATGAGCGCAAGCAGGAACCGCATCTCTTGGCATCTCGATGCGCGGACAGGTTGTCTGCAAGGTTATGTCCAGGGCCGCCGGCGAGGCAAGCCTCGCGGCCGGCGCCTAACCGCCCTTCGCGACGATCTCCGCCAGCGCGCGGCGCGCGATGATGCCGAGCTCGCCGAGCGTGGCGTGCCCCGCCTGCGCCGCCTCGATCAGGCGCTCGGCGATGAACCTGCGGCTGTCATGGTCGCCGCCATGCGGCAATTGGCGGCACGTCTCCTCCAGGACGACGTCCATGTTGGCTTTGGTTCGCTCACTCAACTCAGTCATGACGCCCGGTCATACGCGTGGCTTGTAACCGCAAGCATACACAGACGGATCGTCCATGATTAGCCCGGGTAATCACGGCCATGGTGCATCGCGATGCGTGCATTGGAGCAAGCTTCGCGCTGCCACGGTGAAGCCGTAAACGACTACCGAAGATTGCACTTGCTCTGATGACAAGCCGAGCCTGCAGGATTAGCCTGCCGGCAAAACAAAATGCACGGGAGGAAATACCATGCCTGAAGCAATGGTCGCTGCGCGCGCCTCTGATACCGCCCCCAAATCTGCCCAGCTGGTCGACGTCGCCGTGGTCGGCGCCGGATTTGCCGGCCTCTATCTCCTCCATCGCCTGCGCAAGGCGGGCTTCTCGACCGTCGCCCTCGAAGAGGCCGGCGATGTCGGCGGAACCTGGTATTGGAACCGCTACCCCGGCGCGCGTTGCGACATCCAGACCATCGACTACAGCTACACCTTCGATCCCGAGCTCGATACGGCCTGGACCTGGTCGGAGAAATACGCGACCCAGCCCGAGATCCTGCGCTATCTCGGCTTCGTCGCCGACCGCTATGATCTGCGCCGCGACATCCGCTTCAGGACCAAGGTGACCGAAGCCAGGTGGGACGAGGCGGCCGAGCGTTGGCAGCTCACCACCGACAACGGCGCGCCGGTCTCTTGCCGTCACTACATCATGGCCACAGGCTGCCTTTCGGCGCCGAAGCCGCCGGAGATCGACGGCGTCAAGGACTTCAAGGGCCAGGTCTATTTCACTGGGCGCTGGCCGCATGAGGGCGTCAACCTCGCCGGCAAGCGCGTCGCCGTGATCGGCACCGGCTCGTCGGCGATCCAGTCGATCCCGCTGATCGCCGAGCAGGCCGCGCATCTCACCGTGTTCCAGCGCACGCCGAATTTCGCGTTGCCGGCGGGGAATGGTCCGGCGCCGGAGGATCGCAAGACCTTCTTTGAAACCGATCGCGCGGCCTATCGCGAGCAGGCGCGCCAGTCGATGGCCGGCGTGCCCTATCCGCAGCAGACGGTGGTGAGCTGGCAATTGAGCGATGCCGAGCGTCGCGAGCGGTTCGAGCGTGCCTGGGCTGCCGGCGACCTCGTCCACATTCTCACGCAACTATGGGCCGACCAGGCCGTCGACGTCGACGGCAACAAGATCGTCCAGGACCTGATCCGCGAGAAGATCCGCGCCGCCGTCAGGGATCCCGAGACCGCCGCCGCGCTCACACCGCACGATCATCCCTTCGGCGCCAAGCGTCCCTGCCTCGACACCAATTACTACGCCACCTACAACCGGCCGAACGTCACGCTGGTCAATCTGCGCCAGGAGCCGATCAAGGCCATCACCGCGAGCGGCATCTCCACGAACGGCCGCAACGTCGACGTCGACGTCATCGTGTTCGCGACCGGCTTCGACGCCATGACCGGCGCGATCCGCGCCGTGCATCCGATCACGGGGCGCGGCGGCAAGTCGCTCACCGATGTCTGGGCCCACGGTCCGCAGACCTATCTCGGGCTCACGGTGGAAGGCTTCCCGAACTTCTTCATGATCACCGGACCCGGCAGTCCATCGGTGCTGTCGAACATGGCGGTCTCGATCGAGCAGCATGTCGACTGGGTCGTCGATCGCCTCGCCGCGCTGCGCGATGCCGGCTTCACCACGATCGAGCCGACCGAAATGGCGCAGGCCGGCTGGAACAGGCACATGGCCGACTGCTCGATGCTGACGCTGCACCGGCTCGCCAACACCTGGTACACGGGCGCCAACGTGCCCGGCAAGGTGCAGGGCCTGATGCCCTATACCGGCGGCGTCGGCCCCTATCGCAGCATCTGCGACGAGGTGACGAGCCGCGGCATGCTCGGCTTCAAGCTCACCGGTCCCGGCGGTGCCGCGCAGTGCAATGACGGCGAGGTGGTGCGCCTGCAGCCGGACGTGCGGCTGGTGCTGAACCTCTTGGCCACGCTCAACCTGCCGCCGATCGAGTCGATGGGCGCGGCGGGCGCGCGCGCGTTCGTCAACGAGTTCAACAAGGGCCGCCCCGCCGGACGCTTGATCGGCGAGATCGTCGACGGCACCCTGCCCGGCACCGACGGCCCGCTGCCCTATCGTGTCTTCAAGCCTGCAACGCCCGGCCCGCATCCGGTCGTGGTCTACTTCCACGGTGGCGGCTGGGTGCTCGGCGACGAGCAGTCGGACGAGCCGTTCTGCCGCGACATGGTGCGCAGGACCGGCATGATGTTCGTCAGCGTCGGTTATCGCCACGCCCCCGAGCACCGTTTCCCGGCCGCGGCGGAAGACGGCTATGCGGCAACGCGCTGGATCGCCGAGCACGCCGCCGAGCTCGGCGGCAAGCCCGGCCCCGTGCTGGTCGCCGGCTGGAGCGCCGGCGGCAACATCGCCGCCGTCACCTGCCAGCTCGCGCGCGACCGGGGCGGACCCGAGATTGCGGGCCAGCTCCTGATCTGTCCCGTCACCGACTGCACCTTCGACCGTCCCTCCTACAACGACAATGCGACCGGCTATTTCCTGACGCGGTCGCTGATGTACTGGTTCTGGGACCTCTATTGCTCGCCGGCCGACCGCACCGATCCGCGCGTCTCGCCATTGCGCGGCAAGGTCGAGAAGCTGCCGCCGGCTTTCGTCGCCACCTGCGAGTTCGATCCGCTGCGCGACGAAGGCATCGCCTATGCCGAGGCCATGGCGGCGGCGGGCGTCCCGGTCGAACAGTTGAAGGCGCACGGCCATTTCCACTCGTCCTTCACGATGGTGGACGTGGTGATCACCGGTGTGCAGGGCCGCGTGCAGATGGCCGAAGCCTTGCGGCGCTTTGCCGGGCTGCCGCCGGAGGTCAGCCGCGGTGACGAACACAGCCAGGGCCACACCAGCCCGGGGCACAAGATCGCGGCGGCCGCGAGCTGACCACAGCACCGCAGCCGGGAACCTTTTCCCGGCTGCTGCGTTGAGGTGGCGTGGCATTGAGATGCAGCGATAGGTAATGGGCCCCGGTGCGCAGATTCGCGCGCTGGGGTTCTTGTTTGCGTGAGGCGGGACCATGGGGGACGTTGTCGTTGAGTCAAAAGTCGATTTCGGCGCACTTGCGGCGCTGCGTAAATGGCCGTCGTTGGCCAACCAGCGCAGGCCGGATCGCGAGCCCTACCAGGTGAGCGAGGGCACGCTCGACGAGTGCATCTCGGCCTTCATGAAGAAGCCGGCGGCAACCCGCCACCTCTATGAGATCCGCACGGCGGCACAGCCGCCGCTGGTCACGGATATCCTCTCGCCTGAGCACGTCACCGAGCTCTCGCGCTGGCGCGAATTTCTCTGATTGCGTGCAGAGGCGCCGGCTGCACGCGCGCGACAAGCTTCTCATCCTGGCAGGAACCTTCTTCCGGTTTTTCCCGTTAACGGGGATCGGATGCCAAGGCGTGAGTGACGACAATGCTTGAAGCTGGCGTACCTTCCCCCGTCGTGCCCTATGGCGCAGACCAGACCTTGTTCGTGGTGATCGATCGCCGCGACAAGGCGACCGAAATCCGCATCGAGCGGAGCGATCTCGAAACGACCATCGGCGAGCTCGTTGCCGGCTGCTTCAACGATCCGATCAAGGTGATCTCGTTCAACACGCTCGAGCACTGGATGAAGGACATCTCGACCGATGTCGCCGGCGAGATCCGCGCCCGCTGCGACATCGACGGCGTGACGCTGCCCGACTATCTCAGCGATTTCGTCGAGAGCCATAGCTGAGCGCGCAATCGCGCCCCGAACGTTTCAAATCCCGGACAATAAAAAAGCGCCGCTTCCGCGGCGCTTTTCGCTGGTCGAACTCTAGCGTTTGAGCATGATCCTATCGGAAAGCCGCTCTACACTTTTCCGGATCATGCTCTAGTGGTGCCAGAACAATGCCAGCAGCAGAATGATCGGCAGCGGCACGCCAAGCAGCCAAAGCAAAGCACCTCGTCCAAAGCCCATGATGTCCTCCTCCTCATTCACTGCCCAGATGACGCAGCAGGCGAGAAGAAGTTCCGCGTCCGGAGACGAGGCCGGATGCGTTCAGTGCATGGTTTGGAAACGTTATGCGCGCGGGTACCTGCCGGCGATGACCTCGATCTCGCGGCGGCGTTCGCCGGCAAAGGTCAGGAGCTTTTCGATCGTCAGCGTATCCGTGATCCGTTTGGCGAGCCGCTCGGCGCGTGCGGCCTGATCTTCGAGATACTGGATCGTGTTCAAGCGCCGCCTCCGCAAGGACCCGACAGGAGCCCCGAATTGTTTGGGCAGTCATGGTGCTTGAGAAGCGCCTAACAGCCGGTTAAGCGCAGAGCTTCAGCTCGACGAAACGCGGCTTGATCGTCTGAGCATGATCCCTTCCGAAAACCGCTGCGCGCTTTATCGCACGACGTCGAGCCGGACATTGGCGAGGCCCTTGTCGACCATGCCGAGCGCCTCGGCCGCGGACGGCGAGATGTCGACCACGCGCCCGCGAACGAACGGGCCGCGATCGTTGACCCTCACCGTGACGAAGCGGCCGGATGATACGTCGGTGACGCGGAGCTTGGTGCCGAACGGCAGCGTGGGATGCGCTGCAGTCAGCTCGTTCTTGTCGAACTTCTCGCCGCTCGCGGTCTCGGTGTCCGAGTAGAAGCTGGCAAGGCCATGCGAGGCGGTTCGCTTCGCCTCACCGTCGGGAATGCGCGCCCGGCTGATCGGCCGCGGATGCAGCGCCGCCACGCGGTACGGCCGCTCGACGGCGGCCTGCCGGCTTGTGCCGGCGAGATCGGCCTTCTGACGGCCGACCGGCGACTGGGCGCACGCGGCGAGCGATGCGGCACCGATGATTGCGAGCAGCAACCGGCTCGAGGTTGCCAGCGACATCCGGGCAGTTTCGGCACGTGCAATGCAAGACATGATGCGCCCTCCGAACTGCCGGGATTTTCGGCGGTCAATGAGGGCAGAACCTTGTCGGAACAAAAGCGGCCCTGGGGCCGCCTGCGTTTGCGCATCAGCTGTGACGATTCCACCACACTGGCCTGTCCTGAATCGGGACAGGCAGTGTCATGTCGGGTGGGTACTTCAGTACTTCGGCTCGTACATCTGCGACTGGACCAGGGCCCTGACGTCGTTAGGCGCCGGTCCGTCCGCGAGCCCGCGCTGATAGGCAACATCCGCCACGGCGGCGGCGATGCTGGCCGAGACCTCGCGGATGCGGGGCAGCGCCGGATAGAGGCTGCCCTGCGCGAGATCTTCCTTCCCGACGCTGTTGGCGAGCGTGTGCGCGGCAGCCATGAACATCTCGTCGGTCACCAGCCTGGAGCGGCTGGCGATGACGCCGAGGCCGACGCCGGGGAAGATGTAGGAATTGTTGCCCTGGCGCGGCACGAAGGTGCGGCCGTTGAGCGTGACCGGGTCATACGGGCTGCCGCAGGCGAACAGCGCGCGGCCCTCGGTGTAGCGATAGGCGTCCTCCGCCGAGCATTCGGCCTTCGAGGTCGGATTGGAGAGCGCGAACACGATCGGCTGCGCGTTGAGCTCGGCCATCGTCTTCAGCACCTCGGGCGTGAAGGCACCGCCGACCGCGGCAACGCCGATGATCGCCGTCGGCTTCAACGTCTTGATCGCGGTGAGGAAGTCGGCGATCGGCGCCTGATCGGCGTGAGCGTAACGCAGCTTGTGGCCGTGAAGGCCCTCGCGGCCGCCGACGACGAGGCCGCGGGAATCCACCAGCCAGTTGCGGCGGAGCGCCTCGGCCTCCGTGGCGCCCTCGGCCATCATGGCGGAAACCACGAGATCGGCGATGCCGGTCGCCGCCTCGCCCGCGCCGAGGAACAGGATCTTCTGGTCCTTCAGCTTGCCGCCGCTGATGCGCAGCGCCGAGAACAGGCCGGCGAGCGCGACCGCCGCGGTGCCCTGGATGTCATCGTTGAAGACGCAGGTCTCGTCCCGGTATTTGTGCAGCAGCTTGAACGCGGAGTGATTGGCGAAATCCTCGAACTGGATCAGCACGCCCGGGAACGTCTTGCGCGCCGCCTGCATGAATTCGTCGACGAAGCTGTCATAGGCCTCGCCCGTCAGCCGGCGCTCGCGCAGGCCGAGATAATAGGGATCGTTCAGGAGCTCTTCGTTGTTGGTGCCGACGTCGAGCACGACAGGCAGGCAGTGCTCGGGATGCACGCCGGCGCAGGCCGAATAGAGCGAGAGCTTGCCGACGGGGATGCCCATGCCGTTGGCGCCGAGATCGCCGAGACCCAGAATGCGCTCGCCGTCGGTGACGACGATCAGCTTGGCCGGATAGGGCCAGTTCTTCAGGATCTCCGCGATCTGGCCGCGATCGCGCGAGGAGATGAACATGCCGCGCGGCCGCTGGAAGATCAGGCCGTATTTCTGGCAGGCAAGCCCGACTGTCGGCGTGTAGATGATCGGCTGGATCTCGTCGATATTGTCGACGACGACGCGGAAGAACAGTGCCTCGTTGCGGTCATGCAACGCATTCAGCGCGACGTATTTTTCGAGATCGGTCGGCAGCGTGCGCAGATTGGTGAGCACGCGCTCCACCTGGGTCTCCATGGTCAGCACGCAGGGCGGCAGCAGGCCGCGCAGGCCGAGCGCCTGGCGCTCCGCTTCCGTGAAGGCGGTGCCCTTGTTGAGCAAGGGATCGCGCAGCAGCGTCATGCCATGTGCGGTGTCGGATGATGTCGAATGGTCGCTGACCCGAGCAGGTCTATTCACGAAATCCCCCAGGGAGTTTCTTATTGAAGGGCACGCATTGTCGGCCAGCGCTCCCCCGAGATCAAGGACGTAGAAATTCCGACCGCGATTGTGATCTCGCACCGCAGCGAGATTTTTGCAAACGACAAGAGGTTAACGGCGCAAGACTCTCACCCCTCATGGTGAGGAGGCGCGCAGCGCCGTCTCCGGACGATGCTGCGCATCGCCGGGCGATCCATGAAGGCCGGGCAATCGCACTTGGTGTGCACGATGCTGCGGCATCGGCACTGGACTCCCTCTCCCGCTTGCGGGGGAGGGCTGGGGTGGGGGTGTCTCCGCGTCGGGATTGGTGAGGATTGCAGAGAATACCCCTGCGCGGCGAGAACCCTCACCCGCCGCGCTCTACGAGCGCGTCGGCCTCTCCCGCAAGCGGGAGAGGCGGAGCAAGCGGCCTCCTCAGGATGAGGAGCAGTGCTTGTGGTGCCGCGCAGCTATTCCGGCTTGATATCGGCGGCCTTCACGATCGGCCACCATTTCTCGGTCTCGGCCTTCTGGAAGGCCGCGAGCGCCGCGGGCGTTTGCTGGGCAACGGGCGGTATCTCCTGACCGAGCTCGGCAAAGCGCTGCTTGACGGCGGGATCGGCGAGCACGGTGACGATGGCCGCATTGAGCTTTGCGACGATGTCCTTCGGCGTGTTCTTCGGGGCCCAGATACCGTGCCAGTAGGAGATATAGAGCCCGGGCAGCCCCGCCTCGTCCACGGTCGGAATGTCGGGCGCGGATGCGAGCCGTGTCGGCGATGTCACTGCAAACGCCTTGATCGCACCGTTCTTGTATTGCGGCAGCGAGTTCGAGGCCTGGTCGAACATGATGTCGATCTGTCCGGCCACGAGATCGATCATGGCGGGCCCGGCGCCGCGATAGGGCACGAACTGGAAGTCGGTGCCGGTCTTCTCCTTGAAGAAGACGCCGGCGACATGCGCCCCGGTGCCCGCGCCGGCCGTGCCCGCGGTGGCCTTGCCGGGATTGGCCTTCAGCCACGCGATCATGTCTTTCAAAGTGTTGGCCTCGAGCGACTTGCGGCCGACGATGAGCTGCGTGCCCATCGCGATGGTCGCGACCGGCTCGAAATCGGCGAGCACGTCGTAGGGCAGCTTGAAGATCGCGCCGTTGAGCACATGCGTGCCCCAATGACCAATCGTGATAGTCGTGCCGTCGGGCGTTGCGCGCGCGACGCGGGCGCCCGCGATGCTGCCCGAGGCGCCCGCCACGTTTTCGACCACGACCGTGGTGTGGAGCTCGGCCGCGATCCGCTCGGACAGGATCCGCGCCAGCGTGTCGGTCGGGCCGCCCGCCGCGAACGGCACCACCAGGGTGACGGGCCGCGAGGACTGGGCGCTCGCCGGCGGCGCCCCCACAGCACATCCGATCAACGCGCAGATGACGATCACATGACCGCGTAGTCCGCCCCACAGCCCCCGCATCGGTCTCTCCCACCCTTTTTGCCGCCCGCATGTTGTCCGCGGGCTGGGGCCGGAGTGAACGCTGCCGGAGGATTGGAGGCAAGCGGTAAGTTGACCGGACCTTTATCCGGCGGCGCGCCGCGGCGTCAGGTTCGCGGCGTGATCGGCCGGCGGCACCACGTGCATCAGGATGGTCTGGGTCGCGGAGGCGACCTCGATCCCGTGTTGCTGGAAGCGCTGCTTCATGCGGCGGTTGAATTCGCGCTGCACCGGCCAGCGCCCGGCCTCGGTGCAGCGGATCTGGCCGACGATCGACACCATCGCGCCATCGACCTTGTCGACGCCCCAGAGTTCGAGATCGCCGCGGATCAGTGCGCGGAAGTCCGCTTCGCGCCGCATCTCGTCGACGATGTCCTTGAGGATCTGGCCGGCACGGTCGGTGTCCTCCTTGTAGGCGACGTTGACGCTGACCGAGGCGTTGCCGGCACCGCGGCTGGCATTGGTGATGGTCGTGACCGCGCTGAACGGCACGATGTGGACGGCGCCATCGCCCGCGCGAAGCCGGATCGTGCGGATCGAGACGTTCTCGACGACGCCGGTCAACCCGGAGACGCTGACATTGTCGCCGACCTGCACCGTGTTCTCCAGCAGCAGGAACAGGCCGGTGATGAGATCCTGCACCAGCTTTTGCGAACCGAAGCCGATGGCGATGCCGACGATGCCGGCGCCCGCCAGCAGCGGCGCGACATTGACACCGATCTCGCTGAGCGCCGTGAGGCCGACGACGGTGGCGATCAGGCAGAGCAGCGCGGTGCGCAGCATCGGCTGGAAGGTGCGTAAGCGCGCGGCGCGGGCATAATGCCCGTCCCGCGACAGCGTATTGATCTGGCGGTCCAGCAGCGCGTTGCTGATTTCCCAGATCGCGGCGGCAACGAACACGGCGATGCCGATCGTCACCACGGCCGAGATCAGCCGGCTGCCGATCTGGCCGCCGTAGAACCAGACGATGGCATCCACGCCCCAGACCTCGAGCACGGCCACGAAGCCGATGAAGGCGATCACGCCGGACACGATCTTGCGCAGCAGCGGCAGATAGCGGTTGGCACGGACCTCCAGCCCCGGAAAGCGTTGCAGGATCTCCGGCCTGATGCGGAAGCCGCGGTCGATCAGGCCCAGCGTCAGCATGATGGCGACGCGCGTGATCAGCGCCACCACGACGGTGCCGACGAAATATTGCAGCAGCAGGGAATAGCCGTTGCGGATGTTCAGCGCCCACACCGCCCACAGCGCGAGATCGAGCACGATGGCGAGATAGTGCCAGCCGCCGGCGATGCGGTTGCGCAGGCCGGCCGCGACGCCCTGCCGATCGCCCGGCGCGCGGATGGCTTCGGCGACCTGGCGGCGGCATTGCAGGATGATGACGACGATGAAGAGATGCACCACCAGCATCACCATGCGCAGCAGCGCGGCATAGCCGCCGCGATGCAGGCCGAGCAGCAGCGCCACGTTGGCAAAGGCGATGCCGGTGACGCCGACGCCGACGATACGGCGCGCCCAGATCTCGATATAGGCCGCGGTCTCGGCCCGCACCGGAAACAGGCCGAACGGCCCGGCCAGCGCACGCACCAGGCAGATCAGCCCGCGCGAGAATGCATAGGCGTTGACGACGGCGAGGATCACGAGACGAACGGTCGTGGGTTCGCCGATCTCCGTTCCGAGCAACGCGGTGGCGATGCCGACGAAGACGAACACGGGAAGCAGCTCGAGCACGAAACGACCGAGCACGAAGGGCAGGCGCAGCATGACCTGCCAGATCCGAGCGAGGCTATTGCGGCGCTTTTGCAGTTCAGGTGCCGGCGTCACGTCGGCGACCGACGACGGCGGATCGGCGATCGGCAGCGCCTGCACCGGCAGGCGGGCGCTGTGCGGCACGCGTCCTTCCAGGAACGCGACCGGACGCCGGATCAGGCGGAAGATCACCCATTCGGCCGCGAGCGCGCAGCCGAGCACCAGCGCGAGCTTCCAGGCGATCTCGATCAGGAGATTGTAGGCCGCCGGATCGTTCGCGGTGCGCATGATCCAGTAGTAGAAGGCCGGGAAGTGCGTGAGCGTCCGCGCCATGCTGGCGATCTCGCCCGAGATCTCGCCGATCTGCTCGGACACCGTGAGCAGGAGCTGCGCGCCGAGGCCGTCGGCCGACAGCGGGATCGGCGATTTCGGCTCGGGCGCGGGCTGCTGCGGGCCGGACGCGTTCGCGATGGCGCGCAGCGTGTCGATCATCTGCGCGCGCTTCTTGTCGTCCTGCAGGGTATCCAGCGCGCGTCTGGCCTCGTCAGGCGATACTGTGGCCGCATGGTTGGCCGCAGGCGCGGCCGTCTCGGCGCGCGCTGTGGAGAACGAAAAGATTGCGAGGAAGAGCGCGGCGACGAGCGCCGGAGCAGACTTGTGCGACACGCGGAGTTCCCAAAAATGAATGCGCCGGCGGCGACGGGAGCGTCACCGCCGAAGCACGTACGTCATGTCGGATTGCCGTTATTCGCCCCGGCGCTGTGTCGGAAGTTGGCCGATCAGGCGACATTCTCTTGGCATTTGCCGCAATGCAGGAAGCAGGCTCAGGCGATCGTGCCCAGATGGAACACGATGCTCACGCCAAAACCTCTCCCGTCATTCCGGTTTTGACGCCGGAATGACGGCGAGGAGGAGAAGAGAGAAGCATGAGGGCAACCGCACGCCGCGACCTCGGCAGGGCCGCGCAATGCGAAGCGCGTGAAAAATACAGCGCCGGGCAGGTAGGGGCTATGCCTCACTGATGCAGCCCACTAGACCTGTGCCCGGCGTGCCGTTCGCGGTTTCTGCCGCTATGCGATAGTCCGAACGAGCTCCATCGCACTTAACGCGGCTGGATCTGCGGAGGTGGTGTCATAGACCTCCCCTTGCTCATGTGGTGGACGTTGCGCGTCGCGTATTCGCGACCGTTGGTATGGTCCTCCTGTGCCATAAAACTGTCAAGCAGGAACGACGACGCAATCACGAGATTTGATGCGGGAACGCAAGGCGTAATCCGGTTCCTTCTCGCAACCTCAAGATGCCCGTCGTGCGCGCGGTCGTTATGCCTGCGAGTCCCGCTCCGTCTTCGATCTCGTAAGCGCGAAACGCCAATCTCGAATTGCACTCGCGCGTCTCGCCGATGCCGACGAGATGACGCTGTTGCTGATGTCTGCTTCAGATGTCCGCTGCTGATGAGGGCCGGATGTTGAAGACGGCAGCCTCCGGCGATGGTGACATCATCGCCCCTGTTTTGCCCGACGCGTCAAATCGATTCGAAAAATCCGCAAGAGCCTCGCACCCGACGCCAAGCCCTTGATTCCATTGTCGCCGGCTACTGTGCATGGGGTTGTTTTCGCACTTTTGTATCGCAGCGGGCTTTGCCGCCCGCCGGCACCTAGCGGACGCGGCGCCCCGCCCTCGCCGGCTGGGCCTGCGCCGCGTAGGGATTCATCACGCACGTCGCAGGCCGCCCCGAAGCTGCGGCCTGGCACTGCGCGAAGGAGGCGAAGATGCAATCGATCCGCTCGCCCTCCAGCTCGCCGAAGACGTGCAGGCAGACCGGCGCACCCGGCGCGTAGGTCTGGGCCCGCGCCGGCGCGCTTATCACGAGAACAGCGAGTGCGAGAACAAGCTTCAACATCACCGCTTCCCCTTTCCCTCGCGCTCGAGCGCCCTGCGCACGGCCTTGAACTCCTCGAGCGAAGCCTTGTCGGCGCGGGGAAAGCGCAGGTCGAGCTTTTCGAGCGCCGCGTTGATCACCGATCCGATCACGACCCGGGCGAACCATTTGTGGTCGGCGGGCACGACGTACCACGGCGCGTGCGAGGTGGACGTGTGCCGTACGATGTCCTGATAGACCGCCTGGTAGCGCGGCCACAGCGCGCGCTCCTTGATGTCGTCCATCGAGAACTTCCACTGCTTGGACGGATCCTCCAGCCGGTCGAGGAAGCGCTCGCGCTGCTCGTCCCTGGACACGTTGAGGAAGAACTTCAGCACCACGGTGCCGTTGCGGCAGAGGTAGCGCTCGAAGGCGGCGATGTCCTCGAACCGCTCCTTCCAGATGTTCTTGGTGACGAGCTTTTGCGGCAGCTTCTCCTTGGCGAGAATCTCCGGATGCACCCGCGTCACCAGGCATTCCTCGTAATGCGACCGGTTGAAGATGCCGATATGGCCGCGCTCGGGCAGCGCGACGACATGGCGCCACAGGAAGTCGTGGTCGAGCTCCTTGTTGCTCGGCGCCTTGAAGGCCGTGACCTCGCAGCCCTGCGGATTGATGCCCTCGAAGATCGCCTTGATCGCGGAATCCTTGCCGCCGGCGTCCATGGCCTGGAACACGATCAGCAGCGACCAGCGGTCCTGGGCATAGAGCTTCTCCTGAAACTCGATCAGCCGCTTCTTGTTGGCATCGAGAAGCGCCTGCGCCTTCTCCTTGTCGAGGTCGCCCTTCTCGTCGGTCTTGTGCTCCTTGAGGTGAAACTTGCCCGCGCCATCGTAGCGGAACGGCGTGATGTAGCGGTCAAGTTCCTGGGCGAGCGATTTGGACGGCTTCTTGCTCATGAGCGCGGGGCACCTTGCGTTGCGGCTTCAGTCGGTCGAGCAAGCTACCAAGGATGCCCTTGGGAAGGAATATGATGAAAAGCACGAGCAGCACGCCGTAAACGAGGTTGTCCCAGCCGACCGCCTTGGTGCCGAAGCCGATCCGCAGGGTCTCCGCCAGCAGGATGGTGATGACGGCGCCCACGGTCGGCCCGAGCGAGACGAACAGGCCCCCGACGATCGCCGCGAACACCATCTGCAGCGACACCGCGATGCCGCTGACCGTATCGGGCGTGATGAACATCTGGTACTGGCAGTAAATCGCGCCCGCGAGCGCGGTCATCAGCGCGCTGAGCAGGGTGATCTTCAGCTTCTCGGCGGTGACGTCGACGCCGGCCGCAGCGGCGGCATCCTCGTCCTCCGAGATCGCCTCCAGCGCATAGCGCGCCATGCTGCGGTCCACCCAGTGCCAGACCACGATCCCGAACAGCCAGACCCCGAGCGCGATCAGGTACCAGGTGATCTTGTCGTCGAATTGCAGCGCCAGCAGCTTGTTGCCGGTCGCGCGGTTCGGCGTGTAGCCGAGCGAGCCGCCGGTATAGTCGCGCGTCGCGGTGATGACCTGGAGCACGATGCCCGACAGCGCCAACGTCACCAGCACGAAATAGTGCCCGGTGATGCGGAAGCGGAAGCAGGGATAGCCGACGATCAGCGCCAGCGCGCCGGCCGCGGCCATGCTGATGGGAATGCCGATCCAGGGCGACAGCCCCAGGTGATTCCACAGGAGCGCGGTGACATAGGCGCCGATCCCCATGAAGCCGCCATGTCCGAGCGAGACCAGGCCGAACCGCCCCATCATCGACCACGACGTATAGGCGAACGACCAGATCAGGATCAGCACCAGGATGTGCAGATGATAGGGGTCGCGATAGACGAAGGGCAGCGCGACCAGCGCCGCCAGCCCGATGCCCCAGGTCGCAAGACGTCCCTGTCCATTCATCGGCGCCTCGCAAGCAGGCCCGCGGGCCGGATGAACATCATGACGATGAAGAAGGCGAAGGCCAGCACGTAGCCCCATTCGAGGTCGGAGAACAGGCCGCCGAGCGAGATGATCTCGGCGAAGACGAACGCCGCGATGAAGCCGCCGATGAAATTGCCGAGGCCGCCGAGCACGCAGATCAGGAAGGTGATCGGCCCGAACGAGAGGCCGACGAAGGGGTGCACGTCGTATTGCAGCACCAAGAGGCACGCCGCGAGCCCGGCCAGCGCGCCGCCGAGCGCGGACGTGATGATATAGATCCGCTTGGTGTCGACGCCCATCAGCGCCATGATCTGCCGGTCTTGCGAGATGGCGCGGATCGCGGTGCCGGTGAAGGTGCGCGTCATGAACAGGTACACCGCGACCATGCCGACCAGCGCAGCCAGAAACGACAACAGTCGTGCGTAGCTGAAATTCATGTCGCCGAAGGCGAGCACCGGCAGGCGGATGCCGAGATTGCGGAAGTCGATGCCGAAGGCGACGGTGGCGAAGCTCTGCAGCACGAACAGCACGCCGCCGGTCGCGAGCAGCTGGTTGATCGGCGGCGCCGTGAGCAGCGGCGCGATCACGAGATAATGCAGGAGCGCGCCGAGGATCGCGACCAGCAGGATCGTGAGCGGCGCGGCGACGAAATAGCTGACGCCGTAATACTGCACCATGAAGTACATGGCGTACATGCCGATCATGACGAGCTCGGCGTAGCAGATCCAGGTCACGTCGATGACGCCGAAGATCAGGTTCAGCCCGAGCGCGAGCAGCGCCAGCACGCCGCCGAGCAGGATGCCGTTGATCACGGCCTCCAGCAGGTAGATGTCGAAAATGTCCAGGAACGCCTGCATGCCCATCACACCCCGAGATACGCTTCCTTGACCGTGTCGCTCGCCAGCATCTCGGCCGAGGTGCCGGAGGCGCGGATCGTGCCTGCCTCGATCAGATAGGCGCGGTCCACCACCTTCAGCACCTGCTGCACGTTCTGCTCGACGATCAGCACGGTCAGCCCGCTGGCGCGGATCCGCTTCACCAGCTCGAACACCTGCTGCACCACCACCGGCGCCAGCCCGGCGGACGGCTCGTCCAGCAGCAGCAGCTTCGGATTGGACATCATCGCGCGGCCGATCGCGCACATCTGCTGCTCGCCGCCGGACATGGTACCGGCCATCTGGTGGCGGCGCTCCTTCAGGCGCGGGAACAGGTCGAACACGGCGTCCAGCCGCTCGGCATAGTGCCCGCGCGCCTCCTTCATGAAGGCGCCCATCTTGAGATTGTCATCGACCGTGAGCTGCGGAAACAGCCGCCGGTTCTCCGGCACATGCGCAATGCCGAGGCTGACGATCTTGTGTGCCGGCGTCGCCACGACGTCGACGCCCTCCATCGTGATCGAGCCGCGCGTGGGCCGGATCAGGCCGGAGATGACGCGCATCAGGGTGGTCTTGCCCGCGCCGTTCGGCCCGATGACGCCGACGGCTTCGCCCGCCTTCACATCGAGATTGACGTCGAACAGCGCCTGGAAAGTGCCATAGCCGGCGTTGACGCCGCGAAGTTCGAGCATCACTGGCCTCCCGCGCGGCGGCGCGCTTCGGCGGCCGCGGCCTGCGTGGTCTCGGCATCGGTGCCGAGATAGACCTCGATGACGCGCGGATCGCCGGCAACCGCGCTCGGCAGGCCTTCCGAGATCTTCTCGCCGTGATCGAGCACCATGACGCGGTCGACGACGCGCATCAGGACGCCCATGATGTGCTCGACCCAGATGATGGTGATGCCGAGCTCGTCGCGGATGTTGCGCAGCATGTCGGCGGCCTGGTCCATCTCGGCCTCGTCGAGGCCGCCGAGGCTTTCATCGGCGAGCAACAGCTTTGGCGCTGTGGCGAGCGCCTTGGCCAGCTCGAGCTTCTTCAGGCCCGCAGCGCCGAGACCATCGACGCTGGCGTGGCGATCGGTCGGCAGGCCGACCATCGCCAGCGCGCGCTCGGCCGCCTCCTCCGCCTTGACGCGGCTGTGGCGGCCCTGGCCGTAGAAGCCGGCGAGCGCGACGTTCTCGAAAATGGTCAGGCGACGGAACGGCCGCGGGATCTGGAAGGTCCGGCCGATGCCGCTGTTGATGATCCGGTGCGGCGCAAGGCCCGCGATCTCGGAGCCGCCGAACAGGATCGAGCCGGCGGTCGGGGCGAGCGTGCCCGAGAGCATGTTGAAGATCGTGCTCTTGCCCGAGCCGTTGGGGCCGATCAGGCCGAGTATCTCGCCCTGGTCGACCCGGAACGACACGTTGTTCACGGCGGTGAAGCCGCCGAACCGCTTCACCAGCCCGCTGACTTCCAGCACCGCCTGCTCCGCTACTGGTTGCTGTAGGTGGTGCCCTTGGGCAGCGGCAGCACGGCTTCGCGCTGCGCCTGACTCTTGGGCCACACCACATGGGACTTGTCTTCGAGATACTGGATCACCACGGGGAACGAGCGCTCGTTCTGGCCCGCCATCGGCGTGCCCTCGCCGTAGAACTTGACGCCGAAGCCGAGCATGGTGCCGCCCTCGGGAATGTCGGTGTCGAGCGCCGCCTTGCGCAGCGCCTCCGGATCGACCCCGCCATACTTCTTGATCGCGCGCGGCAGCACGTCGCTCATGAACACATAGGTGTTGGACGCGCCGATGCCGACATGCGCCGAACGGATGGCAACGCCCGGCTTGATCTTGTCGAACTCCTCGCCGACCATCTTGATGACGGGCGGAAGCTTCGGATCCATGGTCTTCTGGTTGGAGAGCCAGATCGAGATCGGATCGGTGTTGAAGATGTAGGTCGCGTCCGCGCCCATGCCCTCCTTCAGCTTCTCATAGACGCCGTAGCCGGCGCCGTGCCCCATCAGCGCGCCGAATTTCAAGCCCTGCTCGCGGGCCTGCCGCAGCAGGAGCGTGATGTCGGGGTTGTAGCCGGTGTGGAAGATGACGTCGGGCTTGGCGCGCTTGAGCTTGGTCACCAGCGCAGAGAGGTCCGGCGCGGTCGCCGAATAGCCTTCCTTGAGCACGACGTTGAAGCCGGCCTTCTTCGCCCCGGCCTCGTTGCCCCTGGAGACGTCGACGCCATAGGCGCCGTCCTCGTGGATGATGGCGACGCGCAGCTCGCTCGGCTCCTTGCCGAGCTTCGCCTTGGCGTTCTGCGCGATGAAGTCCATCGTCATCATGCCGAACTGGTCGCCGCTGGCCTGCGGGCGGAAGACGTATTTGTAGCCCTTCTCGTTGAACACGGCCGACGAGATGCAGGTCGTCATCCACATGAACTTCTTGAGCTGCTCGACGCGCGAGGCGACCGGCACGCATTGCGCGGAGGAGAAGAAGCCGAGCACCATGTCCACCTTCTCCTGCTCGAGCAGGCGGACGGATTCGTTGATGGCGATGTCGGGCTTGCTCTGCGCGTCGGCGTAGACCGCCTCGATCTTGTAGCCCTCGACGCCGGACTTGGCGAAATGGTCGAGGATGATCTTCGTGCCGACATAGTTCAGCTCGGAGCCGCCGCCCGCGAGTGGCCCGGTCAAATCGAAAACGACGCCGATCTTGATCTTCTTCTCTTGGGCCTCGGCCGAAGCCGCCAAGCCCGTCGCTGACATCGCGATCAACAGCCCATGTACCAAGCGGGCAGCCATGCGCAGGCGCATCTAAACCTCCCTGGACGATTGTGCATTGCAGTCTTCTTGCTTTTGCTTTTTCGCCCATCACATGGGCTGCGGGCGGCGATGTCAAGCCTTGCGCATCAGCGCGAGGTGAACTGCTGCTCGACGAAGGCCGTGACAAATCGCGGCATGGCCGGCGTGAGATCACTCAACCCGCGCACGATATGGATGGCCGACAGCTCCGGCTCGGTCTCGCGTGCGAGATTGGCTTCGATCCGGGCGCGGGCCACGTCGCCCGGCATATCCAGGTTGATGACCTGCAGCATTGCAAGCGTAGGGCCGGTGACGACGCAATGCCAGCCCGGCTCGATCCGGTAGTCGGCTTCCGTCAGCCCGGTCTCCTCGCCGAGCTCGCGGACGACGCTGCCGGCAATGTCGAGCGTGCCGTCGACGACGTCGTCGAGATCGGGCGTGCCCGACGGGAAATAGATGCGGCCCTCATTGGCGGTATGGGCTGCCATCTCGCCCATGATGAATGCGCCGTCGGAGGCAAGTAGCGCGCCCATGCCAAAGCCGTTGAATACGGCCTTGTCGGGAAAGCCCCAGTCGCGCCAGGCGAGGAAGCTCGCGAAATCGGTCTCGAAATAGGTTGCGGAGAGATGGCCGCCGGTGAACACCGCGTCGCGCCCGAGCAGGACGCGGCCGTTCCAGAGCTTCGGCCGCTCGCGCTGCTTCTCGGCGAAATGCGCCGTGATCTCGGCGCGCCGCTCCTCCGCGAACGGCCACACGACCGGCCGCACGGCAAGATCAAGCGTCGTGACGCGATGAATGAGCGGTGACGTCATGACGCCTGGTTACCACGCCTTCGCGTCAGCTATTTGGCGCTCCCCGTGGTCTTCTTGGCCTGCTCGACGTACTTGTTGGTGAAGGTCTTGCTGACGTCGATCTTGGCGTTCGCAACCTCGGGCGAACCGACGCTGAACACCGCGAGCACGGCGTCGGCGCCCTTCGGGTCCATCTTGCCGGTCTCGGAGAACATGGGAATCGTGTTCTTCAGCGCGGCGAGATAGAGGTCCTTGTTCTTGCCGACCACCTCTTCCGGCATCTTCGCCATGACCTCTTCAGGCGTATGCGAATGGATCCAGGCGAGCGTGGCCAGGATCGCATTGGTGAGCGCCTGCGTCTCCTTCTCGTGACCGTTGATCCAAGCGACCGTCGAGTACAGCGCGCCGCCGGGATATTCGCCGCCGAAGGTCTCGAGCGTGTCCTTCTGCGTGCGGGTGTCGCTGAGGATGCGCAGGTCCTTGTGGCTGCCCTGAAGCACGGTGACGGAGGGATCGAGCATCACGGCCGCATCGATCTGCCCCTGCTCCATCGCGGCGACCGCGGTGGCGCCGAGGCCGACGCCGATCACGGCGGCGCTGGTGGGGTCGAGCCCGTTCTTCTTGAGCATGTATTTCAGGAAGAAGTCCGTGGACGAGCCGGGGGCGCTGACGCCGACCTTCTTGCCGGCAAGGTCCTTGACCGACTTGATGTCGTTGGTGCGCGAGGGCGCGACCACCAGCACGAGGCCGGGATAGCGGTCATAGACCACGAACGCCTGCAGCTCCTGCTTCTTGGCGGCGAGGTTGACGCAATGATCGAAATAGCCGGAGACGACGTCGGCGCTGCCGCCGAGCACGGCCTTGAGCGCGTCCGAGCCACCCTTGAGGTCGACCAGCTCGACATTCAGACCGGCCTTCTCGTATTCGCCGAGCTGCTTGGCCAACACCGTCGGCAGATAGCACAGGCAGGAGCCGCCCCCGACCGCGATGGTGACCTTGCTTTGCGCCGCGGCAAAACCGGTGGTGAGCGTCAGCGCGAGCAGCGCGCCGGCGAGCCTGGCAATCGTGTTCTTCATTGGTTTCCTCCGTTCGGCCGGCGGCACCATAGAGCAGCGGGACTGGCTTGAGAAGCGCTGCCTAAGTGGGCTGGCCATCAGCCTTTTGGCGCAATAGCATGCCCGGACAAGAACAATTCCAGATGGGGAGAATCAACCATGAACCGCCTCGTTGCCGGGCTTTCGATTGCCGCCGCCTTTGCCGCCGGATGCGGCGCCAACCAGCTGCTCCGGCCGGCGCTGGCCGCCGAGAACGTCACCGCGCAGATCATCCACACCGGCGAGATGGAGGGCGATGCGCTCGGGCCCGCCAACAATGTCGGCTACCGCTCGAAAATGTTCGCGAGCGCCGACGGCGCCACCATCTCGATCCAGGTCGGCAATGTGCCCAAGCACATGCATCCCAACACCAACGAGATCCAGTACATCCTGGACGGGACCGGGACGATCTGGCTCGGCGACAAGGAGGTCACGGTGAAGCCCGGCGACCTCGTCATCATCCCGAAGGGCACGCCGCATGGCGGCACCAAGCCGATCTCCGGGCAGGTCAAGGCGATCGCCATCAAGACGCCGCCGCAGGCCCCTGACGATACCAAGCTGCTGGATTGAGCTCTCTTCACCTCTCCCGCTTGCGGGAGAGGTCGCGCCGAAGGCGCGGGTGAGGGTTCTCTCTCTTGGGGGTTCTCGCTCGTGGAGATACCCCCACCCCAGCCCTCCCCCGCAAGCGGGAGAGGGAGTGCACGTTTTCTGTGGCCCGCAATCAGAAACTGATGCGCCCTAGCCGCGCCCATCCGACGCGGTCGGCCGCCACACCAATAGCCGCCGCTCGACCAGCGTCACGCCGTAGTCGATCAGGATGACGAAGGCCGACAGCACGAACATGCCGGCGAACACGCCGGCGACGTCGAACACGCCCTCGGCCTGCTGGATCAGATAGCCGAGGCCCGCGGCCGATCCCAGATACTCGCCGACGACCGCGCCCACCACGGCAAAGCCGACCGAGGTGTGCAGCGAGGAGAACATCCAGGACAGCGCCGACGGCCAATAGACGTGCTGCATCAGCTGCCGCTCGCTCATGCCGAGCATGCGGCCGTTGTCGAGCACGGTGCGACTGACTTCCTTCACGCCCTGATAGACGTTGAAGAACACGATGAAGAACACCAGCGTCACGCCGAGCGCGACCTTGGACCAGATGCCGAGGCCGAGCCACAGCGCGAAGATCGGCGCCAGCACCACGCGCGGCAACGCGTTGACCATCTTCACGTAGGGGTCGAACACCGCGGCAACGATCGGCTGGCGTGCGAACCAGAAGCCGACCAGCACGCCGCCGAGCGAGCCGATGACGAAGGCGAGGATCGATTCCGCCAGCGTGATGCCGAGATGCTTCCAGATCACGCCGGAGGCGAACCACTTCACGATCTGGCTGAACACGTCGAGCGGATTGGAGAAGAAGAACGGCGGCAGCAGGATCTTGCCGAACACGGGGACGGTCGACAGCACCTGCCACAGCACGATGCAGACCACAGCGACCAGCACTTGCAGCGCAAACAGCGTCGGGCGCGACATCACACCGCCTCCGCCGCGTGGGTGGACTGCGCGTAGCCCTTCATCACCTCGTCCTTCAGCACGCTCCAGATCTCGCGATGAAGCGCGTGGAACTCCTTGTCGAGCCGCACCTCGAAGATGTCGCGCGGCCGCGGCAGCGTAACCTTCCAGTCGCCGATGATGCGCGAGGAGGGCCCGGCCGACATGATCACGACGCGGTCGGCGAGCGCGATCGCCTCTTCGAGATCGTGGGTGACGAACAGCACCGCCTTGCGGTCGGCGCTCCACAAGTCGAGCAGGAGGTTGCCCATCACCTGGCGCGTCTGCGCATCGAGCGGCCCGAACGGCTCGTCCATGAGGAGGATTTTGGGGTCGCGGATCAGCACCTGCGCCAGAGCCACGCGCTTGCGCTGGCCGCCGGAGAGCATGTGCGGATAGCGCCCCGCGAAGGCGCCGAGGCCGACGGAGGTCAGCCATTTCTGCGCCCGCGGCAGCGCCTCGGCGCGCGGCGTGCCCTTGATCTCGAGCCCGATCGCGACGTTGTCGAGCGCGGTCTTCCAGGGAAAGAGCGCGTCGGCCTGGAACAAATAGCCGGCATCCCGGTTCAGCCCCGCGAGCGGCTGGTCGAATATCCTGACGCTGCCGGCGGCAGGCTTGAGCAGCCCGGCCGCGACGTTGAGCAGCGTCGATTTCCCGCAGCCGGTCGGACCGACAATGGCCACGAACTCGCCCTGCGCGACCTCAAGATGAGCCTTCTCCACCGCCGTATAGACCCGGCCGTCTCCGAGGCGGAACGCAACCTTGGCATCTTCCAGCGCCACTGCCGTGGGCGTTGTCATGTGTTTCCTCCGAACTCAGCTCGATGCCTTAGCCTCTCGCGCCGCCAAGTTCAATCAAGGCGCCAAGCGTGCTACGCATGGGGTCTTGCCGTGCTCTGACCCTCCCCCGGAGGGGGAGGGTCAGAAAGAGCGAGCCCACCCGCGATGCCCTCCAAACTGGCGATCAGCTACCAAAAGGTCACCAAAAGCTTCGGCTCCCTGACGGCCGTGGACGACGTGTCACTCGACGTCGCCGAGGGCGAGTTTCTGGCCATCGTCGGCGGCTCCGGTTCGGGCAAGACCACGCTGCTGCGGCTCGCCAACCGCCTGATCGAGGCCGATGCCGGCACCATCACGGTGGAGGGCGAAAACGTGCGGGACGTCGATCCGGTCGCGCTGCGGCGCCGGATCGGCTACGTCTTCCAGAGCGGCGGCCTGTTTCCGCATTTGAGCGTGGCCGACAATATCGGGATCACGCCGAGACTGCTGGGCGAGCCGGCAAACGCGATCGCTGCGCGCGTCGACGAGCTGCTGGAGCTGGTGCAGCTCGACCGCACCGCGCATCGCGACCGGCTTCCGGAAGCCCTCTCGGGCGGTCAACGCCAGCGCGTCGGCGTGGCGCGGGCGCTCGCGGCAAAACCCCGCATCGTGCTGATGGACGAGCCGTTCGGGGCGCTCGATCCCCTCACCCGCGATGCGCTCGGCGACGATTACCGCACGCTTCACCGCAAGCTCGGCCTGACCACCGTGATGATCACGCATGACATGACCGAGGCGATCCTGCTCGCCGACCGTATCGCGGTGATGCGCGGCGGACGGCTGCTCGCCCAGGGAACGCCGGCGGAGCTGTCGAACAGCAGCGAGGCCTATGTGCTGGAGCTGCTGCGCACGCCGCGGCGCCAGGTCGAGCGATTGAACGCGCTTCTGCCGGCGAGCGGTGCGGCATGAGCCTGCTCTCCGATCCGCGCTGGGGCGAGGCGCTGTCGCATCTGCCCGATTATCTCGGCAGCCATGTGCGGGTGAGCCTCGCCGCGCTCGCGATCGGCCTCGCCGTCAGCCTGCCGCTGGCGATCCTGACGCGCAACCGTCCGGTTCCGCGCGCCCTCCTGCTTGCGCTCGCCAGCATCGTGCAGACCGTGCCCGGGCTGGCGCTGCTCGCGCTGTTCTATCCGCTGCTGCTGCTGGCCGCCTCCGTCACGCTCGCCTGGTTCGGCGTTTCCTTCTCCGCCTTCGGTTTCCTGCCGGCGATGCTGGCACTGGCGCTGTATTCGATGCTGCCGGTGCTGCGCAACGGCATCACCGGTCTCAACGGCATTGATCCCGCCCTGATCGAAGCCGCCAAGGGCGTCGGCATGACGCCGCGGCAGTCGCTTGTGATGGTCGAGCTGCCGCTGGCGCTGCCGGTGATGATGGCCGGCATCCGCACCGCTGCCGTGTGGGTGATCGGCACCGCGACGCTCTCGACGCCGATCGGGCAGACCAGCCTCGGCAACTACATCTTCGCGGGATTGCAGACCCAGAACTGGGTGTTCGTGCTGTTCGGCTGCGCTGCCTCGGCCTTGCTCGCGCTCGCCGTCGATCAGCTGCTCGGCCTGATCGAGAGCGGCCTGCGTCGCCGCAGCCGCTTGCGCACGGCGCTCGGCGGCGTCGGGATCGCAGCGCTGGTGGCGGCCACGCTGGTGCCGACCATGGCGCGCTCGTCGTCGGGCTATGTGGTCGGCGCCAAGACGTTTGCCGAGCAATATGTGCTGTCGGCGTTGATGAGGGACCGCCTGCAGGCGGCGGGCCTCTCGGCCACGGCGCGGTCCGGTCTCGGCTCCAGCGTGATCTTCGAGGCGCTGAAGGCCGGCGACATCGATCTCTATGTCGATTATTCCGGCACGCTCTGGGCCAACCAGCTGCATCGGACCGACATCAAGCCGCGCGCGGAGCTGGTGGCGGAATTGAAGACGGCGCTCGCCAGGGACAACATCACCCTGCTCGGCGAGCTCGGCTTCGAGAATGCCTATGCGCTGGTGATCCCGAGGAAGCGCGCGGAGGCGCTCGGCATCCGCAGCATCGCCGATCTCGCCGCGCATGCATCGACGCTCTCGATTGCCGGCGACTACGAATTCTTCTCACGCCCCGAATGGGCGGCGCTGCAGAAGGCCTATGGGCTGCAATTCCGTGCCCAGCGCCAGATGCAGCCGGATTTCATGTATGCGGCGGTCGCCAGCGGCGAGGTCGACGTCATCGCCGGCTATACCAGCGACGGCCTGATTGCGAAATACGATCTCACAGCGCTCGACGATCCCAAGCACGCGATCCCGCCCTACGACGCTATCCTGCTGCTGGCGCCGAAGCGCGCCGGCGACGAGCGCCTCAAGTCGGCGCTGCAACCGCTGCTCGGCAAGATCGACATCGCCACCATGCGCGAGGCGAATTTGCGCGCCAGCGGCAACGACGCGAATTCGTCGCCGGATGCCGTGGCGAAGTGGCTGTGGGAGAAGATCGGCCAGCGCTAGGCCTTCCCCCATCCGCCGCCCTTGCTACGTCTTCTCGGTCGCGCCTCCGGCATCGACCCAGTCCTTGAAGCCGCCGACGTTGTAGACATGGCCGTAGCCCATGTCCTGAAGCAGCTTGCCGGCGAGCGCAGAACGGCCGCCGGACGCGCAATAGAGGATCACGGTCTTGTCCCTGGCCAGCGTCTTGTCGTGATAGGGCGAGTCCGGATCGGCGCGGAATTCCAGCATGCCGCGGGAGATATTCAGCGCGCCCGGGATTTTTCCGCTCTTCTCGACTTCGGTTGCATCGCGCACGTCGAGCACGAGCGCGCCCTTCCCGATCATCTCCTTCGCCTGGGCCGGCGAGATCTTCGGCACGGCCGCGTTGGCGGCCTCGAGCATCTGTTTCACGGAAATGGCCAATGACGTCTCCTTTGGGTTCGCGGTTGTTCGGGCCCCCATTAGCCGGCATCGTCCGTCATCGCGTCCCTCGATCGGACGACGACGCCAGGGCCGAAATATCCACGGCCGCGGTGGCGAATGAATGGCCGCGCTGTAAGCTACAGCCCGCGGATGATCCCTGCATTGATCAGCAGCCGGTTCAGCCGCCGTGCCTCGGCGCCGTCCTTGCAGCCGTAGAACAGGCCCTTGCAGCGGAGCATGATCTGCTTCTGCTCGGCAAAGGACGGGTCGAGCGGGATGCCGGCGGCTTCCTGGATCACCAGCGGCAGATAGGGGCCGTCGACCGTGTCCATCACGGCCTCGCTCTTCACCGGCTCGAAATTGACGGCGTCGATCGCGTAATAGGTCGCGTAGAGCCTGGGATCGTAGGCATCGAGCTTCTTGCCGATGGCGCCCTCGTCGAGCCCGGGCTCCAACAGGTTCGGCGCGAATTCCGGCTGGTGATCGCCGTAGCGCACAATCAGGAAGGGCTCGTTCGGAAAGCTCTTCTTCAGCCCCGCGACGAACGCCTTGTACTGCTCGGCGCTCATCGCCTGCCGGCGCAGATATTCGTCAATGGACGGCACGTTGCCCGGCGCGCGCCAGTTCGGCAGCAGGTCGGGACGGAAGCGCGTCTCCCAGGGGAAGTGATTGGCACCGAGATAGATGAAGGTGAACAGCGGCTTGTTCGGCGGCTGCTGGCCCATCAGCTGCAGCGCCTTGTCGTAGAAGAAGCTGTCGGGCTCGACATCCTTGGCGCCGAGATCATGGGAGTCGAGGAAGCGCTCGATGCCGGTCGTCATCTGGAAGCTGCGCGCGCCCATGAAGCCGCCATAGGCGGGATAGAGCGACAGCGTGTCGTAGCCGCAGCGACGCAGCGCCAGCGGCAGGCCGCGCTCGACCCGGTTCGAGGCGATGCGCGTCACGAAATAGGCGAAGCGGCCGAACGAGCGCGAGGAGAGCCCTGCAAGCACGTTGTATTCGGTGAACCAGCTCGGCCCGCCATTGCTCTCGGCGAGGAACGTGCGCTGCCTGCCGTCCCAGGACTTGAAATGATCGCCATAGCGCGGCGGCACCTTGATGCCCTGCGCGGCGCGGATGTCGAAGCTCGATTCATCATGGATCATGATGATGTTCGGCCGGCGGCCGGCGGGATGGCAGGCGTCGACCAGCGGCATGTTGAGCCGCTCGTTGGTCGAAGCCGCGGACTCCATGAAGCCGTACTGGACGAAGTCGGAGACCGAGCTGACGCCGGAGCGGAAGAACTTCGAGAGATAGCCGTCGTCGTAATAGCCGCGCCAGGCCTCGTCCGGATGATAGAGCGAATAGCCGACCAGAGCGGCAAGACAGGCGAGCTTGCAGGCCAGTGCCGGCAGGCGGCGGATGCGGAACGGGTCGAGCCACCACAGCGCATACATCAGCGGCAGCGTGACGAGACCGGCCAGGATCACCGACCAGCGCAGGTTCGGGAAGATCGTGAACAGGAACGCCACGGTGTCGCGGTCGATCATCATCAGGTCGATGAAGTTGACCGTCATCTGCACGACGTCGTGCTTGAGCCGCGACAGCAGCACCAAGACCACGACCATGGTCAGCGACAGCGCCCCCGACAGCGCCGGCCGCCGCAGCAGCGTGATCCAGAAGAAGTTGAGGATGCCCCAGGCCAGCGCGAAGGACAGGCGCGAGCCGAAATCGGTCTCGGTCTCGTACATCAGCGCGAGCGCGGCCAGATGCGGCGCCGCAACGGCGAGCAGCCGCCAGATGCCGAGCGCGGCGACGCTCGCCAGCACGGCGGTCGTGGCAGAAGGACCTGGATTGGGCGCGGACGCCATCGACGACACGCAACTCTGGTCCGGCGCAATGATACCTAGCCGTCTGGCCAGCCCGACGGCGGCTAGGGCGTCCGGGGCAGCCGGAAGCCTGCACCGTGTCACAAAACTGTAACGGAACAGTCAAGGACAGGCAACGCGCGCCGTGATCCGACCTTCGCTTAATCTTGCCGAGCAGCGAGGCGCCGCATGCGCAGTCTCTCTCCTCACCCTGATGAGCCTGCGAAGCAGGCGTCTCGAAGGGCGAGGCCCGGACTGGCGCCTCATGGTTCTCGCGGCGATGCGACCATGAGGGTGGGGCCGGGCTGCCCGCGGCGTCAGGACTTCGCGATCCCCTTGATGAACAGGTCGATCACCGCTTCCGCCATCCGCTCGATCTCGGTCTCCGCCACGCCCCAGCGCGGAAAATGGCCGTCGAGATTCATCCGGGCGAAACCGTAGACCAGGGCGCGGCCGGCAATCTGGATGGGCTTGAGGTCGGCCGGCCGCAGCAGTCCCTGGGCGGCCGCGTCAGCCAGCATCTGCTCGGTCAGGGCGATCAGCTCGGCATTGTCCCGGGTCAGCTCCGGCGAGCTGCCATGGGCGAAATAGCGCCCTGTCGAGATGATCTCGAAATGCGCGGGGTTGCGCATCGCCCAGCGCAGATAAGCAAGGCCGAAGGCGCGGAAGCGGCCGAGCGGATCGGTAGCGGTGACTTGGCCCAGCGCCACCTCGATCTCCGCACGGAAGCGCCGCTGCGCCTCCTCGGCCACCGCCGCCATCAGGGCATCGCGGTTGGGGAAGTGCCGGAACGGCGCGCCCGGTGACACCGCGGCGCGGCGCGCGGCCTCACGCACGGAGACCTCGGCTCCCTCTTCCGCCAATTGCAGCGCAGCATCGATCAGCACGCGGCGGAGGTCGCCGTGGTGATAGGGCCGGGCTTGCGATCTCTGGCGGGCGCGCGGCTTGGGCGGCGGTCGGGCGGGCATGGCCTTTCCTAGCATCACCCGAACGTGAATGTAAGCAGCGATTACACCATTGACCGCTCCGGGCCGACGAAATGTAATCGATGATTACATAGCGGAGGAGATCGCCATGTCGTCACGTCAAAGCTGGTTCGAGGGCTGGCGGCTGCTGGCCGTGCTCGCCCTCAGCCTGATCGCGCTCAGCCTGTGGATCGCCTCGATGCGACAGTTCGAGGTCGAGGGCGTGCGGATGGTGATCCGCTTCACGGCGCGAAGCTCGCTGCTGCTGTTCTGCCTGGCCTTCAGCGCCGCGGCACTGGTGCGATTGCGGCCCAACGCCTGGACGCGCTGGCAGCGGCGCAACCGTCGCTATCTGGGGCTCAGCTTTGCGACCTCCCACGCGATCCACGCCATCGCGATCATCGCGTTCGCCTACATGGACCCGGCCGGCTTTGCGGCGGCCACCTCGCCGGCCTCCTACATCTTCGGCGGCATCGGCTATGCCCTGATCATCGCCATGAGCGCGACTTCGTTCGACCGCATGGCCGCGCTGATCGGACCGCGCGCCTTTCGCGCGCTGCACCTCGTGGGCGGCTATTACCTCTGGCTCCAGTTCATGGTGTCGTTCGGCAAGCGCGTGCCCGCGATGCCGGCCTATGCCGTCTTTCTCCTGCCGCTGCTTGTCGTGCTGGCGCTGCGGCTGATCGCGATGGCCGCCGACCCGCGCGGACGGACGGCCGAGGCGCGCTGAACGACGGTCAGACCTGCGGCAATAACCCGAGGCGCTTGGCGATGATGCGGTCGACCGTCCGTTTCGGCAGCACGGAGCCGATCAGATGGCGCAGCGGATCCGGCGTGATCTGGTAGCGCACCTTGGGGCTTGGCGCGGTCAGCGCCTCGAACACGATTTCGGCGATGCGCTCGGCCGGCAGGCCCTTGGCGCCGAGCTCCATCATGAACGCCATGACCTTGTTGAGCGCCGGCAGATAGGGCGAGTTCTGGTAGACGGAGAGGTCGATCTCTTCGGCCTTGCTCCAGATCGGCGTCTTCACCGCACCGGGGGCGACGATGATGACGTCGATGCCGAACAGCATCAGCTCGCGGCGCAGGCTTTCCGACAGCCCCTCGACCGCATGCTTGGAGGTGCAGTACGGCGCCGACAGCGGGTTGCCGTTCTTGCCCGCGACCGAGCTGATCATCACGATCCGCCCCTTCGGCCCCTTCAGCGAGGGATCCGCGCCGAGCAGCGGCCCGAACGCCTGCGTCGCGATCACGGGGCCGATGACGTTGATGTCCATCTGGCGGCGGAATTCGTCGGCCGACAATTCGAGCACGGGACCGGCAACCGCGATGCCGGCATTGTTGACGAGCCCATGGAGCGTCTCCCCGCCCAGCGCCTCGCGAACGCTTCGCGCCGCAGCAAGAACTGCGGCCTCGTCGGTGACGTCGAACAAGAGGGCTGTGAAGTTCGCGCCGAATTCACCCTTCAGCCGGTCGGCGTCGGCCTGTTTGCGAACACTGCCGAAGACGCGATAGCCGCGCCCGACCAGATATTTTGCAACGGCCCAGCCAATGCCCGTGGACGCGCCGGTGACGACGACAGATCGCATGGTCCTTCCCCCGAGAGTTCCCGCGATCATGTAGGAGAAGGATGTGCCAGCGCAATGGACCGCGGTTCTCAGGCTACGCAGCAACAGCATTTTCTGCGCACGCGACGCACCGCAAGAAGCCGCGGCAGATGTGGGTTCTTAAGGTGAATGGGCACGCGAACTCGTGAGGCGAGACGGGCCGCACGATGAGACCACGGATGAAGAGCCGAATCTTTGACTCTGACGACGTTGATGTTTTGGGGTTCGACAGCGCGCAGGAAAGTCGCGAAAACGACGCCGGATCAAGAATGTGGTTTAAGCGTCAGTTCTTCGAGCTCAGGAGACACATCAGCTCGCGAAGAATTTGAATGAAGCAGCAATGCTTCGGGCGAGATGAAAAGAGCGAGACCGCTGTCTGCGATCTCGCTCCAATCTAGCCGCGAAGGTTTAAGATTTGGTTTGACGGGCGAAGCTTGTGTTTCGCTGTCGTGTCCCGGACAAGCGGAGCGCAGAGCCGGGATCCAGAAGCCGCCGTGGACCCCGGATCAGCAGCGCACCGCTCGCGCGCTGCGCTGCGTCCGGGGAACGCGACTTAGTTCTTGCTCTTGTCGACCAGCGCGCCCTTCTTGATCCAAGGCATCATGTCGCGCAGCTTGGCGCCGACTTCCTCGATCGGATGCGCAGCGAGCTTGGCGCGGGTCGCCTTGAACGAGGTCTGGTTGACCTTGTTCTCGAGCATCCAGTCGCGGGCGAACTTGCCGCCCTGGATGTCGGCGAGAACGCGCTTCATCTCGGCCTTGGTCTCGGCGGTGACGATGCGCGGGCCGGTGACGTACTCGCCGTACTCCGCGGTGTTGGAGATCGAGTAGTTCATGTTGGCGATGCCGCCTTCATAGATCAGGTCGACGATCAGCTTCACTTCGTGCAGGCACTCGAAATAGGCCATCTCGGGCGCGTAGCCGGCTTCGACCAGGGTCTCGTAGCCGCCCTTGATCAGCTCAACCAGACCGCCGCAGAGAACGACCTGCTCGCCGAACAGGTCGGTCTCGCACTCTTCCTTGAAGGTGGTCTCGATGATGCCGGCGCGGCCGCCGCCGACGGCCGACGCATAGGACAGGCCGAGGTCATGGGCGTTGCCCGAGACGTCCTTGGCGATCGCGATCAGGCAGGGCACGCCGCCGCCGCGCTGATACTCGGAGCGCACGGTGTGGCCGGGGCCCTTCGGCGCGATCATCAGCACGTCGAGGTCGGCGCGCGGGTCGAGCAGGTTGAAGTGAACGTTGAGGCCGTGCGCGAACACGAGGGCAGCGCCCTTCTTCATGTTGTCGTGCAGGTGCTCGCGATAGATGTCGCCCTGGAGCTCGTCCGGGGTCAGCATCATGACGAGGTCGGCCCATTTGGCGGCTTCGGCGACTTCCATCACCTTGAAGCCGGCGGCTTCCGCCTTCTTCACCGAGCCCGAATCCTTGCGCAGCGCAATGGCGACTTCCTTGACGCCGGAGTCCTTCAGGTTGAGCGCATGGGCGTGGCCCTGGCTGCCATAGCCGACGATGGCGACCTTCTTCCCCTTGATCAGGTTCAGGTCGGCGTCGCGATCGTAATAAACACGCATGGTCGTTTCCTCGTTGAGGGCCGAAAATCGGCCGATGGTCAGTGTCCGAAGGGTGAAATTTGCGGATTTCGGGGGCTGTCTAGAGCATTTTCAGCCCTGAGGGAAACCCGTTTCTGCATGGAAATCCGCGACATCATGCATCCACGAGAACGGGGTAGAGGGAGGCCAGCAGCAGGATCGCCATCAGGATATTGAAGGCGCGGACCAGCCGCTCGGAGGTCAGGACGGGCCGCAACGCGGTGCCGAACAGGGCCCAGACCACGGTCGAGACCGTGCCAACGAGCAGGCTGATCAGGGTCTGGATCGCGATGTTGACGGGAAACTGGGCAATCGCCGCGTAGGCGGTGATGGTGCCGATCACGATCACCCAGCCCTTGGCGTTGATCCACTGGAACATGGCCGCGCCCCAGAAGGTCATCGGGCCGCGGCCGTCTTCCCCGCCCGGCTTGGCGGGACCGGACATGGCGATCGCGGCGGCAAGATAGATCAGGTAGGCCGCACCGGCATATTTCAGGATGGTCTGGAGGATCGGATAGGCAAGGAACACGGTGCCGAGCCCGAGGCCGATAGCGGCGACCATGAAGGCAAAGCCGAGGACGATGCCGACGATGTGCGGGATCGTGCGACGGAAGCCGTAGGTCAGACCGGATGACAACAGCATGATGTTGTTCGGCCCAGGGGTGAAATACATCACCACCATGAACACGAGGAAGGCATAGAACAGCGAATAGGTCATGTTCACCTCACGCGGTCTTCGGCAGGACTTGCGGACGCTTCGCCAGCACCATCACGGCGATCCCGCCGATCACGGTCAGCATGCCGGCGAGGCGAAGCGGTCCGAACCGTTCGCCGAACACGATGCTGGATGCGGCGGAGCCGACGAACGGCACCAGCAGCGCGAACGGCACCACCTGTGCTGCCGGATAGTCGCGCAGGAGGCGGCCCCACAGCCAATAGGCAATGCTGGTGGAGATGCCGCCGAGCATCAGCATGCAGAGCGCCGATGCGAGCGATATGTGCGTCAGCGACGTCAAGGTCGGCGCCGGCCCGTTGGCGATCAGCGCCAGCACGAACAGCGGCACGGCCGAGGCGAGGCACAACCAGGCGAACAGGTCGAACATCGGCACGCCGCGGGCGCCGCGCAGCAGCAGATTGCCGATGGCAAAGCTCAGCGGCGAGATCATCAGCACCGCGAAGGCACTGACGCTGAAATCGTAGCCGACCGTGCCGCAGATCATCAGCAGGCCGATCGCGGCAATCACGATGCCGAGCGTCTGCACCGGCGTCGGCCGCTCACCGAACGCGAGCGCGGCGAAGCCGATGGTGAACAGCGCCTGGCTCTGCACGACGACGCTGGTCAGCCCCACCGGCACGCCATGGGCGATGCCGTAGGCCTGGGACAGGAACTGCCCGAGAAACAGCGTGAAGCTGATCGCGATCAACAGCGACCAGGCGACCTTCGGTTTGCGGATGAACAGGCACGGCACCGCAGCGATCGTGAAGCGCAACGCGGTCATCAGCTCCGGCGAAAGCTCGTCGAGCGCGATCCGGCTCGCCACGAAGGCAAGCCCCCAGATGATCGCCACCATGACGGCAATGAGGATATCGGCCGGCTTCATTGTTGTTTCCGGTTCTGCCCTGTCGTGCAGCCCTGTTGTTGTTCTGGTCTAGCCTTGCTCGCCGGCCTTTACGTGGACGAATTGGGTTTTCGCAGCAGATAGGTTCCGTGCATCGGCGCGTGGTAGTCGGCCGAGACCAGCGTGAAGCCGACGTCGGTCAGCATCCGCTCCATGACCCAGCCGAAGGTGGAATATTCGTCGCGCATATGCGTCACCACGCCCTCGCGGGAGAAATCGTGGTTCTTGATCTGGAAGTCGGCCCATTGCTCGACGTCCCGTTCGATCGCGTCGGGCATCGAGGCGTAGACGATGTCGCGCAAGTAGAAGCTCGCACCGGGCTTGAGCGCCCGATAGATCCGCGACATCGCCACCGCCTTCCAGAAATCCGGCAGATGATGCAGCGTGAACTCGCTGACGATCAGGTCATAGGATTCCGGGCGGTAGGCGAAGGAGAGCAGGCCCGCCGACTGGGTGCGCACCGGCGCCTTGCGGTCGCGGGCGTAGATCTCGGCGAGCGCCAGCATCGCAGGCGAGATGTCGATGGCGTCGACCTCCGCGCCCATCAGGGCTGCTTCGGTGGCGAGCACGCCGTTGCCGCAACCGATATCGGCGATGCGCCAGCCGCGCTGTACCCCGAGCATTTTCAACGCGGCGCGCGCCCGCAGGTCGGCATCGTCATGGTTGTCGTAGATCGAGGCCACAGCGGGCTCGATCCCCATCCGGTTCCGCTCGTTGTAATACCAGTCGCGCGCCAGCATGGTTCACATCCCTTCAGGCCCGCGACCGATCGCGGCAACACCCGTGCGCGACACCTCGACAAGGCCGAGCGGGCGCATCAAGTCGATAAACTGATTGATCTTGTCCGTATTGCCTGTGATCTCGAACACAAAGCTCTCGGTGGTCGCGTCGATCACGCGGGCGCGGAACGCATCCGCCAGCCGCAGGGCCTCGACGCGATGCTCGCCCTGCCCGCGCACCTTGACCATCGCGAGCTCGCGCTCGATCGAGCGCTTGGTCTGGGTCATGTCGACGACCTGGTAGACCGGGATCATGCGGTCGAGCTGGTTCTTGATCTGCGTGATCACCATCGGCGTACCCGTGGTGACGATGGTGATACGCGACAGATGCTTCTGGGCCTCGGTCTCCGAGACCGTGAGGCTCTCGATGTTGTAGCCGCGCCCCGAGAACAGGCCGATGACGCGGGCGAGCACGCCCGGCTCGTTCTGCACGAGCACCGCGAGCGTGTGCGTCTCGTTGGGATCGTGGCGGTCTTCGATGAAGTAGGCGGATGCGGGCTGGTTCATTGTCGTCCCCTCTTGTCTCTCCGTCACGCCGTCGCCGGCGCGTCCGTCCCGACCCAACGGCGGAACAGATCGAAATCGATATTGCCGCCGGACAGCACGAGACCGACGCGCTTGCCCTTCAGCTTGCTCTTCTCTTGCAGCGCCGCGGCGAGCGCGGCTGCGCCGGCGCCTTCGGCGAGATTGTGCGTATCGGTCCAGTAGGCGCGGATCGCGGCGGCGACCTCGTCGTCAGTGACCTGCACGATGCGCGCGGCCCCTTTTCGGATCAGCGCGAACGCATCCTCGTCGGGGATGCGAGTCGCCATGCCGTCGGCGCGCGTGTTGCTGGTCTCGGTCGTCACGATCTTGCCGGCCGCAAACGACAGCGCGTAGGACGGCGCCTCGGTCGATTGCACGCCGACGATCTCGGTCTTCAGGCCCAAGAGGTCGCGCGCCATGATGCAGCCGCAGATCCCGGAGCCCTGTCCGATCGGCACGTAGAGGACGTCGAGGTCGGGCGCGAACCGAAACAGCTCGAGCGCGTAGGTCGCGACACCCAGCACGAGGTCCGGATGGAACGACGGCACCATATGGAGCCCGGCGAACTGCGCACGGCGCTCGGCTTCCTCGCGCGCGGCCTGAAAATCCGCGCCATGCTCGACCAGCTCGGCGCCGAACGCCTTCATCGCCCGGTTCTTCTCGACCGAGTTGCCTGACGGCACGTAGATCACGGCCGGCACGCCATGGCGGCTCGCGGCGAAGGCCAGGCTCTGGCCGTGATTGCCGCGCGTCGCCGAGATGATGCCCGGCGTGTTCGGCCGTTCGCGCTTGAGCCGGTCGAGATAGACGAGGCCGCCGCGCACCTTGAAGGCGCCGATCGGCGTGTGGTTCTCGTGCTTGACGACGACCTCGGTGCCGAGGCGCTCAGCGAGCAGCGGCCAGCCGCGTGCCGGCGTTGCCGGCACCGCCTGCCCCACGATCGCATGTGCGCGCTCGAGCTCCGTCAGGTCGAACATGGTCTCACACCAGGGCCTTGCCGCCGGCGAACGCTTTGGCGGTCGCCTCGTCGTTCGCCTGCTCCGGCAACAGCATCTCGTTGTGCGCCTTGCCGGAGGGGATCATCGGGAAGCAGTTTTCCAGTGCGGCGACGCGGCAGTCGAACAGCACCGGACGCTTGACCGAGATCATCTCCTTGATGGCGCCGTCGAGATCGGACGGCTTGTGCACCTGCAGGCCGACGCCGCCATAGGCTTCCGCGAGCTTGACGAAATCCGGCAGCGCCTCCGAATAGGAATGCGACAGCCGGTTGCCGTGCAGCAGCTGCTGCCACTGCCGGACCATGCCCATGTACTGGTTGTTCAGGATGAAGATCTTGATCGGCAGCTCGTACTGCACTGCCGTCGACATCTCCTGCATCGTCATCTGCACCGAGGCATCGCCCGCGATGTCGATGACGAGGCTGTCGGGATGAGCGACCTGCACGCCGATCGCGGCCGGCAGGCCGTAGCCCATCGTGCCGAGACCGCCCGAGGTCATCCAGCGATGCGGCTCCTCGAAGCCGTAGAACTGCGCCGCCCACATCTGGTGTTGGCCGACCTCGGTCGTGATGTAGGTGTCGCGGCCGCGGGTCGCCTCGAACAGGCTCTGGATCGCGTGCTGCGGCAGGATCACGTCGTTGCTCTTCTTGTAATAGAGCGAGTTGCGCGCACGCCACTGCGCGATCTGCTGCCACCACGACTTGATGTCCGGCTTCTTCGCCTCCGCCTTGAACACCTGCAGGATGTCGCCGAGGATGTTGCCGCAATCGCCGATGATCGGCACGTCGACGCGGATGTTCTTGTTGATCGAGGACGGGTCGATGTCGATGTGGATCTTCTTCGAGTTCGGCGAGAACGCATCGACGCGGCCGGTGATGCGGTCGTCGAAGCGCGCGCCGACGCACAGCATGACGTCGCAGTCATGCATCGTCATGTTGGCCTCGTAGGTGCCGTGCATGCCGAGCATGCCGAGCCAGTTCTTGCCCGACGCCGGATATGCACCGAGGCCCATCAGCGTGGAGGTGATCGGGAAACCGGTGACCTCGACCAGCTCGCGCAACAGCTTGGTGGCCTCGGGGCCGGAATTGATGACGCCGCCGCCGCTGTAGATCACGGGCCGCTTGGCGTTCGCGAGCAGCGACACGGCCTTGCGGATTTGCGTCGCATCGCCCTTCACGCGCGGCGCGTAGGAGCGGTGCACGTCGGACTTGCGCGGCGGATGGTAGGTGCCGGTCGCGAACTGCACGTCCTTGGGCACGTCGACCAGCACCGGGCCCGGGCGGCCCGTGGTGGCAACGTAGAAGGCTTCGTGCAGCACCTTCGCGAGATCGTTGACGTCGCGCACCAGCCAGTTGTGCTTGGTGCAGGGCCGCGTGATGCCGACGGTGTCGCATTCCTGGAAGGCGTCGTTGCCGATCAGATGCGTCGGCACCTGGCCGGAGATGCAGACCAGCGGGATCGAATCCATCAGCGCGTCGGTGAGCGGCGTCACCATGTTGGTGGCACCGGGGCCGCTGGTCACCAGCGCGACGCCGGGCTTGCCGGTCGAGCGCGCATAGCCCTCGGCGGCATGGCCTGCGCCCTGCTCGTGGCGGACCAGGATGTGCTGAACCTCGCTCTGCTGGAAGATCTCGTCGTAGATCGGAAGCACCGCGCCGCCGGGATAGCCGAAAATGTCGGTCACGCCGTGATCGATGAGCGCGCGGACGATCATCGCAGCGCCGGTCATCTGGTTCGGATCGTGGCTCTTGTCGGTCATTGGCTTGCTCCGGATGCGCTGTTGTCAGCGGCTTCGTTCGTGTTGGTTTCGGGAAATAAAAAAGGCCCCGAAGAGGGACCCTGCACACCGCCTGTCATGTGGATGGCAGCTAGCCACCCCCGGCGGTGTGCCTGGGTACGACGGCGATAAGGAGTTTGGTAATAATGTTGCGCATAGTAGACGCTCGGCTTCCCAAAGGTTGCGCGAAACATAACGACCAAAGCCCGGATGTCAAGGCAATGCGGCCGTTCCCGCGCGATTTTGGCAGTGTAGCGGTGTTCCCTGGGTTCGGCGAGAGGTAAATTAGGGAACCCTGGCACAAAAGCGCGTCAACGGGGGTCTTCCGCCGCGCTCACGATCGCGGCGAGCCAGCCCCTCGCCTCCTCCGGCTTTACCCATTCGAATTCCGGCAATTGGTGCCGGAACCAGGTGAACTGGCGCTTGGCATAGTGGCGGGTGTCGGCACGGCCGATCGTGGCGGCCTCCTCCAGGCTGAGCTCGCCGCGCAGATGCCGGATCAGGGCCGGCACGCCATGGGCCTTCATGGCCGGCAGCAGCGGATCGAGGTGCCGCGCCGCGAGCCGCTCGACCTCCCGCAGGGCGCCGCCGCCAAGCATGGCATCGAAGCGGGCGTCGATGCGGGCGTAGAGGTCGTCGCGCTCGGGAGCGAGGAATACCGCTCGAAAACTGTCCTTGGCCAGCAGTGGCGGCTGGCCCTCCTGGTGCCAGTCGAGCAGCGAGCGCCCGGTCGCCTCGACAACCTCGAGCGCGCGCGCGATCCGGGTGCGGTCGCGCAGGTTCAGGCGCTCGGCCGCGCGCGGATCGCGGGCGGCGAGTTCCGCATGCAGCGCCTCGACGCCGTTCCGCTCCAGCCGCGCGCGCACGTCTTCGCGCACCTCGGCGGGGATCGGCGGCACCACGGAGAGGCCCGCCGTCAGCGCCTTGAAATAGAGCCCGGTCCCGCCGATGAAGATCGGGAGGCGGCCTTCGGCACGAGCCTCTTCCAGCGCCTTCGCAGCGTCCGCGACCCAGGCGCCGGCCGAAAAATTCACGGCCGCATCGACATGACCGTAGAGACGGTGCGGCGCCCGCGCCTCCTCGCCGCGCGTGGGCCGCGCCGTGATGATGCGCAAGTCGCGATAGACCTGCATGGAATCGGCATTGATGACGGTGCCGCCGGCGCTGAGGGCAAGCTCGAGCGCCAGCGCCGACTTGCCGCTGGCGGTCGGGCCTGCGATAAGCACGGCCTTGCTCGAACGCTCCTCGCTCACGAAAACCTCAAATGTCCCTCGTCGCCACGCTGGTCTGCAACCCTGACAACCCCGCGCTCGACTCCACCATCGTCGACGGCGCCCGCGCCGTGCTGCCTCAGGCAGCTCCCGCGCACTGGCTGTTCGACGGCGTTGCAGTCGACATTCCCTTCGGCGCCGACAGTAACCTCGAAGCCGACCGGCGCGCCATCGAGCAGCGGTTGCGCGAGCTTCGCGGCGACCTGCCGATCGACATCGTCGTGCAGCCTGTCGGCTTCCGGCGCAAGAAGCTTTTTCTCGCCGACATGGATTCCACCATGATCGGCCAGGAATGCATCGACGAGCTCGCCGACCTCGTCGGGATGAAGGCCCATGTCGCCGCCATCACCGAACGGGCGATGCGCGGCGAGATCGAGTTCGAGCCGGCGCTGCGCGAGCGCGTCGCGCTGCTGAAGGGCCTTCCCGCGGGCGTCGTCGACGAGGTGCTGGACAAGCGTATCACGCTGACCCCGGGCGGCCGCGCGCTGGTCGCCACCATGCGCGCGCACGGCGCCTATACCTGCCTCGTCTCCGGCGGCTTCACGCTGTTCACGCGCGCTGTCGCCGCCAAGATCGGCTTCCAGGAAAACCGCGCCAACGAGCTGATCGTGCGCGACGGCAAGTTCACCGGCGAAGTGAAGGAGCCGATCCTGGGCCGCGCCGCCAAGCTCGCGACGCTCGTGGATCTCATGGAATCGTTCGATCTCGACGACATCGACTCCGTCGTGGTCGGCGACGGCGCCAACGATCTCGCGATGATCCAGGCGGCGGGGCTGGGCGTGGCCTATCACGCCAAGCCGGCGGTGGCCGCTGCGGCCGCCGCGCGGATCGATCACGGCGATCTCACCGCACTGCTGTATGCGCAGGGATATCGGCGGGACGAGTTCGTCGAGGCCTAGTCTCTAGCTGCATACTCAGCAGCCGTAGGGTGGGCAAAGGCGCGTTAGCGCCGTGCCCACCACTCTTTGTTGCGTCGACGCAAAGGCGTGGGCACGCTTCGCTTTGCCCACCCTGCAAGTCCGTGCAGCGCCAGGAGACCGCGCGTCCCTTACTGCACGCTCAGCGCGACGAACCGCAGCTCGCCGTCGGCATTCGACACCAGCAGCAGCACCGACTTCTTGCCGTCCTTCTTGAGCTGGTCGACCCGCTTCTGGATGTCGGCGCCGCTGGAGACGGCTTCCTGCGCCACCTCGACGATGACGTCGCCGGCAGAGAGGCGCTTCTCGGCGGCATCGGAATTGGCGTCGACATTGGTGACGACCACGCCCTTGACGCTCTCCTTGATCTTGTAGCGCGTGCGCAGGTCCTTGTTCAGCGCCGCGAGGTCGAGGCCGAGCGCCTTCTGGGTCACCGGCTTCTCCGGCGCGGGCTCGTCGGTCTTCACCGTGGCCTGCACCTTCTCGGGATCCTGCAGGCGCCCGAGCGTGACCTTCTTGGTCTGCTCCTGGCCCTTGCGGATGACGACGACGTCGACCTCCTTGCCGACCGCGGTGTCGGCGACGACGCGGGACAGATCCTTGGGGTCCTTGACGTCCTTGCCGTCGAACTTGACGACGACGTCGCCGGGCTCGATGCCGGCGGGCTTGGCCGGGCCCTTGTCGTCGACGCCGGCGACCAGCGCGCCGCGCGCGGGCTTGATGCTGAGGCTCTCGGCGATCTCGTCGGTGACGCTCTGGATGCGCACGCCCAGCCAGCCGCGGCGCAGCTCGCCGAACTGGCGCAGCTGGTCGACGACGCCGGCGACCGTCTTCGACGGCACGGCGAAGCCGATGCCGATCGAGCCGCCGGAGGGCGAGATGATCAACGTGTTGACGCCGATGACGTCGCCTTCGAGGTTGAACAGCGGGCCGCCGGAATTGCCGCGGTTGATGGCCGCGTCGGTCTGGATGTAGCTGTCATAGGGTCCGGAGGAGATGTCGCGGTTCTTGGCCGAGACGATGCCGGCCGTCACCGTGCCGCCCAGGCTGAACGGGTTGCCGATCGCGACCACCCAGTCGCCGAGGCGCAGCTTGTCGCTGTCGCCGAACTTCACCGAGACCAGCGGCTTGGTCGGCTTGAACTTGAGCACCGCAAGGTCGGTCTTCTTGTCGACGCCGACCAGCTCGGCCTTGATCTTGGTGCCGTCGTTGAGGATGACGTTGATCTCGTCGGCATCCGCAATGACGTGGTTGTTGGTGACGACGACGCCCGACGTGTCGATGATGAAGCCGCTTCCGAGCGAGTTGGTCTTGCGCGGCGGGCCGCTGTTGTTGTCGCCGCCCTTGCTGCCGCCACCGGGGCCGCGGCGGTTCTTGAAGAAGTCGTCGAAGAACTCCTCGAAGGGCGAGCCGGGCGGCAGTTGCGGCATGGAGTTGCTGCCGCCCTTGGCCTCGACGGTCTGCGAGGTCGAGATGTTGACCACCGCGTCGATCACTTTCTCGGCGACGTCGGCGATGCCCTCCGGTCCGCGCGCCTGAGCCGGGTTGCCAAGCGCAGTGAAGGCACTGATGGCGAGCGCGGCCAGCCCAATTCGCACACCATGGCGCAAGCGGGTCGGGGCAATGATGGCAGCGGTCATTGTAATCTCCAGAGAACAAGGATTCGGCGCCAGACTGCGCTCGAACGGGGGCACGGCGCAAGCGCGGACGTTAACGGGCCTCAAGACCCCGATAATATGGCGAAAACCGGCGTCTCGCCTTCACTTTGGCGTTGGCCCTGCAGTTAAATCGGACGCCGCATCACCCAGATCAGGATCAGGCCGACGACGGCCGAACCGATCCCGACCGCTCGCAGAATGTGGTCGGGAGTGGCCATCGCACTCTTCATGGCCTTGCGCATCCAGTTTGGACTTGCCGCAAACATCAAGCCTTCGAGCACGAACAGGATGCCTAAGCCGATGAGGAAATCGGTGAACGCAATGGACCTCATCGGCCTGGAACCTCCCGTGGTGCTGTTCTTGTCTGGACAAAGGGGCGGCAGAACGCCGCCCCTGTCTAGCTTAAGGCTTCGCCGGCGTCTCGGCTGCCTTCTTGCCGGTCGGGTTACCGAAATACCGGAAGAAATCCGACTCCGGCCGCAGCAGGAAGCGGGTGTCGTTCGCACGCAGCCCGTTCTCGTATGCCGTCATCGACCGGTAGAAGTAGAAGAAGTCGGCATCCTTGCTGTAGGCTTCGGCGAACAGACGGTTGCGTTCGGCATCGCCGGCGCCGCGGGTCTGGTCGGCCTGCGAATTGGCTTCCGCGATGATCACGGTTGCCTCGCGGTCGGCCTTGGAGCGGATCTCCTGCGCCTTCTGACCGCCCTGCGCGCGGAACTCGGCGGCCTCGCGCTCGCGCTCGGTCTTCATGCGCAGATAGACCGCCTGGCTGTTCTGCTCCGGCAGGTCGGCGCGCCGGATCCGGACGTCCACCACCTGGATGCCGTAACCGTCGGCCTCGCGATCGAGCTGGTCGCGGATGCGCTGCATCAGCTTCTCGCGATCGTCGCGCACCACGTTGATGAAGGTGACCTCGCCGAGCACGCGACGCAGCGCCGCGTTCAGGAGCGTGGTGAGCTGGATGTTGGCAGCCTGGATCGAGCCGACGCTCTGATAGAAGCGCAGCGCGTCCTTGATGCGATAGCGCGCGAAGGCGTCGACCACGAGCCGCTTCTGGTCGGACGCGATCGCTTCCTGCGACGGGTTCTCCAGGTCGAGAATCCGCTTGTCGATGTTGATCACCGAATTCCACGGCGCCTTGAAGTGCAGGCCCGGGGCGGTGACGACGTCGACGGGCTTGCCGAACTGCAGCACGATGGTCTGCTCGGTCTGCTGCACCGTGAACAGCGACATGTAGCCGACGATCACGACGAGCAGGAGCCCGAGCAGCGTGACGATACCTGTGACCGGAGACCTCATCGGTTGCCTCCGCTCGGCTGCTGGCCGGCGGCAGGCGGCCGCTTGGTCGTCAATTCGTTGAGAGGCAGGAAGGGCACGACGCCCTGGCCCGAGGGGCCGCCGTCATAGACGAGCTTGTCCGCGCCACCGAGCACGCGCTCCATCGTCTCGAGATAGATCCGTTCACGCGTCACGTCGGGTGCCTTCTTGTATTCCTCGTAAACCTTCAGGAAGCGCGCGCTCTGGCCCTTGGCCTCGGCGATCGCCTGCTCCCTGTAGCCTTCGGCAGCCTGCTGGATCTGCGCGGCACGTCCGCGCGCCTGCGGCACCACCTGGTTGGCATAGGTCTGCGCTTCGTTCTGCAGCTGCTCGAGATTGGCGCGCGCCGCCTGGACGTCGCGGAACGCGTCGATCACCTGGGCGGGCGGGTCGACCTTCTGCATCTGCACCTGGGTGATGAGAATGCCGGCGCCGTAGCTGTCGAGCGTCCGCTGGATCAGCTCCTGCACGCCCTGCTCGATCGTGTTGCGGGCGCCGGTCAGGATCGGCTGGATCTGCGAGCGGCCGATCACCTCGCGCATCGCGCTCTCGGCGACCGCCTTCACGGTGCCTTCGGGGTTCTGGATGTTGAACAGGAAGTCGCCGACGCCGCCGGCATCGGGCTTGATGCGCCACAGCACGGTGAAGTCGACGTCGACGATGTTCTCGTCGCCGGTGAGCATCAGGCTCTCTTCCGGCACGTCACGGATGGAGCGGCCGCGCCGCGCCGGATCGTCGATCAGGGTCATGCCGATGGAGGTGGTGTTGACGCGCAGCGCCTTCGGCAGCAGCACGGTCTCGATCGGATAGGGCAGATGATAATTCAGGCCGGGGTCCACGGTGCGGACATGCTTGCCGAACCGCAGCACGACGCCGCGCTCTTCCGACTGCACGCGGAAGAAGCCCGACAGCAGCCAGAACGCGATGATGAGCAGGATGATCAGCGTGATGCCGACGCCGGAGAAATAGCCGCCCGGCATGATCTGCTGAAGGCGGTCCTGGCCGCGCCGGAGAAGATCTTCCAGATCCGGCGGCCTCGGCCCAACCGGTTGCGGGCCTGAGCCCCATGGTCCCTTTGGACCCGAGCCCCATGGGCCACCGCCCTGATTCTTCCACGGCATTCGACGCTCTCCTCGGCAGGGTTCGATGGCCCCCGCCCGCTTTGTCCGGTCCGGCTTTATAGGGGACAGGCAGGTCCCTTACAACGCGGCCTTGGCCGCCTTTCGAGCTATGCTCGGGCACGAAAAAGTCAATGTAAACATTGACGAAAGCGGTTAATGGCCGCGCCGCCGACGATATGTCACATAGGAGTAGTCGGCGCTGTCGTCGGCTCCGGCGGGATGGCGGACACGCGCTATCTCGTCCCATTCCGCCTTGTCGATGTCGAAATGGGTGTCGCCGTCGGGGCGCGCATGCACTTCCGTGATCTCGAGGCGATCGGCGCGATCGAGCCATTGCCGATAGATCTCGGCGCCGCCGATCACCGCGATCTCGGTGACCGAACGCCGCAGGGCATCGCCGAGCGCGACATCGCCCGCGGCCGCGGACGATGTCGTGACCACGGCACCATTGGCGCGATAGGCCGCATCGCGCGTGATCACGATGTTGGTGCGGTTCGGCAGCGGCCGCCGCAGGGTTTCGAAGGTCTTGCGGCCCATGATCACGGGCTTGCCGATCGTGAGCGCCTTGAAGCGCGCCATGTCGGATTTCATGCGCCACGGCATCCCGTTGCCCGCGCCGATGACGCCGTTCTCCGCGATCGCGACGACGAAGACGATTTCCATCAGGCAGAGCTCCCGGCAAGCCGTTGCAGCGCAGGACCGGTGACGCGGCACAGCGTCCAGTCGTCCATCATCACGGCACCGAGCGACTTGTAGAACGCGATCGACGGCGCGTTCCAGTCGAGCACCGCCCATTGCAGGCGCGACCAGCCGTTGTCGACGCACTCCTTCGCGAGATAGACCAGCAGCGCCTTGCCGAGGCCTTTGCCCCGATGCGACGGCCGCACATAGAGATCTTCGAGATAGATGCCGTGGCGGCCGCTGAAGGTGGAGAAGTTGGCAAACCAAACCGCGAAGCCGACCGCTTCGCCGTCCCACTCGGCGATCGCGCAATAAAGCCGCGGATTGCTGCCAAACAGCGCCTCCGCGATGTCGGCCTCGGTTGCCTCGACCTCGTGCGAGAGCTTTTCGTAATCGGCGAGCTCGCGGACGAAATCGAGAACTAGTCCGGCTTCGCCCGGGCGCGCGCGGCGGACGTTCAAAGCCATCGGCGCTAGACCGCGACTTCCGCCTTGATGTGAGGATGCGGATCGTAACCGACGAGTTCAAAGTCCTCGTAGCGGAAGGAGAAGATGTCCTTCACGTCAGGATTGATCCGCATCACCGGCAGCGCCCGCGGCGCGCGCGTAAGCTGAAGCCGGGCCTGCTCCAGATGGTTTGAGTAAAGATGGGTATCGCCGAGCGAGTGCACGAAGTCGCCGGGCTTCAGGCCGGTGACCTGCGCGACCATCATGGTGAGCAGCGCGTAGGACGCGATGTTGAAGGGCACGCCGAGGAAGACGTCGGCCGAGCGCTGATAGAGCTGGCAGGACAGCTTGCCGTTCGCCACATAGAACTGGAACAGCAGGTGGCAGGGCGGCAGCGCCATCTTGTCGACGTCGGCCGGATTCCAGGCGGTGACGATCAGCCGGCGTGAATCCGGCGTGCGCTTGATCATGTCGATGACCTTGGCGATCTGGTCGATGCTGCCGCCGTCCGGCGTGGGCCAGGAGCGCCATTGATGGCCGTAGACCGGGCCGAGATCGCCATTGGCGTCGGCCCACTCGTCCCAGATGGTGACGCCGTTGTCCTTCAAATACTTGATGTTGGTGTCGCCCTTCAGGAACCAGAGCAGCTCATGCACGATCGCCTTCAGCGGCAGCCGCTTGGTGGTCAGCATCGGAAAGCCGGCCGACAGGTTGAAGCGCATCTGATGGCCGAAAACCGACAGCGTGCCGGTGCCGGTCCGGTCGGTCTTCTCGGCGCCGTCTGAAAGAATCCGCTCGAGCAGGTCCTGATATTGGTGCATGTGCGATAGGCCTTTGGGGAGGCGGCGAACTTACCGGCCGCTTCCGCGCTGCGACAGCGGCGATTCGCTGCTCCCACAGATTATACCCGGAAAAGGTGAGCGTTCCCCGGGCAAACGACAAGGGGCGGAACCTGTGTCCCGCCCCTCGCCTATCGACTTGAAAGTGCTGGTTAAGTTGCCGGCTTGAGCACCGGGCTCCACTTCGCGATCTCGTTCTTGACGAGGGTCGCCAGGGCCTCCGGCGTCCGGTCCTTGGGCGCCGGGATGACGCTGCCGAGCTCGAGCAGGCGCTTCTTCACGGTCTCGTCGTCGAGCGCCTTGATGACGGCGGCGTTCAGGCTGGCAATGATCGCCGGCGAAGTTCCCTTCGGCGCGAACATCGCGTTCCAGGCCTGGGCCTGGAAATTCGGCAGGCCGGCTTCAATCGTGGTCGGCACGTTCGGCAGCGACGGATTGCGCTCCGGCGTTGCGATCGCATAGGCCTTGATGGTGCCGGCGTTGATCTGCGGCACGGCGTTGACGATCTGGTCGCACATGTAGTCGACCTGTCCCGCCACCAGCGCGTTCATCGCGGGGCCGGTGCCGTTGAAGGGCACGCCGACCGGCTTGATGTCGAGGATGGAGTGCAGCAGCTCGCAGGAGACGTGCGAGACCGAGCCGACGCCGGCATGCGCCGCGTTCACCTTCTCGGCGTTCGCCTTCACGTAAGCGACGAACTCCTTGAGGTCCTTCGGCGGAAAGTCCTTGCGCGCGAGGATCAGGATCGGCGTGCCCGCGAGCAGCGCGACGGGTTCGAAATCCTTCTCGGGATGATAGGCGAGCTTCGGATAGAGCGGCACGGACGCCGCATGCGTGCCCATATGCCCGGTGATGAGCGTATAGCCGTCATTGGCGGCACGCGCCGCGCGCGTGGTCGCGGTGGTGCCGCCGGCACCGACCACGTTCTCGATGATGATGCTCTGGCCGAGCGTCTGCGCCATGTGCGAGGTGACGATGCGCGAGATCACGTCGGTCGGCCCGCCCGCCGCGAACGGCACGATCATGGTGATGCCGCGTGTCGGATAGGTCTGCGCCTCCGACGGTGCGACAAAGGCGCACAGCGAAGCGATGGCGGCAGCACAGGCGCCCGTAGCGAGCGCGCGAATGGAAGTCATATCGTTTCCTCGGGGACACGAACAAAAATGCCGGCCACAAGGGCCGGCATTTTCATGTCACGAAGACATCACAGACGTCGATTCGACTTCCGAATGCGGCGCGCGGACGCAGGGCGCCGCGCGGACACAGGGCGCCGCGCGGATACAGGTACCTCGGCTAGTTCTCGGACTCGGTGAACACCTCGTCGCGCTTGGCACGCAACGCGGGCAGCACCGTGAGCAGCAGAAGGCCGAACGAGATCGCCAGCAGCACCGCCGACAGCGGCCGCGTCAGGAACACGCTCCAGTCGCCGCGCGAGATCAGCAGCGCACGGCGCAGGTTCTCTTCCATCAGCGGTCCCAGCACCATGCCGAGCAACAGCGGGGCCGGCTCGAAATCGTGCTTGATCAGCCAGTAGCCGACGAGGCCGAACACACCTGCGAGGATGACGTCGACCGGTGCGTTGTTCACCGAGTAGATGCCGATCGCGCAGAAGATCACGATCGAGGGGAACATCAGCCGGTAAGGCACGCGCAGCAGGCGGACCCAGATGCCGACCAGCGGCAGGTTGATGATGATCAGCATGAGATTGCCGATCCACATCGAGGCGATCATGCCCCAGACCAGATCCGGCTGCTTCTGCATCACCTGCGGACCCGGCACGATGCCATGAATGGTCATCGCGCCGACCATCAGCGCCATCACCGCGTTCGGCGGGATGCCGAGGGTGAGCAGCGGGATGAAGGAGGTCTGCGCCGCGGCGTTGTTGGCGCTTTCCGGCGCCGCCACGCCCTCGATCGCGCCGCGGCCGAACCGCTTCGGATCCTTCGCAAGCTTCTTCTCGAGCGTGTAGGCCGCGAACGAGGCGATCACAGCGCCGCCGCCCGGCAGAATGCCGAGGATCGAGCCGAGCACGGTGCCGCGCAGGATCGGCGGCGTCGAGTCGATCAGATCCTTTTTGGTCGGCATCAGGCCTGTGATCTTCTGCTGCACGAGGTCGCGGTTCATCTCGGCGCCCGCGTCGAGATTGCGGATGATCTCGGCAAAGCCGAACACACCCATCGCCACCGTCGCAAAGCCGAGACCGTCGGCGAGCTCAGGAATGTTGAACGCCATGCGCGAGGCGCCGGTCTCGATGTCCGAGCCGACCATCGAGAGCAGGAGGCCGAACACGATCATCGCGATCGCCTTCAGCACCGAGCCCTTGGCCAGCACGACCGCGAAGATCAGGCCGAGCACCATCAGCGAGAAATATTCGGCCGGACCGAACGCCAGCGCCAGTTTCGTGAGCGGCGCGCCGAGCACGGCGATCAAGACCGTCGCAACGCAGCCCGCGAAGAACGAGCCGATCGCCGCGATCGCCAGCGCCGGACCGGCGCGGCCCTGCTTGGCCATCTGGTGACCGTCGATGGCGGTGACGACCGATGTCGCCTCGCCTGGAATGTTGACCAGGATCGACGTGGTCGAGCCGCCATATTGCGCGCCGTAATAGATGCCGGCGAGCATGATCAGCGCGCCGACCGGCGGCAGGCCGAAGGTGATCGGCAGCAGCATCGCGACCGTCGCGATGGTGCCGATGCCCGGGAGAACGCCGACCAGCGTGCCGACGAGGGCACCGATCAGACACATCAAGAGGTTGATCGGAGAAAGCGCGACGGCGAAGCCGTGAGCGAGGTTGGCAAAAATATCCATCACGCCCTCACTGGACCAGGAAACGCGGGAACATCGGCATCGGCAGCCCGAGCACGTATGGGAACAGAATGGCGCAGCCGAGCGTCAGGCAGGCGCCGACGATGGCGGCTTCCAGCCAGCGTGTTTCATTCGACCCTGTCGCTGCAATCATGAAGCTCGCGAAGGCCGTGACCACGAGGCCGAGCGGCCGGATCGCCAGTGCGAAGAACACGATCCCGGCCATCACGAACAGCGGCCCGCGCCAGGAATAATGGGACATCCCCGGCCCGTCGGTGAGAAGGCCGGTCAGGGCGATGCCGGCGGACAAGGCAACCAGGAGCCCGCCGAACATCCGCGGCGCGGTGCCCGCGCCGAAGGAGAAGCCGCGCATGCCCTGCAGATCGCTCGAAGCCCACAGCGCGAACAAGGCGACTGCCATCAGAATGACGCCGCCGACATAATCCTGCGCCGACCGGATGGTCATGAACAGCGAGACGATCGCCACCGCGAGGATCGGATAGGAATAGATCAGCGCCAGCAGCACCTCGGAGGACGCCTTCTTGGTCTCACCGCCGGCCGCTCCGATCAGGGCTGCGGGAGCGCCCGCGACCAGTGCGGTCGCGTGGCTGATCAGGACGGTGGCCGGACCGCGCCCCGCGCCCCAGCCGAAGATGGTCCCGATCGACCAGATGAATTCGAAAATCTGCGGCGCAATCGCCAGCAGGCAGAAGCCGATCGCCACCGAGGTGTTTCGGGTGGCTGTCGCTGAGTGGCCCATCGTCTCGGCCATGCATGTCTCCTCCGCGACCCGTAAGTCACGAGCACTGTTGTTCTAAATCGGCTTGAAAGGTATCCCCCGGGCCGCAGCACTGCCTAGCGATTTTCATCACACAATGCCAGCAAAACCGAGCAGGCCCCCGGCCAGCAGCAGCCAGAGTGGATTGATGCGCGAGATCGATGCGATCACCGCAACCATCGCGGTCAGAAGCACTGCAGCAATCGTGCGGTCGGTCGACTGGGCCAGGATCAGGGCACTCGCCGCCATCAGTCCGATCGAAAGCGGAACCAGTGCAGCCTGGATCAGGGCCGGCCAGCGCGATTGGCTGGGCCGGTTCAACAGGCGGCTGACATAATAGGCAACCAGCGCGGTCGGCAGGCACATGGCCAGCGTCGCTGCGAGCGCGCCGGGAATGCCGGCGACGGCGTAGCCGATTAACGTCACGATAAGCACGTTCGGACCTGGCGAGAGCTGCGCGATCGCGTAGGCGTCGGCGAACTGCTTGTCGGTCATCCAGTGATGCACGTCGACCGCGATGCGGTGCATCTCCGGCACCGCCGCGGCGGCGCCGCCGACCGCGAACAGCGACATCAGGCCGAAGGTCGAGATCAGCGCCCAGAACGGGTTCTCGTTGTTCACGCTGCTACCTTCCGCCGCAGGAGGAAGGTGGCGCCGATGCTCACGGGAATCGCGACCAGCAGCACGGCCTGAAGCGGCAGGCGGACGACGCCGATGGCGAGGAAAACGCCGAGCATCAGCAGCAGCGCGATGGGCTCCATCCGCTTGAGAAGCGGCGTCATCATGCGGAACACCACCGCAATCAGCAGGCCGACCGCGGCGCAGGAGATGCCTGCGAGGATGCGGCTCAGCACCTCAACATCGCCGAACCGCGCATAGATGATTGCGAGCACGGTCATGATCAGGGTCGGCGGCAGCAGCAGCCCGGCAAAGGCGGCGATGCCGCCCGCGATCCCGCGCAGCCGCGCGCCGAACACCATGGACAGATTGACGATGTTGGGGCCGGGCAGGAAATGGCAGAGCGCGAAGGTTTCGTTGAACTCGTCCGCCGTCATCCAGCGGTGCTGCTCGACGATCGCCCGCCGGGCAAACACCAGGACCCCGCCGAAACCGGCCAGCGACATCCGCGCGAAGGCCAGGAACAGCGCCAGCAATCCGGGCGGCTGGACACGGGCGGCGGGGATATCCGGCTCTTGAGCGGCCGGTGCGGAATCCGGGGACATGTCAGGAGCTTAGAACGGAGCCTGCGGTGCGGCCAAGGTCAGGCGCAGGACCATGGCGGATCTATCCAAAGGGAACCGCACATCGCCGCGCGAAACCTCTGTTTTTTGAAACCTTTGCCCCCTATATTGGGGGTGCCGGTTCGCCGGCTATGGAAATAAACGGTCGTCGCAATAAACCATTCGGACCCGGGGGCGGTACCCGGCGCCTCCACCAAAGCCCACCATTGGGCAGGCCCTGAAAGCGGGCTTTGGCGGGGGCGAAATAGGATCGACGAGGGCGTAAAGGGCGTACTTTTTCCCGGTATTGTTCCGCCGTTATCGGGCTACTGCAATAGTTGCCAACGACAACTTTGCTCCGGTTGCTCAGGCTGCGTAACGCAGTTTGAAAGACCACTTTAAAGTCCTAACGGGTTAAGCTCCGTTAGGCGGGGTTCGGAGGCACCTGGCAACAGAAGCCTCCACTTACATTTCACTTCTTCCCCGGCGGGGACTCCTGCTGACCCGTCAGGCGGGGTACTATTGCGGCTTGGCGAGTCGGGCCGGCAGGGTCCGGCTTCGGGGGATGCAACAGGACCACCATGGCGACCGATCATATCCGATACGATGTGCTGGCCCGCGACGCGCTGCGCGGCGTGCTGCGGAAGGTGCTGACCGACGCCGCGTCCCATGGCCTGCCCGGCGAGCATCATTTCTTCATCACCTTCGTCTCGAAGGCCGAGGGCGTGAAGCTGTCGTCGCGGCTGCTGGCGCAATATCCGGAAGAGATGACGATCATCCTGCAGCACCAGTTCTGGGACCTGACCGTGCTCGAGGATCGCTTCGAGGTCGGCCTGTCCTTCGGCGGCATTCCGGAGCGCCTGATCGTGCCGTTCAGCGCCATCAAGAGCTTCCTCGATCCCTCCGTGAAATTCGGCCTCCAGTTCGACACCTCCGATGTCGCCGAGGTCGCGCCGGAGAATCTGCCGGCGGCCCCCGCGCCTTCGGCGGTGTCCGTGCCCGCGCCTGCCCCCGAAAAGGCGGAAGCCAGCGACGAGCCGAGCCCGCCGAGCCAGGGCGGCGCCGAGGTCGTGCGGCTCGATCGTTTCCGCAAGAAATGATCTAGGTTGGGCCCGCGCCCGTCGCGCTTGGCCAAACTCCCTATATAGAAGAGCGCATGAAGAAGCCGCGCGGCATCTCGCGTGGCAGAATGGATGTGCTCATGGCCAAAGCTGCCCGCTCCAAGCCCGCTAACGCAAAGACCGCCCGCCCCGCGACCCGCATCGAGACCGACAGTTTCGGCCCGATCGAGGTCCCCGCCGATCGCTATTGGGGCGCACAGACCGAGCGTTCGCGCCAGAACTTCCGCATCGGCACCGACCGCATGCCGATCGCGCTGGTGCATGCGCTCGGCATGGTCAAGCTTGCCGCGGCGCAATCCAACCTCGAACTTGGCCTGCTCGACCAACGCCGTGCCAATGCCATCATCCGCGCCGCGCGCGAGGTGATCGAGGGCAAGCTGGACGACCATTTCCCGCTCGTGGTGTGGCAGACCGGATCGGGCACCCAGAGCAACATGAACCTCAACGAGGTGATCGCCAACCGCGCCAACGAGCTGCTGGGCGGCGAGCTCGGCGCCAAGAAGCCGGTGCATCCCAACGACCACGTCAACATGAGCCAGTCGTCGAACGATAGCTTCCCGACCGCGATGCACATCGCGGCCGCCAGCCGCATCAATGCCGATCTCGTCCCAGGCCTCGGCGAGCTGCTGCGTGCGCTGCGCAAGAAGGAGAAGGAATTCTCGAAGATCGTGAAGATCGGCCGCACCCATACCCAGGATGCGACGCCGCTGACGCTCGGCCAGGAATTCTCCGGCTATGCGGCGCAGGTCGAGAGCGGCATCGCCCGCCTCAAGGTCGCGGTGAAGGACCTCTATCCGCTGGCGCAGGGCGGCACCGCCGTCGGCACCGGCCTCAATTCGAAGCCGCGCTTTGCAAAGCTGTTCGCTAAGCACGTTGCCGGGATTACGAAGCTCCCCTTCACCAGCGCCGCCAACAAATTCGAGGCGCTGGCCTCCAACGACGCCTATGTGCTCGCGCACGGCGCCATCAACTCCGTCGCGACCGGCCTGTTCAAGATCGCCAACGACATCCGCCTGCTCGGATCGGGCCCGCGCTCGGGGCTGGGCGAGCTGATCCTGCCGGAGAACGAGCCCGGCTCCTCGATCATGCCGGGCAAGGTCAATCCGACGCAGTGCGAGGCGATGACCATGGTGTGCTGCCAGGTGTTCGGCAATCACACCGCGATCACGGTCGCCGGCAGCCAGGGCCATTTCGAGCTCAACGTCTACAAGCCGGTGCTGGCCTACAACATGCTGCACTCGATCCGCCTGATGGCGGACGCGGCGCGTTCCTTCACCGAGCATTGCGTCGACGGCATCCGCGCCGACGAAAAACGCATCAATGAGCTGATGCAGCGCTCGCTGATGCTGGTGACGGCGCTTGCGCCCAAGATCGGCTACGACAACGCCGCCAAGGTGGCCAAGACGGCGCATGCCAACGGCACCACGCTGAAGGAGGAGGCGCTCCGGCTCGGCTTCGTCTCGGCCGACGAGTTCGACCGCCTGGTGCGCCCGGAGAAGATGACCAGCCCGGGCTAGATTTCCGAATTCCGATATTCATCCGTAATGATACGGACGCCTGACGCTCAGAAAAATGCAGTTTTGGGGGCGGGATTTGATTACCGTCAATGTTGCGGCGGGGCGGCGTGTTACGTCCCCCTGCTGCCCTTGACGGGGCGAAATTCATCGTTTGATGGCCCAAGGGCCGATTGACGAGGACGAGCGAATGACGATCAAGTCTTGCAGGGCGCAATGCGCCAACCAGTTTCTGAATGTTTCATCCTGTCTGCAGAGGGTCGGGTGATGGAGACGCGGCATGGGGAACGTCATCAACCTGAATCGTTTCAGGAAGCGCGCCGAGCGGGAAGCCTCGGCGAAGCTGGCGGACGCCAACCGGGCGAAGTTCGGCCGCAGCAAGGCGGAGCGGTCGGCGGAGGAGACGCGCGCGGACAAGGCGAAGGCGCACCTGGACCAGCATCAGATCGATCACGAGGATCAGTCATGAAGTCGCCCGTGGTGAAACGGTCGATCGTGGTTGCCGGCCACAAGACCAGCGTCAGCCTGGAAGAGGCGTTCTGGAACGGCATGAAGGAGATCTCGGGCCTGCGCAACATGACGCTGTCCGAGCTCGTCGGCGAGATCGACGGCGCCCGCCAGCAGGGCAATCTGTCCTCGGCGATCCGCCTGTTCGTGCTCGACTACTTCAAGAGCCGGGCCATGGCCGTCCAGCCGGACAAGGTCCCGGCGCAGTAACCGCCGGGGCGTCTTTCCACCGCATCCCGGCGCCTGCACTTTAAAATCACTCTAAGGTGCAGTTTCAGCCGCCGTGCGCGCTTGACCTCAATGCCCTGCGTTGAAAATACAGGGCATGACCGACCATGATGATACGCGCGCCCACATGCCGCTGGGTCTGGCCCTGCGCGGCTATACCGGCGTCATCCAGCACCTTTCAACCAAGGACACGGGTTCGGCGCTCTCGGACATCGAGCTCGAGAGCCGCCTGATCGAGCTTGGCTTCGTCGAGGGAGCCCGGGTCGAGGTCCTGCACGAGGGGCTGGTCGGGCGCGACCCGATCGCCGTCAGGGTCGACAACATCACGATTGCGGTCCGCCGGCGCGAAGCCATGGCCGTCATCGTCGCCTAGCCAGCGACCGGATATCCGCCCCAGGCCTGTGATCCCATGGAATTACCCCTGCTGCATCTCGCCCTGGTCGGCACGCCCAACAGCGGCAAGACCTCGCTGTTCAACGCCCTGACCGGCAGCCGCCAGAAGGTCGCGAACTATCCGGGCGTCACCGTCGAGCGCAAGGAAGGCTTCTTCGTCACTCCCCTGGGGCGCCAGGTCTCCGTGGTCGACCTGCCCGGCACCTATTCGCTGCGCGGCCGCAGCCCGGACGAGGAGATCACCCGCGACTTCGTGCTCGGCAAGGCCTCCGGCGAGACCGTGCCCGATCTCGTGCTGTGCGTGGCCGACTCCACCAATCTGCGCCTGACCATCCGCCTGCTGCTCGAGCTGAAGCGCACCGGACGGCCGATGATCCTGGTGCTCAACATGTTCGACATCGCGAGCCGCCGCGGCATCACAGTCGACGTGGCACGCCTCGCCAAGGAACTCGGCGTGCCCGTGGTCACCTCGATCGCGGTGCGCAAGGGCGGCACCGCCGACCTGCTGGCGCTGACCGACGAGATTTCGGCCAAGCTCGCCGCCGAACAGCAGGAGAACAGCTGGCGCGCGCTCAGCGTCGCGGAATTGCGCGCCACCCAGCGCGAGGCCGACCGCATCATCGCCGACTGCGTCAGCCTGCCTGCCAGGCCCGACACCTGGACCGCGCGGATCGACGCCGTGGTGCTGCATCCGGTCGGCGGCCTGATCGTGCTCGCGCTGATCCTGTTCTTCATGTTCCAGGCGGTGTTCGCCTGGGCGCAGCCGCTGATGGACCTCCTCAAGTCCGGCTTCGACGGGCTCGGCGAGCTCGTGCATGCCACCCTGCCCGAGGGCCTCCTGCAGAGCTTCCTGCAGGACGGCGTGATCTCCGGCGTCGGCAGCGTCATCGTGTTCCTGCCGCAGATCATCATCATCTTCCTGTTCATCCTGCTGCTGGAAGATTTCGGCTACATGGCGCGCGCCGCGTTCCTGATGGACCGCATCATGGGCGGCGCCGGGCTGCACGGCCGCGCCTTCATCCCGCTGCTGTCGAGCTTTGCCTGCGCCATTCCCGGCATCATGTCGACGCGCGTGATCGACAACAAGCGCGACCGGCTGACCACGATCCTGATCGCGCCGCTGATGACCTGCTCGGCGCGCATTCCGGTCTATACGCTGATCATCTCCGCGTTCATCCCCGCGAAGGACGTCTGGGGCTTCATCAACCTCCAGGGTCTCGTGATGTTCGGCCTCTACGCCACCGGAATCACCAGCGCGCTGGCCGTCTCGTTCGTGATCAAGTTCTTCATGATCCGCGACTATGCGCCTGCCCCGTTCATGCTGGAGCTGCCGGACTACAAGGTGCCCAGGCTGCAATCGATCGCGATCGGCATCTACACCCGCGCCAAGATGTTCCTGGTGCGTGCCGGCACCACGATCTTCTCGATGATGGTGCTGATCTGGTTCCTAGCCTCGTTCCCGCAGCCGCCGGCAGGCAGCACCGAGCCCGCCATCGACTTCAGCCTCGCCGCGATGATCGGCAAGGCGCTCGAGCCGCTGCTCGCTCCGGTCGGCTTCAACTGGCAGATCGCGGTGGCGCTGATCCCGGGCATGGCGGCGCGCGAGGTCGCGGTCGCAGCGCTCGGCACCGTCTACGCGATCGAAGGCGGCAAGGAAGCCGCCGAGCAGATCGGTCAGGTGCTCGCGACCAAATGGTCGCTCGCCACTGCGCTGTCGATGCTGGCCTGGTACGTCTTCGCCCCGCAATGCGCCTCCACGCTGGCCGTGATCCGGCGCGAGACCGGAAGCTGGGGCTGGATGGCGGTGACGTTCTTCTACATGCTGGTGCTGGCCTATGCGGCAAGCTTCGTGACGTACAATGTCGCGGTGGCGCTGGGGGCGGGATAGTCCTCCAAACCAAAACTGCGAAAACAACCCCATGCACAGTAGGCGGGGATCGTGAAATCAATCGCTTAGGGCTGAGCTACTCCGTAGCCCGGATGGAGCGCAGCGAAATCCGGGATTCTTCGCGTCAAGCACCGCCAGGTCCCGGATTGCGCTTCGCTCCATCCGGGCTACGCACTGCGTGCCGGTTGCGCCGTCGGGCAAAACAGGGGCATGATGGCATCGTCGGCCCGCATCGAAAAGCGGGCTCTGCACCATTCAACTACGTTTGGCTTTACGGCCGCGCGTGCTCTGTTTCGCCGGCACGCTCTTTCCATACTTCGTCCACCACGCCGTCAGGGCTTCCATCGTCGGGCCGAGCCCGCGCGCCTTTTCGGTGATCTCGTATTCGACCCGCAGCGGCACTTCCGCGAACACGGTGCGCGAGACCAGGCCGTCCGCCTCGAGCTCGCGGAGCTGCGCCGTCAGCATGTGCTGCGTGACGCCGGGAATGGCCTTGCGCAGCTCGCCGAAGCGATAAATCCGCTGGTTGAGCAGCCACATGATCTCCAGCTTCCACTTGCCGGAGAGCAAGGCGAAGGCGCGCCGCATCTCCTCGTGCATGTTGATCGCGCTATCGGCCACGGTCTGGTTTTCCATACTTGCTGCGGATATTTCATCCTACTTGCGAAATCCGGCCTTGGTCAGCATTTTCGATATGTGATGCAGACAGGCTGGCGAACGCCGCGCGCATCCACACGAAACAAACACGCAAGGAGAGATCGCCACGACGGCGATCGACGAGACCTCATGGCTGCGATCTACACCTACTGGATCAGCACGGCGCTGCTGTGCCTGCTGTATCTGATCTCCGCTTTCACCTACCTCACCAGAGGGGATTGGGTCCGGCAGGCTCTCGGCGAGCTCGGCTACCCCGCCTATCTGGTCCCATTCATGATCGCCGTGAAAGTGCTGGGCCCGATGGCGATCCTGCTGCGCGTCAGCGTCGCGCTCAGCGACCTCGCCTATGCCGGGATCTTGTTTCACCTGCTGCTGGCGGGCCTTGCCTATCTCGGCGTCCGCAAGCCCGGCGGCGCAGTGCCTGCACTGGTAGGCCTCGTCCTGCTGGCCGCCTCGTTCGCCACGCAGAACGCGGCGCGTCACATTCCCTCGCCTTACGCGCAAACCGCGGCGTTGTAATCCCTGGTCCGGATGGTGCCGACGGGCCGGCGCAGCGCCCTAGCGCGGATACCATTCTCGCTGGTAGCCACGCTGCTGCGCGAAGGCATAGGCCGGATTGACGCCGCAATAGGCGTTGGTGCCCGAGGCCGTTGCCATGCACTGCTCGTAGGTCGCGAATTGGCAATTGCCCGGGTATCCCCAGATCCGTCCCTGCAAGCAGTAGCTATCGGCAATACCCGGGGCGATGTTGCCGTAGCGATAGTGACGCTCAGCCGCGGACGAGACCGAGATCATCGACGCCAGGATCGAGCCAACCGATACGATTGCGAGAAGCATGCGGGTCATCTTCGTTCTCCTGTTATGTCGGTGCTTATGCTAAGGAACTAATGCTCGCGGTCAGCGGCATCCAGCCTCAACGCGCCGCCCACGGCCATGGTCATCTTGGTAACGGCGGGTATCCCTCACCCCATCGGTATTGCCACGCCAGCCCGACCAGACCGAATCCGCTCCCGGTGCGGCTGTAGACGCCCGTACCGGCATTGAACTTGATCGAATTTTGCCGGTCGACCGGAACGGATATCGTGAAGCCCGCTCGCACGTTCTCTTGCTCGTTGTCGCCGGGCAAGCCGTTCAGGGTGGTGCGCGCACCCTTCAGGTAAAGGCCGTCCAGCGAAAACCATGCGCCTGAATCGAGATTGCGAATGACGGCTCCCCGGACGAGGTAGAGTGGTGCCTGCGCGAGCCGGTTGCCAATGAAGAAATCCGAATTATCCGTGAAGAACGTGACACTCGGCGCGACCTCGACGGTCCAGGGGCCCCATGCCTTGGAGATGCCAAGCTCCGGTCTGAACGACCAGCGGTTGGCACCGAGATTGAGCAGCTTGTTGTCGTCATATTGCCCCAGCGGAGCGGACACCTGAAGGCTGACGCCGACCAAAAGGTCCTGCCTGTAGTTCGCGAACTCCTTCAGCGGCATTGCCGGCGCGCCAAAGAGGTTCATGGAGACACGAAAGCGCGGGTCGCCCAAGCCATTCATTTGCCGTTCGCGCGGCACGTCGGCGACGAGGCCGTGCGCGGAAAACGCCGCATACGGAACGATCACATCGAATTTGGCGGACTGGCCGAACAGCTCGAACGAGCGCACATAGGCCATCGCGCCCGCATGGGATTGGAACCGGGTATCGACGACCGCAAGCGATGGATCGAATGCCAGCTTGCCCTGCGAATAAAGGTAACCTGCAAGCAGGAAATTGAGCCCGACCGGCGTGTTGCTGTACAGCCGCGGCTCCGCGTCCTGCCCGTTCGCCTCCGCAGCGATCATGGTGGCCGCGACGGCAAGCCCAATGCAGATGCGATTGCGGATCCGGTCACTCATTTTTTCCGCCATCGAGGCAACCCGATAAAGCCTGTGTCCCGCCGTCGCGCAGGACTTGATCTATCTCAAGCTCCGGAACGGCCGGCGCCGTGAGCTGGCTTCATCGATCGGGCAGCGAAGTTGTCGTGAGATCAATTGTCGCGGCCGCAGCGCGGGAGGGGAAAATGAAACGAGCCGCACTCGTGACGACCATTCTCGTTCTTGGGACGATCCCCGCAATACGGGCCCAGCCCCAGACCGTGCCATGCGCGTCCTACTACATATCGGAGATCACCCTCGTATCGACCGCTGACGGCGAAGCCGGGCATGTTCAGACCTTCGTGGGATTTGGTCCCTCCAGGGAAGAGGCGGAGAACAAGGCACTGGGGTGGTGTTCACGCGTCAGGTTCGATCTCGAGACCTGCCTGAACTCGGATCGCATCACCGCGCGCAACGCGCCTTCGGACGGAAGCAGCGGCCTGCTTCATCTCAAATACATGAAGGCGGTCGCGCGCGTGACCGGGTGCGGCTAGGCCAAGCGGTACTGCGTCGCAACGTCTTCGGATCGGCCGCCGTGTCCTGCCCGAGTTGATCTACATCAACGCAAGCGAACCCTCGGAGAACAGGTTGCGATCGCGCAGATGGGGCCGCTCTTGCCGGCTTCATCCGGCAGACGCAAAAAACCGGGAGGATCATCATGAATCCGAAGAAGCACTTTTCGATCAAGTCCCTGACTGTTTCGGGAATTGCCGCCAGCGCCCTGCTGGGACTTGCGGGCGTCACGCTCAGCCCGGCACCGGCCGGCGCGGTCGTGTATTGCCAGTACGTCGACTATCCCACCGGCTGCGTTGCAAGAGCGGGCGTCGTGCTGAGGCCCCGTCCCGTCGCCCGCGCCGCGGTGCGCCACAATGCCGGCGGCAACGCCAACGGCGGCGTCAATCGCATTGGTGCGGGACGCTGAAACCCCGGCTCGCGGGTGACGCGCCTTGCCGTCACCCGGCGTGACCTGTGTTGTAGTCCTGCTCGGAAGCTGCGCGCCAGCGTGCACGTGGCTTCTGACCGGCCCCAGCGTGCCGCTGCACCGTCGGGCAAAACAGATGCACCATGCCACCTGCGAAGAATTGTCGGGACCGGCGATCGCGATCTCTTCGCGCGCTTGATTTGAATCAAGCTGTCTCGCGCAGCACATCGCAGACTGGCGCAACGTCGTCGCAAACTGGGCCCATTGTGGGGGGCACGGAGCGACCGAGATGCCGCTGTTGGCATATTTCTGGAAGGTCGGCGCAGCGTTGCTGACGATCCTCTTCGCTGCGGACTTTTGTCTGCCCAAGGCGGTCGTCACCGAGAGGATGACCGCGGAGCGGCCGGCCATACGCATTCACTCCGATCGAAAATGGCCCGAGCGCGTGGTCCTCGACACCACCTTGCCGGTGATCGTGGCCGCATCTGCGCCGTCGATGACGGCGCCTGCTCCTCTCGCCCCCGCAGAGGCACCGGTCGTCCCGGCGACGCCCCCCGCGCTTGCCAATGCACTTGCGATGGCGCGCCCTGAGTCACCGCCGCGCGACGCCGTCGAGCACAAGCGGCCTCGGAAGTCGCAACACGTTGCGGCGCGATCAAGACGGCACACGACCCCGCAGATGCTCCTGGCGGCACGGCAACCGCAGTTCGGGTGGTTCGGTTACCGGTACTGGTGATCGCAGGTCCATGGGATCACGAGGCAGCTCAAGCAGCGTTCGGTCACGCCCGGCGATGCCGGCGTCCTGCAATGATCCGGACGCCGATCCGCACGGCATCTATTCGTACAAGGCGCAAACGCCTCCCTGCCAGCGCAGGCATCGACGCACGGCCCGACGGGTCTGGCGGACCGTGGTCCTGGCGACGCATACGCCGTTGATCCGTGTTCGTCCCGGTCCGCACGCCGCGGCGACCGGGGTGATCATGCCGTCGGGCTGAACGAGCGGCGCGGGCGTCATGCCTTGCGCCGGCGTTCCGACCAACAGAGCGAAAATCACAACAGCAAGCCACCTCATCATCGTGCACCTCCCTTTGTCGAAGGAACAACTGACTGTCGGCAAGCCCTGCCGAACGCCCGCCCCGGCCCGGTCTGCACCGAAGCGTGAGTGCGCGTACGGCGGAAAAGGCGACAGCCGAAGGGAGGCGGCGCGAAGCCGCCTCCGGTCTCGCACCCTTATTGGCAAACGTACATGATGCCGTCGCCGCCCTTGACGAGCGTGCCCGGCGTGCAGGCGATACCGTTGCGCACGGCGTAGTCGGTCCAGCCGCTATAGCCGTACGTCCACGGGCCACCGTAGTAATAGGCACGCACCGCGTACCAGGGCAGGCCGGTCTGGTCTGCGATGTAACCACCGCGATAGAGCGGCCCGACATAGATGCGATCCCTGGCTTCGGCGCCGCTGATCGAAAGCGACAGTTGGCCCTGCTCGGACCAACCCAATGACATCGAGGCTGCGCACGCGAACGCGGCAGCTGCCACAGTAAGTCGTTTTGCGTTCATATTCGCCTCCGTAAGCTGGTGAAATCCAGCACCCGAGCATCGGAAGCGCTCGAACGGCCGTGTTGCGCTAGATCAAGCCGAGGCGCGTCCTCTCGCCGCCACATCCGTTGCATCGCGCCGCACGCGAGCGGGGCGACGACCCGACACATAGGGGGCAGATGGCGATGAAGGAACAGCTCCGATTGAGTCTCAACGATTGGCTACTCACGTTGTTGACGATCCTTCTCATTCTAATCGTATTCGTCCTAGCGCCCCTGCAGGCCGGCGGACTGTTCGTTCTTCACGCGGGCGCGATCACCATCCTGCTGGCGGTCATGGCAGGCATGGCGATGATCTCGAAGAGCAAAACCGCGATCCTCATGATGACGCTGTCGCTCCTCGTCAACATCGGCGTCTTCCTGGAACGCTATTACTATTCGTGGCCCTACAATCTGCACCTGCTGGCCGCGGCCTGGCTGGTGATCGCGGCAACCCTTGGTGTCGTGGTCACGAGAGCAGTGTTCGGCCCGGGCTACGTCACCTACCACCGGATCGTCGGTGCCGTGCTGGTGTACCTGCTGATCGCTGTCGGATTTGCCTGCATATTCACGTTCCTGGGACTATCGATCGACGGCGCGTTCAAGGGCATCGAGTTCGAGGATGACCGCTCGCTTGCCAGCAAGGTCTTCTACCTGAGCTTCGCCACGCTCACGACCACCGGCTATGGCGACATCGTACCGGTCCATCCCTGGGCGAGAAGTCTCTGCAACGCAGAAGCCGTGATCGGACAGCTCTATCCCGCGACGCTTCTTGCAAGACTCGTGACGCTCGAGCTCGGCGAGCAGAAGCGGCACGTCGACGGATGACGCGCTGCCAAAGGCAGCATTGTCCTGTCCGATGGTACAATGAACCATAGGACGATAGTCACCGGTTCTGCGCAGGAACAAGCTCGACACCCGCAAAGGATTTCGAGCGGCGCGACACCGCCCCCGGTGTCACATGCGCTGTGGCTGACATACCCGATCGTCAACTGGTTGAGGAGTTGGTCCCATGCTGATGCACCAGACCTCGGCGTCGCTTCCCCGTCCCCATTCGCTCGAAGAATTCGGAATGGTCGCGGCCTCGAATCCGATGATCAGCCTGAGCGAGTTCACCTACAGGCGCGGCAGCGAGATCTACGGCGAGAAAGAGCCCGTCGAATATGTCTACCAGGTCAAGTCGGGCACGGTACGAAGCTACAAGCTTTTGTCCGACGGACGCCGGCAGATCGGCGCGTTTCACGTCCCCGGCGACATCTTCGGGCTGGAGAACGGCAGCCTCCACCGCTTCACGACGGAAGCCGTCGTGGACACGACCGTGCGTCTCATCAGGCGGGAGACCCTCGACACCGCCGCCGAGGCCGACGGTACCTTGATCAGGAGTTTGCTCTGCATGGCGACGACGAATCTTCGGCATGCGGAAGACCACATGCTCCTGCTCGGGCGCAAGACGTCGATGGAGCGGGTTGCCGCTTTCCTGATCGAGATGGACAAGCGGCTCACCGCTACAAGCATCCTCGCATTGCCGATGACCCGCCGCGACATCGCCGATTATCTCGGCCTCACGATCGAGACGGTCTCGCGGTCGCTGTCCTCTCTCCGCGAGCTCGGCATCCTCCGCTTCATCGACAACAACCAGCGCCACATCGTCATCACGGACAGGCAGCAACTCGCCGCATTCGACCGGCAGAATTGACATCAACGACGCCGGAGATCCTCTCGCTTGTTCGGCGGCGTCCCACGAAAAAGGCCCCGGGCGATGCCGGGGCCTGACTTCTTCGGAAAGACTTCAGGTCAGTAGCGGGCCGTGACCGGCGCACCGTAACCGCCAAAGCGGTAGTTCAACCGAAGCGTGACCATGTCCACGTCCTGGGTGACGCCGCTGCCGGTGAGCGTGAAGCCACCGGGCGTGACCACGCCTGCGAAGCCGGAACTGTCGCGGCCCATCCAGAGATGGTCATACTCGACGCCGAACGACCAGTTCGGCGTGAAGCCGTATTCCCAGCCCACGCCCAGCGCGCCGCCCCAGCGCGTGTGCCCCGCAGAGGCGAGGCCGACGCCGGTGATGTTGTTGAAGATGTCGAAGCGATTGCGCGTCACTGCGGCGCCGCCCTTCACGTAGAACAGCGAAGCGTTCCACGCCCAGCCAAGCTGGGCCGTGAGCAGTCCGATGCCGTCGATCTTGCCCGTGGTCGAGATCGCCGGATCGATCAGGCTGACGCGCGTCCTCTTGATCTCGGCCCAGTCGCCCTGGCCTTCCAGACCGAACACGAATTGATTGGTCTGCCAGCGATACCCGATCTGTCCACCGACCATGCCTCCAGAGCGATCGGCGCACCCGGCCGCGAGTGCCCCGGCGGGGGTTATGAAATCCACGCAGCCATGGCTCTGCCCCCAGCCGCCGTTGGCGCCGATGTAGAATCCGGTCCAGTTGTAGACCGCTGCCACCGGAATGGGTGGCGGCGCTGCCTTGACAGCCATATCGGCAGCCATGGCCGGAGCCGCCATGCTGAGTGCCGCGAAGCCGATCGCAGCTATTGAAAGCTTTCTCATTGTCTCGTCCCCTTTTCTCAAATCTCTTTTCATAACCTGAGCCTTATGCTGGCTGGCGTGCATAAGTGCTGCGAACATCCTGGAGTTTACGCGCGAGGGGACTTTCGGCCCGTACCAAAATGGCAACACCCAAGCGTCATCGCTGCGCACGGTAACGTGCTTACTCGTTGTCCACGGCTCCGGACGGTGAGGTTCCGTCTGGTTCGTCGGCAAGCCAGGCATGGATGCCGGTGGACGGGATGAGCCGCCTGGGCAGGTGGGGATTGATCGTACCGGCAAAGACTGCGAGCCCCTCGTCGAGCTTGGCGCGCGCAAACAGCTTGGCTTCATGCTCGGTCGCGAACGTCCTGGTCTCGCGCGGGCTGCGCGCCCTCAGAAGCAGGCCCCGTTTTCGAACTTCAAAGGTGACGTACCAAGTCGGGATCATTGCTCGCGCCAACACATCGCCATCCGGCCGATTTGCCGTTGTGACGCCACCGAGACCGCCGCGCTTGACCCAGATCAAATCGAACACCTCGTCGGATTGGCGCGCGAGGGTCGTGGGGATGCGGACAGGCAGCGGTGGAACACGGAGCGGGGGCATCGCGCGCTGATCGCACTCCACGCAAAGATTCGACTGCATTGATTTTGGTCAAGGGTCGAGCCCGTCGGCCTGACAGCTTGCTGATCGTCCTGCAAACGGAGAGAGCACATGACTGGACATGCCAAGCTGATCGGATTGTTCGTCACCGCCGCGCTGTTCACGGCAGCGCCCCTGTCGCTCCGCACCTCGCCGGTGGAGGGGCTCGCCGTATCCGTCGACACCGCCGAGGCTCGCGTCGGGCGGCCCCTGACGCCGATGAGCGTCGCGGGCGTCAACCGCCGGGTGCATCGGCGGGCGTATTACGGCGCAGCAGCGGCGGGAGCTGCGGCCTATGGAGCTTACGGCTACGGCTATCGCCGGGCCTGCGGATACGCCCCCTATCCGCCCTGCTATTGAGACGCACGCGACCGCATCGACGATCGAGCCAAATCGGGCGGGAGGCGGCCTGAGCCGCCTCCCGCATCGGCACGCGTGGGTATGACGGCACCGTCGGCCTTCAACGCCTCGTGCTCGAGCGGAGCACGGTCCGGCACTCAGCCGGTGCGCAGCCGGACAACCGATCGAGGCAGCGAGGCGAGAAACAACACGGTGCAAACACACAGCAGGACGACGTCCTTGAACAGGAACTCGCCGGCCAGATTCCACGCCATCGGATCGGATGAAAGGCTCCATGTGACGACGCCGGGCGTCGTGAAGAAGAACGACCACGTGATCGCGAAAGTCACAATACCCATGAGCGAACCGAGCGCCGACAAGATCGGACTGAACGCTCCGGCCGCGAGCAACGCCGCAATCACGAATTCGGCGATGCCGAGGAAATAGGCCTCGCCCCGTAGACCGAACGCCGACAGCCAGGAGATGAACGGACTGTTGGTGATGAACTGCGCGATTCCCTGCGCCGATTGCAGCGTGAACTTCTGCATCCCGAACGACACGAATATGATCACCATGACCCAGCGGAGAATGGCGAGCGGCCGATATGAACCGCCGCCGCTCTCCGCGACGTTGAACCCCTGCATGTGACGATGTCTCCCCGGCTTGCGCGTTCGTTGTTGTGCGAACGAGACGTTCGCTACGAGGCTGTACGCCGGGACGACTTGCCTCGTTACCTGCGGCCGGAGTTCCGCCGATCACGGATGCGTGCGATGCGCGGCTCCGTAACGGGCGCCGCTTTCAGCGCGGACCGCCCTGCCCTTCTTTCGTCTCGCCCTCCGGCTCCCGGATCAGCACCGCGGGTTCGTCATAGCCTGCGCGACTGCTGTAGAAGACCAGCGCCATCAGGCCGATGCCGACGATCAGCGAGAACACGACACCGAGCACCAGCGCGACATAGCCGGACTCCGGCACGTCGTGATCCGTGCTGAACCAACCGAGATAGCCGAGCGCGACGGCACCGGCGAGCATCGCGCACAGCACCGCGATCACCAGCCATCTGGCGAGCTTGCCGTCCTGCGGCGGGGTCGAGACCGATTGGTCGTCAGTGCTGTTCATGGGGAGCCCCTGCAATCGTCACGCTTACGGTGCCGTGGCCTTGGCCGCGATCGCATGCAGGGCACCGCTCAGGGCGGCGACGACGGCCTTGCCCGGCTCGCCAACACCATGACGCCCGGCAAGATAGGCCGGATCGTTGTAGGACAGCCAGGTCATCCCCGCCTCGTCCTGCCACACCAGAGCTTTCAGCGGCAGGTCGATGCCGATGGTCTGCACCTGCTGCATCAGCGGCGTGCCGCCCTTGGCATTGCCGAAGATGATGAGATCCGTCGGCCGCAAATTCATGCCGACGGCCGCGGCGCCCGCGGCATGATCGACATGAGCGAACACGGTGAGACCCTTGGCCTTCACTTCGGCCTCGAGCCGCTTCATTGTGTCTTCGGGCCCGAAGCTGCTCTTGATGGTGATGAGTCCGTCTGTGGCCATTGCCTGTGTCTCCCATGCGCATATCGCCACGATCAGAGCGAGGGTCTTGATCAGTGCCGAGAACCTCATCGCCCGCTCACTTCTTGCGGAACAGTTTTGCCGGATCGAATTCCGCCTCCGGAATGAACCCGTCGCGGTTGGGCATCCTGATCTTCGGCAAGCTGTCCCGGTCGACCTTGCCGTCGGCGGGAACGATGCCGTTGAGACTGAGGATGTAGGCGGTCAAGGCATAGGTCTCGTCGGTGCTGAGCGAGCCCGGCGTCGGGTATGGCATCGCGCGACGGATATAGTCGAACAGGGTCGTCGCATAGGGCCAGAAGCTGCCGACGGTCTTGACCGGCATGTTCGACGCAAGCGTGCCCTGTCCGCCGGCGAGACGATCCTTGATGCCGCCGACGCCGTTGTCGCCGTGGCAGGCCGCGCAATTGTCGGCGAAGATCTGCTTGCCTTGCACGGCCGTGCCGCTGCCGTCAGGCAGGCCCTTGCCGTCGGGACCGACGTCGATGTCCCATAGCTTGATGTCCTGCGGCGTCGCCGGACGTCCGAAATCGAGCGCCAGCGCCGGCGCGGCGAGCAGGCCGAGAGCGAGCACTCCTGCCAAAAGCAGCTTGTCATGCGAGGACATTGCGAACCCTCCCGGCCTCGTCGATGCTCCAGGTCTGCTGGGCGTTGTAGTGAAACAGCGCGTTGGTCCCCATCGCGGCGATGAAGGACTGCCGGTCCGGCTGAATGTTGCCCTTCTCGTCGGTCGAGCGGCTCACGATCTTGGTGGGCTTGCCGTCCCAGACCCAATCCATCTGGAAGCGAACCTGCGCCTTCGACAGCACGGGAAGGCTCAATTGCGCCTGCTTCCACGACTTCGCGCCGTCGGTGGAGATTTCGACTTTCGCGATCTTGCCATGGCCGCTCCAGGCAAGGCCGGAGATGCGATTGTAGCCGGGCTGGATCTGCATCATGCCCGAGGGCTGGGTGATGACGGAGTTGGTTTCCATTCGGAGCTGGAATTGCCGCGCCTTGCCGTCCGCCAGCAGCTGCGTGTAACGCGCCGTCTCCCAGCGCGTCATCCAGGGCGCGTTGCCGAACTTGAGGCGGCGGAGCCACTTGATGTTGAGGTTGCCCTCGAAGCCCGGCATCAGCAGCCGCATCGGAAAGCCGTGCGCGGGCCGCAGCGGCTCGCCGTTCTGTCCGTAGGCGACGAAGGCTTCGTTCACGATCTCGTCGGTGAGCGGAATGCTGCGATCGACACCGGCGCCGTCGCCGCCCTCGGCCAGCATCCAGTTCGCGCCCTTGTCCCTGGCGACGAGGTCGATCAGGAATTTCAGCGGCACGCCGGTCCACTCATTCGTGCTGACGAGGCCGTGCGTGTTCTGCACGGTCACATCGGGATCGGCCTTCTTCCAGTTCTCCCAGCCATTGCCGGTGCATTCGATGAACACCACGCGCGTGACCGATGGCATCCGCTTGAGGTCCTCGACGCTGAACACCAGCGGCTTCGAGACCATGCCGTGGATCAGCAGCCGGTGCTGCGCCGGATCGATATCGGGCACGCCGGAATGGCTGCGCTCGTAATGCAAATCGGTCGGCGTGATGTTGCCGACCAGCTTCTGATGCGGCGTCTTGGAGTTGATGGCAACGCCGGGATCGACATTGCGCTTGCCCGGCGTCGCCTCGGGGATGCGATCGAGCTTGGCGAAGCGCGAGCGTTCGCTGTGCGCGCTGAGATCGGCGCCGGGTCCACGATCGGGGACGTCGGCCAGCGTTTCGGCACTGGCCTCGGTCGCGGCCGCACCCAGAATTCCGGCCGAGAGGCCTCCCACGAAGCCCCGGCGCGATAATTTCTCAGGCCTTGGCAATAGATCGATTGGTGCCTTGGTCGTCATATCATCTCCCGTCGATATCGTGCCTTTTGAAAAATCGCGGCAACGTCCATGCCGCGACATTGATCGAACGCCGCGCAGATTGCTTGTTAGGTTGTGTTAGAAGGAATGAGCACCGGCGCGCTCACTCCCGAGACCGCTTCAAGCTTCCTTGAACGCCTCGTGCGCACGGGTCGCGTAAACCAGCGCAGCCCCTGCATTGACCGAGATCGCGGCGCCGAGCGCCTCGGCGACCTCGGCTTCGGTCGCGCCGTGCTTCTTCGCTTCGGCGGCATGGACCGTGATACAGCCGTCGCACCGCAAGCTGATGGCAGCTCCCAGCGCGATCAACTCGCGCGTCTTGGCATCGAGGTGGCCGGTCTTCGCGCCTGCACCACTGAGAGTCGCGTAGCCCTTCACCGTCTCCGGCGCCAGCTTTCCGATTGCGCCGACGCCGGCGACAACCTGGCGGCGGTAGTTGTTCCAGTCGAGCATTGACATGGCACTCTCCTTGTCTTGATGAGATTGATCTAGAAGCGCTTGCGGTTGCTTGGTATGGCCGGGCGGCTCGCAATCATGTCCGGGCGGATCAAGGGAATGTCGGGGGTGGAAGCCGGGGAATTGTTGAAGGCGATCGTGCCGCTGCTGAGAATCCGGCCGGTGATCGAGGATTCCTGCAAATTCGGCGGCAGCTGGCAGTCGCTCCACGCGCCGAACGGCCGCGGATGGGCGCAATTCCACATGGTCACGCGCGGCTCCTGCGTGGTCGAGAGGCCCGGCCTGGGCTCGCAGCGCCTCGAGGCCGGCGACATCCTGCTCCTGCCGCATGGCGACAGCCATCTGCTGCGCAGCCGGACCGGCGGCGGCCTCGCGCAGATCTCGAGCGAGGTGCGAAACGGCGTGCGGCAGCGCAGCACGGTCGATGCCCGCGTCGACACCGAACTTCTCTGCGGCCGCTTCCTGTTCGAGACCGCGGAGGAGAACCCGCTGATCGCGGTGCTTCCCGATGAGGTCGTTCTTCACACGGAAGGACAGCCGGTGCTGGAGAGATTTCGGCGCCTGCTGATCGACATTCGCGACGAGCTGGACGCAGGACGGGCCGGATCCGAGATGGTGGCGGCCGACCTTGCACGCGCGCTGTTCGTCATGATGCTCCGGGACCATCTGACCGAGGCGGCCCCCACCGACGGCACGGTGTCGCTGTTGCAGGACCGCACCACGGCGCGGGTCGTGCTGGCATTGCTCGACGATCTCTCCCGCGACTGGACGCTCGACGAGATGGCGGCTGTCGCAATCTGCTCCCGCGCGAGCCTGGTGCGCGCCTTTCGCAAGGTCGCGGGGACCGCGCCGATGACATTTCTGTCCGATCTGCGGTTGACGACTGCGCGCAAACGGCTGGCCGGCACATCCGATTCCATCGCGAAGATCGCGAGTGAGGTCGGCTATGCGTCCGAGGGAGCCTTGAGCAAGGCCATCATGCGCAAATACGGCGTACGGCCCGGCGCGCTGAGGATGGCGGAGAACGGGCCATAGCAGCGGCCCGAGCTGCGGCGCCGCACGAAAAGTCGTCCCGGCATGGTGACGCGCGGCTTCGAAAGAGGCTATCTGACGTTATGGAGCACTTCAGCACAGATCGACTGAGCGCCGAAAGGCTGCACGAAAGTCACCTCGCCGACCTCGTCGCGCTGCATCTCGATGCCGAGGTGTCGCGCTATCTCGGCGGCGTGCGCTCGGCGGACGTGACCAAGACCTATCTCGACGTCAACATGGCCCATTGGGACCGACACGGCTTCGGGCTGTGGGCGCTGCGAACGAAAGACGGCGCGTTCGCCGGACGCGCGGGCCTTCGCCACATCCTGGTGGACGACGTCGACGAGGTCGAGATCGCCTACGCGTTCAGGCGCGGCGCCTGGGGCCTGGGATTTGCAAGCGAGATCGCCACCGCGATGACCGAGATCGGGCTTTCGCACCTCCAACTGCCCTCGCTGATCGGCCTGGTGTTTGCCGAGAACATTGCATCGCGCCGCGTGCTGGAGAAGTCGGACTACCTGCTCGAGCGGAGCATGGTCCGCCACGGCCATGACGCCGTGATCTACCGCATCCGCCGGTGAGAGCCCGGCAACCTCACGGCTCCAGCGTGTAGGCGCGCCCGGGTTCGAGCACGTAGATGGTCAGGAAGCGGAGCGGATGCTCCGGGTCGCAATTGCGAAACAGGGTGTGCGGAACATCCGCCCGGTCCTGCAAAGTCTCGCCGGCCCGGTATCGCCGCGGTTCGTCGCTGCCATAGGCGGATTCGGCAACGCCTTCCACGATGTAGATCGCGCCGGCGACGGGATGAAGGTGAAGTGGAGCCGTGCCGCCCGGGGGATAGGTGACCTCGACGACCATGAGCTCCTTGTCACCACCGGGCAATGGCAGCCGTTCGAGAACCTTGCGCGTGACGCCGGCAAACCCGGCCCGCTGGGCGCCAACCCGGCCGTCATTCGATTGATTCATGGGGCACCTGTCTCGTCGGGACCTGACCTGCAGACCTGACCCGCAGACTTGACCTGCAGACTTGGCTATTTTTTGGCCCCGCCCGGCCACGCCGCCATGGCCGCTTTCGCCGCGCCTCTCAACTCCGCCGCCGTCGCACCGTCCTTGGCCTGGATGGCCATGCCCTGGATGACGCTGAGATAGAACCGGCCCAGCGCCTCGACGTCGACTGCGTTGGACAATTCGCCATTGGCGATCGCGGCGTCCAGCCGTGCTCGCAAGCTGTCCAGCAGGTCGAGCCTCACCTTTCTGACCGCCCGCGTGATGGCGGCCGGCCATTCGTCACTGACGGCCCCCAGCGCCACCATGCAGCCCGCAGGCGACGTGCGTGACTTCGGCAGCGCCTCGGCCATGCCGATCAGCAGATTCTCCACGCCGGCGCGTGCGGTGGCACCGTCCCCGAGCTTGTCCCAGACCGCCTGCCCCTCGGTCGCGACGTAATGCTCGAAAGCGGCGAGATAAAGCGCCTCCTTGCTCTCGAAGGCGGCATAGAGGCTGGGCGAGCGGACGCCCATGGCATCGCAGAGGTCGTGCATCGACGCTGCCTCGAAGCCCTTGCGCCAGAACAGGAACATGGCGGCTTCGAGTGCTGCGTCCCGGTCAAATTCCCGCGGCCGGCCTGCCATCGCGTGTTGCCCCATCGTGCACTTCTGTAATGATCAACACATAATTGACTTGACCGTTCCCTTCAAGGCCACACATATTCTGTGTCGATCGTTACAGAATTGGAGAGAGCAAATGACACTGCAAGGAAAACGGGCCCTGGTGACGGGCGCCAGCAGAGGTATCGGCGCAGCCATCGCGAAGGCGCTGGCCGCGGAAGGCGCCGATGTCGCGATCACTTACGAGAAGTCGGCAGACAGCGCTGCGAAGGTCGTCGACGCCATCAGGGCCGGCGGACGCAAGGCCGTGGCGATCCAGGCCGACAGCGCCGATGTCGCCGCCGTTCAGGCCTCGGTCGCCAAGACCGTCGCGGAGCTGGGCGGACTCGACATCCTGGTCAACAACGCCGGAATTCTCCGCCTGGGCGGCCTCAACGACATCGCGCTCGCCGACATCGACGCGCTGCTGAACGTCAACGTCCGATCCCCGATCGTCGCGAGCAAGGCCGCGCTGCCGCATCTCGGCATGGGCGGCCGCATCATCACCGTCGGCAGCTATTTCGCCGACCGCGTGCCTTCGCCGGTGCTCGGCATGTATGCGGCATCGAAATCGGCGCTGACAGCTTTTACCAAGGCCCTGGCCCGCGAGCTCGGCCCCAGGGACGTCACCGTCAATCTGGTGCAGCCGGGCTCGATCGACACCGACATGAACCCGGCGCACGGACCGACCGCGGAGACGTTGAAGCAGTTCATGGCGCTCGGCCGATACGGCGCGACGGACGACATCGCGAGCGCAGTTGCGTTCCTGGCGAGCGCAAAGGCCAAATACATCACGGGCACGACATTGACCGTGGATGGCGGCGCCAACGCGTAAGCATGCGTGACGCGCCGTGCCCGGCGGCAATGCGCGCATCGACAACGCCCCGTCCCGGGACGCGGCGTTGTCGATTGCGGGGATCCACGGTTTCCTGCAGCGAACCTGAACAGACATTCAAGAAAGTTTCGTCCCTGTTCCTGCAACGGGTCGTGGCGGCGGCCGTTGACCCCGCGACGATGCAAACCAAGGAGGAACAGATGAGGAAGCTCACTTACGCTCTTGCGGCGGCAGCGACGCTCGCAATCGGTGCCCCCACCATCGCCAACGCGGCCGGCTTCGGTGTCTATGTCGGCGGCGACAGAGACTATTATGACGGCCCGCGCGCGCGGATCTACGAGCATGACCGCGGCTGGCATCGTGGCTGGTACCATCACGACCGCGACTACGACCGTGGCGTCGTGATCCGCCGCTATCACCATTGGGACGATTAGTGCGAGCAGCACGGTCGAACAGGCGAGGCCCCGCTTCGGCGGGGCCTTTTGCCGTCTTTCGTGTCGAAGCGCTGGGCAACCGCTACAGCGGCAGCCGGATCCGTGCCTTCAGTCCGTCGGGCTCGAAATTCAGCTCGACGCGGGCATCGAGTTGATGCGGAAGCAGCCGCTTCAGCAGCTGCGTGCCGAAGCCCGTCCGGGCGGGCTCGACGATGAAGCGCAGATCGCGCTCGCTCCACTCGAACTGGAGGTCGCCACCGGTGCGATACCAGTCGACCTCCAGTCGTCCGCCACGCGCGGACAGCGCGCCGTGCTTCACCGCATTGGTGGTCAGTTCGTGGATCGCCATGCCGAACGACACCGCCACCTGCGCCGGCAGATCGACGTCCGGGCCTGCAACCAGAAGACGGCCATCGTCGCGGTCGGCGTAGATCGACAATTCGTTCTCGACGAGCTGGCGCAACGGCACCTGGCCCTGCGCGCCGTCGGTAAGGAGGGAATGCGTCCTGGACAACGCGGCGATACGGCCGGTGAAGGATTTCTCGAACTCCTCAAGCGTGCCGGCGCGCCTGACCGTGAAGCCCGCCAGCGCCTGAACGGTCGCGAGATTGTTCTTGATGCGGTGCTCGAGTTCGCGGACCAGAACGGACAGATGCCGCTCGCTCTCATTGAGTCTTGCGGTCTCGTCGCGACCGGTCGCCTGGGCGGACCAGCCATTGCCCTCGCAAGCAACCGTGAAGTCGTGGCGGCAAACCACGTCGAGCACCTCCTGCGGCCCGCAACGGTCGAGACAATAGCTGCACATCGAGATCATCCGGCGGCCCTTGAGCCCGCGTGTGACACGCGCCTCGTAGTCCTGGAAATCCGCCCATTGGCCGGGTTCGACCCAGCCGATATTGCCGTTGGTCCGAAAGCCGCTGTAGCCGTCGGCGCGGGCCTGCGCTTCGCTGCGGAGAAGTCCTTCGACGATCTGCACGCCGTCGATGCGGCTTCCCGCCGCGTACCAGGTGCGCACGTCGTGAATCTCGATCTGCTTTAACAGCTCGCGCCGGTCGAAATCGCCGACCGCCGACCGCAGCGCGCTGCGGGCATCATCGGCGCCAAACGGGTCCATCGCGACGAGCAGGCAACGCTCGCCATTCTCCAGCCCGGCCTTGAAGTACGGCACGAGCGTCTCGCGCAATTGGTCGCCGCTGCCGAAGAACTGGCACAGATGCGTGCCCCAGGGCAGCTGGTCGATCCCCGCAAGGCCGGTAGGCGCATGATCAGACATCGTCTCTCTCCCGGATTCCCGATCGCATCGACGCGGAATCCAGGTTGAATCCAATCTCTGGGAGCGGCCGCGTCTGCGTCACTGGTCCGCGCGGAGCGCAGAGGCTATCCCCGTGGTTTGGCGGGCTTTCGCGGTTCCGTATGTTCACTTCTGAACGTTGCGGCGTTCAGACACATCATGTCAGGCTTGCAGGGAACACGAGCCGCGTTGGGCTGACGTTCATCCGCGACGATGTGCGCCGGATGAAGTCGTCGCCTGGTTCGAGCGCGGAAGAATTCGGGGTGAGTGCGCCAACCTGCGGAGCGAGGACGGCGCTCGGTATTCCGTCATTGCGAACGAAGCGAAGCGATCCAGACTTTCTCGTGGAAACCGTCTGGATTGCTTCGTCGCAAGGGCTCCTCGCAATGACGATGGGAAGGCAACAACGCAGCCCGGATGGCGCGCAAGGCGATCCTGGCCGCGACGCTTCTTACCTGAAATAGCCGAGCACGAGATCGACGTCCGCGCTACGGGCCACCGTGCCGTTCAGCTCGGCATCGATGACGCGGCGGCAGGCTTCGATCGCGGCGTGGTCACCAAGGTCGTTGGCGGCTTCGAGCACGAGCCAGGCGGCGTCGACCGAGGCCTTGTCGGGCGCTCCGCCGTCGGGATCGACGGCAACAGGCTTGTTGAGGCTCTTCTTGCGAACGGCGGTGCCGAATTGAGGCAACATTGCAAATACTCCCCTCTCGAATTCCTGCTCAGTGAACCTGAAGCTCGGGCTGACGGCCCGAGGTGGAATCGGCACCCGCGCTGTTCTTGCGCGACTGGTAGAATTTGAGAATGCTGCGCGACGTCTCGATCTTGAGCCGGCCGAACTCGCGTTCATTGTCCTGAAGCTCGCGCGCCGTGATCAGATGATCCTTGGCGCCGAGGAACAGCAGCGACATCGTCGTGTCCCAGGAGAAGTCGAGCGCCTTGCACAGCACCAGCAGCATCTCGCGGTTGCGGTCCATCAGCGCGCGCTCGATCACGTCGACCGGCAGCGCCGACAGCAGCGACAGGCCGATCTGCACCTCGTCGAAGCGATGCTGGCGCGCGTAGTTCGAGATCGAATCCTGGTTGAGGTTTCCCTGGCGGTACTGCGTCGTCACCACGCGCTTGGCGACGAAATAGCTGCGCGAGGACGGGCCGAACTTGGATTGCAGGTCGCCGGTGACCTCGGTCACCGAGCTCTGGATCTGCGCCATCATCTCGGGACGCTCGGTCTCGAGGCGGCGGCGGACGTCTTCCGACGCCTTGGAGATCAGCTGCTGGAAGATGTGACGCGGCACGTCCTTGCGCAGGCCGAGCTGCTCGGCGAGGATCGAATCGCCCTCGGCGCGGCGGACCATGTGCAACAGGCCCGAGCCGGAGAAGCGCGCGCCCTCGTTCTTCGCAACCGAGGTCACGACCTCCTGGTTGCCGCGCTTGACCAGCACGTCGGTCACGGCCTCGCCGATCTGATCGCGCTGCGAGATCGCGAGCAGGTGCGCCTGGCCCTTGGTCAGGGCGCTCTGGACCAGCATCTTCTCGTCGATGCGATTGGACTCGCGCAGCACGGGACCGGCGACCTCGATCTCGTCGTCGAGGGCGAGTTTCTCGATGACGTTGAGCGGGGCATGATCGCACGCCGCCATCAGATCCGAGAGCTGCGCCCGGGCAGCCACCTCGATCTCGTCGGCGAGCCGGCCGATGACCTCGCCGAACATGCTGATCTCGTCGTCGCTGTAGCGGCCCGTGATCAGAATGTCGGTCGCGTGCCACAACGCCTTGGCGCGGCTTTCGTCGGTGCCGCGCGCGATCGCGTCGTCCAGATCCTGCAGAAGCGATTTCGCCCCGTTCATCTCGATACCCCAGTTCTTGGTCGTCTTTGGCGGGCCGTCCCGCCCGAGCGGGCGCGACGCCGAATTCCTCTGGGAACCAACGCTAGAGATGAAACGCGCAAATCCGGTAAAACCGGCAGATCAGTTTTGCCGACTAAAATTCATTCAAATGCGAGGGAATGGGTTAACCGGGGCGCAAAGGCTGCGCCGTGGAGGCGTGAGGCATTGATGCCGCTCTTGCGTCATGGTCGTGCTTGTCCCGGCCATCCACGCCTCGCCAAGTAGAAGAAAGAACGTGGATGCCCGGGACAAGCCCGGGCATGACGACCAATTGCGGGTCCTCGATCCAACTCGCGCCGGCCTCACGGATTCTGCGGCGTCAGCACCAGCGGCGGCTTGGGCTTGGGCTTTGCGGGCGCGGGTCCCGGGGCCGGCCGCACCTCGATCGGCGGCGGCAATGGCGCGACCTGCTGGCTCGCGAGCGGCGGGCTCGCCAGTGGCGGGTTTGGTGCGGCAGGAGCGGCCTGCGGCGCCTTCGGAATCGGCGCGGCCCTGGGCTCAGCCTTGGCCTTGGGCGGCGGCGCGCGGCGAGGATCCTGGCCGGGCAGCGGCACATTCACGGGCGCCGGCTCCGGAGCGGGATCGGGCGAGACCAGCGTCGGCAGCGCCGCGGTCGCCGGCGGCGGCTCGCCGCGCTCGATCGCGTCGAGCCGCCGCGTCTCGCGGTCGATCGTGCGCACCGCAAGCCACGACGACAGCGGCGCGAGGTCGACGGTACGATTGAGCCTGTCGGGCGGGCCCGCCGCGAACAGCTGGATCTCGGGCGGCGCGCCGGAGAGCCCGGTCATGATCGGCGTCAGGCTGGCGCGGATGTCGGCCTGGTCGGCGGGAATGTCGTAGCCGCCGGACACGATGGCGCGGGCATTCTTCGCCTCCAGCGGCGTCGCGCCGACACGCAACCGTCCGTCGCGGATCGTGAACGGGATCTGCGCCGAGGCGACCGCGATGGGGCCGGCCGACAGCGCGGGCTCGACCAGTTGCCGCAAGCGGTTGTCGTCGCTGACCTGGCCGCCGTCGCTGGCGTGAATGGCGATCTCGAAGGCACGCGGATTGAGACCGCCGATCTCGGCGGAATCCAGCGTCACCGTGCCGTTGCCGGCGAGCGCACCGGTCAGCGCCGCGATGCTGCGGCCCTGGCTGGTCAGCGCCATCTGCACCGAGGCGCGCCCCTTGGGTAGCGCGAGGTCGCGGTAGCGCAGCACGGTCGCATCGACATTGCTGAGCTCGATCCGCGCATTCAGCGCAAGGCCGCCCGGACCGTTGCGGGCGTCGAGGCTCGCCGACATTTCGCCGCCGCCGACGCCACCTTTGAGACCATCGAGCGCGAGCGACTGGCCGTCACTGCGAATCGTCCCGCCGAACGGCCGCAGCTCGATGCCGCCGGGCATCGTGCCGTGCAACGCCTGGAAGGTGATGCGACCGCGCCAGCCGCCGAGTAGCCCGGCGCTGAGCGGCTCGCCTGCATCATGTCCCACGGCCCCGATCGCCATCGCCAGCGCAGGCCCAAGGTCGAGCGTATCGAGGCCGATCTCGCCGTCGATGCCTTTCTCCTGCTCGAGCGTGACCGCCAGATGGCCGCGCAGATGCGAGCCGCCGGCGCTGCTGTCGAGATCGTTGAAGGTCAGGCGGTTGCCGGCGAGCGTGAGGCGCGAGGACAGGCTGACGCGTTGCGCCGATTTGTCCGCCAGGCCGATGCCGAACAGCGGCGCGAGGTTGACGTTGCGCACGCGCAGATTCACGTTGGCCTTCGGCTCCGACAATTCGACGCTGCCTTGCGCATCCGCATCCAGCCCGCCGCCACCAAGCTTTGCGTTTAGTTGCAGCGGCCGCCGCCAGGCGCCGTTGAGCTTGCCTTCGAACTGCGCGGCACCCTCGCCCGCGGCCACCACGCGGTCGAGGCCGAGCAGGGCCACCAATGAACGGGCCTCAGGGGCCGAGACCTTCGAGTCCAGCGTGAAGTCGCTGTTGCGCAGCTTGTCGAGGTCGATGCCGTTGATCGCCGCGAGCTGGGTCTGCGCGGCGAGCGTCGCCGTCGCCTTGAGCTGCGGCGCGTCGAGATCGAGCACGGCGCGGGCATCGCTGCGATCGGCATGCTCGGCGTTCCTGTCGAGGCTGAGATCGAGCTTCAGGCGCGTCGCGCCCGGCAGCGGCGGCAGCGCATCGAAGCGTGCACGCAGCGACGGCGCGAACGGCTCGAGCAGCGCGGTGAGCTCGCGGAGCGCATTGGCCGAGGATTTGAGGGCAAGCTTGCCGGTGGCCTTGGCGCGATCGAAACTGCCGCTCGCTTCCGTGGTCACGCCGCTGGTCTGGCCGAACCGCAGCTGCTCCAGCGACAGCGAGTTCGGCCCGTAGCCGAGCTTCGCCGCGAACGGCCGCAGCTCCTGGCCCGCGGAGACGGCGCGGCCGACATCGAGCGACAGCTTGGCTTCCTCCGGCCATTCGCCTTGCGGCCCCGCCAGCGCGCGGACGAAACTCGCGGCGGCATCGAGATCGAGCCGGTCGGCCCTGAGCTCGGCGTCGATCCGCGAACCCTTGCTCGCACCGGTCTGGACGAAGGCGATCCGTCCCTCGATGGCGCCGCCTTCGATATCCGCCTTCAGCTTGTCGATGGCGAGATGGTTGGCGGCGATGGTCACGTCGCCGGCGAGGCGCAGCGGCCGCGTGCTGCGGCGGTTGATCTCGCTGCGGCCCTGGAGCCAGGCCACCAACGTATCGGGGTCGGACGATTCGACGTTGAGGCGGCCGCTGAAACTGTCCGCGCCGGGGGTTGCGCCGTTGAGCGAGAGCTGCGTCATGCCCGGCGCGCGCAGGTCGAGCCGCTGGAACGTCCACGACCGGCCGTCGGTCCTGAGCTCGGCGGCGATGTTCTGTAGCGGCCGGCCGCCGAGCATGATCTGGTCGGAGTTGAACTCGATCTGCGCCGGGATCGGCGCCTGCGGAATCGCCGCAAGGCCTGCGCGTAGCGCGGGCAGGATCCGTAGCGGCTCGGCATCATCCTTGCCGGCCAGCTTGTCGGCATCGATCTGGCGCGCCGACAGCACCGCGCGCAGCAGCGGCGAGGCGCCGAATTTGAGGTCGCCGACACCGCCGGCCTTCAATGCGTTGTCGTCGGTGCCGAAGCTCGCGTCGATCTGGTCGAATTTGGCACCAACAGGATCGGCCTTGAGCTTCGCGGTGAGCTTCCAGGGCGTCGGCCCCGCCTCTCCCGGCTTCTTCGCTGCGGGCACCGCGAGCGTCAGTGCGCCGTCGAATTTCGGCAGGCGGTTGTCGAAGGCGAGCACGCCTTCGAGATCGGCGAGGATCGCGCGCTCGCCGGGATCGATGTTGAGATGCAGACGGGTCGCGCTGCCGTCGGCGCTCGGGCCGGAGGAGATGCGGAACGGGTAGCGCGTGCCCGAGACCTTGAAGCTGCCGTCGCCGCGCACCGAGCCCGCGAGCGAGCGGACGTCACCGGAGAAGGCGATGTCGTTCAGCTCCAGCGTCGAGCGGCTGGCGGCATCGTGCAGGGCGATGCGGCCGGTGAGGTTCACCCGCTCGATGGCGAGCGAGGCCAGGTTGAAGCTGCCGCTTGCGGTGGACGGCAGGTCGACCCGCCCGCGCGCGTCGAGGCCGAGATCCACCGCCATGCCGCCGACCGTGAGCTCGGTGGCGCGCCACTCGCCGCGCATCAGGGAGCCCAGGCTGAACTCAACGTCGAGCTTGTCGGCGCGCAGGCGGCCGAGATCGTTGTTGCCGCCGAAGGTCACCGAGCGCAGCCGCAGGGTCGGCGCCGGCAGGAGCCGCGCGTCGAGCTCGCCGGCCACGCGCACCGGTACGCCGATGATCCGGGCAGCCTCCGCCTCGAACTGGGGCCTGAACTGGTTCCAGTCGATGAAGTAAGGCCCGATCAGCGCGGCCAGCAGCGCTAGAATGAAGGCAATCGCCAATCCGAGCAGCGTCGTCTGCACGGGTCTCCCCTCGGCCAAACCGGCACCCGGGTCAAACCTTGACCCTGCAAACCTTGGCCTTGAGGCTTCAGGCGCGCCGGAACAGTCCCTTATATAGAGGGAAGTGTGGCGAAGTCACAGCGACTGTTGCGCGCGGAGGTTAACGCGGCGGGAGAGCCTCACTCTGAGGAGGCCGCAGAAGCGGGGCCCGTCATCCTTCGAGACGCCCGCTTTGCGGGCTCTTCAGGATGAGGAGCCGGTTCGCAGAACCAGGCCGAGGTCGTCACCAGCTCGCAGGGAGCTGCGTCAGGCCGCGCAGCACGAAGGTCGGCCGCCATTTCGGGTTCTCGACGTCGTCGATGCGCAAATCGGGCAGCCGCCGGAGCAGCGTCGCGATGGCGATCTCGGCCTCGATACGCGCCAACTGGGCCCCGAGGCAGAAATGGATGCCGCCCCCGAACGACAGCGGCCTGACGTTCGGCCGGGTGACGTCGAGCCGGTCGGGGTGATCGGGGTAAACGGCGGGATCGCGGTTGGCCGAGCCGAGCAAGCAGAGCACCGTCTCGCCCTTGGGGATCTGCCTTCCGCCGAGATCGTCGATGTCCTCCAGCGCGACACGCCCCGTCATCTGCACGGAGGAATCGTAGCGCAGGAATTCCTCGATCGCGTTCGTCATCAGCTCCGGCCGCGCCTTCAGCAGCGCGAGCTGGTCCGGATTGCGGTGGAGCGCCAGCAGGCCGTTGCCGATCAGGTTGACGGTGGTCTCGTGGCCGGCGCCGAACAGCAGGATGATGTTGGCGGTCAGCTCCTCATTGGTGAGCTTGTTGCCGTCCTCCTCGGCCTGCACCAGCTGGGTGATGAGGTCGTCGCCGGGATTCTTGCGGCGCAGCTCGAACAGCTGCTGGAAATACATCTGCGCCATCATGTTGCCGGCGTTGCCCTTGGCGATCTCCTCCGGCGAGAGCGGCACGGGGTCGAGCAGACGGCCGCCGTCGCGCGAGCTCTTGTAGAAGACCTCGCGATGATCCTCGGGGATGCCGAGCATGTCGCAGATGATGGTGACGGGCAGACGGAAGGCGAAATCCTCGATCAGGTCCATGTGGCCGCGCGCGATCACGGCGTCGATGGCCTGGTCGACGATCTCCTGGATGCGCGGCCGCATGTCCTCGACGCGGCGGGCGGTGAAGGCCTTCACCACGAGGCCGCGCAGGCGGGTGTGATCGGGCGGATCGGACTGCAGCATCCAGTGGCTCATGCTGCGGAACACCGGCTCGTCCATGATCTTTTCGCTGTAGCGGCGCTTGGAGCGCTCGACGAAATCCTTGCCGAAGCGCTTGTCGCGCATCACGAGGCTGACATCCGCATGGCGGCTGGTGACGAACTGGCCGAACGGAGTCACGTGGATCGGATCGATCGCACGCAGCCGGTCATAGTGCGGATAGGGATCGCGGATGAAGTCCGGCGACAGCGGATTGAACAGCGGATCGCTGCCGGTGGGTTGCACTTGCTCGTTCATGGTGACCTCGATCGGTTGCCGCATGACACGAATACGCCGATCGCAGCCCCACTGCCCGGCGTAGCCATCCCCAAAACCGTTGAACTGTCGTCAACTCGATACATTGTTGTATCGAGTTGCATTTTGCCCTAACCTGCGCCGATGTCAAGGGTGAGAACCAGGCCGACCAGGGACGATACGCGCGACAAGCTGTTCGAGGCGGCCGCGCGCGTGTTCGAGGAGGACGGCATCGGCGGCGCCAGCATCGAGGCGATCGCGGCGGCCGCCGGCTTCACCCGCGGCGCGTTCTATTCGAACTTCAAGAGCAAGGACGAGCTGATCATCGCCATGCTCGAGGACCATGTCGAGCAGTCGATCCGCCGCAACATGGACATCCTCGCCCAGCACGACAATCTCGACGATTTCATTGCGGCACTGAAGTCGATGGACCGCAGCAGGCAGGACCCGCTCGGCCGCGCGCCCCTGCTCCACATGGAGATGATCCTCTACGTCGCGCGCGCCGAGAAGCGCCGCCCCGAACTCGCAAAGCGCCTGCGCGCGCGGCGCAAGCTGGTCGCCGACATCATCGAGGCAACATTGAAGGGCAACGGCAGGAACAGCGCGGTGAATCCGCCCTGGATGGCCTCCGTCGTGCTCGCGCTGGAAGACGGCTTCCGCCTGCACCGGCTGATCGATCCCGAAACGACGCCGGCGGACAGCTTTCTGCGTGCAATTACGGATCTGCGGCGCAGGACGGGGTTGGCGTCGACGCCGGACTAACGGCGCGATGCATGCGCCAAACCGTCGCAATCGCTGGAACGTGCGACGCAACGCGATCAACAGAGCGGACGCGGAACAACGCGGCTTGCAGACCCCTGCAACCCTGGCGACCAGTCATGGGACGGTTGCCATCAGGAGACGCGGGATCGCCGAGATGAACGCGCGTTTATCTTCATGACTCTTCACTCCCCTGAACAAGCACTTGCAACTTTTGCCCGTCGTTGATGTTGGCCCGGCATCACAACACCAACGAGGAGGAAAGCAGATGAAGACCGCGCTAGTTCTGGCAACCATCGGGACGCTCGGCGCGAGCGCCGTGGCAGCACCAACGCCCGCGGAAGCCCACTGGCGTGGTGGCTTCGGTCCGGCGCTGGCAGGTGGATTGATCGCGGGCGCCGTGTTCGGCGGCTTGGCCTCTTCCGCTTACGCGTATGGCCCGGGTTACGGCTACTATGGTCCGGGCTACGGCTATTACGGCGGCGGCTACGCGCCGGCGTATTACGGCGGCTACGAACCCTATCCGTGGGGCGGCTACACCACGACCTACTACGGCGGCGGCTATGCTCCCGTCTATTCCGGCTACCGCTATCGCCGCGTCGTGCGGCCGGCCTACGCCTATTACGGCGCACCGTTCCCGCGGCGGCACTTCTATCACCATCGATGGCACCACCGCTGGTGACGTGAAGGGACAGGGCCGGCACGGAACGCTGAGCCCTTTTTGAATGATGATCGGATCGAGCCGTTGGCTTCGAACCGGAGAGTTCAACGCGTGCGGTCGCGTCAGAGACGGAGCCTGAGCAATCGCAGCCCAAGTAAATCAAGGAGTCTCACATGAACACGAGGAAGAACAAATTTTTGCTGACCACGGCGATCCTGCTCGCCGGCGTCAGCCTGGCATCCGCGCAAGGCATGCGTGAAGGGGCGAGCGGCGCGGCGAGCGGCGGAGCCGGCATGAGCACCGGCGGAGGCGCTTCGGAACACGGCCGGTCCGGCGGCGCAGAGTCGCGCGGCGGCGGCGCAGCATCGCACAGCGAAGGAATGACGCAGGGCCGCGCGGGCGGCCGGGCCGAAGGTTCCTCGGCGGCGCAACAGAGCGGCCGGTCCGCGGACAAGGGCGACAGGCAGACCGTCGGTCAGGGCCGCGAAGATTCGCGTCAGTCGCAATCGGAGCGCGGCAAGCAAGGCAAGGACCAGGCGATCGGTCAGAGCCGCAGCGACCGGGACCAGGCGCGCCAGTCCAAGTCCGAGTCCAAGTCCGAGAGCGACAAGAGCGGACAGAAGAGCCAGACCGTTGGACAGAGCCGCAGCGACCGCGATCGTACGCACCAGTCGCAAGGCGCGGAGCAGAACAAGAGCACGACGACGGGCGCCAACACCAAGGACAATGCGCAAGGCAAGAACGCGCAGGGTCAGAGCACGACGACGACCGGCGCAAACACCAAGAGCAGTGCCCAGGATAAGAACGCGCAGAATCCGAATGCGACAACGACCGGCGCGAACACCAGCGGCAACGCGGCCCAGCAGGGCACGACGACCGGCGCCAACACGACCAACCCGCAAGGACAGGCCAACGCTCAGGCCCAGACCCAGGGCGCGGCGACCCAGAGCATGTCCGGCCGCGTGCAGGTGAACGCGCAGCAGCAGACGCGGCTGCAGCAATCGGTGCTGAGCTCACGCAACGTGGAGCGCGTGCGGGTCAACACCAACTCCATCAACTTCGGCGTCAGTACCGGCGTGGTGGTGCCACGGAACATCTCCGTGGTCTCGGTCTCGGCCTATCCGGCGCTGATCGATGTCTATCCCGACTATCGCGACGACAGCTTCTTCGTCGTCGACGACGAGATCGTCGTCACCGATCGCAGCCGCAGGATCGTCGACGTCATTCCCGCCGGGCCGCGGACGCACTATGCCAGGAGCGGCGGCATGAGCCATAGTGGCAGCGGCAGCGTCGCCGCGCTGGATCTCAGCCCCGACGAGATCCGCGTCGTTCAGCGGGTCCTGATCGAACGCCACATGCTCTCAGGCGAAGCCGACGGCGTGCTCGGGGAGGATACACGCCGGGCCCTGATCACCTTCCAGCGGCAGGAAGGCTTCCAGGCCACCGGCTCGATCGATACCCACACGGTCGCCGCGCTCGGCGTGTCCAACCAGATCAGCGCCACGCGGGGTCAGTCGACGACTGTTGGCCAGGGCCAGAACGGCCAGCCGGCGCCGCAGAACACGACCGGACAGACCACCGGCCAAAGCAACGCGCCGGCGCAGCCGAACCAGACCACCGGTCAGGCTCCGCAGAACCCGCCGTCCACGACCGGCCAGGCTCAGCAGAACCAGCCGGCGACCTCGAACCAGGCCGGCACGCAACCGCCGTCGGGCCAGACCACCGGCCAGGCTCCGGCACAGAGCAGCACACCGTCCACCAGTCAGCCCGGCACCAGCAACACGCAGACTGGACCGACCAACCAGAACGCTGCGCCGCCGCCTTCGACGTCGAGCCAGCCGGCCCAGAGGTAGAAGAGCTGACCATGCGCTTCCGAGCCCCGCCTTCCGGCGGGGCTCTCTCATTGCCGACTGCATTGATGGCGATGCCGAGCAGCAAAGCGAATGAAGCGATGTCGAAATGCAATGGCAGAAATGCGAAAGACGATGCCTCATCATTCGGCCCTGTCTCGCATCGACACGCATTGAGATCAAAAGGACACAGTCGACGTTTGGTGCGGAAAACTGACTCAGAATTAATTTGCGCGTCGCGATTTCAGGACGTAACTGCGAACCAAGAGCGACGTGATCCGGCGATGTCCGGACGAGAAGGCGCTGCACCAACAAGCAAGAAAAGCCAGCACTGCAGCTACTTTTCGTTCAGGAGACATCATTGCCCGGCATCATCCATGTCGTGGATGACGACGCATCGTACCTATCGGCCATCCAACAAGTTCTAGAGGCAAGCGGATACCGCGTCGCCACCTATGCATCGGCGCAGCAATTGCTGGATCAGCAGCCGGACAAACGCAAGGGCTGCATTCTCCTGGATGTGCGGATGCCTGGCATGAGCGGGCTCGAGCTGCAGAGCCGCTTGACCGAGCGTGGCTCGACGCTGCCGATTATCTTCCTGACCGCCTATCAGGATGTCGGCATCACCGTGAAGGCGATCAAGGCGGGAGCAGACGACTTCCTCATCAAGCCTGTTGCTTCCCAAGATCTTCTTGGGGCGATCGCACGCGCGATCGCCCGGCACAAGAACGAGCGCGCGCTCGACGGCGAGCTGGAAACGCTTCGGGGCCGGCTATCGACCCTGACCACGCGTCAGCGGCAGGTCTTCGAGATCATCGTCCAGGGCAAGACCAACAAGCATGCCGCGCGCGAGCTCGGCAGCACCGAGCGGACCATCAAGGCGCATCGGAGCGCGATCATGGAGAAGCTTCAGGTGCAGTCGGTGGTCGACCTGGTCAGGATCGCGGAAAGACTCGGCGTGCTCGGCGCAAAGGACGAGCCGGGAGCCGCCGTATGAGCCCGACGCGCGGACGCTAAAGCAGAGCGACGAACCAGAGAACTCGGAAGCCACTAAGCCGACCGCTTCACCGCGTCGCGTCCCACCGGCGCAACATCCAGCCGCCCCAACATCGCCCTCGCCTGCTCGGCGCAATGCTCGATCAGCCAGCGCTCGAAGGCGACGGGCGCGAGCGCCGGGGCGTAGAGGAAGCCTTGCACGACGTCGCAGCCGAGCTCGGCCAGCGTCCGGCGCTGGCCTTCGGTCTCGACGCCTTCGGCGACGACGGTCATGCCGAGACCCTGGCCGACGCGCACCACGGCGGTGGCGATGGCGAGCGCGCCCGCGTCCCTCTCGATATCGCGCATGAAACTGCGGTCGATCTTGAGCTCGCGGATCGGCAGATGGGCGAGACGGCTGAGGCTGGAATAGCCGGTGCCGAAATCGTCGACCGAGAGCCCGACGCCGAGCTCGCGGATCGCGTTCATGGTCTCGAGCGCGGCGACGCTGTCCTGCATGAACGCGCCCTCCGTGATCTCGAGCATCAGGGCATCCGGCGGCAGATCGTATTCGGCGAGGATGCCCTTGAGGCGCGCGGCCAGCGTGACGTTGCGGAAATTGATCGGCGACAGGTTCACCGAGACACAGGGAATGTTGAGCCCGGCCCGGCGCCAGCTCGCCATCTGCCGGCAGGCATCGCGCACCGACCAGAGGCCGATCTGCTCGATCAGGCCGCACTCCTCGGCGAGCGGAATGAACTTTGCCGGCGAGACGTCGCCGAGCTCGGCATCGTGCCAGCGCGCCAGCGCCTCGACGCCGTGGATGGCGCCGTCGCAGCTGCGGATCTGCGGCTGATAGCTGAGGGTCAGCGCGCCTTCGGCGATGGCGCGGCGCAGCGCCGCGATCAGCGCCAGCCGCTGCTCGGCGAGCCCGTTCATCTCCGCGCTGAACAGGCGGTGCGTGGAGCGGCCGGCCTGCTTGGCCATGTACATGGCGGCATCGGCCTGCTGCATCAGCGTATCGATGTCCGTCGCATGGTCAGGATAGAGGCTGATGCCGATGCTCGCCGACATCTGCATCGGCCTGGATCCGAGCCTTAAGGGCGCGGACAGCGCTTCGGCGATGCCGGCCGCGACGCGCTCGGCGGCTTCGGCGTTGCGCTGCGGCAGCAGGATGACGAATTCGTCGCCGCCGAGCCGCCCCAGCATGTCCTCGGGACCGATATGCTCGCGCAGGCGCTGCGCGAGCTGGATCAAGAGTTCGTCGCCGGCGGCATGGCCGAGCGTGTCGTTGACGTCCTTGAAATGATCGACGTCGAGGAAGGCGAGCGCGACATGGCTGCCGGTCGGGCAGGCATCGATCGCCGTGGTGATCAGGTGGCGCAGCTGCGCACGGTTCGGCAGGCCGGTGAGGATGTCGTGATAGGCGAGCCGCGCGATCTCGGCGCGCGCCTCCTTGCGCTCGATCGCGAAGGCGCCAAGATTGACGCAGGCCTCGACGATGCGGCGGTGCCAGCTGCTCGGCGCGCGCGGCTCGTGATAATAAAAGGCGAAGGTCGCGATGACGCGGCCGTCCTTGGCCTTGACCGGCGTCGACCAGCAGGCGCGCAGGCCGATCGCAAGCGGCATGGCCTTGTAAGGCTGCCAGCGCGGGTCGGTGTCGAGATCCTCGGCCAGAACCGGCTCGCCGTAGAAGGCCGCGGTTCCGCACGAGCCGACATTGGGACCGATCGCGACGCCGTCCAGCGCGCGGGAATAATCTTCCGGCAGGCTCGGGCCGCCGAGCGGATGGATCAGGCCTGCGGCATCAACGTGAAGCAGCGAGCAGACCACGTCGGGCGCGATCTCCTCGACCCGGCGGCACAGCCTGTCGGCGATGTCGGTGATCGGGACCTCGTCGGCGAGCGAGCTCATGATGAGCTGCTGCAGCGAGCGCAACTGCTTGGTCTCGGTGATGTCCTCGATCAGCGCGAAGATGTGCTTGACCCGGCCCTTCTTGTCGCGGAACGCGTCGATCCGGGCGCAGACCCAGATCTCCTCGCCGTCCTTGTCGTAGACGAGCGTCTCGATCTCGCTGCGCCGGCCGCCGGTCAGCAGGCGCTTGACGAGCTTTGCGACGGCGTTGCGATCGGTGTGGCAGCCGGCGATGAGCTCGCCCGCGCGGCGCCCCTCCGCCTCCTCGCTGGTATAGCCGAACAGCGCCGTGAACGCCGAGTTGACGTAGAGGATGTTCTGCTCGACGTCGGTGACGATCACCGCGCGGTTGGTCTGGTCGGACACGGCGTGGAGCAGCCCGATCCTGACGCGGCGTTCCGCATCGGACGTCACGTCGCGCGCGAACACGATGCGATGGGTTGCGCCGCCGACGGTGACCGACGACATCACGACCTGCGCCCTGATGCGGCTGCCGTCGCTGCGCACGAGGCTGATCTCCTCGCGGACATCGGCACCCGCATCGTCCTCAAGACATTTGAGCGTGAGAACGGCGGCATCGCGGCCGATGACCTCGCCGGACGAGAGCTTCCAGATCCGCTCCGCGGCGGCGTTGAAATGCGTGATGCGATGCGCGTCATCGACGATGACGACGCCGTCGTCCGCGCGCGCGAGCGCTGTGCGCAGCACGTCCGGAATTTCCGTCACAACACAATCGGAGGCGGACATCGTCTAACCCAGCAGCAAAAGCGGCAATCTGTCCGAGGCTAACGCTCCGATGGTGTTCAAGACGTTTTTGCAATCATGCCGCGTGCGGCCAAGACGCGACATGCTTAACGTTCTGCAAAATACGCAAAGGTAATTCGGTGCGTCCGGAACCTAACTCGCGGTTCCCTCGTGCAGCTTGTGCAGCCGCCCCGCCACGGCCCGCACCTTGCCCGGCGATGCCTGCCAGATCGCCAGCGCCGACAAGCCGCTCACGACTATCGCGATGGCAAAGGCAAGCGTGTAGTCGCCGGTGCGATCATAGAGCAGGCCGGTCACCCAGGGACCCGCCGCGCCGCCCGCCAAGGCCGCCAGCATGATGGTGCCGAAGATGCTGCCCTGGTGCCTGCCCTGGAAGATCTCGAACACCACCGCGCCCATGATCGAGGTGAGGCCGTAGCCGAGCGCGCCTTGCGTGAACACCATGACGTAGACCAGCCACAGCGACGGCTGGAACTTCAGCGCGATCAGCGCCGCGAAACAGATCGCAAAGCCGGCGCAGCTGATCGCCCACACCGCTTCGCGCCCGATGCGGTCCGAGACATAGCCGAGCAGGATCTGGCCGGGAATGCCGAGCAGGCTGACGATGCCGAGCGCCCACACCGCGACGTACGGACTGAAGCCGATGTCGAGCAGGAACTTGGTCTGATGCACCTGCACGGCGTACCAGATGTACAGGCCGGAGAAATATCCGATTGCGATCCACCAGAACCGCGCGGTCGCGACGGCGCGCTTCAGTGTCCACTCGGTGTTGACCCAGTCGGCATCGACGACGTTCGAGACGGCTTTGGCCGCGCCTGCGGCGGGCGCGGCATCGCCGTCCGGCCGCAGGCCGAGATCCTCGGGGCGCTTGTGCAGCAGCAGGTTGATCGGCGCCAGCGCGATCAGGACGAGCAGGCCCATCGCGGTGCAGGCGGTGCGCCAGCCGGTCTGTTCGATCATGTGCTGCACCCAGGGCAGCAGCGTCACCGAGCCGATGCCGACGCCCGCGAAGGCGATGCCGATCGCGAAGCCGCGCTTGCGGATGAACCAGTTCGGCAGGAACAGCGATTGGCCCGAGTAACCGAGACAGACGCTGCCGGCGCCGACCATGACGCCGATGGTGACGTAGAGATGCCAGGGCTGGCTGGTGAGCGGAGCCAGCAGCAGCCCGCCGCCCATCAGCACGACGCCGAGCTCCATCACCGCGCGGGGGCCGGCGCGATCCATCAGACCGCCGATCAGCGGGCTCGCCACGCCGGAGGCCACGAAGCCGAACGAGAACGCGCCCGCGGTGATGCCGCGCTCCCAGCCGAACTCGGAGATGATCGGTGGAAAGAACAGAGAGAAGGCGGTGCGCGCGTTGACGCCGATGGCCATGGTGACGAAGGTCACGGCGACCACGACCCAGCCGTAGAAGAACGGAAGCCGCATTGTACATTTCACCCCTAGATGGTTCTTACCGACCATCCGGGGCTGCCCGGGTCAAGCGATTTTCGCGCTTGCGTTCTGATGACCCAAAGCCTCCGCAGCGTCATGGCCGGGCTTGTCCCGGCCATCCACGTCCAGCCTACGCGGAACGAAGAACGTGGATGCCCGGGACAAGCCCGGGCATGACGAACTCCCGTCGATATTCAATGCCGAAGAGCAACACGCTCAGGCGGCGTCGCGCTGCGATGGCGGAGCGGCCTCGTCGAATGCGATCTCGTCGACCGGCTGCGGACGGCCGAACAGATAGCCTTGCGCAAAGTTGACGCCGATCGCCCTCAGCCGTTCGAACTCCTCCACCGTCTCGACGCCCTCGGCGGTGACCGACATGTCGAGCCCGCGCGCCAGCGTCAGGATCGAGGCGATGATGGCGGAAGAGCGCGGCTGGTGCGTGAGGTTGCGGATGAACGACTTGTCGATCTTGATCTTGTCGAACGGGAATGCGGTGAGATAGCTGAGCGAGGAATAGCCGGTGCCGAAATCGTCGAGCGCGAGCTCGATGCCGATGCTCTTCAGCCGCTCCATGAAGGCGAGGTTCTCGACGCCGCGCTCCAGCAGAACCGATTCCGTGATCTCGATCTCCAGCCGCTGCGGCGGCAGGCCGGAATCGGCGAGCGCCGCGCAGATCATCTCGAACAGCTCGGCTTCCTTGAACTGGATCGGCGACAGATTGACGGCGACCGTAAGGCCCGACGGCCAGCCGGCCGCGTCCGCGCAGGCGCGCCGCAGCACGAATTCGCCGAGCGGCACGATCAGCCCGGTCTCCTCGGCCAGCGGAATGAACTGATCCGGCGGGATCAGGCCGCGGCTCGGATGCCGCCAGCGCACCAGCGCTTCGAAGCCGCGCCGTTCGCCGCTCACGGCATCGACGAACGGCTGGTAATGCACCTCGAGCTGGCAGCGCGCGATGGCATCGCGCAAATCGCCCTCCAGCGTGTTGCGCGCCTCGAGCTCGGCGGACATGGCCTCGTCGTACACGGTGAAGCAATTGCGGCCCGCCGATTTCGACCGATAGAGCGCAAGGTCGGCCTTCTTGAGCAGCTGCTCCTGGTCGCTGCCGTGATCCGGCGCGATCGCGATGCCGATACTGGTGCCGATTTCCACGCGATGGCCGGGAAGCAGGAACGGCTGCGCCACGAGCTTGGCGATCCGCGACGCGAGCTCGGTCGCGCAGGCGCGCTGGTCCTCGCGGGCTTCCTGGATGATGGCGAACTCGTCGCCGCCGAGCCGCGCCAGCACGTCGCCGGCACGCAACGCGGATTTCAGCCGCTGCGCCACCTGACGCAGCAGCACGTCGCCGGCGCCGTGACCGAGGGAGTCGTTGACGTTCTTGAAACGGTCGAGGTCGAGCATCAGGATCGAGAAGGTCGCACCGCCGTCGTCGAGTTGGCGGTTGAGCTCGTCGAGCCGGGCGAGGAAGAAGGCGCGGTTGGGCAGGCCGGTCAGGATGTCGGTCTGGGCGAGCTCGAGCACCCGCCGGTTCGCCAGCGACAGCCGCCGCGAATTACGGCTCGCGAGCATGAGATAGGTCGACAGCGACAGCGTCAGCAGCATGCCGACGATGAGGACCGCGACGGCGCGATCATAGCCGGTCTCCAGCGCGCCGCCCGCGGTCGGCATGGCGCGCACCTGCCATTCGGTGTCGCCGATCTTGAGACTGCCCGACCAGTGCAGGGCCCGCGCGACATCCCGCATCGACTGCGGCGCGGTAGCGGCGGACGAATAGTCCGGCCGCATGTCCTCGAGACTGACGATCTTCCCGGTGAAAGGCGGATAGACGTTGACGCTGACCGCGGGGCTCGCGCCGGTGGTCACGCGGATGGACTGGATCAGCAGCGGCAGATCGAAGACGCCGACCACGAAGCCGGCCAGATTGCGGCGCCGGTCCGCGACCGTCTCACGCGACGTGCCCTTGGCGTAGACGGGAATGGCGACGAGGACGTCGGGCACCCGGCCGCCCTCCCTCGGCTCGTAGAGACGGGTGCGGATGGCTGCGACCCGATCGTTGTCGCGGGCACGCTCCAGCGCCGCAAGGCGTTCCGAGATGCTCGCATAGTCCATGCCGTAGACCGGCGACGTCTTCGGCTGGGTCGAGTAGAACACGGGAAAATATTCGTCGTGCTGCGGCGCGGCCGCGAAGACCTCGCCCTGAAGCGACTTGATGCGGTAGCCGGACACGCCGTCGGCGATCGCCGCGGCCTCGTATTCGGCGCGCTCCTTGCGATTGACGCGCGGCAGCCAGGCGATGCGCAGCATGCCGGGATGACGCTCGAACAGGCGGGCGCTGAAGGTCTCGAACTCGCTGCGGGTGATTTCCTCGTTGGTCGATTCGAACAGCGTGCGCAGCGCGACCAGCCTGGAGATGTACTCGCCCATGCCGTTCTGCATGACGATCGCTTCGGTTTCGGCCGCGTTCTCGAACTCGATCTTGTTGACGCGGTTTTCCCATCGCGCGACGGCGGCAGCGCCCACCGCCGAGAACAGCAGCCCGACGGCGACCGCGACCAGCGCAGGGCGATAGAGCCCGAGCAGCGGCGCGGCACGCCACCATCCGGTCCTTCGCTCCCGATCCTGATCGTTCTGACCCCGACCGCCCATCTTGATCCGCACGTCCCCCTCGGCACGGCGGCCTGAACTTCTGGTTGAGCCACCGGAACCGCTATCGGACAAGGATCGCGGTTAAGAACTGAACAATTTCGGAATCCGGGCGTGCCGCATTGCGCGGCTTAGTTAACGAGCGCCCTGCAAGTCGCTGCAGACTGGACATATCCTGCCGGTTTTACCCGGACTTTTACGGATCGGTTGTGCGACGCCGGATTAGCGACCTGTTCAGCCCGCAGAACTATTGTTTCCGCAAAGACCCATCCTGCATCGGCAAGACCTCTCATGACACGATCGCGCTCCGCGACATGCCTCGCCTTGACCATCGCCTTGCTGGCCGCCGCCGTGCTGCCGGCACGGAGCGGCGAGGCCGGCGTCAGCGACGATGCGATCCTGTTCGGCCAGGCCGCCGCGCTCGAGGGCCCCTCCTCCGCGCTTGGACAGCGCATGCGCCAGGGCATCGTCGCAGCGTTCAACGAGATCAACGAGAAGGGCGGCGTCTACGGCCGCAGGCTCGAGCTGATCAGCCGCGACGACGGTTACGACCCCGACCGCTCGGTGGCGCAGACGCTGCGGCTGATCGAGGACGACAAGGTGTTTGCGCTGATCGGCGCGGTGGGAACGCCGACCGCGATGGCGACGATCCCGATCACCAGCGCGAGGAACGTCCCCTTCATCGGCCCGTTCACCGGCGCCGAGTTCTTGCGCGACCCCGAGCTTCCCAACGTGGTCAACATCCGCGCGAGCTATGGCGCGGAAGCCGAGGCGTGGGTCAAGCACCTCACCGAGGATCGCCGGTTCACCCGCATCGGCATCTTCTACCAGGACGATGCCTTCGGCCGCGACGGTCTGCTCGGCGTCAAGCGCGCGCTCGCCAAGCGCGGCCTCGAGCTTGCCGCCGAAGGCACCTTCGAGCGCAACACGCGCGCGGTCGGCTCGGCTTGGCGCACGATCAAGCGCGCCGAGCCCGAGGCCATCGTCATGGTCGGGACCTACGGTCCCTGCGCCGAGTTCATCAAGCTCGCGCACCGCAGCGGCTCCTATCCGACCTTCGTCAACATCTCCTTCGTCGGCGCAAACGCACTCGCCAAGGAGCTCGGCCCCGACGGTGATGGCGTCATCGTCTCGCAAGTGGTGCCGTTTCCCTGGGATCGCTCGCTGCAGCTCGTCGCCGACTACCAGGCGGCGCAGAAGGCGATCGACCCGACGCTGCCGCCTGATTTCGTCTCGCTCGAAGGCTACCTCTCCGGCCGCCTCGCCGCAGCCGCCCTGGTCAAGGCCGGCCCGCAACCGACGCGCGCGAGCCTGCTGCGCGCCATCAACGACGTCGGCCGCTTCGACATCAGCGGCAGCACCGTCACCGTCGGCCTGCGCATGATCGACACGCCGCCGAAAGTATTTCTCACGGTGATTCAGAAAGACGGCACGTTCAGGGCGGTGGATCGGCTGTAGAACACACCGCCTTTGTTGCGACATCCCTAGCGGTCGGATTTCTTGCCGTTCGACTGGCCGTAGGGAGGCTTGTTGTCGGGATCAAATGTGAGACAGGCGCTCAGTGACACGCCGATCAGGATCGCCAGCGCCGCGGCGGTCAGAAATTTCATCTGCTCAACCCGCTCAATGAACCATTTCCCAACAGGCACGGAATTTTGACGTCGCAGCTCGGGATGAGGTTCAAGGCAATGGCCTCGTAGGGTGGGCAAAGCGGAGCGTGTCCACCACTTCTGTCGCAATTGCCGGCCCGATGGTGGGCACGGCGCTAACGCGCCTTTGCCCACCCTACGATTGCTGCGTCTCAGATAACGGCCGACCTCATCAGAAATCCGGGTTGGGCCATCAACCGTTGCTCAGGTGGTTGGGTGAAACCAGCCGAATATCGCAACGCCGGCGCATCCGACCAAGCCGAACATCTGCAGGCCCATTTCCAGCCAGTACTGGACCGGCGCGGTGTCTCTATGAACAATCCGCTTCGACAAGCCTGCAAGACTGTCTACAAGCAAGTCCAGAATTCCGGTAGAATGGGGGAAAGACGTGATTTTTCTCTCGACAAAGCCGGACCGCACGTTGCGGAAGCAATCGACGCAAAGATAAGCTGCGACGATGCGAGCGACGATTTCATAAAGAAAGAACTGCATTCAAACATCCGTTCATCAAGTAACCGATTTGATGACCAGGTCGTGTTTACTCGTCAATCGACAGGGTTAAGGGCCAGGTGCGTCTTGGGCGCTACCGGTGTTGGTGTGGCCGGATTTGATCTTGGTTCAATTGCAGGAATGATCGCGGTGCCGGTATTGGGGGCACACGCCCCGGTTCAGGCGCCCTTCACGGACGGCGCGTCCAGCGGTCGGCGTTCACGGCGCCCGGAGGCACCTCGCCTCGCACGATCGCTTCGACCTGCCGCACGGTCTCCAGCGATTGGTATTCGATCGCCTGCGGCGTCAGCCCGCCGACATGCGGCGTCGCGATGACGTTCGGCAGCTTCGCGAGCTCCGGGCTCGGCATCTGGTCGGGCGCGCGGCCGACATCCATCGCGGCGCCGGCGATGCGGTTCTCGCGCAGCGCCTTCGCGAGCGCGGCCTCGTCGACGAGATTGCCGCGGGAGAGATTGACGAACACCGCGTGCTTCTGCATGCGCGCCAGCGCGGCGTCGCCGATCAGATTCTCGGTCTGCTCGTTGGCGATGGCGAGGCAGACGACATAGTCGGACGCAGCAAGCAACTCATCGAGGCTGACGTGCCGGATGGCGCTGTCGCTGATCTCAGCGAAGGGATCTGCGACCAGCACCTCCATGCGCATCACTTTCGCGATCTCGGCGAGATAGCGCCCGATGCTGCCATAGCCGATGATGCCGATCCTGCTGCCGGCGAGCTGGCGGCCCATCCGCGCCTCCGCCTTGCGGCCGGCCTGGTAGTCCGCGGTCGCCCGCGACACGCCGCGGGAGAGATCGACCATGAAGCCGACCGCGAGCTCCGCCACGGCCTGCACGAAGCCCGGACCGGCCCGGGTCACGAGCACGCCGGCCTTCGAGGCCTCTTCCACATTGACGTTGCGGATATCGACGGCGCAGCGGACGAAGGCCCGCAAGCGCGGCAGCTGCGCGAAAATCTCACCGCGCCCTTCAGTCATGCGATCGGCGACGATGATGTCGGCATCTTTTGCTGCGCGCACGAGGCCACCGGCGTCGAGCGTCTCGTCGCTCTCGTGGAGGATCACCTCGGCCGCCGCGCGCAGCCCGTTCAGGCTGCGGTCGCCGTAATAATTGCGCCGCATCTCCGGCGTGTGCGCGAGCAGGACCTTCACGGCAAGTCTCCTTCAGTAGCCGAATGCCCGCGGCAGCGCGGTCGAGAGCCATGGCACGAAGGCGATGACGAGCAGGCAGAGGAACAGCAAGCCGAGATAGCCCATGATCGGTTTCACCGTCTGCTCGATCGGCACGTTGCCGATCAGGCAGGCGCCGTAGAGCCCGAGCCCGAGCGGCGGCGCGAACAAGCCGATGCCCATCGCGATGACGAGCACGACGCCGAAATGCAGGGGATCGACGCCGAGCTGCACGGCGACCGGCAGCAGCAGCGGCCCGAAGATGATCAGCGCTGCCGCGCCCTCCAGCACCGAGCCCATCACGATCAGCACGACGATCGCAAGCAGGATGAACAGCCAGACGCCCGAGGTCTTCGACAGTCCCAGCATGAAATCGCCGACCGCATGCGGCACCTGCTGCAGGGTGAGCGTGAAGGCCAGCGACTGCGCGGCGGCAACGATGAACAGCACGAGGCCCGCACGCGTGGCCGCCTGCACAAAGCTGTGCGCGGCTGTCTTGAAGGTGAGCTCGCGGAACACGAGGCTGCCGACGACGAGCGCATAGGCGACCGCGAAGGCCGAGATCTCCGTGGCGGTGGCAAAGCCGCTCTTGAAGCCGAAGAAGATCATGAAGATCAGGCCGAACGCGGCGATGGCGCCGCTCCAGAGCCCGGACACCGGCGCCTGCGGCGCGACATCTTCGTCCGCCGCCGGCGGCTTACCGAAGATGATGGAGACCGCGATCAGGACCAGCGCCATCAGCGCGGCCGGCAGCAGCCCCGCCATGAACAGGCCGCCGATCGACAGGTTCGCGACGAAGCCGAGGATGATCAAATTGATGCAGGGCGGAATGGTCTCCGCCATCACCGCGGACGCCGCGAGCAGCGCCACCGCGCCGCCCGGATTCTGCTTCGAGCGCCGCGCGGCGGGGATCAGCACGGAGCCGACCGCAGCAACGTCGGCCATCTTCGAGCCTGAGATGCCCGAGAACAGCACCATCGAGGCCACCATCACGACGTTGAGACCGCCGCGCATGCGCCCGACCGCGCGCTGCAACAGCTCGATCAGGCGCACCGACATGCCGTTGGCTTCCATGAGGTAGCCGACGAGGATGAAGAACGGGATCGCGAGCAGCACGAAATTGTCGATGCCGCGCGCCATCTGCTGGGCAAAGATCACGCCCGGCAGCGCGCCCTCGACCCAGATGAAGAGCAGCGCGGCCAGCGCCAGCGCGAAACCGATCGGCAGGCCGCCGAACAGGGTCGCGAAGAAGCCGATCAGCATCAGCGTGCCCGCGGACGGCACCGAGGACGGCGACAGGTAGTCCCAGGCGAGATAGAGGCCGGTGACAACGAGGATCGCAACGAGCCCCCTGACGATGTCGGGCAGCGGCCTTGCGCAGAGATGGTCGATCGCGAACACCGTCATGAACAGCGCGCCGACGCCCATCGGATAGAACGTCAACTCCAGCGGCAAGCCGGATCCGGTGGTCTGGCCGGCCGTCAGCGAGCCAAGCTTGATGGCGTTGTAGGCGACATAGCCGGAGATCAGCACGATCAGGAGCGCGCTGGCCGCATCCACCAGCGTGCGCAGCCGCAGCGGCAACAGATCGCGGAAAAAGGACACGCCGACATTCTCGCCGCGCGCGAGCGCGCTGGCCGCACCGAAGAAGGCCGAACCGACCATCAGGCCGCGGGCGACATCGTCGGACCATTCGACCGGCGCATTGAAGAAGAAGCGCAGCAGCACGGAAGCGCACACCACGACGAGATCGGCGGCCAGCAGGATGGCCGCGATCGCGTCACTGAGGCGAAGCAGCAGGGTGATGCTCCCGTGGCGAGCGCCCGGGAGCGACATGGCGCCTGTCATCGCCATGTCAGGCTTGCGTCGCGCGGACGATGTCGATGACGGCCTTGGAGTCCGGCCGCGCCTTGATGAAGTTCTCGATCTGCGGAGCGACGCGCTTCTTGAACGCCTCGCGGTCGCATTCGGCGACCGTCACGCCCTTCTCGCCGAGCGCCGCCAGCGCCTCCTTCTCGACCGCGAGCCCGTGGGCGCGGGTGTCGGCCGCCGCTTTCTTCGCAGCATCGAGGAAGCCCTCGCGCAGCTTCGGGTCCATGCGGTTGTAGGTCATGTCGCTGAAATAGATCGCGAGCGGCGAGAAATTGTGCTGCGTCAGCGCGTAGAATTTCGAGGTTTCGAAGAACTTGCTGGCGAGGATCGTCGGCGGATCGTGCTCGAGGCCGTCGAGCACGCCGGCCTGCAGGGCGGTGTAGATCTCGCCGAAAGCCAGCGGCGTCGCGGCCGCGCCCATCAGGCGCAGACATTCGGTGATGACGGGATTGGGCAGGGTGCGGATCTTGAGGCCGGCGAGATCCTCCGGCGTCTTCACAGGCTTCTTCGCCAGCACGCTGCGCGAGCCGAAATTGTAGGCCCAGGCGATGATGCGGATGTTGCCGCCCTTGAGCAGGGCGTCCTCGATCGGCTTGGCGGCGCCGGCGTCGAACGCCTTGGTCTGCTGCGGGAAGCTCGAGAACAGGAAGCCGAGATCGAAGGTGCCGACCAGCGGCACCAGATTGGCCGAGATCGACGAGCCCGACACCATGAGGTCGATGACGCCGAGCTTGACCGAGTTGATGACGTCGATTTCCTGGCCGAGCTGGTTGTCGGGGAAGAAGGCGACCTCGACCTGCTCGCCGAGCCCGTTGCCCTTCAGGTTCTTGACGAGGTTGTCGTAGTAGACGCGGCCGTTGGCGTATTTGGGATCGTTCGGCAGCGAGGAGGAGCATTTCAGCTTCAGCGTCGCCGCTTCGGCGCGGCCGATGATGGCGGGAGAGAGCACGAGGCCGGCGGTGACCGCCGCCGATGACTTGATGAACGCGCGACGGTTCACGGGCACGATGGTCATGGTGCGGTCTCTCCCCAAGCATTCTTGTTTACGGCCGTGATCGTTGTCACGGCCTGTTGTGCGGACTGTATGGCCAAAGCGACGGCACAGGCAAGGGACGCGCATCCCGCCGCCGCGCGCGGTGCGGTGAACAGCGCGCGCACGAGCGACGCGCGAAAACCGCCATGTTGTCTCGGGAATTTCGGCGAGTTCGGCCTGTGGCGCAATGTGCGAACGGGCGCCCTTTCGCGCGCGCGGCGATCAATCCAATTGGCGCATGGATCAATGCGCAATTCACATGGATCGTGCCGAAACGATGCTCCGGCAGACACCCTGCCCCATTTTGCCGCACAAGCAGAGTGATCCAGCGCACAGACAGTGTCATGGCGGGCCCATAGAAAAGGTGACATCCTCGCGCGCATTGCCGATGGAGGTGACACCATGCGCCGTCCAGTCCTTTCCAATTTCCTGCTTGCGTCCGGCCTGCTTGCTTTCACGCAATTGATGACACCGACCGACGCCGCCGCCGAAGCGCGGCTCGCGCTCGTGATCGGCCAATCCGCCTATCGCACCGTACCGGAGCTGCCCAACGCCGCCAACGACGCCAAGGGCATGACCGAGCTGCTCGGCAATGCCGGCTTCAGCGTCACGTCCGCTGCCAATCTCGGTCAGAACGAGATGCGCGCGGCGATCTCGGACTTCGCCGGCAAGGTCAGCGCCAGCGGCGCCGACACCGTCGCGCTGGTGTTCTATGCCGGCCACGGCCTGCAGATCGACGGCGAGAACTATCTCGTGCCCGTCGACCTCGATCCCAAGCGCGAGGCCGACATTCCGCTCCAGGGCGTGCGGCTGAACGACATGCTCAACACGCTCGGCGCGCTGCCGACGCGGGCGCGCATCTTCATGCTGGACGCCTGCCGCAACAATCCGTTCCCGGCGCTCAGCGGCGCCGGCCACGGGCTTGCGATCGTCGACACCAAGGCCGGCGCGCCCGGCTCCTTCATTTCCTATTCGACCTCGCCCGGCGCCGAAGCCGAGGACGGCAACGGCCTCGACAGCCCCTACACCACCGCCGCGCTGACCGTCGCCAAGCAGCCCAACCTGCCGATCGAGGAGGTGTTCAAGCGCATCCGCGTCGCGGTGGCGCAATCGACCGACGGACGGCAGATCCCCTGGGAAAGCTCGTCGCTGACGACCGATTTCAGGTTCTTCGGCGGCGAGAGCAGCGGTCAGCCCACTCTCCCGGGCGCATCCGCCATGGCGCTCGCCAGCGGCACGCGCAGCGTCGCGGAGTGGCGTAAGGATCTGCAGGGCAAGGAGGCCAAGGTCGCCTACGAGCTCGTGCTCACCGACGACACCGTCGAGGCGTATCAGGCCTATATCGAGCTCTACACCCAGGACGCCCGCACCCCGCGCCTGCGCACGGTGGTGGAACGCCGGCGCCAGATGCTGGCCTGGGAGCGCGCGGTCGCCATCAACACCCGCGCCTCGTTCGAGGCCTATCTTGCCAATTGGGACAACAGCGACCTCGCGGCAACCGCGCGCCGGCTGCTGCTCCGCGTGCAGAACCGCAACTATGCCTTGCCGGTTGCCGGCGCGGCCATCCCCGCTCCGGTCGCCGTCGCGATGGCGCCGACCTGCCCTTGCTCGACGCCCACGCCTCCGGCTTCGCCGCTCAACCCGGCTGTCGCGCCCGTGATCAAGAAGCGCGTCGACGACACGCCGCCGAAGCGCAAGGTGGTCGAGACCCCGCCGAAGCCGCGCCGTCCGCCGCCCGAAGAAGTGGTCTACGAGCGCGCACCGCCGCCGGATCGCGGCCCGCCGCCCGGCGCCGTGATGCAAGGCATCGGCATCGGGATCGGCATCGGCATGGGCATGGGTGGCGGCGGTCGCGGCGGCGATTACCACAACGACCGCGGCCGGTACTGAGGCTGACGCCTGATGCGGAGGACCGATTGGTCCTCCGTCATTGCGAGCGAAGCAATCCAGGCTGCCGCTGAGAGATTCTGTCGTCGCTGCGCTCCTCGCAACGACGACACTGCTACCTCCGTCATCCTGAGGTGCGAGGCACGGGACGCATCGCGTCCCTGACCTCTCGTGTCCCGGACGCGGTGCGGCACGAAGTGCCACTCCGCAGAGCCGGGACCCATCGTGCCGCTCGGTACGTCGCTGCATGGGTCCCGGCTCTGCGCAGCAGCGCACCGGACGATGCTTCGCATCGCCGGGAGCGCTGCAGCGCGTCCGGGACACGGGAGTTGCGGATGTCGATCATCTGCCGCCTCCACGGCCGGAAATGCTGTAGTCTGTTCCACCGACGCCAGTCATTCCGGGGATTGCTCATCGATGCCGCACGACGCTCACGCCAAGGGCTCAAACGGGCACCCATGGCCGCTGTTCCGTTCGCTCGCCTCCTATTCCCTGCCGGGCGACCTGATGGCGGGGCTGACATTGGCGGCGATTGCGATCCCCGAGCAGATGGCGACCGCGCGGCTCGGCGGGTTTGCGCCGCAGATCGGCTTCTTCGCTTTCATGGCCGGCTCGCTCGGCTTTGCGCTGCTCGGCGGCAACCGCTTTTTGTCCTGCGGCGCAGACTCCACGATCACGCCGATCTTCGCCGGCGGGCTCGCGGCGCTCGCGGCCACCGGCACGCCCGAATACCAGGGCCTTGCGATCGCGCTGGCGCTGATGGTCGGCGCGATGATGCTCGCCGGCGGCGCTTTCCGTCTCGGCGGCATCGCCAACCTTTTGTCAGTGCCTGTCATGGTCGGCTTCCTCGCCGGCATCTCCGTCCACATCATCGTCTCGCAATTGCCGGGCGTGCTGGGATTGCCATCGCCGAGCGGGCCGACGCTCGATCGCATCGGCGTGCTCGCGGGCGAGCTTGGCCGCAGCAACCCTTTCACGCTGTGTATCGGCTTCGGCGTGCTTGCGGCCGTCTTCATCTCCGAGAGGGTCAGCGCGAAAATCCCGGGCGCGCTGATTGGCCTCGTCGGCGCAACGCTGGCCACGATCGCGCTCGGCCTCGAAGGCAAGGGCGTCAGTGTCGTCGGCAGCGTGCCGGGCACGCTGCCGCGGCCGACCTTCCCCGAGCTCGCACCGGAGCTGTGGGTTCGCCTCGTCCCGCTCGCCTTCGTCATCACGGTCGTGGTGATGGTGCAGACCGCCGCGACCACGCGATCCTTTCCGTCCGATCCCGACAAGCCCGCCGATGTCGACCGCGATTTCCTCGGTGCGGGCGCCGGCAGCGTGCTGTCCGGGCTGTTCGGGGCGTTTCCGGTCAACGCCAGCCCGCCGCGCACGGGGATCGTCGCGGAGACCGGCGGACAGTCGCAGCTCGCGGGGCTCGCGGCCGCGGCAATCGTGCTGGCGCTGCTCGCATTCGGCACGGGGCTGCTGCAGCACGTTCCCGACGCGGCGCTCGGCGGCATCCTGCTGTTCGTGGCGCTGCGCATCATCCGCGTGAAGCAGATCGTGACGATCTACCGCCAGTCGCCGAGCGAGTTCCTGCTGATCCTCGCCACCGCCGCGCTGATCATCGTGCTGCCGATCCAGCAGGGTGCCTTCCTCGGCATCACGCTGTCGCTGCTGCACGGCATCTGGAGCACGACACGGGCACGCCTGGTCGAGTTCGAGCGCGTGCCCGGCACGACGATCTGGTGGCCGGCGCATCCGCATATCAGCGGCGAGCGCGTCGACGGCGTCGCCGTGATCGGACTGCAGGCGCCGCTGTCCTTCCTCAACGCGCCGGGGTTCCGCAACGACGTGGCGAACGTGCTCGGCACGGCAACGCCCCGATTGCTGGTGCTGGAGGCGAGCGGCATGGTCGAGATCGACTTCACCGCCGCGCAGATCCTGCTGGACGTGTTCAAGGCCTGCGACGAGCAGGGCGTCACGGTGGCGCTGGCACGGCTGGAATCGGTGCGCGCGCAGGCGGCGTTCGAGCGGTTCAGATTGTTCGACACCCTGCCGCGCGAACACGTCTTCCACAGCGTGGACGAGGCCGTGCGCAAGCTGGCGAAGGCGGAATAGGTGCGGTACGCCGGCCGAGCCGCGGGCTCGGTGCACCTCTCCCGCTTGCGGGAGAGGTCGACACGCTCGAAGAGCGTGGCGGGTGAGGGCTTTCTCCTCTAGGGGATTGTCCCGTTGCGGAGATACCCTCTCCCCGACCCTCCCCCGCAGGCGGGGGAGGGAGCGCACCGGCATTGCCGCAATAGTCGAACCTCACTCCACGAGTGTCGGATGATCCTGCTGCACCGTCTCGCGGATCCAGCTGGCGTGGATCGCGCGGAACAGGATCTGCGCGGTCTTGAGGTCGTTCGCCTTCATGCAGAGATCGACGATGCGATGCACCGCGTCGTCGCGCATCAGCCCGTCCGAGATCTTCATCGCGATCTCCATCGCGACCTTGCCCGCGCGCTCGTAGCGCGCGCTCTCGCGCTTGTCGCCCTGCGCGGCCCGCGCCGCGCTTGCGGCCGCTGCCTCGCAGATCGCGCGGATGCGCGCGGCCGCCTCGATGTCGCCGAGCGGCCCCTCGATCGGTTCGTCCCAGATGTCATGACGCGTCTTGCGCGCGAACCACTTCATCGCCTCACCATCTGCGATCTTCGAGCCGCCCTGCTGCCGCGCTTCAGCCTCTCTCCAGCATAGAGAAGCCTGCCGGGATCGGCGAGACGATTTTCCCGTCACATTCCGGCCTGATGCGCATTCAGGACGTCCGGCGCGGTCCGATGGCCTCGAACTGCGCCTTCTGCTCGTCGTTCAGCGTGGCGTAGAAATCCTCGAGCGCCGCGCGCACCGACTTGACGCCCTCGAGCATCGTATCGAGCCGCTTGCGGACCGCCGCCATTCGCGCCGGCGGCGTCATCACCTCGCTTGGCTGGCAGGCCGCCTTGAGCGACGCGCTGGCCTTGGCACTGGCATCCTGGAGCACCTGCAGCGCGGCGCGCTGCGTGTCGTTGGGGCGAAGCCGGGTCTCGATGTCGGTACCGGGCCATTCGAGCGCAGCGGGCGCAGCGCACGTCTGGACCAGCGATCCCCCGCTGCTGCCGGACGCCGCTACACGGCGCTGATCCTCTGCCAGCGCATTGAAGCGCGCTTTCTGCTCGTCGGTGAGCGAGCCATAGAAGCTGTCGAGGGCGGGCTGGACGAGATCGACGGCTTTCACCATCGCCTCGACCCGCTGCTGCATCGCCGCCAGCCGGCCGGGCGCCGTTGCCGCGACCTGCGTCGGACAGGAGGTGCGGATCAGCGCCGCAGCGTCGATCGAGGCATTGCCGAGCGCATCCAGATTGGCGCCTTGCGCCTCGGTCGGCTGCACCGAAGCGGCGATCTGGTCGATCGGCAGACCGACGATCTCGCGGCGGTCGCTGCCGCACAGTTGATCCAGCGCAACGCCGCGCGCCGCCCGGCGCCGCCCCTGCGGCGGCGGCGGCAGATAGGCCGACAGGCCGTCATAGCCGTAGGGGCCGAACAGGCCGGCATAGATGTCCGGATAGCCGTAGCCCCAGAAGCCGAGACCGTCGCCCCAGATCGTGTAGTCGTAGAGATCGTTGTAGGCGAACGGCCAGAACAGCGGGCCGACCCAGCCATAGCCGCCGCCCGCATGCTGCCACCATCCGCTGCTCGCGCCATGCCAGCCGGCGAGCGCGGCCGCCGCCGTGATCTGGGCCCGCGCCGCCGGATTGCCGATCAGGCGACCGTTGCGGAAAGCGCTGGAATGCAGGTTGAGAGCGTTGCGGAAATTCGCAGGCCGCACCGACGCATTGCGGATCTGACCGAAATTCGAACCGTGGCGACCGGTCGCAAACCGCATCGCGCCATGATGACCGCCGCCATGCGCATGCCCGAAGCCGTGGCCGCGGAAATGGCCGCCGCCGTGATGACCACCACCGTGATGGCCGCCACCGTGCCCGCCGCCGTGACCACCACCATGACCGCCGCCGTGGCCGCCGCCGCCCTTGCCCAGGGCCGTCCCTGCCAGCAGGCAGGCAATCGCCATCGCGGCAATTCCAATGACGGGTCGCAACATCGCATCCTCCCGAGAAGCCGCGCCATTGAGGCATCGGAAATTGTCGGGAATTGGAACCAACCGGACCGTCGAAAGTTCCGCTGACCGCAGCGCAGCGGACTGCGCCAAAGCACGCGACGAGGTTGCGATAAACCGTCATCGCGCTTCAGGTTGTTGCTTGAGCCCTTAAAGCCCGGATCGTGCCCTAGGCCTCCGGCACGATCTTTCCGGGATTGAAGATGTTGAGCGGATCGAGCGCCTTCTTCAGCGCCCGCATCGCGTCCAGCGCCTCGGGGCCGAGCTCGGCCTTGAGGTATTTCTGCTTGCCCTGGCCGATGCCGTGCTCGCCGGTGCAGGTGCCGTCCATCGACTGGGCGCGCTCGACCAGCCGATGCATGAATTCCTCGCCGCGCGCCATCTCGGCCGCGTCGTTGGTGTCACACACGAGCGAGCAGTGGAAATTGCCGTCACCGACATGGCCGACGATCGGCGACAGGAGATTGAGGCGCTTGAGATCCTCTTCGGTCTCGCTGACGCAATCGGCAAGCCGCGAGATCGGCACGCAGACGTCGGTTGCGACCACGCCGATGCTGTCGCCGGGACGCAGCGCCTTCACGGACCAATAGGCGTCGTGCCGCGCCTGCCACAGCTTGGTGCGATCCTCCGGCTTGGTGGTCCAGGAGAAATCGCCGCCGCCGCAATCCCTAGCGATCTCGCCGAACGCCTTGGACTGCTCGGCGACCTCGATCTCGCTGCCGTGGAATTCCATCAGCAGCAGCGGCGTCTCCGGCAGCGTCAGCTTCGAATACGCGTTGCAGGCCTTCACCTGGGCGGCATTGAGCAGCTCGATGCGCGCGACGGGAATGCCGGTCTGGATCGCCAGGATCACGGCCTGACACGCCCCGTGCACGGTCTCGAACGACACCGCGCCGGCCGCGATCGTGTCGGGGATGCCGCGCAGGCGGATGGTCAGCTCCGAGATGATGCCGAGCGTGCCTTCGGCGCCGACGAACAGATGCGTCAAATCGTAGCCCGCGGACGACTTCTTGGCGCGCGTCCCCGTCGTGATGATCTCGCCGTCGCCGCGCACCACCTTCAGCGCCAGCACGCTGTCGCGCATGGTGCCGTAGCGCACCGCATTGGTGCCGGAGGCGCGGGTCGAGGCCATGCCGCCAAGCGAGGCGTCGGCGCCGGGGTCGATCGGGAAGAACAGGCCCTGGTCGCGCAGGTGCTCGTTGAGCGCCTTGCGGGTGACGCCGGGCTGGATCACGCAGTCGAGGTCCTCGGCATGGACCGCGAGCACCTTGTTCATGTCGCGCAAATCGATCGAGATGCCGCCGGCGGGCGCATTGATCTGGCCCTCGAGCGAGGTGCCGGTGCCGAAGGGAATGACCGGCACGCGGTGCTTCGCGCAGATCCGCACCACGTCCTGGATGTCGGCGGTCTCCTGCGCCATCACGACGCCATCCGGCGGCTGGTTGACGATCCACGTGGTGGTATGGCCGTGCTGCTCGCGGACGGCCTGAGAAGTGATGAGACGGTTGCCGAAGCGTGCGGCAAGCTGCTCCAGCGCGCTCGCGAGGGCTTTCGGCTCCGGCCGCGGCGGATTATTGGTGATGGTCGTACCCACGGAAATTTCCTCCCGACGAGAAGAGACCGTGGCAAAGGACATATAACCGGTCAAGTCAAGGGACCGGACGCATAGCTTGGGAAGGATACATGCCGGAGACAGCCACCGCCGAGCCGTTCCGCTCGTCGATCATGCAGATCGAGCCGCAATGGATCGACTATAACGGCCACCTCAACATGGCCTATTACAACGTGATGTTCGACCGCGCGATCGACCAGATGTGGCTGCAGCTCGGGATCGGGCCTGGATACATGAAGGAGCGCAACGGCTCGACCTTCACCGCCGAATGCCATGTGCGGTATCTGCGCGAGATCCATCTCGGCGATCCCGTGCAGGTCTCGGTCTGGCTGCTGGAGGCCGACGACAAGCGGCTGCACACATTCCAGGAGCTGCGACACGCGACCGAGGGCTGGCTGTCGGCCACCTCGGAGAACATGTCGCTGCATATCGACATGGGGTCGCGCAAGGTGGCGGCCTTCCCGCCCGACATCCGCGAGCGCATTGCGACCGTGGTCAAGGCCCACGGCGCCGTGCCGCGGCCCGAGGGCATCGGCCGGAACGTGGCGATGCCCTCGAAGCGGTAGGCCCGCTATATCCTGCGGCCGCGGGCGAGGCCGACCACGGCCGAGACCAGGAACAGGACGACCGCGATGAAGAAGATGATCTTGGCGATCTCGATCGAGGCGCCGGCGATGCCGCCGAAGCCCAGGATGCCGGCGATCAGTGCGATAACCAGAAACGTCACAACCCAGCCTAGCATGGTCAAACCCTCGTCTTGATGTCTCTCGGCACGGTTGGCCGCGCCACCTGTCCAGACAATCTCGACGCGGGAACGATGGTTCCGGCACGTAAAGCGGCGAAATTCGCTGCCTTCGCTGGAACAATTTGGCCGGCTGCGCACGTGGAAAACCCCGCGCGGACGCCCCATATAGGCACCAATCCCTGTTAAGAAGGCTCCCTTCCGCCACCCCGCGGTGCCATCGTGGGGCCGAATGATTCGCATGACCGAGCCGAGCAAGATCACCAGCGTACCCGACCACCAGCCCGCAGCCGGCGGCATCGCCGCGCGTGCGCGCGCCTCCGTGGGCCCGAAATATCTCACCGGGCTCAATCCCGAGCAGCGCGAGGCGGTGGAGACGCTGGACGGCCCGGTCCTGGTGCTGGCCGGCGCCGGCACCGGCAAGACGCGCGTGCTGACCACGCGCATCGCCCATATCCTCAGCCAGGGCCGCGCCCGCCCCGCCGAGATCCTGTCGGTGACCTTCACCAACAAGGCCGCGCGCGAGATGAAGCACCGGCTCGGCCAGATGCTCGGCCACGCCGTCGAGGGCATGCCGTGGCTCGGCACCTTCCACTCCATCGGCGGCCGCATCCTGCGTTTCCATGCCGAGCTCGCACAGCTCAAGTCGAACTTCACCGTGCTCGACGTCGACGACCAGGTGCGGCTGCTCAAGCAGCTGCTGCAGGCCGAGAACATCGACGACAAGCGCTGGCCGGCGCGCATGCTCGCGGGCCTGATCGACGGCTGGAAGAACCGCGGCCTGATGCCGTCGCAGGTGCCCTCCGGCGAAGCCGCTGTGTTCGCCAACGGCAAGGGCGGCAAGCTCTATGCGAGCTATCAGGAGCGGCTGAAGATCTTGAACGCCGCCGATTTCGGCGATCTGCTGCTGGAGAACATCCGGATCTTCCGCGAGCACCCGGATATTCTCAGGCAGTACCAGCAGCGCTTCAAGTTCATCCTGGTCGACGAGTACCAGGATACGAACGTCGCGCAATATCTGTGGCTGCGGCTGCTGTCGCAGGCGCCGTCGAAGCCGACCACGCCTACCGTCATTCCGGGGCGCGTCGAAGACGCGAACCCGGAATCCGGAGATGAGTCCGACGATCGAGATTCCGGGTCTGCGCCGTCGGCGCATCCCGGAATGACGGTTGCTCCCACCGGTCCCACCAAGAACATCTGCTGCGTCGGCGACGACGACCAGTCGATCTATGGCTGGCGCGGTGCCGAGGTCGACAACATCCTGCGCTTCGACCATGATTTCCCCGGCGCGAAGGTCATCCGCCTCGAGCGCAATTACCGCTCGACCGGCCACATCCTCGCCGCCGCCTCGCATCTGATCGCGCACAACGAAGGCCGGCTCGGCAAGACGCTGCGCACCGAGGACCATGACGGCGAGAAGGTCACCGTCACCGGCTCCTGGGATTCGGAAGAGGAAGCCCGCGGCATCGGCGAGGAGATCGAGCAGATCCAGCGCAAGGGCGAGAAGCTCAACGAGATCGCCATTCTCGTGCGCGCCTCCTACCAGATGCGCGAGTTCGAAGACCGCTTCGTCACGCTCGGCCTTCCCTATCGCGTCATCGGCGGCCCGCGCTTCTACGAGCGCGCCGAGATCCGCGATGCGCTGGCCTATTTGCGCGTGATCAATTCGCCGGCCGACGACCTCGCCTTCGAGCGCATCGTCAACGTGCCCAAGCGCGGGCTCGGCGATGCCACCGTGCAGATGCTGCACGACCACGCCCGCAAGCGCCGCATTCCCTTGTTCGAGGCGGCGCGCGCCGTGGTCGAGACCGACGAGCTGAAGCCGAAGGCGCGCGGATCCTTGCGCGAGGTCGTCGCCCAGTTCGACCGCTGGCGCGCCCAGCGCGAGGTCACCGCGCACACCGATCTCGCCCAGATCGTGCTCGACGAGAGCGGCTATACCGAGATGTGGCAGAAGGACCGCTCGGCCGACGCCGCGGGTCGGCTCGAAAACCTCAAAGAGCTCGTGCGCTCGATGGAGGAGTTCGAGAACCTGCAAGGGTTTTTGGAGCACATCTCGCTGGTGATGGACCGCGACGGCGGCGCCGAGGACGACGCGGTGTCGCTGATGACGCTGCATTCGGCCAAGGGTCTCGAATTCGACAACGTATTCCTGCCCGGCTGGGAGGAAGGCCTGTTCCCGAGCCAGCGCACGCTGGACGAGCAGGGCCGCGCGGGTCTCGAAGAGGAGCGCCGGCTCGGCCATGTCGGCATCACCCGCGCGCGCCGCCGCGCCATGATCTATTTCGCGACCAACCGGCGCATCCATGGCACCTGGTCGACCACGATCCCCTCGCGCTTCCTCGACGAATTGCCGGCAGCCAATGTCGAGATCACGGAGTCCAAAGGCGGCTCGGCCTGGGGCGGCACCGGCGGCTATGGTGCCTCGCGCTTCGACGACATGGAGGCGTTCGGCTCCAGCTATTCGACGCCCGGCTGGCAGCGGGCGCAAGCCAACCGCAATCGTGGCGGTGGCCGTAGTGGCGGCTTCGAGGAAAAAGCCGAGACGTTCTCCTCCGCGTCATCGGGCCCTGATTTCGGCAGCTTCTCCTCGCGCCGGCGCGGTCCCCTGACCATCGAGGGCGAGCTGGTCGCCAAGTCCACCGGCACGACTTCCGAATTCGCGCTCGACGACCGCGTGTTCCACCAGAAATTCGGCTACGGCCGCGTCACCAAGATCGACGGCAACAAGCTCACCATCGCCTTCGACAAGGCCGGCGAGAAGAAGGTCGTGGACAGCTTCGTGCAGCGGGCGTGAGCCCGCCTCGCGCGCAAGACTTCCCTCAATAGCCCCCCTTCAACTCAGCCCTTCAGGATGTCGGCGCCCCGGTCGTAGATCATCTGGTCGACGTGCCCGGCGCCCCGTGCAATGTCGAGGCGCCAGCCCAGCTCCACGCCGAGGCTCCTGGCCAGCTGCCTGCAATGTTCGAAATGCCAGAGGCCGCGCGCGAGGCGATGAGGTCCCTGTGCCATCGCCTCGTCCCAGCGCGGCAGATGCGGGTCATCAGGGTCGTTGTCGGCATCGCCCAGCAGGATGACCAAGGGGCGCTCCAGATAATTTCGCAAATGGCCGGGATCGAGGCCAATCCCTCCCATCCCGTCCGGATAGTCCTTGGCGAGATCAGGCAGCATGTAGCAGCCGCAATTGGCGGCCACGGCGAGATCAACGGATGGGGCCTCGTTCAGCGCGAGATAGCGCAGCACGAATTGCGCGCCCGCGGAGTTGCCGAACAGGCCGAAGGTCTCCCGGCTGGACCCGATCGCGTCTCGAACATGGTGAAACAGCCGGTCGACCGTCTCGAAATTCCAATGATCGCGCGGCAGGACCGCATTGTCGGGCGGCGGCCGCCGCACGCCGCCGAAATTGTACGCATGGACGCCCGGAAACTGGTCCGGATCGAACTCCGGTACCAGCACGATCTGCCCGTTGCGTTCGGCTTGCGGCGCGAGCAGATCGCGAAACTCCGCCGCAGCCCGGTCGACGCCGTGCATCGCGACGACGATGCGCGTGCGCCGGTCGCTCGCTCGCGGGCAAAACGAGAAGACCCGCATCGAACGTGGCGACGGCACGGCGCCATCGTCGCGGAACACGAACGAGCCGGCCCCCTCGGCCAGAGTTAATTTGCTCAATTGCTTGCCTCCTCGGATCAGGTCGTCATAAGTGACGCAAAGCCAGCGGCACAACCTTCACGGCCACCGATCTGCCATGCCCCACTACGTCGCCATCATCGATGAAGCCGACCCGGACGACGGCGTCAGCCTGTGGTTTCCCGATCTGCCGGGCTGCATGTCCGGCGGCGACGACGCCGACGAGGCCCTGGAGAACGCATCCGAGGCGCTCGCGCTTTATGCGCAGGACCTGATCGCGGACGGCCGGCAGCTTCCCCCGCCGCGGACGCTGGCCGAGCTGGAGGCCGACCCTGCCATGGCCGACGACCTCAGGAACCACACGGCCGTCCTGGTCGAATGGCCGCCCCGCCCCGACGCCGACGAGTGAGGACTGTTCGCCGCACTCGCCGGACCTTCGACAGTTCTCCGCTGAACAGCCCTTGACCATCGCGAACTTCCCCGTATCAGATAAACCCATGGTCCGGGGCTCCATCACATTGATCGTGCTGGCATTGGTTATGCCGTCGCTTGCGGCGGCGGAGACCATGAGCTTTGGCGATTCGATCGGGAAGCTGGCGGCGAGCTGCGGCGCGGAAATCGTCGCCAATTGCCGCGGCGTCAACCCGGATTCGACCCGGCTGAAGGAATGCCTGTCGCGCAACCGCGACGTGCTCTCGCCGCAATGCGCGAGCGACTATTTCGGCGTCTTCGACGCCATCCAGAAGCGGGTTGCCGCGCGCGTCACGGTGGCGAATGCCTGCCAGCGCGAGATCGTCAAGGTCTGCGGCGGCTCGACCAAGGAGACCAGCAAGTCGATCCCCTGCCTGGTCTCGACGCCCAAGGGCATCAGCAACAACTGCCTGAAGGCCGTCGACGACGCGGGGTATCGCTGATGCGCGCGTCCAGGATCGCCCTCGCGCTTGGTATGACTTTTGGCTTTGCACTGCTTGCGGGCATCGCGCGTGCGCAGACGGCGGCGCCGACCCGCGACGACATCGTCGGCAAGCTGAGCCACTTCGAAGAGGCCGGCGAGGTCGATCTTCCCGCGCTGAAGACGCAGGTGATGGAACGCGCCAAGGCCAGGATCAAGAACGACCCGGGTCCGGTGAACCGGCCGCCGATCGCGCCCGACCTCGCCAAGCTGCCTACCTTCAACGCGCAGATCCAGTTCGACGCCGACACGCCGATCATCCAGCCGGCGTCCTACCAGACCGTCGGCCGCATCGCGGATGCGCTGGTTCACTCCTCGCTGCTGCCCTACACCTTCCTGATCGTCGGCCACGTCGAGTCCAATACGAAGACGCGCGAGGCCAACGCGATCCTGAGCCAGCGCCGCGCCGACGCGATCCGCGACGTGCTGGTGAACACGTTCAAGATCTCGACCAAGCGGCTGCATCCGATCGGCCTCGGCGAGGAGCAGTTCCTCGACCGTGCCAAGCCGACGTCGGCGGTCAACGGTCAGCTGCAGATACTGACCTATGCCAAGATACCGGAGGACGCGCCCGCGCATCCGGCTGCGGCACCTGCGCCTGCGGCGAAAAAGCCCGCCAAGAAACGGTGAGCAGACGCGGCCTGGCGTCCGGCGGAACCCTTTGAAGTCTTGCCGGTTTTGTGATCTGTCCCACAGCGCGACGGTATGGTTTTGCGCGACAATAGCGCCGGTTTGTGCACCGCCCTATCCGGTGCTATAGGCTTTTTTCGTCCTTCCCCCGACCACGTGCAGCATGAGACCAAGATGGGTGGCTTTTTCCAACGCCAACTTGCCGTTTACGTCGAGTACCATCGCGATCCCCGGAACACGGCGATGCATGTGGTCGGCATTCTCCTGCTGTTCACGGGCGCGGTCATGCCGCTGACGCTGGTGAAGGTCCCCCTGTTCGGACACGAGTTCAGCCTGGCCGTGATCCTGGCCCTGCCGGTCCTGGTTTACTGGCTGCTGCTCGACGTGGCGCTCGGGGCCGGCATTCTGGCCGTCTCCATCGTGCTGTTCTCGATCGCGACAGCCATCGCGACCGGGGTCAGCACCGTCGCGATGTGGGCGATTTTCGCCGTCCTGGTCGGGCTCGGCTTCGCCGCGCAGGCCATCGGCCATAAGGTTTTTGAGGGGCGCGAGGCCTCGCTGTTCACGTTTCCCTCGCATCTTTTGCTCGGACCGATGTTTGTCATGGCAAAATTATTTATTGCATTGGGCTTCCGTCGCGACCTTGCCGCGATTCTGGCGCCTCTTCCGGCCAATTCCCTTTCAACCCGATAGCTCCAGAAGCGAAACAGCAAACCTTCTTCATGGCTCTCGTACTGGTTACCGGTGGCAGCGGTTTCATCGGACATCATCTCGTAGAAGCGCTCCGCGCCCGTGGGCAGCGGGTGCGCGTGCTCGATGTTCGTCCGCCGGCCGCCGCCAACGCCGAAATCGACTATGTTCATGGCTCCGTGCTGGATGACGCCGCGGTGGACACCGCGCTGGCCGGCGTCGACCAAGTGTATCATCTCGCCGGCCTGCCCGGCATGTGGGTCGCCAACAAGCAGGACTTCCACGACGTCAATTTCCGCGGCACCGAGATCGTGCTCGCGGCGGCGATGAAGCGTGGCGTGTCGCGTTTCCTGCACTGCTCGACGGAATCGATCCTGTTCCCCTATACCGACCTCAACGGCGTTCCCGCCGAAGAGGCGCTGCAGCCGGCCGACGCGATGCCAGGCGCCTATACGCGGTCGAAGTCGCTCGCCGAGCATCACGCGGCCAAGGCCGCGGCCGCCGGCTTTCCGCTGGTGATCGGCACACCGACCATGCCGATCGGCGCTGCCGACCACAATCTGACGCCGCCGACCGCGATGCTCTGGTACTTCCTGCAGAAGAAGGTGCAGCCGCATCTCAACTTCCTGGTCAATCTCGTCGACGTCCGCGATGTCGCCATGGGCCTCGTGCTGACCATGGAGCGCGGCCGCATCGGCCAGCGCTACATCCTCGGCGGCGACTGCGTGCCGCTCGGGCGGATCCTGCGGATGATGTCGGTGATGAGCGGCCGCCGCCAGTTCCCGGTCGTCGTGCCCGGCAAGATCGCCGAGCTGTCCGGCGTCATGCTCGAATATCTCGCCGACAATTACACGCGCCGGCCGCCCAACGGCACCGCCGAGGGCGTGCGCATTGCGCTGGCCGCGAACGATCTCTCGATCGGCAAGGCGCGCACCGAGCTAGGCTATTCGCCGCGCCCGATCGAGCCGGTCCTGCGCGAAACCATCACCCATCTGCTCGCCCGCAACGGCCAGCTGCCCTCCGGCGCCATCGAGCATCACGCGCTCTCCTCGCGCGCGGGCTGACGCCGCCGCCCAACGCAAAGAACCTTCATGTCCTTCGATTTCAGCAAGCTTCTCTCCGTGGCCTGGGGTGGCTGGACCACGGCCTGGCCGACCGAACTCCTGGCCTTGATCTGGCTCGCCTTTCTCCTCAGCTGGGTCGGCGCCTCGTTCTGGCAGGGCCGGACCAAGAAGCAGGTCATGACGCTGGAGTCGCAGCGCTACAGCCTGCCGATCCTGGTCGGCGGCATCCTGTACACGCCCTTTGTTGCGGAGCTCCTGGGCTGGAAGCCGCTCTGGGTGCCCGGCAACACCGGCGTCGCCATCGCCGCGGTTCTCTCAATCGCCGGCATCGCCTTCGCATGGTGGGGTCGGCTGCATCTTGGAAAATTCTGGTCCAACACCATCACCCACAAGGAAGACCACCGGGTCATCGACACCGGCCCCTATGGCATCGTGCGCCACCCGATCTACACGGGACTGATCTTCGGCATGCTGGTGACCGGCGTTGCGATCGGCCTCGTCACGACGATCCTCGGCGCGATCCTGATCTCGCTCGGCATGTGGCAGAAGGGCCGGATGGAAGAGGTGTTCCTGTCGAAGGAGCTCGGCGAGGACGCCTACGGCGCCTATTGCCGCCGCGTGCCGATGATCATCCCGTTCACGTCGCCGCGGTGAGGTTCACGCGCCAGCGCTGACTACCGGCATTGCGCTGACACCAAATCCGTCATCCTGAGGTGCGAGGTTCGCGATGCGGATGCATCGCGAGCCGAGCCTCGAAGGATGGTACGGCCGAGATGCAGCCGGGCTGTCCATCCTTCGAGGCTCCCCATGTGGCGCGCTGCGCCCCATGGCTCGCACCTCAGGATGACGGGATAGATTGGTAAGCGCGGAACCATCTTCCAGGAACCGCCCCTCCGCTCACCCGTTACCCCCTCGACACCTGCACCAATCGCAGAGCATCGAGCCATGTCGGACGCCTACGATTATTTCCGCGCGCATGCGATCGCCGCCGTCCGCAAGGCGCGGGCGCTGCCGCCGGGGCGGCCGAAGCAGAAGCAGCGCACGGTGGCGCGGGTCTATCACCTGCTATCCAAGGAAGCCGCGCTCGCGCCGAACGTCCATCACCTCGAGGATTTTCGCATGGCGCGGCGGCTGGAGCGGCAGATCGGCCGCTGATCTCTCTCCATGCAAATTTGGTCGGCTGCCATTCCGCAGGAATTGATCCCGCCGGCATGCCGCACAGGTTGACGTGTGCCCCGTCAGCCAGTTGGATGCGCGCGCAAACAGGGGCTCCTCATGACATTTTCCAGCATCTTCGCGCAGTTCGTCGCTCTGCTCGGCGGCATCGCGCTGCAATGGCGCAAGCTCTCGGGCACCGTGCCCGCGCCCGCCTGGGGCCAGACGCCCGCCATTCCCGAAGCGAAGCCGCAAGGCGCGATCCCGACGCTGAAGATGCCGACCGCACGCGGCTGGCGTGATGGCGAGAAGCCGACCGTCGCGCCCGGCCTCAAGGTCAACGCGTTCGCTGGCGGGCTCGACCATCCGCGCTGGATCGAGGTGCTGCCCAACGGCGACGTGCTGATCGCGGAAGCGACGCAGATCGCAGGTGCCCCGCGCAGCGTGTTTCACTATGCGATGCAGGCGACGATGCGCCGCGCCGCGGCGCTCGGCGTCTCCGCCAACCGCATCACTCTGCTGCGCGACAAGGACGGCGACGGCGTCGCCGAACATCGCGGCGCCTTCATGGAAAACCTCAACCAGCCGTTCGGCATGGCGCTGGTCGGCGACACCTTCTATGTCGGCAACACCGACGGCGTGATGGCGTTTCCCTACGTCGCCAATGCCGACCGCATCACCGCGCCGGGCAAGCGGCTCACGACGTTCAAGCCGAGCGGCCACTGGACGCGCAGCCTGCTCGCAAGCCCCGACGGCAAGAAGCTCTATGCCGGTGTCGGCTCGCTCAGCAACATCGCCGAGATGGGCATGGAGGTCGAGGAAGGCCGCGCCGCGGTCTACGAGCTCGATCTCGCCGCCGGCACGCACCGCATCTTCGGCGCCGGACTGCGCAATCCCGTGGGACTTGCCTGGGAGCCGAACACGAATGTGCTCTGGACCGTCGTCAACGAGCGCGACGGCCTCGGCGACGAGACGCCGCCCGACTATCTGACCTCGGTGCGCGACGGCGGCTTCTACGGCTGGCCCTATTGCTACTGGGGCAAGACGGTGGACGATCGCGTGCCGCAGGATGCGGCGATGGTCGCCAAGGCGCTGCAACCGGACTACGCGCTCGGCGGCCACACCGCTTCGCTCGGCCTGTGCTGGATGCCCGCAGGGACCCTGCCCGGCTTCGGCGACGGCATGGTGATCGGCCAGCACGGCTCGTGGAATCGCAGCACGCTGTCCGGCTACAAGCTGGTGTTCATCCCGTTCGAGAACGGCAAGCCGTCCGGCCCCGGCCGCGACATCCTGTCGGGCTTCCTGTCCCCCGACGAGAAGGAATCCTACGGCCGCCCGGTCGGCGTCGTGATCGGCCCCGACAAGAAGTCGCTGCTGATGGCCGACGACGTCGGCAACGTGATCTGGCGCGTGACGGGGGCGTAGAAAAGAAATGCGCTGAGGTCAGCGCCAAGAGCGAGCGTCTCGGCGTTCCATCATCCTGAGATGCGAGTGGCGCGATGCAAAGCATCGTGCCGGGAGCCTCGAAGGAGATGAATGGGCACGATGCAGCCGAGCCGTCGCCCTTCGAGGCTCGCCGAAGAGGCGAGCACCTCAGGGGGACGGTGATGGAGCGCCTCAACCCATCATGTTCCCACGCACAAAGTCGCGCGCTGCTTGCGGAGCAGCGCGATCACGGAGAGTGCGGTGATCATGCCCGTCTTGGGATTCTCGGACGGGACGTTCTCGATGCCCATCGAGAACCGCGCCGAATCCGCCTCGACCTCGATGCGGTGAACGTTGCGCGTCACGGTGGGATCGGCCCAGACCTGCATCTGGGTGCGATCGGGCCCGATGCCTGCCAGCGACAGCGCCACGGCAACATTGACGTTCGCCGGAAAACCCTTCGCCGCCTCGCGCGCGCTGCCCTCGAACAGTTTCAGCGGCTCGCGCAGATTGTCGATGTCGATGTTGTTCTGGACGATGAACGGCGCGCCCTTCAGCCCGTCGACCGGCTTGCGCGTCACCATTTTCACCGAATGGATGGTACCGACCGCGGCGGCGTTGACAGCATCGAGGCCGATCAGCGCGCCGGTCGGGACGAGGATGCGGCCGCCATTGGCGCGGGCGAGATCGACAAGATCGAAATTGTCGAGCAATCCACCGACGCTGACGACGACCGCGGCCCTGCCCCGCCTCACCGCGGGCTCGACGATCGCGCGGAGCTGGCTGCTCGGCACGCATTCCACCACGATGTCGGCGGCCTCACCGAGCTGATCGAGCGCCAGGATTTGCGGCGGACGGCGCAGGCCGCCGATGAAGGCCTGATGCTTGGCGGGGTCGCGCACGGCGACGGCCGCGAGCGACAGGCCTTCGATGCCCTGGTCGAGCGCGGTTGCGATCTTGGTGCCGATCGAGCCCAGCCCCGCAATGGCCACCCGCAATTCGTTCCGATCCGTCATTGCATCACACCTTCTGTCCGCACCCAGTCATAGCCGCTCACGCCTCCCGCGCATAGCTGCGCAGGCGCGTCTCCAGCACTGCCAGCATGGCATCGCGGGCCGGATCGCGCGAGCCGCGCAGCCAGGCGGCGGCGAGCGGCAGGCGGCCGACGGGGCCGTTCTGCCTCGGCCGGAGCGGCACGAAGCGCACGCCCGAGACCGCCATCCGCGTGGTCCAGCGCGGCACGATGGCGACACCGAGCCTGGTTGCGACGAGGTTGATGATGGTCTGCTTCTCGTCGGCGACCTGCACGATGCGCGGCGTCAGCCCGGCCTGCTCGAACAGCTTGACCGTGAGGTCGTGGCTGTGCGGCCGCGAACGGCGGTCCGGCACCAGCATCGCCTCGTCGGCGATGTCGGCCAGCGTGATCGATTTGCGCGCGGCCAGGGCGTGCCGCTGCGGGAACGCGACGATGGCGGTCTCCTGCAGCAGGTCGCGGAATTCGAGCCGCTTGTCGGCACGATCGGGCGGGCGGACGAAGGCGAGATCGAGCGCGCCGGTCAGGATCTTCGGGAGCAGCCGGACGGTCTTGTCCTCCAGCAGCTGCACCGCGATCTCCGGATGCCCGTCACGGAAATCGCGCAGCAGCGGCGGCAGCAATCCCGCCGCCGCGCTGTCGATGGCGCCGACCCGCAGCCGCCGCGCAGCCCCCGCACGCGATCGGTTGCGCAAATTGCTCTCGACCGCCTCGACCCTGGCGAGGATGGCACGAGCATCGCGCAGCAGCGTGGTGCCGTCTTCGGTCAGCGAGACCGCGCGCGTGGTCCGCGCGAACAGGCGCGTGCCGAGGTCCTCCTCCAGCAGCCTGATCTGGCGGCCGAGCGCCGAGGGCAGCATCTGCAGCTGCTGCGCCGCGCGGCCGAAATGCAGCTGCTCGGCCGCCGCCACGAAGCATCTGAGCTGATGCAATTCCATCAAACGTCCTCTCGTCTCGCCTCAGGCAACCGCATTGTATGAGGTCGTCATGGCCGGGCTTGTCCCGGCCATCCACGCCTTTCCCCGCGGCGCGAAGAACGTGGATGCCCGGGACAAGCCCGGGCATGACGCTGTGGAAGCTTCAGTGCGTCCAACGCTGACCTCACACGTGATCGCCTCCCGAGGATTATATCATTTTTTTGTATAAACCAGCGCCAATTGAGTATGCCTCCTGCCCCCGACTAGGCTTGCCGCCTCACAACAAACCAGAACTTGAGGGAGGCCAGGGTGGCGAGCGAGATTCAGACGCGCGTGCTGCGCAAGATCACCTGGCGCATCGTTCCCTTCATCATGCTGCTGTACTTCGTGGCCTTCATCGACCGCGTCAACATCGGCTTTGCCTCGCTGACGATGAACAAGGACATCGGCCTGTCGCCCGCCGTCTACGGCTTCGGCGCCGGGATCTTCTTCTGGGGCTATTTCCTGTTCGAGGTGCCCTCCAACATCATCCTGCACAAGATCGGCGCGCGGATCTGGATCGCGCGGGTGATGATCACCTGGGGCCTAGTCTCGGCTGCGATGGCGTTCGTGCAGGGGCCGACCAGCTTCTACATCCTGCGCTTCCTGCTCGGGGTTGCCGAGGCCGGCTTCTTCCCCGGCATCATCCTCTACCTCTCCTATTGGTTCCCGGCGCGTCAGCGCGCGGCAGTCACCGCACTGTTCATGGCGGCCGCGCCGCTCTCGACCGTGCTGGGCTCGCCGATCTCGGGCGCGCTGCTGGAGATGGACGGCCTGTTCGGCTTCAAGGGCTGGCAATGGCTGTTCGTGCTGGAGGCGCTGCCGGCCGTGCTGCTTGGTTTCGTCGTGCTCGGCTTCCTCACCGACCGGCCCGAAAAGGCCAAGTGGCTCGCCGACGACGAGCGGCGCTGGCTGGTCGAGACCATGAACGTCGAGACCACCAGCAAAGCCGCGACCGCGAGCCACAGCATCTGGCGGGGGCTTGCCGATCCGCGGGTGCTGGCGCTGTCGCTGATCTATTTCGGCACCTCCGCGGGCCTCTACACGCTCGGCGTCTGGGCGCCGCAGATCATCAGGCAGTTCGGCCTCTCCACGCTCCAGGTCGGCTTCCTCAATGCGCTGCCGGCGACCGCCGCCGTCGTCGCCATGATCCTGTGGGCGCGGCATTCAGATCGCACCGGCGAGCGCACCTGGCACGTCGTATGGGCCTGCCTGATCGCCGCAGCCGGGCTCGCCTATGCCGGGCTCGCGGCCGGCGTCGTCGCCGTGCTGCTCGCACTGACGCTGGTCAATATCGGCATCTCCTCGGCAAAGCCGCCGCTATGGAGCATGCCGACGCTGTTCCTGTCCGGCCCCGCGGCCGCGGCCGGCATCGCCACCATCAACTCGATCGGCAATCTCGGCGGCTTCGTCGGACCCGCCATGATCGGCTGGATCAAGGACCAAACCGGCAGTTTCGTCGGCGGGCTCTACTTCGTCAGCGGCCTGCTCGTTCTCTCCGCGGTCCTCACCTTGCTATTGTCGCGCGCGAAGACCGCGCCCGTCGAACCTGTCCCGCAATCCCACTGATATCTCAAACGGAGCACATCCATGCGCACCCATTCCATCGCAGCCATTCCCGCCGACGGCATCGGCCCCGAGGTGATCTCTGCGGGCGTCCGCGTGCTGGAGGCTCTCGCAAAACGCAGCGGCGACCTTGCCTTCAACGTCAAGACGTTCGACTGGGGCTCGGAATATTACAAGAAGCACGGCGTGATGATGCCGGCGGACGGCCTTGCCGAGCTCAAGAAGTTCGACGCGATCTATTTCGGCGCGGTCGGCGCGCCTGATGTGCCCGACCACATCACGCTGTGGGGCCTGCGCCTGCCGATCTGCCAGGGCTTTGACCAATACGCCAATGTGCGACCGACAAAAATCCTGCCCGGCGTCGCCTCGCCGCTGCGCAATGTCGGCGTCGGCGATCTCGACTGGGTGATCGTGCGCGAGAATTCGGAAGGCGAATATGCCGGCATGGGCGGCCGCGCCCACAAGGGCCTGCCGGAAGAGGTCGGCACGGAAGTGGCGGTGTTCACCCGCGTCGGCGTTAGCAGGATCATGCGCTACGCGTTCCAGCTCGCACAGTCGCGGCCGCGCAAGTTCCTGACCGTCGTGACGAAGTCGAACGCGCAGCGCCACGGCATGGTGATGTGGGACGAGATCGCCGCGGAAGTCGCGACCGAATTCCCCGACGTGACCTGGGACAAGATGCTGGTCGACGCCATGACGGTGCGCATGACGCTGCACCCGAAGAGCCTCGACACCATCGTCGCGACCAATTTGCACGCCGACATCCTCTCCGATCTTGCCGGCGCACTGGCGGGCAGCCTCGGCGTGGCGCCGACCGGCAACATCGATCCGCAGCGCCGCTTCCCCTCGATGTTCGAGCCGATCCACGGCTCGGCCTTCGACATCACCGGCAAGGGCATCGCCAACCCGGTCGCGACGTTCTGGACCGGCGCGCAGATGCTCGAGCATCTCGGTGAGAAGGACGCGGCGTCGCGGCTGATGGCGGCCGTCGAGCGCGTCTGCGCGGCCGGCGTGCTGACGCCTGACGTCGGCGGCAAGGCCACGACCAAGGACGTGACGGATGCGGTGATCGACGCGATCCACGGCTCGAACGTCTAGCAGACCGATGTCGTCGGGCCGATCCTGCCGTCACTGCACGCCATAGCGGGCGAACGCGTCGGCGACCTTGAGGTCGATCAGCTTGGCCGCCGCGACGTCGCGGTCGCCGCCGGCGTTGTCGCCCTGCCTCAACCTGGCAAGTCCGCGTCCATAGAGCGCGCTTGCCAGGTTTGGCGCCAAGCGCAGCGCGGAACTGTAGTCGTCGACGGCCGCGGCGAACTGCCCCATCTTCAGACGGATCAGCGCACGTGAATCGTAGGTCGCGGCGTCATTCGACCCCGATTGAATGACCTTGTCGCAGTCGTCCAGCCCGGCCTGCAGTTCGCCGATGATCGCTCGGGTCCAGCAGCGTCCGCTCCTTGCCCATGTCAAATTCGGATCGAGACGGATGGCCTCGTCGAAGTCCTGCACGGCCCGGTCATATCGGTTCAGCTTCAGGTAGGCTTCCGCGCGATTGGCGAAGGCGCCGCCATAGGCCGGGTCGAGCCTGATCGCCTCGTCGAAGGACTTGACCGCGTCCTCATAGGCGCCCTTCCGCAGATAGGCGACGCCGCGATTGTTCACCGGCTTGACATAGTTTGGGGCGAGCTCGATCGCCCGATCGAAATCGCTGATCGCACGGTCGTACTCCGCCGCCGCGGCAAACGCGTTGCCGCGATTGTTGTAAGCCAGAGCCAGCGCGGCGGGCTTAGTATCACCCGAATTGATCAGCGCCGTGCAGCCGGCGACCCGGACCTGGGTCGGAATGCGGTCCGTGCCGTTGCACTGCTCGATGTTCTTGAGGTGGCTGTTCTTCTGCGGCTGCTGCGCGGCCGCCGGCAACCCAAGCGACAGCATCACGAGTACAGTCGCGACGCTGTCGGTGATGGCGGCCCTGATGGTCATGCCCCTGTCGCTTCAGCATCCTCTGCAGATGTTCGACCTGGGACCGCTCCCCTGCTCGGGCATGACAGCAGTCGCGTGCTTCTTTGCAAGCTTGCTCTTGCCCTCTTCGATGAGCGTCGAAAACTTGACCGTGCCGTCATCCGCAATTTCGATGTGCGGCGTGGTGCCCCGGATTCCCATCGTCGCAACGGGCGTGTCGACCTTCATGTCGCCGGTCTTCGCGATCTGGCCGGCGACGAATGTCGCTGTGCCTTTGGCCAGGTTGAAAAATGTCGCGTTGGACTTGCCGTCGGGATCGTAAACGTACTCATCCAGGGTCATGCGCGCGTTGCTCGACAGATTGAACGAGGAGCCATCGCTGAAATTGATGCTGACCCGGCTGTCCGCACCGGTTCGCACCACGTCAAGCAGATACACGGCATCGCCGGTCTTTGCCTGAGCGGCATCACCGAGGTTCGCCTGGACGACGGCAGCACCCTTGTGCTCGATCGAGACCGAACCTGTGACGGCTACGACCTTGCCGATCGGTTTCGGCACAGCATCATCGGCGCCACGTATCACGGGATTGACTGGAGCCTGCGCTTGCGCAGCAAGACCGCTCGCAGATGCCAGAATGAAACCAGTCGCCAGAACCGCAATCATATGTCTGCACATGACCCGCCCTTTCCGAGAAGGATCTGGTTTGCGAGCCGCTCGATGGAGCTGTATGAGCCCTGGGCGAGGCTCGCAATTCGTGCATTGCCAATAACTACAACCTGAATTGGTCCTAACGGACCTGCCTTCCAGACAAAGTATTTTTCCGAAACTGATGTTAGGCCCAAGCCGTTTGCCTGACCAGAGAAAGTAAGCTAAATTTAACGCTGCTCGATCGTCAACTTCTTGAGAGCGCAAATTGCAATTGCGGAGAGATATCTCCGCTGAACCGGCCATCGTCTTGGCCATACCAATAGAGCTCGATTTTTTACAGAAAGTCTTCGGCGTGCAGGCCTGGGGTTGCTAGCGCCAAAAATTGCATATTTCGCCAGTGGCGTAGCAAAACCGACAACAAGACGCGGCACGCGCCGAGCCCGAATTATTCGGTACGCGAGGCCGCAGTCATGTCAGTTGCTTTTGGCGTTGGACCCCAGAATTGGGGCTTTAGATCTTTCCCTTTCCAGATCATCGGCATCGTCCAAAGCACGTTGGGGTGCGTAACCCTCACGCGCGACGACGGCCCGGCCATGCAGGTCAGCATTGGCGACCTTGTCTGCCGCAGGGACGTCATCGAAACGGCTGCGGATGCGCAGGTCGGAATTCGCCTTCTCGACGACACCGTATTCAACATCGCCAGCGGGGCTCGGGTCGAGCTGCGCGAGTTCGCTTCCGATTCCGACGCCGCGTCGCGCTCGACCATCGTTGCGATCACCAGCGGAAGCTTTGCGTTCGCCGCCGGCCGGCGGGCGGACGGCGGCACTCTGACGATCGACACGCCTCTCGGCAGCGTTCGCAGCCGCTCCCAGGCGACCGGCTTCGGCATTCTGACGATGGCGGCGTTGACCTTCGCAATGGTGGACCAGGCGCGAGGTGCGGACCCTGACGGTTCGTCGCTGGACAACGACACCCTCACCTACAAGGACCTTCAGCACGGCGTGTTCGAGCTCATCACCAAGGAGCGCGTGCCGCGGCACATCATTGTCGATGATCCCGGCGAAACCGTTGTCCTGAACAGGGTCGGCTCCTCGATCAGCGTGAATCAGGTTGCCAACAGCGCCGCGCGCATGGATGAACTGCACGCCGCCCAACAGGACGTGCTTGCCAATCTCACGCGGGGCCCGACGGGCTCCAGCACGCCGCCTTTTGTCGAGACGCTGTCGCTGCAGCACATCAACTTCACGTCGGAAAATACGACTGCGGCACCCAACCTGCTCCCGACCGCGCCGCCGGTCGTGTTCCCCCCGATCGAGGTGCCGCTCCCCACGCTGAAGCTGCCGGCCGGCCCCGTCGAAATCGACACCTTCAGGTTCGACGACAAGTTCGCCACGACATCAGGCACCTTCACCGCCAGCAACCCGTTCAACAACACCCTCACCTACGGTCTCGCCGGCGGAGCGGCCGGCACCACGGTTCTGAACGGAGAGACCTACGACCTTTCGCAGAACAGTCCTTATGGCACGCTCTATCTCAACAGTGCATCCGGCGCCTACACTTTCGTTCCGAATGCGGATGCCATCAACGCCCTGTTGTCGCCGACGACCACGAGCTTCGTCATCACGGTCTCGGACGGCTTCGTCTCGACGAGCCAGAGCTTCGTCGTCACCATCAACGGCGTCAACGACACCGCCATCATCTCGGGCAACGCCGAAGGTACGGTGGTGGAGGCCGGCGGCGTCGCCAATGCGGTACCGGGAATACCGAGCGCAACCGGCCTGCTGACAGACACGGATGTCGACAATCCGCCCAACACGTTCACGACGGTGAGCTCCCCCGCCAGGAGCACGGGCGGTTACGGCACTTTTACGATGACGGCAGGTGGCGTGTGGACCTACACGCTCGACGATAGCAACACCGCAGTACAGTCCCTGAATGCCGGCGACACGCTGATCGACCGGTTCACCGTGACCAGCATCGACGGCACTCCCCAGGTCGTGACGATTGCGATCCAGGGCAGCAACGACGCCGCCATCGTCTCCGGGATCACGGCCGGTTCGGTCCTCGAGGCGGGCGTCACCTCGCCCGGCACACCCGTTGCGACGGGCACGCTCCTCGCCAGGGACGTGGACAACCCGGCCGACACTTTCGTGGAGATCAACGCACCGGCCGCAAGCGCGCAAGACTATGGCAGCTTCACCGTCACCGCGGCCGGCGTGTGGACCTACACGCTCGACAACACCAACGCTGCGGTGCAGGCGCTCAACAGCGGCGACACGCTGACGGACAGCTTCACGGTGACAACGATCGACGGCACGACGCAGATCGTGACGATCACGATCAATGGCAGCAACGATGGAGCGGTCGTCTCCGGAGCGAAGAACGGCGCGGTGACCGAGGCCGGAGGTGTGGCCAACGGGACGCCCGGCACGCCGACTGCGAACGGGACATTGACCGATATCGATCCCGACAACACGGCCAATACCTTTACGCCGGTCATCACGCCAAAGCCGAGCGCAGGCGGCTTCGGCACTTTCACGATCACCGCGCTCGGCACCTGGACCTACACGCTGGACGATGGCAACGCCACGGTGCAGGCGCTCAATGTCGGCGATACGCTGATCGACCAGTTCACTGTGACCACGGTCGACGGCACGACGCAGACGGTGACGATCACGATCCACGGCGCGAATGACGCGGCCATCATCTCCGGAACGGCAGCGGGCACGGTGCTCGAAGCCGGCGTCATCACATCCGGCACGCCGGTCGCGACCGGCACGCTCACCGATACCGACGTCGACAATCCGGCCGACACCTTCACGGCGGTGATCTCGCCCACGTCCAGCAACGGCGGCTACGGCACGTTCACGATGACCGCGTCCGGGCAGTGGACCTATACGCTCGACAACACCAACAACGCGGTCCAGGCGCTCAACAACGGGAGCACGCTGACGGACAGCTTCACGGTGACCGCGGCCGACGGCACGCCGCAGACGGTGACGATCACCATCAACGGCAGCAACGACAGCGCGGTCATCTCGGGAACGGCATCCGGCGCGGTGACCGAGGCCGGCGGGGTGGCCAATGCCACGCCCGGCACTCCGACGACGACCGGGACATTGACCGATACCGATCCCGACAACACGGCCAATACCTTCACGCCGGTCATCACGCCAAGGCCGAGCGCAGGCGGCTTCGGCACGTTCACGATGACCGCGCTGGGCACCTGGGCCTACACGCTCGACAATGGCAACGCCGCCGTGCAGGCCCTCAATGCCGGCGATACGCTGACCGACCAGTTCACCGTGACCACGGTCGACGGAACGGCGAAACTGGTGACGGTCACGATCAACGGCAGCAACGACGCCGCCATCATTTCGGGAACCACGACAGGCTCGGTGCTCGAAGCCGGCGGCATCGCCCCCGGCACGCCGGTCGCCACCGGCACGCTCACCGATACCGACGTCGACAACCTTGCCAACACCTTCACCGCGGTGACCTCGCCCACGGCAAGCGACGGCGGCTACGGCACCTTCACGATGACCGCGTCCGGGCTGTGGACCTATACGCTGGACAACAACAACAGCGTGGTGGACGCGCTCGGCCCCGGCGATACGCTCACCGACCATTTCACGGTGACGAGCATCGACGGCACCACGCAGGAGGTGGCGATCACCATCCATGGCGCCAGCGATGCGGACCCCAACGACTTCGACAATCTGGCGTTGGGATCGACCGTCGTGTCCGATCCCCCGTTCGTCTACGGCACGCCTGGCGGCGACAGCGTCGCCGGCGGCGGCAGCATTTCCCAGATCATCTACGGGGGCGCCGGCGACGACACCCTGAACGGGACCGGCGTGAACGACACCATCTATGGCGGATCCGGCGACGATACGATCAAGGGCAACAACGGCGACGACGTCATTTACGGCGGCTCCGGGCAGGACACGATCGACGGCAGCAACGGCAACGACACCATCATCGGCGGGTTCGGCGCGGACAAGCTCCAGGGCGGCAATGGCGCCGACGTCTTCACTTATCTATCTGTGCTGGACTCCAAAGCCGGCCGGTTCGATACGATCGAGGATTTCAGATCGGGCACCGACAAGATCGATTTGACCGCTCTCGGCGCGCTCGGCTTCGTGATCCTGGCATTGAGCTCGACAAGCTCGTCCGTGCCGCCCCACACCATCGCCTGGCTCTACGACAGCTCGGCCAACGAAACCATCGTGTATGTCAATCCGACCGATCAGACCCTCCAGATCGGCGATTCAGGCCTGCTGGAAGTTCATCTGCAGGGTGTCGCGACCATCGATTCCGCGGACTTCATCGTGGATCAGGCCGCAGCACCGGTCATGGCGGTGAGCGACACGCTCGATCCCGCCGCAGCCGTGCAAAGCGACGCGCTGGTCACGACGCTCAGCACCTCCGACGTCTCCACGGCGGCGACGAACAGCGACGGCGCCGTATCGCTGGACAGTGGTTGGACCGCAACCGATGCGAGCTTTCTGTTCGAGGCCGATCGGGATCACGGCACGCGGAGCCACGAAGTCACTTCTTCCGCCGCGGACGAGATCGCGACACCCTCGGTCACCCCGGAACCCGCCATCTATTCGCTCTCGATCGAGCACTTCAAATTCGTCTTCGAACCCTCCCAGACCGACGACGGCACCCATCTGAACGGAATCGGCGCCACCGGCATGCCGGAGCAAAATCACGCCGCCGCTTTCAGCGTGCCGGATGCGCTCGCTGCCATCGACCCGCATCCCGGCGACGGCAAGTCCGCAGAGGCTCATGACCGAGGCAACCCTACCGATACCGGCAGCGCGCTCGATGCGGCTCCCGAGAACGGCCATGTGAACGGCCATTTGAACGGCCAGGCGAACGATCACGCGAACGACCACGTGAAGGGCGGCAACGTTCATTCGAATTCGTCACAGGCAGATGAGCACGGCCATGCTTCGATGGAGGCGCCCGATGCGCCCAAGAACCAGGGGCATTCTGCGGCGGACGGGCCTCCGAGCCAGCACGGAAATTCGCAGGCCCATCCGCCGGGACGCGGGGATTCCTTCAACTTCGCGACTCCGGCGGTGGAGACGCCGGGCGTCGCCTTCATTGACGATCACCCGGCGCCGCACGATCCTCATGGAGCCGCGGCACATGGCAACGGACATGATGACGTCGCGCTAGCCGGCGACGCGGCGCACCCGGTTGACCACACTCACATCCCGGGCGGCATGGCCGCCTCTCATGTGCAGCACGATTTCCTGGTGTGACATCTGCCAGGCATGCGCATGTCGAGCTTGTATCGCGCGAGGCCGCCCTGCGAGTCTACTTCCGTCCCGGCGGCGGCGCGGCCATCGCGGCCGCAGGCTCCGGCGGCGTCAGATGGCGCGGGACGATGATGGTCTGGCCCGGCGTCAGCTGCGCGTTCTCCGCCAGCGAGTTGCTCTGTGCGAGCGTCCACAGCGGCACGCGGTTGGCTGCGGCAATGCTCTCCAGGGTGTCGCCGCGGCGTACCGGCACGCGCACGCCGCTATCCCATAATTCGACCAGCGTATCGCCGGGCACGAGATAGCGCAGCGGCACTGCGTCGGCCTGGGTCTGCGGCGGAATGCGCGGCAGCTGCGTCACCATCTCGACGATCTGGCGATGGATATCGTCGGACTTCTCGATGTTGATATGCGAGACGCGCGCGTTTTCCTTCAGGTCGTAGCTCGCGTAATGGCCACGAAAGCCGGGCACGGCCACCACGTCGCCGCCGCCGAGCACGCTGTCGGACAGGAAGATGTTGATGAAGCGCTCGACATTGAGCGGCACGTCGCCGGTCGCATGCGCGGGATCGATGGCGATGACGAGGCTGATCGGGACGTTCTCCTTGGCCGCCATCTCGGAGATGACGACGGAGCAAAGCCCGCCCATGGAATGGCCGATCAGCACGATCGGCGCCGGGCTGTCTTTGTAGCTGGCGATGGCGCGGTTGCCGATCAGCCGACAGATGGTGAATTCGTAGACATCCGCCGAGAAGCCGGCCTGCGTCAGCTTCTCGCTGAGCCGGTCCATGCCGGTCGAGAAGATCGGGCCCATGGCGCCGCGGAACAGGTAGATCTTTGGCGGCGGCAACGGCTCGAACGGCGGAGGCGGCGGCGCGGCAGGCACCGCCGCGGTGGCCTTGGCCTTGGACTTGGCCGGTGAGGCAACGGCCGGGCCGGTACCGAGGGCCAGCAGCGCAACCGCTGCCAGCACGACTAGCCGCCTCAAATCGATCATCAGTCCGGTAGTCCCACCACGAGAGGCAAAATGCCTCTCCCACGGGGGCTTAGTGACCACCGATTTGGCGGATTTTGGGGCACGGAGGGCCGTTCGGCCCCGCCCGGCGGCCCGGCTCTAACCGGACTCTAGTACTTTGCGACGACCGGCGTACCCCAGTCGAACTTGTAGTTGAGGCCGGCCTTCACGATGTTGCCGCGGGTCGAGAAATTGTAGGTCCCGAAATCGGCCCCGACGGGATTGGTCTGCGGGCCGGTGATCGTGCGGCTGCCGAGATCGTAATAGAGGTATTCGCCCTTGACGCTCCAGTTGCGGGCGAAAGCCCATTCCGCGCCGGCACCGACCGTCCATCCGAACCGCATGTCCGATGCGCTGGCGATAAACTGGCGTCCGAGCCCGGGCACCGCGAAGAATTCGTTGATGTTGGCAGTGTCCTTGACGTTGGCGTAGGCGAGACCGCCCGTCACGAACAGCAGCAGACGCTGCGACACGATTCCGCCGAGACGCCCGCGTACGGTCCCGAAGAAATCGATCTTCTCGCTCGCGCTGGTTCGGACGGCGGGACCGATTGCCGGCAGATCGACATTGCGGGAATCGTTGATGTCGGCGAAGTCGAAATCCGCCTCGATGCCGACCAGTCCGGCCCCGAACTGGTAATTCCAGCCGACCTGTCCGCCGACGAGATAGCCTTCCGGCCGCAAGCCGCCGACGGCGAAGGGAACGGCGCCCGGCTGCGAGACCGTGATCAAGGGACTGCCGGAAACGGCAACGTCGCTGGAGTTATTCCAGGCATAGCCGCCGTTCACGCCGATGTAGAAGCCGCTCCAATTGTAGCCGGGATCGACAGCCGCAGGACGCGCCTTGTAGGCGAGGTCGGCGGCGGACGCCGCCACGGGTCCGAGGGTGAGGAACAGGGCGGCCGCGACGAATTTCTTCATGTTCATTCCCAGTCCATCGCGCCCGACATGCAGGGACGCGAGATTCCAAATGTCTTCAAGACTGAGGAAATCCTAGGCGGTCTGGTCGCATTTGGCTGTCACCGCCAAGACACAACCTTGGCGGGTTGGCTTGGACAATTCCGACGATGTTAAGCGCGTCGCGACGCCGGGCTGCGCACTCCAGATCACGGAGGGCATTGCCGAATCTGGATAGCTTGCTGACACGGCAAATCGTCTTGAGTTGGGTCAGGAGAGATTTCGCCGGCACCAGGACTGGCCAGCAGCCGCCGTTTCCCGCTATGTCTATGCACGATCTACATCAATACGGGCAGCTGAGCGGTCAATTGCCCGCTTTCAGCATGAATGATCGGCCTGCCATGAAAGATATCTTCGCCCTGAAGCTCTATACGCGCGTCGCCCGCCTCGGCAGCTTTTCGGCCGCGGCGCGGGAGTGCAACCTCTCGCAGTCGCAGGCGTCCCGGATCGTCGCCGATCTCGAGGACTCCCTAGGCGCCCGCCTGCTCTCCCGGACCACGCGCGCGGTGGTGCCGACCGAAGCCGGCGCCGAATTCCTCGCCCGGATGGAGCCGATCCTCGATGCGCTGGACGAGGCCGAGCAGAGCGTCCGCGAGGGCGGCGAACTGCGCGGCAGCTTGCGGCTCGGCCTGCCCTCCAGCATGGCGATCCGCGAGGTCATCCCGCGCCTCACACCCTTCGCCGCGCGTTATCCCAAGCTCAACATCCAGATCCTGCTCGACGACAAGAAGCAGGATCTCGTGCGCGAGGCCGTGGATGTCGCGATCCGCATCGGCCGTCTCACCGATTCCAGCGCCACCGCAAGGCTGATCGCCAAGATCAACCGGGTGGTCGTCGCAGCGCCCTCTTATCTCACGGACGCGGGCACGCCCGCTTCGCCTGCCGACCTCGCGCAGCATCGCATCATCGGCGGTCCGGCGACGGCGGTGCCCAATGCCTGGGTGTTCGAGCGCGACGGCAAGACGGAAAGTCTCGAACTCGCGCCGCAGCTCTCGACCAACGACAATGAGGCGACCGTGGCGGCAGCCGCCGCAGGCATGGGCGTCACCTCGACCCAGCAATGGGCGTGCCGCCGCGAATTGCGCGACGGCTCCCTGGTCCGGCTGCTGCCGGAATGGAAGACACGCGACATTCCCGTGCATGCCTATTTCCCCGCCGGCCGCGCCACCCGCGCCGCCGCCCGCGCCTTGACCGATTTTCTCGCCGCCGAGTTTCGCAGCCAGGAAGAAGCCGACGCAAAAGCGGGCTGAGGCCCGCCCCGGCCGTCCGCTTATGCGGACCGTACATAAATCCTAGCGGAAACGGATGGCTACAGGCCGTCCCTGACGCCGGATACCCATTCTCCATCGACGACGGGCTTCGAACCGCCCCCGACAAGGAGAATGAGGATGAACGACCTTCTCGCCTTCGCCGTTGAAGCCCATGGCGGCCTCGCCCGCTGGAATGCATTTTCCAGGCTGCGCGCCGAGGTCTCGGTTGACGGGGCCATCTGGCACCTCAAGCAGCAGCCCGGCCTGCTCACCGACAAGATTTTCGAGATCGACACCCATGCCGAGCGGCTCTCGATCGCTCCGTTCGCAACGCCGCGGCATCGCAGCGTCTTCGTGGCGGACCGCCTGACGCTGGAAACGCTCGACGGCAACGTGTGCGAGATGCGGAGCGATCCCGATACGGCGTTCGAAGGACACGTCCGCGAGACGCCCTGGGACAAATTCCACGTCGCCTATTTCGCCAGCGAAGCGCTCTGGACCTATCTCACCTCGCCGTTCCTCTACACCTATCCCGGCTTTACCAGCGAAGAGATCGCGCCGTGGCAGGAGAACGGTGAGACCTGGCGCCGGCTCAAGGTGACCTTCCCCGACTACATCAAAAGCCACTCGCGCACGCAGGTCACGCATTTCGGCCCCGACGGCCTGATGCGCCGCCACGACTACACCGTCGACATTCTCGGCGGCGCGACCGGCGCCAACTACAGCAGCGACTACCGCAGCTTCCAGGGCATCAAGATGCCGACCAAGCGCCGCATCTACGCCTACGACGACGCCATGCGGAAGGTGCCCGATCCGCTGCTCGTCTCCCTCGACTTCGGCAAGCTCAGCTTCAGCTGAGCGCGCCTCTCTCGCCTCCACCCCCGATCTCAACCGAACGTCAAACCTGAAAGGACTCTTCCCATGTCTACGCTCATCAACAAGCTCTTCGCCGCCACCACCGCCCTGACCGCCGCCGTCGGTCTCACCTCAGCCCAGGCCGCTCCCGCCGGCGCCACGAAGAACATCGTGCTCGTGCACGGCGCCTTCGTCGACGGCAGCGGATGGAAGCCGGTCGCCGACATCCTGCGCAAGCGCGGCTACAACGTCGTTATCGCGCAGCCGCCGGAGACCTCGCTCGAAGACGACGTCGCGGCGACCAACCGCGTGCTCGACGCGCTCGACGGCCCTGCCGTGCTGGTCGGCCATAGCTATGGCGGCGTGATCATCACCGAAGCCGGCAACAATCCGCACGTGAAGAACCTCGTCTATGTCGCGGCGCTGCAGCCCGACGCCGGCGAAAGCGCGGGCCAATTGCTGGGCAGCAAGCCGGCAGCGACCAACTACATCGTGCCCTCCAAGGATGGCTTCCTGACCATCCAGCCCGAGCATTTCCGCGATGCCTTTGCGCTGGACCTGCCGGAAGCCGAAGTCGCCTTCATGGCCGCATCGCAGGTCGCAACCTCCGGCAAGGCGATCTCGACGCCGGTGACGACGCCGGCCTGGAAGACCAAGCCAAGCTACGCGATCGTCGCAACGCAGGACCGCGCCATCAACCCCGATCTCGAACGCCAGATGTATGCGCGCTCGAACGCCGTGACCAAGGAAATCGCCGCGAGCCATGCCGTCTACATCTCGCAGCCGCAGGCGGTCGCGAAGGTGATCGAGCAGGCCGCCGCCGCTTCCGCGAACCACTAACCACCCCTTCCGCAACACCCATTCCGCCCAAGCGGACCGGCCGGCGCCGGATGACGGCGCTCGCCTCCATCACAGCAACAAACAGGAGTCTTCCATGTCCAAGCTCTATCAACCCGTCCAGATCGGCGCCGTCCGCCTCGATCATCGCATCGTGCAGGCGCCGTTGACGCGTCTGCGCTCCGACCAGCCCGGCGACGTCCCGAGCGCCATGATGGTGAAGTATTATGCGCAGCGCGCCTCGAAGGGCGGCCTGCAAATCGCCGAGGCCACGCCGGTCTCCGTCCAGGGCCGCGGCTATCTCGGTGCGCCCGGCATCTACAATGACGCGCAGGTCGAAGGCTGGCGCAAGGTGGTCGATGCCGTGCATGCCAAGGGCGGCGTGATCTTCCTCCAGCTCTGGCATGTCGGCCGGCAGAGCCACGTCTCGCTGACCGGCGGCGACGCGCCGCTCGCGCCGTCAGCCGTTCAGGTCGATGATCTCGTCTATACCAAAGACGGCTGGATCAAGACGTCGCCGAACCGTGCGCTCGATATCGCCGAGATCAAGGAGATCGTCGAGCAATTCCGTGAAGGCGCGATCCGCGCCAAGGCGGCCGGCTTCGACGGCGTCGAGATTCACGGCGCCAACGGCTATTTGATCGACCAGTTCCTCCAGGACGGCTCGAACAAGCGCACCGACATCTATGGCGGCTCGATCGAGAACCGCGCGCGCTTCCTGCTGGAGGTGACGGAGGCCGTCACCGCGGTCTGGGGCGGCGATCGTGTCGGCGTCCGGCTGGGGCCGAGCGGCACGTTCGGCTCGATGTCCGACAGCAATCCGGATGCACTGTTCGGCTATGCCGCGCAGCAGCTCAACCGCTTTGGTCTCGCCTACCTGCACCTGATCGAACCCAGGATCGACGGCTCGAAGCTGCGCGCCGATGGCCTGCCACCGGTCGCGGCCCGTCAGCTGCGCCGGGTCTTCAACGGCCCGATCATCGCGGCGGGCGGCTTCGAGCGCGACAGCGCCGCAGCGATCGTGGAGAGCGGCGATGCCGACCTCGTCGCCTTCGGCCGGCACTTTGCCGCCAATCCGGATCTGGTCGAGCGCCTGCGCCGCGACCTGCCGCTCAGCCCGCACGATCGCGACACGTTCTACGGCGGCGACGAGCGGGGCTATGTCGACTATCCCCGCCACGACGAACCGGCTGATGTTGCCTAGTGACGTGGAGACCCGGGCTACGGCCCGGGTCTCGCCTGCGCCATCAAGGCTTCGCAAGTCATTGCCTGCTCTTGAGCCGGCTGCGATGCGCGGCCTGCTTGGCGCGATTGCCGCAGACCGCCATGATGCACCATCGCCGCGCGCGCCTGCGCGTGTGGTCGGCAAACAGCATCGTGCAGTGATGGCCCTCGCATGCCTTCACGTCGGAGAAGTCTTCCTCGCAGACGAATTTTGCCATGGCTTCGCCGATCGGCAGCAGCAGGGATCGGGATGATTGCCAGCGCCGCGTCTTCCGCAGCGCGAGGCCATGATGGCTATCGCCGGGCCGCGGCTCGATCCGGCTGAACATCTCGTCCTTCGCCAGTAGGCTGTTCAGTGGTCCGAGCTCCTGCAATGCGGCCGGACCAAGCGGCTGGCCCGCATGCTCGCGTACAAAGCCCCTGAACCATTCGCGCAACGCGCGCGCCTCGCCAGCGACCTCGTCGAGCTCGCCCGGCCGGGCGCGCGCCTTCAGCGCGTCCAGCTCCTCCACGGGCACGAGCCTGGCCTGCGCCAGCCAGTCGATCAGACCGTCGCCATCCCCCAGCCAATCCACGGGCGTATCGACCGGCGTCGCCACCGAGTTGAGAAAATCGAGGCCGAGCGAGTCGGCGATGAACATGGCGGGCGGTCTGTCCATGAGCGGTCCTTGGCCTGCGCAGAAGAGCCATCCCTGCGTAACCAGTAAAATAGCTATTGACAAGTTACTTATGTCGTACGTAACCTGATTATACTACAATAACAGGTTACACGCATTGGAGACGGTCATGTCCAGGACCACCTACCGCAGCGCCGACGTCGATGGCTTCAAGGTGTTCTATCGCGAGGCCGGGCCCAAGGGCGCGCCGAAGCTGCTGCTGCTGCACGGCTTCCCGAGCGCGGGTCACATGTTCCGCGACCTCATCCCGCTGCTTGCCGACAAGTTTCACATCGTCGCGCCCGACCTGCCGGGCTTCGGCCAGTCCGATATGCCCTCACGCGAAGACTTCATCTACAATTTCGAAAACATCGCGCATGTGATCGAGCGCTTCACCGAAGTGATCGGGTTCGACCGCTTCGCGATTTATGTGTTCGACTACGGCGCGCCGACGGGCTTTCGGCTAGCGCTCAGCCATCCCGAACGGATCACAGCCATCATCTCGCAGAACGGCAATGCCTATGAGGACGGCCTCAGCGATGGCTGGACCCCGATCAAGGCCTATTGGCAGGATCCTTCGCCGGCCAACCGCGAGGCGCTGCGTGCCTTCCTCACGCCGGACGCGACGCGCTGGCAATACACCCATGGCGTCCCCGATCCGACCATGGTGTCGCCCGACGGACAGAACCTCGACAATTTCTATCTCGCGCGCCCGGGCTCCGACGACATACAGCTCGACCTGTTCGGCGACTACAAGAGCAATGTCGCGCTCTATCCGTTATTCCAGAGCTACTTCCGCACGCGCAAGCCGCCGTTCCTGGCGGTCTGGGGCAAGAACGATCCGTTCTTCATTCCGCCGGGCGCCGAAGCATTCAAGCGCGACAATCCCAACGCGGTGGTGCAGTTCTTCGACACCGGCCATTTCGCGCTCGAGACGCATGCGGCCGAGATCGCGGACAGCATCCGCGCGTTCCTGAAGTGACCGGCTGCGGCGAGAGGCGCGGTCACACCGCAGCCTTGCCTAAGCAGCTTTGCTCTAAAACGGTAGCATCCGGTTCAAGAGATCGAGCAGCGTGCGCTGCTCGGCCTCGCTCAGCGGGGCCAGCATCTTCTGGTTATAGGGCTCTGTCAGCCGCGCTCCCTCGGCAATGACCTTTGCGCCCTTCGGAGTGAGCATGAGTTCGACCGCGCGGCGATCGGCCTTCGAACGGCTGCGCTTGATGAAGCCCGACGATTCGAGCTCGTTGAGGATCTTGATCAGGTTCGGCAGGCGCAGCCGTAGCAGGCTGGCGAGGCTGCTCGGCGGCACGCCGGGATTGTCGCGAATGACGACGAAGATCGCATAGGTCGCCGGGGTTAGCCCCAGGGCGGCGAACTCCTCGTAAAAGCCTTCGAAGAACTTGAGCTGCGCGAGGCGCAGCATGAAGCCGGGCGTGCGTTGCAGTGCGCGCAGGTCCAGCGAGCTTTCCGGCTGGGATGCGGACTTTGTTCCGGGACTTACTCGTCTTGGGCTCATCATCCTCATCCGCGCGCGGCCGAAATCGGCCGAATTGACACTCTCAAAAATAGCTATAAAATATAACTATTATTCAGCGGCACCAAGACCGCCCATGGGAGGGACACAATGAACAGCAAATTCCTGCATAAATTATGCATTCTGGCCGCGACGCTGGCCGCAGCGCCGGCATTCGCCCAGGACGTCGTGAAGATCGGCATCCTCAACGACCAGTCCGGCCCGTTCGCGAGCTATCAGGGCATCGGCTCGGTGGTCGCCGCCAAGATGGCGGTCGAGGATTACGGCGGGAAGGCCGCCGGCAAGCCGGTCGAGGTCGTCGCCGCAGACCACCAGAACAAGACCGACATCGGGATCGGCATCGCCCGGCGCTGGTACGAGAACGAGAACGTCGATGCGATCTTCGACATTCCGAACTCGTCGATCGCGCTCGCGGTGGCCGGCATGAGCGCCGAGAAGAACAAGGTCTTCGTCGGATCGGGCGCCGGCACGGTGCTGCTGACCGGCGAGAAGTGCACGCCGAACACGGTGCACTGGACCTACGACACCTATGCCTACGGTCGCGGTCTCGGCAAGGCGATCGTGCAGCAGGGCGGCAAGAAGTGGTTCTTCATCACCGCCGACTACGCCTTCGGTCATGACCTGGAGAAGCAGGCCGCGGAGGCCGTGAAAGCCTCGGGCGGCGAGGTGCTCGGCAGTGTGCGGCATCCGCTGGGAACGGCCGACTACGCCTCGTTCCTGCTCCAGGCCCAGGCGTCCGGCGCGAACGTCGTGGGCTTTGCCAACGCCGGCGACGACACCATCACGTCGATGAAGCAGGCCGCCGAGTTCGGGCTGACCAAAGATCACAAGCTGGTCGGATTGATCCTCGGCATGAACGGCCTGCCTGCGCTCGGCTTGAAGTTTGCGCAAGGCGCGCAAATCATGAACCCGTTCTATTGGGATCTGAACGACGGCACGCGCGCGTTCGCGAAGCGCTTCGCGGAGCGCATTCCGTCAAAAGCCTATCCGAACGACATGCAGGCCGGCGTCTATGCCTCGGTCATTCACTACCTCAAGGCGGTCGACAAGGCCGGCGGCGCCAAGGACGGCAAGGCCGTCGTCGGCGCGATGAAGGAGATTCCGACCGATGATGTGCTGTTCGGCAAGGGCTATATCCGCAAGGACGGACGCAAGATCCACCCGTTGTATCTGTTGCAGGTCAAGGCGCCCGAGGAATCGACATCGGCCTGGGATCTCCTGAAGGTCGTCGCCACGATCAAGGGCGAGGACGCTTTCCGCGCCGAGAGCGAAGGCCAGTGCCCGCTGACCAGGCAATAGCGGCGGAGCTGACCATGAGCGGCATTGCTTCCAGTCCGGCCGATCCGTTTGCGCCCGACTTCCTGATCGACCCCTATCCTGCCTATGCCGCACTGCGTGCGCTCGGGCCGGTCTTCGAGATCGAGCGTTACGGCGTGTGGGCCATGGCAGGCTATGCCGAGGTCGAGCCCGCCTTGAAGGACTGGAAGACGTTCATCAGCGGCGAAGGCGTCGGGCTGCACGGCATGAACCCGGCGCTGCCGAAGCCGCTGACGCTGCAGATCGATCCGCCCGACCACGACAAGGGCCGCCGTGTGCTCGGCCGCACGCTGTCGCCGGGCGTCGCAAGGAAGCTGCGCGAGACGTTCCAGAAGGAAGCGGAGAAGAAGGTTGCGGAGCTGATCGACAAGGGCACGTTCGATGCCGTGACTGACCTTGCGGAAGCCTTTCCGATGAAGGTGTTTCCGGACGCGATCGGCATCCGGCCGGACGGCCGCGAGAAGCTCCTGGCCTGGAGCACCTTCGTGTTCAACAGCTTCGGGCCGGAGAACGAGATACTCGCGGCGTCACGGAAGGAAGGCCTTGCCGCGCAGAGCTGGATCATGGAATGTTGCGCGCGCGATGCGCTGCAGCCCGACAGCCTCGGCATGATGATCTACCAGGCGGCCGACGACGGCGAGATCACCGAGCACGAGGCAACGCATCTGGTGCGGCCGTTCCTCACCGCCGGGGTCGACACCACCGTCAACGGCATCGGCAACACCCTGCTCGCGCTCGCCACGCATCCGGACGAATACCGCAAGCTGCACCACAGGCCGGAGCTGGCGCGGAACGCTTTCGAGGAAGGCCTGCGCTACGATTCGCCGGTGCAGACGTTCTTTCGCACCACCTCGCGCGACGTCGAGATCGGCGGCGGCGTGATCCCCGCCCACCGCAAGGTGCTGCTGTTCATGGCCTCGGCCAATCGCGATCCCGTGCGATGGGACGCGCCCGACCGCTTCGACATCGAGCGGACCGCGACCGGGCATGTCGGCTTCGGCGCCGGCATCCACGCCTGCGTCGGTCAGATGATCGCGCGCCTGGAGGGAGAATTGATCTTCAGCGAGCTCGCAAGGCGCGTGAAGACCATCGAGCTGACGGCGGAGCCGAAGCGCCGGCTCAACAATTCGCTGCGCGGGCTGGAGAGCATGCCGGTGCGTGTGACGGCGGCTTAAAGCATGATCCGGAAAAGTGCGAAGCGGTTTTCCGGAAAGATCATGCGTGAACAACGGCCTAAAGCGCGATGACCATTCATCGCGCTTTAGGCCGCGTCACACGATCCTGACATCAGCGATGCGCTCAGTTCCTTGCCGGAGCCGTTGCCGCCGCGGCGCGCGCGGGACGCGGCGCCCTGGGTTCGGCGACGGGAGCCGCCGGAGCGCGCGAGCGCATGATCGCGGCGTCGATCTCTGCGATGACGCGGCGCTGGATAGCCTCGTTCTTGTCGATCGAGATGTGGCCGACACCGGTGCCGCGCACGTCGACATTGTCGAGCTTGCCGCGCAGGCCCTGTGCGGCCCGCACCGGCTCGCCGGGACCGTCGCCGATATAGATGTTGATGTAGCGCTCGGCGCCGGTCGAGAGCTTGGTCTTGAACACGGAGTCGAGGCCGATCGCGAGCTTCACGGGCACGCCGAGCTGGTTGAGCTTGGCGATCATGTCCGGCAGCGCGGTCGCGCCGGAGGAATGGCCGACCAGGATGATGGTCTTGATGCGGCCGGCCCTGTAGGCGGTCGCGGCCTCATCGGCGAGCGAGGACCAGGACACGAAGTTGGCGACGGTCACCGGGACGCCCTGCGCCTGGAGCCGGGCACCGATGGTGTCGAGCCCGAGCGAGAAGATGTTGAGCACGCCACGGAGCAGGTAAACATGCGTGGTCGCAGCCGCGGCCTGGCTCGGCGCGGCCTGAGCCGTGGACGGGCTGATGGCAACAGCTGACAGCAGAAGCAGGCCCAACGCCCATACGCGGAGGGCGGACAATTGGCTGGCGCCGGCGGTGTGACGGCCGTTCGGTCTCATCGATCTTTTCCCTGGGGACAATACGCTTTGCGATTGGCCGGAATCGTAGCCATGGCCTGCTCGCAGACGCAACAAAGAGCCGCGTGAGCGACAATCTTAGCAGCAGTCCGTGGCGATTGCGCAACACTTGCCCGGAACCTGCCACGGAAGGGCCTGTTTTGAGGCCATTTTTCTCCGGCCGATTGCGACCGGGCAAGGGCATTCCTATCTCAGTGCTCCGCTGGCCGCCCTTCCCGGCAGCTCCAGCCTCCCTCCCCAGCCCTTTTGCCCCCAAGCCTTGCGGCCATCATGTCCTCCATCATTTCCGTCGCCAATCTGTCGAAGACCTATGGGTCCGGCTTCAAGGCGCTCAAGAACGTCAATCTCGACATCAAGCGCGGCGAGATCTTCGCGCTGCTCGGCCCCAACGGCGCCGGCAAGACCACGCTGATCTCGATCATCTGCGGCATCGCCAATCCCAGCGAGGGCCGCGTCCTCGTCGGCGGCGAGAACATCCAGACCTCCTATCGCAAGGCGCGCTCGCTGATCGGCCTCGTGCCGCAGGAATTGCACACCGACGCCTTCGAGAGCGTGTGGGCGACGGTGAGCTTCTCCCGCGGCCTGTTCGGCAAGCCGAAGAATCCTGCGCATATCGAGAAGGTGCTGAAGGACCTCTCGCTCTGGGACAAGAAGGACAACAAGATCATCACGCTCTCCGGCGGCATGAAGCGCCGCGTGATGATCGCGAAAGCGCTGTCGCACGAGCCGCAGATCCTGTTCCTGGACGAGCCCACCGCCGGCGTCGACGTCGAGCTGCGCAAGGGCATGTGGGAAGTGGTGCGCGGCCTGCAGCAGTCCGGCGTCACCATCATCCTCACCACCCACTACATCGAGGAAGCCGAGGAGATGGCCGACCGCATCGGCGTCATCAACAAGGGCGAGATCGTGCTGGTCGAGGACAAGGCGACCTTGATGCAGAAGCTCGGCAAGAAGCGGCTGACGCTGCACCTGCAGGGCAAGGTGACCTCGCTGCCCGAGAGCCTCGCCCATTACGAGCTCGACCTCTGCGACGGCGGCGCGACGCTGGTCTACGACTACGACACCAAGGGCGAGCGCACCGGCATCACCAGCCTGCTCGGCGATCTGCGCGCCGCCGGCATCCGCTTCAACGATCTCGACACGACGCAATCGTCGCTCGAGGACATCTTCGTCGACCTCGTGAGGACGTCATGAACCATCGCGCCATCCGCGCCATCTATCTGTTCGAAATGGCGCGCACCTGGCGCACGCTGCTGCAAAGCATCGTCTCGCCGGTGGTCTCCACCTCGCTCTATTTCGTGGTGTTCGGCGCCGCGATCGGCTCGCGCATCAGCCAGGTCGAGGGCGTCAGCTACGGCACCTTCATCGTGCCGGGCCTGATCATGCTCTCGGTGCTGACCCAGAGCATCGCCAACGCCTCGTTCGGCATCTACTTTCCGAAATTCACCGGCACGATCTACGAGATCCTGTCGGCGCCGATCTCCTATTTCGAGATCGTGCTCGGCTATGTCGGCGCCGCCGCGACCAAGTCGATCATCCTGGGCCTGATCATCCTGGCGACGGCCGGGCTGTTCGTGCCGCTGCACATCCACCATCCGGTCTGGATGCTGACCTTCCTGGTGCTGACCGCGGTGACGTTCAGCCTGTTCGGCTTCATCATCGGCATCTGGGCCGACGGCTTCGAGAAGCTGCAGATGATTCCGATGCTGGTGGTGACGCCGCTGACCTTCCTCGGCGGCAGCTTCTATTCCATCGACATGCTGCCGGCGGGCTGGCGCTCGGTCGCGCTGCTCAATCCGGTGGTCTATCTGATCTCCGGCTTCCGCTGGAGCTTTTACGAGATCGCCGACGTCAGCGTATCCGTCAGCATCGGCATGACGCTGGCGTTCCTGGTGATCTGCCTCGGAATCATCTGGTGGATCTTCCGCACCGGTTACCGGCTGAAGAATTGAGACGCGTAGCCCGGATGCAGCGCAGCGAAATCCGGGACAGTCTTTCGGCAGGGTGAAAGGCCCCGGATTTCGCTGCGCTCCATCCGGGCTACGAGGCCGTCACCTGTAGCAATGAAAGCGGTGGTAGCCGTCGTAGTATCCGCGGCAATGGCGATAGTGGCGGTGGGGAATGCCGAACACGCCCTCGACCGCACCGACGGCTCCTCCGACGCCGGCGCCGACCGCGCCACCCACCACGCCGCCCACGGGACCGGCGATCCTGTTACCTTCATAGGAGCCTTCCTGCGCGCCGCGCACGATGCCCTGGGCATGACCGGCTCCAGGCAACGCCAGCAGTGCAAGGAGAATGGCGGCGGCTGCGAACAGCAGGCGGACAGGCAAGCCGGCCGGCAGGGTGGCGGCGCCGACCGGTAGTGCGGCGGCGCCGACCGGTAGTGCGGCGGCGGTAACACGGGCTTTGTTCATCTTCAGTCCCAAGGGGTAAAACGGCGGCGAACGCCGCCAATCGGCAGGTCATGATCAACGCACCGAGCGGCCAAATGGTTGCGCCTTTGTGACGAATTGTCGGCGTTGTGAACGCATGTCCGCTCGCGAAAATGTCAGCATCGCCGCCGCCTGCGCGGCACAAAGCGGCCTTGCTTACAACGGACATCACGTTAACGATGGGCGGGCAGGCCGCTGGAACGAAAGCCGGATTGCAGGCATATTGCACGCCGGGGGACGGAGAGCCGCGGCGCCAGCGTGAACAGGCCGGAGGCCAGAAGTCAAATGCGTTCGTTTTTTATTGCTTTCACCTCCCTGATGCTTTTGAGCGCGGGCACCGCGCAGGCCAAGGTCGAGATCACCGTCGACAAGGACAATCAGCAGATGACCGTCGCGGTGGACGGCGTCGCGCGCTACCACTGGCCGGTGTCGACCGGCATCCCCTCGCGCGAGACCCCGAACGGCGGCTTCCGCGCCTTCCGCATGGAAGAGGATCACTACTCCAAGGAATTCGACGACGCGCCGATGCCGCACGCGATCTTCTTCACGAAAGTCGGTCACGCCATCCACGGCACGGACTCGGTCGGCCGGCTCGGCTCGCCCGCCTCGCATGGCTGCGTGCGCCTGTCGCGGCAGAACGCATCGACACTCTATGCGCTGGTGCAGCAGCAGGGCGTGCTCAACACCACGGTGACGCTGACCGGCTCGGCGCAGGTGGCACTGGCGCGCAATCCGCGCGGCCGCGCCAACAGTGCCGTCGCCCGCGCTCCGCAGCAGCCTGCTGAAGAGCAGTATGCGACCACGGGCGATCCCGTGAACCTGGCGCCGCCGCAGCAACCTGCCCGCCGCTACATGCCGCAGGATGACAATTACATCTATCCGGCCGACGGCAGCGACACCGGCGCGCGCTATCCGGCGCCGCGCCCGATCACGCGCCCCTATGGCACGCAGGCCAATCAGCAACTGCCTCAGCCGAATTACGACCAGGGCTATGGCCAGCAGGGCTACTATTACCAGCAGCAGCAGCCGCGCCAGTATTATCAGCCGCGCAACTATTATTACCAGAACTGACGTTCGGAAAACCGCACCACGGTTTTCTGAACCTGCTCTATCGGAACGCGGCATCGCCGCGTTCGACGATCTTCCGTGCAGCATCGACGAAGGCACGGGCGACCGGCTCGAGGATTTCGGGCCCGGTCGCGCCGAGATCATCCGACGGCGTGTGGAAGGTGCGATGGCGGCCGGCCATGCCGAGGAAATTGGCGTAGCCCGCCGCGTGCACGTCGCGCAGCTCGCCGACCGCCTGCTTCTCCGTCACCAGACGTTTGGCCGCGACGTTTGCGAAAGCCTCGTCGGTCAGGGCGACCGCGGATTTGCTGAGCACGAGATAGCGTTCTTCCTCGGGCCGATCGGTGCGGGCGCCCTCCGCAAAGCCATAGCAGGCGTTTGACGAGCCGAAGTGAATCCACGCCAGCGTCTCTTTCGGCGCGGGCGCGCCGTGCTTCAGGAACAGCTCCATGCCGCCATGGCCGATCTCGTGGCCGGCAGTGGCGATGAAGACGACATGCGCCGGCCATGTCTCGGCGGCGACAGTGCGCGCCAGCGCAAGGAAATTCGCGATGCCGGGGCCGCGCTCGCAGACGCAGGAGTACCAGCCGGTCATCGGCGTGGAGACGACGATGGTCGGGCCGCGGCCGGTACCGATCTCGGCAATCACGTTGCGGCCGGCGACATCGCGCTCGTAATGGCCCTTGACGTCCAGGGTGACAGGCGCGCCCGCGGCGAGGGCGCGCTCGAACGCCGCGCGCGACTTCGCGCCGACCACGATCACCGGCACCGGCCAGGGCGCATCCTCCTGCGTGACGTTGTAGGCGAAGCGGTCGTCGGCCGGATTGCCGATCGTCAGCAGGATCGCCGCCGGTTTCTTCGCTGCCGCTTCACTGATGGCGGCACGATGGCCCGGCCCGAGATAGGCGCCGCGATCGAACGGCAGATCGAGCAACAGGATCTTGCCGGCGGCATCGCCATCGCGTGCGAGCGGTGCGGACAGGCGGAAGCTCGCCCGGTCCTCCGGCGGCCACCAGAACGGCGTCGCCTCGACAGTGGTGCCGGCGGCCTCGGCGCTGGCCTGCTCGACCACATATTGCCGGCCGAGCACGACAGGTTGAAAGCTGACGTCGAAACCCGCCTGCTTCATCTCGCCGGCGATCCAGTCGGCGGTCGCGCGGTCGCCGGCCGAGCCGAAGCGGTGCAGGCCGAAGGAGGCATAGCGCGCCACGTCCTGATAGAGGCTCGCGCCTGAAAGCACATCCCTGGCTGCCGCTTGTCCAACCATGAGAATCACGAACGCCGCGATGAGGATTGGCCGCATGTGAGCCCCCTGTTTTTGGCCGCCAGTTTCCGCCTTCCGCGATGGCCGTCAACCGCCCTCGGCGGATGGCATGCCGCCGCCGACCGGAAAATAGGCCCAGTGGGCGTCGATTGAGCAGCCGGGCGACGCAGGAAGGCAACAGTCCCCAACCTTCAACGCCGCGGCGTCGCGGCCAAATTGACAACCTTGGGGTCACCCGTATTGTCTTTGCCATTATTTCTGGGAAATGACATGACACGCGAGCAGATTTCGGATTTCTGCGTTACCGCTCTGGCCAATATCCTGCGTATCTCCAAGGATCGGGTCGACACCGGCACAAAGTTCAACCGCCTCGGTCTCGATTCGGCGATGCTGGTCTATCTGATGATGGAACTCGAGGAGAAGCTGGATCTCGAACTCTCGACGGACGACTTTTACGACCATCCGACCGTCGAGGCCTTGTCCCGATTTCTCGCCGACAAGCGCGCGATCCGCACCGCCGCCTGAGAGCGGCTAGACCCGGCGCACTCCGATGGACAATTTCCGCTCGCTCGTGGCTGTGCTGGCCCGGCGCGCGGCGGAGCAGGCCGACGACCGCGCCTATGTCTTCGTCTCCGATCGCGGGACGGAGGAAGCAGCCCTCACCTTTCGCCAACTGCACGACGCCGCAAGCGCTCTCGCCACGCGCCTGAGTGCGGCCGCACGCCCCGGCGATCGCGCCATCCTGGTGTTTCCGCCCGGCCTCGAATTCCTGGTGGCATTCTTCGGCTGCCTGATGGCCGGCATCATCGCGGTGCCGATGATGATGCCGCGGCGGAACAGCGCGCGCGATGCCAGCGCCGCGATCCTTGCCAATTGCACGCCGGCGCTGGCGCTGACCACGTCTGCGTTCGCGCTCCGCGGCGATCTGCAGGCGCGCTTTGCGCTCGCGAACATCCGCTGGATCGAGGTCGATCTCGGCCATGACGGCGCGGCGGCCGATCTGCCAGCGCCGGCGCCGGATGACATTGCCTTCCTGCAATACACGTCGGGCTCAACGTCCGAGCCCAAGGGCGTGATGGTGAGCCATGCCAACCTGCTCGCCAATCTCGAGATGATCCTGCTCGCGCTCGGCAACACCAGGCAATCGACCTACGTCAACTGGGTGCCGCTCTATCACGACATGGGTCTGATCCTGAACGCGCTGCAGACGCTCTATGTCGGGGCTGCCTGCGTGCTGATGGCGCCGAACGCGTTCATGCAGCGGCCGCTCGGCTGGCTGCGCGCGATCTCGCAATATCGCGCGGAGGTGGCGTGCGGCCCGAATTTCGGCTTCGACCTCTGCGTCAGCCGCTATCGCGCCGACCAGATGAGCGGCATCGACCTGTCCTCGCTCCGGATCGCGCTCAACGGCGCCGAGCCGGTGCACGCGGAAACCATCGACCGGTTCATCGCGACATTCGCGCCGCATGGCTTCGATCCGCGCGCGATGTATCCGGCGTACGGCATGGCGGAGGCGACGCTGCTGATCTCCGGCGCCCGCCGCGGCGATGGTCACGCCACGCGCACCGTCAGCCGCGCCGCGCTTCAGGCGCATGCGGCGGAAACGCCTTCCGGCGACGACGACGCGCAGATCGTGGTCGGTTGCGGACGCGCGCTCGAGGGCGAGCGGATCGCCATCGTGGATCCGGAGAAGCGTACACGGCTACCGGCCGACCATGTCGGCGAGATCTGGGTCAGCGGCGCCAACGTCGCACGTGCCTATTGGCGCAGCGAAGAGGCGAGCCGCGACGGGCTCAACGCGGAGATCAGCGGCGAGGACGGCCCCTGGCTCCGCACCGGCGATCTCGGCTTCCTCGACGAGAGCGGCGAACTGTTCGTCACCGGACGGATCAAGGATCTCATCATCATCCGCGGCATCAACCATTATCCGCAGGACATCGAGCGCACGGTGCAATCGCTCGACGCGGCTTTGCGCGAAAACTGCGGCGCGGCGTTCTCGGTGCCGGACGAGACCGGCGAGGAGACGCTGGTGATCGTGCAGGAGGTCGAGCGCACCGCGCGCCATGCCATCGACGCCGAGGAGACGAAGGGCCGGATCCGCGAGGCCGTCGCCGACAACCACGAGCTCTCCGCGCGCCACGTCGCGCTGATCCGTCCCGGCACACTGCCGAAGACCACCAGCGGCAAGATCCAGCGCAAGCTGGCGCGCCGGCTCTGGCTTGAGGGCGGTTTCGAGGAGATCGGCTGAGCCGGCTCAGAAATCGATCTTCGCGCTCTCTCCGTCGCGCAGGCTCGCGGCAATGCCCTGCTCGATCTTGCGCGCAAGAGGTCGACGGTAGTGGATGTAGTCCGCGAAATTGGCGCGGTCGCGGGTGAGTTCGTTGTCGACGCGATAGCTGATGAAGTTGCTGCGCGGGCGGCCGGCCACGACCTTCTTCAGCGCGGCATCGCAGGCACTTCGCTCCGCGGCGGTTTCCGTGCCGGGTTTCGGCACGGTGGCCGCGAAGGTCGGGGGCACGATGATGACGACGGGCACATCCGCCTTCAGCTTTTCGACGAGGCTCGTCAGCGCCGCAATCTCGGGAAATGTCGCCCGCATCTCGGCCGACGCGACCGGCACCGGATCGGTGGGCCAGCCGACCTCCCTGAACTGGCCAGGCGGCCAGATATCCTCATAGCTGACGAAACCGTCCGGATTCATCCGCGGCCGCCGGCCGAGTCCAATGCTGATGCGCTGAAAGGCGTGCTCGATCGCCTGCCAGGAGATCAGCCGCACCGCATAGGTGACGACGCTTCTGTCGTAGAGCCAGTCAGGGAACGGGACGCCGCCCTCTTTCTTCTCCCGTGCGTGCGCGCACCAGCTCGGATCGGCTGCGACGACGAGCGCGCCCACCTCCTTGTGATTGCGCAAGTAAAAATCGAGCACCGCGAGCTGTTGGCGGGGAAGGCCGCCGGTCATGTAGAGCTGCACGAAGCGCAAACCCGTCGCACGCGACAATTCCGCCGGCTCGATCATCTGCGCCGTCGAATTGCCGAGGATGGCGGCATTGAAGTCCGGATTCCGTGCGCGGCTCGCCGCCGTGATCTGCGTCAGGCGATTGTCGACGCCGTTTATCCCGAGCAGGCCAAGCTTGCCGCTGTCATAGGGATCGACCAGCACCATCAATCCGAGCACCAGCAGCGCAGCGCCGATCAGCGTGCCCAGGCATGCGAGCAGGCCCCGTCCCCAGCCGGGGTCAGCGTCAGAACTTGAAGTAGACGAACTCATGAAGATCCCGACCACCCATGTGAAGCAGCAGTGCGAACAACACAAGACCGAGCAGAGCCGCGAGCCACGGATTGGGGCGGCGGGTCAGCGCCGCGACGATGTCCTGGCTCGCCGGCAGCAGAAAGGCGAACAACGGCGCGACGATCAGCGGCCACAAATGTTTGCCGCGGTCGAGCGGCCATGGCTGGGCAAGCCCGGCAAACACATGCCACGCCGCCTCCACCGATCCCGCGCGAAACACCACGCCGGTGGCGAGCACGAACAGCACGGTGAGCGCCCAGCCGAGCCATGATGGAAAATCCGGCCCGTAGCGGCGCCAGAGCGAACAGACCACCTGCGCAAGGCCGTGCAGCACGCCCCAGAGAACAAAGGTCCAGCTCGCGCCGTGCCAGAGGCCGCACAGCGCCATGGTGATCATCATCGCCCCGAAGAACTGCACCGGCAGAAGGCGACGCGGCAAGAGGCGCGTGTTGACCAGCGGGTAGAACACATAGTCGCGCAGGAACAACATCAGGGTGATGTGCCAGCGCTGCCAGAAATCCTGGATATTGGTCGAGCGCAGCGGCGCATTGAAATTGTACGGCAGCCGCACACCGAACAGCAGGCCGAGGCCGATCGCGATGTCGGAATAACCGGAGAAGTCGAACAGGATCTGGAACGAGAAGCAGAAGGCGAGCCAGGCATCGCCGCTCGCAAGCGGCCCGCCTGCTGCCTCCTCGTAGATGGGATCGAGCAGATGCGCCAGACTGTCGGCGATCACGACCTTCTCGAACAGGCCGAGCGCGATGAAACAGGCCGCGATGCAGAACTGGCGCTGCCAGCCCGGTGCGTACACCTGCCGGCCGAGCTGGTGCATCACCTCCGACCACCGCGCCAGCGGTCCCGCGATCGCCTGCGGGAAGAAGGCGATGTAGAGCGCATAGCGGTCGAGCGCGTAGAGCGGCGCCTTGCCGCGCTTAAGATCGACCAGGTACATGATGTGATGGAAGGTGAAGAAGGAGATGCCGAGCGGCAGCCCGATCTCGAGCGACGGCAGCTTCGCGCCCAGCAAGAGGCCGAGATTGGCGAGCAGGAAGTTGGCGTATTTGAACAGCCCGAGCGCCGCGAGATCGAGCACGATCACCAGCGTCAGCACCGCCTTCCACTTCACCCGCCCATAGGCAACCGAGGCGGCCCAGTTGATCGCGATCGAGGCGATCAGGAGCACGATGAAGGACGGACTGCCCCAGGCATAGAAGGCGAGCGACAGCGCCACCAGCACGCCGATCCGGAGTTGCGGATAGGGATCGGCCAGGCGGTAGATCAGCAGCGCCGCCGGCAGGAAGACCAGGAGAAAGGGATAGTCGTTGAAGAGCATCGGATCAAAGCCGCGCCATCACCGGCCCTCGCGCCGGCCGATGACGCTCAGCCCGTTTCCAGATCGGGCGCCGTCGCATCGCCCGGCTGCCGCAGCATGCGCCGCGCGATCTTCTCTTCGCTCGGCACCTTGACGTCCCAGGCAAGTCCGAGCGCCTCCAGCGCGCGGATGAAGATGAAGCCGGGATCGAACTCGAACCAGCGCAGACCGAAGGCGGCGGAATAGGGAAAGGCGTGGTGATTGTTGTGCCAGCCCTCGCCCCAGGCGAGCCAGGCCATCACGCCCAGATTGCGGCTGTTGTCGTCGCGGGTGACGAAGGGCTGCGTACCGAATGTGTGCATGATGGAGTTGATGGCGGAGAAGGTCTGCTCGACCACGAACATGCGCACCACGCCGCCCCAGAGTAGGCCGGTCAGCGCGCCCCACAGGCTCATGGTGACGATGCCGCCGATCGCCGCGGGAAGCAGCAAACCGAGCACGACCCAGCTGTAATAATAGCTGTTGACCGCAACCAGCCTGCGGTCCGCCATCAAGTCCGGCACATAACGCGCGACGTTGGGATAATCGTGCGCGATCATCCAGGTCAAATGCGCGTGCAGGAAGCCCCGCAGGCGCCCGATCGGGCCACCGCCATGCAGCCGCGGCGAGTGCAGATCGCCGTCGTGATCGGACAGCTCGTGGTGGCGCCGATGCATCGCCGCCCAGGACAGCATGGGGCCGCGCCCCGCCATCGACCCCATGACGATCAGGATCGCGCTCATGGTGATGGAGGTCGCGAAGGCACGATGGGTGAACAGCCGGTGGTAGCCGACGGTGAGGCCAAGGCCAGTTATCAGCCAGAAGCCGAGGAACAGGCTGAGCTCCATCACGCCGACCGGGCGATAGAACAGAAGGCCCAGCGCAACCAATGTGCCGATGAACGGCAAAACGTCGAAAATGATGAAATGCCGCCGCTGCATCTTGTGAAAATGCCGGCTGCGAATGATGCGGTGATCGCGTTTCTGTTGCACGGGCAGGATTCCGGGGCGGCGTCCATGAGTACATACAAGCCTGGCAGACGCAACCCAAGCCGCAGCCCAAGGTTTCAACAGGCGTAAAAGCCTATAGAATAGGCCGGACCTGCCAAATTCGTTAGAATTCCGCCGTCCTCTTGCCCCCCGGACTGTGATGCCGTCACGTGCCACGACAATCCTGACCGTGCTCGCGGTTCTCGCTGCGGGACTAGCCCATACGGAACAAGCCATGGCCTTCGATCTCGAAGCGCATCGCGGCGGGCGGGCGCTGTTGCCGGAGAACACCCTGCCCGCCTTCGCCAACGCGCTGTCGATGGGCGTGGACACGCTGGAGCTCGACGTCGGCGTGACCGCCGACGGGGAAATCGTCATCTCGCACGAACGCGGGCTCAACCCCGACCTCGCGCGCGATGCGAGCGGCGCCTATGTCGCCGCGCCCGGCACGCCGTTCGTGAAATTGCGGCTCGACGAGATCAGGACCTATGACGTCGGCCAGATCCGCCCCGACAGCACCTACGCCAAACAGTTCCCCGAGCAGCGCGCCGTGCCGGGGACGCGCATCCCCACGCTGAAGCAGCTGTTCGCGCTGGTACGCAGGTCCGGCAATACCAACGTGCGCTTCAACATCGAGACCAAGATCGATCCGAACCACCCGGACGAATCCCTCGACCCGCAAGGTTTCGTCACCGCGCTGCTTCACCTGATCGACGCCGAAAAATTCTCCGATCGCGTGATGATCCAGTCGTTCGACTGGCGGACCCTGCAGCTCGTGCAGCAGCGGGCGCCGAAAATTCCAACCGTGTACCTGACACTCCAGCGCGGCTCGGCTCCGACGGTGGTGCTCGACAAGGCCACCAACTGGACCGCGGGTTTCAGCCCGGCCGATCACGGCGGCTCACTGCCGCGAACCATCAAGGCCGCAGGCGGCGCGATCTGGTCGCCCTATTTCGGCGACGTCACCGCGGCGCTTCTCGCCGACGCCCATGCGCTGGGATTGCGCGTAGTGGTCTGGACGGTGAACAAGCGTGACGACATGGCGCGGATGATCGACATCGGCGTCGACGGCATCATCTCGGACAATCCGGACCTGTTACGGGAGGTCTCAGGCGAGAGGGGCATTGCGCTCCCGGCGGGGACGCCGGTGGAGCCTTAAGCTGGTCGCGTGCCCCGGACGCGGTGCAGCGTGCAACGCTGCTCCACAGAGCCGGGACCCAGAATGCCGCACCATGGGCCCCGGCTCTGCAGCGCATCACTTCGTGCTGCGCAGCGTCCGAGGGCACGGGATATTGGGCTACGAAGCCCCTACTCCCCGTCCCGCAACCGCCGGTACAGCGCGCCCAGGATGTTGGAATAATCGTCGGTCCAGACCCGCACCCTGTCGTCGGCCTCGGTCAGCTCCCACGACTTCGAGGCGGCGAGCTTGCCGACGTCTTCCTCCTCCCGCGCGGAGATCACGACGTCGGTCGAGAAGATGTAGTCGGCATCGCGGCCCGAATCCTCGTTGAAGACCCAGCTCTTGAGATCGTTGGCGTCGGCGATACCAACGACGACGGTCTCCAGATCGAGGTGGCGGTTGGAGACGTGCATCACCACCGCACCATGCGGCGCGAGCTTGTCCTTGTAGATCTTCATCGCCTCTTCGGTGGCGAGATGGATCGGGATCGCATCGGACGAATAGGCATCGACGATGATGAGATCGTAGGCGCCGTCGGGCTCCTTGGCGAAGGTGAGGCGCGCGTCGCCGATCACAGGCTTCATCTCCGGCATGCAGCTCGAGATGTAGCGGAAGTTCTTGGGGTCGCGCGCGGCATCCACCATGGACTGGTCGATCTCGAAGAACTTCCAGTCCTCGCCGGGCTCGGCGGCGCAGGCGAGCGTGCCAGAGCCGACACCGATCGCGGCGACCTTGAGCGGCGCGCCCTTGCGCTCGCGGATCGCGGTGACGGCCTGACCGATGCCGCCGTCCTTGTGATAATAGGTGATCGGCTCGGGCCGGCCGGTGACCGGCGTGCCGTCATTGTTGCGGAAGCGCTCGGCGCCGTGGATGGTGGTGCCGTGCATCAGCACGTGGAAATAGCCGCCGGGCGTCTCCACGATCTTGTGCACGCCGAAGAAGCTGCGCACCGTGGTGACGCGGCCCTCGTCCGCCGGATAGATCCGGATCAAGGCCAGCGCCAGCGCGACGGTGGCGAAGATCTTCCAGCGCCCGGCATTGAGCGCCAGTGTCAGGAGCGCGGCGAGCACGCCGACGGCACCGGCGACCCAGACGCGGTGATCCTCGAACCAGGTCGAGAGATTGCCGGTCGTATAGGACGGCGCGATCAGCGCCACCGCGAGCGCGGTAAGTGCCAGCCAGTACCATTTGACGATGCCCGCAAGACGCTCGTTCGCGGACGGCCGGCACAGCGCGGCAAGCGCGATCAGGATTGGGTATTCGGCGATCCAGGAGAAGGTGAAGGGCGCGACGAGGCCGGCAAAGAGGCCGCCGACCATGCCGCCGAACGACAGCGCGACGTAGAAGCCGGTGAGATATTTGGCGGCCGGCCGCGTTCGCGCCAGCTCGCCATGACAAGCCATGGCGATGACGAAGAAGCACAATTGATGACCGCCGAGCGTCAGCAGCAGGTTCTGCTCGCCGCCGAAAGCCAGCAGGACGACGACGCCGGCGATCGCAACCGGCTGCAGCATCAGCATCCATTTGTGCGGCAGCAGCGGCCGCGACTGGAACACCACCACCCAGGTCAGCAGGTACAGCGACAGCGGCAGCACCCAGAGCAGCGGCGCCGCCGCGACGTCGGTCGAGATGTGCGCGGTCACCGCGATGAGCAGGCCGGACGGCACCGCGGCGAGGAAGATCCAGCGCAGCCGCGTCATGAGGCCCGGTGCCGGCGCATTGACGTCCTCTGTGCGCGCGTCGGCCACGGCGAGCTTCGGAGAGCGCAGCAGCAGCGCGCCGCAGGCGGCGATCAGGAGAATCAGCAGGCCGTAGCCGCCGGTCCAGAACCGGTTCTGCGTGTGCAGCGAGAATATCGGCTCGAGCAGGAAGGGATAGGACAACAGCGCGAGGAAGCTGCCGATGTTGGAAGAGGCATAGAGGAAATAGGGATCGTGCCCGGCGGGATGGCCGGTGCGGACGAACCAGGCCTGCAGCAGCGGATTGTTGGCCGCGAGCGCAAAGAACGGCAGGCCGATCGAGACCACGAACAGGCCGAGCAGCCAGAACGCGTAGCCCGAGGCCGGCGGCTCGCCATAGGCGGTGGCGATGCCGAGCGGCAGCGTGACGAAGGCCAGAACCAGCAGCACCAGATGTACCGCGACCGGAACGATCCGGTTCCTCGCCTGCATCAGCAGATGCGCATAGGCATAGCCCGCCAGCAGCAGCGACTGGAAGAACACCATGGCGACCGACCACACCGCCGGCGAGCCGCCGAGCCGCGGCAGCACCATCTTCGTGAACAGCGGCTGCACCGAGAACAGCAGCAGCGCGCTGACGAAGATCGCCGCGGTGTAGACCGTCAGCAACAGCCGGTTGCGCGACGACGACGGCTGCTCCGTGGCGGCGGGGTGCACGATCGAATCCATGAAAGCTCCGGCAAGGCGTTTTCCAGCGAAGTAGGCACCGGTTCGCGCGGGAAACGCGTCGGATATTGCCCCCGGCGGGCGCCGGATAGGGTGCAATGGAGCACAAGGCGCCTGAACGGGCAATAAAGGGTGTCGTGATGTTGCAGCAAGGAATGCTTGATATACAGATGTCGTTCCGGGGCGATGCGAAGCAGCGAACCCGGAACCTCGAGATTTTCCGGTGCGCAGCCGCGCACCCTGGTTCGATGCTGCGCATCGCTCCGGAATGACAACAAGGAAATCATGACCGAAACCGACGTCGTCATCATCGGCGCTGGCCATAACGGCCTCACCTGCGCGGCCTATCTCGCGATGGCGGGCCTGCGCGTGCGCGTGGTCGAGCGGCGCAAGGTGGTCGGCGGCGCTGCGGTGACGGAGGAGTTTCACCCCGGCTTTCGCAATTCGGTCGCGGCCTACACCGTGAGCCTGCTCAACCCGCAGGTGATCGGTGACCTCAAGCTCACCGAGCAGGGCCTGCGCGTGGTCGAACGCCGTGCGCAGAATTTCCTACCGGCGCCGGACGGCAGCTACCTCCTCACCGGCGAGGGACGGACGAAAGCGTCAGTGTCGCGGCTCAACGCGCATGATGCGGAAGCGCTCGACGGCTTCTCGCGCGAGCTGGAAGACATCGCCGACGTGCTCAGGCAGTTCGTGCTGCGCGCACCACCGAACTTGCTCGACGGCTTCGGCACCGGTGCGATCCGCGAGGCCGTGAACGCCTTGCAGAGCGCCAACATCCTGCGCGGCCTGACGCTGGAGCAAAGCCGCAGCCTGCTCGATCTGTTCACGCGCTCGGCCGGCGAAATGCTGGACGAACGCTTCGAGCATGATCTGGTCAAGGCGCTGTTCGGCTTCGATGCCATCGTCGGCAATTACGCCAGCCCCTACGCCGCCGGCTCGGCCTATGTGATGCTGCATCACGCCTTCGGCGAGGTGAACGGCAAGAAGGGCGTCTGGGGCCATGCCATCGGCGGCATGGGCGCGATCACGCAGGCGATGGCGCGTGCCGCGCGCGACAAGGGCGCCACGATCGACACCGATGCCGGCGTGCGCGAGGTGATCGTCGAGCGCGACCGTGCCGTCGGCGTCGTGCTGGAGAACGGCGAGACGATCCGCGCGAAATATGTCGCGGCCAACGTCAATCCGAAGCTGCTGTATACGCGGCTGATCGCAGCCGACGCGTTGCCCAAGGACTTCCTCGTCCGCATCAGGAACTGGAAGAACGGATCCGGCACCTTCCGCATGAACGTGGCGCTGGACCGCCTGCCGTCCTTCACCGCGCTGCCCGGCGAAGGCGATCACCTCACCTCCGGCATCATCCTGGCGCCGAGCCTTGCGTACATGGACCGCGCCTATCTCGATGCGCGGGCGCAGGGCTGGAGCAGCTCACCCGTAGTCGAGATGCTGATCCCCTCGACGCTGGACGACACGCTGGCGCCCGCCGGCAAGCATGTCGCGAGCCTATTCTGCCAGCACGTCGCGCCGGAGCTTCCCGATGGAAAATCGTGGGACGACCATCGCGAGGAAGTCGCCGATCTCATGGTCGCGACGGTGGATAAATACGCCCCGGGTTTCGCCTCCAGCGTGCTCGGCCGCCAGATCCTGTCCCCGCTCGACCTCGAACGGCAATTCGGCCTGCTCGGGGGCGACATCTTCCACGGCGCGCTGACGCTGAACCAGCTGTTCTCGGCCCGGCCGATGCTGGGCCACGCCGATTATCGCGGGCCCCTGAAGGGCCTCTATCACTGCGGCTCCGGCGCCCACCCCGGCGGCGGCGTCACCGGCGCCCCCGGCCACAACGCGGCACGCGTGATCCTGCGGGACCACCGCGCACTGTTCGGAAGCCGTGGATAGGGCTGTGGATGGGTTGTGGACGGGCTGTGGAGGAAGCCGTGGTGAAGCAGTGGGTATCTGCCGAGATGTGCCTGCACAAAAGCGGATCAGGTTGTGGAAGAGTTACGGGATAAGCTGCGTATAAGACGGTGGACAGCACTCGAATAACGAGCGCACAGGCTGTGGACGTCGGGGTACCGTCTCGCATGATCGACGAGAAGAGAAACGCAGACGATATCCGCTGGAGCGAGCAGGTTGCCGCTTCGATCGTGGACGAACTTCTGGTCGCCAAGCTGATAAGGGAAGATCAGGCCGAATGGGCGCGCCAGATCGTCGCCCAGCACATTCATATCCAATTGGTCTCTGGCCTTAGGCCGCCAAATTCGAATTGAGGCGCTACCGGGTATTTCGCCCCGCCCCCTCAAACGACATCGCCCGCCGGAGGCAATTCCCCGTGCGGGCGCTCGTCTGGAATTCTATGAAGAAAGTTGCCCCCGCTGGGAAATCGGAGGCGGAAATTACTTCAAGGAGCTGCTAATCGAACCGAACTTCTCGTTCATCGTGCTGCCCAGGCTGTTCACCACGGTGATGATCGCCAGCGCGATACCGGCCGCGATGAGGCCGTATTCGATTGCGGTCGCACCGGATTCGTCGGACCAGAACTTCAAGACCATGCGCTTCAAGACACGCCTCCGTTTCAATTTCAAGCTGTGTTGGCTCTCCCCAACAGCCGCAAATCTACGGGGTGCGACCTTCTGTCCGGTTAATCCAGAACTTGCAACTTATGCGGAAAATTGACGGCAAAAATACCCAAAATTGGCCAGACGGACCCCAAAACATGCAGCCTTCCCCTACCCATCGCGCCAGCTTTTCGATCGGCACCGAGGCCGCGGCAAAGCGCGTGGTCGACGTGCTAACCGAGGTGTTTTTCGAAGGTGACGCGGCGGTCGCCGCATTCGAGCGGCCCGACGGACAATGGGATGTCACGCTGCATTTCGCCGATGCACCGGACCAGGCATTGCTGCGCGAACTCGTTGCAACTTCAGCAGGAAATGAAATCGCCGACACGCTCCTTTTCGACACGGTCGAGGCCAAGGATTGGGTCAAGGCAAGCCTGGAAGATCTCGTCCCTGTGCCGGCCGGTCGCTTCGTCGTTCACGGCAGCCATGACCGCGACCGCGTGGCGCCGAACAAGCTCAAAATCGAGATCGAGGCGGCGCTCGCTTTCGGCACCGGCCACCACGGTACGACGCGCGGCTGTTTACTCCTGCTTGACCATGTCCTGAAGAGTTCCCTTCCCCGCGATGTCCTCGATCTCGGCACCGGGACCGGCGTGCTGGCCATCGCCGCGGCCAAGGCGCTGCACCGCGCGGTGCTGGCCTCCGACATCGACCCGCCCTCGGTGCGGGTGGCCGCCGAGAATGCCGCTCTGAACGAAGTCGGCCCCAACGTGCGGGTGATCCGTGCCACCGGCTTTGCCGCGCCCGATTTTGCCAAATCCGGCCCGTTCGACCTGGTGCTGGCCAACATCCTCGCCAATCCGCTGCGGCAATTGGCGGGCCCGATGACGCAGCACCTTGCCCCCGGCGCCCACGTCATTCTTTCCGGCCTCCTGACCCACCAGGCGCCCGCCGTGATCGCGGCCTACCGGGCGCGCGGGCTCGTGCCGTTGCGGCACCTGCGGATCGAGGGGTGGAGCAGTTTGCTGCTGCGGAAGGTGTCGTAGGGGGGTGCCCCGGGCTGCGCGCAGCGCAGTCCCTTGGCGTAACCCACCTCTTCTGTCTCTGCGGATCCGCACCGTGGTGGGTTACGCCTTCGGCTAACCCACCCTACGAGACCGTCACTCCGCCGGCTTCTCGTCCTGTCGCGGCACGCGCTGGCGCAGCAGGGCGCGCCTTGCGCGGCGCTCGGCGAAACGGTCGATCATCTGGCTGATGAGACCGCGCGGCTTCTTGGGTGTCGCCGCAGCCGGGGCGCGGCGCGCCGGCGGCGAAATCTTCTCAAACGTGAACGCTGGCATCGTGTGTCCCCTCGCCGTTGAGATGAACCACTTGCTCGAATTTCCCTATTATCCGGACGAAGCGCGAATGCCGCATCCTTTACTCCACTCAATTCGAATGGAACTATTTCAAGCACAGTCCATGCCAGATGCGACGCAAATGCGTCTAGATTGCGGACCGATCCCCATGATCCTAAAGTGATCCACCATGTTCGAAGCGCACTTCCAGACATTCGAGGAGCCGGAGGCCGGCGTCGCGTTGACGGCGCGCCTTGCCGCGCTCCGCGAAGAACTCGCCCGCCGCAAGCTGACCGGCTTCGTGATCCCACGCGCCGACCAGCAGCAGAACGAATATGTGCCGCCGTCGGAAGAACGGCTGGCCTGGCTGACCGGATTTACGGGATCGGCGGGGCTCGCGGTGGTGCTGACGCACGAGGCTGCCTTGTTCGTCGATGGCCGCTACACCATCCAGGCCGCGAAGCAGGTCGACGCGAAGGCCTGGGCGGTGGAATCGCTGATCGATCCGCCGCCGGAAAGCTGGGTGTCCTCGCACCTGAAAGCCGGCGACCGCCTCGGATTTGACCCGTGGCTGCACACTTCTTCGGCAGCCGAACGCCTCGCCGCCGCCTGCGCCAAGGCCGGCGCCGAGCTGGTCGCCGTCGACGGCAATCCGGTCGACGCGATCTGGCAGGACCGGCCGCAGCCGCCGCTCGCCCCGGTCGCGGTACACAGCCTCCAGCATGCCGGCGTCGGGGAAGCCGAGAAGCTGGCGCAGATCAGGGGCGAGATCGCCAAACTCGGCACCGATGCGCTGGTGCTGTCGGACAGCCACGCGGTGGCCTGGACCTTCAACATCCGCGGTGCCGACGTCGCGCACACGCCGCTGCCGCTGTCCTACGCGCTGGTGCCGAAGGACGGCCGTCCCACCATCTTCATCGACCACCGGAAACTCTCCAACCTGACGCGCGACCACCTCGAGCAGTCCGCCGACGTGCGCGAGCCCGATGCGATGGCGCCGACGCTGATGGCGCTCGCCAAGAGCGGCGCGGCGATCGCGCTGGACAATGCGACCGCGGCCGACGCGCTGAGCCGATTGATCGCGGGCGCCGGCGGCAAGCCGGTGCGCGGCAGCGACCCGATTGCGCTGCTCAAGGCGGTCAAGAACCCGACCGAGATCAAGGGCACCAAGACGGCTCATGTGCGCGACGCCGTGGCGCTGGCGCGCTTCCTCGCCTTCATCGATCGCGAGGCGGCAAGCGGCAAGCTCACCGAGATCGACGCGGTCGAGGCGCTGGAGACCTTCCGCCGCGACACCGGCGCGCTGAAGGACGTGTCGTTCCCGACCATCTCCGGCACCGGGCCGAACGGCGCCATCGTGCACTATCGCGTCACCCGCAAGAGCAACCGGCGGATCGCGCCGGGCGATCTGCTGCTGATCGATTCCGGCGCGCAATATGAGGACGGCACCACCGACGTCACGCGCACCATGGCGGTGGGCGAGCCCACGGGCGAGATGCGCGACCGCTTCACCCGCGTGCTGCGCGGCCACATCGCGATCGCGCGCGCGGCCTTCCCCGACGGCACCACGGGCGCGCAGCTCGACACGCTGGCGCGGCAATATCTCTGGGCCGCCGGCGTCGATTTCGAGCACGGCACCGGCCACGGCGTCGGCAGCTATCTCAGCGTGCACGAAGGGCCGGCGCGGATCTCCAAGCTCGGCACCACGCCGCTGAAGCGCGGCATGATCCTCTCCAACGAGCCCGGCTACTACAAGACCGACGGTTTCGGCATTCGCATCGAGAACCTCGAGCTGGTGATCGAAGCCAGCATCAAGGGCGCCGAGAAGCCGATGAACGCCTTCGAGACGCTGACGCTCGCGCCGATCGACCGCCGGCTGATCGATGTCGCGATGCTGAACAAGGATGAGCTCGACTGGCTCAACGCCTACCACGCGCGCGTGCGGGCCGAGGTGCGGCCGGCGCTCGACGAGGCGACGGGGGCCTGGCTCGACCAGGCCACGGCGGAGCTGAAGGCGTAGCGCGCGAGAGCGCGACGCATGGCGCTACGCGATTTGCGCAAGGCTGCTTCCCCAACCACCGCCGTCATGCCCCGCGAAAGCGGGGCAGCCAGTACGCCGCGGCCCATCGGTTCAATCACAACCGCCTCTGGAATACTGGATTCCCCGCCTTCGCGGGGAATGACACCGAGAATGCGGCACCACCGCACAACATCTCGGCATACCCGCGCCCGTAAAATAACGGCCGCCCTACGTCCCATCATCACCGTCCCGGAATCCGTATAGCCGCATTCCGAAACGCCGATTTCCGTCTTGTGCAAGCACGCTACAGTCGATTCGAATTTCGACGAGACGGACTCATATGCACGGCATGATCAGCAAGCCGCCGGAAACGGCTCGGAACATCGCGACCTCGCGCGTGGTGTTGCTGCTGCTTGTGGTCATGACCGGGATCGCGCCGATCTCGCTCTACATCCTGGTTCCGGCACTGCCGGTGCTGGCGACGAGTTTCGGCAGCGACATCTCGATCGCGCAGATGACGGTGTCGCTCTACATGGTCGGCATCGCGCTGTCGCAGCTGATCATGGGGCCGCTGTCGGACAAGTTCGGCCGGCGCCCCGTGCTGCTCGGCGGCCTCGCGCTGATGGTCGCGGCGAGCATCGCCTGCATCTTCGCCGAGACCCTGCCGCAACTGATCGCGGCGCGCTTCTTCCAGGCGCTCGGCGGCGCCTCCGGCATGGTGATCAGCCGCGCCATCATCCGCGACATCTATCCGCGCGAACGGGTCGCCTCGATGATCAGCCTGGTGGTCGCAGCGTTGATGATCGGGCAGATGGTCTCGCCGCTCACCGGCGGCCTGATCGAGACCGCGTTCGGCTGGCGGGCGATCTTCTACGCCGTCACGATCGGCGCGATCGCAGTCGCCGTCGGCATCGCGATCGCGCTACCCGAGACACGCCGTGGCCGCGCCGTCGGCAGCGGCGGCTTTCGCACCGATGTCGGCACCCTGATCAAGAGCCGCGCTTTCATCGGCTATGTGATGTGCCAGGTGCTGGCCTCCCAGATCATCTTCACCTTCGCCGGCGGCGGCCCCTATATCGTGGTGACGCAGATGGGACGGAGCAGCGCCGAATATGGCGCGTGGTTCGCGACGACCGGCTTTGCGTATCTCGTCGGCAACCTGCTCTGCGTGCGCTTTGCGCCCAGGCACTCGCTGGAAAAGCTGATCTGGTTCGGGCTCGGCCTGCAGCTCTGCGGCAGCCTGCTGAACCTACTCCTGAGCTTCGCAGGCTGGAACGAGGCGCCGGCCTGGCTGTTCGGCACGCAGATGATCGTGATGGTCGGCAATGCCTTCGTGATGGCGAACTCCGCCGCCGGCGCCATCAGCATCCGCCCCGAAGCCGCCGGCACCGCCTCGGGAGCGATGGGTTTCCTCCAGCAAGGCATCGGCGCGCTGATGTCGCAATTCGGCGCCTATCTCGGCGGCCATTCCGCCACCACGCTGCCGCTGACGTCGGCGGTGCTGGCGATCTCGCTGCTCTGCGCCTGCATGATGATCTTCGTCGTCCCCCGCCGCGAGCTGGTGGTGAGCGAAGCGCTGATCGAGCAGGCGGAGGAGGAAGAGAGCGGGATGATGTAGGGGGCGGGCTCTCGCATGTCCCGGACGCGCTGCGACGCGAAGCGTTGCTGCGCAGAGCCGGGACCCAGAAGCCGCCAACATCGCTGCGCAATGGGCCCCGGCTCTGCAGCGCACCGCTGAAGAAGCGCTGCGCCGCGTCCGGGGCACGAGACCGACTCACTCCCCGATCAGCTTCAGCCACTCGTCCTCGGTCAGCACCTTGACGCCGTGCTTGTTGGCGTCCGCGAGCTTCGAGCCCGCGCCGGGGCCGGCCACAACGAGGTCGGTCTTCTTCGACACCGAGCCCGACACTTTCGCACCCAGCCGCTCCGCGGTCGCCTTCGCTTCGTCCCGCGTCATCTTCTCCAGCGAGCCCGTGAACACCACGGTCTTGCCGGCGACCGGCGAGTTGCTCTTCGGCTTCTCTGCGTCGACGATCTCGACCTCCTTGGTCAGCCGCTCAACGATGCCGCGGTTGTGGCTCTCGCCGAAATAGTCGGCGACGCTCTTGATCACGGTGTCGCCGATCTGGTCGAGCGCGTCCATGTCCGCCATCGCCTCCTCGTCCCCCTTGGCGACCTTGAGGCAGGCGTCGTGGAAGGCCTCCCAGGAGCCGTAGCCCCGCGCCAGCGCCAGCGCCGTGGTCTCGCCGACATGGCGCATGCCGAGCGCATAGACGAATCGCTCCAGCGCGATTTTCCGGCGGCTGTCGATGGCACCGAACAGATTGCGCACCGAGGTCGCGCCGTAGCCCTCGATCTCCTCGAGCTTGAGTTTTGAATTGCGCTTCTCGAGCGTGAAGATGTCGGCGGGCTCCTTGACCCAGCCTTCGTCGAAGAAATACTGGAGCTGCTTTTCGCCAAGACCGTCGATATCGAAGGCGCGCCGCGACACGAACAGCTTCAGGTGCTCGATCTTCTGGTAGGGACAGGCGAACTCGCCGCTACAGCGGGCGCGGGATTCTTCTTCGCCGGCCGCCGTCTCCCCGCGCACGACGTCGGTGTGCAGCGGGCACGGGCATTTCTTCGGGAAGGCATATTCCTTGGCACTCTTCGGCCGCTTGTCGAGGACAACGTCGACGATCTGCGGAATCACGTCGCCGGCGCGCTGGATCACGACGGTGTCGCCGATCCTGATATCGCGCCCCTCGCGAAGCACCTCGCCCTTGTTGCCGATGCCCTTGATGTAGTCCTCGTTGTGCAGCGTGACGTTCTGCACGATCACGCCGCCGACGCCGACCGGCTCGAGCTTGCCGACGGGGGTGAACGAGCCGGTGCGGCCGACCTGGATCTCGATGTCGCGCAGCACCGTCATGGCGCGCTCGGCCGGGAATTTGTGCGCGATGCCCCAGCGCGGCGTGCGCGAGACGAAACCGAGCCGCTCCTGCCAGTCGATGCGATCGACCTTGTAGACCACGCCGTCGATGTCGTAGTCGAGCTCGGCGCGCTCTTCCTCGATGCTCTGGTGGAACGCGACCAGTTCCTCGACCGAGTGGCACAGTTTTGTCAGCGGATTGGTCTTGAAGCCGCAGCGCTCGAACCAATGGATCATGCCGGTCTGCGTCGGCTCCGGCATCGCGCTCATCTCGCCCCAGGCATAGGCGAAGAAGCCGAGGGGCCGCGACGCCGTGATGGCCGGATCCTTCTGCCGGAGCGAGCCCGCGGCCGAGTTGCGCGGATTGGCGAAGATGGTGTCGCCCGCCGCCTTCTGCCGTTCGTTGAGCGCGAGGAACGCCTTCTTGGTCATATAGACCTCGCCGCGCACCTCGCAGATGTCGGGGACGTTGCGGCCTTTCAGCTTCTGCGGCACGTCTTCGAGGGTGCGGATGTTGGCGGTGACGTCCTCGCCCTCCGCACCGTCGCCGCGCGTCGCCGCGGTGACGAGCTCGCCGCCCTCATAGCGCAGCGACATCGACAGGCCATCGATCTTCGGCTCGGCGGAGAAATTGATCTTGTCGTCGTCGAGCTTCAGGAAGCGCACGATGCGGCCGACGAAGTCGCGCACGTCCTCTTCCGCAAAGGCGTTGTCGAGCGACAGCATGGGCACGGAGTGGCGTACCTTCCTGAACCGCCCCGACGGTGCCGCGCCGACCTTCTGTGACGGCGACTCTGCGCTGACGAATTCAGGGAAGCGCTTCTCGATCGCGTTGAGACGCTGGCGCAGGGCGTCGTACTCGGCGTCGGTGACGGTCGGCGCGTCATCCTGATAGTAGCGCTCGTTGTGCCCCTCGATCTCGAGCGACAGCCGCATGAGCTCGATCTTGGCCTGCGCCTTGGTGAGGTCGGCGACGTCGCGAAGCGGTTTTGCCTGGGATTTTGCTGCTCTTGCCATGGGTGCTTGGATACGACGGAGCGGGCGGGAGGGTAAAGGCGGGTTGGGCGGTTTGTTCCCCGGATGCTGTGCAGCGCGAAGCGGTGCGCAGCTGATTCGGGGTCCACGCGGCGACACTCTGGGTCCCGGCTCTGCGGAGCAGCGCGACGCGCTGCACCGCGTCCGGGACGCGAAACCTAACTCGCCGCCTTCAGCAGCCTCTCCGCAGCGGCCCGCGCCTCGGCCGTGATCTCCGCCCCCGCCAGCATGCGGGCGATCTCTTCGCGGCGGTGGTCGGCGGCGAGCGCATTGACGCGGGTGGCGACGCGCTTGCCCTTGTCGAGGGCGTCCTTGGAGATGAGCAGATGCTGGTCGGCGCGGGCGGCGACCTGCGGGGCGTGGGTCACGGCCATCACCTGCACCTTGCCGGCGAGCCGCGCCAGACGCCCGCCGATGGCGTCGGCGACCGCGCCGCCGACACCGGTGTCGATTTCGTCGAAGACGAGGGTCGGCGCCGAGCCGCGGTCGGACAGCACCACCTTGAGCGCCAGCAGGAAGCGCGACAGCTCGCCGCCGGAGGCGACCTTCATCATCGGGCCCGGCTTGGTGCCCGGGTTGGTCTGCACCCAGAACTCGACGCGGTCGAAGCCTTGCGGGCCCGGCGCTGCTTCGTCGGTCGCGACCTGGGTCATGAACTTGGCGCGTTCGAGCTTGAGCGGGGCGAGCTCGGCGTTGACGGCCTTGTTGAGCTTCTCCGCCGATTTCTGCCGGGCCAGCGACAGCTTCTTGGCAGCAGCCGCATAGCGCCCATCGGCCTCGATCGCGGCCTGCTCCAGCTTCTTCAGCTGCGAGGCGCCGGCGTCGATCAGCACGACGTCGGCCGCGTATTGGGCGGCGAGCGCCGCGAGCAGGTCTACCGGGGTCGAATATTTGCGAGACGCTGCACGCAAGGCAAAGAGCCGCTCCTCGATGCGCTCGAGCTCGGCCGGGTCGAAATCGGTCGCGGCCAGCGCGGCCAGGAGATGCTGGTCGGCTTCTTCAAGCGCGTTGATCGCGATGTCGATCGCCTTCACCGCAGGCTCGACCAGCGCCGGCGAATTGACGCCGCGGCGCTCCAGCCGGCGCACCGCCGCCGACAGCGCCGCGACCGGCGAATGATGGCCGCCGACCGCCTCCTGCGCCTCGCGCAGATCGGAGGCGATCTTCTCGCCCTGCATCATCGTGGTGCGGCGATGGGCGAGCGAAGTCTCCTCACCCTCCTTCGGCGCGAGCTGTTTCAGCTCACTGGAGGCATGGCGCAGATAGTCGGCCTCGCGCGCGGCGCGCTCCATGCCGGCGCGATGTTCCTCCAGCGCGGTATTGGCGGTGCGGCGCGCATCCCAGAGCGATTCGACTGCCGCGACGTCCTTCTCCAGGCCGGAGAACGCATCGAGCAGGCGGCGGTGGGTGGCGGCATCGACCAGCGCGCGCTCGTCGTGCTGGCCGTGGATCTCGACCAGGGCGGCGCCGACCGCCTTCAGCGTCTGCACGCTGATCGCCTGGTCGTTGATGAAGGCGCGGGTGCGGCCGTCGGCGAGCTGGACCCTTCGCAGGATCATCTCGCCGGTATCGTCCAGCCCGTTCTCGGCCAGGATCTTCGTCGCGGGGTGATTCGTCGGGATATCGAAGACGGCGGTGACCTGCCCCTGCTCCGCGCCATGGCGCACGAGGCCAGCGTCGCCGCGGCCGCCGAGCGCCAGTGCAAAGGCATCGAGCAGAATGGATTTGCCCGCACCGGTCTCGCCAGTCAGAACCGCAAGGCCGGTGGCGAATTCGATATCGAGCCGTTCGATCAGGACGATGTCACGGATCGACAGACGCGCCAGCATGGAACCAAATTTCCTAGCCGAGGCCCATCTTCTTGAAGGTCTTGCTGATCCAGGACCCCTGATTCTCGCTCGGCTCGAGACCGCCGGATTTTACAAGATTATAGGCGTCCTTGTACCAGCGGCTGTCAGGAAAATTGTGGCCAAGCACGGCGGCGGCGGTCTGCGCCTCGCCGACGATGCCGATCGCCATATAGGCCTCGGTGAGCCGGTAGAGCGCCTCCTCGACATGGCGCGTGGTCTGGTACTGGGTAACGACGGCCTTGTAGCGGTTGATCGCGGCGGTGTAGTCGCGCTTCTGCATGTAATAGCGGCCGACGTTCATCTCCTTGCCGGCGAGCTGGTCGCGGGCACCCTCGATCTTGGCCTTGGCCGAGGTCGCGTATTCGGAGGTCGGATATTTGCGCACCACCTCTTCCAGCGAGGCGATCGCCTTCTCGGTGCGGGTCTGGTCGCGGCTGATGTCCGGGATCTGGTCGTAATGCGAAGCGGCGATCAGGTACTGCGCATAGGCCGCGTCCGGGCTGCCGGGATGCAGCGTGACGTAGCGGGTCGCGGCGCCGATGCAGCCGTCGTAGTCGCCGCCCTGGTAGGACGCGTAGGCGGACATCAGCAGCGATTTGCGGGCCCAGTCGGAATAAGGATGCTGGCGGTCGACTTCCTCGAACTTCTTGTTCGCCGCCTTCATGTCCTTCTTCTCGTTCATGAGGTACAGGCCCTCATTGTAGATCTTGTCGGCGGGCTCCTCGACGAAGGTGTCGTCCTTGGCGGTGAACTTGTCCCAGAGATCGCCGGTGCCGCAGCCGGCCAGCGGCAGTGCGAGCAGGACGAAGGTAGCGGCCTGGAGTAGCCCGCGGGCCGCGGGCCCTGGCGACATCGAAAGAGATCCGCGCGTCGTACGCTGTGCCGACATGAGTTTAAGCCCTGACGCCCTGTGATGCGGTGCCCGCCAGCCCATGAACTCCGTCATGGGCGCGAAATGGTGCCGTGGTGCCTGCCCTACGCCCACGCCGATGTATCCGAAAAACGATCGTCAAACCGGATAGGCAGGCATTTCGCCCGGATTAAGGCGAACGTGCCGCAATGCTAGCCGATCATGGTTACCAGGAGTTTCCCGGGGGAAAGTCGCCGCCAAGCGTCAGCGGCGGCAGGTCCCGTCAGGAGACGTCTCTCTTCAGGAAACGTCCGGCCCGTAGGCCGCCGCGATCCGGCCGCCGACGATGCTACCGCCAACCTCGGCCACGGGACGCGTGGTGCGACGCACCGCCTCACCCTCGACCACCCGCCAGGCGGTACGGTCGGCAAGCAGCGCGGTCAGGACGGCGTGGTTGAGCTTGTGGCCGCCGCGAACCGAACGGTAGGCGCCGAGCAGCGGCAGGCCGGCCAGCGCGAGGTCGCCGATCACGTCCAGCACCTTGTGGCGGGCACATTCGTCGGCGTAGCGCAGGCCCTCGGTGTTGAGCAGCCGCTCCTCGTCGAACACGACGGTGTTGTCGAAGGACGCGCCGAGCGCATAGCCGGCGCTCCAGAGCCGGGCGACGTCACACATCAGGCCGAAGGTGCGGGCGCGGCCGACTTCGCGGCGGAAGCGCTCCGGGCTGAGCTCGAAGGTGTAGCTCTGCTGGCCGATGACGGGATTGGTGAAGTCGATCTCGACCTCGGCGCGGAACCCGTTGGCATAGGGCCGGATCTCGCCGAAGGAGTCGCCGATCTTGACCGAGATCGGCTTCAAAATCTGGATGAAGCGGCGTTGCGCCGACTGGGTGACGATGCCGGCCTGGTCGATGGCGGCAATGAACGCCGCGGCGCTGCCGTCCATGATCGGCACTTCCGGGCCGTCGAGCTCGATCGTGGCGTTGTCTACGCCCATGCCCCGCAGTGCAGCAAGCACATGCTCGGCAGTGGAGACCAACGGGCCGTTACGATCGCCGAGGACGGTGGCGAGATCGGTCGCGATCACCTGCTCGGCGGTCGCCTGAACTTCGCGGTCACTTCCCTCGAGGCCGGTGCGGACAAAAATAAAACCTGCGTCGACAGGCGCAGGCCCCAGCGTGAGAGTGACGGGAAGACCGGAATGAACGCCTACGCCTGCCACGGTGGCTTGCGCGCGAAGCGTTGTTTGCCGGCTAAATTTCATCAGGAACCCGCCCCACTACGACCACTGCGACTTATACTAGACCCACTTGGCCGGCCAGTGCCGACGGTTGCGAATCTCCGTATCCCCAAGTCACGGCAAACCATAGTCACTGCCCCAAACAGCGCCAACTCACGCTTTTTTACCGATTGTTACCCCAAACCTGCCGTATTCGCGCCAAGGCTTAACCAAATTGCGCCGACGTTTTGGGCCGCTGCCGGCGGTTTTACTGAACCACCGAATGCATAATTAATGATTTAAAATCAGTTGCTTGGCTCTGCAATCCGGACCATCCCGGACAAAAAGGAAAGGCCCCGGCAAGCTTCCCGCCGGGGCCCTTTTGGGTCTGCCTTATTGTAACAATCCTCAGGTCGCCTGCCGCCGCAGGAAGGCCGGGATATCAAGATGGTCGTCACCCTGTGGCGCCGGCGCAACAGGCGCCGGGCGGCCGTGCATGTCGAGGCCCTGCGGCGCGGGACGACGGGCGTACTCTGATACCGGCTCGCTGGCCGCGATCTGCTGCGCCACGGTCTTCTGCGGGCGGCGGTCGGGCAGCGGCGGCATGGCGGGACCGGCGGTGCGGGCGGCGACCGGCGGCTCGCTCTCCTCGTCGCGGCGGCCGAGGCCGACATTGGCGAGGCGCTGCAGCAGCGACAGGCGGGTCTTCTGCGGGGTCTCTTCTTCCACCTCACCGCGGGCCTGGCGAAGCTCGGCCTGGGCCGGCATCGGCAGTTCCTCGATGCGCGGCATGCGCGGAGCGCGGACCGGCGGACGCTCGGCCTGCGGCGGGATGAAGTTTTCCGGCGTCATCGGCTCCTGCATTGCGACCGGGGCCATTTCGGGCTCCGGGAACAGGGTCGGCTTCTGCGCGATCGGGCGCACGGTCACGTCGCCATAGGTCTGCGGCGCGGGGGCCTGCGGGACCTCGGCGACAGCCGCCGCGATGGCGGCGAGCGCGGCACGCTCGACGTTCGGGCGCGGCGCGATCGGGGCGGACGCAACCGGAGCCGGCGCGGCACCCGGGATCTGCGATTCCAGCTTCTGGGCGCGTTCGGCCAGGCGCTGATTGTCGGCGCGCAGGCGGGCGGTGAGGTCGGCGAGACGGCTCTCGGCAGCGGCGGCCGGAGCAGCGGGAGCCTGCTGCACGTGCTGGATCTGCTGCGGCGCGGCGTTCGCCACGGGAGCGGAGGTCGCCTGGCTGTTGCGGGCGATCGCAGCCTGCTCGATGCCGGTGGCGACGACCGAGACGCGGATCAGGCCGTCGAGCGCTTCGTCGAAGGTGGCGCCGACGATGATGTTGGCGTCCTGATCGACTTCCTCGCGGATGCGGGTCGCGGCTTCGTCGACCTCGAACAGGGTGAGATCCTTGCCGCCGGTGATGGAGATGAGGAGGCCCTTGGCGCCCTTCATCGAGCTATCGTCGATCAGCGGGTTGGCGATCGCGGCTTCCGCAGCGGTCAGCGCGCGCTTGTCGCCGGAAGCTTCGCCGGTGCCCATCATCGCCTTGCCCATCTCACGCATCACGGCGCGGACGTCGGCGAAGTCGAGGTTGATCAGGCCTTCCTTGACCATCAGGTCGGTGATGCAGGCGACGCCCGAGTAGAGCACCTGGTCGGCCATCGCGAAGGCGTCAGCGAAGGTGGTCTTCTCGTTGGCGACCCGGAACAGGTTCTGGTTCGGGATGATCAGCAGCGTGTCGACGACCTTGTGAAGCTCGTTGATGCCGGCTTCAGCGGTGCGCATGCGGCGGCCGCCTTCGAAGTGGAAGGGCTTGGTCACGACGCCGACGGTGAGGATGCCCATGTCGCGCGCGGTCTTGGCGATGACGGGAGCAGCACCGGTGCCGGTGCCGCCGCCCATGCCGGCGGTGACGAACACCATGTTGGCGCCCGAGAGATGGTCGCGCAGCTCGTCGATCACCTCTTCCGCCGCCGCCGCGCCGACGTTCGGCTGCGAACCTGCACCGAGGCCCTGCGTGACCGCCGTGCCCATCTGCACGATGCGCTGCGCCTTCGACATCGTCAGCGCCTGCGCGTCGGTGTTGGCGACCACGAAGTCGACGCCCTGCAGGCCCGCCGTGATCATGTTGTTGACGGCGTTGCCGCCGGCGCCGCCGACGCCGAACACGGTGATCCGGGGCTTCAGTTCGTGAATATCAGGAACATTGATGCTGATGGTCATGGTTGCCTCTCGATCACGCGCGTGTGGGTTCGCCCCGGCCGGCGGCCGCGGGAGTTGGTGAAAATGGGAGATTGCGGAAAGGAGTCATCAAAAGCCCTCGCGTAGCCATCGTCCAACCTTTCCGAAATAACCGCCGGTCCCTGTCCTGACCTGCTGCCGCGTATGCCGCGGTTCGACATGTTCCTGGTGAACATATTGCGGGTAGACGAGGAGTCCGGACGGCACCGCAAACGCGGCGTTCTTCGCCTCGTTGGGCAGCCGGCCGAAGCCGAGGGGACGTCCGACCCGCACGGGCCGGCCGAGAATCTGGGTGCCGAGCTCGACGAGACCGGTCAGTTGCGATGCGCCGCCCGAGAGCACGACGCGGCCGTTGGGCTCTGACGCGAAGGGCGAATCCTTCAGCCGGTCCCGGACCATTTCGAAGATTTCCTCGGCACGGTGCTTGACGATGTTGGCGATGGTAGCGCGGGAGACGATCTGCGGCAGATCCTGCTCGTCACCGGCTGTCGGCACGGACATCAGCTCGCGCGAGTCCGATCCGCCGGTGATGACGGTGCCGTATAACGTCTTGATTCGCTCGGCATCGGCAATGGTCGCGGAGAGTCCGCGCGCAAGATCCATCGTGATGTGTTGCCCGCCGACCGCAAAACCCGCCGCGTGCACGAAGCGGCCGCCGGAATAGACCGCGATCGTCGTGGTGCCGGCGCCCATCTCGACGACGGCGGCACCGAGATCGGCCTCGTCGTCGGTCAGCACCGACAGGCCGGCGACATAAGGGCTCGCCGCCATGGCTTCGACATTGATGTGGCAGCGCTCGACCGCCAGCATCAGGTTCCGTGCCACCGTGGCGTCGCAGGTGACGACGTTCATGTCGACGCCGAACTGATGCGCGACCATGCCGCGGGGATCGCGGATGCCCTTGACGCCGTCGAGCGTGTAGCCGACGGGCAGAGCGTGAAGCACGGTGCGGCCTTCGCCGGTGGCATGGCGCATGCCGGTGGAGGTGACGCGGCTGACATCGGCCGGCGTCACGGCGCCACCGCGGATGTCGGCGGCGGCTTCGACCAGCGCGCCGGAGAGCCGGCCGCCGGAGACCGACAACAACACGGACTCGACCCGCACCTTGGCCATCTTCTCAGCAAGCCCGACGGCCTGGCGGACCGCCTGCTCGCATTCGCCGAGATCGACCACCGCGCCGGCCTTCATGCCGCGCGACTGGATCTGGCTGTAGCCGATCAATTCCACCGCATGGGTGCGGCCGCGCAAGGCTTCGCTCGGCGCTGACGGCTTCAGCCGCGCGATCATGCAGGCGATCTTGCTGGTACCGATGTCGAGGCAGGCGACCAGGCCGCCACGCTTGTGCGGCATCTGGCGCGTCTTCGGGGTCTGGGTGCGATCAAGACCGGTCATGCGGCGTCCCCGGCCTTCTTTTTCTTCTTGTCCTTGAACAGCTCCTCGCGCGCCTTGGCGGCGTCGTCGGAAAGCTGCACCACCAGACGATCCGGCAGGCGCATGTCGACGGCGACGATGTCGCGGGAGAACAGCCTGTCCTCCTTGTCGAGCTTGGTCAGCATCGCGAGCGCGTTGCCGACGTCCTGCTCGGGCAGGCGGATGTCGAGACCGTCCTTCAGCCTCAGGTTCCAGCGCCGCTCGCCGACATAGATGGCAGCCTTGGTGATCGAGTTGACCTGCGGATAGCGCGCCAGCAGCGCCAGGAAATCGCGGGCCTGGGTGTCGGCCCCCTTGCCGACGACGAGCGGCAGCGACAGGAAGCGGCGCGAGACGTAGGGTTCGAGCACGGCGCCGTCGTCGGCGATGACGGAGAGCCGGCCGGCCTCCTGCCACAGCGCGAAGGCCTGGCGCTCGGTGATGTCGATCATCAGCCGGCCCGGATAGAGCTTCAGCACGGTCGCGTCGGCAATCCAGGGATTGGCCTTGAGCTTCTCGCGCACGACGTCGGCATCGAGGAACAGCAGCGAGGAGCGGCCGCTGACGCCGCCGATGGCAAGGATCTCGTCCTGGGTGAGCTGCTTGCGGCCGTTGATCACCACGGAGGTGATGCGGAAGCCGGCGGAATTGGCCATGGCATTGCGGGCATCGCTGACCGCCGTGATGAAATCCTGGAGATGGCCGCCCTTGACGATGCCGAAGCCGCAGCTGCCGATCAGCAGCAGCACGGTCATGGTGATCCCGACCCGGCGCGGCGCATAGCGCTCGACCAGAGCGACCACGCGCGGCGGCGGTTCGCGCTCGACCACGGCCTTGGCCTTGATCCTGGCGGCGGCGCGCTTCTCCTCGCGCTTGTCCTGCACCCACTCGCGCAGAAGCACGACCGCTCCGATAGCGGCCGCCTTCAGATCAGCTTGGGGCCTCAGCGATCTCAAAAACGACCGGGTGAGGCTTCCTGCACCATCCATTGCACGAGCTCGTCAACAGTTTGCCCGCGACATCGCGCGGGTCCTGGCGAACATGACGTCTCGGACGTGCCGGGCCGGATCAGCAGAACGAAGCCTCTCCCATCATTGCGTTCGCTGGAGGTGACATCATCCACAACAGCTCACGCGCCGGCAGCCAAAGCGCCATATGCGCCGCCAGCGTTAACCTTCGGATGTCCTGGTAAACAAAAGGTAAAATTCGTTAACGCGGAATGCTTTTTGCCCAGCCATGTGAGGCATTTATGCCGCGATCTCCGGCATTTTACCGGATTTGGGCTCCAAACCGGGCCATTTCGCCCGCCTGGCCGTTAACCAGTCCTAATCATTTCCGCACGCCCCGCCCGGCGAGCTCGACCAGCCCGCTCAGGAACTCGACGAACGCGATGCCCTCGGCTTTCAGCGCCTTGGGGTAGAGCGAGGACTTGGTCAGCCCGGGCAACGTGTTGGTTTCGAGGTAGACGAGACCCTTGTCCGAGACGATGAAGTCGGAGCGCGAATAGCCGGTGCAGGACATCGCCCGGTGCGCCAGCATCGCCTGCTCCTTCAGCGCGGCCATGATCTCCGGCGAAAACCGTCCGGGGCAGATCTCCTGGGTCGACTTCAGGAGATATTTTGCGGCGTAATCGAAACTGCCTTCGCCCGGAATGATCTCGATCGGCGGCAACGCGATGATCGATCCGTCGGTACGCTCCAGCACGCCGCAGGTCGCCTCGACGCCGGCGATGTAGGGCTCGATCACATAGTCCTCGTGCCTGGCCGCGTTGCGGACGGCGACGAGATCCTGCTTGGCGTTGACGAAGATCAGGCCGTAGCTCGACCCGTCCCGCGCCGGCTTTGCGATCAGCCTGCCATATTCGGCGAAGGCCTCCTCGATGTTGTCGAGCGCGACGTTCGCCGGCGGCGTCACGCCGCCGAGTGCGGCAAAGTGCTTGGCCGCGATCTTGTCGAAGGCGAGATGCGAGGACGCCGAGCCCGATCCGGTGAACGGCACGCCGCGCGCCTCGCACATCACCTGCAATTCGCCGTTCTCGGCGCGCCCGCCATGCAGGCCGAGCACCAGCACGCGGCCTTCCGCCCTGGCCTGGTCGAGCGCCGCTTCGAGCGGGATGCCTGATGTGCCCGGCTTGAACTCGTCCTCGAAGGGCCGGGCATGCTCGAGCAGCTGCCTCGACTGCACCACATGCACCTTGTCCTCGACGTCCCACCACCAGAGATCGGCCTCGGGCAGCGCCTGATGCAGCGCCTGCGCCGAGGCGACCGAAACCAGACGCTCCCTGTTGGAGCCGCCGAAGAGGATGGTGATGCGCATGTTCATAGCCCGCAATCTTGTTCGTCATTCCGGGGCGATGCGTAGCATCGAACCCGGAATCTCGAGATTCCGGGTTGCGCTTCGCGCCCCCGGAATGACACTCACGCGGAAACCCCGATCCGCTTGATTTCCCAGTGCAGCTCGATTCCGGAATTCGCCTTGACGCGCTCACGCACCGTCTCGCCCAGCGCCTCGATGTCGTGCGCGGTGGCGTCCCCGGTGTTGATCAGGAAATTGCAGTGCATCTCCGAGACCTGCGCACCGCCGACGCGCAGGCCGCGACAGCCCGCGGCATCCACCAGCTTCCAGGCTGAATGTCCCGGCGGATTCTTGAAGGTCGAGCCGCCGGTCTTCTCGCGGATCGGCTGCGCGGTCTCACGATGGCTCTGCACCTCCGCCATACGCGCGCGGATCGTCTCGGCATCTTTGACCTCGCCGCGAAAGCGCGCGGAGGTGAAGATGATGGAGGGATCGACGCCGCTGTTGCGATAAACGAACTTCATGTCGGCGTTGGAGAAGACGTGCCTGGTGCCGTCGCGCGCCACACCGCGCGCCTCGATCAGCACGTCCTTGGTCTCACCGCCATTGGCACCCGCATTCATGCGCAGCGCGCCGCCGATGGTGCCGGGGATGCCGAAGTAGAATTCGAGCCCGCCGACATTGGCGGCAGCCGCAACTTCCGCCACGCGCTTGTCGAGCGCGGCAGCGCCCGCGGTGACTATGTCGCCGTTCGCATTCGCTTCGCCAAAGGCGCGCGGCGCAAGGCGGATCACCACGCCGGCAATGCCGCCGTCGCGCACGATCAGATTGGAGCCGACGCCGACGACATAGACGGGAATGTCGGACGCGAGATGCGCAAGGAAATAGGCGAGATCGTCCTCATCCGCCGGCGTGAACAGCACCTGCGCCGGACCGCCGACGCGAAACCAGGTCAGCTCGGCCAACGACTGGTTGGCGAGCAGCCGGCCGCGAAGTTGCGGCATCGCGGCTTTGAGATCAGGCGTGATGTCGGGAAAGCTCACCGCCCTACCCCAGCGCCTTCAACTGGTCCGGCAGCGCATACGCCCATTGCGTGATGTTGCCGGCGCCAAGGCACACGACGAGATCGCCGGACTTTGCGAGCCCCTTGACGATCCCTGCCAGCTCAGGCGCCGCCGGCAGCGGCACCACCTCGCGATGCCCATGCGCGCGCAGACCGGCGACGAAATGATCGCGGTCGATGCCGTCGATCGGCGCTTCGCCGGCGGCATAGACGTCGGCGACAACGACAGCATCGGCATCGTTGAAGCAGGTGCAGAATTCCTCGAACAGCGATTGCAGGCGGGTGTAGCGATGCGGCTGCACCACGGCGATGATCTTGCCGTTGGTGGATTCCCGCGCTGCCTTCAGCACCGCCGCGATCTCGACGGGGTGATGGCCGTAATCGTCGATCACGGTCACGCCGTTCCATTCGCCTGTCTTGGTGAAGCGGCGCTTGACGCCGCCGAAACCGGCGATCGCCTTGCGGATCGCCTCGTCCGATACGCCGAGCTCGCGCGCAACGGCGATCGCGGCCGTCGCATTGGAGGCGTTGTGGCGGCCCGGCATCGGCAGCATCAAATCCGGGATCTCGTGCACGGCCCCGGTCTTGCGATCGCGGAACGCGACCTTGAATTTGGAGCCGCCGCCCATGGGTGTGAGATCGACGAACCGCACGTCGGCCTGCGGATTCTCGCCATAGGTGATGATGCGGCGATCCTCGATCTTGCCGACCAGAGTCTGCACCACGGGATGATCGATGCACATCACGGCAAAGCCGTAGAACGGCAGGTTCTCGACGAAGTGGCGGAACGCATCCTGCACCGCGTCGAAGGTCTTGAAGTGATCGAGATGCTCCGGGTCGACATTGGTGACGATCGCGACATCGGTCGGCAGCTTCAGGAAGGTGCCGTCGCTCTCGTCGGCCTCGACCACCATCCAGTCGCCGGCGCCGAGACGCGCGTTGGAGCCATAGGCGTTGATGATGCCGCCGTTGATCACGGTCGGATCGAGCCCGCCGGCATCGAGCAGCGTTGCGACCATTGTGGTCGTCGTGGTCTTGCCGTGGGTGCCGGCGATGGCGACGCAGCTCTTCAGCCGCATCAGCTCGGCCAGCATCTCGGCGCGGCGCACCACGGGAATGCGGCGCTCGCGCGCCGCCATCAGTTCCGGATTGTCGCGCTTGATCGCGGTGGAGACGACGACGACCTCGGCGCCATCGACATTCTCGGCCTTGTGGCCGACCGACACCTTCGCGCCCTTCTTGCGCAGGCGATCGAGATTGTAATTGTCGGAGGCGTCCGAGCCCTGCACAGCATAGCCGAGATTGACCAGCACCTCGGCGATGCCGCTCATGCCGATCCCGCCGATCCCGACGAAGTGGATGGGTCCGATCTCGCGCGGCAGTCTCATGCTCTATCCCGTCGTTCAGTCGTCATGCCCGGGCTTGTCCCGGGCATCCACGAATCTTAGCGTCTTTCTTGCAAGACGTGGATGCATAGGCACTCGGTATACCGAGTGCCGCCACTTTTGAAAGCACGAAGTCGGATAAATCCGACTTCGTGTGACAAGCCCGGCCATCACGGTAAAACTAAGGAAATTCGGGGTTTCGCGTCAGATTCCAGCGACTTTGGCCACCAGATCGGCCAGCCGCTCGGCGGCGTCGAGCCGCCCTGCCCCCTTTGCGGCCGCGGCCATGGCGGTGAGGCGCGCCGGCTCGGCGGCGAAGGCGGAGATCTCGGACGCCAGCCGGTCCGAGGTGAACTCGGTCTGCGGGATGCGGATCGCACCATCCACCTTGGCCAGCACGCCGGCATTGGCGAACTGGTCCTGGTCGATCGCGCCGGGCAGCGGCACGAGGATCGAGGGCCGCCCGATCGCGGCGAGCTCGGCGACGGTGCCGGCACCGGAGCGCGACACCACCAGATGATTGGCGGCGAGCCGCGCCGGCAAATCGGTGAAGAACGGTGCGAGCTCGAACTTGATCTTGAGCTTGTCGTAGACCGCGCGGACACGGCTCATGTCCTCGTCGCGGACCTGCTGGGTGAGGACGAGCCGGCTCCACAGCGCAGGCTCGAGCCGCTCGATCGCGCCCGGCACGATGTCGGCCATGATGCGCGCGCCCTGGCTGCCGCCGACGACGAGCAGGCGCAGCGGACCGTTCACCTCGGGCGCGGCATAAGGCACGGCGGCCGCGGCGAGCACCGCCGGACGCATCGGCGTACCGACGGTCGTGGTCTTGCCCGCCAGCGCGGGATCGCGGTCGAGCACGCCGGGCAGCGACGTCGCGATGGCGTTGACGCGGCTCGACAGAAACCGGTTGGCGCGGCCGAGCACGGCATTGGCATCGTGGATGATGCCGGGCACGCCGGCGAATTTTGCCGCGACCAGCGGCGGCAGCGTCGGGTAGCCGCCGAAGCCGATCACCGCGACGGGCTTGAGCCGCTTGATCAGGCGGTAGGCGGAGAGCGTCCCCGCCGCGAGCGTGAGGCCGGCATAGGCAAGCTGCAACGGATTTCGTCCGCGCGCGGTCTCGCTCGAGACGACGTCTATCATGTCCTTGGTGAACAGTCCGCTATAGCGCAGCGCGCGCTCGTCGGTGACAAGGCGGACGCGAAAGCCGCGCCGGATCAACTCGACGCCGAGCGCCTCGGCCGGAAACAGATGGCCGCCGGTGCCGCCCGCGGCGAGAAGAATCAGGGGGGAGGTGTCCATAATTGCTCTTTTACAAGGCCTTTGCCGTCATTGCGAGCGCAGCGAAGCAATCCAGACTGTCTCCGCGGAGGGATTCTGGATTGCTTCGCTGCGCTCGCAATGACGAAGAGCTACGCGTAGCTCCGCATCGCCTCGGCGTGGCCGCTGGCCTCGACCTCGGTGCGCGGGCGCAGCCGCGTCAGGGCCAGCATCATGCCGACGCCATAGGCGAGCGACACGATCGAGGAACCGCCGTAGGAGATGAACGGCAGCGTCATGCCCTTGGCGGGGATCAGCTGCAGGTTCACCGACATGTTGATCGCGGCCTGCACGCCGAACAGGATCGCAAGACCCGAGGCGGCGAAGCGCGAGAACATGTCCTCATTGGCATAGGCGCGCGACAGCGTGCGGATGACCACGAAGGCGAACAGCGCCAGCATGGCCAGGCACAGGATGATGCCGAACTCTTCGGCCGCCACCGCGAACACGAAGTCGGTATGGCTGTCCGGCAGGCTGCGTTTGGCAATGCCCTCGCCCGGTCCCAGTCCGAACCAGCCGCCGTTGTAGAAGGCCTCCATGGCGGTATCGACCTGGAAGGTGTCGCCGGACGCCGGATTCATGAAGCGCTTGATGCGGCCTGCCACGTGCGGGACGAACAGGTAGGCGCTGAACAGGCCGGCGGCGCCGAGCCCTGCAAGGCCGAACACCCAGATCATGCGCATGCCCGCGATGAAGAACAGCGATCCCCACACCATCAGGATCAGCATGGTCTGGCCGAAGTCCGGCTCCATCACCAGCAGCGAGACCAGCATCAGCAGCAGCACCAGCGCCATCGAGGTCGCGGGCATTTCCGGCCGCTTGGTGGATTCCGCGAACAGCCAGGCGGCGATGACGACGAAGGACGGCTTTGCGATTTCTGAGGCCTGGATGTTGACGCCGAGCAGTGTGATCCAGCGCCGCGAGCCCTTGACCTCGGGGCCGATCGCGAGCGTCAGCACGATCAGGATGATGCTGGCCGCGAAGATGATCAGCGCCGAGCGGCGGATCGCGCGCGGCGACAGGAACGACACCCCGAGCAGCACCAGGCAGGACGGCAGGAGGAACATCACGTGGCGGCTGAAGAAGTGGAACGGATCGAGCCCGATGCGGGTCGCAACCGGCGGGCTCGCCGCCAGCGACAGGATCACGCCGGTCAGCATCAAGCCCAGGATGGCGCCCATTAGCGGCTTGTCGACGGTCCACCACCATTCGGAAAAGGGGGTGCGTTCTTCACGGGAGAGCATGGGCGGCCGCTTTCGGACAGAGGTCCGTCCATTGGTCGCCGAGGTTGGTTACCGCAGGGTTAAGGAAGTGGATGAAGTTGTGCACGGTCTCGTGCCCCGGACGCAGCGCAGCGCTCTTGCGGTGCGCTGCAGAGCCGGGGCCCATAGCGGCTTCTGGGTCCCGGCTCTGCGCAGCAGCGTTGCACGCTGCAGCGCGTCCGGGACAAGGGAGTGCCACGCGACCGATCCTCCCCGCGCCCTACTCGTAGCTGATCGCGACATCCCCGGCGCGCTGGTCGCGCTTGTAGACCTGCTCCGGACCGGGGATGAATCCGATCCGGACCGCCCGCTCGCTGCTCCAGGCGACAACGACATCAAGATGCCCGCGCACGCTGACAAAGGTCGGCGTGCTCTCAGGCGAGAAATTCCGGCCGCGCGCCAGGATGCTGGCTTGCGTGCTGTCGGGCACCGTGGCTCCGCACGACTTCCAGACCACGACGACCAGCTGGCTGCCGTTCGGCGAGGCGAACGCGCGCTGGCGCACGACGCGGCAGGCGCCGAAGCCGCTCATGACGCTGTCAATGAGGACGACAAACAGGAAGCCAGCAACGACCGGAACGGCGAGCACAGCAGCGCCGATCCAGATCCAGCGTCGCCGCGACATCCTCACACCACCGGCTTCACACCCGGCAGCGCCTGCACCAACTCGCGGAACTTTGCGCCGCGGATCTCGAAGTTGCGGTACTGGTCGAAGGACGCGCAGGCCGGTGACAGCAGCACCACAGCATCCGCAAGCCCCGACGCTTCCGCATCGCGCGCGGCGTGCTCGACGGCGACGTCGAGCGTCCCGCTGATCTCGTGCGCGACCGAGCCCAACGTTCCCGAAAACTCCTGCGCGGCTTCGCCGATCAGATAGGCTTTCCGGATGCGCGGGAAATAGCCGGTCAGGCTGGTAATGCCGCCCGCCTTGGGCTTGCCGCCGGCGATCCAGAAAATGTCGCCAAAGGACGACAGCGCGTGCGCGGTGGCGTCGGCGTTGGTGCCCTTGGAGTCGTTGACGAACAGCACGTTGCCGCGGCGGCCGACCTGCTCCATGCGGTGCGCAAGGCCGGGAAAGCTGCGCAGGCCGTTCTGCAGCACATCGAGGCTGATGCCCATCGCGAGCGCGGCGGCGGCGGCGCAGGCCGCGTTCTGCGCATTGTGCAGGCCGCGCAGCGAGCCGATGCCACCGAGCTTTGCAACCTCGCTACGCGCGCCGCCCGAGCTGCGCACGATGTTGCCGTGCTCGAAGTAAATGCCGCTCGCCAGCGGATTCCTGACGGAGATGCGCACCACATTCTTGCCGGTACGATCGAGCCGGTCGGCGATGTCGCGGCAATAGCCGTCATCGACACCGACGATCGAGGTGCCGCCTGCCTGCACGCCCGCAACGAGACGCTCCTTCACCGCGGCGTAATGCTCGATGGTGCCGTGACGGTCGATATGGTCTTCGCTGACATTGAGCAGAATGCCGACGGAGGGATCGAGCGAGGGCGTGAGGTCGATCTGGTAGGACGACATCTCGATGACGTGGACGCGGCCCATGCGCGGTGGCTCCAGCGACAGGATCGCGGTGCCGATATTGCCGCCCATCTGGGTGTCGTAGCCGGCGACCTTGGTGAGATGCGCGATCAGCGCCGTCGTGGTCGACTTGCCGTTGGTGCCAGTGATGGCGACGAACGGCGCATTCGGCGCATGACGCCGCCGCTCGCGGCAGAACAGCTCGATATCGCCGATCACTTCGACGCCGGCCTCGCGCGCCTTCAAGACGCTCCAGTGCGGCACTGGATGCGTCAGCGGCACGCCGGGCGCGAGCACGAGGGCAGCGAAATTCGCCCAGGAGACATTGCGCAAGTCGGCGGTGATGAAACCGGCCTGCGCGGCCTTGGCGACGTTCTCGGCATTGTCGTCGGCGGCGATCACCTCGGCGCCGCCCGCCTTCAGCGCGTGGCAGGAGGCGAGCCCCGAGCCGCCGAGGCCGAACACCGCGACCGTCTTGCCGGCGAAGGATGTGACGGGGATCATGACCACACCTCTGTCATTCCGGGGCGACGCGCCAGCGTCGAACCCGAAATCTCGAGATTCCGGATCGCCGCTTCGCGTCGTCCGGAATGACGGCAAGATTGAATCACGGCGACCATCATCACCGCAGCTTCAGGGTGGAGAGGCCGGCGAGCGCCAGCATCACCGAGATGATCCAGAAGCGGATCACGATCTGAGGCTCGGTCCAGCCGAGCTGCTCGAAATGGTGATGGATCGGGGCCATCCGGAAGATGCGCTTTCCGGTGAGCTTGAACGACACCACCTGCACGATGACGGAGACCGCCTCCAGCACGAACAGGCCGCCGATCACCGCGAGCACGATCTCGTGCTTCACCGCGACCGCGATCGCACCCAGCATGCCGCCGAGCGCGAGCGAGCCGGTATCGCCCATGAAGATCGAGGCCGGCGGCGCGTTGAACCAGAGGAAGCCGAGGCCGGCGCCCAATAGCGCGCCGCAAAGCACCGCGAGCTCGCCGGTGCCTGCAACATATTTGATCTGGAGATAATCGGCGAACACGGCGTTGCCGGCGAGATAGGCGATCATCGCAAAGCTCGCGGTCGCGATCATCACGGGCACGATGGCGAGGCCGTCGAGGCCGTCGGTGAGGTTCACCGCATTGCCGGCGCCGACGATGACGAAGGCACCGAAGATGACGAAGAACCAGCCGAAATGCAGCACGGTGTCCTTCAGGAAGGGGATCGTCAGCGCGGTCGAGGCGGGATCGCGGTTGAGGCGCACCAGCGCGTAGCAGGCGACCAGCGCGATCGCCGCTTCGATCAGCAGGCGCAGCTTGCCGCCGAACCCGGTCGTGGTCTGCTTGGTCACCTTGAGGTAATCGTCATAGAAGCCGACGAAACCGAAGCCGAGCGTCACGGCGAGCACGATCCAGACATACGGGTTGAGCGGATTGGCCCACAGCACGGTGCCGACCGTGAGGCCGGACAGGATCATCAGCCCGCCCATGGTGGGCGTGCCCTTCTTGCTGAGATGCGATTGCGGGCCGTCGGAGCGGATCGGCTGGCCCTTGCCCTGGCGGATGCGCAAATGATCGATGATCCAGGGCCCGAACAGGAACACGAACAGCGCGCCGGTGACGACCGCACCGCCGGTGCGGAAGGTGATGTAGCGGAAAACGTTCAGGAGGGTACGAAACGCACCCAGGCTCGGAAATGTATTGGAGAGCTCGATCAGCCAGTAAAACATTCAGACGGTCCTATGGCGCCTTTCGCACGCGGTCTTGGCCCTCGGCCTCACCGTGCCTTACGCGCATTCGCTTCATCATGGGGTCGTGCGACCTCTGGGAAAACGGACGGCTTGGTGCCGTAAACGGCGGGATTGGGAACAGCGCCTTCCAAGCAGTTTACGCCTTTGCCTGCAAGGCGGCCACTAGGCCCGGCACAAACTTGTTGACCCAGAACATCTTCTTGCTGCCCTTGACAACCACGACATCGCCTGCCTGCAGCAGGTTCGCGACCTCGCTGGCCTTCAGCGTCGCGGGATCATCATGCCAGCCGAGGCCCTTGCCTGCCGGCAGCACGTCATAGAGATGACGCATCAGGGGGCCGACGCAGTAGATGCCGTCAATACCGTCGAGATGCTTGCCGAGACCGGTGTGGTAGCTTGGTGCGTCATCGCCCAGTTCCAGCATGTCGCCCAGTACCGCGATCCGGCGTCCGCCGCTCATATGGCGCGCCTGCAGGCTCTGCAGCGCCGCCGCCACGCTGGCCGGATTGCCGTTGAAACTGTCGTCGATCACGGTGATACCGCCGACCGCCTGCTCGACGCCGCGGCCGGTCATGATGCCGACGCGGTCGAGCTTGATCGCGAGCGTCGCCGCATCGAGATTGGCGGCGCGGATCGAGGCGAGCGCGGCCAGCGCATTCTGCACGCGGTGCGGCGCGCCCGGCGTCAGGCTGAAGGCGATCTCCTTCTTGCCGATCATGGCCACGATCTGCCAGCTCTCGCCGTGCGGCGCGTGCGCGACCTCGTGCACCTCGGCATGCTCGCCGAACCGCACCACCTTGCCCTTCCACTCCGACGCCTTGAGCCCGGCGGGCAGAACCAGCACACCGTCCTCGGGCAGGCCGAGCGCGATCGACACCTTCTCGCGGCGGATGGCTTCGAGCGAGCCGAGCTTCTCCAGATGCACCGGCTGGACGTTGACGACGAGCGCAACGGTCGGCCGCGTCAATTCGCTGAGCCGCGCGATCTCGCCCGTCTGGTTCATGCCCATCTCGACGACCCACAGGCTGGCGTCTGGCTTTGCATTGCACAGCGTCAGCGGCACGCCCCAGAAATTGTTGAAGCTCGAGGGGCTGGCATAGGCGCCGGGATAGGCCGCCAGGAACTCCTTGGTGCTGGTCTTGCCGGCGCTGCCGGTGAGCCCGATCACGGGGCCATTGAAGCGCGCGCGCGCGGCCCGCGCGAGGCCCCAGAGGCCGTCGATCAGCGTGTCCTTCACCACGATCTGGGGAATGCGGATGCCCGCGATCTCGTGCGGGACGATCATCGCCGCCGCGCCCGCGGCTTCCGCCTTGTCCGCGAATTCCCAGCCGTCGCGCGCGCTGGCGAAGGCCGAGATGAAACCGCCGCTCGGCGTGCCGCTCAGCGCGACGAACAGGCTGCCCGGTTTCACCAGGCGGCTGTCCTGGGTGACGAAGTCGATCGGCGTATCGGGGAACGATCCGGCCACGCCCAGCGCACGCGCGACCTCGGCAACCGTCCAAATTGGCGCGCTCATGCAATCCTCGACGCTAGTGCGGCGGCAACCGCCTCGTGATCACTGAAGGGCAGCACCTCGCTGCCGACGATCTGCCCGGTCTCGTGACCCTTGCCGGCGATCAGCAGCGCATCGCCGTCTTGCAGTTCCTCGATCGCGGTGCGGATCGCCGCGGCACGGTCGCCGATCTCGCGGGCACCCTTCGCGGTGGCAAGGATCGCAGCGCGGATCGCTTCCGGCTTCTCGCTGCGCGGATTGTCGTCGGTGATGATGACGCCGTCGGCATTCTCAGCCGCGATCTCGCCCATGATCGGCCGCTTGCCGACATCGCGATCGCCGCCGGCGCCGAACACGACGACCAGCCTGCGCTTCGCATAAGGCCGCAGCGCCTGCAGCGCCTTCACCAGCGCATCGGGCTTGTGCGCATAATCGATGAAGATCGGCGCGCCGTTGCGCTCGCCGACGCGCTCGAGCCGCCCTTTGGCGCCTTCGAGATGTTCGAGGCTCGCAAACACCTTTGCGGCATCGCTGCCGGTTCCGATGGCAAGACCGGCCGACACCAGCGCGTTCTCGATCTGGAATTCGCCGACCAGTGGCAATCGGATGGCGTAGTGTTTGCCGCGATGCTCGACCGTCAGCTTCTGCGTGAAACCTTCGACCGCGGCTTCGGTGAGACGGATGCCCTCGCCTGTCCCGTCGCCGTTGCGCCCGACCGCCATCACGCGCAGCCCGCGCGCCTTCGCCGCTTCGATCGCTTCGGCCGAGCAATCGTGATCGGCGGAGATCACGGCTGCACCGCCTGGAGCGACCAATTCGCGGAACAGCCTGAGCTTCGCGCCGAGGTAATGCGCGACCGTCGGATGGTAATCCATGTGATCGCGCGACAGATTGGTGAAGCCGCCGGCGGAGACGCGCACGCCGTCGAGCCGGTACTGGTCGAGCCCGTGCGAGGACGCCTCGAAGGCGAGATGCGTGACGCCTTCGCGAGCGATCTCATCGAGCTGCCGGTGCAGCGCGATCGGATCCGGCGTCGTCAGCGAGCCATAGACGGTGCGCTTGGGCGAAACCAGGCCAATGGTTCCAATGCTGGCCGAGGCGTGCCCGAGCCGTTCCCAGATCTGGCGCGTGAAGGCCGCGACCGACGTCTTGCCGCTGGTGCCGGTCACCGCGGCGATGGTTGCCGGCTGCGAGGGGAAAAATCTTGCCGCGGCCAGCGCCAGCGCGCGGCGCGGATTGGCGACCGCGATGAACGGCACCTTGCTGGCCGCTGGCACCTGCTCGCCGACGACCGCTACCGCGCCTGCGGCAATGGCGGCATCGATGAAGCGGGTACCGTCGGTCTTGCTGCCTGCCAGCGCGAAGAAGAGGTCGCCGGGCCTGACCGCGCGGCTGTCGAGCGCAACGCCTGTGACCTCGAGCGCCGCCACGGCGGGCTCGATCGCGGCATCATTGCCTAGAACATCCTGACCTAGGAGGTCGCGCAGCTTCATGGTCTTCCAGTCGACACGCCGCGCCGGGGAAGCCGAATCGTCAGGAAAAGCCGAATCAGCACCGGCGATGGCCACTCCAGTTGATTACTGGGTTGTCCGGGATGCTGCAAGAATAAGGCGTTCGGACGGCGGCAGGTCGAACCGCGGCTCGACGCCCAGCAGCGGCGCGATGCGTTCGATCACCTTGCCGCCGGTCGGCACCGCGTTCCAGCCCGAGGTGATGAAACCCTTGGTTTCGGGGATCGCCTGCGGCTCGTCCAGCATGATCAGGATCTGATATTTCGGATCGTCGCAGGGCATGATCGCGGTGAAGGAGTTGAGCACGCGCTTCTTGGCATAGCGGCCGTTGATGACCTTTTCCGACGTGCCGGTCTTGCCGCCGACATAGTAGCCCTTCACGTCGGCTGTCTTGGCGGTGCCGATCTCGGCGTTGAGCCGCATCAGGAACCGCATCTTGTCGCTGGTCTCCGTCTTGATCACCTTCTTGGCCAGCGCCGCGGCCTCCTCGGGGGTGCGTTTCATGAAGGTCGGCGGAATCAGATAGCCGCCGTTCACCAGCGAGTTGATGCCCATCACCGCCTGCAGCGGCGCCACCGACATGCCCTGGCCGAAAGCGATGGTCACGGTATTCAGCTCGCCCCAGCGCCGAGGCACCAGCGGCGCCGCGCTCTCCGGCAGTTCGGTGCGCAGCCGCGTCAACTGACCCATCTTGCCGAGGAACGCCTTGTGCGCCTCGACGCCCTGGCCGAGCGCGATCCGCGCAGCGCCGATGTTGGACGAGTAGGTGAACACTTCCTTGGTGTTGATGAAGCGTCCGAGCGGGTGGCTGTCGTGGATGGTGAACTTGCCGTAGTGCAGGTTTCCGCGCGCATCCCACGACGTGTTCAGATTGATCTTTCCGGAATCGAGCGCCATCGCCAGCGTGAACGCCTTGAAGGTCGAGCCCATCTCGTAGACGCCCGTCGTCAGGCGGTTGATGCGGTCGGGGTCGTGCGCTTCCTTCGGATTGTTCGGGTCGAAGTCCGGAAGCGAGACCATCGCGACGATCTCGCCGGTCTTGACGTTGGAGACGATGCCGGAGGCGGCCTTGGTGTGGTACTTCTCCTTGGCCTTGAGCAACTCGTCGCGCAGCGCGTGCTCGACGCGCAAATCGATCGACAGCTCGATCGGCTTCTGCAGCCGGTCGGTGGCAAACCCGGCGCGGTGGAGATCGGCGAGGCCCTGATTGTCGAGCCACTTCTCCATGCCGGCGATGCCCTGGTTGTCGATGTTGACGAGACCGATGAGGTGGGCGACCTCGTTGCCGGTCGGGTAGACGCGCTTGTTCTCGCGCAGGAAGCCGATGCCGGGAATGCCGAGCTTGTGGATGTCCTGCTGCTGCTTCGCCGTGACCTCGCGCTTGAGCCAGACGAAACCCTTGCGCGTCCTCAGCCGCTCGCGCACCTCGGCCTCGTCGAGGTCGGGCACGGTGGCGGTCAGAAGCTCGATCGCCTCGTCCTTGTCGATGATGCGGCGCGGCTCGCCGAACAGGCTCGCCGCCTTGACGTCGGTCGCAAGGATGGCGCCGTTGCGGTCGACGATGTCGGGCCGCGCGGTCGCAACCACCTCCTGCGACGCCGCGCGGCGCGCACTGTGGGCGTCGGCACCGATCGCGAACATCACGAGCCGGCCGCCGATCAGGACGTAGACCGAGGTGAAGGCGAGCATGGCAAGGCCGACGCGCGCCCGCGCCTTGGCGGCGCGATCGACATTGCGCCCGTAGAGCAGGCTGCGGATCAGCCGCTGCCGCCAGGGTTCGGTCGGCTTTTCGGTGGGTTTTGCGGGCGCCGGGCTCATTGCTTGTCCTCGGGCTGAGGCACGGAGCCCGTTACGGTGTCAGGATCGCTCGCGGCTTCGATGGTGTTGAGCATGGCCCCGATCGGATCGGGCTCGCCGGGTCTGAACATCCGCGGCGGACGCTCGGGCAGATTCTTCAGCGAGTCATATTGCGTGCCGTTGACCGGCTTGAGCGGCAGGTGCCGCTCGGACAGGCCCTGCAGGCGCAAGGGCGCATCGAGCTTGGCCCATTCGGAGCGCAGCGCCGCGATCGCGTCGCGCTGCTCGCGGATCTCCGCGTGCAGCCGCAGCACCTTCTCGGTGCGCGCGGTGGAGTCCATCTTGATCCGGTAGACATAGGCCGCCGCGAAGATCAGCGCACCGATGACGAGGAGGTGGATGATGCGCATGCGCTAGCCTCCCCTCATCACGTCGGCAAGCCTCGGCCAGGACGATTGCTCGTCGTCGCGATGCGCGGGCGCCGACGTGCGCTCGGCGGCGCGCAGCTTGGCGGACCGCGCGCGCGGATTGTTTGCGACTTCCTCGTCGCCGGCAATCACGGGCCGCCGCGTCAGCAGCTGGAAGCTCGGCGCAGTCTGCGCCACCTCCGGCAGGTGACGCGAGCCGCCGCCGGTTTTGGAACGTTCGCCCAGGAAATTCTTGACGATGCGGTCTTCCAGCGAATGGAACGAGACGACGACGAGACGGCCGCCGGGCTTGAGCACGCGCTCGGCTGCCGCGAGCGCGGTCTGGAGCTCGTCGAGCTCTTCGTTGACCAGGATGCGCAGGGCCTGGAACGTCCGCGTCGCCGGATGGATGTCGCCGGGCTTCGAGCGCACGATCCGGCCGATGAGATCGGCGAGCGCGCGCGTCGTCGTGAACGGCGTCTCCTGGCGATCCGCGACGATGGCGCGTGCGATGCGGCGCGACTGCCGCTCCTCGCCGAAGAGATAGATGACGTCGGCGAGATCGCCTTCCGAGGCGCGCGCGACGACGTCGGCCGCGGTCGGCCCGGTCTGCGCCATGCGCATGTCGAGCGGACCGTCGAGGCGGAAGGAAAAGCCGCGGCCGGCCTGGTCGAGCTGCATCGAGGACACCCCGACATCCATCACGACGCCGTCCACACCATCGACGCCCTGCGCTGTGCAGACCTCGGCGAGGTTGGAGAAGCGGTCCTCGACCAGCGTCAGCCGTCCGGCAGACCGCTCGACCAGCTCGGCCCCACCCGCAATCGCGGTGCGGTCGCGGTCGATGGCGATGAGGCGGGTTCCCGGCACGTCGAGAATGGCGCGGCTGTAGCCGCCGGCGCCGAAGGTGGCGTCGACGTAGATACCGCCGTCGCGCGGGGCGAGATGATCGATCGCCTCGCGGCCGAGCACGGGAATGTGAGGAGCGGAGCTCATGGGCCGCGCCTTCCAGCACAAGGCCTGCCGAACGACCGCGCCTGATCGGGGGCGAACCAGCCCATAATGCCTCGAATGATTCCGCGTCGCGGCGGTTCCACGCCCAAGCCCCAGTCCAACATGGTTACCGAGCCCGGTCGTCCTGGGCGGCAAACCCAGAGTTCCCAGCGGAATTTGTCGGGCAGCCATGGGATTTCGAGCCAAAATACGCTTTGGCCGCCTCCGGACGCGGGTCGGCTCTTCATCCCTCAGTAACGGCCCTTAGCGTTAAGAAAGCGTTGATCGGGTGGCGACAACTCGAAAAGGTGACGTGCCGGTGATGCGTCATCCACACACCGGCGCAAAATGCATCCGTTAACCTCGTCGCGCGATTGCGTCCGGCGGAGGGTAAAGGAATAGTAAAGAGAAGGGCTTGGCCCACTCTCGTCCGATTTGAGCTGTCATGCCGTCCGGTTCGTCCACACCGTCTGATTCGAAGCGTCAGCGCGTTCTCCCGGTTCCCAAGGCCGCGGCGAGCATGCGGACGTTCGAGCCGGATTCCTCGATCGTCTCCGACATCATCCCGTCGCCCAATTACGGCGAGCGCAACAAGGGACGGCAGCCGGACATGATCCTGCTGCACTACACCGGCATGCCCGACGTCGAGGGCGCGCTGGCGCGGCTGTGCACGGCGGGCACCGAAGTGTCGGCGCATTATGTCGTGCTGGAGGACGGCCGCATCGTGCAATGCGTGTCCGAGGCCAAGCGCGCCTGGCATGCCGGCGTCTCGTCCTGGGCCGGCGAGGACGACATCAACTCCTGCTCGATCGGCATCGAGATCATCAATCGCGGCCACGACTGGGGCTATCCGGAGTACCCGCTGCGCCAGATCGCCGCCGTGATCGCGCTGTGCCGCGGCATCATGCTCCGCCGCAAGGTGCCCGCGCACCGGGTGCTCGGCCATTCCGACGTCGCGCCCGCGCGCAAGAAGGATCCCGGCGAAAAGTTTCCGTGGCATTCGCTGGCCAATTCCGGCGTCGGACATTGGGTGACGCCTGCGCCGGTCGTGCGCGGCGAGACCCTGATGCTCGGCACCATCAGCGACGCGGTGCTGAGCATGCAGCAGGCGCTCGCAAAATACGGCTATGGCGTGCCGCTGACCGGCAAATACGACGCCGCGACCATGGAGGTCGTCACCGCCTTCCAGCGCCACTTCCGCCCGGCGCGGCTGGACGGCGTCGCCGACCATTCCACGCTCTCGACCTTGCAGGCGCTGCTGGCAAGCCTGCCCGCGGAAGGAACGGCGGTCGCGTCGAAGTAAGGCTCTTGCGCTTCGTCGCGACAAGAATTCCATTCCCGCAGTTCGCTCGAAAGTGATCGGACGGTCGTCGCTGCAACTCCCACCGCCGGGCTATTGTCCGACGACCGGCGGGATGCAGGACGAACGACACGATGCAGATTGATCGCAAGCTGCTGATTGACCGCCTCGCCGCTTTTCCGCGCCTGGGCCTCGCCGATCTTCCCACGCCGCTCGAACCGATGAAGCGGCTGACGGCCCATCTCGGCGGGCCGCGGCTGTGGATCAAACGCGACGACGCGACCGGGCTCGGCTTCGGCGGCAACAAGCTGCGCAAGCTCGACTACGTCCTGCACGATGCCGTCTCAAACGGCGCCGATACGATCGTCTCGGGCGGCGTCGTGCAATCGAATAGCCAGCGGCAGGTCGCGGCGGTTGCCGCCAAGCTTGGCCTGCCCTGTCATCTGGCCGTCTATCACGGCCGGCTTGCGCCGCCGACGCCGGAATACGAGACCTCGGGCAACGCCTTTCTCAACCGGCTGTTCGGCGCGCAACTGCATGACGTGCCCTGGACCGGCGATCGCAATGCCGCCATCCGCGCGCTCGTCGACGATCTCCAGGCGCAAGGGCGCAAGCCGTATTTCGTGCCTTACGGCGTTTCGAACGCACTCGGCGCAGTCGCTTACGCCACGACGATCTGCGAGATCGAGCAGCAGGCGGCGCGGTTGGGGTTCAAGCCGGCCGCGATCGTGCATTGCACCGGAAGCGCCGGCACGCAGGCCGGTCTCGTCATCGGCGCAGCCGCAGCCATGCCGGACACGCGCATCGTCGGAATCGATATCGATGCGGAGCCCGCGCGGGTCCGCTCCGACGTGGTCGCCCTTGCGCGACAGGCGGCGGATCTGCTCGGCGTCGGTTTCGACGATGCCATCGTGGAAGTGGTCGCCGGCCATGCCGGACCAGCCTATGGGGTGCCGCACGAGGCCACGATAGAAGCCATCCGGCTTGCGGGACGATCCGAGGCGCTCGTGCTTGACCCCGTCTATTCGGGCAAAGGGCTGGCGGGCCTGATCGCGATGATCCGCCAGGGGCGTTGGCGCAACGACGAGGACGTCATTTTCCTGCACACGGGCGGCGCGCCCGCCCTGTTCGCATACCAAAGCGCGCTCGGCATCTAGCCCATCTCCCTCATCCGCCGCGCATAGAGCCGCCGCAACGGCTCGAGCTGCGTCGTCGCCGTCGCCGCACGATAGGCCGCGCGCGCCTCCTCCTTTCGGCTCAGCCGCCGCAACAGATCCGCGCGCACCGCGGGCAGCAGCTCGTAGCCGTCGAGCCCGCCGCGCGCGGTGATCGCATCGACGAGATCGAGCGCGCGTGCGGGGCCGTCGACCATCGACACCGCCGCAGCATGATTGAGCTCGATCACCGGCGACGGGTTGAGACGCAGCAGCACCTCGTAGAGCCCGGCGATCTGCGGCCAGTCGGTCGCCTCGAAGCTCGGCGCCCGCGCATGCAGCGCGGCGATCGCGGCCTGCACCGCATAGGCTTGCGGCCGGCCGGGCATGCGCAAGGCATCGTCCACCAGACGCAGGCCCGCCTCGATCTGCGCGCGATCCCACAGCGTGCGGTCCTGCTCTTCCAGCAGCACGATGTCGCCGGCCGCCGTCTCGCGCCCGGCGCGCCGCGCATCGTGCAGCAGCATCAGGGCGAGCAGGCCCTTGATGCCGCTGCGCCCCGACATCAGGGCGTCGAGCAGGCGGCCGAGCCGGATGGCTTCGACCGCAAGATCCGGCCGCATCAAATCCGCGCCCGAGGTGGCGACATAGCCTTCGGTGAAGACGAGATAGATCACGGCGAGCACGCCATCGAGCCGCAGCGCCAGCGCGTCGCGCTCCGGCACCTCATAGGGGATGCCGGCCAACCTGATCTTCTGCTTGGCGCGGACGAGACGCTGCGCCATCGCCTCCTCGCTGACGAGGAAGGCGCGCGCGACCTGGGCGGTGGAGAGCCCGCAGACGGTGCGCAGCGTCAGCGCGACCTGGACCTCGGCGGCGAAGGCGGGATGGCAGCAGGTGAAGATCAGCCGCAGCATGTCGTCGTCGAGCATCGCCGGCGGCTCGTCGGCCACTTGCGCGTTCAGCTCGAGCTCGTGCACCAGCGCCTGCTGCTTGCCGCGGAAGACGGCCTGGCGCCTGACGCGATCGATCGCCTTGTGCTTGGCGACGTTGACGAGCCAGGCGCGCGGATTGTCGGGCGCCTCGCCCACCGTCCAGCGTTCGAGTGCGACGGCGAACGCATCCTGCAACGCCTCCTCGGCGAGATCGAAATCGCCGACGAGGCGGATCAGCGTGGCCAGCGCCCGCCCTGCCTCGTCGCGGAAAATCTTGTCGATCTCGTTTGGAGTCATGCGTCGACGCTTTGCACGTCATTCCGGGGCGTGCAAAGCACGAACCCGGAATCTCGAGGTTCCGGGTTCGGCCTTTCAGGCCGCCCCGGAACGACACTGCTCACTTCTCATACACCCAGATCGGCCGCACCTCGATCGACCCGACGCGGGCGCTCGGAATTCGCGCGGCGATCTCGATCGCGGCGTCGAGATCTTTGGCCTCGATCAGATAGTAGCCACCGAGCTGCTCGCGCGTTTCCGCGAACGGACCGTCGGTCGTCAGCGTCTTGCCATCGCGCACGCGCACCGTGGTCGCGGTCGTGGTCGGGCGGAGCCGGTCGCCGGCCTTGAAATTGCCGTTGCGGATGATGGATTGCGTAAAGGCCTCATACTCCGCCGACATCTTCTGGGTCGTTCCCGTGTCGATCTTCGCGTACTCGGCCTCGTTCTGGTAGATCATCAGCAGATACTGCATCGCTTCACTCCTGTTGTTCGGCTACCTCGCCGACAGCCAGTCGAACGGGCCACGCTCCAAACGACATCTTCAGGATAATTTATTTCCAAGCCGGCGTGGGGGCGATCCCGGCTTGACGGAACCGTCACAAATGCTCCATGCGTAACCCCGTCAGTCGGCCGGACGGCCGCTCCGGCAGGTTGCCGAAAGGCCGCCGGGGAGGAAAGTCCGGGCTCCCTTGACATGCGGTGCCGGATAACGTCCGGCGGGGGTGACCCCAGGGAAAGTGCCACAGAGAACGAACCGCCCCGCTTCGCCTTCGGGCTTCGCGGGGTAAGGGTGAAAAGGTGCGGTAAGAGCGCACCGCGGGTCCGGCAACGGAGCCGGCATGGTAAACCCCACCGGGAGCAAAACCGAATAGGGACGGCGTAGCGGGCTGTTCGCGCAAGCGATAACGCCGCGGGGCGATGTCAGGCCCGCCGTCCGGGTAGGTTGCTCGAGGCCATGTGCAAACATGGTCCCAGAGGAATGGCCGTCACGTATCGCTTGCGCAAGCAGGCGGTGCCCTACAGAACCCGGCTTACAGGCCGGCTGATATTCTAAAGCGTCGTCGAGCGAAGTGGTTTTCCGGTTCGCTTGAAGAAGAAAGTGACGAGGGGTTCGATGCTAGCGCATCGGGCCCCTCACCATTTGCGGCACTGTCACTCCCGGCCTTCAGTCCACGGCACGCCGGACGTCAGCTTCCATAACGAAGTTCTCGTACGCACTGTCAGCAATCACGAAATGCGTGGAGCCGATCCTCTTGAAGCCGTGTCGCAGATAGAAGGCGATGGCGCGATCATTTTGCGCGTTGACCTTCAGCCAGACGCGTTCGCCACCCATGCTCCGGCAATGAGCCAAGGCGCGCTGCAGAAGTGCAACGCCTCTTCCGCCCGACTGGTGTCTTGGCTGGACATACAGGGTCATGATTTCCAGCGGCGAGCAATTGGCCAGCGGCGGCGTGGACGTCGAACCAATCGTCACGAAACCGTCGATTCCTATCCGGTTCTCCGACACCCAGATCGATAGATTGGGATCACCGACAGCGTCCCGAAACTTCTGCGCAGTGAACTCCGAGAGAACGTAGTCCGCGAAAAATGCGTTCACCCCCTCGCGGAGATAGGTGCTCAACCAGACTTCTATGCTCACCGCCGCCAGACTGGAGGCGTCTCGCGCCTCGGCTTTCCTGATCACGACGCGCTTTCCAACACCGCCATCAACGCCTCCGGTGCCGTCACGTTCGGCGCGTGGCTGGCGTCGAGCTCGACATAGCGCCAGCCTTCCTCGCTCTTCGTGCGCCTGGCGAATTGCCCGAACGTGTCGCCCGGCGGGATGCGCGTGCAATAGATGTAGCTGCGCGGCATCGGCGGCTCGCCATGGGCGAGCTTCAATCGTGTCTCGAAGCATTTGATCGGCATCGCCACCCGTCGCGCGTTGAGCCAGTCGAGATCGGCCTGCGGCGTATCCGGCGGCGGCGGGTTCGGCGGGATGCGGTAGCCGTCGCCGGCGCTTGCCGCCTTGCGCATCGGCTCGCGTCCGGCCTCGTTGAGGTCGAACAGCGACTGGCCGTCGCGCGGCACGAAGGCGTCGAGATAGATCAGTTGCGTCACCCGCTCGCGGGCGCGGTCGGCGACGCCGGTCGCGACCATGCCGCCATAGCTGTGGCCGAGCAGCACGATGTCATTGAGGTCCTCGAACGTGATGACGTTGAGGATGTCCTGAATGTGCGTATTCAGATCAATCGAGGGACTTGCGAGATGCGCGCGCTCGCCGAGCCCCGTATAGGTCGGCGCAACGAGCCGATGACCGGCCGCCGCCATCAGCGGATGCATCTTCTTCCAGGACCATCCGCCGGACCAGGCGCCATGACAGAGCAGAAAGGTCTTCGCGCGTGCGGCCATTGGCGTTTCCATCGTTCTTGTTTGTACGATGGAGTGTAGCGGCCGGGCGCACGATGTAAACGTGGAGCCGCTTCAGGCCGCGCGCGTATTCGATTTTGCGAGGACCGGCGCAAGCCGACCGGCTTCGCGCCGCAGCTTGCCCGCCTCGAAGCCGTGCATGCCGAGCTGCCATTGCAGGCCGACGATGGCGCCCTTGGTCGGTTGCAGCAGCGCCAGCGAGGCAAACAATGTCACCGGCAGCCACACTGCCAGCTGCAGCCAGACCGGCGGCGCGTAGGCCGTCTCGATCGCGAGGATCGCCGGCACCACGAGGTGGCCAACCACGACCATCACCAGATAGGCGGGGAAATCGTCGGCGCGCTGGTGGAACAGCTCCTCGCCGCAATGATCGCAAGCGTCAGCGACCTTCAGGAAACGCCCGAACATATGTCCTTCGCCGCAGTTCGGACACTTGCCGCGAAATCCGCGCCACATTGCATTCGCCAGGGAAACTGAACCGGTCGTCATGACGACACCCCTTCCGTTTTGCTGATCCATACAATACTATCTTGTATCCATACATTCAAAGGATATGGGCCTAAATTGCATGGATTGGACTCCTACAATCTCCGAGCTCAGCGGGCCACGCTACCAGCGCATCGTCGAGGCGATGGAGGCCGACATCGCCGCCGGCCGCCTGGTGCGGGGACAGCAATTGCCGACCCAGCGCGCGCTGGCCAAGGCGCTCGGCATCGACCTCACCACGGTGACGCGCGCCTACACCGAGGCGCGGCGCCGCGGCATCATGGAAGCCCGCGTCGGCCAGGGATCGTTCGTGTCGGAGACCAGCGCGCGGCGCGCGGTCGATCTGCCGCATCCCGTCGCGATCGACCTGTCGATGAACGTGCCGCCGCATCCGCTCGAAGCGCAGCTCGACGAGCGGATCATCGCCGGGATGGAAGCCCTCCGCGCCCAATCGGGCCTGACCGCGTTCCTCAATTATCAGCCGCCCGGCGGCAGCGCCCATGAGCGCGAGGTCGCGGCGCGCTGGATGCGGTCGCGCGTCCCGCACGCGCATGCCGACAGGCTTGTGATCTTCCCGGGCGCGCAGACGATCCTGTTCAACCTGCTCGCGCACCTTGCGCGGCCTGGCGATGTCGTGCTGACGGAAGCCCTCACCTTCCCCGGCATCAAGGCGGCCGCGGCGCGGCTCGGCGTCAAGCTCATCAGTGTGGCCATGGACGACGGCGGCATCCTGCCCGATGCGCTGGCGAAAGCCTGCCGCGCCCACAAGCCGAAGGCGGTCTATCTGATTCCGACGCTGCACAATCCGACCACCGCGACGCTTCTCCCGGAGCGGCGCAGCGCGATCGCCAGGATCATCCGCGACGCCGATACGATGCTGATCGAAGACGATGCCTACGGGCTGCTCGATCGCTCGGCATCGCCGATCGCGAACCTCGTTCCGGAACGAACTTATCTCGCAACCACGCTGTCGAAGTGCATCGCGCCCGCACTGCGCGTCGCTTACCTCGTGACGCCCGACAACGCCGCGCAGCAGGAGATGCGGACGTCCCTGCAAGCAACGGTGCAGATGCCGGCGCCGCTCATGGTCGCGCTGGCGACGCATTGGATCGAGAGCGGCGTTGCCGACCGGATCATCACCGCCATTCGCAACGAGGCGATTGGCCGCCAGCAGCTCGCGCAGCGCGTGCTGAAAGGGTTTCAGTTCCTGGCCAAGCCTGCCGCCCACCATCTCTGGCTGCGGCTGCCCGAAGGCCGCCCCGACGTCGCGGCGCATCTGCTGCGAAATGGCCTCGCCGTGGTCGCCGGCGACGCCTTCACCGTGGACGGAACACCGCCGCATGCGGCGCGCGTCTCGCTGGGCGCAGCGCGCAACAGGGCCGAGTTGACGGAGGCGCTGCGCATCCTCGTCGGCGCGCTCCACAAGCCCGCCGACAGCAGGCAGATCGTTTAGACACTTATTGGTATTGATGATGACGGCGGTGGCGCGGGCGAACAACCGGCGCAGCCGCTGCAGGATAAGCCGCATAGGCCTCGCTCGGGACCACTGCCTCGCCGCGGGCTGCGCGCCCCGCGGGCGTGAGCTGGCCGCCATTGAGCACGTCGCGATCGGGATGCGCGGCCTGATAGGCCGCAGGCTCGGAAAACTGCGCCTGTGCCAATGTCGGCGTCAGGGCGGCGGTGGACAGCAGCGCGGCCGCAACGGCAATATTCATGCGGGTCATGGTCATTTTCCATCTCGTTCGGGGAACAGGCGATTCAGGGCGATATCGGCGTCGGGCGGGCCCCCGGATTGAAGTACGGCCATCATGTAGGGGCGCCTGCCACGAACGCTCGTCCCCGGGCGCCCCGAGGGATCACGCTTGCGTGCGGTTTGGAAATTGACCTGCCTGGCCGAAGGCGTGCTATGCGGGCAATGGCGATCAACAGTTCGGGATCGCCCATTGCGGCAGGAATAATTCGTTGGAAACGCTCACTTACGCGCTGCTGCTGTTCGGCGCATTGGCCGGCGGCTTCGTCTCGGGACTGGCGGGGTTCGGCACGGCGCTGATGGCGCTCGGGATCTGGCTCTACGTGCTGCCGCCCTCGCTCGCGGTACCGCTGGTGTTGATCTGCTCGGTGATCGCGCAGACCTCGACGTTGCCGTCGATGTGGAAGAGCTTTGATCTCTCGCTGGTGTGGCCGTTCCTGATCGGAGGGCTGATCGGCGTGCCGCTCGGGACCATGATGGTCGCCTCCGCCGATCCAAAGGTGTTCAAGCTGAGCGTCGGCGTGCTGCTGCTGATCTTTTCGACGGCGCTCTATCTCAACAAGAAGCCGCTCGCCATCAAGTTCGGCGGCCGGATCGCCGACGGCGCGATCGGTTTTGCCGGCGGCATCCTGGGCGGGCTCGCCGGATTGTCCGGCCCGCTGCCGATCCTCTGGGCCAACATCCGCGGCTGGAACAAGCATGAGCGGCGCGGCATCTTCCAGCTCTTCAATTTCACGGTACTCGCCACCGCATTGGTGCTGCAGACAGCATCCGGCCTCGTCGCGTTCAAGGTGGTCTGGCTGGCAGCCGTCGCCTTTCCCGGCACGCTCATCGGCGCCTGGGCCGGCGCACGCGTCTATCACGTGCTGAATGACAAGCATTTCGGCGATGTTGTGCTTGGCCTGCTGTTTCTGTCGGGTCTCACACTCGTCTGGAATAGCATCGGCGCGCTATAGCCCCACGGCAAAGGCAAGAGCCGTGGGGCGGAGGTAAGCCTCGCTACGCCGGCGCGCGCGCAGGCGGCGTAACGGGCTCGGCTTCCACCGGCTCCGCCGCCTCGTGCTGCGGCACCGTCGGCAGCCGTTTCCTGAACTCGCGGCGCAGCAGCCACACGCTCAAGGCGGCCTGGAACGTGGTCGCCGCGATCGACAGGTACCAGACATACTCGATCCGGAAGCCCGGACGGGTCGAGAGCAGGATCGCCGGCAGCGAATAAGTGAACACGCGCGTCGCCGAGCTCAGCAGCACCGGCCTGGTGTTGCCGAGGCCCTGGAACATGCTCGAGCAGGTGAAGATCAGTCCCTGCGCCACCATGTTGAACGAGATGATCCGCAGGAACAGGCGGGCGATCTCCATCGTCTCCTGGTCGTTGGAGAATCCGCCGAGCAGCAGATCCGGCTTCAACTGCGCGAGGGCCATGAAGCCGAGCATCACGATGGTCACGATCAGCGCCGACTTGACGAACGTGTCCCGCACGCGCGCGCCGTTGCCGGCGCCGAAATTCTGGCCGGCGATCGGCCCGGCCGCCAGCGCAACCGCCAGCGCCGGCATATGGATCAGGCCGAGCACGCGCTGGCCGATGCCGAATCCCGCCTGCGCCGCCGCGCCGAAGTCGCGCAGCACGTAATAGACCACGGCCATGAAGATGAACATCATGGCGAACTCGCCGCCGGCGGGCAGGCCGACATCGAGGATGCGCTTCAGATGACGCGGCTGCGGACGCCATTGCGCCGCATTGAAGGCGACGTAGCGCTCCACCTTGCGGAAATAGGCCAGCAATATCAGAACGCCGATCGCGACCGCGATCGAGCTCGCCAGTCCCGCGCCGGCGACGCCGAGCGCATAGCCCGTGCCCCAGCCCGAGATCAGCACCGGCGCCAGCGCAATGTTGATCGCGACCGCGAGCGTCTGCACCAGCATCACGGGGCGCACGATGCCGGTCGCGCGCAGCGCGGACCCGATCACCTGCGTCGCGAATTGCAGCGCCAGCGCGGGCATGAACCACAACAGGTAGATGGTCCCCGCCTCGACCGTGGCCTGGTCCGCCGCGACCGAATGCATGTAGGGTCGCGACAGCGTCGCGCCCATCGCCAGCGTCAGCAAGCCGAGCAGCACCGATAGCGCAATCGCTTGGTTGAAGATCAGGTTGGCATCCGGCCGGTCCTTGCGTCCCACGGCATGCGCGATCAGCGCCACCGTGCCGACGCCGAGCACCTGCATCAGCGCGTTGATGAGGAATCCGGCATTGCCGGCCGCCGCGACGCCTGCCACAGCGGCATCGCCGAGACCCGAGACGAAGTACAGATCGACCAGCTGGCAGAGCATGATCGAGATCATCCCGACCATGATCGGCGGTGCCATGGCCAGGATGTGTCTCGCGATAGAGCCGTGCGTCAGGTCTTTCATGTCATTCCATCCTTGGCGACGTGGCTCTCAGGGCATTTGCCCGTCAGCCAGGCGCCACAACTGCCCTGTAACCGCTGCCTAGTCTTCGTCATCCCGCATCAGCAAATCGAGCCGTTCCGGCTTCAACTGCTTGAGCTTTCTCTCCATCTCGCGACTGTAGCGGCGGTCGTTCGGCTCGACCCCGCGTTGGGCCTTGCGGCCATATTGCTGCGTGAACACGCACACGATCGCAGCTTTCAACGCACGCTTCTGATCAGCGTTGAGATGCCGTCGTGTTGGCCTGGCCGCGTCAACCATATCGCCTCTCACTCCGCTGCTGCGATCCGCCCGAGCTCCACCACCTGGCGCTCGAACAGGCCGCGATAGATGCCCCCTGACTTGCTCGCGAGCAGAGCATGCGTGCCCTGCTCGACGATCTCGCCGCGGTCGAACACCAGGATCCGGTCGAGGCTCTTCACCGTAGACAGCCGGTGCGCGATCACGATCGAGGTGCGCCCCTTCATCAGACGCTCCATCGCCTGCTGGATCAGCGCCTCCGATTCCGAATCGAGGCTCGACGTCGCCTCGTCCAGGATCAGCACCGGCGCATCCGCCAGGAACGCGCGCGCCAGCGCCACGCGTTGCCGCTCGCCGCCCGACAGCTTGACGCCACGTTCGCCGACCAGCGTGCCGTAGCCCTTCGGCAGGCGCAGGATGAAGTCGTGCGCATTCGCCAGCCGCGCGGCCTGCTCGATCGCATCGAGGCTGGCGCCGGGCCGGCCATAGGCGATGTTCTCGGCGAGCGTCCGGTGGAACAGGATCGGCTCCTGCTGCACGATCGCGATCTGGCTGCGCAGCGATTGCTGCGTCGCCTGCGCGATGTCCTGCCCATCGATCAGCACGCGACCATCCGTGACGTCGTAGAGCCGCTGCACCAGCTTGACGAACGTGGTCTTGCCGGAGCCGGAGCGGCCGACGAGGCCGACGCGTTCGCCGGCGCGGATCCTGACCGACAGGCCGTCGTATAGCGGCGCGCGATGGCCGCCATAATGGAACGTGACGTCGTCGAACACGATCTCGCCGCCCTCGATCACGATCGGCCGCGCACCCGCGGCGTCCGCAATCCCGATCGGCTCGTCATGGATCGCCACCAGCTCCTCCATGTCGTTGACCGATCGCTGGAGGTTGTTGATGTGCATGCCGACGTCACGCAAATAGGCGTGGATGACGTAGTAGCTCGTCAGCACATAGGTGACGTCGCCGGGCGAGGCGTGCCCGTACATCCACAGCAGCACCGAGCCGCCGATCACCGACGCGCGCAGGCACAGCAGCAGCGAGAGCTGCGCCATGGCCGTGTAGTTGTAGCGGAACCAGGTGCGACGCACGCGCGTGCGCCAGCGGTTGATGACGCGACCGAGCCGCGCGTCTTCTCGCGTCTCGGCGCCAAAGGATTTCACCACCGCATTGCAGGTCAGCGCGTCCGCCAGCGTGCCGCCGACCTTGGTGTCCCATGCATTGGAGACGCGAGCGGCCGGCGCGATGTAGCGCGTCGAGAACAGCACCGTCATCGTGACATAGATCGCCGCACCGAGGGCGATCACCGCGCCGAGCGAAGCCCAGTGCACGCCGAGCAGGATCATCGACCCGATCAGCACGACCAGCGACGGCAGCAATGCCAGCAGGATGGTGTCGTTGAGCAGGTCGAGCGCCCACATGCCGCGCGTGATCTTGCGCACGGTCGAGCCGGCAAAGGAGTTGGCGTGCCAGTCGGTCGAGAAGCGCTGCACGCGCGTGAAGGCGTCCTGCGCAATCTCGGACATGAGCTTGAGCGTGAACGGCACGATCGCCTGCAGGCCGGCAAGCCGCAGCACCATCGAGGTCGCGCCCAGCGCCACGATGGCGGCGAACGCGACCAATGCGGCGTGGCGCGCATCGGGGTCGGACGGCCCGCGCGTCAGCGCATCGACCAGCTGGCCCGAGAACACCGGCATGAACAGGTCGGCGGCGGTCGCCCCCAGCAGGCCGGTGACGATGGCGAGCGTCCGCCCCGGCTGCTTCAGCCAGTGCCTGAACACGAAGGGCAGCACCACGCGGATCGCCGCGGGCTTCTTTGACAGAGCGGTCATGGCATCATCCGGCCGCTTTGCGCGAGCCGGCTCCATCGATGGACGCGAATCGGCCGCGAGGGGCCAGGACGGCGTCACTTGAGACTGAATTTGACTTGGGAAACGGAGCGATCGGGAGACAAAACCCAATCGAAACTGGCGGAAGAGGCCTCTAGCAGGCCGCGTACATACCGAGCCAGGTGATCATCGAGCGCGGGCGTACGATCTGCGAATGCGACGAAATCATGCAAATCTCTCCCCGGTTCGATTGAATGAGGCGCGATTTATAGATGTGTCGCTTCCGCTTTGCAACGGGGCTTCCGCGAGTTCACGGATGAGTGTTGCAATTTGGTTCGGGGGGCGTGCACGGCGTTGGTGCGCGCGCCCTTGTCTCACTCTCCGCTGTCATCCCCCGCGAAGGCGGGGGATCCAATACGCCGCGGCCTCTCCGTATCCCACCGGCGCTGGTGGAATACTGGATCGCCCGGTCAAGCCGGGCGATGACACCGACTGTATCGCTGCGTCAATGCGCGTCGCCGCCGCCGGTCATCGCGGCCGGCTTGTTCAGCAAGGTGACCAGCAGGCTGAGGCCGAGATAGAACACCGTCAGCACGAAGAAGGCATCGCCAAAGCTCATCACCACGGCCTGGCGGTGCACGATCTGGCTGAGCTGCTTCATCGCCATCAGCGTGGAATCGCCGAGTCCCTGGAATTTCTGCTGGAGCATGGTCAGCGTTTCGGTCGCGGTGGCATTGCCCCAGGTCACGCGCTCTTGCAGGCGCGTGATGTGCAGGTCGGTGCGGTCGTTGAGCACGGTGTTGATGACGGCAAGGCCGACGGCCCCGCCAAGATTGCGCATCAGGTTGAACAGGCCGCTCGCGTTCTTCACCCGTTCGGGCGCCAGCGTGCCGAGCGCGATGTTGTTGGTCGGCACCATCGCGAACATCATGCCGATGCCGCGCAGGATCTGCGGCACCAGCAGCTCGACGAAATCGTAATCGCGCGTCATCCAGGTCATCTGGTAGGAGCCGATCGCGAACACGACGAGGCCGAACGCGATCATGTAGCGCATGTCGACCTTGACCATGAGCCGGCCGACCAGCGGCGCGACCAGGAACATGGTGATGCCCGAGACGAACATGGTCTCGCCGATCATCAGCGCGCTGTAGCCGCGCACCTCGGCGAGGTAGCGCGGATAGATGTAAGTCAGGCCGTAGAGGCCGATGCCGATGCAGAACTGCAGGACGCAGCCGACCGCGAAATTGCGGTTGGAGAAGGTGCGCAAATTGACGATCGGCTCGGCCGCTGTGAACACGCGCCAGAAGAAGGCGATCGCCGAGATCGCACAGATCCAGGCGCAGATCGCCACCGACGTATCCTGCATCCATTCGTGCTGAGGCCCCTCCTCCAGCACATATTCCAGCGTGCCGAGGAAGCCGGCCATGAACAGCAGGCCCCACCAGTCGAAGCGGTCGAGCAGCTCGAAATGCGGCTCGTCGAAATCGACCAGCGCCAGCACGCCGACGGTGATGCCGATGCCGGGCACGACGTTGATGAAGAACAGCCAGTTCCACGACATCAGATCGGTGATGTAGCCGCCGACGGTCGGGCCGATGGTCGGCGCCAGCGTCGCGACGAGCCCGATGATGGGACCGACGATGTGGAATTTCGTGCGCGGGAACACGGTGTAGGCCGAGGCGAACACCGTCGGGATCATGCCGGCGCCGAGAAAACCCTGCAGCGCGCGCCAGAGGATCATCTCCTCGATCGTGGTGGCGAAGCCGCAGAGCAGGCTCGAAGCGGTGAAGCCGGCCGCCGAGATCGCGAACAGCAGCCGCGTGCCGAAGGCCCGCGACAGGAATCCCGACAGCGGAATCGCGATCACCTCGGCGATCAGATAGGCAGTCTGGACCCAGGCGACTTCGCTCGAGCTCGCCGACAGGCCGGCCTGGATCTCGCTCAGGGACGCCGAGACGATCTGGATGTCCAGGATCGACATGAACATCCCGAACACCATGATGATGAACGCGAACAGCCGCTTCGGCGCGATGCGCTCCGAAGCGGGGTCCGCCATCATGGCAGGTGAAGCGGTGGTGGCGGTGGCCATGGTGTCAGCTCGGGCTGGAGCAGGCTGCGAGTTGGGGACACCTCTCCCGCTTGCGGGAGAGGTCGGCGCGAAGCGTCGGGTGAGGGTTCTCTCCTCTGGGGGATTGTCCCGTTGCGGAGGCACCCTCTCCCCAGCCCTCTCCAGCAAGCGGGAGAGGGAGCGCACCTGCATTGGAGGCTGCGGTGCGGCTCATGTCATCAAATCCTACTGCGGATGGATCGCGGTGGGATCGTCGAGATCGACCTCGCTGTCGGCGTCGGCCGCGCCCTTGTTGGTGTCGACGGTGGCGTAGACCGACATGCCGGCGCGGAGCAGGTTCTGCTTCGCCACCGACTTCGGCACGCGGATGCGGACCGGCACGCGCTGCACGATCTTGGTGAAGTTGCCGGTGGCGTTGTCGGGCGGCAGCAGGGTGAACACGGAGCCCGCGCCCGCCGCGATGCTGTCGACCACGCCGGAGAACTTGCGCATGCCATAGGCATCGACCTTGATCGTCACCGGCTGGCCGGGACGGATGCGCTTGAGCTGGGTTTCCTTGAAGTTGGCGTCGATGAAGACGTCGTCGAGCGGCACGACGTTGCCGAGCCGCTGGCCGACCGCGACGAAGTCGCCGGCATTGACCAGGCGGTTGGAGAACGTGCCGTTGACGGGCGCGCGCACCGCGGTGAAGGCGAGGTCGCGCTCGGCCTTGGCGAGCGCGGTCTTGAGCTCGGCGAGCTGCGCCTGCGCTTCGGCCTGCTGCGCCTTGGCGACGTCGACATTGCTGACCGCGACGTCGTAGGCCGCCTGCGCGGCCTTGACGGCGGCGGCGCCCTGGTCGCGTCCGGCTTCCGAGCTTTCGAAGGTGGCGCGCGAGGCAAAGCCCTTGCTGCTCAGCGCCTGCTGGCGCTCATAGTCGAGATCGGCGCGCTTGAGGCCGGCTTCGGCGGAGACGAGCTGCGCCTTGGCCTGCGCGACCTGGCTGTCGAGCGCGGCGACCTGGCGGCCGATGCGGTCGATGGTCGCCTGCTGGGTTGCGATCTTGGTCGCCGCGGCGTCGACCGCGATCTTGTAGTCGCCGTCGTCGATGCGGAGGATGATGTCGCCGGCGCGCACCGTGGTGTTGTCGCCGGCAAGGATCGAAGAGATGTGGCCGGCAACGCGCGCGCCGAGCATGGTGTTGTTGGCGCGGACATAGGCGTCGTCGGTCGAGATGTAGAAGCGGCCGACCAGCGTGTAATAGCCGGCATAGCCCGCGGCCGCGAGCGCCAGCACGAGACCGACGCCCATCAGGACGAATTTGCGCTTGCCGGATTTCGGCGCGCCCGCGGCGGGCGCGTCCGGCGCAGCGGCCGGCTTGTCGGTCACTTGTTTCTCCGGGGCCTCGCTGCGGCGCTTGGTTTCCTCGGCCACGTGCGAGCGCAGCTGCTCGGCAAGGACCGCCGATGACTCGGGCGCAGCCCCATCGTTCGCCGATGCCGTCTCCACCGTGTCCTGGCGAATGGCGCGCGCCGCCTGGTCTCTCGATACGGCCATAACGGCCTCCCCAAAAAAAGCACGATCAAGGGCGGCCGTCCTGCGGCCGGTTCCTGTCGTTCATCCCAAATATCATTGACCGAACGGTTCGGTCAATATACATAATGTTCCCAGGCGACCCTAGGGACCCGAATCCTTTATTCAGGTTTCCCGGACCAAGCCCCGACCCAAAAACCTGCCGAGACCCTGAACCAATGGTTGTAGCCGAGCGCGAACATCCGCACGTCATCCAGGAGGAGGACAGCTCCAAGCGCCGCCAGATCCTCGACGGCGCCCGCAAGGTGTTCATGGATCTCGGCTTTGACGGCGCCAGCATGGGCGAGATCGCCCGCTCCGCGCAGGTGTCCAAGGGCACGCTCTACGTCTACTTCGCCGACAAATGCGCGCTGTTCGAAGCGATCCTCGAGCAGGAGGCGCTCCAGCACGGCCAGGTCGTTTTCAATTTCGATCCCGCGCGCGATGCCGAGACCACGCTGAAGGATTTCGGCCAGGCCTATATCCACCTGCTCTGCCGGCCCGGCGGCGGATCGGCGATCCGTACCGTGATGGCGATCGCCGAGCGCATGCCCGATGTCGGCCGCCGCTATTATGCGCGAGTGCTGGACAAGACCATCAACCGCCTCTCCGATTATCTCGGGATCCACGTCGCCTCCGGCGATCTCAGGATCGACGATTGCGACCTGGCGGCGTCGCAGTTCATGGAACTGTGCAAGGCCTCGCTGTTCCTGCCCTTCGTCTTCCAGGCCGCGCCCGCGCCGTCGGAAGAGCGCATGACCGAAGTGGTCGACAGCGCGACGCGGATGTTCCTGGCGGCGTACCGGGCGAAGTAGCGCCGCGCGTTGCGCGTGCCGGTCCGGCGGCTATATTCGGGCCATGTCCCGTGATCTTCGCCCGCCTGTCGATATCCTCCATTACGAGATCGTCCAGGAACAGGCCTCCGCGCTTGGGCGGATGGGCCGCACGCTCGAACAGGCGCTGGCGCGCTTGCGCGAATTCGACACTGCTCACGCGGCGACGGAGACGCCGGCCTCGATGCAGCCCGCGCGGCGCAAGCTGGTGCTGGAAGCCGGCCAGGCGCTCTGGATGTTCGTGGTGCAACGCGAGGCGTCCGGCCTGCGCGACAGCCGCCACATCATGCGCACCTACAACGTCCCGGGCGAGGTGCAGCTCTGCATGGGGCTGATCCCGGCATCGGCGAAGCCGGGCTCGAGGTGAGTTGATGGATCGGTCGAGCGCCGCTTCGGCAAACGCGACAGCTGACTCCGCGAAACAGCCGCCCAACATTCCGCCGTCGTCCCGGCGAAGGCCGGGACCCATACCGCGTGATCCATCAATTCTGGACGGTTAGAGTACCGAACCACGAATCTTCGCCAAACTGCGTCATCGGATTATGGGTCCCGGCCTTCGCCGGGACGACGCGTTTGATACAGGCTGCCCCGGATATCGCTGCGCTCATCCGGGCTACAGGAGATGCGACGCGCTAATCGTCGGCGTACTCGTCTTCCTCGCGCTTGCGCGTCGTGCTCTTGCTCGCGCCGAGCGAGCCGGTGACGTAAGGATCTTTCGAGTTCGCATAGGGATTGCGGCGCTGCGCGCGCCCGGCGACCTCTTCGCCCGACACGGCGGCGGGCTGGCAGATCAGGCGGCGGCTGGGGCGGCGCATCAGATCCACATGGATGTGATCGTAGTGATAGACGTTCGATCCCGGCGCCAGCACCGTGGTGAAATGCGCGCACGCGCCCGACTGAACGTCTCGCAAAAAGCCCTGCTCTTCCGGCATGCCGCGCCAGCCGTCCTTCACGGTGACGCGACGGCCGTCGGCGAGCACGAAGGCGGAGATGTCGAGCGCATTGCCGAAGGCGTGCTCGGAGATGTGGGAGTGCGGATTGCCGTTCATGCCGCGGCAGGAATAAGCGGAGATCTGCTTGATCTCGGCGACGCGGGCGCCGAACCAGCGCATCGCCGACGGCTGCACGGTGTCGGCGAGCCAGCGGTCGAGCTCGGACACGATCGGACAGGCGAGCGTCGCGGTCGGCTTGATCGTGACGGGGCCGACGGCGGCGACGGGATTGCCCTGCGGCGGGCCGAGACGCGGCAGCGGCTGCTGCGCGGGTGCTTGCGAATAAGGTGCTGCCGATCGCGTTGGATAGCTCGGCGCGTTCATGTAGCGCGCGGCGCCCGCGGCATCGGTGCCCTCGGGCGGCAGGTCGATCTCGTCTTCCTGCGGCGCGACCCCGGGCGCATTGAGCGACATCGGTCCGGAGGATGCACCATAGCCGGATGGCTGGCGCACCGCGCTCTCGGGATAGTTCGACCGCTGCGGGTAGGACGATGCCGGATAATTCTGGCCTTGCTGATAGTTCGACTGCGGCTGCACCGGCCAGCGCGGCTGGTTGCCGATGCTGCCGGGCGGGCGCAGCGCCTCGTCGGCGAAACCATAGGTGCTGGAGGCCTCGCCGAGCGCGGCCACCTTCAGCGGATACTCGGCGCCGCACATGCCGGGCCCCGAGATCGGGTCGATGCGGACGATGTCCGCGCTCTCCTTGACGGCGCCCGATTTCAGGCACGCCGCTTCCGCCTCGGCCCGCCATGGTTCACGTTCGGCCTGGAAGAAGCCGCGTCCGCAACCCGCTAGCGAAACAAGGACGATGGAGCCGACGAGATACAAACGAACTCCGCGCGTCATGCACGCACGTTCGGTGAATTTACTTAAAGACTCTTCAACACGTTGATTTCAGTGTTCTTTAACCATACCGACCCGCAGCCGCGCCGGCGGCTCGCGAAGGCGAGCGACAGCAAGGCTGACTTTTTCGGGAAGAGACTTTCTGTTAACCATAAGCCATGCGCGCGGGGCGGCGCGCATGGAGGGAACGACCTCATGACCTTCGCCGGGAGACTGAACGTAGTCACCGCGTACCTCGCCATGGCCTTCGTCGGCGCCATCGTGCTCGGCATGATCTAGAGATTGCATAGACGGCACCGCGGGCTTGCCCGGCTGAGCGCATCGCGCAGCCGCTGTGCGTCACCGCGCGCCCATCAGAAATTCGAGCATTCCGAACCCGTGATGCCGCCGATCTTGAAGTCGCGGCACATCATGCCGGGACTGTCAGGATCGGGATAGCGATCATCCTTCTCGCGACGCGTGCGGCTGAAGCGCCAGCCGCGCGACAGCATGCAGCGCTTGTAGCGTGCCGATGTCACCGTGCCGTTCTGCGGCGCGCCAACCTGAGCATCGCAGAAAGCGCTGTCGACATGCAGCGCGTCGTCGCCGCGCTGCTGCTTCAGCACATTATTCCAGATGTCGGTGTCGGCGTGGACCGGGATCGCGCTGCCGATCAGCAGCGCGGCGATGAGGCTGAGGCGTTTCATGCCGGCTCTCCTTGCACCCATCGGTCGCGTGCAAGGCAGAAGCAGGTTCGGTGCAGGACGATTACAAATTGGATAGGGGATACTCTTCCGCGACGGCGGTATCCTTCCTTCTCCCCTTGCGGGAGAAGGTGGCGCGAAGCGCCGGATGAGGGGTTGCTTCAGCGAATTCCGCCGCAAGAGAATCGCTCGCGGGGAGATACCCCTCACCCGTCTCGCTGCTGACGCAGCGAGCCACCCTCTCCCGCAAGGGGGAGGGTGACAGTCTGCATTTCGCGACAAACTTACGACCGCGCGCTCCACTGCCGTGACGTCGAGACCATCTTGTCCTGCGGCTCCTCGATGCGGGTCCAGTCGTTGCCGGAGCACCAGAAGCGGCCGAGAGCACAGGCCTCGACGTACAGCCTGCCCGAGCCCTTCAGCGTCATCGTCGCAAAATAAGTGTTGCCGCTGGAGCGGCTGTAGATGCTGCCGGTCCACACATTGTGCGTCTTCGGCTTCATGTTGACGAGCACGCTCTCGCCCCGGTTGGAAGCCTCGGTGAGCGCAAAGCCGCACAGGGCCGGACCGCAGCGCTCGATGCGAACCGTGCCCTTGGCACCTCGGCTCTCCCATTCGCCGAGCGGGGAATATGCCTCCTCGTCACCGCGCTGCGCGATCGTCGTGCCCTGGCCGGTTTCGGGTTGAGGGGCAACCGGCGCTACGCGCGGCGGATCGAGCGCGACGGTCTTCGGCGGATCCATGCGCTGCAGGTCCACCCGCGGCGGATTGGGACTCAACACTTTTGGTGCTTCAAGTTTGGGCGCCGGCGGCGGCACGACGGGCTGCGACGTCGTCGCGGCAAGGACAGGCGCCGTCGATGCGGGTGATGGCGTGGCCACGGCCGGCTGCGGCGGCCGCACCGGAGCAGGCGGAACGACCGGCTGCGCCTGGACCAGCGGCGCCGGCGGAGGCGGCGCGGCCGGTGTCGTGGTGACATCTTCAGTCGGCCGAAGGCTGCGGCTGGACACCGAAACGCAGGAACTCGACCGGCAATTCCTGGGCGCCTCGACGTGGAACCGGTGGCCGCCGATCGAGAAGGAATAGGAGCCGGCCTCGGCCGCAGGCGCCATCGCCGTCAGGGCGATCAATATGCCAAGCGAAGTCATAAGCCGTGCCATCGGCACCTCCTGTCGTGTCGCGGCAAGGTTACGTCGCGCAAACAGCAGCCGAATGTGCGCTGCCTCACCCAGCGCCGGCGGACCGTTGTGACGTCCGTCACGGAAGGCGGGTTCGGCCCGGCGTAGGGTCGAACCACGCTTCATCCACCAGCGACTTCAGTCCATCACCGGACCGCACATTTTCGGAGGCTGTCATGAACAAGCTCACCATCGCCGCCACCGCGCTCTTCCTGGCTTCGACGGCGGCCGCCCATGCCGGCGGCAATTCGATCTCGTTCCAGATCGAGGGCCAGCACATCCGCATCGAGACGCCGCGCAACTGCGCCTCGCTCAACTGCGTGACCATCGTCGCGCCGGGCCTCTCGGACAAGCCGATCAAGCTGAACAACATCAACCTGAAGGGCCTTGGCGGCTCCAAGGACGATGACGTCGACACCACGCCGGCTCCGGCCACGACCGCGCAGCCCGCGCCGGCTCCGGTGCAGCAGCAGCCCGTGCAGCAGGCGCCGGTCCAGGCGACCGCTCCGGCCGCCCCCGCTGTTGCTCCCGCCGCGCCCGCGCCGACCGTTGCCGCTGCGCCGTCGGTCGATACGACGACGCAGGCCGCGCCGGTTGCGCCTCCTGCTGCGGTCGCGGCTGCGCCCGCTCCTGCCTATGTGCCCGCCCCGGCTCCGGTCGCCGCCGCACCAATGGCTGCGCCGAATTCGCCGATCGGTGTGTGGGCGACCGAAGAGAACAAGGGCAATGTCCGCGTCGAGCAGTGCGGCGCCAATCTCTGCGGTTATGCCCAGAAGACCAATGAGCGCATCCTGATCAACATGAAGCCCGACGGCGCGAAGTGGAGCGGCCGCATCCACGATCCCGACTCCGGCCGCAACTACGACTCGACGATCGCGATGAAGGGCCCGAACGCACTGCGTGTGCAGGGCTGCGCCTTCGGCGGCATGTTCTGCGGCGGCCAGACCTGGAAGCGCGTGAGCTGACGCGCGAAGCGCATCATCTCCAGCACATGCATACTCTTCGTCATGCCCGGGGCTTGTCCCGGGCATCCACGTTCTTGGTGTCGTGAAGTAAGGCGTGGATGGCCGGGTCAAGCCCGGCCATGACGTCGGAGAGAGACCGAGCCCCATTCATGGACACTACGCATCGCTTGAAAGTTCACCCCGTCCCTGCGACACATGTTCATCCGCCATTCAGCTACCCCCGGCTGAAATCACAAAACACTCGCCTCGCATTCTCACCGGGACATCCTCGTGACTTCATTGGTAGCCTGGCGCCGCTTCGTCTTCGCGCTTGCCCTGCTCGCCTTGCCGCTGGCTGGCAGCAGCGTGGCTCGTGCATCCGACACCATCGAGCTTGCCCAGGCTCAACCAAACCCCGCCCCTTCCCCGACGCCATCCGCCTCGCCGACGCCATCGGCATCACCGGCGCCCGCGACAGATGCGCAGGCGCCCGCAGTCGAGCCGATCGGCAACGTCGCGACCGTGACGGGGATCGCGACGGTGGTCCGCGACAAGAATTCCTATCCGCTGCGCGTGCGCGACGACATCTATCTCAACGACGTCGTGCAGACGTCGTCGAACTCCTCGCTCGGCATCACCTTCAACGACGCCACCACGTTCAACCTCTCCGCCAGCGCCAGGATCACCATCGACAATTACGTCTATGAGGACGGCGGCAAGCAGAACTCGGCGATCTTCGACATCGGCAAGGGCACGGTTGCCTTCGTCGCCGCGGCCGTGGCGAAGAGCGGCGACATGAAGATCGCGACGCCGACCGCGACGCTCGGCATCCGCGGCACCACCGGCGTCGTCGACGTGCCCGAGGGCGCGACGGCCAGCACTGCGAACAACGTCAACATCAAGCTCTATCCCGACGCCGACGGCCGCGTCGGCCACATCGAGGTCAACGACCGCAGCAGCGGCGCGCGGCTCGGCGCGCTCACGCAAGGCGCGAGCGGCTTTGCGATCCGCCCGGGCGCAGCCACGGGCGGCGTCATGCGATTTGCCGCCGTGCCGATCACGATTGCCCCGCAGCAGATCGCACGCGACCGCGGCTTCGTCAGCCAGGTTCATCTGGCGCAGACCACGGGCCGGCAGATCGTCACCGAGCAGCGCGACTTCCGCCGCGCCAATCCGGCCGCGATCAGCCGCATTCCGCGGCCGGCCCAGCCGCCGCAGCAGCAGCAATTGCGGCCGACGACCGCGCCGGGCCAGCAACAGCAACGGCCGAACGGCCAGCCGGGCCAGAACAACCGTCCGGGCCAGCAGCAGCCGGGCGCTCCGGGCCGGCAGGGTGCGCAGCCGCCGCAGCGGCAAGGACAAGGACAAGGCCAGCAAGGCGGCGCGGTGCAGCCGGGCGGCCAGCGTGCGGGCCAGGGTCAGCAGCCGCGCGGCCAGCAGCAACAGGGCGAGCGGCAGCCCGGCCAGCAGCAAGGCACCGGACGTCCCGGCGCACCGCGCACCGGACAGGGCACGGCGCCGACCGGCACGCCACAAGCCCAGCCGCAGCGCGGCGGACAGATTCAGCCTGGAGCAACCGTACCGCCGCAACCGGGCGCAACGCCACAACCGCAACAGCCGCGCACCGGCCTGCAGCCGGGGCAACCGCCCGCAGCACGGCAACCTGGCGTGCAGCGCCCCGGCGGCTTCCAGCAGCGCGTTCCCGGCGTGCAGCGTCCCGCAGCCCCGCGCAAGCCGGCCCCGAAGGAGAAAGAGCGGCGGTAGCTCTTCCTTCTCCCCCTTGCGCGAGAAGGTGGCATAGGCGGCCTATGGCCGCCGTTCTTAAGAGCGCCGAAGCGAAGCTTCGGCTATGGCGCCGGATGAGGGGTTGCCTCAGCTCAAGAGATTCATTCGCGGAGAGATACCCCTCACCCGTCTCGCCGCTGCGCGGCGAGCCACCCTCTCCCGCAAGGGGAGAGGGATACACCGTCAGCGCGGCGACGGGCAGTATCGTAGGGTGGGCAAAGCGCAGCGTGCCCACGACTTGCATAATTGTTGGAAGACGTGGGCACGGCGCAAGTGCGCCTTTGCCCACCCTACGAGTTTGCGACGTGCAGAGGGATAAGCCTCACACCGCTGTCTCCTCCGTCATTGCGAGCGCAGCGAAGCAATCCAGAGTCTCGCCGCGGAAAGATGCTGGATTGCTTCGCTGCGCTCGCAATGACGTGGACAGGGCTCGTGCGACGTTGACCGCATCAGTTCGTGGATACGCGACCTACCTGCAACTTACGGCGTACGCAAAAAGACCTCACGCCTCGCCGCGCAGCCAGGCCTTCACTTTCTGCAACAGGCCGTGCTGCAGCTCTTCGACCGAAGCCGCCTCGGCCGGCGTCAATGTCTGCAAGGCCGCATCGATATCGTCGGCCGCCAGCGGCGATTTCGGCTCGGGCAGCTTCTGCTCCGAGACCGGTGCCGGCTCAGCAATGACCGCGGGCACAAGCCCCGCCGCCGCGAGGGCGATCGGGCCGATCTGCGTCAGGAACGCACGCTCGTATTCGCGCGACAGCCGTGCGATCGCGTCGTCCAGCGTCAGCCAGTCGACCGCCTTGATGTCGTTCATCAACTTGCGGACGGGACCTCCGTCGGCCTCCATCCGCCAGAAATGCACGACCTTCGAGCGTCCGCCGGATTGGTAGACGAGCGTGCCCAGGAATTCGTGGATGGCGACGTCGTGGCCGGTCTCTTCCAGCACCTCGCGATGCGCGGCTTCTTTCGGCGTCTCGCCGTCGTCGAGCTTACCCTTGGGCAGCACCCACTCATTGCGTTTGCGCTGGCGCACGATCGCGATCAGCGGCGTCGAGCCACGCCGCAACACGATACCACCCGCCGCCATGACCGGCACTCGCGCCATCACGAAATCCGTATCGTCAAATCGTCCCCGCGGACGATATAGGCGGCGGGGACGGCGGTTTGAAGGCTACTTTCTCCGGAGCAGCGCCTGGCCGGCGCGAATGCGCGTGCCCTCGGCGATGCCGTCGCAGAAGGTAAAATCGCCGGGCGCGAGGATGATGATGGTCGAGCCGTGCTCGAACCAGCCGAGCTCCTCGCCCTTGGTCACGTTGACATCGCACGGAAAATTGACCGGCCCGCGGGTCTGCGCGTTCAGCACCATGTCGAGGAAGTGCAGGCGGATGCTCGCGACCAGGATCGCGGCAACCGGGACGAGCGTCACGGCCTCGCCGGTCGCAAGATGGGTGCGGATCACGGCGCGCTCGTTCTTGCAGAACAGACGCTCGACCCGCTTGAGCGCGATCGGGTTGACGTTCCAGACGTCGCCATGGATCAGCGTGACGCGTTCGATCTGCGCATCATAGGGTGCATGGAAGCGGTGATACATGCTCGAGGTCAGCCGCAGCGTGACGAAGCTTCCGTTGCGGTGCTGCTCGACCAAAGCGGAATCGCCGAGCAGGTCGAGCAGCGAATAGGGCGCGCCCTTGACCTGGAACAGCTCGGTGTCGGCGATCTTGCCGTGGGCGCCGACGATGCCGTCCGAGGGGCTGGCGACGACGGAAGGGTCCTGGTCGAACGGCCGCAGGCCCGGCTTCAGCTCCCGCGTGAAGCAGTCGTGCAGGCTCCTGAAGTGGGTCTTGCGCGCCTCCGACAGATCGAGGTCGGAGAACAGCTTCCACAGCGCGATCGAGAAGTCCCGCACGATTGGGTTCTCGATCTTGGAGAACCAGCCCATGAAGCGGGTCAGCGCCGCGCGGGGGATGCGGTTGGTCAACAGGAAGTTGAGGTCTTCCTGCTGGGTGAAAGAGGCGATGAGGGCTTTGACTGTCATGAATCTGTCAGCTCGCAGTATTAGCGCTTGTTGTCATGGAAACGACACTCCCGATTCTCTCATTTTCCGTGGCCGCCGCAGCGTCTGCTGCCGCCGTCCTCCCGAAGATCAAGGCGCGGGTCGAACTGTCCCGCGCCAAGCACCGATCGCTCGCCGGACACTCCAAGATGTCGCGGCGGGTGGCAAAGCTGCTCCCGTTCTACGAATTCGAGGGCGACAAATATTTCGGCTGCGACGGCGCGCCCGACAACGTGATGAAGCAGCGCAAGAACGCCTTCTTCCGTCTCGCGGCTCTCTACGCCGAGCGCTACCCGAAGGGTCGCGCGATGACGAAGGAAGCGGCGGAGACGATCTCCGATCTGAACTTCACCGAGAGCTATCGCGTGCCGTTCCAATTCTCGCGCCTGGTGCGCGAGCATCTGGGCACCTCGACCTTCATGGAGTCCTCGCGCGGCGTCACCGTCACGGACGTCGACGGCAACACCTCCTACGACCTCACGGGATCCTACGGCGTCAACATCTTCGGCAACGACTTCTACAAGGAGTGCATCGAGGGCTCCGAGAAGCGCGCCCATGCGTTGGGCCCGGTGCTCGGCCCCTACCACCCCGTCATCCTCGAGAACGTGCAGCGGCTCTGCCAGATCTCCGGCCTCGACGAGGTCTCGTTCCACATGTCCGGCACCGAAGCGGTGATGCAGGCCGTGCGGCTGGCGCGCTACCATACCAAGCGCACCCATCTCGTTCGTTTCGCCGGCGCCTATCACGGCTGGTGGGGCGACGTGCAGCCCGGTGTCGGCAATCCGATTCCCGCGCACGAGACCTACACGCTCTCCGAGATGTCGGAGAAGACGCTGCACGTGCTGCGCACCCGCAAGGACATCGCCTGCGTGCTGGTCAATCCGCTGCAGGGCCTGCACCCGAACGGCAATGCGCCCGGCGATTCCTCGCTGGTCGACAGTTCGCGCGGCGGCAATTTCGATCGCCCGGCTTACACCGAGTGGCTGAAGAAGCTGCGCGAAGTCTGCACCGAGCGCGGCATCGTGCTGATCTTCGACGAGGTCTTCGTCGGCTTCCGCCTCGCCGCCGGCGGCGCCCAGGAATACTTCGGCGTCAAGGCCGACATGGTGACCTACGGCAAGAGCCTCGCCGGCGGCCTGCCGGTCGGCGTGGTCTGCGGCAAGCGCGAATTGATGCGCCGCTTCCGCGACGATCGTCCCGCCGACATCTGCTTCGCCCGCGGCACCTTCAACTCGCACCCCTATGTCATGACGGCGATGGACGAGTTCCTGAGCCGGCTCGCCAGTCCCAACTTCCGTGCCGTCTATGACGGGCTGGAGGAGACCTGGAACGGCCGCGTGACGAAGCTGAACCAGATGATGACGGACGCAGACCTGCCGGTGCGGTTCGCCAATTTCTCGTCGATCTGGACGGTGAAATACACCACGCCGTCCCGCTACAACTGGATGCTGCAATACTATTTGCGGGCCGAGGGCCTGGCGCTGAGCTGGGTCGGCACCGGCCGGCTGATCTTCAGCCTGAACTACACGGACGCCGATTTCACCGAGGTCGCCGAACGCTTCGTCCGCGCGGCCGAAAAGATGAAGGCCGATGGCTTCTGGTGGCACGACGGCGTGCTCACCAACAAGGCCATCAAGCGGCAGATTTTGAAAGAGATGCTGGCCAAGCGCTTTGGGCGCTGAGGCCGCACTGCGCGGGCTTGCTCCGCCTCTCCCGCTTGCGGGAGAGGCCGACGCGGCCGACGCGCCCCGGGCGATGCGAAAGCATCGTCCCGCGCGCGGCGGGTGAGGGTTCTCACCGCACAGGGACATCCTCAGTAATCCCCAACAATCCCGACGCGGAGACACCCCCACCCCAGCCCTCCCCCGCAGGCGGGAGAGGGAGCCCACTGCCTTTGCCGCCGCATTGTGTGCACCATATGCGATTGTCCGACCGCGCGCGGGGAGAGGCGAAGCAGCCCCCAAGACGTGGATGCCCGGGACAAGCCCGGGCATGACGTAACCTTCAGACATCGGAGTGCGTGGTGTGCGCGGCGCGCTCAGGCGTGCTGCTCTTCGAGCACGGGCTCGTCGATGAAGCCCAGCGTGTGCTCGGGATTGAGGTGCAGGCCGGGGTCCATCAGCTCGCCGCGCATCAAGGCGAGCGGCGCGCTGCGATAGAGCATCAGATCGTGGAACGGATCGGTCAGGATCTTGGTCATCCAGACGAGGCCGGTCTCGACGTCGCGGATGAAGAACAGGTGCACGGTGCGGAACAGGAGGCCGCCGCCGCCGATGAAGAGCCAGATCTTGGCCGTCTGCCGCATGAAGTCGGTCGCGCTGGCCCAGGGGGTGAACAGGCCGAACACGGTCGGATCGACGAACAGCACCAGCGGCGAGAACGCCCAGATCGCCATCAGCACCACCTTGCGCTGAAGGTTGTAGCCGACCTTGATCTCTTCCTTGTACTCGTGCGTCGCCTGGTTGATGTGGTCGTAGGTGTGCGGCTCGAAGAAGAAGTGACCGGCCTGACGCGAGGTCATCGACACCAGCCAGCCGACCAGCGCCGAGACGACGGGGTCGATGAACAGCCAGACATAAGCGAAGAGGAAGCTCAGCGCGCTGACGAAGTGCAGGCTCTGATTGATGCGGCTGTGGTGATAGTAGCGATGGTCGTCCCAGCGCTGGATCCGCAGCTGCTCGAGATAATTCTTGATCATGCTCTCCCCCAAAATGCTTTCGGGTTCTGGATTTACAGGGATTCGATGTAGGCCGTGTGACATCATCATTTTGTCATGTGACGATGTGCAGCGGCGCGATGACGCACGTGAACGCGTGAGCGGCGAACCGCGCCGCCGCTCTTCGCCCTGCTCACGCCGCCTTGGCGACGTCGACCTTGCGGAAGCGCACCAGCGAGAAGTGACCGAGCGGCGGGATCAGGCGGCGCTCGGCGAGCTCGATGCCGTTGGCGCCGGCCAGCCATTTGGCGTAGCGCGACCAGGCGAACTCGGCGGTGCGGAAGCCGAGCGGACGCACCACCGGCTGCAGCTTCTGCTCGATGAAGCGGCGCATGCCGGCATCCGCGCTGACGCGGGTGAGGATGATCAGCTCGCCGCCCGGACGCAGCACGCGGGCGAATTCGTCCAGCGCCTTCTCCGGGTTCGGCACGGCGGTGACGACATATTGCGCCATCACGACGTCGAAGGAATTGTCGGGGAATTCGAGCTTCTCGGCGTCCATCACCGCGAGGCCCTCGACGTTCTTGAGGTTGCCTTCGGTGACGCGCTGGCGCGCCTTGTCGAGCATCGCGTCCGAAATGTCGGTGCCGAAGATGCGCAGGTGCGGCGCGTAGAGCGGCAGCGAGATGCCGGTGCCGACACCGACCTCGAGCACGCGACCACCGATCTTGTTGGTGGCCGCGATCGCGGCCGCGCGGCCCTTGGCGAACACGCCGCCGAACACGAGATCGTAAACGGGCGCCCAGCGGTCATAGGCCTGCTCGACCGAGCCGCGGGTGAGGTCGAGCTGCTGGGTGCCGTCAAGGTTCATGATCTTAGCCATCGATGAGGTTCTCGCTGTGGTTCAAAGGTTCGATCAGCTGCGCACCGGCCGCCGCGCCATGACAGGCGTGGGGCGCAAGGCGCGGCTGGGCTGAAGTGCGGTGAGATTTCCGACGAACTGCCGCGCGCTGTTCTCCCAGGAACGCTCCAGCGCGAAATTGCGGCAGGTCTCGCGCGACATGGTGAGTGCGCGCAGGCACGCGGTACGCAAATCGTGATCGATCGCGCCGATCGGATGGTCGGCGATGACGTCCTTCGGACCCGTGACCGGGAACGCCGCAACCGGCGTGCCGCAGGCGAGCGCCTCGAGCTGCACCACGCCGAAGGTGTCGGTCAGACTCGGGAAGACGAAGACGTCGGCGGCGGCGAGATGCGCGGTGAGATCGGCGCCCTTCTTCTCGCCGAGGAACACTGCGTCCGGATACTTCTTCTCGAGCTGCGCCTTCTGCGGGCCGTCGCCGACGACGACCTTGGTGCCGGGCAGGTCGAGCGAGAGGAAGGCGTCGAGGTTCTTCTCCACTGCGACGCGCCCCATGGTCATGAAGATCGGGCGCGGCAGATCGAGCTTGGCCGGGCTGTCGGGATGAAACAGCTCGGTGTTGACGCCGCGTGTCCAGAAGCCGAGCCGCTTGAAGCCGCGCTCGGACAGCTCCTGCCGCAGCGAGGGCGTCGCCACCATGGTCATGGCCGCGGCATCGTGGAAGTGGCGCAGCACGGCATAGCCGACCGCATCGGGGATGCCGGTCCGCACCGAGACGTATTCCGGAAAGCGCGTCGTATAGGAGGTGGTGAAGGCAAGCCGGTTGCGGCGGCAATAGGCCCGCGCGGCCCAGCCGATCGGACCTTCGGTGGCGATGTGCAGCGCTTCGGGCGCCGCCTTCTCGATCCGCCGCGCGATCTCCTTCCCGCTCGGCAGCGCAATGCGCAGGCCCGGATAGGTCGGCAGCGGCCAGGAGGGGAAGCCGTCCGGCGTCAGGAAGTCGATCTCGACATCGAGGGCCTTGGCCGCGTTCGCCAGCGAGGTCAGCGTCCGCACCACACCGTTAACCTGCGGATGCCAGGCGTCAGTCGCGATTAATACCCGCATGGGGGAATCCCGAGAGTTGATGATTCTCGGCTTAGGACCATCAACGAAGGATATTTCAGGCGTGTGACGTCACAGAAGTGTCGGCCCACCGTTTTGTTCGTTAACGAACCCCTGCGGCCACGAAACTGTCATGAAACAATCCTTTCCGCGACGAAACCGTTTTCGGTTTTCCGCGCAAACGTCCCGAAACTTGTTTCCGTTAGTGATTTAGGCAACGGAGCACCGCAACGGTGCCGCGGTGATTGAAATCACCGAGCAAACAGGGGCGATCACATGTTCAAGCTGGACACGTTCAAGACGTATTCGCGCGCCGTTGCTTTCGGCGCAGTCGCGATCTCCGCCATCGCGTTCGCAGGCCCGGCCAAGGCCGCGCCGGTGCAGCTCTTCCCCTTCTTCCAGCCGCTGCCGCCGATGGCGGCGCCGCAGCCGATCCAGCCCTATCAGCCCTACCAGGCGGCGCCCTCGCAGGTCGCCCCTTCCGAGGATCAGGACACCGTCGAGATGCCGGCCCGCTTCCGCCGCCAGACGGTTTCCTACGCGACGCGCGAGGCGCCGGGCACCATCATCATCGATACGCCCAACACCTATCTCTATTACGTGCTCGGCAACGGCCAGGCGCTGCGTTACGGCATCGGCGTCGGCCGCGACGGCTTCACTTGGTCCGGCATCCAGTCGGTGAGCAAGAAGGCCGAGTGGCCGGATTGGACCCCGCCGCCGGAGATGATTGCCCGCCAACCCTATCTGCCGCGCCACATGGCCGGCGGCCCCGGCAACCCGCTCGGCGCCCGCGCCATGTATCTGGGCGGCACGATCTACCGCATCCACGGCACCAACGCGCCCGAGACCATCGGCAAGCACGTCTCCTCGGGCTGCATCCGCATGACCAACGACGACGTCACCGACCTCTACTCCCGCGTCAACGTCGGCACCAAGGTGATCGTGCTGCCGATGAGTGAGCGCCGCGCGGACCTCGGCGCCGCGACGCGCTAACGAGACAGGACATTCTGACGCAAACGGCCCCGGAACCCTCCGGGGCCGTTTTCGTTTGCCCTCGACATTCCGACGCGCATCTCGCTGCGGTGCGGTCCCTAACGGAGGCACAGATGCGACCACGCCTGCAGACAAGCAGATGGCTGCGCGCGATTGCGGTTGCGGGCGCGCTGACGTCACTCCCGTCCGCCTCCTCTTTCGCGCAGCAGCCGGCGGGCGACGCGGCAGCCCAGCAGGCCTTCAACAATTCCTGCCGCACCTGCCACTCCGTAAAGGAAGGCGACAACCGCCTCGGCCCCAACCTCAACAACATCGTCGGACGCAAGGCCGGCTCGTTGCCGAACTACAATTATTCATCGTCGATGAAAGAAGCCGGATTCAACTGGGACCAGGACAAGCTCACCCGCTTCATGGTGAAGCCGGACGAGGTCGTGTCCGGCAACAAGATGCAGCCCTATGGCGGCATCTCTGCCGATGAAGCCGGCAAGATCGTCGCCTATCTGCAGGCGGCGTCGCAGTAGCAGGTCCGGCGGTGTCGCAGCGTTTCCCGCCTACGCCCGCCTTCCCGCAATCAACCGCAGCCATGCCGCTGAATGAAACGCGCTCATCAGGAGATACATCGCCACCATCCCGCCCTGCCAGGAGCCGCCGCCGCACAGCATGTCCGCTGGACCGCCGCCGAGCGCGGCGGTCAGCAGGGCCATGATCGCGAAGGTCGGCGTGGCCGCAAGGCCAAGCCATTTCGCGAGATGGCGCGCGGCCGCGACGCCGTCGTGACCGGCGGGCGGGGCCGCGCTGGCGGGAGCGGTCATTTCCGTTCTCCCGCGGCCTCCTCGCGAAACGCCTTTTCGCCGGCGTCCGAGATCTCGACCCATTTCTTGTCGGGCGCGGCACCTTCGGCATAGCTGTCGTGCCAATTCCACCATTTGTAGGTCGGCGTCTGCGGATAACCTTGCGGCGAATCCTCCCACACCTCCTGGCGGCCGAGCGGGGTGATGTCGAGATAGTTCCAGGTGCCGCCCATCTGCTCGTCGCCGCGGCTCTTGACGAAATAGGTGCGGAAGATGCGCGATCCGTCGCGGTAGAACACGTTGGTGCCGTGCCACTCGTCCACGCCGAAATCGGCATCGAAACTGTCAGTGACGGTGACCCAGGGAATGGTCCAGCCCATCCGCTTCTTCAGCCTGGCGATGTCGGCCTGCGGCGCGCGCGAGGCGAACACCAGCGTGGTGTCGCGGGCGTTCAGATGCGAGACATGGGCGACCTGGTCGGCCACCATGGAGCAGCCGCGGCAGGCGTGATCGGGCCAGCCGAACACGCCGGGCTCGAAGAAGGCGCGGTAAACGATCAGCTGCCGCCGGCCCTGGAACAGATCAGCCAGACTGACCTTGCCGCCGGGCCCCTCGAACGCATAGGTTTTGGTCACTTCCATCCACGGCATGCGCCGGCGCTCGGCGGCCAGGGCGTCGCGGGCACGGGTATGCGCCTTCTCCTTCACCAGCAATTGCAGCCGGGCGGCCTCCCAGTCCTGCGGCGATACCACCGGCGGGGTGTGCATGGCCTGTCCGTTCGTCCGTGCATTGTCGACTGATGTCATGATGTCTCTCCAAACCTCTTGCCTGGGCGGCCGGTCCGCATCTCGTCGTCGCGGAACCGCTCGCCTCTTGCCGCACGCTGTCGGCCGTCAACGATTTCTGGCACCGGGCGGTTGCGCGGTGGGAGTAACAAGTGTGGCGGGATTGACATGGAATCGCTGATCACGGCCGCCGCCCGCGCACTCGAGGCCGGCGATCCGCTCGGCGCGCTCAACCGCGTCGCGCTGCGCAACGATGCGCCATCGCTGGCGCTGCGCGGCATCGCGATGGCGCAGCTCGGCGATCTCGCCAGGGCCAAGGCCCTGCTGCGCGGCGCCGCGCGCGCCTTCGGTCCGCGCGAGGCGGTGGCGCGCGCAAGATGCGTGGTGGCCGAAGCCGAGATCGCGCTGGTCTCGCGCGATCTCGGCTGGCCGCCGCATGCGCTCGCGGCCGCGCGGGCGACACTCGAGAAGCACGGCGATCTCGCCAATGCCGCGCACGCCGGTCACATCGAGGCGCGCCGCCTGCTCCTGCTCGGACGGCTCGACGATGCCGAGCGCACGCTGGCGGAGCTCGGCACCGCGCCGCTTCCGCCCGCCTCCCTTGTCGTCCGCGAGCTCGTGGTCGCCGGCATTGCCATCAGGCGGCTCAGAACGGCGGACGCGCGCGCGGCGCTGAAGCGCGCAGGCAGCGCAGCGCGGCAGGCAAGAATCCCGGCGCTCACGGCCGAGGTCGACGGTGCGAAGCTGATCCTCGACACGCCGGCTGCGCGCCTCATCGCACGCGGCAGCGAGCATCCGTTGCTGCTCGGAGAGGTCGAGCGGCTGGCGAGCTCGACGGCGCTCGTCCTCGACACCTTCCATCATGTCGTGCGCCGGCAGGGCGTTGTCATCCCGCTCGGAACGCGGCCGGTGCTGTTCGCACTCGCCCGCCTCCTGGCGCAGGCCTGGCCCGCGGATGTTTCGCGCGAGCGATTGATTGCAGGCGCGTTCCAGGCAAGGCATGTCGATGAATCGCACCGCGCGCGCTTGCGCGTCGAGATCGGCCGGCTCCGCACCAAGCTCAAGCCGCTGGCCGACATCAGCGCGACCGGGCAGGGTTTCGTGCTCGCGCCGCGCAAGACGCGCGACGTCCTCGTGCTGGCACGGCCCGTGGAGGAGAAGCACGCCGCCGTCCTCGCCTTTCTCGCCGACGGCGAGCCGTGGGCGAGCTCGGCGCTCGCCCTTGCGCTCGGCATCAGTCCGCGCACCGTGCAGCGCGCCCTCGATGAGCTGGCGCGGTCGAACAAGGTGCAATGCTTCGGACACGGACGCGCGCGCCGCTGGATGACGCCGCCCGTGCCGGGTTTCCCGACAGGCTTGTTACTCCCCACCCCGCTTCCCAAGACCTAAGGTGGCTCACCTCACAGGGATCAGACAGATGAAACGTTCAGCCGCCGAGATCGTCAGGGAATACGGACCGTTTGACGGCGTCGACGCCGTGCACGGCGTCACCTATGACGGCACCCATGTCTGGTTCGCATCCGGCGAGAAGCTGAACGCGGTCGATCCGGCCAGCGGCAGGATCGCGCGCTCCATCGATGTCGCCGCGCATGCGGGAACGGCTTTCGACGGCCGCCACCTGTTCCAGATCGCCGAGGATCGCATCCAGAAGATCGACGCGGCCACAGGCAAGGTGCTCGCCACCATTCCGGCGCCGGGCGGCGGGGGCGATTCCGGACTGGCCTGGGCCGAGGGCTCGCTCTGGGTCGGACAATATCGCGAGCGCAAGATCCACCAGATCGATCCGGCAACCGGGAAGGTCCTCCGCACCATCGAGAGCAAGCGCTTCGTCACCGGCGTGACCTGGGTGGACGGCGAGCTCTGGCACGGTACGTGGGAGGGCGAGGACAGCGACATCAGACGGGTCGACCCCGAGACCGGCAAGGTGCTGGAGCAGCTCGACATGCCCGCGGGGACCATGGTCTCGGGGCTCGAGTCCGACGGCGCCGACCGCTTCTTCTGCGGCGGCGGGCCTCGCGGCAATGTGAGGGCGGTCCGCCGGCCAAAGCGCGGCTGACAGCAATACGGCGCGGCGGCCGTTAACCTGTTCGCCCCAATTCCACCCCACCGGTGCGCTCTAGCGCCCTCCTCGCCCGCCCTGTAAAATCCCCACCGGGGCGGCTCGGGGGATTGATGCGTCTGACGTTGAATCTGAAGACTATCCTGATCGGCGTCGCGGTGCTCGCGGCGTCGTTCTTCGTCAGCCTGAAGGCGATGGACTTCTTTTCGCCGCGCGCGACGAATTCGGCGCCGCCGGTCGCGCAGCTGCCGCCGCTGCCGCCGGCCGCGAAGAGCTCGGTCGTGATCGCGCCGGTCGCCATCGCGATCTCGGCGATCCGCGAACAGGCCGAGAAGGCCGCGCCGCGCAATTTCGCCGGCAAGGCCGACAACCCGATCTCGCAGATCCTGGAAAACGCCGACATCGGCTGGTCCGCGGTACGCGGGCCGATGGCCGCCGCCGGCGACAAGGACGTGCTGACGATCTCGACGCCGCTCAGCGGCAAGCTGAACGTGACGGGCTCGCTCTCGGCCAAGGCAACCGGCGCGCTCGGTGACGCGCTCGGCAGCGTGCTCGGCGGCGACGCCGCGAAACGGATCGGCGCCGTCAACATCAAGAATTTGAACGCCAGCGCCGAGATCAAGGGCAACGTCATCGTCACCTCGCGCCCGAAGCTCGCGGCGAACTGGCATCTCGAGCCCAATCTAGCCGCCCAGGTCAATCTCGGCGACACCAACCTCAACGTCTCCGGCGCCAAGGTCAACGTGCCGGCACAGGTGAAGCCGCTGATCGACAAGAACGTCGCCGAGCAGATCAACATCGTCTCCGAGCGCATCCGCAACGATCCCTCGCTGCGCGAGAATGCCAAGCTGCAATGGGCCAAGGCCTGCCGCTCGATCGCGCTGCAAGGCTCGGGCTCCTCGGCCGCGCTGCCGCCGCTGTGGCTGGAGATGAAGCCGACGCGTGCCATCGCCGCGCAGCCGCGCGTCGATGCGCAGAACGTGACGCTGCTGCTCGGCCTCGAGCTCGAGACCCGCGTGACCTCGACGCCGTCCAAGCCGGACTGTCCGTTCCCCCAAAAGATCTCGATCGTGCCGCCGACCGGCACCGGCGTGAACATCGGCGTGCCCATCGACGTGCCCTTCACCGAGATCAACAAGCTGATCGCCGCGCAGATGGTCGGCCACACCTATCCCGAGGACGGCTCGGGCCCCGTCGACGTCACCGTGAAGAGCGTCAACGTGATCCCGTCGGGCGACCGGCTGCTGATCTCGCTGCTGGTGCGCGCCAAGGAGAAGAAGAGCTGGCTCGGACTCGGCGCCGAGGCGACCGTGCACATCTGGGGCCGGCCGATGCTGGACCAGGCGCAGCAGACGCTGCGGCTCGCCGACATCCAGCTCGCGGTCGAGTCCGAAGCCGCCTTCGGCCTGCTGGGGGCGGCGGCGCGCGCCGTGGTTCCGCAGATGCAGCAGGCACTGGTGCAGAAGGCGACGCTCGACCTGAAGCCGATCGCCGCCAACGCGCGCGAGAAGATCGCGGCCGCGATCGCCGACTTCCAGAAGAGCGAGGACGGCGTCAAGGTCGATGCCAGGATCGAAAGCCTGACACTTGCCGACATCGCCTTCGATTCCAAGACGCTGCGCGTGGTCGCCGAAGCCGGCGGCGCGCTGAACGTGTCGGTGACGAAGCTGTCGGGGATGTAGCGCGCCCTGCCCGCGCGTCACTTGCGCCGCTGGCATTCTCGTCCGAGGGTGTTAAGCTGTTTTTCGCAACCTCGGACGAGGGAGCGACAGCTTTGGTGCCGATGACGCGAGGGTAAGATGGAAGCCGGCATGGTTGCGCCTGCGCCGGCACTGGTGCGCTTTTCCGGCATTCAAAAGACCTATGATGGCGAGCACCTCGTGGTGAAGAACCTCGATCTCGACATCAGGAAGGGCGAGTTCATCACCCTGCTCGGCCCGTCCGGCTCGGGCAAGACCACCACGCTGATGATGCTGGCCGGCTTCGAGGTTCCGACCCAGGGCGAGATCTACCTCAGCGACCGGCCGATCAAGAACGTGCCGCCGCACAAGCGCGACATCGGCATGGTGTTCCAGAACTATGCCCTGTTCCCGCATTTGACGATCGCGGAGAACATCGCCTTCCCGCTCTCGGTTCGCAACACCAATAAGGCGGAGACGCAGGAACGCGTCAGCGCGGCGCTGCGCATGATCAAGATGGAAACAATGGCGCAGCGGCGGCCGGGGCAGTTGTCCGGCGGTCAGCAGCAGCGCGTGGCTCTGGCCCGCGCGCTGGTCTTCAATCCGCAACTCGTGCTGATGGACGAGCCGCTCGGCGCCCTCGACAAGCGCCTGCGCGAGCAGATGCAGTTGGAGATCAAGCAGCTTCACGAGACGATGGGCATCACCGTCGTCTACGTCACCCACGACCAGAGCGAAGCGCTCACGATGTCGGACCGCATCGCCGTGTTCAACGACGGCATCGTGCAGCAGATCGACAGGCCCGACGCGCTGTATGAGCACCCGGTCAACAGCTTCGTCGCCCACTTCATCGGCGAGAACAACGTGCTGGCCGGCACCGTCGAGACAGTCACCGCGGACTATTGCCGCGTCGCGCTCGCCGGCGGCGGCGCCGTGACCGCGCGGGCCGTCAACGTCTCAGGAGCGGGCGCATCGACCTCCCTGTCGGTGCGGCCCGAGCGCGTCGCCATCATCAGGGACGGCAGCGCGAACGACGGACAGAACCGGCTGCCGGCCAAGGTGCAGAACACCATCTATCTCGGCGACCACGCACTGGCCGTGCTCGATGTCGCGGGGAATGCCGAGTTCATGGTCAAGCTTCAGCCGGGAGCCCATGACAGCCTGCAACACGGCGAAAGCGTCCATATCACCTTCCGTCCCGAGGACTGCCTCGCCCTCGATCCGGTTTGATCCGGGGCAGGCGGATCTGAAATAATCACGCTCAACGCAATGCAGATGAAAAAGGAACAACGACCATGCTGAAGCGCAAGACTGGCAACATTGCTCTGGGTTTCGCCGCGGCGCTCACGGCCAGCGCTGCGCTCGTCACGGTCGCACAGGCACGCGACCTCACCGTCGTGTCGTGGGGCGGCGCCTATCAGGACGCCCAGAAGAAGGTCTATTTCGAGCCGTTCAGGAAGGCGTCGGGCGTCGCGATGAATGACGAGTCCTGGGACGGCGGCGTCGGCGTGCTGCGCGCCAAGGTACAGGGCGGTGCCGCCACCTGGGACGTCGTCCAGGTCGAGAGCGACGAACTCGCGGTCGGCTGCGAGGAAGGCCTGTTCGAGAAAATGGACTATACCAAGATCGGCGGCGAGGCCGCCTACATCCCGCCGTCGGTCAATCCGTGCGGCGTCGGCGCCATCCTCTATGACTTCGTGCTCGGCTACGACAAGGACAAGCTGAAGGAGGCGCCCAAGGGCTGGGCCGACTTCTTCGACACCAAGAAGATCCCCGGCAAGCGCGCCCTGCGTCAGGGCCCGAAGACCACGCTGGAGATCGCGCTGATGGCCGACGGCGTCGCGCCGAACGAGGTCTACAAGGTGCTGGCGACCGACGAAGGCGTCGATCGCGCGTTCAAGAAGCTCGACACCATCAAAGGCGACATCGTCTGGTGGAAGGCCGGCGCCCAGCCACCGCAATTGCTCGCCTCGGGCGAGGTGGCGATGACCTCGGTCTACAATGGCCGCATCGACACCGCGAACAAGAACGACAAGAAGAACTTCGGCATGGTGTGGGACGGTGCGCTGTTCACCCTCGACAGCTGGGTCATCCTGAAGGGCAGCCCGAACAAGGACGCCGCCTACAAGTTCCTCGACTTCGCCGGCAAGGCGGAGAACCAGTCGAAGCTGTCGGAGAACATTTCCTACGGCACCTCGAACAAGGACGCCGCCGGCAAGCTCGCGCCCGCCGTCCTGAAGGACCTGCCGACGGCGCCCGACAACATCAAGAACGCGGTCGAGATCAATGTCGGCTTCTGGCTCGAGAACATCGACCGCCTGACCGAGCGCTTCAACAAATGGGCGGCGAAGTAGCGCGTGACCGAAATAGCGCTGAGGGAAGACGTGGCGCATATCTCGCCCGCAGCGCATCCTTCGAGACGCCCGCCTGCGGCGGGCCCTCAGGATGAGGTCTGAGGCTGTGGCCATGTCTCCACTGGCACCGATGTCGATCAGCCTCATCTCGAGGAGACCGCCACCGGGTCCGCGCGAAGCGCGGCCCGATGACAGGCTCCGCGGTCGTCTCGAAGGACGAGGCGCTTGCTCTGGCCTCTCGTCAAAGAGGCTCACGCTATGATAACCGCGTCCTTGATGGAGACCGAAGTCCCGCTCAAGCGCCGCCTGAAACAGGCCGAGCGTGCGCGGCAGTTCAAGGCCTTGGCGCTGGTGCTGCCGCTGCTCGTCTTCCTGCTGTTCACGTTCGCCGGCCCCATCGCCGGCATGCTGTGGCGCGCGGTCGATGACCGCGAGGTGCGCCAGGTTCTGCCGCAGACGATCGCCGCCCTCGCCGACTGGGACGGCAAGGACCTGCCGGATGAAAAAGCCTATGCGGCGCTGGCCAACGACATCCAGGCGGCGCGCGCCGCCGGCACCATCGCGATTGCGGCCAAGCGGCTCAACTACGCCCTGAACGGCTTTCGCACGATCCTCACCGGCACCGCACGCAATCTGAAGGCCGTGCCGGAAGCGGGCACGGCGAAGGAGACGCTCATCAGGATCAACCCGGCCTGGCGTGAACGCGCCACCTGGAGGACGATCAGGGATGCCGGCGGCCCCATCACCGGCTTTTATCTTCTGGCCGCGCTCGACCTGACGCGGAACGCCGATGGCGCGGTCACGGCGGCCCCGCCGGATCAGGCCATCTATCGCGACGTCTTCGCCCGCACCTTCCTCATCAGCCTCGGCGTCACGGCGCTCTGCCTGATCCTCGGCTTCCCCGTCGCCTACCTCTTGGCGACGCTGCCGCCCGGGCGGTCGAACCTGTTGATGATCTTCGTCTTGCTGCCGTTCTGGACCTCGCTGCTGGTCCGCACCTGCGCCTGGATCGTGCTGCTACAGAGCAAGGGCGTCGTGAACGACAGCCTGCACTGGCTCGGCATCATCGACGAGCCGCTGCGCCTGATCTACAACCGCTTCGGCGTCTGCGTGGCCATGACCCACGTCCTGCTGCCGTTCATGATCCTGCCGCTCTACAGCAGCATGAAGGCGATCTCGCCCGCTTACATGCGCGCCGCCGCCTCGCTCGGTGCGCCGCCCCTCACCGCTTTCCTGCGGATCTATCTGCCGCAGACGCTGCCCGGGATCGGCGCAGGAAGCCTGCTCGTCTTCATCCTGGCGCTCGGCTACTACATCACACCGGCCCTCGTCGGCGGCGCCGCCGACCAGATGATCAGCTATTTCATCGCGCTCTACACCACCGAGACGGCCAATTGGGGCCTCGCTTCGGCGCTCGGTGCGGTGCTGCTGCTCGCCACGCTCCTGCTCGCGCTCGTCTACGGCAAGCTGGTGCAGGGCCAGCAGGTCACGGGAGGGATGAAGAATTGAGCGACAATTCCGCCCTCCGTACACCGAGCCAGCGCATCGCGTGGACCGCGACCATCGTCGTCTCCACGCTGGTCTTCGTGTTCCTGATCGCGCCGATCCTTGCGATCATGCCGCTGTCGTTCAGCTCCGGCTCATACCTCACCTATCCCCTGCCCGGCTTCTCCCTTCGCTGGTACGACGACTTCATCAACTCGCCGCGCTGGATGAATTCGCTGAAGAACAGCCTGATCATCGGCATCGCCTCGACCTTGCTGTCCATGGCGCTCGGCACGCTGGCCGCGCTGGGCCTCGCGCAATGGAAGAGCCGCTTCAAGCCGCTGGTGCTGGCCTTCGTGCTGTCGCCGGTCGTCGTGCCCGGCGTCATCACCGCGGTCGGCCTCTACTTCTTCTTCGCGCCGATCGGCCTGACCGGCAGCTATCTCGGCCTGATCCTCGCCCACACCGCGCTGGCGACGCCTTTTGTGGTCATCACGGTCGGCGCGACGCTGCAGAGCTTCGACACCAATCTGGCGCGCGCCGCCGCCTCGCTCGGCGCCTCGCCGCTTCAGGCGTTCCGCCGCGTGATCCTGCCGCTGATCCTGCCCGGCCTCGCCTCGGGCGCCTTGTTCGCCTTCGCGACCAGCTTCGACGAGGTGGTGATCGTGCTGTTCATGGCGGGCCCCGAGCAGCGCACCCTGCCGCGCGAAATGTTCAGCGGCATCCGCGAGAACATCAGCCCGACCATTACGGCAGCCGCGGTGATCCTGACGACGGTGTCGGTCATCCTCCTCGCGACCATGGAAGGCCTGCGCCGCCGCAACGAACGGCTCAAGGGCGGCGGGTAATGCTTTCGTCCTTCTCCCTTGCGGGAGAAGGTGGCGCGAAGCGCCGGATGAGGGGTTGCCTCCGCAGCTTCGGCTGCAAGACGGGCGCACGTGGAGAGAGACCCCTCACCCGCAAGGGGAGAGGGTTCGGAACACCGCCCACCCCCTACTTATTCTCAACCCTCCTTGCGCCGCTTCGCCTTTACGACTGCGACGGTTTGTCGCTAGAACATCCCCCGCAAATAAAGCCCAAACAACAACGCTGAGGGAGAACAACCATGCAAAAACTCATCGCCGCCGTCGCGGCCGGTCTCGCGCTTGCCGCCACGTCAGGTGCGGCGCAGGCGCAAGTTTCCGACGACGTCGTCAAGATCGGCGTGCTCACCGACATGTCGAGCCTCTATGCGGACGCGACCGGCAAGGGCTCGCTCGCCGCGGTCGAGATGGCGGTCGCCGATTACGGCGCCAAGGTTGCCGGAAAGCCCGTGCAGGTGGTCGCCGCGGATCACCAGAACAAGCCCGATGTCGGCGTCAACATCGCCCGCAACTGGTACGACAACGACAAGGTCGACGCGATCTTCGACGTTCCGACCTCCTCGGTGGCGCTGCCGATCTCGGCGCTGACGCGCGAGAAGAACAAGATCAACATCAATTCCGGCGGCGGCTCGTCCGACATCACCGGCGTTGCCTGCTCGCCCAACACCGTGCACTGGACCTACGACACCTATGCGCTGTCGAACGTCGCCGGCAAGGCGATGGTGAAGCGCGGCGAGGACACCTGGTTCTTCGTCACCGCCGACTACGCCTTCGGCATGGCGCTGCAGCGCGACGCCGCCAACGTGGTCAAGGAAAGCGGCGGCAAGGTGCTCGGCGAGGTCCGCCATCCCCTCAACTCGTCGGACTTCTCCTCGTTCCTGCTGCAGGCCCAGGCCTCCAAGGCCAAGGTGGTCGCGCTGGCGAACGCCGGCGGCGACACCACCAATGCGCTGAAGCAAGCCGCCGAGTTCGGCCTGACCCAGGGCGGCCAGAAGATGATCGCGCTGCTGCAGGAGATCACCGACACGCACTCGCTCGGCATCAAGGCGACGCAGGGCCTGATCGTCACCGACGCCTTCTACTGGGACATGAACGACGAGACCCGCGCCTTCTCGAAGCGCTTCAACGAGAAGGTCGGTCACATGCCGACCATGATCCAGGCCGGCCTCTATTCGGCGACCATGCACTATCTCAAGGCGATCGACGCCATCAAGACCGACGAAGCGCCGAAGGTGATGGAGCAGATGCGCAAGACGCCGGTGAACGACTTCTTCGCCAGGAACGGCAAGATCCGCATCGACGGCCGCATGGTCCACGACATGTATCTGTTCGAGGTGAAGAAGCCCGAGGAGTCCAAGGGCGAGTGGGACCTCTACAAGCTGATCGCCACCGTCCCCGGCGACGAAGCCTTCCGTCCGCTCGACAAGGGCGGCTGCCCGCTGGTCACGCACTAGTTTCGGCTATCTCCGTCATTGCGAGCGAAGCGAAGCAATCCAGAATCCCTCCATGGAAACAGCCTGGATTGCTTCGTCGCTTCGCTCCTCGCAATGACGGCACACGAAAGACACGGCAGCGCGCCCGGTGAAAGCCGGGCGCACTGCGTTTGAGCCGTCAGTCGGGCCGCATTACTCCGAGTACTTGAACTCGGGCATGTTCTTCAGCTCTTCCTTGCTCGCATTGAACACGGCGTGGTCCGGATACCACTTCGAGGTCGAGGACGCCGTCGTGGTCGTCGCCGCGGGCTTGGTCTCGGTGGTGCCGGTCGCGGCGCCCGTGGTGGTCGTCGCGGGCTTGGCGCCGGTGCCGGTATAGGCCACGGCCTCGTTGACGAACTTCAGCTTCTCGTAGGGCACGGCAACCAGATGCTCGCCCATGCCGAGGAAGCCGCCGACGCCGATCACGGCGATCTTGACGGCGCCGCTCTTGTCCATCAGCAGATCGCTGATCGAGCCGATGTTCTCGTTGGCATCGTTATAGACCTTCACGCCCGACATCTTCGACGTACGCCATTGGCCGGTGGCCGACGTGGTCGTGGTGGTGGCCGCAGGCGCAGCCTTGTCGGTGGTGGCGGTCGGCGCTTGGGCGAACGCAACGGTCGCAAGCAGGGCGGTGCCGGCAAGGCCGGCGGCGATCGATTTCATCAGCATGTGTTGTCCTCTCCTTCACAGAAAACTTGTGCGGGGAAAACAGCGCTGAACACGTGCAGTTCCTTGCGCGCCGCAATTTCGTCGCGCCATGCGCGAGTGCGAAAACGCGACGCTTGTTCCTGCGTCACTCAGGAACATTTTGCGGCGCACGGTTCCCCGCCGACGTTCATGCGCCCTGGGTGATGCATGAGCGCGGCGGGGAACGCGCCGACCTTGCGTCGCGCAGGTCAGCTCTGAAAGTCAGCTCTTGAAGTCGATCAGCAGCGCGGAAAAATTCGAGCCGCCCGACGAGCCGCCGTTGGCGCCGTAGGACGCGCTCGACGATTGCGACTGCTGCAGCGCCTGGAGAAACTGCTGGAGGATCTCGGCCGTGGTCTGGTCCGTCGAGCTGCTGCTGGTCTGGTCCGTGGACGAGGAATCCGAAGAGCTGTCGTCCGGCGGCGGGCCGGGCGGCGGTCCGCCGGCACCACCTGGACCGCCCGCACCGCCGGGGCCGTTCGCGAAGGCGGACTGGAAGACGTTCTTGAGCTCGTCGGCCTGATCGGAGGTCAGCGTCCCGTTCGACACTTCGTTCGAGATGAGATCGTCGATCTTCGACTGCATCTCGTCCTTGGAGGGGCGCGTGCCGCTGGACTGGTCGCTCGACCGGCTCTGCTGGAGCGCGGTGTCGATGTCGGTCAGCGCCGTCGAGAGCGCGGACTGGTCCGACGACGAGATCGTGCCGGCGGAAACTTCCGATTGCAATTCCTGCTGCAGCCGCTGCAGCGGCGACTGGTAGCTGCCGGCGGAGGCCGCCGAAATCGAGGTCATCATGACTCCGTGGGTTTTGCGGGGTTTCTTACGCGACGGCGCCACGGTATGGTTAACGGCCTTAACGAGACCTTGCCGCTTTCCTGCCCGGTGGTGTCCCCATGTTGCGGACCGGCCAGCGGAAACAATCTGAAACAAAAATCTTCGCCATTTGGCCCGAATCTTGGACAAACAAAGCGCATGGCCATTCCCAATCCCAACATCCTGGTCGTCGAGGACGACCGCGAAACCCGGACGTTGATTGCGAAGTACCTGCGCAACAACGCCTGCAACGTCACCGCCGTGAGCGATGGCCGCGAGATGTCGCGCGCCATGGCCGATCACCGCGTGGACCTCATCATTCTCGACGTCATGCTGCCCGGCGAGGACGGCCTGAGCCTGTGCCGCAAGGTGCGCTCGGAGTCGCAGACGCCGATCATCATGCTGACCGCGCGCGGCGAGGACATCGACCGCATCGTCGGCCTCGAGATGGGCGCGGACGATTACCTGCCGAAGCCGTTCAACCCGCGCGAGCTGCTCGCCCGCATCAACGCGGTGCTGCGCCGCCAGGCCGCAGCCCAAGCCGCAAGCTCGATCGAGGGCGCGAGCACGCTGGCCTTTGAGGGCTGGCGCATCGACCTGCGCCTGCGCGAGCTGCGCAATCCCGAAGGCGCGCGCGTCGCGGTGACCAGCGCTGAGTTCGACCTGCTCCGCACCTTCTGCGAACGGCCCGGCCGCGTGCTGTCGCGCGACAGCCTGCTCGACCTCACGCAAGGCCGCAACACCGGCTCGTTCGAGCGCTCCATCGACGTGCTGGTCAGCCGCATCCGCCGCAAGATCGAGCCCAATCCGGCCGATCCCACCATCATCAAGACGGTGCGCTCCGGCGGCTATCTGTTCACGCCAAGGACTGAACCGGCAGGCACTGAAGCGGTCGCGGCGTCCCTGAGCAATTGAGGGGACGCCGACGATGAAGCCGTTCGGGTTCTTCCATCTCAGGGGCATCGGCGGGCAGATCGCCGCGCTGGTACTGGCCTCGACCGTCGCGCTGCATCTCGTCGTCACCATCGCCTTCCTGATCAGCCGGCCCGACCGTCAGGACACGCCGCCGGACGGCGCGCATCAACTGACCGATGCCGCGCTGCTGCTCGGCGCGGCTGATGCCGGCGATCGCCCGCGCCTCGTTGCCGATCTCACCCGTGCCTTTCCCAAGCTCGGCATCGAGATGCTCGCGCCCGGCGCCGCCGGAATCGTCGAGGAGAGCGACAACCCGCATCTGCGCGGCATGCGCCGCCATCTCGGGCGCGGCTACAAGCTGATGCAGCTCCCCGGAGGCGGCCCCGCGCATCGCGTCGGCATCGAACTGCCCGATGGCAGCATGATCGCCGGCCGCGTCGAGGGCGGCGGCCCGCGGCCGTGGTTCTGGGGCGCGCCGTGGCTGGTGACGCTGATGACGGCGTTCATCTGCATCACCGTGCTCGGCCTGTGGGCGGCGCGCGCGCTGGCCGCCCCGCTGTCGTCCTTCGCTAGAGCCGCCGAGAATTTCAGCCTGGACGGCGGCGCCGATCCGCTGCCCGAGCGCGGTCCGGAAGAGATCCGCTCGGTGGCGCGCGCGCTCAACCGCATGCATGAGCGCATCGCGCGGCTGATGTCGGACCGCACGCGGATGCTGGCCGCGATCAGCCACGACCTGCGCACGCCGATCACGCGGCTGCGCCTGCGCGCCGAGTTCATCGAGGACGAGACCAACCGCAAGCGGATGCTGATCGACCTCGACCAGATGCGCTCGATGCTGGAAAGCGTGCTGTCGCTCCTGCGCAACGACCGCAAGATCGAGGCGGTGACCCTGGTCGACATCGCCAGCACGCTGCAGCTCATCGCCGACCAGTTCGGCGACATGGGTCATGTCGTGCATTATGAGGGGCCGATATCGGCGACCGCCGCCGCGCGGCCCGACGACCTGCATCGCGGCGTCACCAACCTGGTCGAGAACGCGGTGCGCTTCGGCGCCGAGGTGACGATCCGCCTGGACGCATCGAGCACCAAATTCGTCATCGACGTCGAGGACGACGGTCCCGGCATTTCGGACGCGCGCAAGCAGGAGATGCTGGAGCCGTTCGTGCGCGGCGACGACGCGCGCACCATGGACGACTCCACCGGCTTCGGCCTCGGCCTGTCGATCGCGCGCGCGATCGCGGTCGCCCATGGCGGCGAACTCTCGCTGCACGACCGCGCGCCGCATGGCCTGATCGTGCGGATGCAATTGCCGGTGTGGCAGCAGCCGCGGCTGGCGGCTTAGGCTGCGAGCCGGATCGCCGCGGGCTCCTCGAAGATCGCCACAGCCTCGAAGCGATAATTGCAGGCGCGGCAATTCCAGAGATAGGAGATGCGCCCCTCACCCGGCTCGATCCAGTCGGGATGGGGGATCGGCGTGCCGCACTGGGCACAGGGGTTCTGTCTGGGGATGTCGCCGGTGTGCGCACTGACGAGGCTGGCTTTTGTCATGGCACCTCTCCCGATTTGCAGCGCTTACATACTCGCTTTCGCAGGCCGGCGCGAATAGACAGGCGTGCTGTCGCGAGCGGGGGTCGTCCGCCCCGGCAGCCTGACTACGCCAGCATTGAGTCGTAACAGCGGCTCGGTACCGCAAAAACGTTAACGGCGGCTTTTGGTCACATCATCGCCGCCTTCGCCGGGCCTAACGGCAGCCGGGTGCAGGTCACTTTCCAACGACCTCAGGAATATCCCATGAAAATTTTACCCATTGCCGCGTTGCTCGCGGCCGCACTCTTCGTTCCGCAGGCCGCATTCGCGGGCGAGGCGGACTATGCCGAGATGGTCGCGATGCATGCCCGCGCCAACGGCGTGCCGGAGGCGCTGGTGCATCGCGTCATCATGCGCGAAAGCCGCTACCAGCCCGGCCTCGTCGGCCATGGCGGCACCATCGGCCTGATGCAGATCAAGCTCGCGACCGCGCGCGGCGTCGGCTACACCGGCGATGCCGCGGGCCTGCGCGATCCCAACACCAACCTCACCTATGCCGTGAAGTACCTCGCCGGCGCCTATCGCGCCGCCAACGGCGACCACGCCCGAGCTGTGCGTTATTTCGCGGGCGGCTATTACTACGCTGCAAAGCGCCAGCGCCAGGAGACGGTGCAGCAGGCCAGCAACGACACCTGGCTCGAGCCCAACGGCAACCCGCAGCCGATGTTCGGCACCGTCCCGCATAGGAAGCTGGCGCAGGGCGTCCGCAACGCGCGGGCGCAGGCCTTGAAGTAACTGCCGTGTCCCGGACGCGCTGCAACGCGTAGCGTTGCTGCGCAGAGCCGGGACCCAGCATCCCACATAAGCATGGGCCCCGGCTCTGCGACGTATCACGCCGCCAAATGGCGGCGCGCTGCATCGCGTCCGGGGCACGAGCGGTGGGGTTCCGGGCCAAGCGCGTTGACCACCCCGCCTCCGTGGCATACATTAGAGCCGTTCCGAGGGGTGCTCCGAGGAGGAGCTGAGATACCGCTAAATGGGCAATACCGCCCAGGACCGCGGTGACCCTTTGAACCTGATCCGGGTCATGCCGGCGAAGGGACAGGGATGTTGCACACGACCAAGCGTCCGGATTCACCGGTATCCATCATCGGCGCAGGCATTGCAGGCGCCTGGCAAGCCCTGCTGTTCGCGCAGGCCGGCCACACCGTCACCCTACACGAGCGCGGTGACGCCGCCATGACCGATTCCACCAGCCATTGGGCCGGCGGCATGTTGGCGCCCTATTGCGAGGCCGAGGTCGCCGAACCCATCATCTCCAGGCTGGGCCTGCGCTCCCTCGACATCTGGAGGCGCGAGCTGCCCGACACCCCCTTCAACGGTTCCCTCGTCGTCGCCCATCCGCGCGAGCGCAACGATTTCGAGCGTTTTGCGCGGATGACCGAAGGCCACCGCCGGCTCGATGCCGCCGCTCTCGCCGAGCTCGAGCCGTCGCTGGAAGGCCGCTTCCGCGATGCGCTGTTCTTCCCGACCGAGGGCCATGTCGAGCCGCGCCGCGTGCTGCCGAAGCTGCACGAGCGCATCAAGGCGGCCGGCGGCACCATCAAGTTCGACAGCGACGTCAGCGCGAAGGATCTCGCAAACCTTGATCCCAAAGGCATCGTGATTGACTGCCGCGGCCTGTCCGCGCGCGAGGAACAGCCTGACTTACGCGGCGTCAAGGGCGAGATGATCCTGATCGAGACCGACGAGGTGCAGCTGTCGCGCCCCGTGCGGCTGATCCATCCGCGCTGGCCGCTCTACGTGATCCCGCGCGAGGACAATCTGTTCATGCTGGGCGCGACCTCGATCGAGGCCGAGGACACCGGCGTCAGCGTGCGCTCCGCGCTGGAGCTGCTGGGGGCGGCCTATGCCGTGCACCCCGCCTTCGGCGAAGCCCGTATCGTCGAATTCGGCTCGGGTCTTCGTCCCGCCTTTCCCGACAACCTGCCGCGCATCGGCATTCGCGGTGAGACCATCGCCGTCAACGGCCTCTACCGCCACGGCTTCCTGATCGCGCCGGCCCTCGCCGAGCTGACGCTGAACTACGTCGAGCGCGGCCAGATCGACAACGAGGTGATGCAATGCGCGTGATCGTCAACGGCGAACAGCGCGAGGTGAATTCAGCCAGCGTCGGCGCGCTGCTCAGCGAGCTCGACTACGAAGGCACCCATTTCGCCATCGCGCTGAACTACGACGTCGTGCCGAAAAGCCGCTGGGCCGAGACCAGCCTGAAAGCCGGCGACGAGATCGAGATCATCACGCCGCGGCAGGGAGGGTGATGGGGATGCGGGCACACTCTTTCCCCCCGTCGTCCCGGCGAAGGCCGGGACCCATACCGCGTGATCTCACTTGGGGCACGCGGGGAGAGAGCGGCCGTCACAACGCGCATTCGGGGTTATGGGTCCCGGCCTTCGCCGGGACGACAGCTGAATTCAAGGAGACACCTTCATGGTGACCTTCTACGGCAAATCCTTCGCCTCCCGCCTCCTGATCGGCAGCGCGCTCTATCCCTCGCCCGCCATCATGCAGGAGGCTATCCGCGCCTCAGGCTCGAACATCGTCACGGTGTCGCTGCGCCGCGAATCCGCCGGCGGCAAATCGGGCGATGCGTTCTGGAAGCTGATCCGCGAGCTCGACGTGACAGTGCTGCCGAACACCGCCGGCTGCCGCACGGTGCGCGAGGCCGTGACCACCGCCAAGCTCGCGCGCGAGCTGTTCGGCACGTCCTGGATCAAGCTCGAAGTCATCGCCGACAACGACACGCTGCAGCCCGACGTCGTCGGCCTGGTCGAGGCCGCCACCATCCTGATCAAGGACGGCTTCGAGGTGTTCCCCTATTGCACCGAGGATCTCTCGGTCGCCAACCGCCTGGTCGATGCCGGCTGCAAGGTGGTGATGCCGTGGGCCGCGCCCATCGGCAGCGCCAAGGGCATCACCAACCGCGACGCTCTCAAGCTGATGCGCGAGCGGCTGCCCGACATCACGCTGGTGGTGGACGCCGGCATCGGCGCGCCCTCCCACGCCGCGCAGGCGCTCGAGCTCGGCTATGACGCCGTGCTGCTCAACACCGCCATTGCCAAGGCCGCCGATCCCGTCGCGATGGCGAACGCCTTCCGCCTCGGTATCGAGGCCGGCCGCACCGCTTACGAAGCCGGGCTGATGAACTCGCGCGACTTCGCCTCCCCCTCCACCCCTGTCGTTGGGACCCCGTTCTGGCATGCCGTATCCTGATCGCTTCTATCCCGTCGTCGACAGCCTCAAATGGGTCGAACGCCTGACCAAGCTCGGCGTCGGCACCATCCAGCTGCGCACGAAAGAGCTCAACGACGCCGATGCGCTGCAGATCGTCACCGACGCGCTGGCCATCACGAACGGCACGCAGGCCAAGCTGGTCGTGAACGACTATTGGCGCGCGGCGATCGTCGCCGGTGCAAAATATCTGCATCTCGGCCAGGAGGATCTCGCCGACGCGGACCTCAAAGCGATCCGCGAGGCCGGCCTCTCGCTCGGCGTCTCCACGCATGACGACGCGGAGCTCGAAACCGCGCTTGCCGCAAAACCCGATTACGTCGCGCTCGGCCCGATCTTCTTCACCACGCTGAAGTCCATGCGCTTCGAGCCGCAGGGCATTCCGAAGATCACGGAATGGAAGAAGCGCATCGGCAGCATTCCGCTGGTCGCGATCGGCGGCATCAAGTTCGAGCACGCCGCGGAGATCTTTGCCGCAGGCGCGGATTCCATCGCCGTGGTGTCCGACGTCACCCAGAACGCCGACCCCGACGCCCGCGTGCGGCAATGGCTCGGGCTGAAGGAGGCTGCGTGACCGAAACCCTCTCCGCTCGTCATTGCGAGCGAAGCGAAGCAATCCAGAGTCTCTCCGCGGAGACAGTCTGGATTGCTTCGTCGCAAGAGCTCCTCGCAATGACGGAGCAAACGATCACCGCCATCGCCTCGGCGCACACGTACACGAATTAAACCGGAGGATCCCATGAACATCCGCTCCAACCCCGAAAAAACCGTCCCCGCCGTCACCACCGGCCCGCTGCCCTCCTCGCGAAAGATCTTCGCGACGCCCGACGCCGCACCCGACGTGCGCGTGCCCCTGCGCGAGATCATCCTCTCCGAAGGCGCCGGCGAGCCGAACCTGCCGGTCTACGACACCTCGGGCCCCTACACCGATCCGTCCGTCACCATCGACGTCAACGCGGGTCTCGCCCGCAGCCGCAAGCAATGGGTGCTGGAGCGCGGCGGCGTCGAGGAATATGAGGGACGCCAGATCAAGCCGGAGGACAACGGCAGCGTCTCCACCGACAAGGCCGCGCGCGCGTTCAGCGCCTATCACAAGCCGCTGCGCGGCCTCGACGGCCACAAGATCACCCAGCTCGAATTCGCCCGCGCCGGCATCGTCACCAAGGAGATGATCTACGTCGCCGAGCGCGAGAACCTCGGCCGCAAGCAGCAGCTCGAGCGCGCGGAAGCAGCGCTTGCCGACGGCGAGAGCTTCGGCGCTTCGGTGCCCGCCTTCATCACGCCGGAGTTCGTGCGCGACGAGATCGCGCGCGGCCGCGCCATCATCCCCTCCAACATCAACCACTCAGAACTCGAGCCGATGATCATCGGCCGCAACTTCCTGACCAAGATCAACGCCAATATCGGCAACTCCGCGGTGACCTCGTCGGTCGAGGAAGAGGTCGAGAAGATGGTGTGGGCGATCCGCTGGGGCGCCGACACCGTGATGGACCTCTCCACGGGCCGCAACATCCACACCACGCGTGAGTGGATCCTGCGCAACTCGCCGGTGCCGATCGGCACCGTGCCGATCTACCAGGCGCTGGAGAAGTGCAACGGCGATCCCGTCAAGCTGACCTGGGAGCTCTACAAGGACACCCTGATCGAGCAGTGCGAGCAGGGCGTCGACTATTTCACCATCCACGCCGGCGTGCGCCTGCAATACATCCACCTCACCGCCAGCCGCGTCACCGGCATCGTCAGCCGCGGCGGCTCGATCATGGCGAAGTGGTGCCTGGCGCATCACAAGGAGAGCTTCCTCTACACGCATTTCGACGAGATCTGCGACCTCATGCGCAAGTATGACGTCTCGTTCTCGCTCGGCGACGGCCTGCGTCCCGGCTCGATCGCCGACGCCAACGACCGCGCACAGTTCGCCGAACTGGAAACGCTCGGCGAGCTGACCAAGATCGCGTGGGACAAGGGCTGCCAGGTCATGATCGAGGGCCCCGGCCACGTGCCGATGCACAAGATCAAGATCAACATGGACAAGCAGCTCAAGGAGTGCGGCGAAGCGCCGTTCTACACGCTTGGACCGCTGACCACCGACATCGCGCCGGGCTACGACCACATCACCTCGGGCATTGGCGCCGCCATGATCGGCTGGTTCGGCTGCGCCATGCTCTGCTACGTCACGCCGAAGGAGCATCTCGGCCTGCCCGACCGCAACGACGTCAAGACCGGCGTCATCACCTACAAGATCGCCGCCCACGCCAGCGATCTCGCCAAGGGCCACCCCGCCGCCCAGCTGCGCGACGACGCCCTCTCCCGCGCCCGGTTCGACTTCCGCTGGAGCGACCAGTTCAACCTCGGCCTCGACCCGGACACGGCGAAAAACTTCCACGACGAGACCCTGCCGAAGGAAGCCCACAAGGTCGCCCATTTCTGCTCGATGTGCGGCCCGAAATTCTGCTCGATGAAGATCACGCAGGACGTGCGGGACTACGCGGCCACGCTGAACGATCCGAACAGCGTGGGCATGTCGATCAGCGGCACCGCCGAGGACGGCATGGCCAAGATGAGCGCGAAGTTTAAGGAGATGGGCGAGAGCTTGTATCTGGATGCGGAGAAGGTGAAGGAGAATAACCGGGTGCTGTGAGGCTATCAAGGCGAAGAGGACAGGTATGCGCCTAGTCCTCTTCGTCAGAATCTTGCAGATCACTCACCGGACGTATTGGCCCGCTCAAATCGCTTGAGTTCGGCTGCATGTATTGCCAAATTCTTGGTCGGCACCGCTTGAGCAGCAGCGAGTCGTTTTTCAGGCGGAAGGCGAGAAATCATAAGAATGCGAAGAGGGGTAAGCGAAGCGCCCCCGAGAATTGACAGAAGCCCGCATTTCGCTGACGCTCATGCAGGCTACAGCTGCGAATAGTTGCATGCCCAGCCCTACCCTCCATCGCCTCCCCGACCAGCTCCGCCCCGCTCTCCGCCTCGTCTTCGTCGGCACCGCCGCCTCGACGCGCTCGGCCGCGCTCGGGCACTACTACGCCCATCCCGGCAACCGCTTCTGGCGCGCGATCCATGAGGCCGGGATCACGCCGCGGCGCTATCAGCCGAGCGAGTTCGCTAGCCTGATCGAACTCGGGATCGGCTTCACCGATCTCTGCAAGACGGGCGCCGGGATGGATCACCAGATCGCGGCTTACATGATCGACGTGGCGGGCTTCAGGGCGAAGATGGAAAAGTACCGGCCGCGGACGATTGCGTTCACGAGCAAGAAGGCGGCGAGCTTGTTTTACGGCAGGCCGTCGACCGGGATTGCGCTGGGGCGGCAGGCGCGCGACGAGAGCTGGCCGGAGATTTTCGTGCTGCCGTCGCCGTCCGGAGCGGCGTCGGGGCATTGGACGCTGGAGCCTTGGCGGGAGCTGGCGGCGTGGATTGATCGCGCGCGCTGAGCGGCTTACTCCGGATCGCCTCCGCTCTCGTGTCCCGGGCAAGCGCAGCGCAGACCCGGGACCCAGAAGCTCCGGCTCGGGTCCGTCATGGGCCCCGGCTCTGCAGCGCATCACGCCGCAAGAGGCGGCGCGCTGCACTGCGTCCGGGGCACGCCGCCGCGCACTTTGCGCTAACCTGTCGGAATCCCCACCGCCCGTTCGTCCTCTGGATACATCACGCCCCCCCGGAGCCCGCCATGCCCACCATCACCGCCTTCGAGACCTCGCCCGACCGCGGCCGCGGGCAGGCGCGGGACATGCGCGTTCGCTGGGCGCTGGAGGAGGTCGGCCAGCCCTACGATGTCCGCCTCGTCTCGTTCGCGGCGATGAAGCAGCCGGCGCATCTGGCACTGCATCCGTTCGGGCAGATCCCGACCTATGAGGACGGCGATCTCGCGCTGTTCGAATCCGGCGCCATCGTGCTGCACATCGCCGAGCGGCATGCCGGATTGCTGCCGACGGACAGCAACGCCAGGAGCCGCGCGATCGCATGGATGTTCGCCGCGCTGAGCACGCTGGAGCCGCCAATCGTCGAGCTCGGCATGGCGGTGCTGTTCGAGCGCGACCGGAGCTGGTACGCGGAGCGCCTGCCGATGCTTCAGGAGCGCGTCCGCACCAGGCTCGGCGAATTATCCCGCCGCCTTGGCAAGGCCGACTGGCTCGACGGCGCGTTCAGCGCCGGCGATCTCATGACGGTAACTGTGCTGCGCCGGCTCAACAATTCGGGCTTACTCGACGAATACCCCGAGATCGCCGCCTATGTCGGGCGCGGCGAAGGGCGGCCGGCGTTCCGTCGCGCGTTCGAGGCGCAGCTCGCGGTGTTCAACGCGGCGGCGCGTTCGTAGGGTGGGTTAGCCGCGCTGCTGCGCGAAGCGCAGGCCGCGTGGCGTAACCCACCGCTTCTGTCGCGGCGGATGCTGACATGGTGGGTTACGCCAAGGGACTGCGCTTCGCGCAGCCCAGGGCTAACCCACCCTACGAGGGCTGCGCCAGCCGCAACTGCTCGGCCCTCTCTCCATTGCATCCGCCCCCGCGGCCCGCCATGCTGCCTCCGCCATCCCGGAGGAGCCCGCCCATGCTGACCCTCTACTCCTACCCAAATCTGTTCGGCGTCGCCGACAACAACGGCTACGGCCTCAAGGTCTATGCCTTCCTCAAGCTCGCGGGCGTGCCGTTCGTGCACGAGCACATCTTCGATGCCTCTGCCGCGCCGCGCGGGCAGCTGCCTTACATCGTCGACGACGGCGCGACCATCGGCGACAGCGAGACCATCATCGCGCATGCGACGGGCAAATATCGCCTGACCATCGATGCGGCGCTCTCGGCCGAGCAGCGGCGGACCAATCATCTGGTCACACGCATGCTCGATGATCTCTATTGGGTGATGTCGTATTCGCGCTGGAAGGACGAGCGCTTCTACCCGGCGTTCCGCGACGGCTTCATCGCGCAACATCCGCAGGTGACTGCCGAAGGGTTCGAGAAGGCGAAGGCGTACAACGCGCAGCGCTATCACTACCAGGGCATCGGCCGCTACACGCCCGAGCAGGCTTACGCGCGGGGCCTTGCCGATCTGCAGGTGCTGGCGGAGATCGTGCCGGCCGCCGGCTTCGTGCACGGTGCGGCGCCGACCAGCTGTGATGCCGGCATCTACGGCTTCGTCGCCAACACCTATTATTTTCCGATCCCGACGCCGCTGAAGGCTTTCGTCGATGCGCACGCAAATCTCGTCGCGCATTGCGAGCGGATTCATGCGGCGGTGACGGGGACGTAGCCCGGATGAGCGACAGCGACATCCGGGGCCAGGAGTTGCCCCGCATGTCGCTGTCGCTCATGCGGGCTACGAAGCTACGGCACCGCCCCTATCGCATCGTGATCGCGAGGCCGCTGAGATCCGCGTTCGCCATCAGGCCGACCTGCGTGCCGGAGAGCTCCAGCACGGCGCCCTTCTGGTTGGTGAGCACGATGGCGCGCGCGCCGGCGCCCACCGCCAGGCCCGCACCGGCGGCGCCGTAGACGCCGGCGACGTCGGAAGGGCGGTTGATGTTGGAGACGCGGCCGCGCAGCACGGTCTTGGATCCCCCGAACACGAGGCCGTAGTCGAGCCCGCCGGTGGAAAGCCCGTAGGAGCGGCCGCGGAAGTTCAGCACGCCGCTGCCGCCCGAGCCGCCGATGATCCAGCCCGCCTTGTAGATCGTCAGCACCACGGTGCCGCCGTCGGCCAGCGCCGAGGTCGAGAGGCCGGCGAGCGCGGCAATGGCGACCAGCGCGGCGCGAAGGGTGGTTGCGATCTTCATGGGGGTCTCCGGGGGCTATTTTTTGGGGGAGGAAACGAATCAGACGCGATGAATCTATCCGATCGATCGCGGCGGCAACATGATGGCAGGGCGTTTCCGCAAGCACGGCGACGGCTAGGCTCGCGGAGGGTCCTCATTTTCCGTCATTGCGAGCGCAGCGAAGCAATCCAGAATCCTTCCGCGGAGCCGGTCTGGATTGCTTCGCTGCGCTCGCAATGACGGGTGGATGCACCACGGCCTCTCCGGCCGACAGGCGCACGCGGGGAGAGGCGAACCACCACGCGCGGCCACCATTCCCATCATCCCATTCTGCCCCTGATTTGCCCGACGGCGCAAGCAATCGCTTCTTTTTCCCCGAATTCAAAATTGCCCAATGATTTCTGTCCGGCCCCTACTGTGCATGGGGTTGTTTTCGCAACTTTTGTTTGGCCCCTCTCTACCCAACCCGATTGCAACTCCCACGCATCCCGCTACGCTCATGCTTCCGACACGCCGAGAGGTGATGCCATGCCGATCCAGCACTTCGCAGCCCCGCCGCACGTGAAGGCGCCGCCGCTGTCCTTTGCGACGCGCGTCGGCGACCTGCTGTTCGTCTCGGGCATTCCCGGCTTCGATGCCCATGGCGCGCTGCCCGACGGCTTCGAGGCGCAGTTCGCCAATGTCGTGGTCAACATCCGCCGCGTGCTGGACGAGGCCGGCGCGACCTTCCGCGACCTCGCCAAGGTCAACGTGCTGCTCACCCGCGCCTCCGATGTCGCCGCGATGAACGCGCTCTATGCCGGCGCGTTCGGCCCGCCGCCTTACCCGGCGCGCACCACCTGCGTCGTGCACGCCCTGCCCGATCCGAAGATGCTGATCGAGATCGAGGCGGTGGCGTCGCTTGCCAAATGAACCTGCGGAGTGAACCCGCCAGGTAAACCTGCGGAGTGAACCGCGGTTCGGCACCTGTGACCCATCGGGCACGCAGCCGAACCAAGTGCGCCGCACCGCCTGACATGTCCGTGAAACCGTGGCCCGGCGGCTTGCAATGGGCCGGCTTTTACCGCACGGATTTTTCCGTCACAGTTCACGGTTCCCCACAAGGAGATACTTCATGCGTCGCGTTCTCGCCCTCTGTGCCGTTGCCGGCATCGCTAGTTCCGTGTTCGCCGTGCCCGCTTCCGCGGCGCCCGCCTACTACGTGATCCGCTGGGACAACACCGGCGTCTGCCAGGTCTGGAACGAGGACCTCAAGTACAAGCCGTTCCAGTGGGGCGTGTCGACCTACAAGGTCGTCAGCAAGCCGGTCCCGACCTTCCAGGCCGCGTCCGACCTGCAGATCAAGATGCGCGCCGAGCGCCGCTGCACGCTCTAGGCTTCAGGCGACATACATCGGATTCAAAGGGCGGGTCGCGCAAGCGATCCGCCTTTTTCTTTTTGCGCACGGTCCTGCATTTCCGGCCGAAAGCGCGCATTTCCAGCACCCGTTCTTTGAACCTCACCGGCGTGCGGAACTACTCACATCTTGTCCGGGGCGCATCCCCAAAAGCGCGCCGCACCACCCTCCCCATCATTGTCGGGAGGCGCATCACATCTTTCATTTCGAGGAGCTGATCATGCGTCGTCTTTCCATGCTGTGCGCTGCTGCGAGCCTGGCCGTCACTGCCTTCGTCGCCGCAAGCCCTGCCGAAGCCAGCTATCACCTGATCCGCTGGCAGGACTCGGGCTTCTGCCAGATCTGGGACGAGGCCGTCCCGACCACGCCGTGGCCGGCCGGCTATCACCGCGCCAGCGAGACCGTGCCGACCTTCCTCGACGCGCTCGTGCTGAAGGACAATGCGCTGAAGTCCGGCCACTGCAGCTGGTAAGATTCGATCGGCGGACGACAAGGGCCGGGCAAGGATGCGCTGCTAGCATCCTTGCCCGTTCGCGTTTCCATCCAGCGTTTCTCTCCGGTTTCTGCGGGATCAATCGATGCGCACGCTTCTCACGACGGCTGCCGTCTTCGCCCTGTCGCTCGCGCTCGCCGGCGCGGCGCCGGCGCAGGCGCCGCAATCCTTCCGCGTGATCTCGCCGATCTTCGGCCAGCTCGTCAGCTTCGCGATGCCGTCGAACTTCGCGGTGGTGTTCGAGAACACCAAGGGCGGCCGCTACATCCGCGAAGCCGTGCTCAAGGGCGAGACGCCCGAGCGCTGGACCCAGATGATCACTGTCACGGGCGAGAAGGGCATGACGCTGACGCCCGACGCCTCGCCGGAAGGTCTCGCGGGCACGATCGCCGGCGGCTTCAAATCGGCCTGCCCCGACAGCTTTGCGGCCCAGCCGCTCGGCGAAATGACATTCGGCCGCTTCGAGGCGTTCGCCGCCGTGATCGGCTGCGGCCGCATCGACAGCGGCCCGACCCGCCACAGCGAGACCGCGCTGCTGATCACGCTGAAGGGCAGCACCGATTACTACACCATCCAATGGGCCGAGCGCGGCCCCGAGACCGACGAGCCGCCGATCAAGGACGAACGCTGGCAGGCGCGCCTGAGCGACCTCAACCCGATCGTACTCTGCCCCATCGTCGCGGGCGAAGCTGCGCCCTATCCGAGCTGCGTGGGCAAGAGCTGAGGCGGCTCCGCGAGCTCAAGCTCCGTAGGGTGGGCAAAGCGCAAGCGTGCCCACCATTCCATCCATCATGAAGAAGATCGTGGGCACGGCGCTTTGCGCCTTTGCCCACCCTACGAGATCCCGCTCGCTCCCTCACGCGTCCTTGTGCCCGCCGGGATGGATCAGGATGTCGCGCGCGGCGGCGAGGTCGATGAAGGCTTGCGCGCTGCCGCCCTGGTCGGGATGCGTGCCCTTGGCCGCTCGGCGATAGGCCTGGTTGATGTCGTCGCAGGTGAGCTGCACCGCGAGCGGCAGGCCCAGCATCTTGCGGGCGCGATCCTCGCTCGAGAGCTTCTTCGGCATGGCGCTGCGGCGGCCGAAGCGCGGCGCGGCGAGATCGTGGACGACCTCGAGCACCACGCCGATGCGGCGCTGGGCCGCCACCGTGACGCTGTGGTCGTCATTGCTCACGGCCTGCCGCAGCACCGGAAGCGCCTGCTCGGCCGCCTGGCGCAGCATGGTGTCGGTGCTCATCCGCGCGATCTCGGCGACGAGCCGCCCCGCTTCGGCCCAGTCGGCCGGCTGTGCCGACCGCAGGCGTTCGAGACCCAGTTTCCAGGATTCAAGCCGTTCCATCATGCGCGCAACGTTTAGCAACCGGGATCAGTATGCCAAGGCCGCCGTTTCCGACCCCTTAATTTCGAGTTAGCCTTTCATGAAACTTAGAAACGAAATCGGGAGGAAAATGTCATGGCATTGCTCGCAAACCACATCGCGGTCGTCACCGGCGCCGGGTCCGGCATCGGCCGGGCCATCGCCGCCGGCTATGCCCGCGAAGGCGCGCAGGTGGTGCTGCTCGACGTCAACGCCGACACGGTCGCGGAAGCCGCAGGCGAAATCCGCAAGGCCGGCGGCAAGGCCGAGAGCTTCGCGCTCGACGTGACCATGCGCGACGATTGCTTCGCGCTGGCCAAGCAAATCGAAAGGAAGGTCGGGCAGGTCTCGATCCTCGTCAACAATGCCGGCATCACCCGCCGCAACGCCTTCACCGCCGAGACCGAGACGGTGGCCAAGGACTGGAACGACATCATCTCGCTCAATCTCAACGGCGTCTTCAACATGACGCAGGCTTTCCTGGCTCCCTTGCGCGCGAGCAAAGGCCGCATCGTCAATATCGGCTCGATCCAGTCTTTCGTGCATCTGCGCACGCCGAGCTCTGCGGCCTATACGACCTCGAAACACGGCGTGCTCGGCTTCACCAAGGCGCTTGCGGTCGAGCTCGGCAAGGAAGGCGTGCGCGTCAACGCGATCGGGCCGGGCTTCATCGAGACCAACATCAACGCCAATGTGCGCGCGACCAATCCGGCGCTGGTGCAGGCCTTCGTCGACCACACACCGCTGGCGCGCACCGGCAAGCCCGAGGACATCGTCGGCCCCGCGATCTTCCTCGCCTCGGATCTGTCGGCCTATGTCACGGGCACGATCGTGATGGTCGACGGCGGATACCGGACGGTGTGAGGGGCGAACACTTGCACCACATGCACGGTGTCATCGCGCCCGCCTTGTGCGCAATTGCGCACTGGGCGGGCGATGACACCGCATGAGCCACGCGAAATTGTCCCGCGTTGCTATGCATCCCGTGCCAATCGCGGCCGTACCGCGGCATTCCCAAGGTCAATTGGTGCGAGCGCGAACAATTAACCTTTCATTAACCAAACCCGCCCACCGTGGTTCTACGGCCTGGGGGTCGTTTGTTCTCGATCCGCTTCCAGCGAAGGAAGCGGGCGTTGATCGGGGGTGTGTAGATGACCACTGTTCATGTCGCGGCGCCGCAGGACGCTCAATTCCTTGCTCCAAACCAGATCGTTCCGCTCTTGATCGGCGCAACCGTCGACGAGGTCGAGCGCGAGCTCGTGCTCCAGACGCTCGCGCGCTGCGACGGCAACCGCACGCGCGCATCGCGCGTGCTCGGCCTGTCGGTGCGCACGCTGCGCAACAAGATCAAGATCTACGCAGCCTCGGGCATCGAGGTGCCCGCGTATCACGACTAGCGCGCGATGTTGCGCGGTGGATCAATCCGCCTGCGAGGATCGCAAGTGCGATGATCGCGAGCCCCGCCGCGATCAGCTCGATGGCGCGGAGCATGAAGGCCGTCATGACAGCCCATGACGACTGCGGCTCCTCGGCAAAGGCCACCGGCACCACATCCGGCACGAGCAGATGAGCAAGCCCGATCGCGGCCGCGAGGATGAGGATCGACAGGCAGAAGATCGTCCACGCTGCGCGCATCGTTCGCTCCTCGCATGGTTGTGTCGGCCTGCAATTCAATGACACGGCATGGGCCGCCGCCGATTGATGTTGATCAACCGCGACGCAACGCGCCGGCGGAATTGCTGCTGTCGTCAAACGCCGCTAAGTAGCTTGCTTCCGACCAAGGGAGCAGTGGCGTGGCAGACGATCAGGGACGGCAGGGACCTCAGGGTCCGCGCGGGCGGCAGGGCGAGCCGGGACGGCCGGGACCGCAGGGTCATCCGGGCAAGCGGGGCCCCGACGGTGCGCGCGGCAAGCCGGGTCCGCTGGGCAAGCCGGGCCCGGCCGGAAAGGCGGGACCGCAGGGCAAGGCCGGCCTACAGGGCAAGCCGGGCGAGGCCGGTCCCCGCGGCGTGGCCGGCGCGCAGGGGCCCGTCGGTCCGCAAGGCCCTGCCGGGCCGCAGGGCCCGCGCGGCGAGGCCGGACCTCCCGGCCAGCTGCCGTCGATCGAACAGGTGCTGCCATGGCTCGATCAGCTCTTCGACGCCTGGGACGAACGCCGCCGCCAGCGCGAGCGTGACGCCGCCGAGCGGGAAGCCCAGGAAGCAGCCGAGCGCGCGGCGCTGGAAGCCGCCGTGCGCGAGACCGACGAAGCGTTCGGCGACGACGAGAGCGGCGACGACGACGATCACAAGAAAAAGAAGAAAAAGAAGAAGCACGGCCACAAGGATTAGGATGAGCGGCGCTCTCGTGCCCCGGACGCAGCGCAGCGCGAAGCGGTGCGCTGCAGAGCCGGGGCCCATGTCACCGCGGCCTTGCTTACCATTTGGGTCCCGGCTCTGCGCAGCAGCGTAAGAACGCTGCAGCGCGTCCGGGACACGCCGGTGGCTCAAGACGTTCCGGATGAATCGTCCTTGCGCGGCAGCATGCCCATGCGCTCGAACTGCCAGCGCATGGCGCGATACCAGAGATAGCCGACCACCGTGCCGCACACGGCCAGGATGACGACGTTGGCGCTGGAGAACGAGCCGCTCCACCACATCATCCACGCGGTCCACAGCAGCGTGAAGATGATGGCACCTGCTTTCAGCGGAAGAAGGGGGCGGCTCATGATCGTGCTCCGGGCTGTCAAAAACCCCGGCAGGCATCATCGCAAGGTGAGACGTCCGATACCGTGAGCCAGATCACGGAACAGGCCAGCGGCGTCCGCCGCTAGCCGAAGCGCAGCCGCGAGCGCTCCTTCGCCTTTTCCGCCTCCACCTCGCGGTCGCGCGCCGGCGCATGGGTGTGCAGCGAAGTCAGGAGCTTCCGTGCAGCCTCCGAGACCTCGGCCACGGCGAGCTCGAACGCCGCCTCGTTGGCCGCCGATGGCTTGTTGAAGCCCGACAGCTTGCGCACGAACTGCAGGGCCGAGGCGTGGATCTCGTCCTCCGTCGCGGGCGGCTCGAAGTTGAACAGCGTCTTGATGTTGCGGCACATGCAGTCTCTCCCGGTGGTGTCCTCATAAGACGAACGGCGGAGCCGAAATCCTACATCCTTACCTATCCTTCTGCTAAGCTCCGCGCCAACGCGGCCGCCCGATATGAGCCGCAGGGGAGAGGAACATGAAAGCTTCTTGCGCGGCGCTGTCGGCCGTTCTGCTGTCCATCTCGGCATCGGCATTTGCCGCCGACTATCCAGCGCCGAAACAGGGCGATTGGGTCGCCAAGGACTTCAAGTTCCACACCGGCGAGACCATGCCGGAACTGAAGCTGCACTACACCACCGTCGGCGAGCCGACCGGCCAGCCTGTCCTGGTGCTGCACGGCACGGGCGGCTCCGGCGCAAGCATGCTGACGCCCGCCTTCGCAGGCGAGATGTTCGGTGCGGGACAGCCGCTCGATGCATCCAAATACTACATCATCATTCCCGACAGCATCGGCCACGGCAAATCGTCAAAACCCTCCGACGGCATGAAGACGGGCTTCCCGAAATACAATTACGACGACATGGTCGAGGCGCAGCATCGCCTCGTGGCCGAAGGTCTCGGCGTCAAGCATCTGCGGCTCGTGATCGGAAACTCCATGGGCGGCATGCAGACCTGGCTGTGGGGCGAGAAATATCCGAAGGACATGGACGCGCTGATCCCGATGGCCTCGCAACCGACCGAGATGGCGTCGCGCAACTGGATGATGCGGCGGATCATGCTCGACACCATCCGCAACGATCCCGACTACAACGGCGGCAACTACACCAGCCAGCCGCGCATGATGAAATACGCCATCACCGCCTACGGCATCGCCAGCATCGGCGGCACCCTCGCCTATCAACAGCAGGCGCCGACGGCGGCGAAGGCCGACAAGATCGTCGATGACCGGCTCGCGGCGCCGATCACGGCGGACGCCAACGACTTCGTCTATCAGTGGGACTCCTCGCACGACTACAATGCGGGCGAGAAGCTGGAGCTGATCGAGGCCTCGCTGCTGCTGATCAATTCCGCCGACGACGAGCGCAATCCGCCCGAGACCGGCATTACGGATGCCGCGATGAAGCGGGTGAAGAACGGCAAGCTGTATCTGATCCCCGCAAGCACCGAGACGCGCGGCCACGGCACCACGGGCAATGCGAAATTCTACGTCGAGCAGGTCCGCCAGATGCTGCAGACCGCGCCGCAGCGAACGGTTGAATCGGCCAATCGCTGATTGTCCGTCGCGTCATCTGCGGCGCCTGTCGCGCCGCAGGCCGTTAAGCCTTCAGGTTTTCTTGAGGCCTCGCCTCGGCGAGGCCTCGACGAATTCGATATCATCGCCGAAATCGTCGAGCGCGGCGCGGACGGACCTGGCGTCGGCCTCGGCGACGGTGAAGATCGCCGCAAGCGCTTCGCGCGTCTGTCCCGGAAACAGGCTCCGGGCGGTGTAGCCGGCATCGCCGAGCGTCTTGATGATCATGCGCCGCCGGCGCTGATCGACGCGATCCCGGAATTTGAACTGCACGGACATGCCGAGAACCTAGCCGTTCGCGGCGCCCGATCAAGGTCGCGGCAACCTATTTTCGCCGTTTCCGCGCCGGCTTGGCGCGACCGAGCGCAGCGGCGACATCGAGCAGACCTGCGCCGTATTGCGGCGTGAAATTCCGTCCCCGCATCGCCGGCAATTTGGTCGCCGTCGCGATCAGGCGCCTGGCAACCGCAAGCCCGGCCGCCCTGGATTTCGGCTTGTGGACATAGACGAGTGCAGCAGCCCCCGTCACGTGCGGCGTTGCCATCGACGTTCCGGGCCAGGAATCGTAGCGCGTATGATCGGCGAAGCTCGCCTTCATCCGCGGCACCGTCGACAGGATGTTGACGCCCGGCGCGACCAGCTTGATGTGCCTGCCCGTGTTGGAGAACGAGGCGCGCCGATGAGATTCATCGACGGCTCCAAACGCCGATCGTGTCGGGGTAGCCGGCCGGATACTCCTTTGGATTGCCGCTCTCGAACTCGTTGCCCATCGCAGTCGAGATGACGACGCCGGCATCGATCAGCTCGGCGAAGATCGTTGCCTCCGCCTTCGAATGGTCCTCGCCGCCGATGCTGAGATTGATGACCTTGATGTTGGAATCGAGCGCAGCCGCGAGCGCCTTGCTGTAGAACTCGAAGTTGAAGTTCTCGTCGTCGCCTGGGCGCTTGGGATCGTCGAAGACTTTCCAGCAGTGCAGCCGGCAATTCGCCACGCCCGCGATACCGACCGAATTGTTGACCACGGCCGCGATCGTGCCGCTGACATGCGTGCCGTGGCCGAGAAAGTCGCGCGCTCCGTTGCCGTCGTGCCGGTATTCCTCGATCGCGTCTGCGAGATCGGGATGTCCGGCATCGACACCGCTATCGAGCACGGCGACATGAACCCGCCCCGCACCGGGCCGCCGCTCGTCGAACCATCTGATGGCCCGAAGACCCCATTGCCTGATTTTCATGGGATCGGCGGCGGTCTTGAGCCAGCGGCGGGGAACGGGTTCGACCAGATCGATCGCCTTGGAGGCACTCAACCGCTTCAGGGCGGCTGCACCCATCTTCTTGTCCTTGACCTGCACGATCTGAAATCCGGCCAGCGACTCTCGCGGTGCTGCCGTTGCGGAGCGCACGATCGAACGATGAACCGCGTCCAGCGCCTGCGCCGGCGCGTCACCGGCGTCGACCACGAACAGCGGCTTCATCGACTGAAGCCCGAAATTGTCCCGCAGGAAACCGATCGGACCTCGCACTTCATCGGGCATCGCATCCGCCAGCGCGCGCGACGTGGCCGCCCGAGGCGCGTCCGCCGCGATCTGCCGGGCAACGGCCGGCTTCAACCGAACGATGATCTGTCCTGGAACATTCTCACGACGGCGCGGCAGCTCGCCCGCGACCCGCATTGCCTGCGTCAGGGCCATGTTGAAATTCCTTCTTTTGAAAAACGATAAAGTACGGCACTCGTTATAAGCGAAATCCCCCGGTGACGCCACCTGGGCAGCCGGAAAACGCCTGTGCGGTGCAGTGACGACACCGCGGCGCACGTGCTATTGATGCCGAGAAGTCCTCAATCAGGGAGACCTTCGTGACCGATCTTTGCGCCGACGACCTCGCAACTATCTATGCCAAGCCGACCCCGCGCGTGATCGCGAAGGCGCGCCCCGCAATCGACGCGCACGCGAAGAAATTCATCGAGATGTCGCCGTTCTGCGTGCTCGCGACGTCCGGCACCGACGGCAGCGTCGATGCCTCGCCGCGCGGCGGTGGCGTCGGCTTCGTCCACGTCGCCGGCCCCAACCAGTTGCTGATGCCCGATCGCGCCGGCAACAACCGCATCGACAGCTTTCGCAATGTGGTCGAAGGCTCGGGCTTCGTGCATCTGTTGTTCTTCGTGCCCGGCATCGACGAGACATTGCGCGTCGGCGGACGCGGCACGCTGTCGGTCGATCCGGATCTGCTGGCTTCGATGGTTGAATTCGGCAAGCCGCCGCGCGCGGTGCTGAACGTCGCCGTCAGCGAAGTCTACTTCCACTGCGGCAAGGCGCTGATGCGCTCAAAATTGTGGGCGCCGGAGAAGGTGCAGCGCTCGGTGATGCCGAGCATCAGCGAGGTCATCCACGAGCAGACCGGTCTCGGCGAGCCGGAGAACCAGCAGATCACGGAAGAGCGTTACAAGACGCAGTTGTAGGTGGGGCGCCCGCCGCTGTGCCTGCCCGGGCTTGACCCGGACATCCATGTCTTCGTCGTGCGGCAAACGTGGATGGCCGGGTCAAGCCCGGCCATGACGAATGGAGAGAGCCGGGCTTAGTGCCCCTCGCCCTCGAGCCCGCCGACGTGCTTCTGGGTGTAGAGCTCGAGGCCGATGCGGCCGATCAGGTCGAGCTGGGTCTCGAGGAAGTCGATGTGGTGCTCCTCGTCGCTCATCAGCTTCTCGAACAGGTCACGCGTGACGTAGTCCTTGACGCCGTGGCAATAGGTGGCCGCTTCCTGATAGAGCGCCCGCGCGCTCATCTCGGCCGCGAGATCGCACTCGATGATCTCCTTGACGTTCTGGCCGATGCGCAGGGGATCGAGCACCTGCATGTTCGGGAAGCCGTCGAAGAACAGGATGCGCGCGGTGAGCTTGTCGGCGTGCTCCATCTCCTCGATGGATTCCTTGCGCCAGACCTTGGCCATGTCCAGCAGGCCCCAATTGTCGAGGAAGCGGTAGTGCAGCCAGTACTGGTTGATCGCAGTCAGCTCGTGACGCAGCGCCTTGTTGAGATAGTCGATGACTTTTGCGTCGCCCTGCATGGTTCACTCCAGCTCTTGCAGTCCAAATCGGTCCTATCCGACTTTAGAATGCTTCTAAGTCAGATTAAACACTGGGGCAACCGGCTACGGGGACGCAGCCGGGGAAAAACTCAGCCGACGGTGGGGAAAGTTTCAGCAGGCCGCGAGGGCGAACTCGGCGGGCTCGGCGGTCTCGTCGTTGGCGGCCACGGTGTGGCTGTGCGGGCAGCCCGAGCAGCAGGACTTGGCGCAGGGGCCAAGCGCTTCGTCGATGATGGTCTTGATCGTGCGGGCGCAGCGGCCGCATTCGGCGCTGCAGCCGAGGCATCCGTAGACTTGCTTGGCATGGCGCACGGCATCGTCGGACTCGGCGACGGCGGCGCGGATGTCGTCATCGCTCAGCACGTTACAGGAACAAACGATCATGGAAGCGGTAGGCCCTTCGGTGATGCGCCATCATCGATATTTAACGGGCCGGCCGGATGCAAAGGGAAAAACCGGTATTTGAAGCTATTCCAAACTGGCCGAAAAACAGCCTAGAACGGCTCTAAATCAAAGCATTGCGCTGGATCAAGATGGGGCCGGATCTAGTCGCCGCCACCGCCTCCTCCACCGTCGCCACCGCCTCCGCAATCGCCGCCACTGCTGCCGCTATCGCTGCTCGAACAGCTGCCGCCGTCGGTCGAGTTCCCCGAGCTGTCGCTGGAGAACCAGCTGCCCAGCGAGAAGCCGTCGCCGCTGCTCCCCGAATAGCTGTCGCCACCGCTGTCCCCGCCGGCCCCTGCGCGCGAGCGGCGCTGGCTGCGGTTCTGGAGGTGGGTGATCCAGCCGTACCCGATCGCAAAGACGATCCCGGCAGCAATCAATGCATTGATCATCGCGTTGCCCATCCTCGCCTCCCTGGCGGAGCTGCGGTCCACAATAATTGGTCGCCCCCCGCAAAGGTGCCGTTCATTGATCATTCGAACGAAGTATGGAACTCTGCGCACCCTAAGAGTTCCAGCGTGTTTGTACGAAAGGTCATCCGATGAAGAAGTCGCTCCTGGCAGCCGCTGCCCTCGCCATTGTGGCCCTGACGGCCGGAACGCCGGCGCAGGCCCAGCGCGGCGTCGCGGCTGGCGTCGCGGCGGGCATCATCGGCGGCGCCATTGTCGGCGGCGCGCTGGCCTCTCCGTATTATTACGGACCGGGTCCCGCCTACGGCTACGGTCCGGGTTACGGCCCCGGCTATTACCCGCCCCGCTACTACGCGCCCGGTCCCGGCTATGTCGCTGATGATTACTATGGCGGCTGCGCCTGGCAGCGGCAGCGCTTCTGGGACGGCTATGCCTGGCGCGTCCGCCGCGTCCGCGTCTGCGGCTGAGGCGCTCCGGGCCGGTGCACTACGGGGGCGCCGTTCATCTCGGGGCCCGAAAAAGACCGCTTTTTCTCGTCACAGCTCCGTGTGCGTTTACCGTGGATTGACCATTTGCGCGCTTCCTAGCCGCAAGGACAATTCCATCAGAGTGTGCGTGAACCTTTGAAACCCGGGCGCCTCTAACAAGAGGAACCCATCTCCCAGGAGAGCCAAGAGCATGAAGAAGACTATCGTTGCCGCCCTTACGGTTGCGACGGTTGCCGGTTCGCTGGTGACCGCCACCCCGTCTGCAAAGGCCCATGACGGCGTCGGCGCCGGCATCGCAGCCGGCCTGATCGGCGGCGCCATCGTCGGCGGCGCAATCGCCTCGAGCCGTCCCGCCTATGGCGGCCCCGTTTACGTTGCCGAGCCCCCGCCGCCCGCGCCCTGCTACTGGCGCCGTGAGCGCTATTGGGACGGCTACGGCTGGGTCAGCCGCCCGGTTCGCGTCTGCTACTGATCTGATCGCACGGCGCCCCTCGGCGCCACGATCGAAGCCCGGCCGATACTCTCGGCCGGGCTTTTTCTTTTGTGGAGGACCTTAACGCGCGGCCTGGATCGAGCGCAGCACGTCCTCGCTCGGCCAGCAATCGACCTTCAGGCCAGCCGACTTCTGATAAGCGCCGAGCGCGGCGCGCGTCTGCATGCCCGCCTTGCCGTCGATCTTGTCCTTGTAGAGCCCGACGCGCGTCAGCCCGCGCTGCATGGTTTCGACGTCCTTCGTGCGCAGCTGCTTCGAAGCCACCCAAGATGTCGCGAACGGCAGCGGGCTCGTCATGCGGTCGCTGAGATGACCGACGAACAGCACATAGAGGTCGGAGAAATTGTATTCCTTGATGACGAAGTAGTTCTTCGTCGTCAGAAACGATGGACCGTAGATGCCTTCCGGCTGCAACAGCGAGGCCGGCTGCGCCTGTTCAGCGGCGCTGAGCTTCTGCCCGCGCACCGGCACAAAGCCTTCGCGCAGCCACTGGCTGATCGGCTTGGTCACCTCCGGCACGCCTGTGGTGCAATCGACCTTCGCAGGCGCCTGCACCTCATAGGCCCAGCGCACGCCGCTCTGCCAGCCCTTGTTGACGAGCTGCTGCGCGGCCGAGGCCAGCGCATCCGGCACCGAGTGCCAGATGTCGATGCGGCCGTCGCGGTCGAAGTCGACGCCGTGCTTGTAATATTCGGACGGCAGGAACTGCGTGAGGCCCGTGGCGCCGGCCCAGGACGAGCGCATGTCCTTGCGCGTCACCACGCCCTCGCCGAGGATCTTCAGCGAGAGGATGAACTCGTTGCGATACTGGTCCTTGCGCCGGCCGACATAGGCCTGCGTCGCCAGCACGCGCACGAGGTCATAGGGCAGCGTGTAGCGGCCATAGTCGGTCTCGCGGCCCCAGATCGCGAGCATGACGGTCACAGGCACGCCGGAGCTCTTCTCGATCTCGTTCAGCGCAGGGCGATACTTTTGCAGCAGGCGCTGCCCCTCGCCCGCGAGCCGTGCGATCGAGGCTTCCTTGACGTAGTCCGCCGGCACCTGCACGAACTCGGCCTGCGACGGCGCGCCAGTCGCGGGCCGTCCCGGCAGGATCAGATCGGGCAATTTGTAATCGGGCTCGAGCCCGCGCGTTTCGCGGTCGAACGTCGCACGCGAGACGCCGGCCTCTTGCGCCTCAGGCCAGAGCGAGGCGATGAACTGCGTGAAGGCAGCATCCGCGGCGCGGGCGGGCGACCAGCCGCAGGTGACCGCGATCACCGCAGCGATGAGTGCCCGCCGCATCATGCCGCCGTCACCGCGTCAGCTTCTTGTACTTCACGCGGTGCGGAATGATGCTGTCCTGGCCGAGCCGGCGCATCTTGTCCTTCTCGTAGTCCTGGAAGTTGCCCTCGAACCATTCGACGTGGCTGTCGCCTTCGAACGCCAGGATGTGGGTCGCGATGCGGTCGAGGAACCAGCGATCGTGGCTGATGATGACGGCGCAGCCGGCGAAATCCTCCAGCGCCTCTTCGAGCGCGCGCAGCGTGTCGACGTCCAGGTCGTTGGTCGGTTCGTCGAGCAGCAGGACGTTGGCGCCGGACTTCAGCATCTTGGCGAGATGCACGCGGTTGCGTTCACCGCCGGAGAGCGCACCGACCTTCTTCTGCTGGTCAGCACCCTTGAAGTTGAACGACGAGCAGTAGCCGCGCGAATTCACTTCCTTCTTGCCGAGCAGGATCAGCTCGTTGCCCCCGGAGATTTCCTCCCACACATTCTTGTTGCCGTCGAGCGCATCGCGCGACTGGTCGACATAGCCGAGATGCACGGTTTCGCCGACCGTGATCGTGCCCTTGTCCGGCGTTTCCTGCTTGGTGATCATCTTGAACAGCGTGGTCTTGCCGGCGCCGTTGGCACCGATCACGCCGACGATGCCGCCGGGCGGCAGCTTGAAGGTGAGATCGTCGATCAGCAGGCGATCGCCGTAGCCTTTGCTGAGCGCTTCGAAATCGACCACGTTGGCGCCGAGCCGCTCGGCGACGGGGATGATGATCTGCGCGGTCTGGGTCTGCTTCTCGCTCGCCTGCTTGAGCAGCTCCTCGTAGCGCTGGTAGCGCGCCTTCGACTTGGCCTGGCGTGCCTTCGGCGAGGACGCGACCCATTCCTGCTCGCGGGCAATCGTCTTCTGATGCGCGGCGTCCTCGCGCCCCTCCTGCTCGAGGCGCTTCTGCTTCTGCACCAGCCAGGACGAGTAATTGCCCTCGTAGGGAATGCCCTTGCCGCGGTCGAGCTCGAGAATCCAGCTCGTGACGTTGTCGAGGAAGTAGCGATCGTGGGTGACGATCAGGATCGCGCCGGGATAGTTGCGCAGATGGCCTTCCAGCCACGACACGGATTCTGCGTCGAGATGGTTGGTCGGCTCGTCCAGCAGCAGCAGTTCGGGCTGGTCGAGCAGCAACCGGCACAGCGCGACGCGGCGGCGTTCACCGCCCGAGAGCTTCGTGACGTCGGCATCGTCGGGCGGACAGCGCAGCGCGTCCATGGCCTGGTCGACCTTGCTGTCGAGATCCCAGAGGCCCTGGGCCTCGATCTCGTCCTGCAGCTTGGTCATCTCGTCGGCGGTTTCCTCGGAATAGTTCATCGCCAGCTCGTTGTAGCGATCGAGGATGGCCTTCTGCTTGGCGACGCCCAGCATGACGTTCTCGCGCACGCTGAGCGCGGGATCGAGATGCGGTTCCTGCTCGAGATAGCCGACGCGGGCGCCCTGGGCGACCCAGGCCTCGCCGTTATACTCCTTGTCGAGGCCCGCCATGATCTTGAGCAGCGTCGACTTGCCCGAGCCGTTGACGCCGAGCACGCCGATCTTGGCGTCCGGGTAGAAGCTCAAATGGATGTTATCGAGCACCTTCCGGGTCGGGTAGCTCTTGGTCAGGCCCTGCATGAAATAGATGAACTGGCGCGCCATCGGTCCCGAATACCTTCGATTTGAGGAGATTTGCTTGCCGCCGATGTAACGATCCCGCCCCCAAAGGGCAACGTTTTCCCTCCGTTCACCACGGATGAATACGGGACGGACACCATCCGGACCCCAATCCGGACAATTGAAACTATCTTTTAATAAATCAGGCCAAAGCTCGGTTTCGCGCGGAAACAGCGCCACCCGCTCAGAATGAACGGGAGCACAGCGAGGCCGACCATGGCTCTGATCGAAACCCACTCATTTCCCGTTCCGGCCGACGCCGGGAACGCGTCCGGACTCGTGTCGGAGATCAAGGGCTTCTGGAAGCGCTTCTTCGCGACCGCCTTCAACCCCTACCGGCCCGAGCTGCACTACATGCGCGGCCCCGGCCCCGCCTGGCGCGCCAAGCATGGCATGGATGCGCCGATCCGGCTGAAGCCCCGCGACCTCTAAGCGCCTTCCCGCTATCGCATTTTTGAAGACGCTAGCTGCTTGCGCGCGAGGCTGATTGCGCGCAACCATGGCCAGGTTCCGACGATGGCGCCCCCGCCTCGCGCCGTCACTCTCGCCATCAACCCTGGTCCTGGAAGAACGCTGATGAGCCGGCTGCGCTGCGCAATTCTCGACGACTATTTCAACCTCGCTTTGGACGTCGCCGACTGGCCGAAACTGTCGGACCGTGTCGATGTCACCGTGTTCAGCCATCCCTTCGCCTCGGAAGCCGCCGCGGCGAGCGCGCTGGCCGATTTCGAGATCATCTGCGCGATGCGCGAGCGCACGGCGTTCCCCAAGAGCCTGTTCGACAAGCTGCCCAAGCTGAAGCTGCTGCTGACCTCGGGCATGCGCAACGCCTCGATCGACATGGAAGCCGCGAAGGGACGCGGCGTCGTCATCGGCGGCACGCAATATACGCGCGATCCCACGGCGCCGCTCACCATGGGCCTGATCCTGGAACTGACCCGGGGCATCGGCCGCGAGAATGCGCGCATGCATGCCGGCGAGCCCTGGCAGACCTTTGCCGGCGTCGAGATCGAGGGAATGACGCTCGGCGTCATCGGGCTCGGCAAGCTCGGCACCAAGATGGCCGGCATCGCCAAGGCGTTCGGCATGAACGTGATCGCCTGGAGCCCGAACCTCACGCCGGAGAAGTGCGCGGCCGCCGGCGTCGGCTACGCCACCAAGGAGGAGCTGTTCGCCAAGGCCGACATCGTCACCATCCATGTCGTGCTGAGCGAGCGCTCGCGCGGTCTCGTCGGCCGAGCGGACCTCGCGCGGATGAAGCCGACCGCCTTCCTCGTCAACACCGCGCGCGGGCCGATCGTGGACGAGCAGGCCCTGCTCGAGGCGTTGCAGCAGAAGAAGATTGCGGGCGCCGGCATCGACGTGTTCGCGGTCGAGCCGCTGCCGGTCGACCATCCCTTCCGCAAGCTCGACAATCTCGTGCTGACGCCGCATCTCGGCTACGCCACCGAGGACGGCTTGCGCATCCATTACGGCCAAATGGTCGATTCAATCGACGCTTTCACCAAGGGCGGCGAGCTGCCGCGCAAGCTGGCCTGAAAACGAAAAGGGCGTGCCGACGGCACGCCCTTCGCAATTTGATCTGGTTCGAAGCTCTTAGCGCACGGTGACCGGCGCGGGCAGCGGCGGCACCACCGTCGGCTGGGTGCCCGGAACGGGGCCAGCCTGGGCGGCCATCGGAGCCGGGCCAGCAGCAGGACCGGCCGCCGGCGCAGCGGATGCGGTCGCCGTTCCCGGCGGCGGGCCGCCCGGCATCACCACCACGCGGGTGCCGACCTTGACGCGGTCGAACAGGTCCGAGACGTCCTCGTTCAGCATGCCGATACAGCCCGACGACACGAACTTGCCGATCGTCGACGGCTGGTTGGTGCCGTGGATGCGGTAGACGGTCGAGCCGAGATACATCGCGCGGGCGCCGAGCGGATTGCCGGGGCCGCCGGCCATGAAGCGCGGCAGATAGGGCTGACGCTCGATCATCTCCGTCGGCGGATGCCAATCCGGCCACTCCGCCTTGCGGGTGATCTTCTGCACGCCGGTCCAGGTGAAGCCGTCGCGGCCGACGCGGACGCCGTAGCGGATCGCACGGCCGCCGCCGAGGACGTAATAGAGGTAGGTGTTGGGGGTATCGACCACGAGCGTGCCGGCCGGCTCCTTGGTCTGGAACGCGACTTCCTGGCGGCGCAAATTCTGCGGCAGCTGCGCCGGCGCAGCGTCGGGCTGCTCCTCGGGCGGCAGCGAAGCGATCGTCATCGGCCGGCCATCGGCGCCGACGGGCGGCTGTCCAGCCTGGACCGTTCCGGTTGCGGCGGGGCCACCGACCGCTTCCGGCGGACGCAGACCGTCACTGGCCGGAGCCTGTCCCTGCTGACCCGGACGATTGGCGTAGATCACCGGCGGCGGGCCGGCGGGGCGGCCATAGCGGGGATCGTCGGGCGACATCACCGGGCCCTGCGGAGCCGCCGAATAGACCGGCGGAGCGCCGGCGGGGCGGCCATAACGGGGATCATCCGGCGACATCACCGGCCCCTGCGGCGGGGCGGCGGAGTAGACCGGGGGTGCACCGGCCGGGCGGCCGTAGCGCGGATCGTCGACGGGACCGGGCGGCGGCAGCGCGGCCTGCGGCAGCGCGTCGTCGTCATCCTCCAGCGCGTCGAAATTCGGCGTGCGATCACCGGGGCGGTATTCGGCCGGGGCGCCATAGCTCGGCACCTGCTGGACCGGATAGCTCTGCGCCTGAGCGAGCGAGGTTCCCGCCGCAGCGACTGTTGCGGCAGCGCATATCGTCAGAAAGTGTTTGATCATCATCGCTCTTATATAGCCCCGGGGCCCCGTCCGGACCGTTAACGGCCAGATGGCCGAAGATAGCGGCACATTCAAGACATATCAGGCTGATTTGCGCCGGATTGGCCGATTTGTGATCCGCAAGACTACCGTTGCCCCGTTGCATCACGGGGCGGAAATCGCATCGTGCCCCCAATTGCCGGAGCTTCGGCCCCGATTTTTAGGGAATGACGCTGAATCGTTGCGATATGTTCGAATCAGCCTGATTCGCCTCCGCTTTGAGCTCCGATTCCCGCGTGGCGAACGCGGCAAGCTGTACCGTCACCGCGTTCAGATGGCTCTTGGGCCCTGGCCTCCACACCGCCGGGGCGGAAATTCGTAACCCGTCCGATGCTTCCGGGCTTTCGCTTCCTGTTTGCCGCGATCGTGCTGTCAACCTCCATCCTGGTGTTCGGCCTGGGCGCCGCCGCGCTGCTGCGGGCGACGCACGAGCAATATGTCAGCGCCCCCTCCTGGCGGAACGGCCCGCGGGAGCAGGTGTTCGCGCAAGCCTCCGAGCCGGCCCAGCCGGTGCTCGCGGTCTTGCGCGCCGAGCCTGACATGGCCGAGCCCGCACCGAACCTGCGCGACCAGGTGCCGACCATCGGACTGCCGGCAAGCGGGCCTGACCAGGTCGCCGCGCTGACAACCGAGGCCGACGCTCAGCCTCAGGTCAGCGAAGCCCCGGCTGACGCTTCGTCCGCCGAACCGGCCAAAACTGAGGCCAGCAAGACTGAGGCCACCGCGACCGACGCTACGGTGGAAGCCGCAGCGCCGACCGACACGCTCACCCCGGCCGACACCACGGCGTCGATCCCCGAAGCGAAGCCAGCGGCGACCGCCAGCGAGCCGGCGCCGGCCGGCGCCGACGCCGCCCTTGCCTCCGCGGCACTCGACGTTGCCACGGCCAAACTGGCGGCGCTGAACGCGCCCGCCACCACGACCACCAAGGATGCACCGCCGAAGGCCAAGGTGGACAGCGGCAAGGCCGACGACAAGGCGGCCAAGAAGGCAAAGGCGAAGAAGCGGCACCGCGTGGTGCGCCGTCCGCCGCCGCAGCAGTTGCAGCAGCAGCTCGATCCGTTCGGACAGCCGCAGGCATTTGCGACGACCGCGCGGACGCGCTGATCTTTCTTCGCCTCTCCCCGCTTGCGGGGAGAGGTCGGATCGCTCCTGCGATTACGCCGGGCCCGTCGCGATCGGCGGGCCTTTTTCCTGGCCCCATTCCGACCACGAGCCGTCGTAGAGCGCGGTGTCTGTCACGCCCAGGCGATACAGCGCGAGCGTCAGCACGCCGGCGGACACGCCGGAGCCGCAGCTCGTCACGATCGGCGCGTCGAGCTTGACGCCGGCGCCCGTGAAGGCGGCGCGCAGATCCTCGAGCGGCTTCATCTCGCCGGTCGCGGCATTGAACAGCAGATTGTAGGGCACGTTGCGCGCGCCGGGGATGTGACCGGAACGGATGCCCGCCCGCGGCTCGGGCGCGCGGCCCTCGAAACGGTCGGCGGCGCGCGCGTCGATCACCTGCTCGGCACGGCTTTCGACGTTGGCGACCAGCTGCTGCATGCTGCGCACGCGCTTCGCATCGAAGCTCGCCTTGAACGTTGCGCCCTTCGGCTTCACCTCGCCGCTCTCCACGGAGCGTCCCTCGGCGCGCCACTTCTTCAGGCCGCCATTGAGGATGCGCACATTGCCGTGGCCGAAAGCCAGGAACATCCACCATGCGCGCGGTGCGGCGACCCAGCCGCCGGCATCGTAGAGCACGACGGTGTCGGCGTTGGAGATGCCGAGATTGCCGATGTCGCGGCCGAACTGCTCCGCGCTCGGATACATGTGCGGCAGCGGGTTGGAATGATCCGACACCGCGTCGACATCGAAGAACGCCGCGCCCGGCAGATGCGCGGCGAGATAGTCGTCCTTCGGCAGCGGCAGCACGCCCGGCAGCTTGAAGCTGGCATCGAGCACCTTGACGTTGGCGTCGTTGATGTGGGCGGCGAGCCATTCGGTGGAGACGAGAGGGTCGGTGGCGGTCATTGGCTTTCCTTGCAGTCATTCCGAGGCGCGCGCAGTACGAGTGAGGTTGAAGCCGTGCGCGTCAAACTCTGCTGTCATCGCCCGGCTTGACCGGGCGATCCAGTAATCCGAGACGGTTGTGATTCAATCGATGGGCCGCGGCGTACTGGATTCCCCGCCTTCGCGGGGAATGACAGCACGGATTGGAGCGACATCGGAGCACCCCTCACCCCTTCTTCTTCGGCTCCCACTTCTCCGTCGGGCCGCCGGCGTCACGCCAGGCGGCGTAGCCGCCGGCGATGTGGGCGACGGGCTTGAGGCCCATGTCCTGCGCGGTCTTGGCCGCGAGCGCGGAGCGCAGGCCGCCGGCGCAATGGAAGACGAACTTCTTGTCCTCCTGGAAGACCGGCTTTGCGTAGGGGCTCTGCGGATCGATCCAGAATTCGAGCATGCCGCGGGTGCAGGCGAAGGCGCCGGGGATGCGGCCGTCGCGCTCGATCTCGCGGGGATCGCGGATGTCGACGATGACGACGTCGCCGTTCTTGGAGATCTCGATGGCGTCCTTGGCGTTGAGCGTCTCGATCTCGGCATTGGCCTCGTCGATCAGCGCCTTGATGCCGCGGGTGATGTTTTGGGGCATATGGTTCTCCCTCAATTCATTCGTAGCCGTTGTACGGCATCTGCTAGCCACAGTTTCGGTCTACCTCTCCCGCTTGCGGGGGAGGTCGCGGCGCGAAGCGACGCGGGTGGGGGCTCTCTCCTCTTGGGGAGTATCGCCCGTGGCGATACCCCCTCCCCAACCCTCCCCCGCAAGCGGGAGAGGGAGCACACTACCGTTGCCGATTGAGCCCGGCCTCGTCATGGTCAGTGCGTCAATTCCTTCATCGCAGCTTCGAGCCCTTCGATCGTGATCGGGTACATGCGGTTGGTGAAGATGCGCTTGATGATGGTGGTCGATTCCGAATAGTCCCAGTGCTTCTGCTGCACCGGGTTCAGCCACACCGCGTGCGGATAGGTGCGGATGATGCGGTCGAGCCAGATTGAGCCGGGCTCCTCGTTGACGTGCTCGACCGAGCCGCCGGGCACCATGATCTCGTAAGGCGACATCGAGGCGTCGCCGACGAAAACGACCTTGTAGTCGTGTGGGTATTTGTGCAGCACGTCCCAGGTCGGCGTGCGGTCGGTGAAGCGGCGCTTGTTCTGCTTCCAAACGCCTTCATAGAGGCAGTTGTGGAAGTAGAAATACTCCATGTGCTTGAACTCGCTCTTCGCCGCCGAGAACAGCTCCTCGACCTGCTCGATATGCGCGTCCATCGAGCCGCCGATGTCGAAGAACACCAACAGCTTCACCGCGTTGCGCCGCTCGGGGCGCATGTGCACGTCGAGATAGCCGTGATTGGCGGTCTCGCGGATGGTGGTGTCGAGATCGAGCTCGTCGGGCGCGCCGGTGCGCGCGAACTTGCGCAGGCGGCGCAGCGCCACCTTGATGTTGCGGATGCCGAGTTCGACATTGCCGTCGAGATCCTTGAACTCGCGCTTGTCCCACACCTTCACGGCGCGGTTGTTGCGGTTCTTCTCCTGGCCGATGCGCACGCCTTCGGGATTGTAGCCGTGTGCGCCGAACGGCGAGGTGCCCGCCGTGCCGATCCATTTCGAGCCGCCCTGGTGCCGCCCCTTCTGCTCCTCGAGGCGCTTCTTCAGGGTCTCCATGAGCTTGTCCCAGCCCATGGCCTCGATCTGCTTCTTCTCTTCCTCGGTGAGGTACTTTTCAGCGAGCTTCTTCAGCCACTCCTCGGGGATCTCCGCCTTCTCCATGGCGTCGAGCAGACTTTCCAGCCCCTTGAACACCGTGCCGAAGACGCGGTCGAACTTGTCGAGGTTGCGCTCGTCCTTCACCAGCGAGGCGCGCGACAGATAGTAGAAGTTCTCGACCGTGTAGTCCGCAAGGTCAGCGTCGAGCGCCTCCATCAGCGTGAGGTATTCGCGCAGCGTCACGGGGACCTGCGCATCGCGCAGAGAGGTGAAGAATTGCAGGAACATGGGTGACAGATTGCCCGTCGGCCGGCGAACGTCAAGGGGCGGAGCCCGGCGCTCTGCGCTGGACCGGGAGGCTTTTTGCACTAGAATTGGGGCCTCACGGGGTTGTTTTGGGGACGTTTGCAATGGGAATTCTCGCAGCACTCATCATCGGCGCGATCGCCGGCTGGCTTGCCGGCAAGATTGTCCATGGGGCGGGATTTGGGCTGATCGGCAACATCGTCGTCGGCATCATCGGCGCGCTGGTCGCGAGCTGGGTGCTGCCACAGCTGCATATCGCGCTCGCCACCGGCACGGTCGGCGCCATCGTGGATGCCACCATCGGCGCGGTGATTGTGCTGGTCATCCTTTCGCTGATAAGACGGGTCTGAAAGCCTGACCGAACCAGGAACGGCCGCCAAGCGCGGCCGTTCCCATGTCGCGACCGGGCCATGACATTGGCAATGCCCGGGATGACGACCAACAAGGACGCGCAATGAAATTTACCGGCACCAAGGATTATGTTGCGACCGACGATCTCAAGGTCGCCGTCAACGCCTCGATCGTGCTCGAGCGCCCGCTCCTCATCAAGGGCGAGCCCGGCACCGGCAAGACCGTGCTGGCCGAGGAAGTGGCGAAGGCGCTGAACGCGCCGCTTTTGACCTGGCACATCAAGTCCACCACCAAGGCGCAGCAGGGCCTCTACGAATACGACGCGGTGTCGCGCCTGCGCGACAGCCAGCTCGGCGATGCCCGCGTCTCCGACATCAAGAACTACATCAAGCGCGGCAAGCTGTGGGAAGCCTTCACCGCCGAGCAGCGCCCGGTGCTGCTGATCGACGAGATCGACAAGGCCGACATCGAATTCCCGAACGACCTGCTGCTCGAGCTCGACCGCATGGAATTCCATGTCTACGAGACCGGCGAGACGATCAAGGCCAAGCAGCGCCCGATCATGATGATCACCTCCAACAACGAGAAGGAGCTGCCGGACGCGTTCCTGCGCCGCTGCTTCTTCCACTACATCAAGTTCCCCGATGCCGACACGATGGGCCGCATCGTCGACGTCCACTTCCCCGGCATCAAGAAGCGCCTGGTGGAAGAAGCGCTGCGCATCTTCTTCGAGGTGCGCGAGGTGCCCGGCCTGAAGAAGAAGCCGTCGACGTCGGAGCTTCTGGACTGGCTCAAGCTGCTGCTCAACGAGGACATGAGCGTCGAGCAGTTGAGGGAAAGGGATCCGCGAAAACTGATCCCGCCGCTGCACGGCGCGCTGCTCAAGAACGAGCAGGACGTGCACCTGTTCGAGCGGCTGGCGTTTCTGAGCCGGCGGGAAGTGTAGGCTTCTCCTGTCCCGGACGCGCTGCAGCGTGCAACGCTGCTGCGCAGAGCCGGGACCCAGGAGGCGCCACGGTATACTGCGGATATATAGGCCCCGGCTCTGCAGCGCACCGCACCGGACGAATGCTTCGCATCGCCGGGGGCGATGCGGTGCGTCCGGGGCACGAGAGTGGCGGTAGCGTACAGTGCCGTAGGGTGGGCAAAGGCGCAAAGCGCCGTGCCCACGATCCGGTAATGACACGCACGATGCGTGGGCACGCTTCGCTTTGCCCACCCTACGATAGCGAGTGTGTCGCGTTCTCTCCACGTCATTGCGAGCGCAGCGAAGCAATCCAGAATGCCTCCGCGGAAAGACTCTGGATTGCTTCGCTGCGCTCGCAATGACGGAGCAAGCGGCATCGCCACAATCCTCCCACTCCCACCTCAATCACAGACACACCTTCGCATCCTCGCGGCTCAACTCGCCCGAGCTTTGCTTTATCTCTCTCCCTCTTCGAACAGAGGGCGCAGGGAAGGCCGGGTGCCGGCGGCACCCGCGGTCTGCTGCGCGAAGGTAGCGCAGAGAAACCGCACAACAGCATACAGGTGAAGCCCAACACACGGCCTTCCCTGCGCGATGGTCGGACGGCTTATGCCGTGCTCTCCCGGGAGCCGAACTTTCCCTCTGGCCTCCCTCGCCCCACGAATTGACGATGCCGTCTGCCCGGTTGGGCTCGCGCGCATCTCCGCGAAAGGCTTGACCGTAGCAACGACGGCCAGGACCACACGATACGTTGTCCAGCCCCATCACCACATAAAAAATGTCGGCTTTTCAATATGTTGGAAAAGCGATGGGCTTTCGCAGATCGCCCGTGAAGCACTCAGGCCCCAATTCAGAATAGGCCCAAGTAAGCCCAGTTAAGGCCAAATACCCCCACCAGGGCCCAAAAGCGCGTTCGCCTTCGCTTGCCAAGCTGCGGTCAGCGGATCAAGGCTGGCTGAAGATCGCAGTGCTCGCCGAGGGCACCATGGCAACGAACCTGCCGACGACCATCGCTAACGCTGAAGCTACGCTCCGAGAAGCGGACATGATCCGCATCATCGAGCACTGGCTCGATCTGGTCAGCGCGCTGCTGCGAACGGAAAACTCGCATCTGTACATGCAAGCCCGGTTGAAGACGATGGCCCGCCAAGACACGGTCCAGGCCGTCAAGGTGATCGGCTGGGCCAACGACGGCGTAGTAGATGCCCACGTCGCGTTGCTGCAGGTCGCAGCGGAGATGATCGACCATGGCGAGCAACTGCCAGCGACGATAGCGGGCTACGCCGTTCAGCATTTGGGCAAGCCGCCGATGCCTCGCCGCAAAGGACGAGACGCAGCTGATCACTGGCTGCGCGATCAGTGCATCGCCGTGCTTGTCGCACTGGCGGTCGAACGCTGGCATCCGCACCTGCCGACGACCCGCAACCGAGCCTCAAGATGGCCCTCCGCTTGTTCGCTGGTGAGCGGTGCGCTGATCAAGCGGCGGATCAATGTGAGCGAACGCCGGGTGGAAAAAATTGCTCGCGACCTTGCCGAGCTGATGCCCGCTCATCAGGCCTGGCGTGGGCTTCTTGCGTCCGCGCCAAGCTCCCGCATTTGATGCGGACGACATCCACCTGACACGGGCCTAAAAAACAGAACGCCGCCCTCGGCAAAAAGGAGCGGCGTTCTAAAACTCCGACCGGGTCACGATCGGGACAGTCCAGACCACAGTGTCCCACCAGTACGCCCGGCCTCGGAAAGATCAAGAGGGAACCGAGCCCATGGTGAGCACCAGCCCCATCCCAAATGCGCAGCCCGATCCAGGCGTAGATATCAAAACGCTAGAGGCGGGGCATTTTGGTAACGACCGCACCGTAGATGCCAACCCGTGCGATGATGCGCGATCTGGTAACGACACCACCATCGGCTTCATCCGAGTCCGCAAGCGCAACCTCAAAAGAGGGTGCAGCGGCCTTCCGATGTCCTCTCGCAGCTTCGACCTGGTGCGTTCGGTCCGTATCGACGGCAAGCCGCGCCACCGGTTCGTTCTCGGCCTCGGTTCGCAGAAACAATCAGTTACTGGCAGGATGGCGGCTTATTTTTTGCTGATCGCCAACAGCCGGATGGAGGCGCAAGGGCTGAATGGACCACAGCGGCGGTCTCTACTTACCGAATTGGTCCGGAAAGGAGCGCGACTACCGACAATTGCTGAATGCGAAGGGTGGAGTGTGGACGAATCTTGGAAGCCGCACGTTGATGACCTTGCCGCTTGGTTGAGGATTGCGCCATGACCAGCCTCACCAGCCGCCGCAGCAGTACGCGCAAATTGTTCGTCTGGCTCGATCAGGTCAGAGGGGACGCTGAGCTATCGCCGGTCGACTTCAAGGTCGCATACGAGATCGGGCAGCATTTCAATTCGCGGCACGGGGGTGCGGCCTGGCCGTCCAGCCTCACCATCGCGACCGGCATCGGTGTCGATAAAGCCACGGTGATCCGCGCGGTACGGAGGTTGCGCGAGCGCGGTCACTTGACAGTTGAACCGGGATGCGCAGGACGCGGGCATTCGAACCGCTACCGGATGTCGAGGCCCAAAATAAAAGGTGCACCAGCGCACCCTTTAGAACCAAATAAAAGGTGCACTGGAGCCTCGGAAAGGTGCACCACTGCACCTGAACCACTTAGAACCACCTATGGGGATGCTAAAGCATCCCCGATAGAGGGAGAGAGGGAGCGCTCGCGTGCGCTCGCTGTGACCCCCGCCCGCGCGCTCGCGCCTGTCGGCGGCGCGCCGGAAGAAAGCAAGGCGCTGATCGAAGATCGTTTCGGGGAACTGTGGTCGCTCTGGTCAGAGGCGCGCAGCTGGCCCGATAGCGCCCTCGACGAGTTCATCGCCCGTCGAAGTTTTGATCTCGCCTGCCGCGAGGCTCCGCCCGCCATCATCATCGCCTCCGCCAGCGCGTGGGTCGATGTCGTCGAGCCGCGCTACCTGCCGACGCTGAGCAAGTGGCTGCTCGGTCGCGGTTGGAATAAGCAGCCACCCGGCCGCCGTCAGCGCAACGGCGGCAAGGTGTCGGCCAGCGGGATCGGCTTTGGAATGAGCGAGCAGTTCCGGCGTGCCGGGCATTGAGGGGACTATGATGCGCAACGTCGTGCCCTTGCAGCCGCATCCCATCCATCCGTTGCGTTCGCTGAAACAATTTGCTGCCAAAGCCGACAGCATCGCCCGGCGCGACGCCCAGATCGAGGTGGATACTCTTCGAGAAAAAATGGAAGCGACGACAAGCCGCGAGGTGATCGACCAACTGATCGCCGACGCCAAGCGCAAAGTTGTGCTCGGCGAAAACGACAAAACTCTGCTGGCCTGGTGCGAGTCGGCGGTGAAAAGGTTTGACCCGGACGACGCCTATGAAACCGACGACGACGAGCGATATCGCCTCAAGCCGAGTGTGGTCGCCGCGCGCATTGCGGTGCTGGTTGGCGCGTTCCCGTCTGGCGCGCCGAGCGACCCCGCTGTGTATCTTAAGGTGATGATGGAGCACGTCTCCAGCGTCGAGACACTGAGCCTGCCTGCGCTCGACGCCGCGATCTGGGAGGCCATCGGCACCCTGAAATTTATTCCGTCTGTCAGCGAGCTGCTGGTGATCCTGAAGCGGCAGAACGAGCAATGGCGCAGGCGGCTGATGGCGATCCAGAGCATCGCCGAAGTATCGAGCTGGACCTTGAGCGAGATAGAGGCGCTGCAGGCCGAAGCAAGCAGGCAGTAAGAGGAGCGCGAAACGATGGATGATCGGGCCGAGGCACAGGCAACCTACGCATTTCTGACGGAGTTGGGTGACGGCGAGATCAGCGCCGCCAACGAAGCCTACGGCGCGCTGCGCGAGGGCGTCCACATCGCGGGCTACAGCTTCGAGCGCGCCTGCATCAAGTTGGAATGGTTGCTGAAGGAAGACCGATGGCGTCACATCGGTCATGGCTTCGACGATGTGAACCGGTTTCTCGACTGCATTCAGCTGGAGAACCTTCGCCTGGTCGTCGAACAGCGCAAGCGCATCACCAAGTTGATCAAGGCGTTGCAGCCTTCGGCCAGTAACCGCCGGATCGCGAAGGCGCTAGGAGTCGCTGAGGGCACCATCCGAAACGACACTGCGGCAGATTCCGCAGCCGTCAACAAAAAGCTGAACCAGATCAACGGCGAAAAAACGCCAACTGCGCAAAATTACGCACCCGACAAAAAAATACCGAACAATATCAATGAAGAAGATATGCCAAGTGGCGCTTGTGGACCACCCTCCACCGGAAATGCGGCACCGCCTGATCGGGGTGAAGCCCTCCCGCCGCCGCTGCAAATTGTGCTGGGATTGCTGCCGAAGCTGACCGACGCGGAATGCGCGGTGGTACGGCGGGCGCTCGACAATCGAAAGCCGGCCTGATGCTCCACCAGCGCCCGCCATCGCGTCCGCCGCAAGCCGCCGAGCAGAAGCGGCAGCGCCGACGCGAGCAGCAGCAGCGACATCGTGAGCGTCAGCGCCAAGATCGGCGGGGCTACCAGGTCGGACTCGATACAATCTAATGGTCTTGCTACGGCTGGCGCTCCCAGAACGCGGCTGACGACGATGGCGAGGTCGGCAGCGCCCTTCGGCGGCTACTTGTCGATGCCGCGCGAATTACCCAACGCAGTGATCGTGCGACGCGCCTGCTGCGCGACCCGGAGACCACCTTTCATTCAGCGTCTGAAAGACTGGCCTGCTCTTGTGTCGAATCTATTCGAGCAGCTGCTTCAGCAAATGATGGTCATTGACCATCATTTGGAAACTGCGCGACTCCCGCGATGCCTTAACTCTTGAGCGGCCCGACATCCGATCATTCGATGACGGCTTATTTTCAACGGCATCCGCAGCAATGGCGAATGTTCAGGGATCAGTGAGTCTCAATCGGCTCTCAGATTGATTACAAAGCCAATCTCAAATGGCGTCTTGGTGAAATTGATCGAACAGCCGCCGCAGTTCCAGCGGCGGGCCTTCCGTGCCGTCGTTCATGACGGGCGTTGCAGTGTAATCGGCCGGCTCGACCCGCCAACTCGCGATCTTCGCACCAGATGGCCCGCGTTCGCCGCGCTCGCCCCTAGGACCTTGGGGGCCTCTCTTTCCTTGCGAAGAAATCAGCTGCCATCCATCGCCAGGGCACGGACCCGGGTTGCTGCGGCAGGCGATGAAGGCTGCGCCATTCAACGCGACGATATCCAGTTGTGAGTACCGCTCACCGGCGGCATAGGTACCTCGCACGCGAGGCGAACGGCCGTCGAGGCCACCGGCTGCCACGCAGATCCAGTCGCTCTCCTCACAGGGAGGCTTGGCGGTATCACGCAGAGCCTGGAATGTCGCGCCTTGGTGGACGACCAACTGACCCTCGTAGTGGATTGCATTTTCCTCGTAAGGCTTGATGCGCGGGCCGTTCTTCTCCTCGATCAGCTTGCGCAACCTTCCCAGCCGCTCATCGATGGCTCGTTCTAGCTTGGTGAGAGCGTCGCCATAGGACGCTCGCGCTTCGGCCACCGCCGCTGATGCATTCGCCCTAACAGTCTCAAATGCGTCTTCGTGACGGGCTTTTACATCCGCCACGTCAGCAAGCATCTCGACTAGACACTCCTTCCAAACTTCCAGAAGATATCCTTGATGGCTCTCGCTCGGAACAACGTCGCGCTGGGCAATCGTCATCACTGCCTCCATTTCGTGTCGCGCCCGAGCAGTATAACATGCCGCGTCGAGCAAATGGAGCTACCTCATGAGTGATCCGGACACCTTAGGCTTTATCGCCCATATGGCCGACAAAGCCATCCAAAGAGAGATCGAACGCCGGATTCAAGTTGACGCAATCTCGAGCGGCGATGGTGGCGAACGGCTGCTGCTGTATCTGAGCATCATAAAACGTGCAGCGTTTAGGGCATTGCTGGAGTCTGAGAGGGCTGCAGGTGAACAGAGCTCAGCCCTAGTCAAACTAGCTGAGCAGAATATTTCTAACTCCAGGCACTGATCCAACTCACCCCTCTGAAGTGGTCGTCCTGCCCCCATGCAGCCAGGTCAGGCGCCCGGCGGAGGAATTTTATTCTTGGAGCAGCAGGGTCACACGCGGTAATTCATCACCGCGATGATAGGAGCGAGCCCGAGCTACGGCTTCGCTATCGGCAAGATTGAGGCGATCTATTCCTCGCTGCAACTCATGCCAATCACGGATGATAAATGTCTCCACCCAATGCATGGGATCACTGACGTCCCGCGACAGTGCCCACCCGACCGCCCCATCGCGATACCGAGACAGTCGAACGCCGGCCATGGCGGAGCGAAAGGCAGGGACATCGGACGGATCGATCCGATAGCTCACCGCGGCACGCAACCGATGCCGGGAGCTGAGCAGGAGCGGTCTGATCTCTTCGGCAATCGACAAGGCAGGCGGGTCTGTTATCGCTGAGGCCGACGGATCGTTGATCTCGGGCGGGAGATGTATCGCCCGCGTGAGAAGCGCAATCGCGCAGCCTGCAAGCCCCGCCGTCAGGATCGTTTCTGTCAGTCCGACACGATCGCCGAGCCAACCCCAAAAGATTGCTCCCAGGCCCATGCCACCATTGAAGACCGCCTGGTACAGTGCCAGCGCTCGGGCGCGCACCCAGGGCGCCGCCGCCAGCTGAACGGTTGCCTGCAGGTTAGAGGCGCCGATGATCCAGCCGGTGCCGAACACGAACAAGGCTGTATAAGCGGCCGTAGCACTGGGCACCACGGCAAGAGGCACCAATGCGAGGCCGCATAGGGTGCCGGCGAGAAGGATCAGGTTGTTGCGTGGAAACAGCCTGTTCAGCGCCGGCATCATCAAGCCGCCCAGCACCGCGCCGGTGCCGATGACGCCCATCATCAGGCCGTAGGACGCGGATGAAAGCCCCAGCACCTCGCGCACATACAATGGCAGCAGGGCCCAGATCGCACTCGCGCAACCGAAAAAAGCTGCCGAACGAACAAGCGTGCTGCGCACCACCGGCTCAGCCAGTGCATAGGCGAGGCCGACGCGCATTGCCGACCCCAGCGGTTCCGGCGGCACGTTGTTCGCCGCCTGCGTTCGCGGGAACGTCAGAAAGCCGCCGACCACCAGAGCAATGAAAGCGAAGGAGGCCGCGTTTGCTGAGAAAGCCGCAGCTGCGCCCCAGATTGCCAATAACAAGCCACCCAGCGCTGGCCCGATAGCCCGAGCGATATTGAACCCGACCGAATTTAGGACGAGTGCTTGTGGCAGCGATCGGCGCGGCACTGTCAGTGGCACGGACGCTGCCCATGCCGGACTATTCAATGCGGCACCTATGGCGAGGAGAACCGTCAGCCCCAGCAGCATTGCGGGATCGACGCGTCCCACGGCTGCGACGATCGCGAGGATAGCGGAGGCTGCCAACATCAAGATGTTTGTAATGATCAGCAGGCGCTTGCGGTCCATAACATCGGCGATGGCTCCGGCGGGAAGGGCGAGGAGCAGCACAGGCAACTGTGCCGCCGTCTGCACCAGGCTGACCATCATTGGGCTCGGTGCCAGATCCGTCATGATCCACGCGCTGGCGGCATTCTGGATCCAGGTACCCAGCGCAGACACCGCGTTGGCAAGCCACAGCCAGAGGAATGCGCGGCTCGCGAATGGTGCCCAGGCCGACGGGGGCGCCGCAAAATCAGGAGCGTTTGCGGTGCATTCATTTTGCGAGGACATCAGGATTCCGATTAGTCGGCGGTTGCGATCTCACGGGGGCGCCCGGAGGCCTACCTCGCGAGCTCAATTGGTGACAATCGGCAATTTGGCCCGGTCGCGACCTCACCTTCGCTGCCAACCGGCCCGGCAATCAAAGCGCATGGTCCGGGCCGGTCTCACAGCTCGATGCCTAGAAGTGACTTCTCCCCGCCGGTGGTGACTCAGCGGAGGACCTTGGTATGGTGCCTCCACCGCGGGTCCAACTCTCATAAGACCTGAACGTGAGGCCGAGCCGCTCATAATGGACGCGGAGGTAGCCGTCATTGCCGCGTGTCACTGCATCCGGTCTGACCTCCTGCACTTCCTGCGCGATCACTCCGACATAGGCCTTCTCGCTGCCATTGTACGCAAAGCGGTAATAGCCGAGACCATTATCGAGCCAACCGAGAAGCACAACGTCGTGCTTCAAGTTGATGTCCGACCGGCGTCCGCCGCCACCGCGGCCTCCGCCGCCGCCCCGGAACCCTCCACCGCCGCCTCCATGAAAACTCCGGCCACCGCCGCCCCGGAATGCTGCTGCACGGTGTCCGCCTCCTGCAAATCTTGCTGCGCCGCCACGCCCGGCGGCGGGTCTGAAATGGCCGGCCCGCGAGCCGCCGCGATGCGCAACGCGATTCCCGGGCCGCGCGTGTCGGCCGGCGCTGGAGCGATTGCGGGCCTGTCGGTTGCCTGCACCTCTGTTAGCTGCCGCCTGCCGGTTCGTCGCACGGCTGCGGTCGGCACGTTGCGAGCGGTCCCCGCGCTGCGCGCGGTCGCCTGCAACAGGACGATTGGTGGCATTTCCCAATCCCTGCCGCCCGCCTTGGGGGCGATTGGCGTTGCCGAATCTCTGCTGAAGGTTCGAGTTGTTGTAGCGGGCACCTTGGCGGTGCCTTGTGTCATGGCGCCAGTGCTCGACACGAGGCCCGCGGTTGATGTCGATCGCGCCGCCGCCCCAATTGACGCGACTGCCGCCCCACCATCCGCCACGTCCCCAATAGCCGCCCGTCGCCCATCGTCCGAGTGCGTAAGCCGCGCCGAAGGCCACGCCGGTCGCGATCAGGCCAGCTCCGATATAGCCGGGGTAACCCCAGTAATAGGGATATGCCGGATAGTCGGAGTAGGGCCAATCGCCGAACACGACCTGAGGTTCGTAATAGGGAACATAGATGCTGTCAGGCGCAGCCGGCTCGATGTAGATGAACTGCCTGTTCTGGTCCTCTCGAACGGTGACCTTCTGTTCATTCGTCGTCACCAGCTTCTTGCGGTCGTAAGCCTTCGAGCGCAGCCGTTGCACTGCATCCATGACGTCCTGCTGTTGCGCCAGGAAGGCCTCGCCGAGCTTCTGCGTCCATTCGAGCTGCTCGTTCATCATTTGCAGGACCGAGGGTGTCGCGATCAGGGCCTTGACGCTCGCATCCCATTCCTGCTTCTCGGCCGCGATCTTGAGAGCATCTCCCTTCAGCTCCTTGTTCTGGTCCAGCCAGCGCGCGGCGTGCACCACCTCGAGCGGATAGGTGGAGGCCATCAGCACGTTCGACAGCAGCGTGTCTGGATATAAGGCGATCGGAGCAACCAAGGCTTCCAGCTCCGCGGGCTTGAGGGTTCCTTGGTCGGGAACCGGTGCCGGCGCTGAACTCGTCGCCGCTGATGGCTGATCCGCCGTTTGCGCCATTGCTGGCAAGCCGATGCTGAGCGATGCAAGGATCGCTCCCGTGACGACCATTCTCGTTAAGAACTGCATGCGCTGGTCCTCCTTCTCTCCACACGAGATCGGCGAGGGACGTTTGCGTTTGACGTAGATCAAGAAAAGTGCGCGAACGCGAAAGGCGAACGCGCGTTTCATGAACGCGGGAACTCGATCAACGAAGTTCCGCTCTGACGTAGGACTTCAGCCGGCAATCAGTCGTCGTCGTCTTCAGGCTCGAGACTGTGCTCGATGGCATCGCGCATTCCGCGCATGACGACGTAAGACGCAAAAGACATTCTTCTCTTCTGATCGTCACTCAAGGTCTTGTAGAGAGGCTCCCAGGCAGCAGCGAGCTTCTTGAGGTCGTCGCCACGCTGGATGAGGCGATCAGCTCTTCGTTGCATCAGCTCGACTGGATTGCTGTCCTTAAGGGGATCGATGGCGTCGTCGTGCAGCTCGACTATCCGCTGCAATCGCGCCTGCCGATTTGCCGCTCTGTTGCGAATTGCGTTCTCGACTGCTGGCCAATATTTTTCCTGATCGCTCGTCAGTTGGAGAGCAGCCCTGACGATGCCAACGCGCATATCTGTTAAACTCTTCAAGTCTGTCGCTTTAGGGCCGTCAGGTGCAGCAGTGGTTGTTGTCTGTGCTGCGCAGACCAGAGGCGAAGTTGTGATCAGAAAGGCTAACGCTGCGATGGCTGTAGTTCGTTTCATTGAAAAGCTCCTAAGACTAGCCCCTTAGCGAATTGGCTGGGTCGGTGCTGGTAGCTCTTGATGTAGGTCAAGATGACTGGTGACGAGCGCTCGCGATGCGAGAATATGCTGCTCATGATGAGCCTGCGCGACGGTTGAAATGCTGGTAACCAAGCCGAAACGGCGGCCTATCTTAGGGCCGCCTCGGCTGTTGATCAGTATTGATATGGCGGGCAAACCCACTGACCGTAGGCGTCGTAGTAGCAACGATTGTAATAACCGTTGTAGTAGGCAGCGCCCGCTGCTGCTGCGCCAACAGCGGCGGCGCCATAGGCTGCGCCGCGATAAGCAGCGCCTCTGTAGGCAGTGCGGTATGCGCCTCTCCGCACCGCCGCTCGTGCAACTGGTCTGCCGGGAATGGGTCTGTATCCGTAGCCCCGACCGGCAACTCCGACGCGCCCAGCGTGAACCGCGCCGCCCCGTACATGAGCGACGCGAGCGCCACCTCCATGAAATCCGCCGCCGCGATAACCGCCACCGCGCCGCGCGAATGCTTCATCTGGACTAAAACTGGCGAGCAGGAGAATGGCCGCCGCGAGGCCAACAAGAGTATATCGAACCATAAGCGACTCCAACGTTGCGAGCCCATTCCATCGAAAGCGATGGTGATGCTGACAGGCAGGATCGTTTCAGCGCGTTGGTGACGCTTAGGTTTGACTCATGTCAACCAAATGGGTTTCCACTTTGGAACCGTTCGCTGGTCGGCCCCGCCTCCGGCGGCGCCGCATTCCTAGTTGCCTTGAAGGAAGCAAAGAGGGCGCTCAGTTGGGCAGCCTCTCTCATTCCATCCATACGGCCCCTTGCGCTTTCTCATACGTCGATCACCGCGCGGGCGCGCGGCGCGAACTCGCCAATCCTTTGCTCTTGCTTTATTGGGGGGTCGCAAAGCGTCTTGAGGATAGCCCTTTGATCGTCAATGCTCTCCTGCGCCACTTTCCGGGCGTCTTGCGTGCGCTTCGGATCTGGCGGCGGGATTCGTGACTTCGGGCTCCGGGTACGGTCGTTTAGCTTAGCCTGGTCTTGGCAACGAGATCGGGTCTTACGTCGGCAAGCTTCAGAAGCTCGGACTGATGCTTGTGCGCACGCAGATCATCGAGCGCGACGCGCACATGATGAGCGGCGCTCGGGTGGTCAAGCTGCTCAAGTTCCTCCAAAGCCCATGTCAGGTACTGCACGGCTGCATCGGTTAGCGGCAAGTTTTCGGGTACTCGTCTGCCCATCCTTTATCCCCTGTGCAGAGGTTGTAGGAATACTGTCATACCGTCTTGAGGCTGTCATGGCTCTTTACAGCCTGAGCGCGAGTTCCTTTGTCCAATTGTGCTCCGGCGGAGTGCTTTTTGCGGCGCAATCGAGATTGGGGTTCGTTGGGCTAAAATGGGCTTCGGTGGCAAAGTTGCCGCAAGACGCCCCGCAAACAGGGCCTGCGTTCGCGCGACGCCTTCCCCGCTGTCTGGTAGCGGTCACCGCCGATCAGCGCACCCAATGCCCGCGCCGCAGGCCGGATGGCTTCAACAGGGGGCGGGGGGGAAGGAGGCGCCACTCGCGCGGGTCCCGCCGAAGCGCTGGCGGCGCCTTCAGCCTAACGGGCGAGAGATGCGCGATTTTCTAGAAAAGCGTTCTACGCGCCAGCGCGCGTTGGCTGTAGGCTGGGCTGATCGAAAGGAGGTTTCCAATGAAGCCCGGTCCTCCGCCAATTCCATTTACGCTTAAGGCCTTGCGCGGCAATCGAGGTCATCAAAAGCTGCGGCGTCCGCCCAAGCCCGACTGCCCGCCTAAATGCCCTGATCCGCCGTCATTCCTATGTGCCTTCGCCCAGGACGAGTGGTGGCGAGTCGCCCCTGAACTGCATGCCCTTGGTCTGCTGACCAGAGCGGATGTGGCCTGCCTAGGTGCTTATTGCCACGCTTACGGCCAATGGCGACTTGCCTGCGAAGCACTGGAGCGGATTGCCAACCGCGATGAGATCATGCACGGGCTACTGGTAAAGACCGCCGATGGCAACGCGCGGCGAAACCCATTGGTCAAGATTGCGTCAGATGCGGCCGAGGACATGCTGCGCTTTGCAGGCGAGTTCGGCCTTACACCAGTTGCCCGCACAAGATTGGCAGCAGCCAGTTTCAGCCCGTCGATGCCGTCGAAGTTCGGCGAGCTGTTAAGATAGGAGGCAAGGTGGAGACGAACTTGATGACGCAATGCGTTGCAAATCATTTGGCGGCGGTTCTGTAATCTCTGATCGTTGCACACAGCCGTTTCGTCGTTCTCAATTTGCGCTGTCCTTCAGATTTGATGGAAGTACAAAAGCAAGCTTACCGCGAGTGCAACAACAAGGTTCCAGGCGAGCCAAGCTGCTAGATATTGGTTATTCTGATTCCTCACTTGCGCAATCTTCTGCACATTCTGCTGGATTTGTATAACACATTGACGAATTGTTCAGGCCGCAAACACAAGCACAATAACCGAGCCCCAGGTTGTGAGCAGGATGTTCGCGATGGGATAGGCCGGCGTATAGCCGAGCACGGGCACTGGGCTCCCCGACCGCTCCTGAAGGGCGGCCATTGCAGCTGTGACAGTCTGCGCTCCGGTTAGCCCCCCGAGGAGAAGGATCGGATTCATCCGCAAAACGAAATGACCGAAGCAAAATCCGACGACCTGCGGCAGCAGCGTGACGGCCACGCCGCCGAGCAGTAGGCCTACGCCCGATTCTCGCAAGGCCGAAAGAAAGATTGGCCCGGCGTGGATGCCTGTTAGCCCGACAAACGCCGCCAAACCAAGTGATGTCATCAGGCTGATAGCAGCGTCGGGAATGCTACCGAAGCGCGGGTTGAGGGTACGGATGTAGCCGACCAGAAGCCCGGCGAGCAGCGTGCCGACACTGGTGCTGAGCGCTATCTTGATGCTGCCAACGGGAAAGCTCACCAGCACGCCGATGATGCCGCCGAAGAAGATGGCAAGCCCCAGCACAACGAAGTCGATGCTGGTGCTGGGCGAAACAATAGCACCTATGTTCTTCGCTGCATTCTCTACCAATCGTTCAGGACCGACGATGCGCAGTAGGTCGCCACGCTGCAGAACCAAGCCCGGAGCAATCGGAAGCGCTTGGCCGCCCCGGCTCAACGAGCGCAAGTAAACGGCGCGCGTCCAGTCCTGCTGCGACGCCTCTTGCAGATTCATGCCGGCAAGTTTGACGCTTATCAGGAATACGTCAGCGGAGATCACTGGAATGTCGAGCAGCAGCGAGTCCTCGACTTCCTGGGCTCGAGGGCCGATGAGTTCCACGATGATCTGGCGTGGCGCCGAAATCGCGATGACATCCCCCGGCGCCAATACGGTGTCTGCCTCGGCCTCGAACAATCGTTCTCCGCGGCGAAGGCGGTGAATGAATAGACGGTGCTCCGGCAGGCGGGCCTCCGCGGCCGCTACAGTTGATCCAGCGAGAGGAGAGTTCTCATCCAGTCGATAAGCGCGCAACTCGAATTTTCGCCAGGCAGACGCCAGCCCCGGCTTCGTTCGGCTCATTCCCAGCGATTGCTCAAGCTTGAGCGCCTCCTCTCGCAGGTCGATCTGCAGAAGCGCTGGTGCGATCACCGTGCACCACATGATAACGCCCGCATAACCGAAGATGTAGCAGACCGCATCGGCGACTGCGATGTGGGAGACAAAAAGGGCACGCTGCGTCTCAGGCACCGCGAGACTATTGACCGCGTCGGTCGCCGTTCCCATTGCCGCACTTTGGCTGAGCGCTCCCGACATCAGCCCCGCCGCAAAGCCAGGATCGAGGTTGAGAATCCTGCCCACGACGATTGAGGCCGCGAGGCCGGTGACGCAAACAACGACAGCGAGCAACATCGGCTTCAGGCCGTCACGCTTCATCGCCTGTACGAATTGCGGACCAACTGAATAGCCAACGCCGAAAAGAAATAGCAGGAATAGAAACGATTTTGTCATACCGGAAACGGGCACATGTGCGAAGTCGCCCACGATCAAGCCAGCGAACAACGCGCCCGTGACCGGACCCAGACTGAAGGCGCCGATCTTAAAGCTCCCGATCCAATAGCCCGCGGCAATTACCAAGAATAGCGCGAGCTCTGGATAGCGGACGAGAAACCCCTCCAGCCAGGTCAGCATCTCGGCACACCGATTTCTACGTCATCAGCATGACGAGCACCATGCCCCAGATAGTTAGCAGCGTATTCCCGACCGCGTAGGTGACGGTATAGCCAAGACCCGGGATCTGGCTCTTGGCGCGATCGTTCACCATGCCAAGCGATGCTGTTGTGGTTCGTGCGCCGGAACAACAGCCGAGCACGATGGCGTCATGGAAGCGGAACACGTATTTGCCGACATACATTGCGAGGACCAGAGGCACAGTCGTCGCCACGATGCCCCACAGAAATAATCCGATGCCGAGCGCCTTCAGGCCCGCCACGAAGCCCGGGCCAGACGAGATACCTACGATGGCAATGAAGACATTCAGGCCGACAGAGTTCATGAACCAGACCGTCGGCGAGGGAATGCGGCCGAAGGTCGGACGAACAGAGCGCAGCCAGCCGAAGAACAGGCCCGAGATCAATGCACCGCCGGAGGTGGATAGCGTCAGCGGCACGCTGCCGACCTTGTAGACGATCGCGCCGATCAGCGCCCCGATGGCGATGGCGGCGCCGATGAAAGCGACATCAGCCATGTCGGTCGCTTTGTCTGGCCGACCCAGCATCTTCGTTGCGGCCGCGACGTCCGGCGTGCGTCCGACTATCGTTACGATGTCGCCGCGGTTGATCTTGGTGTTTGGAAGGATTGGAATCTCGGTCGCGATAGCGCCCCTCGTGATCTTGCGCAGGAAGACGCCCCGCGATGCTGGCGTCCGTGCAAGCTCCTCCAAGGTCTTGCCGTCTACATCCTTGCTGGTGACGTAAACGTCCACACCTTCGATGGGCATCGCGAGCAGCTCGCGATCGTCCACCTCTTCCGCCTGTTCGCCGATGAGTTGGACCAGCACGTCGCGCCTGCCGGCCACCGCAACGACATCATTCGCGTGGATCACGGCGTCCGCCGTGGCGTCCACGATCTTCCCGTCCTGTCGCAGCCGAAGGATGAACACGCGCTGATCCGGGATAAGTGCCTCGGCCTCGTGCACCTTTTTTCCGACAACTGGGCCGCGCTCGCGAACACGGAACGCGCGGACGTCGAACTGGTGCCACGCGGTGCCAGGGCCGCCCAACTGCTTTTTGCCGCCGTGCTCCTCCTCATATTTCTTACATGCGGCCTCAAGGTCGATGCCGAGCAGCGCCGGTCCAAACAGCGCAAGGACGATCGCCGATCCTACAGTGCCGAAGATATAGGTGACCGCGTAGGCGACAGGCATGCCGTCGAGGATTTTCTTGGTCTCCTCCGGCGAAAGACCTAGCCGGTTGATGGCGTCGGTCGCAAGACCCATCGAAGCAGAGATGGTCTGCGAGCCCGCGTAGAATCCTGCTGCCGAGCCCACATCATAGCCAGCGATCTTGGCTGTGACATAGGGAGCGAGTAGGCAAAACACGCAGACGACGGCGGCAAAGATCGCCTGTGGAATGCCATCCTGCGCGATACCCCGAACGAATTGCGGCCCTACGCCATAGCCGATGGCAAACAGGAACATCAGAAAGAAAAATGGTTTAAGCGGCCCAGTGATCGTAATTCCGATCTGACCGATGATCACAGCAGCGATCAGGGTTGCAGTGACAGCACCGAGCCCGAGGCCCTTATAGGTGAACGAGCCAAAATAGTAGCCCAAGGCCAAGGATAGGAAGATCGCGATTTCCGGATAGCTCTTGAGTGTCTGAAAGAACCAGTCGATCATGATGTCACCCTTCATGCGTAGGCATGCCCAACCCGCTTCGCACTATGTCGGACGCGAAGATCCCGACAGCGGGAGATCTGGTCGTATCGGATCAACATGAGGCGAGGAGCCCGCATGCGACATGTTGATTTATGTCAATGGCCGAGCCCGGGTTGAGGGAGCGCCGGCACTGTCGAGTTGCTGCGTCGCGGCACGACGGTGATTCAAATACCCTTGAGCTAGATCAACAGAATGCCATCGGCCGACAATCATCCTTGTTTACGATGATGCAGGCGCGGAGCCCGCTTGACCTTGTTCCCCAAACCGCACCGTTCGGGAGTGTCTTATGGCTGATATCTTGACGCTGAAGAAATTTGAAGCGCTGAGCCCTTTCGAGATCAAAGACGAGTTGATCAATCTCGCCAAGGCAACCTCGAAGCGGACGCAGTCTGCGTTCCTGAACGCGGGCCGAGGTAATCCGAACTGGGTTGCCACGACGCCGCGGGAAGGTTTCTTCCTACTCGGGCAGTTCGCGATCACTGAGAGCAAGCGCGTCATGGATCACGCCGCTGGAATCGGCGGCATGCCTCAAGCCAAAGGCATTGCGGCACGCTACGAGACCTGGCTTGCCCAGCACTCCGACATGCCCGGCGCAAGCTTTCTGTCGGAGATGCTGCCCTTTGCCGTCAAGAAGTTTGGCTTTGAGCCGGATGCCTTTGTCCACGAGCTCGTGGACTCTATCATTGGCGACAATTATCCGGTGCCGGACCGCATGCTTGTTCACAACGAGAAGATTGTGCACGAATACCTGATGTGGGCGGTGTGTGGCGAGCCGCGGCCGCCGGGAAAATTCGATATCTATGCAGTCGAGGGCGGCACAGCGGCGATGTGCTACCTCTTCAAGTCGCTGAAGGCCAACCGACTGCTGCTTCCCGGCGATACCATCGCGCTCGGTACTCCGATCTTCACGCCTTATATCGAAATGACGCATCTTGAGGACTACGACCTCAAGGTCGTCCAGATCAAGGCGCCCCAGGAGAATAAGTTCCAGTTCACCGACGAGGAGATCGCAAAGCTTGAAGATCCGAAGATCAAGGCGTTCTTCATCGTCAATCCAGCCAATCCCAGTGGGATGGGGGTGAGCCCAGAAACGATCGGCAAGTTGAGCAAACTGGTTAAGACCAAGCGTCCCGATCTGATGCTGTTGACCGATGACGTCTACGGCACCTTCGTCCATGGTTTTCGTTCGCTGCTTGGCGAACTGCCACACAACACCATCGGTGTGTATTCATATTCGAAATATTTCGGCTGCACGGGATGGCGGCTCGGCGCGATCGCCATTCATGAAGATAACATCTTCGACAAGATGATCGCGAAGTTGCCCGATGACGCCGTCAAGGCGCTCGACAAACGCTACGGACCGCTAACCCTGGAACCACGCAAGCTGAAGCTTATCGACCGCATTGTTGCCGACAGCCGCGACGTAGCTCTCAATCACACAGCGGGCCTGTCGCTGCCGCAGCAGGTCATGATGAGCCTGTTCTCGCTCTCGGAGATGATGGACACCAAGAAGGCCTATCAGGCTGCCTGCATGGAAATTGTCAATAAGCGGCTGTGGTCGCTGCTGGACGGTCTTGGCCTTGCCGACAAGCTCACTCCCAACCCCAATTATGATGCGTATTACGGCCTGATCGATTTCGAATTCTGGGCGCGCAAGAACATTGGCGACGAGGCCGTCGACTATCTCAAGAAAACCGTTCACCCCCTCGATCTTGCGTTTCGCCTGGCTGAGGCCCACGGCATCGTACTGCTAAATGGCGGCGGCTTCGACGCGCCCGAATGGTCATTGCGGGTATCGCTGGCAAATCTTCCCGATGATGTCTACGACGATATCGGACGGGGTGTGCGCGCCATCGCGCGAGGATACCGCGACGCTTACGAGGCCTCGAAGAAAGGCTGACGAAGCAGGCGCCGGCGGCGCCATCGATCAAAGGCGTCGCCGGGGCGTTCGTGTTGCATCCTTTGCCGGCCTATGGCGGCACCCAGCCAGTTCAAGTGAACAAGTAGAGCGCCTCCGCGACGTGCGATTTCGGAGCGGTTCACGCCAAGTCATCAATTCGACGGCGCATCGTGCTGCTGAGGGGTGGGTCACGGAAGTTGCTTCTGAGTGGGACGCGCAGTTATCTGACTTGGGAGTGACCATGCGTCAACCTTTGAAGCGCATCAGCGCAGTGCTGTTCATTCTTCTGGTTATACCTGCGGCTTCTGAAGCCGAGGAGAACTTGGGACCGGATGCAACAACCTATGCCCCGCGTTTGAGCGATCTCATGATAAGTATGCAAATTCGACACGCGAAATTATTTTTTGCCGCCAAACGGGGGAATTGGGGTTTAGCAGCGTTTGAACTTGAGCAAATCTCCGCGAGCCTTAAGGAAGCTGGGCGCTTCTATCCTAAAGTCGTCTCGACTTCTGATTTGGCGGTTGCAGCTGAACTAGAGGAGGCGGTTGCGGTAGCAGTCAAAGCAAAAGATGAGGGAAAGTTCGAGCGGTCGTTCGATCAAATGAGCGGCCAGTGCAATCGTTGTCACAGGGTGGCAGATAGAGACTACATTTTCATTAGGAGACCTTTGTCTGCGTCCGCATTCAGCAATCAATCATATGGCGTGCGACGCCATCGTGAGGATGACCTTCGTTAAACTCTTTTGTTGCTTTACGGAGCAGAGAGATGGAGATCGCTTGGGTTATCATAGTCGGAGGCATCGCTGGGGTAATCGCGAAGCTGATTATGCTAGGAGAACCAGAGCCCAGGGGCTTCATCCTGATAACAACGTTCGGAATCACTGGTGGGGTCGTTGCGGCTTACCTTGGTCCAACTGTGGGGTGGGATGGTTTCGGAGTGGGAGTTATCGTCGGAGCTGTTTTCCTTCTTTGTCTGTATAGGTTCGTTAGGGGCCAGCGGCGTGCCTGAGTTGTTTATTAACGGCTAATTTGAAGGCGCCCAAGGGTTCTTTATTCGCGTGCGATGCGCAGTCCGGCGCGGCTCTGACCCTCCTGAAAAATACGGAGTGGCGGGCCCAACTCGATGTCCCCGCGCTGGCGGCCTATTGCTACAGCTTCGGCCAGTGGCGCATGGCGGCCGAGGCGCTGGCGAAGATGCAGGCGAACGATCCGATCATGGGTGCGCAACTGGTTAAGACCAAGTACGGTGACGCGGCGCTGAACCCGCTGGTCAGCATCGTGCGCAAGCACGCGGGCGATGTGGTGCGCTATGCTGGTGAGTTCGGCCTCACAGCAGCCGCTCGTAGCCGGATGATCCGCGCCAGCGTCAACCCGCAGCCGCCGCCGTCGAAGTTCGACGGCTTGATCGGGGGCTGCACCGTCACGCCGATCAGAAGCGGAGATGGGTAGGGGTCCTAGACAAAAGAAGGCCGGTGCAGCATCTTTACTGACGCGCGCACGACAGCTACCCTCTACCTTTGCGCGATAATAAATTTTGGACTTCTGAGGGGGGACTAAACGCAGACTATGGCGCGCCGCAAACCGGACGAATTACCTCACATCATTCTTAACATTCAAACTCAACGACCTATTCAGCTAGACGACTTCGTTTCGGCATTTTCATCAATAGCGAGCCAGTATGAGAGGTTTGTGCGGGCCCAGTACCCCGAGTTATCGGGCGACGCCAAAATTTTCGTGCGCGAGGTCCGTGCGGGCTCAATAGAAGCCGACTTGATCCCTTGGGCAATGCAGGGGTTGAGCGCCGTCGTAAACGTCATCGAGCAAATTCAGATCGTCGAGAAATTCGTTAAAACTTACGGGGGGATACTCGGCAAATATCTCAACGGTGGCAAGGAGGCTGACGCTAGTCGTGGCGACCTGAAGGACTTCATGGGGGCGGTGTCGGCGATAGCGAATGACCCTAAGGGCCGGTCAACATTGCAGGCCGTTGCTTACGAGGACGGCAAGAAAAAGATCAAAGCGGCCCTGGTGTTCGACACCACTCAAGCGCGCGAAGCTCAAAAACAGATCGAAGATCAAAGGCTCCTGCTGGAGTCTTCTAGCTCGGCCGATCATCAACGAGTTCTGATGACCTTCAAGCAGTCCAACGTCAAGGACAGCGTGATGGGCAAGAGGACAGGAGAGCGGGTCGCAATTGAGGACATCTCGCCTCGCGATCTGCCGTTGATCTACGCTTCGGAATTGGCCGAGCAGCGAATCAAGCATGAGGTGCGCGAAGCGGACGAAAACGTCTACAAGAAAGGCTTCATCGTTGATGTGAACGTGCAACTGGTGGGCGGCAGGCCTGCAGGTTATCGCGTCACCAATTTGCATCAGGTGATCGATCTACCTGAATAACTGATTAGCGCAGAAGCCTGCTCCGGGGGGTAGAATGGCGAAAAAGGCGAAGCGGCAGCGGACGGTCAGTATGCGCAAACTTGCGCGCAAAGATCGCTCCGACATGGAGGCAGTGGAGCTTCAGTTTAAAGTCGCCACTATATTCCGCGAGGCCGGATATGAGCCACGATATCCAACTCGGGGTGTATCGACTGCCTTCACCATCGATGCGGCCGGGCATCACCGCATCCTGGTGTACTGCTTTCCGATCATAAACCTGGCGCTTCTCGGCCTCGCCATCGACGCGAAGAACAGAATGTTAAACGAAATTGAAGAATTGTGGATCATTGGCGAAGAGATGCGCGATGGCCTCAATGAAGAGAGAGATCAGTACGGTTCACCCATTCTCTTCTTGCATGAACTTGACCGTGAGGTTGAACGACTGGAGCGCGCCCGGCCTCCGGACAGGGCTCGGCCCCAACCATCTGCGCGGACGCGAGTGGGCAAGGCGTTGACCTTAAACGGCGACGAGCTGAAAACAGCGGCGACAACGTCATTGCTCCTCGTTGAGGATCGCCTTGAAGTTCTGAACAGCGAGCGGCCGAACTCCACCGAGGCGAAGGCGCAGAAACAGAAAGAGATCGAATCTCTTACGGTGCTGAGGGATCAGCTTGCCGTCATTCGCGATCTGCCAGAGCAGATAAAAAATGGGGCCGTCAGCGAGGGCCAAGCAAACAAGTCGGTTAAGTCGTTTGCGGATACGGTGCGGGAGTACTGGAACAAAAACAGCGAAATGATCTGCAGTCGAGCGGTGACCATCGCCCTGTTCTCTTCCACAGTCCTCGTTTGCAAGCTCGCTGGCGCATCTGGTGACTTCACCATCGCCGTTTCCGCCGCGATGGCAGGAGGTAAGAACGTCATGGACGGGCTTAAAGGCATCGCCCGCAAAGTATTCAAAGCAGCGAGTTGATCGGGGCAAAAGGTGACTAGGAAGATCTGGTACGCAGGCATGCTAACGCTGCTGACCGTGCTCGACGTGGCTGCGGCGAACGAGGTTGATGGCTTTCGCCTCGGCATGTCGATGCAGCAGGCTTCGCAATTGGCGCTTGAAAAGGGCTACAAGTTCAGCAACCCCATAAAGAGCGGCCAGAATTGGACATCGTACGTCTTATTCAAAGACGGCCCAAACGTATCGTTCTGCGGCAACGTCCTCAGCTCGGTGGGCCGCAGCTCCGATAGTAACCTGCACGAATTTGCGAACTCTTTGGCGCAGTGGACGACATCGCTTGGCGAGCCCGAGGTGGAGGCAAGCCAAAAATACGCGAGTGGCTCTCCGCTAAGTACGATAGGCTATAAGTGGCTGGGCCAAGACAATGTGCGACGCCAGATCAGTTTTTGGCAGTATGGTTCGCAAAGCCCACAGATGTCGTTGAGCTACGGCTACATCAAGCACCCTTGCAACGAAGGTGCTCGCTGAGCAGCCCTTGGGGTCGCGCGTGTTCTTGTGACTCAGGGTGCACAACCTTAGGGAGGCAAAAACCGGCCGCGGCGGCTGACGCCTAGCGGCCTTCTCGTTTCAAGCAGCTCGACGAACTGCAGCCTCAGTTTTGTTCATGTTTGCGGGCTCGCTGATGATGCGCCTGATCTCATCAGCCAGCTTCTGCAGAGCCTCGCGCTTTTCCTTGACGCGCGGGTCCTGATCGTAGTGCTTCCCGGTCACCGGCGAGACATCGCCGTGCTCGTCCTTCTGGACGGTATGGTCGAGGCACATCGAAATGATCGAGCGCGGCACCTTCAGGCTGCCTAGGAGGCTGGCGGCCGTGCGGCGCAGGTCGTGCGGGGTGAAGGGAGCGATGCCGAGTTGCTCGCAAAGGCCAACGGATCGCACCAGCACCTTGCCGTTTCGCTTGGTTCTGTTGCCACGCAGGGCGCAGGCCATCGCCTTGCGGTTCAGCGGTTCGCCTTCCCAGCGGCCGGTGAACATCCATTGATGGTTGCCCATGGCTTCCTTTGCGATCTCAACCGCCAGATCGGACAGCGGCTGGTGGATCTCGCGGCCTGCCTTGACCCGCTCCTCGGGAATCATCACCAGCGGCTTCGCGCTGTTCAGATCATGCACCAGCTCATCGCGATGGATATGCAGCAGCTCAACGGATCGCAGCATCGAGACCAGCGCGAACTTGATCGCGAGGCAGATGCGCCGATCCACGGTGATGTCGGGCCGGTCCAGCCCGTGCCATAGCGTCCTGATCTCATCAGTCGTCAGCTTGCGCTTGCGCGGCTCTTCCCTCGGCAGCGGCGGCAGGTTGATGCAGGGGCTGGCGCTGACGTACTTGCGGCCAGCTTCGGCGGCCCAATTGAAGAGGCCCGAAACCGCCTTGCGCATATGCCGCGCGCTGCTGACCGAGTCCTTCTTGCTGGTCTTGCCCTTCTTGATGATCAGCGTGCCCGCGAGGATATCAGCCTGCAGCTGCGCGATATCGTCGTTGCTGACTTCTTTCGCAATCATCGGCCCAAGGCGCGGCCGAACGAAACGCTCTAGATGACGGGCCATTTCGGCGTGAGCCCGGAAGCGCGGTTTCGTTTTCAGGATCACGCCAGCTTCGGTATGGCGGCGAACCGTGATCTCCTCGGCGCACCACGCTATGCGCAGATCGATCAGCTGGCTGACCGTCGTCATCTGCTTGGCCTGCTGATCCTGCGCGCGTCGCGTTTTGACCGAGATATCTTCGCCTCGGGCCAGCTGCCGCTTCACGCTGTTTGCTTCGACGCGCCAATAGGCGACATCGTGCGCGGGCTGGCCATCTTCGGCCTTGCGATAGATGCCCAGCCGATGGGTGCCGCGCTGCTTTGTGATCGGGCAAGTGTACTTCAGCGAGAAGGTCGGCGGCGCGGTCGGGCTGAGGCTGACGTACAGGCCCGAGCATTCCGCGTCGTAGATTTTCTGGCGCTGCGTGACTCGCGCGGTGCAGTGCCGGTTGGTGATGTTCTGCTTTGCTCTTTTCGACATTTGGAGATGGCTTCCAGGGCTTCGCCCATGTGTTCCGGGATGGCTGCGCTGGGGCCTTGCCCCAATGCAGCTGGTTCTCGGTGGATGCCTTCGGTCTTGATCGGAAAGGGTATTTCCAAAAGAGCTTATTTTACAGGGCTATACTTTGCCCATTGATGTCCAAATTTACCCACCTAGCCCCAAAATAAGGCCCACACGGTTTTGCCGTACGCGTTCAGCGCCGTCCGTCCGCACGCGGTTTCGGGCTCACAGGGACTACCCGCCCTGCCCGCCACCTCTCGTGCCGACGCTGCCGCGTCCACCGCAACCCGGCCCGCGTTTCGAACGACTCGCGAACCGCCCCTCTTCGTCGGGCCGGGCTGTGTCGGGTTATGCCGCAATTCCGAATTTCGGTAAAGTAGAATATTTTTGCGGAGAGGGGTTGACGCGCGAGCGACACAGGAAATCTCGTAGGGTGGGTTAGCGTCGGCGTAACCCGCCTCTTTCATTTCCACCATCGGCAGAAGTGGTGGGTTACGCCAGCGGCAGCGCCTTCGCGCAGCCGCTAGCTAACCCACCCTGCGCGCTGGTCACCGTAATTGCCGTAATTGCGCGCTGGTGTCGCTGATGCTGGTGAGCCGGGGCGACGAGGTTGTAGCCGCAGGTCACGACCGGCGCTGGCGATTCCGTCGTTGAAAGGGATCCACGTAAAAATCGATAATGACGGAACAAAGGAATATCAGCAAACTTCCAAAGAGGACCACCTTATACGTAATATGGTAGAACGAACTGAGGTACAGAGTGCGTCCACGAACTATCATCGGGATGATGTATCCGCTCTCCGGGTCTGCATGGGTCGGCATAACCTGCCACATCCAGTAGTTCATGATCCACGAAGCGGCATAAGAGAGAAGGCCGATCGCAGCGAGACTCACTTCAGCTCTTCTCCATTTGGTTTTCATCTATTTGCTTTGCGTCTGCGCTGACCGGGAAAAGTTGTTGGTCAATGTCTCGCTACCGAGGCTCGTTGAAATCCAAGAATCCGCTCTACTATCAGTTTGAGTATAGGTTTCGGTTGAGACGGTCGCGTTTGGGTCAGCCACCTTTGGGATAATCACCGTATTCGTGGGACCAGCATAGGAGGTCAGCTCGTAGAGTGGGTTAGCGTTAGCGTAACCCACCTCTTTCGTTTCCGCATCGACAAAAGTGGTGGGTTACGCCGCGCGGACTGCGCTTTGCGCAGCCGCTCGATAACCCACCCTACGCAATTGCGCTGCTCACGCCACCGCCGCGTCCGGAATGCGCGCGGCTTCCATCGGCGCCTTGCCGCGGATGAGATCCGAGGCGCGGTCGGCGATCATCATGGTCGACGCGTTCAAATTCGCCGAGATCATGCGCGGCATCACCGAGGCGTCGATGACGCGGAGGCCTTCGAGGCCGTGGACGCGGAGCTGGTCGTCGACGACGGCCCAGTTCGAATCCGCAGGGCCCATGCGGCAGGTACAACCGGGGTGGAAGGTGGTCGTGCCACGCTCCGTTGCCGCGTGCAAGAATTCGTCGTCGGTGTTGACGTTGGGGCCGGGGAAATCCTCGTAGGCGTAATAGGGCGAGAGCGGCGCGCTCTTCAGCAGGTTGCGCGCGAGCTTCATGCCGCCGACGATGACGCGGCGGTCGAGCTCGGCGTCCAGATAATTGGTCTGGATGATCGGCGCCGCAAACGGATCGTTGGAGCGGATGCGGACATAGCCGCGGCTCTCGGGGCGCTGCTGCCAGGACGCCACGGTCATGCCGGGTTCGTCCTCGAGCTGGCCCTGCACACCTTCCTTGTAGGACGCCGGTGTGAAGGTGAGCTGGAGATCGGACGAGTCGGCGCTCTCGCCGGAATGCCAGAAGCAATAGACCATGGTCGGCGACAGCGACAGCAGGCCCTTGCGCGCGGTGGCCCATTTCAGCGCCTCGATCCACAGCGAGAAGCCGCGGCGAAGCTCGTTGATGGTCTTGATGTCCTTGACCCGCGCCACCGTGCGCGGCGCGTAATGGTCCTGCAGGCCTTCGCCGACGGGCAGCGCGTGACGCACGGCAATGCCGTGCTGCTGCAACAGGTCGGGCGAGCCGACGCCGGAGAGCTGCAGCAGCTGCGGCGAATTATAGGTGCCGCCGGAGAGGATCACTTCCTTGTTGGCGCGCACCTCCACCGGCGTGCCGCCACGGCCGCCCTTGGTGTAGCGCACGCCGACGGCGCGCTTGCCTTCGAAGATGATCTCGGTGGCGTGCGCATGGGTGTGCACATGCACGTTGGGCCGTTTCATCGCCGGCTTGAGGAACGCGGTCGAGCCGGAGACGCGCAGGCCGTTGTTGATGGTGCGCTGGCAGTAGGAGACGCCTTCCTGGGTCTTGCCGTTGTAATCGGGATTGCGGGGAATGCCGAGCGAGACCGCGCCTTCCATGAAGGCCTCGCAGAGCGGATCGCGCCAGTCCATCGTGGTCACGGTGAGATTGCCGTCGCGGCCGCGGAAGGTGCTGTCGCCCTCGCCGACCCGCTTCTCCAGCCGCTTGAAGTAGGGCAGCACGTCGGCATAGCCCCAGCCGCGATTGCCCATCTGCGCCCAGGTGTCGAAATCCATGCGCTGGCCGCGGTTGTAGATGTGGCCGTTGATCGAGGACGAGCCGCCCAGCGTCTTGCCGCGCGGGGCATAGATGCTGCGCCCGTTGGTGTAGGGCCCGGGCTCCTGCTGGTAGGCCCAGTTGATGCTCTTCATGTGGAAGGTCTTGATGAAACCCGCCGGCAGGTGAATGTAGGGATGCCAGTCGCTGGGGCCCGCCTCGAGCACGCAGACGCTGACATTCGGATCTTCGCTGAGCCGGCTGGTGAGGATGCAACCGGCAGAGCCCGCGCCGATGATCACATAATCAAATCTGTCCATGGTGCCTCGGCCGCCCCTAGCGCGGCTTGTCGTTGAGTTGAAATTCGAGATGCGCCTGCACCGTCGGCCATTCGGCGGCGGTGATGCTGTAAACGACGGTGTCGCGCAGCGTGCCGTTCGGCGCGATCTGGTGGCTGCGCAGGACGCCGTCCTGCTTGGCGCCCAGGCGCTCGATGGCACGGCGGCTCTGGTGGTTGAAGAAATGGGTGCGGAACTCGACCGCGATGCAGTTCAGCGTTTCGAAGGCGTGGCGCAGCAGCAGCAATTTGCACTGGGTATTGAGCGGGCCGCGCTGCGCGCTCTTGCCGTACCAGGTCGAGCCGATCTCGACGCGGCGGTTGGCGGCATCGATGTTCATGTAGGTGGTCATGCCGACGATGCTGCCGCCGGCGTCGAACACGGTGAAGGGCAGCATCGAGCCCGCAGTCTGCAGGCCAAGGCGGCGGTCGATCTCCTTGCCCATGTTCTCGGGCAGCGGGATCGCGGTGTACCAGAGTTTTGAGAGCTCCCCGTCCTTCACGGCCGTCACCAACCCGTCGAGATGCTGGTGCGACAGCGGCTCGAGACGGGCATGCTGTCCACGCAGGGTGATGGGATCAGGCCAGGGCATTCTATCGGTCCTCATTGTTGTCATTCCGGGGCGGCTCGAAGAGCCGAACCATGGTGCGCAATTGCGCACCAGAGAATCTCGAGATCCCGGGTTCTATGCTTCGCATAGCCCCGGGATAACAATCGTGTTTTACGCGATTGTCACTTGTTTAGGAAATTGAGCGGCAATCCACCGCGCGGCCAGTCCATGGCGATCAGCTCGCCCTTGCCCGACAGCGTGATGTAGGCGGTCTTCAGCTCGGGGCCGCCGAAGGCGATGTTGGTGGTGACGCGGTCCCCGGTCGGGACCTGCTCGACCAGCGTGCCGTCGGGCGCGATCACCGAGATGCAGCCGGAGACGAGCGTGGCGACGCAGACATTGCCGTTCGCCTCGACCGCGAGCGAGTCGAACATCTGGTAGCCGCCGAGGCCGCAGATCGGCTTGCCGCGCTCGCCGCGATAGATCACGTCGCGCGGCTTGAGCGTGCCGGGTGCGGAGAGCTCGTAGGCCCAGAGCCGGCCCGTCGGCGTCTCCGCGATATAGACCGTGTTCTCGTCCGGCGACAGGCCGATGCCGTTGGCCGGCAGCACGCCGTGCACGACCTCTACGATCTCGCTCATGCCGGGCTTGAGGTAATACATGCCGCCGACGTCCATCTCGCGCGCGCGGCGCTTGCCGAGATCGGAGAACCAGAGGCCGCCCTGCCTGTCGAACACGAGGTCGTTCGGCCCGCGCAGATCGTGCTCGCCGCATTTGGTCACGACGGTCTCGACCTTGCCGGATTGCAGGTCGACACGCTGGATCGAGCCGCCGAGATAATCGTCGGGCTGCGGACCCGGCATGATCATGTTGCGGGTCGGGATCCAGGAGAAGCCGCCATTGTTGCAGATGTAGATCTTGCCGTCGGGGCCGAGGGCCGCGCCGTTCGGGCCGCCCGGGACCTTGGCGACGATCTCCTTGCGGCCGTCGGGATAGACACGGGTCAGTCGCTGGCCGCGGATCTCCACCAGCACCACCGAGCCATCCGGCATCACGACCGGCCCTTCGGGAAATTCGAGGTCGGTGGCGAGAACGCGGACGTTGGACATGTGGGACCCTCCCGGCTGCTTGTTATGGCTTGCACGGGATGTCCGGCACGGGCCCCACACGCAAGATTTGCCTGCGGTTATGACAAAGTCACCGGGGCTTGCCAAGCAAGCGGGATGGTATGCCAGCCTTGCGCGTTATTCTCTGACGGGTATCCAAATCTCGAAGCCGCCATTGCCGGTTGCGGGATCGAATGCCTCGTCATAGCGCTCGAAGTTCGGTGCATCCGCGGCCTTCAGGCCGGAGGCCGGCAGCCATTGATTCCAGATCGTGCTGACGGTGCGGCGGATCGAGGCGACGTGGTCGGTGTGGGTGAACACCGCATAGCGCTGCTCTCCGATACGGATGCGACCGAAGCGGCGCGGCAGGTCGGAGAAATCGGCGACCTCGACGCCGGCGATGTAGTCGAAATTACCGGCATCGTCGCCGTTGCAGCAGACGCCATAGGCGACCTGACCGACGCGCGCTGGAATGTCGGCGACCTCCTGATGGAAGCGCTGCCACAGCCCCGGAATGGCAGCGCCATTGTCGCAGGAGATGCGCTCCATGGGGCCGGCGACGAGGATGGCCTTTGCGGTTTCGAAACGTGGGGGCTTGAGATGGTCGAGCATGGTGGAGTCCATGAGGATCGGCTCCTGTAGCTTGAGATGGCCGGTGCATGTCGCGGCCCGGACCGCTTCCGGCGTGGTGCCGAACTGGTCGCGGAAGGCGCGGGTGAATGCTTCGTGCGAGCCGTAATCCGCCTGAAGCGCCAGCGACAGGATGTCCGGCGCGCCATTCGCAAGACTGCGCGCCGCCTCGCTGAGCCGCCGCGCGCGCACGTACCGCATCACGGAAAGACCGGTGGCTGCGGCAAACGCACGCACGATGTGGAACCGCGACACCCCCGAGACCGCGGCGATCTCGTCGAGCGTCATCGGCTCGGCCAGATGGCTCTCGATGTACCAGAGCGCGCGCTGGGCTGGGTTCATGGTCGTTTCCAGTCCTCGTTCGAAGCAAGGCCATGATGCACCCATGACCAACGCCTTCGCTTGATCGGCGTTGCGGTCCGCGGGGAGGATAGCGCCGGAACAGCCTCTGGCAACGTGCGGCCGTTCGTGTCTACATTCGGCAAGCTCAAAACCGCTCACGAGAAAGCTGGAGGAACCGCAGCATGAAGATCGCCGATGTACGGGCGCACCATATCCGCATCCCCTACGACGCCGGTGTTGCGAGCTTCCGCCAGGGCGCGTCCGCGATTTCCGCGCTCGACATGGTGCTGGTCGAGGTCACCACCGACACCGGGCTGACCGGCTGGGGCGATGCGTTCGCCTATGTCTGCCCGCGCACCACGCGCAGCGCCGTCGAGGAGATGATCGCGCCGCAGGCCATCGGCCTCGAGGTTCCCGACGCCGCCGGCATTGCCGCGGCGATGGAGCAGATCCAGCGCAATCTTCATCTGTTCGGCCGCTACGGCGTCACCATGTTCGCGATCTCCGGCCTCGACATCGCGCTGTGGGACCTCGCTGCGAAGATCGAGGGCGTGCCATTGCATCGCCTGCTCGGCGAGACCAAGCGCACGAACATTCCCGCCTATGCGAGCCTGTTGCGGATCGGCTCGCCCGACAACATCGCCGGCGAATGCAGGAAGGCGCTGGCGCTCGGCTATGGCGCGATCAAGCTGCACGAGACCACGACGCCAGCGGTGTTCGCCGCGCGCGAGGCGATCGGCCCCGGCATTCCGCTGATGGTCGACATGAACTGCCCGCTGTCAGGCGAGCAGGCGATCGCGTTTGCGAAGGCGTGCAGGGACGCGCAGCCGATGTTCCTGGAGGAGCCGGTGTGGCCGCCCGAGGATTTTGCCGCGCTCGCCGACGTGCGCAGCAACGGCGGGCTCGGCATCGCCGCGGGCGAAAATGCCTGCACGGAATATCAATTCCGCCAGATGATGGATGCGGGCGCGGTGAGCCACGCCCAGCCGTCGGTGATCAAGGTCGGCGGCATCACCGAGTTCCTGAAGGTGGCGGCGCTGGCCGATCAGCACGGCGTCAAGATCGTCCCGCACTCGCCGTATTTCGGCCCCGGCCTGCTGGCGACGCTGCATCTTCTGGCGACGCGCGACGACGGGCTGGTCGAGATGTTCTATCTCAGGCGCGAGGCCTGCCTCTGGGGCGGGCGCGCCGACGTCGACGCCACCGGCCACGTCGCGGTGCCCGCGGGCAACGGGCTCGGCTACGAACCCGACCGCGGCGTGATCGAGCGCTATCGCGTGAGGTGAGCGCCTATTTCGCCGCGTCCTTCGGCGGCGGCGCGTCCTGCTTCTTCTTCACATCCTCGGCGGTCCTGGCCTGCGCGGCCTGGAGATCGCCGATCGTCTTCTGCAGGCCGGCGAGGCTGGTCTTCAGCGCGTCGATCTGGCGGGCCGCCGCATCCAGCTTCTGCTGGTGATCGAGGTTGAGCTTGGTGATGGTCTTCTGCAGGAAGTCGACATTGCTCTGAAGGCAGCTGGTGCGGCGCTCCATGGTCTTCTCGACCGTGCAGATCTCGATGCCGGGCACGTCCTGCGCGCGGACCGGCGCGGCCGCCAGCGTGGCGAGCAGCAACATCGGGACATGAACGCTGGCACTTCGAAGCTGCATGCGGGTTCCTCGTCAAAATATCACGGCAATGTGCGCTGTTTGCGCACGGCCGCCCAAGGCTACCACACTCGTACCGCATTCTCGCGTTGAGCTTGGCGTGTTCCCCCGGGACGGGGAGCAGTGAACCGCATGCGGGGGAGGTGGGCGCTCTTTCCGCGGCTTTGATTAGGGGAGATTTTTGCAATGGCAACGCGTGATAGACGGTTGGCGGAATTTGACGGCGCGGGAGAACCGCCGCCCGGCCTGCCGGTCGAAGTATTGTGTGAGGATCACAGCGGTACGTATCAGCTCCCGTTCGCCTGCCGCTATGTCGGAGGACGCTGGCAGAACCACGAGGCCGGCATCGCGGTCGAAGCGACCGTCATCGGCTGGCGCCTGCCGCGGGTGAAGCAGCCGGTCTCCTGACGGCAGCCGCTGTTTCAAAATGCAACGGAGCCGCGCTCCGTCTTAACGAACGGAACGCGGCCCGAACGAATCACGTCCGAATCAGCGGAAGAGCCTCGTACGCGGCTGTTCACGGCTAGATGTCGCAACCACCCCGCAGGCCCCCACAATATCTGCCAGCACGCAGGCCTGACGCATCCTGCAACGGGGGCCAAAGGTTAACGGCTTCAACGACATGCTGCAGGGGCCCGCGGCACCGGGCCGCGCTGCCAAAACAGGCAGGGCGATGCCGCGGCTGCCTAATATTCGACCTCGAGCTCCTCGATCTCGGCCGGCTCTTCCTTCGCCGCCGCGATCCATTCCTTCATCTCGGGCATGGCCATGATGGTATCGGCATAGGCCTTGAGGCGCGGCTCGAGCTTGACGTCATAGGTGACGAAGCGCGTCACCACCGGCGCGTACATCGCATCCGCCATGGTGCGCCGCTCGCCGAACAAGAACGGGCCGCCCGACTTCTCCAGGCAGTCGCGCCAGATCGACCAGACGCGGTCGATGTCGGCCTGCGCCCGCGACCAGATCTTGAAGCCGGGGAAGTGCCCCTTCAAATTGACCGGCAGCGAGGCCCGCAGCGTGGTGAAGCCGGAATGGATTTCGCCGCAAATCGAGCGGCAATGGGCGCGCTGGACGCGGTCATCCGGCAACAGGCCGGCTGACGGCATGGCCTCATTGAGATATTCGGCGATCGCCAGCGTATCCCAGACCACGGCGCCCTCGTGCCGCAGGCACGGCACCAGGATCGACGACGACAGCAGCAGGATCTCCGCGCGTGCGGAGGCATCGTCCGGCGCCGTCACGATCTCCTCGAAATCGAGGCCGGAAAACTTCGTCAGCAGCCAGCCGCGCAGCGACCAGGACGAGTAGTTCTTGCTGCTGATGGTCAGTGTCGCCTTCGCCATTTCGCCCCTTTCCTGCGCCTGTCACCGGCACTCCGCCCGGCTCGCGGCGTGCCCATTCGCTGTGCTTCGCGTGAAACGAGCAGCAAGCGACGTGCCAATTTTCAGGGCGATCCCGCCCCGGCTTGGCTTCGATATTGCATGGCAACATGGGTCAGGGTGGGCATTTCAGTATGATGTCGATGTATTATCAGGCCTTTCAGAACCAGATGGATCTGACGGCGCCGTTTCGGGTGGGCGCCTCGTCCGCGCTCAAATTCCTCCATCTGGTGCCGCAGGGCATATCGGACCAGGTGGTCGGACGGCTGTCGGCGGCGCTGGAGCTGATCTCCCGCTCCACCCTCACCTATGACCGCCCGGCCTACGGCATCGACAGCGTCATGGTGGGCAACCGCGAGGTCGCGGTTCGCGAGGAGATCGCCTACGCGACGCCGTTCGGCTCGCTGCTGCATTTCAGGAAGGATGGCATCGCCGAGCAGCCGCGCATGCTGCTGGTGGCGCCGATGTCCGGGCACTTCGCAACGCTGCTGCGGGGCACGGTAAAAACGCTGCTGCAGGACCACGACGTCTACATCACCGACTGGCACAACCCGCGCGACATTCCGCGCAGCGAAGGCCGTTTCGGGCTCGACGACTACACCGATCACCTGATCGATTTCCTCGGCCAGCTCGGCCCGCGCCCGCACATGGTGGCGATCTGCCAGCCTTCGGTCTCGGCGCTCGCGGCCGCCGCGGTCATGTGCGAGGGCAACCACCCCTCGCGGCCCGCGACGCTGACGCTGATGGCGGGCCCGATCGACACGCGCATCCAGCCGACCAGGGTCAACGAGTTCGCCAAGAGCCGGCCGATCGAGTGGTTCGAGCGCAATCTGATCAACTACGTGCCGGTGCAATGCCGCGGCGCCATGCGGAAAGTCTATCCCGGCTTCGTGCAGCTCACGGCGTTCGTCTCGATGAACCTCGAGCGCCACATCAAGCAGCACATGGATCTCGCCAACCACATCGCCAAGGGCGAGAAGGAGAAGGCGGCGAGCATCAAGACCTTCTACGACGAATATTTCGCCGTGATGGATTTGCCGGCGGAGTTCTACATCGAGACCGTGCGCGACGTGTTCCAGGAGCATCTGCTGCCGCAGGGCAAGCTGATGCATCGCGGCCGCCCCGTGAACACCAAGGCCGTCAGCCGGATGGGGCTGATGACGGTCGAGGGCGAGAAGGACGACATCTGCTCGATCGGCCAGACGCTGGCGGCGCAAGACCTCTGCACCGGCGTGCGCGCCTATCGCCGCGTCCACCACATGCAGGCCGGCGTCGGCCATTACGGCGTGTTCTCCGGCAAGCGCTGGAACAACGAGATCTATCCGCTGCTGCGGGACTTCGTGCACGTGAATTCGTGAGCCTCACCTCTGCCCAAACGACGGCCGGCCAGAAATAGCGGCGCGCGTCCCGTGCTCTTGCCTGAGCAACTCATTCGCTTCCATGAATTCCGGAAGATTTCGCTCCGCCTCGAATTCAGCGAGCACCGGAACGAGCACCCGGGGTATCGCAGCCGCCCGGCCATTTGCGTCGTACAGACGCGCAAGTTCAAGCGCGCTGCGCAGCTCGAAGGTCCTGGTCTGCTGGTGACGCGCGATGTCCAGCGCTCGCTTGAAGGCGTCTTCGGCACCGGACGCATCCGAAGGGTCATGGCGCGATAAAAGCCTGCCGCGGACACGGTGCAGCTCGGCATCAAGCCAATGCTGGCCGGATTGTGCCGTCCCGGCGATCAAATCGTCCAGGATAATCAGCCCGGTTTCGACTTCGCCCAGTTCGGCATTCGCCATGGCGACATGCATCCCCCAAAACGGTTCGCAGAGGCAGCAATCGTTCTCGTGCAGCATGGTCCAGCCGTGACGCATGTCTGCAAGTCCGGCCATTCGTTCGCCGGCACGCCATTTCGCCAGGCCATTCAGATAGGTGCCCGCGGCCACGTACAGCGGCATCGTGTGCTCGCGCGCTAGACCGAGCGCCAGGATCGTCTCCGTTTGCTGCAGCATGCCCCCGCATACCCCGTCGAACACGGCGCGATGAACCAGCGCATTGGCCTGGGACAGCGCCCGTTTTTCTCCCGGAGCACCCACCGCGTCGGCGGCGAGCCTGCGCGCACGAGCGGTGCTGCCGAGCGGCCAGAGCACCAGGGCAAGAAATCTCATGATCACGAACGGCAGATCCAGCGCCGAAGCCCTGAAGGTCGCGGGATCCGGTTCTGCGCCATGGATCGACAGCGCTTGCTCGAGATGCGCTCTCGCATTCAGGTAATCGCCCCCGAACCAGCAGGTGACGCCGCCCGTCCAATGGGCGACGACGGCGGCCACCGGCGAGTCCGGTCGCCGGTCCGCTGCGCTCCTGATGGCATCCGCCAGCTCCCGCATCGGAGCGAGCTCGCCGTGTGTCAGGCAGGCATTGAAGAGCCCTGAATGCACCGGCGCAAGTTCAACGGGATCATCGATGTCGGCTGCGAACTGGCGCGCACGCGTCCATGCCGCGACCGTTTCGGGAGCACTATGGCCGAGGCTGCCCCTGAGTGCACGGCCGTATGCGATTTGAAGGTGCAGCCTGCTCATCATCCGGCGGGGCTCGTCAGGCAACTGATCGGCGATCGCAATGGCCTTGCCGAGATGCGCGATGGCCTCGGAATACGCCGAGCGTTTCAGCGCCTGCTGGCCTGCCTTGCGCCACCATTCGAGGGCGACCTCGCTCAGCCCCGCCTCGGTAAAGTGGTGTGCCAGAACCTCCGGTTCGGTCTCGGCAACGGCTGGAAACTTCTCGCGCAGGACCTCGCCAATTCGCGTGTGCAGCACCTGCCGCTTGCTCCTGAGCAGACTCTCGTAGGCCGCTTCCTGAACGAGGGCGTGCTTGAAACTATAATTTGCTTCGGGCGGAGCCCCGAGACGCAACAGCAGCTCGGCCTCTTCAAGCTGTCCCAGCGCAGCGGTCAGCGTCAGGTCATCGCGTCCTGCCACGGTTTTCAGCAGCGCGTACGAGAAGTCGCGGCCGATGGCGGCGCCTATCTGCGCCACCTCCTTGACCGGAGCGAGCCGGTCGAGCCGCGCCATCAGCGAATCCTGCAGCGTCGCGGGAATGGCAAGCGGCGGGAGCGGACTATTCAGGCGATAGCGTCCGGCATCTTCGACCAGCAGCCCGGACTCCAGCACCATCTTGGTCAACTCCTCGACGAACAGAGGGATGCCGTCGGTCTTGTCGATGATCTGCTTCATCATCTCGCGTGGCAGCTGGCGGCCGACGACCACCTGCTCGACCAGCGCGCGCGTGTCCTGCCGATCGAGCCGGTCGAGCCGCAACAGACTGACGTTGGCAAGGCCCGACCAGGACGGCTCGAACTCCGGCCGGGACGTCATAAGCACGAGTATCGGCAGCCCCCTGATGCGATCGACCGCGAGATCGAACAGTTCAAGTGTGGTGGCATCGGCCCAATGCATATCCTCGCAGATGACCAGCAGAGGCTGGTCCCGCGCCAATCCCTCGAGCTGATCGAGAAGGGCGGCAAATGTCTGTCTCCGCTGCTGCGCCGGGCTCAAGCCGAGAGGCGGGCAATGGTCGCCGGTGGGTATCGAAAGCAGGGCCGCAATGAGCGGTGTCGCTCGGGCGACCTCGAGGGTTCCCAGCGCCAGCATGGCCGCGAGCTTGTCGAGCTTTTGCTCCGGCGTGTCATGCGAACGGATTCCGGCGGCGCGCTCGAGCTGCGCGACAAAAGGATGAAGCGCACTGTTGGTGTGGTAAGGCGAGCACTGATATCGCACCCGGCGATGCGTCCCCAACGAGGGGCTTTCGGACAGCGTTGCGACGATCCGCGACTTGCCGATACCCGCTTCGCCGGAAATCAGCACCAACTGGCCCTGGCCCTGCCATGCCTCCCGCTGGCGCGAGAGAATGAATTCGATCTCGTCCTTGCGGCCGACAAAGCCGATCGAGCGCGCGGCACGGACCGCCTCGAAGCGACTCTCCGATGCGGTCGCTCCTTCCACCGCCCAGACCGCGATCGGCTCGCCTATCCCCTTGACCTCGCGGCGGCCGAGATTGCGAAAGGTGAAGAGATCGCCAAGCAGCCGGCGCGTCGATGAAGCAACAACGACCGCCCCCGGCTCCGCCAGGCTCTGAAGCCGGGCAGCGAGGTTCGGCGTGTCGCCGACGGTCGCGTGCTCCTCTGATGCGTCTCCGCTGATGAGATCGCCGACCACCACGAGACCGGTCGCGATTGCGATCCGCAGTTCGACCCGTTCGCCGGCGCCTGTCTTGAGCTGGCGAATCGCGGCGACGATATCGAGGCCCGCTCGCACTGCGCGCTCGGCATCATCCTCGTGAGCGCGCGGATAACCGAAATAGACGAGTATTCCGTCACCGACGAACCTGGCTATCCTGCCGTCGTAAGCGGCAATGACGCGCGCACATGCGGCGCGGTAGGCGCGGATCACTTCCCACAGATCCTCGGGATCGAGACGCGCCGAGAGCGCAGTCGAGCCGACCAGATCGCAAAACATCACGGTGAGGTGACGCCGCTCGGCGTCATGAGCAGGAGCCGGCGACGCGATCAACGCGGCCGGATCGAGCTCGGCAATGGCCCGCAGCATCTTGCGGCGATGACCGAGCAGGACTCCGAGCTTGTCGAAGTCCTCGTCCATCAGCTCGGGGAGGATGCCCACGTCGATCCCGTTTTGGGCAAAACGCTCCGCGTATTGCCCAAGCCCCAGTTTCTCGAGCCACTCCGCAATCTGCATGGCTCCCACCGATGTTGTGGCTGGCGGTTAGCAGAATTTTGGACCACGGCCGCGCGGGGAGAATATCCCAACGTCACCATGATGGCACGTCTTGTTTGCCGCGCGACAATTTGGCTGCTCAGCACCAATGCGATTCCGAGCGGAAATGTCGTTCGATGCAAACGTCTGCGCTACCAAAAATCGTCTGCAGGCAGCGTTGAAGGACGGAGGTTGCCAGGAGTTCGTCAACCACTCGCTCAGGTCCGAAGCCGGCTCCGGCATCGAGCTTATGCCCACTACACGACACCGGACGGCTTTTCCTGAGCAAAGTCGTCTTCACTCCTTGTCCATGGGCACATCGTAGCCGCGCGCCATCACGCCCGCCGCAACTTGGAGCGAAGAGCCGACCATCCAACAGCCGGCAACAAAGACGATCAGGCCGTCGGGAAGGCTTTGATCAAGGACAAGAATGCTGACGGACAGAGCTGCTGCAATCGCCGCGCCGAACGTTCCGCCCGCACTCATGATCTCGATCGCCTCCGATCCATTGTATTCCTCTGAGACGTTCGAAATCGACCTGCGGGCGACAGCGCGAGACAGATCAATTCCAACATAGAAGCTGACAGCCCCATAGAGCATCGTAAGCAGCACGATCCAGCCACTTTCAAAAAGCCCGTCTTTCTGACGCACCAGGGTCGCGCCCACATAGAGGCCGCAAGTGGCCCCAATGGCCGCGAGCCCAATTCTTTCAAGAAGATGGGCCGACTTGATAAGACTGGAACGAGCTATCCGAAAATTGCCGACCTGTCTCGTCTCGGAAAATGAGTTTGAAATTTCATTGCTTGTCTTCATTGGAGGGCTCCTTGGTAAGTAGCAGCCTACCGGCCGACCCGAATAGGAGCTGCGTGAACGCGTTTCCCGATTGCCCTTGATTCCAATTTTTGAAAGATCGCTGAGTGATGGGACCGGCTCCCTCGTGAACACGACGAGGGCCAATCCAAAGCTGCGAGCACATGGCTTCGCAGGCATTGCATCTCACCCACATCTGCCAGGCTGGCTCCGGGTGAGGCAATTTCTTGCGAACGTGATAGCTCGAAAGCAGAGTGACCAAATATGAGACGGTTCACATACCCGAAGCTCCCTGTCGCTTCCCTCCAGTCACGATTTCAGGAGCACAGGCTGCACAGTCGCGCACTCACAGGTCGCACGAGCTGAAGGGCACCCTCAGTTATTGGCCGACCACTCCTCACCCCAAACCTGCACGACGTGGCCCGGCGAGACCTCGCGATATTGCCGCACCGGCGGCTGGTAATCCGGCGCGCGCACCGGGCTTCTGATCTCGTCGTTCGCGGCTTCGCGCCTGGTGCCGCGGCGCGACGGATCGGGCACCGGCACGGCGGCCATCAGCTTCTTCGTGTAGGGATGCTGGGGATTGCCGAATACGGATGCGCGCGGGCCGATCTCGACGATCTCGCCGAGATACATCACCGCGACGCGATGGCTCATGCGCTCGACCACCGCGATGTCGTGGGAGATGAAGAGGTAGGCGAGGCCCATGCTGGCCTGGAGGTCGAGCATCAGGTTCACGACCTGCGCCTTGACCGAGACGTCGAGCGCGGAGACTGCCTCGTCTGCGACGATCAGCTTCGGCCCCAGCGCGAGAGCGCGCGCGATGCAGACGCGCTGGCGCTGGCCGCCGGAAAATTCATGCGGGAAGCGCGCGGCCATGTCGGCCGTGAGGCCGACGCGGACGAGCAGGTCGGCGACTTTGTCGCGCGCCTGCGAGGCCGTGGCGAGGCCATTGGCCAGCAAAGGCGCCGCGATCGCCGTTCCCACCGACATGCGGGGATTGAGGCTCGCGAACGGATCCTGAAACACGATCTGCATGTGCTTGCGGAAGTCGCGCAAGGTACGGCCGTTCATCGCCAGCACGTCCTGGCCGTCGATCAGGACGGTGCCGCTGTCGGGCTCCGTCAGCTTCAGGATCGAGCGGCCCGTGGTGGACTTGCCGCAGCCGGACTCGCCGACCAGCGCCAGCGTCTCTCCGGCGCGCAAGGTGAAGGAGACGTTCTCGACCGCATGCACGCGGCCCGAGACCTTGCCGAACAGGCCCGAGCGGATCGGAAAGCGCGTGGTGAGGCCGGCGACTTCCAATAGCGGCCGCTCGGCCGTCGAGACCGTGTCCGGCGTCTCCGCCGGCTCGTCCGAAGTGCCCGTCACCTTGTCGACGATCGGAAACCGCATCGGCCGCGCGCGGCCGTCCATCGAGCCGAGCCGCGGCACGGCGGCGAGCAGTGCGCGCGTGTAGTTGTGCGCGGGCGCGGCAAAGATGCGGGCGGTCGCGTCCGTCTCCACCGCCTGCCCGCCATACATCACCACGGTGCGGTCAGCGATCTCGGCGACCACGCCCATGTCGTGGGTGATGAAGAGGATCGACATCCCCTCCTCCCGCTGCAGCTCCTTCAGGAGCTCCAGGATCTGGGCCTGGATGGTGACGTCGAGCGCGGTGGTCGGCTCGTCCGCGATCAGGAGCTTCGGCTTGCAGGCCAGCGCCATCGCGATCATGACGCGCTGGCGCATGCCGCCGGAAAAACGATGCGGATGCTCGTGGAAGCGCGCCTTCGCCGCGGGGATGCGGACGCGGTCGAGCAGCCGGATGGTCTCGGCCTCCGCCGCCGCGCGTGACAGGCCGCGATGCTGGACCAGCGCTTCCGCGATCTGGAAGCCGATGGTGAGCACCGGATTGAGGCTCGTCATCGGCTCCTGGAAGATCATGGCGACGTCGTTGCCGCGGATGTCCTTCATGTCGGCTTCGGGCAACGCGAGAAGGTCGCGGCCGGCGAGCGTGACGCGGCCCTCGATGCGGCCGCTCTCCTTCGGGATCAGCCGCATGATCGACAGCGCGGTGACACTCTTGCCCGAACCGGACTCGCCGACGATGGCAACGGTCTCCCTGGGGGCGATGTCGAAGGACACGTTGCGGACGACGGGGATCCATTCCCGCTCGCGGATGAACGACGTGGTGAGGCCTGAGACCGACAGCACGGGGGACTGCGTGTCGGCCGAGATTTGATTGGCTGCGCCGATGCTCATGCGAAGCCCCTGATGCCCGACCCGAAAACGGCGCGCTCCCTCCCCCGCTTGCGGGGGAGGGTTGGGGAGAGGGTGTCTCGACAACGAAGGCTCCCCGAGAGGAGAGAACCCTCACCCGGCGCCATAGCCGATGCACAGCATCGGCGTTTTTCAAGAACGGCGGCCAGCGGCCGCCTATGCCGACCTCTCCCGCAAGCGGGAGAGGTGCACCGAGTCCGTGGCTGCGTCGCTCGAACCATCAGTTCGTCCCTCAATAACCACGCGTGCGATCGACGAGACCCGGCAGTTCCTCGCCGCGACGATGCCGCGCGATGACGTCGAGCACGTAGTCGACCGCGGTATCGGGCGTGGTCATGCTGGCATTGTGCGGCGTCAGCAGGATGCGCGGATGGCCCCAGAACGGATGGCCCGACGGCAGCGGCTCGGGATCGCTCACGTCGAGCACCGCGCCCGACAACATGCCGCTATCGAGCGCCGCGAGAAAATCGGCTTCGATGAGATGCGGGCCACGGCCGACATTGACGAGCCCCGCGCCGCGCGGCAGGCGCTTGAACAGATCGGCGTTGAGGATGCCGCGGGTCTCCTCGGTGAGCGGCAACAGGCAGACGAGAATATCGCTCTGCGCGAGGAATTCGGTCAGCGCCGCGGCGCCGGAATAACAGGTGACGCCGTCGATCTCGCGCGGCGAGCGATTCCAGCCGAGAAGCGGAAAGCCGAACGCCTTGAGGCGCTCGAGCACGGCCTGGCCGAGCTGGCCAAGCCCCATCACGCCGACGCGGCGTCGCTTCGCCGGCGTGATCCGGATCTCGCGCCAGACCTGCTCCTTCTGCTGATTGATGAAATGCAGGAGGTCGCGATGCAGGGCGAGCACGCTCATGGTGACGTATTCCACCATGGTCTCGGCGATGCCGGGCTCCAGCATGCGCAACAGCGGGATGTGCGGCGGCAGTTTCGTCGGGTCGAACTGGTCGACGCCGGCGCCGACCGAGAACACCAGCTCGATGTTGGGGAAGGTCGTGGCGATGTCGTCGGGCGGCACCCAGGTCACGAGATAGCGCACGTCGGCGGGATCGCCGATGTCGGGCCAGAGCCGGAACGGCATGTCGGGCGCGCGCTCCGCGAAGAAGCGGGCCCACTCCTCGCCGCGCACCATGTTGGCCTTGTAGAGAACCGTCATGCCGCCCTCAGAACGGGCTGACCGGCGCCAGGCGCCGGCCGTCGATCATGCGCTTGTGGCTGTAGGCGGCGGGATCGACCAGCGGCGTCGAGCCGGTGACGATGTCGGCGGCGAGCTTGCCGGCGGCAGGGCCGATGCCGAAGCCGTGGCCGGAGAAGCCGGTCGCGAGGAAGAAGCCCGGCAGCGCGTCGACCGGCGAGATCACCGGAATGGTATCGGGCGTGCAGTCGATCGTGCCGCCCCAGGCTTCCGCGATCTCGATGTCCTTCAACTCGGGGTTCGACTTGATCAGCGATGCCAGGGCCGCGTTGACCAGCGACATGTCGGGCGCGGGATCGCGCACGCGTTCGGTTTCGAACGGCGACGGCTTGTCGAGGCTCCAGCTCGTGCCGCGCATGAGCTGGTCGAAGAACGACTTGCCGAACGACAGCTTCAATCCGTTCTTGCGATGCAGATAGGTCGGCCAGAACGTGCGCGCGTAACGGAACAGGTCGGGTGACAGCTCGACCGTGCCGCGGTTGCGCAGCGCGAGCGTAAAGCCGCCGTCGAGGCGGCGGCGGATGCAGTAGAAATCGGTGCCGAGCGCGCCCGAGGTGATCTCGGGTCCCGGCGTGGTCCGGCATGCCGTGGCGTTGACGAGGCCGATCGGCAGCTCGACGCCGTGACGGCGGCAGAACAGCGACGACCACGCCCCGCCCGACAGCAGCACGGCTTGCGTGCGGATGGTGCCCTTCTCGGTCACGACGGCGCTGACCTTGCCGCCTGAAGTCTCCAGCCCGCGCGCGGCGCAGCCCTGATGGATGGTCACGCCGTGCTTGCGCGCGGCGGTCGCGAGCGCGGGCACCGCCATCGACGGTTCGGCGCGGCCGTCGCTCGGCGTGTGCAGGCCGCCGACCCATTGCTCGGCATTGCCGGGCATGCGCTCGGCGACTTCGGCCGGCGTCAGCACGGTGGAGTGCACCTGCTGCTCGCGCGCGATCGCCGCCCAGCGCTCCCAGCCGGCGAGCTCGTCCTTGCTCTTGGTGAGGAACAGGACGCCGGTGCGGCGGAAGCCGGCATCGACGCCGGCATCGTTCTGCATGTCCTCCCACAGCCGCAGCGCCTCGCGCGCCAGCGGAATTTCCTCGCGCGCACGGCCCTGCTGGCGGCACCAGCCCCAGTTGCGGCTCGACTGCTCGCCGCCGACATGGCCCTTCTCGACGAGGGCGACGGAAAGCCCCTTCTTGGCGAGATGATAGGCCGCGGAGACGCCGATGACGCCGCCGCCGATGACGACGACGTCCGCCTGCTGCGGCAGGCGTTCGTCGCTGTTTATACGGGTGAGCGGCGGGGACATGGGGCACTCCTGGGATTCAGTTCGAACGAAGCCTGGCTCGTCATGGGATGTTCATCCGCGGGTCGAGCGCATCGCGCAGGCCGTCGCCGAGGAAGTTGAAGCTCGTCACCGCGAGCGTGATGGCGACGCCCGGCGCGATCGCGAGCCACGGCGCGCTGGTGAGATAGATCTGCGCATTGTTGAGCATGTTGCCCCAGCTCGCCGCCGGCGGCTGGATGCCGTAGCCGAGATAGCTGACATAGGATTCGAGCAGGATCGCCTTGGCGACGTTCAGCGTCGCCGCCACCACGATCGGCGCGATCGCGTTGGGCACGAGCTCGCGGAACATGATGCGCAGGTTCGACGAGCCGAAGGCGAGCGCGGCCACGGCGAATTCCCGCTCGCGCAATGAACGCACCTGGGCCTCGACGACGCGGGCCACGCTCATCCAGGCGGTGGCCGCGATCAGCACGGTGGTGGTGACGAGGCCGGGCTCGGTGAGCGCGGCCAGCGCCAGCAGGAGGAAGATGGTCGGAAAGCACAGCACGGCGTCGACGAGCCGCATCAGCACCGCACCGACGGCGCCGCCATAGAAGCCGGCAAAGGCACCGACCACGATGCCGACCGCCATCGCGATCACCATGGCGACGATGCCGATCGACAGCGAGATGCGCCCGCCCATCATCAGGCGCGCCAGCACGTCGCGGCCGAGTTCGTCGGTGCCGAGGATGTGCGCGCCGGACAGCGGCGGCGCGAACCGCTTCATGATGTCGATATAGGTGTCGTCGAACGGCAGCAGATAAGGACCGATCGCCGAGCCGAGCACGAGGATGACGATGATCACCGCGCCCGCGAGCGCGAGTCGATGCCGGCGGAACCGCCGCCACGCGGCCTGGCCGGGCGCGAGCTGGACGGTGGAGAGAGCCGCGGTCGCCATCGCCTAGCCCACCCGGATGCGCGGATCGACGACGGCATAGAGGATGTCGGCGATCAGCGAGCCGATCAGCACCATGGTCGCCGAGAACATCAGGATGCCCATCACCACGGGATAGTCGCGATAGCCGATGGAATCGAGGAACAGCCGTCCCATGCCGGGCCAGGTGAACACGGTCTCGGCGACCAGCGCGCCGCCGAGCAGCGTCGGAAACTGCAGGCCAGCCACGGTGATCATCGGCAGCAGCGCGTTGCGAAGGGCGTGCACCGTGAGGATGCGCCATTCCGGCATGCCCTTGGCCCGCGCGGTGCGGATGTAGTCCTGGCCGATCACCTCGAGCATGGAGGAGCGCATGAAGCGTCCCCACATCGCGGTCTCGACCAGCGCCAGCACCATGGCCGGCGCGATCAAATGATGCAGGAGGTCGAGGAAGGAGCCGTCGCCGATGGTCTGGCGGTTGCCGGCCGGCAGCCAGCCGAGCTTCACCGAGAAGACATAGATCGTGACGAGACCGAACCAGAAGGTCGGGATCGACAGCGCGATCATGGCGCCGACGGTCGCGAGCGTATCGAACAGCGAATAGCGGCGCAGCGCGCCAAGGATGCCGATCCAGCAGCCTAGCAGCACCGCGATGATGGTCGCAGTCGCCATCAGCTCCAGCGTGGCCCCGAGATGCGAAGAGATCACCGACAGCACCGCCTCGCCGTCGCGATAGGATTTGCCCCAGTCGCCCTTCAGCATGCGACCGAACCAGTCGAGATACTGGATCGGCAACGGCCGATCGAGGCCGAGTTGCCGGGTGACGCGATCGAGATCCTCCTGCGTCATCTGCCCGGAGATGGCGAATTGCGACAGCGGACCGCCCGGCGCCAGATGCAGCAGGGCGAAGCCGATCGCGGAGACGATCACAAGCAGCATGATCGCCTGCGCCAGGCGGTTGACGACGTAACGGGCCATCTCAGCCGATCCAGCGCGCCCGAGACATCAGGCCCAATACCATTCGCGGATGTTCCAGCAGTTGATGGAGGTGTTGATGTTGGGACGGAAGCCCTGCAGCCCCTCCTTCACGCCTTCGGCGATGAAGCCCTGGAACATCGGCAGGATCGCGAGGTCGTCGCGGATCAGCTTCTGCAGATCGCCATAGGTCGCCTTGCGCTGCCCGAGATCGAACTGCTTGGCGCCCTCGGCGAGCAGGCGATCGGCCTCGGGACTCTTGTATTGATAGGTGTTGTAGCCGCGGCCGCCCTTGGCGGGGATCGCGCCGGAGCCGAAGCGCGGCGTCACGTCGGGGTCCGAGCCGAGCATGAAGTTCACGGACACCAGCACCGAGTTGAATTTCGACTGCTGCCAGAAGTCGCCCCAGATCACGGCGGCCGGCATGTTGTTGACGCGCATGGTGGCGCCGATCGCGCGCCAGTCCTGGATCAGCAGCTGCTGGGTCTGCTCGCGGACCGCATTGCCCGAGGTCGTCGAGTTGGTGAATTCGAGCTTGACGCCACCTTTCTCGCGGATGCCGCCGGAGCCACGCACCCAGCCGGCGGCATCGAGCAGCGCGTTGGCCTTGGCCGGATCGTATTTGTGCTGCGGCAGGCCCTTCTGGAACGACCATGCCTGCTGCGGCACGAAGCTCTCGGTCTGCGTCGGCAGGCCGTAATAGAGCGCGTCGATGATCGCCTGCTTGTTGATGGCGAGATAAAGCGCCTCGCGCACGGCGCGGTCGGCGAAGGGACCGAACTCGAGATTGGGCGCGATATGCTCCACCGACGAGGTCGCGGAGACGAAGATCTTGCGGCCCTTCAGCGTCTTCGCCTCCTGCACGAAGTTCGGCAGGATGCCTTGCAGGCCGGTGTAGTCGACCTGGCCGGTGCGGAACTGGGTGTAGAGCACGGTGAGGTCGGGGATGTACTTGAAGACCACGCGTTCGACGTAGGGCCCCTTGCCGTGATAGCCGGCGTGGGCATTGAGCAGGATGTGGTCGCCCGGCACGCGCTCGCCCCAGCGGAACGGCCCGGTGCCGACCGGCGCATTGTGGAACGGCGAGGCGTTCGGATCGGTCACCTTCTCCAGGATGTGCTTGGGCACGATGAAGGTGAGCGATCCCAGGATCGACATGTAGGGCGAGTATGGCGCTTCCATGCGCCAGTGAATCTCATCGGGCGCGACGACCTTGATGTCCTTGACGAGGCTATGGCCGACGCGGCTGCGGGCGCGGAAGTTGGAATCGTTGATCAGCTCGAGCGAGAATTTCACGTCCTCGGCCGTGAACGGCGTGCCGTCATGCCACTTCACGTCGCTGCGCAGCTTGATCTTCCACGTCAGGCCGTCGGCCGAGAGGCCGCCGTTCTCGATGGTCGGGACTTCGCGCGCGAGATCGGGAACGAAATTGCCGTCGGGATCGATGTACCAGAGCAGCGAGAACACCTGCCACCAGATGCCCTGATCGACCTCGATGCCGGGCATCAAGGGATGAAAGACGGTCGGCTCCTGCGACAGCGCCGCAATCACCTGCCCGCGCGGCTTGTCCGGCGGATTGGTCGGGCGTTCGGTCTGGGCAAAGGCGTTGCCGACGAGGCTCCATCCCGCCGCAGCGCCCGCGCCGAGCTGGAAGAACTGACGGCGACTGGGACCACCGGGAAGCACCGCCCCAACGCCGAACCTGCTGGTGTCATCTGCCATGACCAGTCTCCGTTCCCGCACGCGGCACCGTCTCCCGCGCCCCCGAGACCCCGGCAAGGGACAGGAGTGGGCTTTAGTGCTTCTAAATTTTTCGATCAAAAGTTCATCATGACTAAATACAGCTGTCAATCGCATTGCTAGTATGCGCGACCTTTTCACTGTGACTGAACCTCGGACCGATGCGGTCCGCAGGTGAGACGATGCATGGGAGAGCGACATGGATGGTCGCGGCGATACGAACGGCAGCAAGGACGCCCCGGCGATCGAGGCCGATGATGCGGTTGACCAGCGGCTCGGCGAAACCGTGCGGCTGCTGCGTCAGCGCGCCGGGCTCTCGATCCAGGACGTCGCCAACAAGACCGGCCTCTCCAACGGCATGATCAGCCAGCTCGAACGCGCGCGCGCCATGCCGTCGATCCGCACGCTGCGCCTGCTCAGCATCGCGCTCGACGTTCCCATCTCCTACTTCTTCGAGACCACCGACGCCGCCGACGTGCAGCGCTACATCGTGCGCAAGAACTCGCGGCGCCTGCTGCGGCTCACCGCCAGCGGCGTCGTCAAGGAGGCGCTGACGCCGGAGGGCAAGGGCCAGATGGAGCTCTACGAGCTCACGCTCAATCCCGGAGCTTCCTCCGGCACCGATTTCCTGCAGCACACCGGCGAGAAGGCCGGCTACATTCTCTCGGGCAGCCTGCGGCTGTGGCTCGACAACCAGGCCCATGTGCTGGAGGCCGGCGACAGTTTCCGTTTTCCGAGCATCGTGCCGCACATGTTCGACAACCCGACCCAGCAGGTAGCGCGCGCGATCTGGGTCACGACGCTGCGCCAGACCGATTCGCCGCCAGGTTGAGGGCGTGTCGTTTTTCCCGGCAGCCATGGTGCTGCAAATTGACCCTCGACGGAGACACGGGCAGTCTGTAGCCCACATGATGCCGGGCTCGTCGACAGGCTGGGGCGGTCCGCGGCTGACGTCACTGGTGTGAGAGATGAAACTCAGGGGGCTTCTGACACTCGCGATGATCGCGCAGGTCGTCGTGACCGCCGTGGCCCTGCTCGCCTCCCATGCCGTGACCGGAACCGGGTTCGGCCTTGCCCAGGTTATCGCGCTCGCGGTCAGCGGCGCCGTCGCTCTCCTGCTCGCGCGGGCCTGCATGCGCGCGATCGAGACGTCACAGAACAAGCGCCTCGCCGCGCAACTGGCCGAGCAGGCGCAGGTCGGCGCGCAACTGACGCAGGCCGTCATCAAGACCGCGCTCGATGCCTTCGTCCAGACCGACGAGCGCGGCATCGTGCAGGAGTGGAGCCTGCAGGCCGAAGCCCTGACCGGATGGACGCGCAAGGAGGCGCTCGGCAGCGATGTCGTCGATCTCCTGATCGCCGAACCGCTGCGCGACGGCTTTCGGCAACGCATGATGCGGCTGTTGCCCGAGCTGTCGAACGCGCCGATCGGCATCCGCTTCGAGGCCAGCCTCGTCCACCGGAACGGCGAGGCGATCCTGATCGAGGCGTCCAGCACGTCGCTGCATCTCGGCGGGCGCCATCTCATCAACACCTTCGTCAAGGACGTCACCCGCAGGCATGCTGCCGAGGAGCAGCTGATCCAGGCCCAGAAGATGGAGGCGGTCGGCCAGCTCACCGGCGGCATCGCGCACGAATTCAACAACATGCTCACGGTGATCACCGGCACGATCGAGATCCTTGCCGACGCCGTGAAGGACAACCCGCCGCTCGCGACCATCACCAAGCTGATCAGCGAGGCCGCCGATCGCGGCGCGGCGCTGACCTCGAGCCTGCTCTCCTTTGCGCGCAAGCAGGCGCTGCAGCCGGCCGAGATCGACGTCAACGAGCTGCTCGAGGAGCTGGCAAAGCTGCTGCTGGCGACCTTCGACAAGAAGATCGAGATCGTGACCAAGCTCGACGCCAAGGCCTGGCTCGCCTTCGCCGACCGCGGCCAGCTCAGCGCGGCGCTGCTGAACCTCGCGATCAATGCCCGCGACGCCATGCTCGCCGGCGGCAGGCTGACGCTGACGACGCGCAACGTCGTGTTCGGCGTGCGCGAGGCGGTCGCGGTCGGCGCCGGCTATGCCGGCGACTATGTCGAGATCGAGATCGCAGACACCGGCTCGGGCATCCCGCCGGCCATCCTCGAACGCATCTTCGATCCGTTCTTCTCGACCAAGGACGTCGGCAAGGGCACCGGGCTCGGGCTCAGCATGGTGTTCGGCTTCGTCAAGCAGTCCGGTGGCGGCATCAAGGTCGCCTCCGAGGAACGGCGCGGCACGACATTCACGATCTATCTGCCGAAGGCCGAGACCAGCACGCTTCGCCCTGCCGGCTATGACGAACGCAAGATCGTGGGCGGACAGGAAACCATCCTCTGCGTCGAGGACGACAACGACGTCCGCCAATACGTCACGGTGCAGCTCGAGAGCCTCGGCTACAAGGTCATCCCCGCCGCCAATGCCGCCGAAGCGCTCGCCGTCGCCGCGGAGGGCAGGACGTTCGACCTGCTGTTCACCGACATCGTGATGGCCGGCGGCATGAACGGGCGCGAGCTCGCCGAGCAGATGGTGGCCGCGCGGCCGTCCCTGCGCGTGCTGTTCACCTCCGGCTACGCCTACGACTCCTTGCACGCGCAGGGCCGCGCCACCATGGACGCGCCGCTGCTGACGAAGCCCTACCGCAAGGCCGAGCTGGCGCGCATGCTGCGCCGCTCGCTCGACACCGCCGTCGATTCCGCCGGCGACGCGATCCCGACGCCCTACTCGGTGCAGGCGGATGTCGAGGGATTTCTGCGCAGGCAGGCCACCGAAGACGGCGGCACGACGCGGTCGCGCAAATAGGCGCTCCGCGTCAGCTCATCCGTCGCCGCAGCGTCGCCGACGGCGTCTCGCCGAACTTTTCGCGATAGGCGCCGGCCATGCGGCCGAGATGGGTGAAGCCGAGATCGAAGGCGATCTCGGTGATCGACGCATCGGGTGCGGCCTGCGCGAGGCGCGCCTGCAGGCTGGCGAGACGCATGTCGAGCAGCATCTCCGAGATCGACAGGCCGAAGTGACGGCGAAAGCCGAGTTGGAGCGCGCGGATGCCGATGCCGGAGACGCAGGCGAGCTGTGCGAGATCGAGCGGCTCGCCGGCATTGTCCTGGAGATGGTCGCGCGCGGCACGCAGTGCGCGCGGCAGCCGCTCGGCCTGCCCCGAGAACGTCCGGATCGCATCCGACAGGCCATGGCGCTGGCCGTTGAGGAGCAGGTCCAGCAGCGCCTCGCGCCAATCGGCCATCGCGAGCGGCGACAGCCGGCCGGAAGGACCGAGACGCTCGGCAAGCAGCATCAGCTCGGCGAGGCTGGCCTGCAGGCCGCGCCCGGCCGGCGTGTCCAGATCGATCGCGGGATCGAACTCGACCCGCCCGACCGCCCTGCCCGCCAGCGCTGCGGCGCGCTGCTCCACCATGCGGCGGTCGAGCAGCAGGATCGCCTGCGCACAATCGCTCCACATCATCCGGGTCGGGATGGTCGGCGACAGCAGCGACGCCGTCCGCCCCGGGGATGCCTCGAGCTCACGGGCGCCGGCACGAATGCGGGCGGCGCCGCTGAGCGGGACCTGAACCAGAAAGAAGCGCTCGAGGCAGCCGGGGTCGATGCCGACCGATCCGCCATAGGCGACGTAATTGATGGAAAAGCCCGAGAATGCCGCGCAATTGTGCCGCGCGGAGAAGCCGGCCGCCCGCGGCCGTGCCGGCGCGAGGTCGTGCGGGCAGAAGATGCGCCCGATCTGCTCGGCCGCCTCGTCGACGTCGTCGGTGGTGACGCGGGCGAACTCCGCAAGCCGTTCGGCTGCGGACGCCCTTGCGCTCATTTCCTGCACGGCTGCGGACATCGTCGACCACGCTTCGCGTCACGGAATTGCTTTAAGCCTATAATAGTTCCCCGAACGCGAAAAGGGCGGCAAGGCGCAAAATCGTCGTGCTGCACGGCAACAGCCGCGTCCGGATTCGTTTAGCGGATAGACAGGCGGCCCATGGCTGGCCGAAGCTCCGTCCTCGCCGGAATCCATCAGGGAGCAAGCCATGACTGCACTCGAAAAAGGCATTACCGCGAACGGCACGGGCTATGGCGGCAAGACCTGGAACATCCTGGGTCAGGTCTATTTCCCCAAGGCCGTCACCGACTCCACCTTCGCATTCGAGACCAACAGCGATCCCGGCCAGTTCGTGCCGGTGCACATCCATCCGACCCAGGACGAGTTCATCCTGGTGCAGGAGGGCACGCTCGACCTCAAGCTCGACGGCAAATGGGTGAAGGCCCATGCCGGCGACCTCGTGCGCATGCCGCGCGGCATTCCGCACGGCTATTTCAACAAGTCCGACAAGCCCTGCCGCGCGCTGTTCTGGGTCTCGCCGATGCAGAAGCTGGAGGCGCTGTTCAACCAGCTCCACAATCTGACCGACCCCGCCGAAGTGGTGCGCATCTCGGCGCTTCACGAGGTCGACTTCCTGCCGCCCGAGGCCAACGACTAACGCCGCTCCCTCGTCCACTTTCATCTGCTTGCAGGCCCTGCCGGCCGCGCTTTGCGGCCGAACCTGGCCGCTTGCGCGAAACACATCGATAGCGAGCAATCCCATGGTCAGCCCAAAACATGTCTGCGTGATCGGCGCCGGCGTCTCCGGCCTTGCCGCCGCAAAGGCGTTCTCCGCCCGCGGGCACCGCGTCACCATCGTCGAGCGCAGCGGCGATCTCGGCGGCGTCTGGGAACCGGCGCGCTCCTACCCTGAGGTGCAAACCCAGAGCCCGAAGGATCTCTACCGCTACACCGACCGCGCCATGCCGCAAGGCTATCCGGAATGGCCCACCGGGCCGCAGGTCCACGCCTATCTCGCCGACTACGCCAAGAGCTTCGGCCTCGACCGCATGCTGCGCCTCGACACCGAGGTCGCCGGCATGGCGCGTCGCGCCGACGGCAGGCCGGGCTGGACGCTCACCTTGACGAGCAAGGGCGGCACGCCGACGAACGAGGATTTCGATTTCGTCGCGGTCTGCACCGGGCAGTTCAACGAGCCGCGCGAGCTGCACTGCCGCGGCGAAGGCAGCTTCCTCGACCAGGGCGGGCAGATCCTGCATTCGTCGAAATACGGTGATCCCACACTGGCGAAAGGCCGCCGCGTCGTCGTGCTCGGCGGCTCGAAATCGGCAACCGACATCGCCGTGAACGCGGTGAAATCGGGCGCACGCGAAGTGACCATCGTGATGCGCGAGCCGGTCTGGCGCATCCCCTATTTCATCGGTGGCCTCGTGAACTTCAAGCGCATCCTCTACATCCGTGCCCAGGAGGAGATGTTTCCGGGCTGGGGGGCGAGCCCCATGGCGCGGCTTGCGCTTCGTCTCGCTGCGCCGCTCATCTGGGCGAACTGGCGCGGGCTGGAGAGCCTGCTGAAGGCGCAGCTCAAGCTCAACAAGTGCAAGATGGTACCGAAGGAGCGGATCGAGGACGGCGTCAACTGCTCGGTCCCGATCGCAACGCCCGGCTTCTACCCGATGGTGGCGGACGGCCGCATCAAGGCGGTGTTCGGCACGTTCGATCACTACGAAGCCGACAGCATCGTGATGAGCGGCGGCGAGCGCATCGGGGCCGACGTCGCGGTGCTCGCGATCGGCTACAAGCTCGGCGTGCCGTTCCTCCCCGAGGCCTACAAGCAGAAGCTGGTCGATGCCGACGGGCAATACCGGCTCTACCGCCTGATCGCCAACCCGGATCTGCCCGAGCTCGGCTTCGTCGGCTTCAACTCCTCGTTCTGCACCGTGCTCTGCGCCGACCTCGCCGCCAACTGGCTGGTGCGCTATGCCGACGGCCAGCTCGCGAAGCAGCCAACGGCGCAGGCGATGCGCGACAACATCGAGATGATGCTGCACTTCAAGCGCGTCGAGCGGCCGGCCGCGGGCGTCTATGGCGGCCTCTGCGTCGCGCCCTATCACTACCGCCATTTCGACGAGCTGATGGCCGATATCGGCGCGACGACCTGGAAACGCGGCGGACCCGCCGGACATTTCCAGCCGCCGGACGCGGACGCCTATGCCAAGTTCCTGGCGACGGCGCCGGAATACCGGGTGGCGTGACGAGGAGAATTGCGGCTGCTCGCGTCTGATGCTTACGATCTCGCTGGCCATCGAATCGACGGGAACCAGCCATGGGATCGAGACGACTTGCCGCCGCGGCCTTCGCGACCGTTGCCTTCCTGGTGACGACGCCCGCCATCGCACAGGGCAGCGCGCCGACCCCGAAACAATCCGAGGCGCTCGCCACCTATGAGCGCGCGCTCGGCGAATTCAAGTCGATCCTCGCCGAGCGGGGGCGCCAGATCGAAGCGAAGGAGCCGCTGCCGAACCTGCCGGGACAGGCGCTCTATCTCGCCCGCGTCGCCGTGATCGGCGCTTACAAGGACCTGACCGACGCGATGCCGTCGCGGATCGGCAAGCCCAACAAGTTCGAGATTCCCCCGGCCTATTTCGACGCCGCGATCGAGCCCCTGATCGACGAATATGCGCGGCTGTTCGACATCATGGAGGCGCCGCCGGCCGGCGCGCAGAACTCGGCGACGCCGTTTAGGGACGTCGTCGATCTCGCTGCTGCGATCGCCCGCGCCAAGGGGCTTGGGCCTCAACACGCCGAAGCCGCCGGCCGCATCAGCCTCGGGCTGTTCTTTGCCGAAACCAACGGCAAGCAGAATGTCCGCAACGGACGCTCGAACACCTATATGGGCAGCTTCCAGACCGGCCCCTCCGAGGACCGCAACGGCCGCCGGAAATGGGAGGCCATCAAGGGCGAGATCGCAGCGCTAGATCCCGAGATCAATGCGCGCGACGACAAGGAAGAAGCGCGTGCCCGCGGCACCGATCACCGGTTCAATCACTGGACCAATGTGCGCGACGGCCTGATGAACGCGCATGCCGATCTCTTCCGGGAGATCCCGGGGATCGTGAAGACGCTGCCCGACCCGATCGACCAGATGAAGCTGTTCGAGCTGATCCAGATCGTGCCGACCCCGACCAGGTCCGCACTCAAATCGGGCGATCTCCTGAACTACCGGGTGTCCAGCCCCACGGTCATGAAGCACCTGCGCAACAACAGCATCTTCGCGTTCGGCCAGGCCGACCGGGCGCGCACTTCGGCGAGCTTCCGCGAGATCCTTGCCGCGATGTGGCTGTTCAACCGGAAATTCGAGAAGGCGATGGCGAAATACGCGGAGATCAAGGCGCGTTAGTTCTCTATCTTGTAGCCATCCGTCAGCGTCTTCAGGAACGCGATGATGTCGGCCTCGTCCTGCTCCGTCATCGCCGGCTTGTCGCCGGGGTGGCGGTCGAACGGCGGATCGGTGACGTCGACATTGGCGTAATACTTTGCCGGCAGGTCGTCGTATTTCCGCACCGTGCCGTCGGCGGCGCGCGGAAACACCTTGTCCGGATTGGTGTCGCGGAAATTGTAGAAATCCATCACCTGCTGAAGGGTGCTGAAGACCCCGTTGTGGAAGAAGGCGTGGCGGGTTGCCGTGTTGCGCAGCGTCGGTGTCAGGAACATGCCGCAATATTGCGTCTGCTCGGGAATGTCGGTGCGCTGCGGGCCGCAGACGCCGAGATCGAAATAGCCGGGGTCCCGATTGCCGGCGAGCGCGGCATTGCGCGGCGCGCCGAGCGCCTCGTACTGATGGTCCGTGAACAGCGGCGGCAGGCCGTCGCGCGTCGGCGCCGAGGTGTGGCATCCCGCGCAATTGGCCTTGTCAGGGTCGTTGAACGCCTGCAGGCCGCGCAGCTCGCTCTCGGAAAGGCGCGCCTTGCCTTCGAGCCAGTAATCGTACTTGCTGGTGTAGGGATGGAAGCTCGGCTCCTCGACCTGATAACGCGCGACCGCAAACATCGCCTCCGCAATCAGGAGCCGCTGATTCCTGAGCACACCGGCGCCGAACAGCTCGACGAAGCGGCCGGCATAGGGCGCACGGCGCAGCTTGTCCGCGACGATCCCGGCGCTGCCGCCGTCCATCTCGTTGGGATCGAGCAGTGGAAACAGCGCCTGATCCTGCAGCGTGTCGGCGCGGCCATCCCAGAACAGGCCGCCCTGCGGCACGATGTTTGCGGACGCGCCGGAGCCGCCCGCGGTCTTGGTCGTGCGCGCGGCCTGCTGGCCGATCGCGGCCATCTGCGCGAGATCGACGATGTTGTCGTCGTCGCCCTTGTCGGGGCCGATGCTGAAATTCGGGTGACGGTCCAGATAGGTCAGCGACGGCACCGCGCGCGCGCCTTGACGCGACAGGTCGGCGCCGCCGAGCATGACCGGGCCGTCATTGGGCGGGCCGTAAGCGTGATCGGGGCTGTGGCAGGACGCGCATGACAGCGCACCCGAAGACGACAGCGAGGCGTCGTAGAAAATCTCCTTGCCGAGCTGCGCCATCGCCGACAGCGGGGCGACGGGCGAACGTCTGAGCTGAACCGGATTCGGGTTCATGCCAGCCGGATTTGTCTCGGCCGCAAAGACGGCGCCGGCCAGACAAAGCAGGCCGGCGCCGAGAAGCCACATGGTGCGGCTGTTCATATGAACTGATGTCCTAGTGGTGGTGATGCTCGTCGGGCGGGCTGGTCATCACCGTGCCGGAGGTCGGATCGAGGAACAGCGCATCGGCCCGGAGGTCGTGGCTGTGATCATGATCGAAGTCGAACAGGTCCATGATCGATCCGGCGCCGGCATCGAACGCGCCGCCGCCCAGACGCTTGCCGTGCATCCAGTTGTCCTCGATGAAGCGGACCACCGACGCCTGCGTGGTGTAGGTGTGGCTGACGTAGTTGGTCCTGGCGTAGGGCGAGACCACGATCAGCGGAACGCGCGTGCCCGGACCGCAGCGGCCGTTCACCGGCTGGCCGGAGAGGCCTTTCGGCGCGGGCTGCTTGTTGGGACCGAGGCCGCACAGGCCGGCGCCGTTGATCTGATCGGCGGTCGCGTCATACGAGGCGTTCTTCGGCGCGACGTATTGGTGATCGTACCAGCCATCGGAGTCGTCATAGGTGATGATGACGGCGGTCTCGCGCCATTCCGGCTGCTTCTGCAGGAAGTTGATCAGCTCGACATTGCCGGCCTGCTCGTCGAGCGGGTCGGAGTTGCCGGCATGACCGTCCTGGTAGGCCGGCATCTTGACGTAGGAGACGGCCGGGAAATTGCCGGCCTTGATCGCCGCATAGAGGTCTTCGAGGTCGTAATTGTGGTTGGCCGGGTCGACCTTGCCGTTGAGATCATGGGTATGGCCGATCGCGTGGACCGAAGTCGGGCGCGCGTGGGTCGGGTTCGCCGTGGACGCATGATACTGGAAGAAGGCGTGGTGCGGGATGTAGTCGACGACGGTGCTGTTGACGTTGCCCGAGAACGTGCTGCGCGCGCAGCCGGTGGTGCCGTTGGCGTTCTTGAGCGTCAGGTCGAAGCCGCCCATGAAGCTGCCCCAGCTGATGTGCTCGTCGGTGAGCAGGTCGCCGATGTTCTTGCCGCCCATCAGCATCGTGCTGGTGGTGCTCGAGCAGGCGTCGTGGCCGGGGTCGGTGTCGCCGATCAGCGTCAGGCCGCCCTGGCCGTCGGCGATCGACGATGACGTACCGACGACGTTCTGCACGCCATTGGTCTGTGCGGCAACCACCTCGAGCATGCCCGGCGTCGAGGGACCGAACGTGTCCGTCCAGTTGTTGTCGCTCATGGCGAAGTGCTGGGCATAGTTCCAGAACGCCGTGACGGTGTTGCCGTCGAAATAGCCCATGACCTGGCCGTTGGTGCCGAACGCACCGGCGCCGCCGGCGGTGCCGCGGCCGGTGTACTTCGGAAACAGATCGTCCTTGCCGTTGTCCACGGCCTGCTGTTCCGGCGTGTAGGAATGGTTCTGGGAGCGCGCGTTGGCCTGGGTGCGGTCGAGGCGGAACGGGTCGGTCGCGCCGGTGCCGTTGGCCGGATTGCTGTTCGGGTTGTTCACCAGCAGATTGGCGTTGGCGAGGTTGTTGACCTTCGGCGTATGCGGCTTCGGCACGAACGGGATCGAGCCGGACGGATTGGCCGCGTTCGGATAGGTCGCGAAATAATGGTCGAAGGAGCGGTTCTCGTTGAAGATGATCACGAGATGCTTGATCGGCGTTTCCGTATGAATGTCATGCGGATGACGGTGATGATCGTCCCGATCATGGCCGTGATCGCGGTCCCGGCCGAAATCGTCCGCGAGGACGGGAAGAGTGCAGGCGAGCGCGCTCGCGGCCGCGACAATCGCAGCCGTCGTCAGTAGTTTCGATTTCATTTTTGTGACGCCCCGAAAAATGAGGATGTTTACGATCAGAAATCTTCTAAACACCGCGAATGACAGGCCTGTGTCAGTTTGACGCAGGCGCCATTTTGCGCAGTGGTCGAGAGCAGGTTCTGTAACGCCGCCCAATGCGCCACGCTCAGCCGCGGCGCGCCGCTTTATTCCCCCGGCCAAGGCAAAAATGATCGCGCCTGGATTGTTGCCTGATGCGCCCGGTTGCATTTAGCTTGGCCCGACAAGAACAAAGCCTCAGGGGGAAAACATGGAAGCCGCTTTTCGCAGGCGCACGCGCCTTGCCGCGTCAGCTCTGGTCGCAACTTCGCTGGTTGGCCTCGCTGGCTTCGCCGCCCATGCCGAGATCGTCGTCACCGCCAATGACGGCAAGATGGCTTTGGAGAACGGCAATGCCGTGGTCCGCAAGCAGCCGCTGCCGGACACGGTCAGCGTCATCGATCTCACCGACGGCACGCTGAAACTGCTTGGCGAGGTGGCGGCGCCTGCCAGTGTCGTCGGCCCGCCGCCAAGCGTGGCGATTGCACCCGATGGTTCGTTTGCGCTGGTCACGGGCGCGATGAAGATCGATCCGGCGGATGCGACCAAGACGGTGCCTGACGACAAGCTCTCGGTCATCGACCTGAAGTCCACGCCACCAAAAGTGCTCGCGACGCTTCAGGCCGGCGCGGGCGCGGCCGGTGTCTCGATCAACCGCGCGGGCACGCTGGCGCTGGTCGCCAATCGCAGCGAGGGCACGGTCTCGGTCTTCACCATCAACGGGACCACACTGACGCCGGGCGGAAAGATCCAGCTCGGCGACGCCAAGTCCGGCCCGAGCCATGCGGTCTTTTCCCGCGACGGCGCGACCGCGCTGGTCACCCGCGACGGCGACAGCAAGATCTCGCTGCTCACGGTGGACGGAAGCAAGGTCGAGTACGCCAAGCGCGACCTCACCGCGGGCATCCGCCCCTACGACATCGACCTCACCGGCAGCGCCGCGGCCGTCGTCGGCAATGTCGGCGCCGGGACCGGTGACAACGATACGATCAGCCTGATCGACATGACCGCAAAGCCGGTCCGCGTCGTCTCGACGGTGAGTGTCGGCCAGACGCCGGAAGCGGTGAAGATGTCGCCGGACGGCAACCATGTCGCTGTCACCGTCATGAACGGGTCGAACAAGCCGACGGCCTCGCCGTTCTTCAACGATTTCGGCCTGCTCAAGGTCTACAGGATCTCGGGCACCGAGCTCGCGCCGGTGGCGGAAGCCAAGATCGGCCATTGGTGCCAGGGCATGGTGTGGTCGAAGGACTCCAAGCACGTCGTGGCGCAGTGCATGGTCGAGAACGAGCTGATCGCGTTCTCGTTCGACGGCAAGGCGCTGAACAAGACCTCCACCCTCAAGCTGCAGGTCAGCCCCGCGGGCATTCGCACCGCGGAGCCATGAGGTGCCGGGCGGCGTGGCCTCGCTGCGCCGCCTGCCCTATTCGGTCCGGATCGGCGTGTCCTTCAGGCCGTTATTGTCATAGGCCTTGCGCAACGTGCCGTTGGTCACCGCCTCGTTCATGAACTTGGTGACGAAGGTCAGCGCCTGGTTGTGGCCGAGCGGAACGGCGACGGCGGTCACCGTCTTCTTGAAGGTCTCGTCGAGCACCTTTGTCCCGGGGATCTTCTGCGCCATCTTGTTGAGCTGGTCGCGCGACAGCGCGAAGGCATCGATCTCGCCGTTCTTCAGCAGGCCGAAGATCTCGTCATAGGTCTGATAGCCCGTGACCTTCGCCTGCTTCAGATGCGCGACGGCGCCGCGCATGGTGGTGGTGGCGTTGACGGCCGCGACCTTGACGCCCACCTGGTCCAGCGTGGCGAAATTGGTGACGGCCGAGCCGGGCTTGACGATGTAGGTGGCGTCCGCGACCTCGTAGATCGGGCCGAACAGCATCTTGGTCTCGCGCTCGGGGTCCTTGGGGAGCCACGTGACGTCCCAAGCACCTTTCTCAAGAGTGCCTTTCGAGGCGGCATCGGTGATCTGGCCGGAATTCTGGTGCACGACATATTCGACGGGCACGCCGAGCTGCGCGGCCATCTCCTTGCCGAGGTCGACCGGCACGCCGGCATAGCCCGCTTCCGTCTTGGTGGACCAGAACGCGCCGCCGGCGGGGCTGATCGCGATCGCGACCCGCAGCTTGCCGGTCGGCGCGATCTCGTCCTTCAGGCCATCGGCTAGCGCGGGCATGGCGACCGCCGCTGCGAGAACGAGGCCGGCAAGGGCCGATTGGAGCAACGTTCGCATGTCATGTTCTCCTCGCTTTTCTTCTTGTGGTCTCTTCTGTCGTCCCGGCCGTCTCACGCGCCATCACGTGACACTTGACACAATTCTGGTCGATCGTGCGCCCCGTGAAAAGCGATTTGTCGTGACAAACCTGTCACAGGCCACAGCGCGGTTTGCAGTGCAAGGCCGCCGACCGCCAAGAGACTGCCATGCCTATGGTGTTCCACCTCAGGGCGTTTGTTGGTAGCCTGCCGCACCGACAGCCAATCATCGGGGGCTTCCGAATGACTTCAGCGAATCCTGCATCTCCCGCACATCGCAATGGAGCGTGGAGACATGTCGGACGGACGCTCGCCGCCGCGACCGCGGTGATGGCGCTTGCCGGCTGCGAGGACAAGAACACCTTCGTGGCGCCGCCGCCGCCCAAGGTGGACGTGGCGACACCTGTGCAGCGGGCGGTGACGCGCTATGTCGAGGCCACCGGCAACACCGCGCCGATCAAGAATGTCGACCTCGTGGCGCGCGTGCAGGGCTTCCTGCAATCGATCGACTACCAGGACGGCACCTTCGTCAAGCAGGGCACCCAGCTCTTCACGATCGAGCCCGAGACCTACAAGCTCAAGCTCGAGCAGGCCCAGGCGGCCGAGGTCGGCGCGCAGGCCACGGTCAGGCAGGCCGAAGCCGATTACAAGCGGCAGGTCGAGCTGGTGCAGCGGCAGGCAGTCTCGCAGTCCACCCTGGACACCTCGACCTCGACCCGCGACAACGCGCAGGCCAATCTCCAGCAGGCGCAGGTCAATACGAGGCTCGCCGAGGTCAATTACGGCTACACCAAGGTGGCCGCGCCGTTCGACGGCATCGTCAGCGCGCATCTGGTGTCGGTCGGCGAGCTCGTCGGCGTCTCCTCTCCGACCCAGCTCGCGACCATCGTCGCGCTGGACCCGATCTGGGTGAACTTCACCGTCAACGAGCAGGACGTCCTTCGCATTCGCGCCGAGGCGGCCCGCCGCGGGCTGACCGTCGCCGACCTCAAACAATTGCCGGTCCAGGTGGGCCTCCAGACCGAGACTGGATATCCGCACGAAGGCCACCTCGACTATGTCTCGCCGACCCTCAACACATCGACGGGCACGCTCGCGGTGCGCGGCGTCATTCCCAACGACAAGCGAACGCTGCTGCCCGGCTATTTCGTCCGCGTCCGCGTGCCCTTCGACCAGGACAAGAGCGCCCTCCTCGTCCCCGACACCGCGCTCGGCAGCGATCAGGGCGGCCGCTATCTCCTCGTCGTCAATGCCGACAACGTCGTCGAGCAGCGCAAGGTGCAGATCGGCCCGACCGACAACGGCCTGCGCGTGATCGAAAGCGGCCTCAAGCCGGACGACCGCGTCGTGATCGCGGGGCTGCTGCGGGTGATCCCCGGGCAGAAGATCGACCCGCAGGTGACGAAGATCGAGCAGTCCCAGGCGTCTGCCAAGTAGGAGCCGCCGGCCATGATCTCAAAGTTCTTCATCGAGCGGCCGGTCCTCTCGAACGTCATCGCGCTCCTGATGATCCTGATCGGCGGCGTCGCGCTGTTCAACCTCGCGATCGCGCAATACCCCGACGTGGTGCCGCCGACGGTGCAGGTGACGACGCGCTATCCCGGCGCCAGCGCCAAGACCGTGATCGACACGGTTGCCCTACCGATCGAGCAGCAGGTCAACGGCGTCGAGGACATGCTCTACATGCAGTCCTACAGCGGCTCCGACGGCACCTACACGCTGACCGTCACCTTCAAGATCGGCACCGACCTGAACTTCGCGCAGGTGCTGGTGCAGAACCGCGTCTCCAGCGCGCTCTCGCAGCTGCCGCAGTCGGTGCAGAACCAGGGCGTCACCGTCCAGAAGAAATCGACCTCGATCCTGCTGTTCGTGACGCTGACCTCGCCGGACAAGAGGTACGACAGCCTTTACCTGAGCAACTACGCCACCATCAACATCCGCGACGAGCTCTCGCGCCTGCCCGGCGTCGGCAACGTCACGGTGTTCGGCGCCGGCCAGTATTCGATGCGGGTGTGGCTCGATCCGAGCAAGCTGCAGGCGCGCGGGCTCGTGCCGCAGGACGTCATCAACGCGATCCAGCAGCAGAGCCAGCAGGTCTCCGCCGGCCAGGTCGGCGCGCCGCCGACGCCACCGGGTCAGGCGTTCCAGTACACGCTCAACGTCAACGGACGGCTCGACGACACCGGCCAGTTCGAGAACATCATCGTCAAGACGGGGACCAGCGGCGACGTCACGCGGGTGCGCGACGTCGGCTGGGTCGAGCTCGGCGCGCAGACCTACAGCCAGATCTTCTCGCTCAACAAGCAGCCCGCCACCGGCATCGGCGTATTCCAGTCGCCCGGCGCCAACGCGCTGCAGGTCGAGCAGGCCGTCGAAAAGAAGATGGCGGAGCTCGCCAAGCGCTTCCCGGAAGGCATCAAATACGACACGCCGTTCGACACCACCAAATTCGTCGAGGCCTCGGTGCACGAGGTCTACATGACGCTGATCGAGGCCGGCCTGCTGGTGCTGGTCGTGATCCTGGTCTTCCTGCAGGACTGGCGCGCGATGCTGGTGCCGGCGACGACCGTGCCCGTCACCATCATCGGCGCCTTCGCCGCGATGGCGGCGCTCGGCTTCACCATCAACATGTCGACGCTGTTCGCGATCGTGCTCGCGATCGGCATCGTCGTCGACGACGCCATCGTCGTGGTCGAAGGCGCCGCGCACAATATCGAGCAGGGCATGAACGGCCACGACGCCGCGATCAGGGCGATGGACCAGCTGTTCGCGCCGATCGTCGGCATCACGCTGGTGCTGATCTCGGTGTTCCTGCCGGCCTCGTTCCTCGCCGGCCTCACGGGCCGCATCTATTCGCAATTCGCGCTGGTGATCGCGGCGACCGCGCTCTTGTCCGCCATCAACGCTGCGACGTTGAAGCCGACGCAATGCGCATTGTGGCTGCGGCCGACGGTGCCGCCGGAGCAGCGCAACTTCTTCTACCGCGGCTTCAACAACGTCTATAACCGGGTCGAGCGCGGCTATACGCGGCTGATCACCTTCCTGGTCAGGCACGCCACCGTGTCGGTCGCGATTGCGCTGGTGCTGATCGGGATCGGCGGCTACGGCCTGTCGCGGGTGCCGACCGGCTTCCTGCCGATCGAGGACCAGGGCTATCTGATCGCCGCGATCCAGCTTCCCGACGGCGCTGCGCTGGAGCGGACCCAGAAGGTGCTCGACCGCGCCAGCGAGATCATCAAGGACACGCCCGGCGTCCAGCAGGTCATCACCATCGCCGGCATCTCCGCGCTCGACAGCAGCGCGAGCCTTGCCAATGCCGGCGTCGCCTACATCATCCTGAAGGACTGGGACGCGCGCAAAGGACCCGGCGAGGATCTGCGCTCGCTGGTTTACGGCCTCAACGACAAGCTCGCCGTGATCATGGAGGCGCGCACCATCGTGCTGCCGCCGCCGCCGATCCAGGGCATCGGCAACGCCGCCGGCTTCTCGATGCAGGTCGAGCTGCGCGACGGCAACAGCGATTTCGCCAAGCTGCAGGCGATCACCGGGGCGATGGTCAGTAACGGCCAGAGCCAGAGCGCGCTGCAGCGCGTGCAGTCCTCGTTCCGCTCGTCGGTGCCGCAGTTCAACGTCGAGATCGACCGCATCAAGACCCAGACGCTGCACGTCACCACCGACCAGGTGTTCTCGGCGCTGTCGACCTATCTCGGCTCGTCCTATGTCAACCAGTTCAACAAGTTCGGCCGCGTGTTCCAGGTCTACACGCAAGCCGATCCCGCCTTCCGCGTCACCGAGCGCGACATTGCCAACATGCAGGTGCGCAACTCGAACGGCGACATGATCCCGATCGGCACCGTCGCCACCATCACGCCGGCCACCGGTCCGTCGCTGATCAGCCTCTATAACCTCTATCCATCCTCGACCATCATCGGCCTGCCGGCGCAGGGCTATTCGTCCGGCCAGTCGCTCAAGCTGATGGAGGAGATCGCGGACAAGACGCTGCCGCAGGGCACCGGCTACGAATGGACCGCGATGTCGTACCAGGAGAAGGCGGTCTCGAACCAGATCTACTGGGTGTTCGGGCTTGCCATGCTGCTGGTCTACCTCGTGCTCGCCGGCCAGTACGAGAGCTGGTACGCGCCGATCTCGGTGATCCTCGCGGTGCCGCTGTCGCTGATCGGGCCGATGTTGATCCTCAACGGCCTCAAGATCGACAACAACCTCTACTGCCAGATCGGCCTGATCCTGCTGATCGCGCTGTCGGCCAAGAACGCCATCCTGATCGTCGAGGTCGGGCTCGAGCTGCACAATCGCGACGGCAAGCCGGTGCTGGAGTCCGCCATCGAGGCGGCACGCGCGCGCTTCCGTCCGATCCTGATGACGTCGTTCGCCTTCATCCTCGGCGTGGTGCCGCTGGTGCTCGCGACCGGCGCCGGCGCCAGCGCGCGCAAGTCGATCGGCATCACGGTATTCTCGGGCATGCTCGCCTCGACCTGCCTCGCGGTGCTGTTCGTGCCGGCCTTCTTCGTGGTGGTGCAGCGCTTCGAGAACTGGCGCGCGTCGAAGAAGGCGCCGAAGGCACAAGCCGCCGCGGAGGTGAAGGGGTAAGGGATCGATGCCACGATCGTCATTGCGAGCGCAGCGAAGCAATCCAGTGTCTTTCCGCGGAGGGATTCTGGATTGCTTCGTCGCTGCGCTCCTCGCAATGACGGTGGAGCGCTAAGCCTGCTCCGCCGGAGCCTGGCGCGGCTCGCCGCTGGACACCAGCAGCACCGAGACCTTCGACTGCCTGAGCACGGCGTCGGCGACGCCGCCGAAGGAGAGATGCTCGCCCTGGATGCGGTCGACGCCCATGACGACGAGATCGACATCGGTGGTGTCGATCTCACGCAGGATGGCCGCCTCCGGCGCCCGGTTCACGCGCAGCGTCGTGGTGATGTCGACCTCGTAGCGGGCGGCGAGATCGCTGGCGTCCTTGAGGATGCCCGCCTCCTGGCTGAGGCCGCGGGATGTGCCGCGCTGGGCGCCCTTGTCCCGCGTCGTCGCCACATAGATCACCCGGAGCGAGCCTGACCCTCCCTGCGCAAGCGCCACCGCGACCTCGGCGCCGCGCTTGGAGACGCCGCTGCCGGAAACCGGAACGAGGATGTTGAGCGCATCGGGCACCGGCTGCTTCGCATGCCTGCCCTTGGCCGCGACGATCGCGAGCGGCCCTTCGAACGTCGCGGCAATGTCCTCGATCCTGCGGTCGAAGCGATCCTTGGTCGCGACGACCTTGTCGACGCCGACGACGAGGAGATCGAAGCCCTTGCGCGCCTCCTCGGTGATGGCCTCGCCGAGCTCGGCGCGCCGCGCCCGGGTGACGACGTCGACGCTGCCGGCATCGCCGTCGCCATTGGCGGAGACCGTCTCGGCGGCCTTTTTCACCACCGCCTCGTGGCTCGCCGCCTCGTCGCGGACCTTCTCCTGATCCTTCGCGCGCCTGCCGACATGCAGCACGGTGATCGGCAGGCCGCGCATGCCGGCGATCAGGCCCGCGATGTGGGCGGCGAAGGTGGCGTTGACGCTTTCGTCCACGGCCAGCAAGGGGCGCTCGAGATTGGCGACGAAGCCGCGCTTCTCGAACTCCTCCCGCTCCAGCCGTTCCTTCTCCTCCTTGTCCATCGGCAGCTTCGCCAGCGCCGCGCGCAGCATCGGCGGCATCGCCATCGTGGTCACGATCGCCATGGTGACGATCATCGTGAACAGGTTCTGGCTGAGCACGCCGATGGAGAGGCCGATGGTGGCGATGATCACCTCGGTCGAGCCGCGCGCATTCATCCCGCTCGCGAGCGCGAGCGACTCCCGCGTGCTCAGCCCGCCCAATGTGCCACCGGCGAAGGCGCCGCCGAACTTGCCGACGCTGGCAATCACGACGAGGAGGCCCGTGAGCATCAGGAGATCGGGATCGCGCAGCACCGAGAGATCGGCGGCAAGGCCGGCGAGGCCGAAGAACACCGGCATGAAGAAGCTGGAGATCAGGCCGCGCAGACGCTCGTCGATCTGCCGCGTCAGGATCGGGGACTCCCCGACCAGGATGCCGGCGACGAAAGCCCCGAGCACGGTGTGTACGCCGATCGCATGCGTGATCATGGCCATCGCGCACATCAGGAGCAGGATCACCGTGATGACCGCCGCGGCGCTGACGAGGTTGTCGTTGGCCCAGCGAATGAGCTGGAACACCAGCCGGCGGCCGATGGTGAAGCTGACGGCGAGAAAGGCGAGCGTGCCCAGCACAGCCTTCGCCACCGAGGCGATGTCGAGCGTGCCGTGCGATGCGAGACTGAAGATGACGGCGATGATGATCCAGCCGATGGTGTCGTCGATCACGGCCGTCGCGACGATGATCTGGCCGACATTGCGGCGCATGAAGTTCATCTCGCGAACGACGACGGCGACGATCTTCACCGAGGAGATCGACAGCGCCGTGCCCATGAACAGCGAGGCGACGAGGCGGGCTTGCGGGTTCGGCAGCAGCGCATCGGGCAGGAATTCGCCGAGTGCGAAGCCGCAGGCGAAGGGCACCAAAATGCCGGCGATCGAGATCGCCACGGCAGCCTTGCCGACCTTCCTGACCAGCTTGAGATCGGTCTCCATGCCGGTCAGCAACAGCAGCAGCAGGATGCCGACTTGCGCGATGCCGTCGATCATCGCCTTCTGCTCGGGCGTCTTCGGGAAGATCGCGGCTTGCGCCTCCGGCCAGATCCAGCCGAACAGCGACGGCCCGAGGATGATGCCCGCGAGCAGCTCGCCGATCACCGAGGGCTGGCCGATGCGCTGCATGAGCTCGCCGAGGCCGCGACCGACCGCGATCAGCAGGCCGATCTGGACAATCAGGAGAAATTCGGACGGGCTCGCCGACTTGCCGCCCTCGGCGCCGGCCGCGATGGTGGTGAGCACAAGCGCCGCGGGGACGAGGCCGACCGGCCGGAGCAGGCTCCACTGCATGCAGGTGTCTTTTCCCCGTTCGCCGCCCGGCAAGGTTGCCAGGACCACAGGGACAGAACCCGCGGGACGCGGGGCCGGTTCCCTGCCCGTTCCGGAGGGATTTCAACCGGCGAGATAAAAGTGCGAAAACAACCCCATGCACAGTAGAGGTGGTGTTGAAAAGGCTGGGGCAATTTCGGCCTTGCCGAAACGCGTTGCGGCGTCGGGCAAAACAGGGGCATGATGGCATGGTGGGGGACGTGGGCGACGGGTCGCGGCGTCCGCGGCCCTCACCGCATTTCCGTCATTGCGAGCGCAGCGAAGCAATCCAGAATCTCTCTGCGGGAGGATTCTGGATTGCTTCGTCGCTACGCTCCTCGCAATGACGATGTGGCAAGAGCCGGGGCCCATGCATCACGGGAGTTCGCGCCCTCTGGGTCCCGGCTCTGCGCAGCAACGCTGACGCGTTGCAGCGCGTCCGGGACACGAGGCTTCACACCGCCTGCGGCGACCGGATCTCGCGGGGCAGGATGATCGCCGCGACGATGGCGAGCAGGCAGAGCGCGGCGAAGGCATGCAGCATGGTGACGAAGCCGCCCTGCTCGTAGAGCCAGGCCACGAGGCCGACGGACGCGCCGGCGGCGGTGAAGCCGATGAAATAGCGCACCGCATAGGCGCGCGAGCGCCACTCCTCGCTGGTGTATTTGCCGACCATGGCGTCATTGACCGTGACCTGCCCGAACGCGCCCATGACGATGCCGATCGAGACCAGGATCAGCGGCAGGTTTTCCAGGCTGGCCGCGAGATAGAGGAACGGCGCCAGCATGAAGGACAGCGGCAGCGCCACGGTCTTCAGCGAGTAGCGGTCGAGCAAGCGGCCGATCGTATACTGCGTCATCGCGCCGAACACGTAGACGCAGGCCGCGATGACGCCTAACAGCGCCGGGCTCTTGGTGAGGTCGGCGAGCCGCTCGGCGAACAGCTTCGGCAGCGCCACGGTGACGGCGTTGAAGGTCGTGGAGATCGCGATCACCACGATCAGCAGCGACAGGATCACGCGCCACATGTCCTGCTTGGCCACGCGTGCCTGCGCCGCGGCCTGCTTCGAACCCTTGCGGTCCTCGTGCACGACCATCATCGCGAACACGATGCCGATCAGGACGGTGACGATTCCGGGAACGATGAAGGCGAAGCGCCACCCGAGATATTGGCCGATCACCCCCGTCACCAGCGCCGAGGAGGCAACGCCGAGATTGCCCCAGACCCCGTTGATGCCCATCTCCCGGCCGAGACGGTCGGCATAGGACACGATCATGGCGGTGCCGACGGGATGGTAGATCGAAGCGAAAATGCCGATGGCGAGCAGCGCCGCGCCGAGCTGCACGGGCGTCTGCACAAAGCCGACCGAGATCATGGAGAGGCCGATGCCGACGAAGAAGATCAGCATCATGTGGCGGCGGCTCCAGCGGTCGCCGAGCCAGCCGGTGAGCAGCGAGCCGGCGCCGAAGGCGATGAAGCCGGGGGTCGCGTAGGGCAGCAGCTCCGAATAGGCCATGCCGAGCGCCGGCCCCATGATGATCACGGCGGCGGCAAAGATCAGCATCGAATAATGGTCGATGAAATGGCCTGCATTGACGAAACTGATAACCCGGCTGGGGCTGTTCATTCCCGAATCCTCTCCTGCTCCGAAATGAGTTATATGTCCTCCCCATGACGGGATGCCGCCAATGACTGTCTTCGAAACGCCAAACTTGGAAACGCCAATCCTGCGGGAGGTCCGCAGCAACCACCGCTCGCCCGCGGGCGTGCACCTGGTCGCCCGCGACTATCCCAAGGGCATGCGGATCGATCCGCACCTGCACCGCGAAGCCCAGCTGATCTACGCGGCCAAGGGCACCATGCAGGTGACGACGCCCGAGGGACGCTGGCTGGTGCCGCCGGACCGGGCCGTCTGGGTGCCGGCCGGCCTGGAGCACGCCATCGACCTGCTCGCCGACATCGAGATGCGCACGCTGTATTTCGACCTCGCCTGGCTCAAGCGGGAAAAGCGGTACCAGGGATTGACCCGGGAGTTCGTGGTGCGGGTCTCGCCCCTGCTCAACCAGGCGATCCTCGCGCTGTTCGACACGCGCAACACCGAAGAACGCACCGAGCTGCTGGTGCGCCTGGTGATGCTGGAACTGAACCAGGCCGAGGATTCCGCGACCTTCGTGCCGCTGCCGCGCGAGCCGCGCTGCCGCCGCGCCGCGATGATCGTGCTCGACGACCCCACCGGGCTGCACGACATCGATACCCTGGCGCGCGAGGTCGGAACCTCGGCGCGTACGCTGTCGCGGCTGTTTTCGAGCGAGACGCAATTGAGCTTCAAGAGCTGGTGCCAGCGCGCGCGCATTGCGGCCGCGATCCAGCGGCTGTCCACCGATGCGAGCGTATCGGTGAAACAGCTGGCGACGCAGCTGGGTTACGCCAGCGTGCCGGCGTTCTCGGCCGCGTTCCGCCAGGTCACGGGGCGGACGCCGACGGAGTTTGCCGGGAAGGGGTGAGCACAACCGCCCAATCCCGTCATTGCGAGGAGCTCTTGCGACGAAGCAATCAGACTGTCTCCGCGGAACGACTCTGGATTGCTTCGCTGCGCTCGCAATGACGGCGGGTGGGTAGGCAGCCTCGTCCTCCAAATGCACAGAACCGTAGGGTGGGCAAAGCGACTTGTCGGCCGTAGCTCGAAGAGCGAAGGCGGAAGCGTGCCCACGTCTTTTTCGCTATTGGCGAGATATCGTGGGCACGGCGCAAGTGCGCCTTTGCCCACCCTACGGCAGCTCGCCAGCCTCACCCTCGGTGTCATCGCCCGCGAAGGCGGGCGACCCAGTATTCCAGAGGCAGCAGTGATTGAACCGTGAGGTCGCGGCCTACTGGATGCCCCGGTCGAGCCGGGGCATGACGGCGTGGCCGTGCGACTGCCTTCGCGCGTCATGCCGCCATTCTCCAAACGCACGGCCCGACTAAAGATGCCGCATTCACCTGCTTGATTGTGATCGGCTTCCACCTAAATCCCGTGTAAGCTTCCGCATCGCACAAACCTGAGACGAAAGCCCAGATGGCCAACGCCTTCTTCTCCGACCTGCTCGCCACGATCTCCGAGCGCGGCCGCACGCTGCTTCGGCGCGGCGACGGCTCCGACACCAGGCAGGACGCCGACGGGCTGGTCGAGCTTTGCAACGCCCTGCTGTCGGGCCGGGGCGAAGCCTCCGGCACGGCGATGGCGCGCGAGGTGCTGGATCTCTATCAGGATCTGGATGCGGCGGGACGCCGCGCTTTTTTCGAGGCGCTGGTGCGCGATTTCGGACCGGACCGGGAACGCCTGTCCACGGCGATCGAGAAATGGCGCGCCAAGCCGACGGACGAGGACGCAAGCTCACTGCATTTCGCCTCGGAGCCGCGGCGGCAGGAGCTGATTCGCCGCCTCAACCGGGCGCCCGGCGGCACCGGCGATCTCGTCGCCATGCGCGCCGACCTGCTCGGCATGATGAACGGGCATACCGATCTCGCCGCGCTCGATCGCGACGTCTCGCATCTTCTCTCGTCGTGGTTCAACAGGGGGTTTCTCGTGCTGCGCCGGATTGACTGGTCGACCCCGGCCAACATCCTCGAAAAGATCATCCGCTACGAAGCCGTGCACGAGATCTCCGACTGGGACGATCTGCGCCGCCGCATCGACCCCGTGGACCGCCGCTGCTACGCCTTCTTCCATCCGGCGATGGTGGACGAGCCCTTGATCTTCGTCGAGGTCGCGTTGACCGAGACCATCCCGGGCGCGATTGCGCCGCTGCTCGCTGTTGATCGCCAGCATCTTCCGATCGAGAAGGCGCGCACCGCCGTTTTTTATTCGATCTCGAATACCCAACGTGGCCTCGGCGGCATCTCCTTCGGCAGCTTCCTGATCAAGCAGGTGGTGGAGGAGCTGCGCCGCGAGACACCCAAGCTCGACACCTTCGTGACGCTGTCGCCGGTGCCCGGCTTCATGCAATGGGTGAAGCAGGACAAGGACCTGCCGCTGTCGGACGAGGACCGCGAGGTGCTGAAGCGCCTCGACGATGCCAAATGGTTCGAGAGCCCGGAGACGACCGCGCTGCTCCGCGGCGTGCTGGAGCCGCTGGCCGCGCATTATTTCCTGAAGGCGCGCACGCCCAAGGGGCGGCTGATCGACTCCGTCGCCCGCTTCCATCTCGGCAACGGCGCGCGCCTGGAGCGCATCAACTGGCTCGGCGACCTCTCGCCGAAAGGCGTGCGCGAGTCCGCCGGCGTGATGGTGAACTACCTCTACCGCCTCGATGATATCGAGAAGAACCACGAGGCCTACGCCAACGACGGCGAGGTCGTGGCGTCCAGCGCGGTGAAGAAGCTGCTCAAGGGCGAAGGACGACGGCTGCTGGATATGCGGCTGTCGTAGGTGGCGGACGCTCTCTCGTCGTCATTGCGAGGAGCGAGGCGACGAAGCAATCCAGAGTCCCTCCGTGGGGACAAGTCTGGATTGCTTCGCTGCGCTCGCAATGACGGAGGGTGGGACGGCGGCTCGTGCAAGTCCAGCGACCCGCCCGCAGCAGCAAAGCGCTCGCCGACGATCCCGCTCCCTCCTCCGTCATTGCGAGGAGCGCAGCGACGAAGCAATCCAGACTGCCTCCGCGGAAAGATTCTGGATTGCTTCGCTGCGCCCGCAATGACGGAGGGTGGGACGGCGGCTCGTGCAAGTCCAGCGATCCGCCCCGCAGCAGGCAAAGCGCTCGCCGACGATCCCGCTCCCTCCTCCGTCATTGCGAGGAGCTCTTGCGACGAAGCAATCCAGACTGCCTCCGCGGAAAGATTCTGGATTGCTTCGCTACGCTCGCAATGACGGAGGGTGTGGTGGCGGCTCATGCAAGTCCAGCGATCCGGCCCGCAGCAGGCAAAGCGCTCGCCGACGGTCCCGCTCCCTCCTCCGTCATTGCGAGGAGTTCTTGCGACGAAGCAATCCAGACTGCCTCCGCGGAAAGATTCTGGATTGCTTCGCTACGCTCGCAATGACGGAGGGTGTGGTGGCGGCTCATGCAAGTCCAGCGATCCGGCCCGCAGCAGGCAAAGCGCTCGCCGACGATCCCGCTCCCTCCTCCGTCATTGCGAGGAGCGCAGCGACGAAGCAATCCAGAGTCCCTCCGTGGGGGCAAGTCTGGATTGCTTCGCTACGCTCGCAATGACGGGGTGTGTTGCGGCGTCTCGCCTAGAGCTACCACTCTCCCAACAATCAGATCAGCGTCTCGTACAAATCCGTCCAGTTCGGATTGGCACCTTCGATCAGAGCGAGCTTCTTGGCCCGACTACCGCCCTTGATCTGCTTCTCGCGCGCGATCGCGTCGGTCATCGTCGCGTGGAGTTCGTACCAGACGAGAAGCCTGCAGCTGTACTTCGAGGAGAAGCCCTTGACCAGGCCTTCGTGGTGCTCGAACGCACGGCGCGGTGGATTCGATGTAACGCCGACGTAGATCGTCCCGTTGCGGCGATTAGCGAACATGTAGACGCAGGGCTGCTTCATGATTGCGCTCGATCGACGAGAGTTATCACGATAACACAACCGAGCGCCGATTACGAGCAATGCTTGCGATAAGAGTGATAAAAAGCGCAAGTCGTCGCCACGTTGTCATTGCGAGGAGCGCAGCGACGAAGCAATCCAGACTGTCTCCGTGGAGAGATTCTGGATTGCTTCGCTACGCTCGCAATGACGGGGTGTGTGCAAATGCCAGAGACAATCACCGGCTGCTGTCTACGAGGAATGTACCGCTGCCCCATCCACCGTCATTGCGAGGAGCGCAGCGACGAAGCAATCCAGGCTGTCTCCGTGGAAAGATTCTGGATTGCTTCGCTGTGCTCGCAATGGCGGAGAGGTGGCGCGGCCGTCGTGTTCAGTGCCGCCCTACTCCGCCAGCGCCTTCATCTCCTTGTAGAGATCGGACTTGCCCTCGAAGCCGATGCCCGGGAGATCCGGCATGGTGATGTGACCGTTCTCGACGCGGACGCCGTCGGGGAAGCCGCCATAGGGCTGGAACAGGTCGGGGTAGCTCTCGTTGCCGCCGAGGCCGAGGCCGGCGGCGATGTTGAGCGACATCTGGTGGCCGCCATGCGGGATGCAGCGGCTGGGCGACCAGCCATGGGTTTTCAGGACTTCGAGCGTGCGCTGGTATTCGCACAGGCCGTAGGACAGCGCGCAGTCGAATTGCAGCCAGTCGCGGTCGGGGCGCATGCCGCCGTAGCGGATGAGGTTGCGGGCGTCCTGATGGCTGAACAGGTTTTCACCCGTGGCCATCGGACCGGGATAGAATTCGGCGAGAGCGGCCTGCAGCGCGTAATCGAGGGGATCGCCGACCTCCTCGTACCAGAACAAGGGATAGTCGCGCAGCATCTTGGCGTAGGCGATACCGGTCTCGAGATTGAAGCGGCCGTTGGCGTCGACGGCGAGCTGCGCGTCCTTGCCGATCTCCTTCAGCACCGCCTCGATGCGGGTGCGATCTTCGTCGATGTCGGCGCCGCCGATCTTCATCTTCACGACGTTGTAGCCGCGGTCGAGATAGCCGCGCATTTCGCCGCGCAGCATCGAGAGATCCTTGCCGGGATAGTAATAGCCGCCGGCGGCGTAGACGAAGACGCGCGGATTGGCCTTGACGCCGTGACGCTCGGCAAGCAGGCGGAACAGCGGCTTGCCCGCGATCTTCGCCACCGCGTCCCACACCGCCATGTCGATGGTGCCGACCGCGACCGAACGCTCGCCATGGCCGCCGGGCTTCTCGTTGGTCATCATCGCGGCCCAGACCTTGTCGGGGTCGAGATTGTCACCGGCGCTATTGAGCAGCGACTTCGGATCGGCCTCCGTGATGCGCGAGGCGAAGCGCTCGCGGATCAGGCCGCCCTGGCCGTAGCGGCCGTTGGAGTTGAAGCCGTAGCCGACGACGCGCTTGCCGTCGCGCACCACGTCGGTGACGACGGCAACGAGGCTGGTCGTCATCTTGGTGAAGTCGATATAGGCGTTGCGGATCGGGGATGAGATCGGCTTGGTGATCTCGCGGACGTCGACGATGCGGACGGACATGGGGGCCTCTCTCTTGGCGTCATTCCGGGATGGTCCGAAGGACCAGACCCGGAATCTCGAGATTCCGGGTTCGCGCTATCGCGCGCCCCGGAATGACGGTGGTCTACTTCTTATCCCGGAAGTACGGCTCGACCGGACCGTGCACCTTGATGGTCAGCGGGTTGCCGTGGCGGTCCTTGGCGTTGCCGGCGGTGACGCGGACCCAGCCTTCGCTGATGCAGTACTCCTCGACATTGGTCTTCTCGATGCCCTTGAAGCGGATGCCGACGTCGCGCGCCAGGATGTCCGCGTTGTAATAGGGGCTGTTCGGATCGACCGACAGGCGGTCCGGAAATTCGTCGCTCATGATTGTCTCGCTCATAACAGGGTCTCGATTTGATTTCGCAGTCCTTCCGGCCTTGCGGTCGGCGCGTAGCGCGCGATCACCTTGCCGGCACGGTCCACCAGGAATTTGGTGAAATTCCATTTGATGGAGGCCCCTAACAGGCCGGATTGCTGACGTTTCAGGTACTCATACAAGGGGTGCGCGTTGGCGCCGTTGACGTCGATCTTGGCGAACAGCGGAAAGGTGACGTCGTAATTGGTCGAGCAGAACGCCTGGATCTCGCCCGCCTGCCCCGGCTCCTGCGCGCCGAACTGGTTGCAGGGAAAGCCGAGCACCGCGAAGCCGCGCGGCGACAGGTCGCGATAGAGATCCTCGAGCCCGCGATATTGCGGCGTGAAGCCGCATTTGCTCGCGGTGTTGACGATCAGCAGCACCTGCCCCTCGAAACGGCGCATGGTCACCTCCTCGCCGAGAAGCGAGTTGGCCTTGAAGTCGTAGAAATCAGTCATCGCTAACCCACGGGGTCGATTGGCGAAGGCGGCACGCCGCCGGCCTCGATCGCCTCGCCGGCGAGCAGGCAGAGGTCCTCGCGATAGCGGCCGGAGACGACGTGCACGCCGACCGGCGCCTTGCCGACGAGGCCGGTCGAGACCACGAGGCCCGGCAGGCCCATGAAGGGCGTGGCGATCTGCGGCATCTGCGCTTCCCAGACACGCTCGAAGGACTCCGCGTCCTTGCGGTCGAGATGATCGGGGAACGGCAGCTCGCCGGAGACCGGCGTCAGCACCACGGCGTATTTTTCGAAGAACACCATCCAGTCGCGTGTGAACGTGGCACGGCGGGTCAGCGCCTGCGCGTAGTTCGCCTGGTCCATCGGCGTGACCTTGGCGCGGTTGCCGCGCAGGCACGCCAGCGCGCCGGGATCGCCTTCGCGCTCGGCCATCTCGAGCTGCGCCTCGTAGGCATCGCCGAGCCAGAGCTTGCGCTGCCACTCGACCGCCTCGCGCATCGGCGGGGTGTTCTCGATGATCTCGACGGTCCAGCCGGCGCGCTCCAGGCGCTTGCCGGCGTCGGTCACGGCGGCCTTCACCTCGGGCTTGGTCGCAAGGCCGTCCGGGTTGAGGCAGAGCGCGGCGCGCTTCTCGCGCGCGGGGCCTTCGAGCGGGGCCGGGACATACCAGGGATCGCGGATGTCGCGGGCCGACATCGCGGCAAGCGAGATGCGCAAATCGTTGATGGTCCGCGCCAGCGGGCCCGAGACCGCCATGATCTGCGGCCCGATCGGGCGCTCCGGCAGCGCCGGGTTGAAGGCGGGAATGCGGCCCAAGGTCGGACGCAGGCCGTGCACGCCGCAGGCATAGGCGGGATAGCGGATCGAGCCGGCGATGTCGGTGCCGTGGGCGATATGGCCGATGCCGGCGGCGACCGCTGAGCCGGCGCCGCCGGAGGACCCGCCGGGGGTCAGCGAGGCATCGCGCGGGTTCTTGGTGTCGCCATGGACGAGGTTGGTGGTGAACCAGCGGTAGGAGAAGGCCGGGCAATTGGTGCGGCCGAGCAGGACGGCGCCGGCCTTGCGGAAATTGGCGACGACCGGATTGTCCTCGCGCGCGATCAGGTCGCGCTGCAGCTTGAGGCCGTTGGTGGTGGCAAAGCCTTCCTGGTCGACATTGGCCTTGATGGTGACGGGGACGCCGGCCAGCACGCCGGGGTCCTCGCCCCTGGCAATGGCGGCATCGACCGCATCGGCCTGCTTGAGCACGTCCTCCGGCCGGTGGTCGATCACGGCGTTGAGCGCGGGATTGACGGCATCCAGGCGGGCAAGGCCGGCCTTGGCAGCCTCCCGGGCCGACACTTTCTTGGACCTGACGAGGGTGGCGAGGTCGGCGGCCGACAGGCGCCAGAGATCTTGCATGGCTTGCTCCGTGTGACCGGCGTCTTTTAGCGCCGGGAACGCGGCAAAGCCATGCGGATTTCGCAGGGGCGAAGGGCGGCGGAGGCTCGGATTGCCGCATCTTTCGTCATTGCGAGCGAAGCGAAGCAATCCAGAATCCCTCGTCCGAGGCGGTCTGGATTGCTTCGTCGCAAGGGCTCCTCGCAATGACGGGGATGGAGCGGTGGCCCTCTAATGCCGCGTCGCCGACTGGTCCGGCATGTCCAGCAGCGCCTCGGTGAAGGGAAACTCGAGCACGATCTCGCCTTCGGCGTCGGTGACCTCGATGACGGCCTCGAGCAGCGCCGGCTGGGTCCCCTCCGATTTCAGGACCTCCAGGATCATCTGGCGGGCGACCTCCCAGGCGCGATCGGGATTGCGCAGATCCTCGCCGTCGGGATCCACGATCAGTTCGTCACCGATCCGGGTGTTGAAGAAGTATTTGGGCATGATCGAGATCCAATTGGGCCGCCTGTACCGGATTGAAAGCTGCACTGCACTCACAACTGCTTTATCAGGACAGGGTTCGCGACCGAATGCGCCCAGCGCAAGGCAGCGCCCTCACAAGTGATGTTCCCGCGGCCATTTTCGCGGCGCAACATGGACCTTCTCGGGAAAATTTCACTGGCGAACTTTTCCGCCCGCATTACTTTAATCCCCGGGCGGACACGTCCGAATTCGCGAATATGGAGAGCCAAAATGGCCTGGAAAGCCCCGAAGATCGTCGAAGTGCCCTGCGGCATGGAAATCAACATGTATGTGAGCGCCACCCGCAAATAAGCGGTTGGCGAGTTTTGCGTTCTGCGCAGGTGGATCTTGCGGTCACGATTGGTTTCCGGACGAAGGAAGCCGTGTCGGCCTGAGATTCACCTCGCGACGTTGCCTCCAGGAGACGTAACATGCTTCGCGTCGTCGTCCTGGGCGCCGGGGCCGGCGGCGGGGTGCCGCAATGGAATTGCGGCTGCGAGGGTTGCCGCGCGGCCCGCAGCTATGGACACGAGCTCCACCGGACCCAGGCCTCGGTTGCCTTCAGCGGCGACGGCGAGCACTGGTTCCTGATCAACGCCTCTCCCGATCTCCGTCAGCAATTGAACGCCACGCCGCAGCTGCATCCGAAGGCGGGCGCGCTGCGCCATACGCCGGTCGCCGGCGTGATCCTGACCAATGGCGAGGTCGATGCGGTGGCCGGCCTGCTGTCGATGCGCGAGGGCTCGCCCTTCACGGTCTATGCGCATGAGAAGGTGCTGGCGATCCTGAAGAGCAACAGCATCTTCAACGTGCTGAACGAGAAGAACGTCAAGCGCCAGCCGATCGGCATTGGCGAACCGTTCGAGCCGCGACTGCCCGACGGTGCGCGGTCAGGACTTGAGGTGCTGCCCTTCGCGGTGCCAGGCAAGTCGGCCTGGTACCTCGAAGGCAAGGCGCATCCGGGCGGCGAGACCGGCGACGGCGACACGCTCGGCCTGAAGGTTACCGACAAGTCGACCGGCAAATGCTTCTACTTCATCGCCGCCTGCGCCGAGGTCACCGACGCGCTCAAGGCCGAGATCGACGGCGCCGCGCTGGTGTTCTTCGACGGCACGGTGTGGCAGGACGACGAGATGATCAAGGCCGGGCTCGGCCACAAGACCGGCAAGAGCATGGGCCATGTCGCGATGTCCGGTCACGACGGCGCGATCGCGCGGCTCGCCGACCTCGCACTCGACAGGAAGATATTTCTGCATATCAATAACTCGAATCCGGCGCTGCTGCCTGACTCGCCCGAGCGCAAGACTGCCGAACAGGCGGGCTGGCAGATACCCGCTGACGGAACGGAGATCGTGTTGTGAATGCCGCGTCAATGACTGGAATGACCGCGCTCTCGATCGGCAAGGACATCAGGCTGAATTCGGCCGACGAGCTCGAGGCGGCGCTGCGCCATATCGGGGCGACGCGCTATCACAGCCTGCATCCGTTCCATAAGCTGCTGCACGGCGGCAAGCTCAACAAGGGCCAGGTGCAGGCCTGGGCGCTCAACCGCTACTATTACCAGAGCACGATCCCGATCAAGGACGCGGTGGTGATCTCGCGCTTCCGCGACCGCGCCACGCGCCTGGAATGGCGCCACCGCATCGAGGACCATGACGGCGACGTCGGCAGTGAGGGCGGCATCGAGCGCTGGCTCAAGCTGACCGAAGGCCTCGGGCTCGACACGGCTTACGTGGAATCGACCGAAGGCATCCTGCCGGCGACGCGCTTCGCGGTGGAGGCCTATGTCCATTACTGCCGCGAGAAGAGCCCGCTGGAGGCGATCGCCTCCTCGCTCACCGAGCTGTTCGCGCCGAACCTGCATGAAGAGCGCATCTCCGGCATGCTGGAGCACTACGACTTCGTCAATCCTGATATCATGAGCTACTTCAAGCGGCGCCTGGCGCAGGCCCCGCGCGATGCCGGCTTTGCGCTCGACTATGTCAAGGCGCACGCGACGACGCCGGAACAACGCGCGCAGGTCTGCAACGCGCTGATCTTCAAGACCAACGTGCTGTGGGTGCAACTCGATGCGCTCCAGCACGCCTATGTCGAGGGCCACATTCCGCCGGGCGCGTTCGTGCCCAAAGCGAGCTGAGGACAAGAGCAATGGCCGGGCCGCGTAACATCAGCGTCAGCGAGGCGAGCCGCCCCGTGCTGCCGCGGCATGCCAAGCTGAAATACGACGAGACCCGGCAGGTGTGGGTGATCCTGGCGCCGGAGCGGGTGCTGGCGCCCGACGAGATCGCGGTCGAGGTCCTGCAGCTCTGCAACGGCGAGCGCAATGTCGGCGACGTCGCGGATCTGCTCGCAGCGAAATACGCGGCGCCCCGCGATGCGATCCTCACCGACGTGATCGCCATGCTGCAGGATCTCGCCGACAAGGGTTTTCTCACTGAGATCAGGGAGAAGACGTCATGAGCGAGGTGCTTGGACATCCTCCCGTCGCGAGCGACAGCCTCGCGGTGCTGGAGAAGCAGCGTTCGACGGCGGAAACCTTCGGCATTCCGCTCGCCGTGCTGCTCGAGATCACGCATCGCTGCCCGCTGCAATGCCCCTATTGCTCCAATCCGGTCGAGCTCGACCGCTCGGGCAAGGAGCTGACCACCGAGGAATGGAAGAAGGTCTTGAGCGAGCTCGCCGAGATCGGCGTGCTCCAGGTGCATTTCTCCGGCGGCGAGCCGACGGCGCGCAAGGACCTCGTCGAGCTGGTCAAGCATGCCAGCGACGCCGGCCTCTACACCAACCTCATCACCTCCGCCGTGCTGCTGACGCGCGAGAAGCTCGGTGAGCTCGCCGATGCCGGGCTCTGCCACGTGCAGATCAGCTTCCAGGGCGTCGAGGAAGGCCTTGCCGATCGCGTCGCCGGCTACAAGAACGGGCATCGCAAGAAGCTCGAAGTCGCGAAATGGACGCGCGAGCTGGACCTGCCGCTCACCGTGAATGCGGTGATGCACCGGCAGAATTTGCACCAGCTCCCCGACATCATCCAGATGTCGCTCGATCTCGATGCCGACCGGCTCGAGGTCGCCAATGTGCAATATTACGGCTGGGCGCTGAAGAACCGCGCCGCCCTGATGCCGACCGTGGCGCAGCTCGAGGAATGCACCCGCCTCGTCGAGGACGCCCGCGAAGCGCACAAGGGCCGGCTGACGATCGACTATGTCGTGCCTGATTATTACGCGCTGCGGCCGAAAAAATGCATGGGTGGCTGGGGCCGGCAGTTCTTCAACATCTCGCCCGCCGGCAAGGTGCTGCCCTGCCACGCCGCCGAGAGCATCACCGGGCTCGAGTTCGAGTCGGTACGCTCCAACCACTCGATCGCCTGGATCTGGCAGAACTCCGAAGCCTTCAACCGCTATCGCGGCACCGGCTGGATGAAGGAGCCGTGCAAGACCTGCGAATTCCGCGAGATCGATTTCGGCGGCTGCCGCTGCCAGGCCTTTGCGTTGACGGGCGATGCCGCCAACACCGATCCGGCCTGCGCGCTGTCGCCGCTGCACGAGACCATCTTCAAGCAGGCCGAGCGTGAGGCCGAGGGCGAGACCAGCCGCTTCCTCTACCGCAACTTCGCCGGCGGCACCCTGGAATCCGAGAATGGCGCCTGACTCCGGCACGGCCACCCCTAGCAGACGCGCCGATCCCTTTGCTCCGCTGACCTCCGACATGCTCGATGTCGGCGACGGTCACGAGATCTATGTCGAAAGCGTCGGCCGGCCCGACGGCATTCCCGTGATCTACCTGCATGGCGGGCCCGGCAGCGGATGCCAGCCCGACCACCGCCGCCTGTTCGATTCCGACCGCTTCCACGCCGTGCTGTTCGATCAGCGCGGCTGCGGCCGCAGCCGGCCCAAGGGATCGCGCGAGCACAACACCACGGCGCATCTGATCGCGGATATCGAGAAGATCCGCGAGAAATTCGGCTTCGAACGCTGCATGGTGGTCGGCGGTTCCTGGGGTGCGACGCTGGCTCTGGCTTATGCGCAGGCGCATCCCGAGCGGGTCAGTGGCATCGTCGTGCGCGCGACCTTCCTGGGCACGCGTGCGGAGGTCGAGAGCGCCTTCACCATCCGCCTGTCGCGCTTCTATCCCGCGCTCTACGAGGATTTCCTCAGCGTGCTGCCGCCGGAGGAGCGCGACCGGCCGGTGGACGCCTATTGGCGCCGCATCCTCGATGCCGACCCGGCGGTGCACGGGCCGGCGGCGAAAGCCTGGCACGACACCGAGCGCACCCTGTCCGAGCACAAGCCGGCGCGGACGCGGCTCGACCTCGCCTCGCTGAACGTCTGGCGCACATTGCCGTCGACGCCGTTCATGGAGGCGCATTACTTCATCAACGACAGCTTCATGACCGAAAACCAGCTGCTGCGGAATGCGGGACGGCTCCAGGGCATTCCCGGCATCATCGTCCAGGGACGCTACGATCTGTTGTGCCCTCCCGAGACATCGCACGCGCTGTCGAAAGTCTGGCCCGGTTCCGAGATTCGCGTCGTGGAAGAAGCCGGGCATTCGCTCTATGATGCCGGCGTGAGGGACGCGGTCATGAAGTCGATCGCGGACGTCGCGTCGAAAATCTCGCGCTGAATTTATCCCCTCATCCTGAGGAGCGCTCGAAGAGCGCGTCTCGAAGGATGAAAAGCCGGGATGCGGCAGCGCGGGCCTTCATGGATTCGAGACGGCGCTGACGCGCCTCCTCACCATGAGGAGATGGACTGGGAAGGACAAGAAAATGCCACTCGCCGGGAAAGGCATGCTGCTGACGTCGATGAACATCGACGCTTCGGATGAGGCCGAATTCAACCGCTGGTACGATCGCGAACATCTGGAAGAGCGCGTCGCGATCGAGGGTTTCCTGGAAGCGCGGCGCTATGTCGCGCACGCCGCCAATCCAAAATATCTCTCGCTGTATTCGACCGAGACGCTCGACGTTCTCGACAGTCCCGCCTATCGGGCGCGCCTGGCCAACCAGACCGAATGGTCGCGGCGGACCATGGCGCATTTCAAGGACATGCTGCGCGTGGTCGCGCGCATCACCATCAGTAGCGGCACCGGGCGCGGAGCCGCGCTCGGCGTGGTGCGGCTGCGGCCGACGCCCGACAATGCAGGGCCATGGCGCGATGCACTGCAGGAAAAGCTGAAGCCGGCGACGCGCGAGGGCATCATCTCCATGCATCTGCTGGAGAGCGAGCCCGAATTGTCGGGCGCGACGGCGGACATTCCGGCGGTGCGCAACGAAGGCGCACGCGACTGGTTCGTGCTGATCGACGGCACGCATGTCGGTGCGGTCTCGGCCGTCATCGCCGAGCGCTTCACCGGTCCTGCCGCGGCGCCCTTCCCGCTGCCCGTCTCCGTCGGCACCTACGGTCTGATGTGGGACCTCGCGAAGAGCGACATCGCGAACAACTAACCTTGCGGAATCGTGCCTAAGGTCTAGCTAGTTCAAGCGTTTGGGATCGGCTCGCTCGATTTCATTCACGTGCTTTCGAGCTAGCTGCGTAATCTTCTGGCTGGCCCATTTTGAATCTCTGACGTCCGAAAGGAGGTCTTTCAAGGTCGCTTTTTCTGCTGCCGCAAGGAACGGGACCCAAACCATCGCAAGATCAGTCCAATGGCCTGATTTAGCTTTTAGTGCGGACCCGATGAGTTTGGCGAACGGAAAAGGCGTCACTGCACTTGCGCTGCGAGCTATCTGGTCGAACGCGGCCTTTACCTCGGAGAAGGGTCGCTCCAGCAATAGCCAAGCTCGATAGAAATCGTTGATTTCCTCGAGACGAAACTCTCTACCGTCGGCCCTTATTACCCAAGCGCCCGCTTCGGTAAGGGCGATCCTCATCCCACTATCAATCTCAAACTCAGTTGACACAGATCGATCTCATCACGGACCCTCGCGAGAAGGGATAGTTGAGCCCTCGGATTGCATCATCCGGCACCTGGGCTTCGCAGAGATACAGTAACACCGCACTCATTCGCAGGCGCAATATATTGCACCGCACGCAGCTCGCGCGCGGCCGTTAATGCTGTGCGCGCGCAGCTCCCATGAAAGGCGGTGATCGCGAAAATTTGCCGTTGTACTTCGGAACGGTTCTAATAAGCTAACCCAATGACGTCATTCAGAAACCAGATCGCCGCGCGTTAAGCGTCGACAAGCTCAAAGAAAAGGCCGCCGGGTCTTTGAGCCTGCGCGGACGAGGGTAGGAATGAAACCGACCGATATCGCGGCCCCCGACTACTTTCACAAAGTAGTCGATTGCCAATGGGCCTGTCCTGCGCACACCCCGGTTCCCGAATACATCCGACTGATCGCACAAGGCCGCTACAGCGACGCCTACATGATCAACTGGAAATCGAACGTGTTTCCCGGAATTCTGGGACGCACCTGCGATCGCCCATGCGAGCCGGCATGCCGGCGCGGACGCGTCGAGGAAACGCCGGTGGCGATCTGCCGCCTCAAGCGCGTTGCCGCCGACTTCAAGGACGACATCAAGCAGCGCCTGCCAAAACCCGCGCCGAAGAACGGCAAGCGCGTCGCATTCGTCGGTGGTGGCCCCGCCTCGCTGACGGTGGCGCGCGATCTCGCGCCGCTCGGCTATCACTGCACCGTATTTGATGCCGATCCGGAAGCCGGCGGCATGATGCGCACGCAGATCCCGAAATTCCGCCTGCCCAATTCCGTCATCGACGAGGAGACCGGCTACATCCTCGGTCTCGGCGTCGATTTCAAGGGCGGCCACCGCATCGAGAGCATGAAGGCGCTGCTCGCGGAGAAGTATGACGCGATCTTCGTCGGCTCCGGCGCGCCGCGCGGCCGCGAGCTCGATATCCCCGGTCGCAAGGAAGCCGCCGCCAACATCCATATCGGCATCGAATGGCTGGCCAATGTCTCGTTCGGCCACACCGACAAGATCGGCAAGCGCGTGATCGTGCTCGGCGGCGGCAACACCGCGATGGATTGCTGCCGCACCGCGCGCCGGCTCGGCGGCGAGAAAGTCACGGTGATCGTGCGTTCCGGCTTCGAGGAGATGAAGGCCTCGCCCTGGGAGAAGGAAGACGCGATCCACGAGGATATCCCGATCCTCAACTACATGGTGCCGGTGGCATTCAAGCACGTCGCCGGCAAGCTCATCGGCGTCACTTTCCAGCACGTCAAAGCGGAATTCGACGCAAAAGGCCGCCGAAATCTGGTGCCTTCGGGCGATCCCGATCAGACGATTCCCTGCGACGACGTGCTGGTCGCGGTCGGCCAGGAGAACGCCTTCCCCTGGATCGAGCAGGATTGCGGCATCGAGTTCGACAAATGGCATATGCCCAAGGTCGATCCCGCGACCTTCGCCTCGACCAACCCCAAGGTGTTCTTCGGCGGCGACGCCGCCTTCGGGCCGAAGAACATCATCTGGGCGGTCGCGCACGGCCATGACGCCGCGCTGTCGATCCACAAGATGCTTTCGGGCGAAGACATCAGCGAACGGCCATTGCCGGACGTCCACGTCTCCTCGCAGAAGATGGGCATCCACGAATGGAGCTATGACAACGACATCTCGAACGACAAGCGCTTCAAGGTGCCGCATCGCGACAAGGTGATCGCGCTGAAGGACATCCGCGCCGAGGTCGAGCTGGGCTACGACGTCAAGCTGGCGCTGGGCGAGGCCGAGCGCTGCCTGAACTGCGACGTCCAGACCGTGTTCTCGACCTCGCTCTGCATCGAGTGCGACGCCTGCGCCGACATCTGTCCGATGGATTGCATCACCTTCACCGGCAATGGTGAGGAAGACGATCTGCGCCAGCGTCTGAAGGCGCCCTCTCCGCATCCGGACCAGGACCTCTACGTGTCCTCCGACCTCAAGACCGGGCGCGTGATGGTCAAGGACGAGGATGTCTGCCTGCATTGCGGGCTGTGCGCCGAACGTTGTCCCACCGGAGCCTGGGACATGCAGAAATATTTCATCGAGATGACTCACGCAGGTTCGACATGTCCGACAAAAAGCCGCTCAGCAGCGTAAACGACTTCGTCGTCCGCTTCGCCAACGTCAACGGCTCGGGTTCGGCCAGCGCCAACGAGATGTTCGCGCGTGCGATCCTGCGCCACGGCGTCCCGGTGTCCCCGCGCAACATCTTCCCCTCCAACATCCAGGGCCTGCCGACCTGGTACGAGGTGCGGGTGACGGAAGACGGCCATCTCGGCGCCCGCGGCGGCGTCGACATGATGGTGGCGATGAATCCGCAGACCTGGGACAAGGACGTCGCCGGTATCGAGCCCGGCGGCTATCTGTTCTACGATTCCACCAAGCCGATGCCGTCGACCAAGTTCCGCGACGACATCACCGTCATCGGCGTGCCGCTGACCGCGATCACCAACTCGACCTACACCGATCCGCGCCAGCGCCAGCTGTTCAAGAACATCATCTATCTCGGCGCGCTCTCGGCGCTGCTCGACATGGACCCGAAGCTGATCGAGCAGCTGATCGGCGAGCAGTACAAGGGCAAGGAGAAACTGCTCTCCTCCAACGTCCATGCGCTGCATCTCGGCCGCGACTGGGCACTGCAGAACCTGAAATGCCCGATCGGGCTCAGGGTGAAGAAGTCCGACAAGGTCGGCGACCGCATCTTCATCGAGGGCAACAGCGCGGCAGCGCTCGGCGCCGTCTATGGCGGCGCAACGGTGTGCGCGTGGTATCCGATCACGCCGTCCTCGTCGGTGGCGGAAGCCTTCACCGCCCACTGCAAGAAGTTCCGGCACGATCCTGAGACCGGCAAGGCGAAATACGCGATCGTGCAGGGCGAGGACGAGCTGGCTTCGATCGGCATCGTCATCGGCGCGTCCTGGAACGGCGCCCGCGCCTTCACCGCGACCTCCGGCCCCGGCATCTCGCTGATGACGGAGTTCATTGGCCTCTCCTACTTCGCGGAGATTCCGGCCGTCATCATGAACATCCAGCGCGCCGGCCCCTCGACGGGCATGCCGACGCGCACCCAGCAATGCGACATCATCGCCTGCGCCTATGCCTCGCACGGCGACACCAAGCATGTGCTGCTGTTCCCGGAAGATCCGGCCGAGGCGTTCGAGTTCGCGGCGGCCGCCTTCGATCTCGCCGAGCGGCTGCAGACCACGATCTTCCTGATGCTCGACCTCGACATCGGCATGAACCACCGGCTCTGCCGCCCGCTGAAGTGGGACGACGCCCGGCAATACGACCGCGGCAAGGTGATGACCACGGAGATGCTGGAAGAAGGCCGCGATTTCGGCCGCTATCTCGACGTCGACGGCGACGGCATCCCCTACCGCACCTATCCGGGCACGCATCCGACCAAGGGCTCCTACTTCACCCGCGGCACGTCGCGTGACCGCTATGCGCGCTATTCCGAGGAAGGCTCGGTCTATGCCGACAACATGCAGCGGCTGGTGCGCAAGTTCGAGACCGCGCAGGACCTGGTGCCGCGGCCGCTGCAGGCCAATGCGGAACGGCCGACCAAGTACGGCGTGATCTATTTCGGCTCGACCTCGCCGGCGATGGACGAGGCGATCGGCCTGTTGGAGGCGCGCGGGCATCAGCTCGACCGCCTGCGCATCCGCGCCTTCCCGTTCCACTCCAGCGTCGCGAGCTTCCTCGCCGAGCACGACTTCGTCTACGTGGTCGAGCAGAATCGCGACGCCCAGCTCCGCCAGCTCATCGTCAACGAGAACGGCATCGATCCCGTTCGCCTCGTGCCGATCGTGCATTATGACGGCACCCCGATCACCGCCCGCTTCATCGCTAAAGCCATTGGCGACCACCAGGATCACCTCAAGGTGACCCCGCTCCGCAAGGCCGTGTCATGATGGCAAACTGCATCCACATCGTCATTGCGAGCGCAGCGAAGCAATCCAGAGTGTTGCCGCGGAGGCAGTCTGGATTGCTTCGTCGCAAGGGCTCCTCGCAATGACGATGTGGATGCCGCGGAGGACTATTCCATCGTTCTCTTCGCGAGAGGACACCGCGAGGAGAGGGAGCAGAGAGAAACGGTCATGACCTACATCGCAAAGCCAAAGTTTCATCATCCCGGGCTGAAGAAGAACGACCTCGGCTACACGCATCGCGATTACGAAGGAAAAATTTCGACGCTGTGCGCCGGCTGCGGTCACGACTCGATCACGGCCTCGATCATCGAGGCCTGCTACGAGCTCTCGATCGAGCCGCACCGGGTGGCGAAGATTTCCGGCATCGGCTGCTCGTCCAAGACGCCGGACTACTTCCTCGGCAATTCGCACGGCTTCAACTCCGTGCACGGCCGCATGCCCAGCGTGCTGACCGGCGCCAACCTCGCCAACCGCGACCTGATCTATCTCGGCGTTTCCGGCGACGGCGATTCCGCCTCGATCGGCTTCGGCCAGTTCGCGCATTCGATCCGGCGCGGCGTCAACATGACCTATATCGTCGAGAACAACGGCGTCTACGGCCTGACCAAGGGCCAGTTCTCGGCGACCGCCGACCGCGGCTCGAAGAGCAAGAAGGGCGTCACCAACACCGACAACGCCATCGACCTCGTCGCGATCGCGCTGCAGCTTGGCGCCACCTTCGTGGCGCGGTCGTTCTCCGGCGACAAGACCCAGCTGGTGCCGCTGATCGCGGCCGCGATCCGCCACAAGGGCGCGTCCTTCATCGACGTCATCAGCCCCTGCATCGCCTTCAACAATCACGCCGGCTCGACCAAGAGCTTCGACTATGTCCGCGAGCACAACGATGCCGTGAACCGGCTCGATGTGCTGGTCGGCCGCGACCCCATTGCGGTGGACTACGCGCCGGGCACGGTGCAAATGGTCGAGCAGCATGACGGCAGCAAGATCGCGCTGCGCAAGATCGACGCCGACTACGATCCGCATGACCGGCTGGGGGCACAAACCTTCCTGGCAAAGCACGCCGCCAAGGGCCAGATCGTCACCGGCCTCCTGTATGTCGATCCCGACGCGGAAGATTTGCACGAGCACCTCAACACGGTCGAGACCCCGCTCAATACGCTGGAAGCGGACACGCTGTGCCCGGGCTCGACGGTGCTGGACAAGATCAACGCCAGCCTGCGGTGAGCGACCACTCTCGTCATTGCGAGCGCAGCGAAGCAATCCAGAATCTTTCCGTTGACGGATTCTGGATTGCTTCGTCGCAAGAGCTCCTCGCAATGACGCCGGAGATGGTTCGTATATACCGAAGCCAATATCGATTCGTTCAGATCGGCTAGCGCGCTGAAGCGGGCTGCCTGACACGGATGGTGATCTTCTCGGACACGATGGGCGGCTCGAACGGATAGTGCTTGGCGTCGCCAAGCACCAGCTGGAGGGTGTGCGTGCCCGGCGCAAGCTCGAGCATGGTTTCGGTCTGCCCTGCACCGAAATGCAGGTGCGACTTGTCCTGCGGGATAGGCTCCTTGGAATCGATGGGATCGTTGACGTCGACCAGAAGATGATGATGCCCGGCGTTCTGGTAGTCATCGCCGGCATGCGTTACGCCCATGTTGCGCAAACCGAACCGGACCCAGAATGGACCGCGAAGCTTCTGCCCGTCGCGCGGGCTGATGAAATAGACCTTGGCGTCCTTGGGCGCGGTCTTGCCCTGCGCGTAGGCTGCGCCCGGAGGCAATGCGATCGCCGCCGCCAATGCGGCCAGAAAAATGATCTTCATCAAATCCACTCCAGAGCTTAAGGACTGAGCGCGACGCGGAATCCATGCGTGGGGTAACGGACATTGGTGTCGTAACCATCGCGGTTGGACGGCCGCACATATCGCGAATCGTTCTTCCAGGAGCCCGAGCGGAGGACGTGCGAGGAGCAGTCACCGCCGCTCCATGCCGAGCCGTCGCCGGGCGCGTCCTGATAGCTCTTGTGCCAGCAATCCTCGACCCACTGGTCGATCGCGCCGCCCATGTCGTACAGTCCGAACGGGTTTGGCTTGAAGCTGCCAACCTTCGCCGGCTGTTCGCTGGCGGGGTTGCCGCAATCCTTGCAGCCGGCCATGCCCGGCTGGAGCTTGTCACCCCACCAATACTTGCTCTGCGTTCCGCCGCGCGCCGCATACTCCCATTCGGCTTCGCTCGGAAGCCTGTACGGCTTCTTCGTCGCCTGGGAGAGATAGGCCACATATTGCTGCGCATCGGTCCAGCTCACATTGCTGATCGGCGCATCGTCCTTGCCGGTCGCCGTGAAGGAGCACGCCTTCGCGGCGGCGCACTCGTTCCACTCCTGCACGGTCACCGGATATTTGCCGATCGAGAACGGCTTGATCGCGACCTGGTGGACCGGGCGTTCCGTCGGATCATCATTGCTTCCCATGGCGAAACTACCGCCACGAACGGCGATCATCTCCGGTTCGCGAGGCGGCGCCGCCGATGGGCTGGGCGTCGGCGATGGCGGGGCGGAAGCCAGTGAGGGCGATGGTGACGGCGTCTGCGCCGCCGCTTCGCGCGGCGGAGGCTGCGGGCTCGGCGTTGGAGCCGGAGCGACGATCGGCGCGGCGGCGTGTTGGCCCAATCTCCCCGGTGCCAGCAAGTACCACAGCGCGCCACTGGCGATGACCAGCAGCGTGATAGCCAGAAGAAAGATCAGGATCGTCTCGCGCCGGCCTCGCGTCCCGATGACGGCATCCGCATCCGGCAGCACGCGATAGACGCGTACGGGATCCGTGATGTTCTTGACCTTGCGATCGCCGAGCGACTCGTAGCCGCATACGACCTTGTGCTTGATCTGCTCGTAGATTGCCCCTGAGATGAAGACCTGGCCGGGCTCGGCAATGCCTTCGATGCGGGTGGCGATATTGACGCCGTCGCCATAGACATCGTCCGGCTCGACGATGACGTCGCCGAGATTGACGCCAATCCGGTATTCGATCCGGGAATGCTTCGGGAGCCCGGCATTGCGGCCGACGAGATTCTGCTGAATGACGATGCTGCATCGAACAGCCTCGACGGGACTGTCGAAGATGGCGATGAAACCGTCGCCCGTCGTTTTCACCAGGCTCCCATGATGCTCGAGGATACTGGGCTCGATGAGATCCCGCTCGATCCGCTTGACGCGGGCATGCGTCCCCTCCTCGTCGGCTTGCATCAAGCGACTGTAGGATACGATGTCGCCGACAATGATCGCCGCGAGACGACGAGGCATGGAGCCGTGTGGCGGCGGCCCATCCTGATTTCCGGATCTGAAGTTGCGAATTTCGCCCATTGCGGGGGGACTCCACACACTACAAAGAGGCGGCCCCACTCTACGACTGCCAAACGCAATCGCCTGTGAAGGCTATCACATCGACGAACTGGAACAATGTCGAATGGCTGGCAGCATCGGGTTCCCAAAAAGCGAGGGGACACACCGATTGAACCTTCCCGGGTTGAGGTTCGACTAAGGCCGCACATGGAACCACGCCACAGCGCTCTGCCGTGCGCGTATGCGCGTCGAACGCGTCACGCGTGCGGCGACTGCCGGGACGCAGTGTCTCGTGAAAGCCGCGTGGTCCGCCGCGGTTGCGGCCTGGACTAGTGGACGGGCTCGGGCTGCGCCGCGGGACGGGGCGTCGATGCGAGACGGCCGGCCTTCCAGTATTGCTTGCAGGTCTCGAGCAGCGTTTCGCCGTCGATGGTCAGGCCGCCGGGATTGACGAGCACACCCTCGGCACCGACCGCGTTATTCATCATCGATATGATGCGCTTGAGAAGACCTACCTCGAAGCGGTCGGCGACGAGCGGATCGAGCTTGAGCACCACGATGATCTGGCTGCGATAGCGCCAATCCGATATGTCGCGCACGGATTTCCAGGAAATCGTGTCATCGGCGATGCGGGTGTCGCGAAGGCCGACGCGGGTGATGAAGAGAACCGGCTGCCTGCTCGAGACCAGCCGCCAGAGCACCCTGAGCGTGGCAAAGCCGCACACCGCGAGACCGACATAGCTGGCCGTGATCTGGAACGCGGTGAGAGTCTTGATGTTCAGCCAGTTGAATGCGATCGCGGCGAACAGCAGCGTGAGGAAGAGGCCGGCGGCCAGCATCTTCAGCAGCCGCGGCACGGAATAGCCGAATGCAAGGTTGGGCAAGTTCTGACTTACGGACATTTTGACCGCCACCAGTCATCTGCAACAACCAGGGGTTTACCAACGCCCCTCCTTCTAAATTATTAAGGCGGGAACCTTGCGTGGGACTGCCCGCAAGGGGCGCAGGCCGGCGCGCTTGAACGCGCCCCTCGCCGCCTGCGACTAAAGCCAAGTCCGCCCCGCCTGCCCGTTGCGGGTTAACGATGGTTCACACGCCCGGTGAGATCATGAAGCTTGCCCTTCTCCTGCCGTTCGCTGTTGCCGCCTTCGCCGGTTTCGCCCACGCCGACGAGGACCAGGTCCGGGAGACCACGAAGGCCGAGGCCGACGCCTTCACGGCCCGGGTCTATGCGGGGGCCCCCGGCGACAAAGCCTATGCCTGCTTCGTCCGCCGCTACGACGCCGAGCACCTGGCGCGCCATCCCAAGCAGAAGGTGGCCTCCATGAAGCTGCTGATCTCGGCGGAGACCGACAAGGAAGACAAGCAGCTGCACAATTCCTTCCGCCTCGGCTTCCGCTATCGCCACCGCTCCGGCGATTTCGACTCCAGCGGCTCGTGCGGCAGTCACGCGGTGCTGCTCAGTGACGGCGACGAAGTTCGCATGGGCTGCGGCGTCGATTGCGAGGGAGGCGGCATCGAGGTGGGACTGTCCAAGGACAACAAGTCGGCGATCATCCGCCTGGTGCAGATCCGGGTCTGGCAAAACAACAAGCCGGACGACGAGGCCGAGCATGCGCTGGTCGCCGGCGCCGACGACAAGATTTTCCGGCTCGACCGCACCGACACCAGCGAATGCGCGTCGCTCGTGACCGACCGCAAGGAACTCGCAGCGCTCCGCCACAAGTGATATGTCTCCCGCGAATTCAGGCCTCATCGAAGGAAATCGCCATGAATCGCCGGAACATCCTGTGGAGCGCCGTTTCGGCGCTTGGAGCTGCGTTTGGCGCCTCCAGCGCGAAAGCTGCGACCGAGGCCCCGCCATCGAACAAGCTGAAAGTCGTCTATCACCTCAGCGACGCCGAGAAGGTCAATTTCGTCCTCGGCAACATCCAGAACCACATCGACGGCGTCGGCGGACCCGACCACGTCACGATCGCGCTCGTGATCCACGGGCCGGCGCTGAAGGCGTTTCACTGGGCGCAGGCCAACCCCGACATCAGCAAGCGCATCGGTGACTTCTCCAAGGACGGTGTCGAGCTCGCCGCCTGCGGCAACACGATGAAGGCGCAGAACGTCACGCTGACGGACCTGTTGCCCGGCTTCGTCAGCGCGGAGAAAGGCGGCGTGGTCAGGTTGGCCGAGCTGCAGTCGCAGGGGTATCTGTATCTGCGGCCGTGAGGGCGTTGCAGTTGCCACGACAAAGGTGCGCTCCCTCCCCCGCTCGCGGGGGAGGGTTGGGGAGAGGGTTTCTCCTCAACGGGACAATCCCCCAGAGGAAAGAACCCTCACCCGGCGCGCGGGACGATGCTTCGCATCGCCCGGGACGCGCCGACCTCTCCCGCAAGCGGGAGAGGTAAGAGGAGCCCGTGGCGCCTCCTTCTCAACTCATTCCCACATCCCACTTGACTTATCCATAACCCTACGGTTATGAATTAATCCATAACCTACGAGTTATGGATCTCACATGTCCGCCGCCCACGACCTCCTGTTCAGGACCCTCGCCGACCCGACCCGGCGGGCGATCTTCGAGCGGCTGTGCCGTGAGGGCGAGCAGACGGTCGGGGCACTGACGGCGCGATCCGGCGTTTCCCAGCCGGCGGTCTCGAAACATCTGGGTGCGCTGAAGCAGGCGGGCCTGGTGCGCGATCGTCACGAGGGACGGCAGACCCACTACAGCGCGCAACCCGGCGCGCTCAATCCGCTGGTCGACTGGACCAGCCAGATGGCCGGCTTCTGGCAGAACCAGCTCGACGCGCTCGACGATCTCCTGAAGAGGATGGACCAATGACCGAACCTGCGACCGAAACCCGCTCCGTCGTCGTCGAGCGCGAATTTGCGTTTCCGGCCGAGCGGCTGTGGCGCGCGCTGACGCAGCCACATCTGATCGAGGAATGGCTGATGAAGAACGACTTCAAGCCCGAGGTCGGTCATCGCTTCAACCTGCGCGGCGAATGGGGCGGCGTGCTCGACTGCGAGGTGCTGACCCTCGAGCCGCAGAAGAGCCTCGCCTACACCTGGAATTTCTCGCACGAGGACGCCGCCTTCGACCTGAAAAGCATCGTGACCTTCACGCTGACGCCGACCGGCGCGGGCACGCACCTACGCGTCGAGCAGGCGGGCTTCAGCCCCACCCAGAAGCAGGCCTTTGGCGGCGCGCATGCCGGCTGGAAGCAGTTCTTCACCAGGCTCGACGAGCTGCTGGCGCGGCCGGATTGAGCGCAAGCCGTTTTCGATCATCGCAGAGGAGTCGCTAAAACATGTGGATTCGACAAACCCATCGCTGGCTGTCCATCGCCTTCACCCTCGCCGTCATCGCGAACATCGTCGCGATGACCATGCAGCTCGATGCCGCCTGGATCGGCTTCCTGGCGCTCGTGCCGCTGATCCCGCTGCTCGCGACGGGGCTCTATCTGTTCGCGCTGCCCTATCTCGGCCGCAGCGGCGCGCGCAGGGAGGCGCGGTCATGAAGAAGGCGGTGGTGGCGAAGACCAGCAGTGCGAAGGCGAATGATGCAGCTTCGCCCGCAAAGCTGATCGACGGCAGGATCAGGGAGCTCGGCGACTGGCGCGGCGAGATGCTGGCGCGGGTCCGCGGCCTCATCAAGGAGGCCGAGCCCGAGGTCGTCGAGGAATGGAAGTGGCGCGGCGTTCCCGTGTGGGAGCGCGACGGCATCATCTGCACCGGCGAGACCTACAAGGAGGTGGTGAAGCTGACCTTCGCCAAGGGCGCGGCGCTGGCGGATCCCGCGGGCCTGTTCAATTCCAGCCTCGACGGCAATGTGCGGCGCGCGATCGATATTCGCCAGGGCGAGAAGATCAACGAAAAGGCGTTGAAGGCCCTGATCCGCGCGGCGGTGGAGCTGAATGCGGCGAAGAAGAAACCTGCGAAGAAGCGGTCGGCGTAGAAGCGCGCGAGCGAAGCTATTTCGCTGCCCCCGCAATGACAGAGCATCTCCGTCATCGTGAGGTGTGAAGCGAGCGGTGCGAAGCACCGCTGAACGCGCACCTCAGGGGTGACGGAGTGAGCTGGCGCTCGGCCTCTCTCAATTCCGTCGGAGCCCGGTCTTGCCAGCCTCAGGCCACCGCCGCCGGGATCGGGCGCGGGCTCACGACGTACTCTCGCAACACCTTGTCGTTGGCGTCGACCTCGATCAGCGAGACGTCGTAGGTCCAGAGATCGGCGAGGTGCTGCAGCACGCGCTTGGCGTCGGTCTCGTTGAGCTGCGAGCCCTTGATGACGTGGTGATGCAGGATCAGCCGGCGGTCGCCGGAGAGATCGACGTCGACCACCTCGATATTGGCGTCGATGTAGCCGACATCGTGCTGCCGCGCCAGCTCGCGCCGCACCCGGCGGAAACCGCGATCGTCGTGGATTGCATCGACCCGGATGCCGGCGCGCTCTTCGGGATCGTCGTGCAGGTGGAACATGCGGAAGTGCCGCATCAATCTGGGACTCAAGAATTGCGCGATGAAGCTTTCATCGCGGTAGTTGGCCCAGACGTCGCGCAGCACGCCCATCACGTCGTTCTTGCCGGCGATGTCGGGGAACCATTCGCGGTCCTCGTCTTCTGGATTGGTGACGATGCGCTCGATGTCCTGCATCACGGCGAAGCCGAGCGCATAGGGATTGAAGCCCGAGAAGCGTGGATCGTCGAATTCGGGCTGGAACACCACGTTGGTGTGCGAACCCAGGAATTCGAGGAAGTTGCCGTCGGTGATGCGGCCCTGCTGGTGCAGCGCGGTCATGATGCGATAGTGGACGTAGGTCGCCGTCCCCTCGTTCATCACCTTGGTCTGGCTCTGCGGATAGAAATACTGCGCGATGTGGCGGACGATGCGCAACAGTTCGCGCTGCCAGGGCGCCAGCCGCGGCGCGCTCTTCTCCAGGAAGTAAAGCAGGTTCTCCTGCGGCAGGCCGAGCAGCTTGCGGCGGCGCTCGATGCTGAGCGCTGACCTGGTCTTGCTCTTGCCGGCCGGGACGGTGCGCCAGAGATCGTTGAAGACCTCCTCCTCGTGCTGGCGGCGGCGCCCTGCCCGCTTCTCCTCGGCGCGCAGGTCGAGCGTCTTCTTGCCGGGATAGCGATCGATGCCGTGCGACATCAGGGCGTGCGCAGCGTCGAGGGTGCGCTCGACCTCGATGCGGCCGTAGCGCTCCTCGCACTGCATGACGTAGTTCTTGGCGAAGTCGAGATAGTCGAGGATGCCCTCGGCATCGGTCCACTGCTTGAACAGATAGTTGTTCTTGAAGAAATGGTTGTGGCCGAAGGCGGCGTGCGCGATCACCAGGGTCTGCATCGTCGCCGTGTTCTCCTCCATCAGGTAGGAGATACAGGGCGAGGAGTTGATCACGATCTCATAGGCGAGGCCCATCAGACCCTTGCGATAGGACGCCTCGTGATAGGCGAATTGCTTGCCGAACGACCAGTGCTTGTAGAACAGCGGCATGCCGACGGACGAGTAGGCATCCAGCATCTGTTCGGCGGTGATGACCTCGATCTGGTTCGGATAGACGTCGAGGCCGAGATCCTTCAGCGCCACCTCCTCGCAGGCATCGGTAATGCGCTGCAAGGTGTGGAAATCCCAATCGGCGCCTTCGAACAAACGTCCCGTCATGGAGCGGCTTTCTCCTGAGCAGTTTCGCGGCGCTGGAACAGGTCGTGGAACACCGGGAAGATCTCGCTGCGCTCGGAGACCTTGCGCATCGAGAGCGGTGCGCCGCTGTTGCGCAGGCGCTCGTAGAGGGTCCAGAGCGAAGAGTCGGAGAGATCGAAGGCGCTGCCGCCGGATTCCCCAACCTCGAGATAGGCGAAGAACTGGCAGACCGGCAGGATCTTCTCGGTCAGCAGCAGCCCGGTGAGCTCGCCGTCGGAATAGGAATTGTCGCCGTCGGAGGCTTGAGCGGCGTAGATATTCCAATCCGACGGATTGAAGCGCTCGCGCACGATCTCGTGCATTGCCTGCAGCGCGCTGGAGACCAGCGTGCCGCCGGAAGCCGGGCCGTAGAAGAAGGTCTGCTCGTCGACCTCCTCGGCGCGGTCGGTGTGTCGGATGAAGACGATCTCGACATGCTTGTAGCGCCGCTTCAGGAACACGTAGAGCAGCATGTAGAAGCGCTTTGCGAGGTCCTTCATGTGCTCGGACATCGAGCCGGAAACGTCCATCAGGCAGAACATCACGGCCTGCGCGACGGGCTTGGGCACCGTCTCGAAGCGGCGGTAGCGGATGTCGAGCGGATCGATGAAGGGAATGCGCTTCGACTTGGCCTTCAGCGCCTCGAGCTGGGCAAGAAGCTCGGTCCGCTCGTCCTCGTCGGTGCAGGCGGCGATCGCGGCCTCGAGCTCCTCGATCTCCTCCTTGCGGGGACGCTTGAGCGCGATCCGGCGCGCCAGCGCGAGCTTCACCGTCCGGCTCACCGAGATGTTGGCGGGCGAACCCGACGTGGTGTAGCCGGCGCGCTGAATGCCCTCGCTCTCGGTCTGCGCGATCTTGCGCTTGGCAAGATCCGGCAGCTCGAGGTCGTCGAGGAAGAGATCGACGAATTCGTCACGGGAGAGGACGAAGCGGAAAGCGTCCTCGCTGTCGCCTTCACCGGGACCGGAATCCTTGGCGCTGCCCTGGCCGGAGCGCTGGAGATAATCGCCCTCGATGAACTTCTTGTTCCCGGGCAGCACCATGTCGCGCGTTCCGCCTTCACGGCGGAACCGCGGCTCGTGCATGCCGTCGAGCGGTATCGTGACCTCACCACCCTCCAGGACGTCCTTGATGTCGCGTTCCTGCGAGGTCTTCTTGACGGCGCCCTGCACCAGGGATTTGGCCCGACGCAAGAACCGCTGGCGGTTCTCAAGACTCTTGCCGCCTGGATTCAGGCGCCTGTCAATAATGTGAATGGGCACTTTTCCATCCGCCTCAACCGGCCTGCTTCACACGCATGTACCATTCGACGAGCCGGCGAACCTGACGCTCGGTGTAGCCGCGCTCCACCATGCGTGCGACGAACTCACCGTGCTTCTTCTCCGTCTCGCCGTCCTTCTTCGACCCGAAGGAGATGACCGGAAGCAGGTCCTCGACCTGGGAGAATATCCGCTTTTCGATCACGTCGCGAATCTTCTCGTAGGAGGTCCAGGTCGGATTCTTGCCGCCGTTCTGGGCCCGCGACCGTAACGAGAATTTGACGACCTCGTTGCGGAAGTCCTTGGGGTTGGCGATGCCGGCCGGCTTCTCGATTTTCGTCAGTTCCTGGTTCAATAATTCGCGATCCAGCAGCTGCCCCGTATCGGGATCCTTGAAGTCCTGGTCCTCGATCCATGCATCGGCATAGTCGACGTAGCGGTCGAACAGGTTCTGGCCGTAATCCGAGTAGGATTCGAGATAGGCCTTCTGGATCTCGTTACCGATGAACTCGGCGTAGCGCGGCGCCAGATCCGCCTTGATGAACTCGAGATAGCGCTTCTCGACCTCCTCGGGCAGCTGCTCGCGCCGGATCGACTGCTCCAGCGCGTACATCAGGTGCACGGCGTCGGCGGCGACCTCCTGCGGATCGTGGTTGAAGGTGGCGGCCAGGATCTTGAAGGCAAAGCGCGTGGAGACGCCGTCCATGCCTTCGTCGACGCCGGCGGCATCGCGATACTCCTGCACGCTGCGCGCCTTGGGATCGGATTCCTTCAGGCTCTCGCCGTCGTAAACCCGCATCTTGGCGAACACCGTGGAGTTCTCGTGCTTGCGCAGGCGCGACATCACCGAGAACCGCGCCAGCGTCTCCAGCGTCGAGGGCGCGCACGGCGCGGACGCGAGCTCGGAGCCCTGGATCAGCTTCTCGTAGATCTTCTGCTCTTCCGTGATGCGCAGGCAGTACGGCACCTTGATCACGCAGATGCGGTCGATGAAGGCCTCGTTGTTCTTGTTGGACTTGAAGCTCGCCCACTCCGCTTCGTTGGAGTGCGCCAGGATCACGCCCGTGAACGGGATCGCACCGATGTTCTCGGTGCCGATGTAGTTGCCTTCCTGCGTCGCCGTCAGCAGCGGATGCAGCATCTTGATCGGCGCCTTGAACATCTCGACGAACTCGAGCACGCCCTGGTTGGCGCGGTTGAGGCCGCCGGAATAGCTGTAGGCGTCGGGATCGTTCTGCGCGTAGGTCTCGAGCTTGCGGATGTCGACCTTGCCGACCAGCGAGGAGATGTCCTGGTTGTTCTCGTCACCGGGCTCGGTCTTGGAGACGGCGATCTGGCGCAGCCGCGACGGCTGAATCTTGGCGACGCGGAATTGCGAGATGTCGCCGCCGAAGGCCTCCAGCCGCTTGTAGCACCACGGGCTCATCAGCCCGGTGAGACGCCGGCGCGGAATGCCGTACTTCTCTTCCAGCATCGGTCCGAGGTTATCCGGATCGAACAGGCTGAGCGGGCTCTCGAACACCGGCGAGAGCTCATCGCCGGCCTTGAGCACGTAGATCGGGTGCACTTCCATCAGCGACTTGAGCCGCTCGGCGAGCGAGGATTTGCCGCCGCCGACCGGTCCGAGCAGATAGAGAATCTGCTTGCGCTCTTCGAGGCCTTGCGCGGCATGGCGGAAGAAACCGACGATGCGCTCGATGGTTTCTTCCATGCCGTAGAAGCCGGCGAAGGCCGGATAGGTGCGGATGGTGCGGTTCAAAAAAATACGGCCAAGGCGTGGGTCCTTGGCCGTGTCAATCGTCTGGGGGTCACCGATCGCTGCTAGAAGTCGTTCGGCCGCGTTGGCGTATTTCATGGGATCGCTTCGACACGATTCCAGATATTCCGCCATCGACATGTCGTGCTGGCTTCTCGCCTCGAACGACCGAGCGAAAGCGTTGAATAGAGAATCGTTGTACATGATCCCTCTCCGCGTGAGTTCCGCTACAAGCTGAAACGAAAGCAGTTACTGGACCGTTCCTCAGGCCGCTTCTCGAATCAGCGTGAGCACATGACGATCATTGGACACCCGGGGACCGACTCGACGCAACGCACAACGTAGGCAACCGGGTGAGTTACGAACAGGCACCTGCCTGTTATTTATGCGAATCTATGTATATCTTCGCTCATTTCCAGCAAATGTCACTCGGTCGCAACATCCGGGCGTTACCGGATATCCGTTCATCCGGCGGTGCAGCATAGGCGCCTGCCGGCGGCAGCTTTATGACGCTTGTACGGCCAGGCCTTGAGCGCCAGAGTCACGATTGACAGACTCTTGATCGCGGTCGCGCCGCGATGCGGTGCGTGAATCGCTGGCGGCATGGCACTCGCGGCAAGCGCGCAGCAATGTCTCAAAATCGGTCGCCAGGCCCTCGGCGGAGATGAGGATGCGATCGTCCTGTGCGCCGCGCGAGGCCGTCCGGCTGCTGGCGCGAATGCAGGAGAGCTGCCGCTGCAAGTCCGGCGTCGGCGTCAGCACGATCATCCTGTGCCCGCGGCGCTCCGCGGTCGAAATCTCCGCGATCGACTCCCACAGCAGAAATTCGTTGCCGATGCGCAGGTCGCGGATGCCGTAGGGCGTCACGATCACCACGGCCCCTCGTTCGGAGGGGAGCCGCCAGATCAGCCAGCCGGTGATCAGGCCGAACACCGCGACGCCGGCATAGCCGGCCGCCGTGTCGTAGTCGCCGAGGCTATCCCACCAGTCGAAGGCGAGGCTCGCGCTGAACACCATCATCGCGAAGCCGGCCGCGACCAGCAGCCGCAAGCGCATGGCGCATTGCCCGATTTCGAGATCGTGGGAGGCATCGGCGCATATGGCCGGCGCGACCGATTGCGGGACGGCAAGATCGCGGCCGTCAGGAAGTACGTGCATGCTTTCCCCCAGCACGGCCATTCGCGACCGAACCACAACCTATCGGGCGGATCGGGATCCGTTGACGACCCGCTGTGCAGCGGCCGGCAGACGTTACGCAATCAGATCTCGGCCGAACCTTTCCCGGCCAACGACTTTTTACGCAACACAGCCACTCCCGCCTGGATCGCCATGATCGCGACGGAGTTACACTGGAGGATATGACTCCCACACGCTTGATTGGTTCCCTCCCGGGAGCATGTAAGCTAGAGGATAGCGCGTCAGGACCGGCGCGGAAACCCCTCGCCCGCAGGCTTGGAGATAAATAACTATCATGAATCCCGTCAAAGAACTGGAAAAGCACGGACAGGCTGTCTGGCTGGACTTCCTGGCCCGCGGCTTCATCGCCAAGGGCGACCTGAAGCGGCTGATCGACACCGACGGCGTCAAAGGCGTCACCTCCAACCCCTCGATCTTCGAGAAGGCGATCGGCAGCTCGGACGAGTACGACGCTCCGATCGGCAAGGCGCTGAAGCGCGGCGACCGGACCGTGGCCGACCTGTTCGAGGCCGTCGCCGTCGAGGACATCCAGAACGCCGCCGACGTGCTGCGCCCGGTCTATGACCGCCTCAAGGGCGGCGACGGCTATGTCAGCCTGGAAGTCTCGCCCTACCTCGCGATGGACACCGCCGGCACCGTCGCCGAGGCGCGGCGGCTGTGGAAGGACGTCGGCCGCAAGAACCTGATGGTGAAGGTGCCCGCGACGCCGGAAGGCCTGCCCGCGATCGAGACGCTGATCGGCGACGGCATCAGCATCAACATCACACTGCTGTTCTCCAAGGCGGTCTATCTCGAGGTTGCGGAGGCCTATCTTTCGGGCCTGGAAAAATACGTCGCCGACGGCGGCGATCCGTCGCATGTCGCGAGCGTGGCGAGCTTCTTCGTCAGCCGCATCGACGCGGTGGTCGACAAGCAGCTCGACGAGAAGATCGCACGCGCCAACGATCCCTCCGAGAAGGAGCGGCTCGCCGCGCTGAAGGGCAAGGTCGCGATCGCCAACGCCAAGCTCGCCTACCAGGACTACAAGCGCCTGTTCTCGGGTCCGCGCTGGGAGAAGCTCGCCGCCAAGGGCGCCAAGCCGCAGCGCATGCTGTGGGCCTCCACCGGCACCAAGAACAAGGATTACAGCGACGTGCTCTATGTCGAGGAGCTGATCGGCCCCGACACCATCAACACCGTGCCGCCGGCGACGCTCGACGCGTTCCGCGACCACGGCAAGCCGCGCGACAGCCTGGAAGAGAACGTCGAGGACGCAAGGCGCGTGCTGGAAGAGCTGGAGCGCTCGGGCATCTCGCTCGATGCGATCACCGAGGAGCTGGTCAAGGACGGCGTCAAGCTGTTCGCGGACGCCGCCGACAAGCTCTATGGCGCGGTCGCGCACAAGCGCGCCACCGTGCTCGGGCCGGCGCTCGACCGCCAGCAGCTTTCGCTCGGCGACGGGCTCGGCAAGGCCGTGGCCAAGAGCACCGAGGAATGGCGTGCCGCCGCGAAGATCCGCAGGCTCTGGCAGCGCGACAAGTCGGTCTGGACCGGCACCGACGAGAACAAATGGCTCGGCTGGCTCGACAGCGCGGCCAAGGCCGACGTTGCCGACTACGAGGACTATGCGGGCCGCGTGAAGGGCCAGAAGTTCTCCGATGCCGTCGTGCTCGGCATGGGCGGATCGAGCCTCGGACCCGAGGTGCTGGCCGAAACCTTCGGCAAGAAGCCCGGCTTCCCGAAGCTGCACGTGCTCGACTCCACCGATCCGGCGCAGGTGCGGGCGATGGAGGACAAGATCGACATCGCCAACACGGTCTTCATCGTCTCCAGCAAGTCCGGCGGCACCACCGAGCCGAACGCGATGAAGGATTATTTCCACGCGCGCGTCGCCAAGGCCGTCGGTCCCAAGGTGAAGACCGGCCATCGCTTCATCGCGGTGACCGATCCCGGCTCGTCGCTGGAGAAGGCGGCGAAGAAGCTGAACTATGCCCGCATCTTCCATGGCGAGCCCTCGATCGGAGGGCGCTATTCGGTGCTCTCGCCGTTCGGTCTCGTGCCGGCGGCAACCGCGGGCATCGACGTCAAGACCTTCATCAAGCACGCGCTTGCGATGGCGCGCTCGTGCGGGCCGGACGTGCCGCCCGCCGAGAACCCGGGCGTGCAGCTCGGCCTCGCCATGGGGCTGGCCGGGCTCGAAGGCCGCGACAAGGTGACGATCCTCTCGTCGAAGAAGATCGCCGATTTCGGCGCCTGGGCCGAGCAGCTGATCGCCGAATCCACCGGCAAGGAAGGCAAGGGCCTGATCCCGATCGACGGCGAGCCGCTGGGCGATCCCTCGGTCTATGGCAACGACCGCTTCTTCATCGACATCCGCATCGAAGGCGAAGCGGACGCCGCGCATGACTCGGCTCTCGCCGGGATCGAAGCGGCGGGCCATCCCGTCGTGCGTATCGCCGTGAAGTCGATCGAGCATCTCGGCCAGGAGTTCTTCCGCTTCGAGATGGCGACCGCCGTGGCGGGCTCGATCCTCGGCATCAACCCGTTCGACCAGCCCGACGTCGAGGCGGCCAAGATCAAGACCCGCGAACTGACGGCATCGTTCGAGAAGACGGGGGCGCTGCCGGACGAGCAGCCCGTGGTCTCGACCGACGAGGCCGATCTCTACACCGACGAGGCCAACGCCACGGCGCTGCGCGCCGCCGGCGCCAATGGCGATCTCACCTCCTGGCTCAAGGCGCATCTGTCGCGATCCGGCGCGGGCGATTATGTCGCCCTGCTCGGCTACATCGCACGCGACAAGGCCACCATCGACGCGCTCCAGGCCATGCGGCTCGAAGTGCGCGAGAAGCGGCATGTCGCGACCTGCGCCGAGTTCGGGCCGCGCTTCCTGCACTCCACGGGGCAGGCCTACAAGGGCGGCCCCGACAGCGGCGTGTTCCTCCAGATCACCGCCGACGATGCCAAGGACCTCGCCGTACCGGGCCAGAAGGCCAGCTTCGGCGTGATCAAGGCGGCGCAGGCGCGCGGCGATTTCGACGTGCTCACCGAGCGCGGCCGGCGCGCACTGCGGGTGCACCTGAAGGGCGGGCTCGAGAAGGGCCTTGCAACGCTCAATGCTGCGCTCAACGACGCGCTGAACTAAGGGAATCCATTACATGCAACTCGGCATGATCGGCCTCGGCCGGATGGGCGGCAACATCGTTCGCCGCCTGATGCGCCACGGACATTCGACCGTGGTCTACGACAAGGACGCCAAGGCCGTCGCCGGCCTTGCCGCCGACGGCGCAGTCGGCTCGGCGACGCTGGAAGAGTTCATCTCCAAGCTCGAGCGGCCGCGCACCGCCTGGGTGATGCTGCCGGCAGGCCACATCACCGAGACCACGATCGACACGATCGCGGGCGTGATGCAGGAAGGCGACGTCATCATCGATGGCGGCAACACCTTCTGGCAGGACGACGTCCGCCGTGGCAAGGCGCTGAAGGCGCGCGGCATCCACTATGTCGACGTCGGCACGTCCGGCGGCGTCTGGGGTCTCGACCGCGGCTATTGCATGATGATCGGCGGCGAGAAGGCCGTGGTCGACCGGCTCGACCCGATCTTCGCCGCGCTCGCGCCCGGTGCCGGCGACATTCCGCGCACCGAAGGACGCGAGGGGCGCGATCCCCGCATCGAGCAGGGCTACATCCATGCCGGCCCCGTCGGCGCCGGGCATTTCGTCAAGATGATCCACAACGGCATCGAATACGGCCTGATGCAGGCCTATGCCGAAGGGTTTGATATTCTCAAGAACGCCAATATCGACGCCCTGCCCGCCGATCATCGCTACGATTTCGATCTCGCCGACATCGCCGAGGTGTGGCGGCGCGGCAGCGTGATCCCGTCCTGGCTGCTCGATCTCACCTCGACGGCGCTGGCCGACAGCCCGCAGCTTGCGGAATATTCCGGCTTCGTGGAGGATTCCGGCGAAGGACGCTGGACCGTGAATGCCGCGATCGACGAGGCCGTGCCGGCCGAAGTGTTGACCGCCGCGCTCTACACACGTTTCCGTTCCCGTCGGGAACACACCTTCGCCGAAAAAATTCTCTCTGCGATGCGCGCCGGCTTCGGCGGGCACAAGGAGCCGAAGCAGCCGGGCGCTTCGAAGCCGAAGTGAGCGTAACCAAAGCGAAGGCCGATCGTTCGTGACACAAGACCCGCAAGCCAAGCGCAAGCCGGAAAATTGCGCCTTCGTCATTTTTGGCGTCACCGGCGACCTCACCCATCGCCTGGTGATGCCCTCGCTCTACAATCTCGCCGCCGAGCACCTGCTGCCGGAAAAATTCTGCGTGGTCGGCGTGGCGCGCAAGAGCCAGTCGGATGACGAGCTGCGCAACAGCCTGATGAAGGGCCTGCGGCAGTTCGCGACGCGGCCCATCGACGACGACATCGCCAAGAAGCTGCTGGAATGCGTGACCTTCGTCGAGGCCGATCCGAAGGACCCGCCCTCGTTCGACCGCTTGCGCGAGCATCTGGATTCGCTGGAATGCGCGCAGGAGACCGGCGGCAACCGCCTGTTTTATCTCGCAACCCCGCCGGCCGCCTTCGCGCCGACCGCGCGCGAGCTCGGCCGCACCGGCATGACGAGGGAAAACGGCGCCTGGCGGCGCCTCGTGATCGAAAAGCCGTTCGGCACCGACCTCGCATCGGCCAAGGCGCTGAATGCCGAGCTGCTGAAGATCATGGACGAGCACCAGATCTACCGGATCGATCATTATCTCGGCAAGGAAACGGTGCAGAACATTCTGGTGCTGCGCTTTGCCAACGGCATGTTTGAGCCGATCTGGAATCGCAACCACATCGACCACATCCAGATCACGGTGGAAGAGAAGCTCGGCGTCGGCCATCGCGGCGGCTTCTACGACGCCACCGGTGCGCTGCGCGACATGGTGCCGAACCACCTGTTCCAGCTGATGTCGCTGGTCGCCATGGAGCCGCCGGCGCGCTTCGACGCGCATTCGGTGCGCTCGGAGAAGGCCGACGTGCTCACATCGATCCAGCAGCCGACCCGCGAGGAAGCGCTGAGGAACTCGGTGCGCGCGCAATATCTCGCCGGGCGCATCGGCGACGACGAGATTCCGGACTACCGCAAGACCGAGGACGTCAAGCCCGGCAGCACCACCGAGACCTTCGTCGCGCTCAAGCTGATGATCGACAATTGGCGCTGGGCCGGCGTGCCGTTCTATTTGCGCACCGGCAAGGCGCTGGGCCACAAGCGCACCGAAGTCGCGATCAAGTTCAAGCAGGCGCCGCTGTCCATGTTCTCAGGGACCACGGTCGACCGCCTGTCGCAGAACTTCCTGACCATCGGCATCGCGCCGACCGAGACCATCGAGCTCCAGTTCAACGCCAAGATCCCGGGGCCGAGCATCACGATCGACGGCGTCGAGATGAAGTTCAAGTACGGCGACTATTTCCGGGCAGATCCCTCGACCGGCTACGAGACGCTGATCTACGACTGCATGATCGGCGACAACATCCTGTTCCAGCGCGCCGACGGCATCGAGGCCGGATGGCAGGCGGTGCAGCCGTTCCTGGACGCCTGGACAAGCGAAGGCACCAACGGCATCGAGACCTATGAAGCCGGCAGCGACGGCCCGAAATGCGCCGACGAGCTGCTGCGGCGCGACGGGCGAAGCTGGCGGAAATACTCGTGAGCGCGGCCGGACAGCCGAAGCTGATCGTCGCAGGCGACGCCGAGGCGCTGGCGCTAGCCGCCGCCGAACGGGTGATGGCGCGGATCGCGGCCAACCCCTCGCGCATCGCCATCTGCCTGACCGGCGGATCCAGCCCGAAGAAGCTCTATCAATTGCTCGGCAGCGACGCCTGGCGCGGCAAGATCCCGTGGGACCGGGTGCACTGGTTCATCGGTGACGAGCGCTTCGTGCCCGAGACCGATCCGCTCAACAACATGGCGGTGGCCCGCGCCACCTTCCTCGATCGCAACGCGCCGGCCGGCCACCTCCACCCGATTCCGACCGTGGTCGAAAATCCGGACGAGGGCGCCGCGGCCTATGCGCACGAACTGCAGGCCTTCTACGGTTCGGACCAGCTCGACCCGGCGCGGCCGCTGTTCGACCTCGTCCTGATGGGCGCCGGGCCGGATGGCCACACCGCCTCGCTATTTCCCGGCTACCCTGAAATCGAGGAGACCCGGCGCTGGGCCGTCGGCGTTCCCAAGGCGAACGTCGCGCCCTTCGTGCCGAGGATCTCCCTCACCCTGCCGGCTCTGGCTTCCTGCCGCGAAATGCTGTTCGAGATTGCCGGGCACGACAAGCAGCCGATCTTGACGCGCCTCCTCAATGGCGAGAATCTGCCGGCCTTACGCGCGCGCTCGAACGGTGAGACCGTCTGGCTGGTCGACAGGGCCGCGCTTCCGGAGGAATTTCGTGGGCCGCGTTGAAGCACCTTGTGCGTTGATCGTGATGGGCGTGTCGGGTTCGGGCAAAAGCACGGTCGCAGGCGCGCTCGGCCAGCGGCTCGGCTGGCGCTTCGAGGACGGCGACAGCTTTCATCCCGCCAGCAATGTCGAGAAGATGCGGGCGGGCCATCCCCTCACCGACGAGGACCGCTGGCCCTGGCTCAACTCCATCGCCGACGAGATCGAGCGGGTCTGCAAGGGCGGCGGGCACATCATCATCGCCTGCTCGGCGCTGAAGCACACTTATCGGGACGTGCTGCTGCGCGGCCGCAGCGACGTCCGCTTCGTCTTTCTGCGCGGCACCAAGGAGCTGATCGCCGAGCGGCTGGCGCAGCGCAAGGGCCATTTCATGCCGCCCGGCCTCCTGAAGAGCCAGTTCGACACGCTGGAGCCGCCTGAAACTGGCGAGCACGTCGTCACCGTCTCCATCGACGAGACCGTCGAGGCGATCGTGGACGGCATCGTGCGGCAATTGAAACTGGGCGGTGCGATACCCAAGGTTCTGCCATGACCCCCATCTCACTCGTGGTCTCCGACGTCGACGGTACGCTGCTGACCAAGGACAAGACGCTGACCGACCGCGCGCGGAACGCGGTGCAACGGCTGCACCAGGCCGGCATCGGCTTCACCATCACCTCGAGCCGCCCGGCGATCGGCATGCGCTTCCTGATCGAGCCGCTGGCGCTGTGGCTGCCGGTCGGGCCTTTCAACGGCTCCTCGATCATCGATCCCGAGATGAGGCCGGTCGAGCAGCACCTGATTCCCGCGAGCGCCGCCGAGCGGTCCTTGCAAATCCTCCGCGACTTCGGCGCAGACATCTGGCTGTTCACCGCCGACAAATGGCTGATCGACAATCCCAGCGGCAAATACGTCGCGCACGAGCAGCACACGATCCGCTCCGACCCGACCATCATCACCGATTTTTCGCCGTATCTCGCCAGCGCCTGCAAGATCGTCGGCGCCAGCGCCGACGCGGCCGGGCTCGCCGCTTGCGAGAAGGCGATGCAGGAGGCGCTCGGCAGCGAGGCCACTGCGGTGCGCTCGCAGACCTATTATCTCGACATCACCCCGCCCGGCTTCAACAAGGGCACGTTCGTCGAGTTTATGGCCAAGCGCCTGGGCATCTCGACCGACGCGGTCGCCACCATCGGCGACATGCAGAACGATCTGGCGATGTTCCGCGTCAGCGGCACCTCCATCGCCATGGGCAACGCCACCGACAACGTCAAGGACGAGGCGACCCACGTCACAGGGAGCAACGAGCAGGACGGTTTTGCGGAGGCGATGGAGATGATCTTGAAGCGGAACGGGGTTGGCTGAGGCCCGATAGTACGAAACTCGACTGGCACCGCGATGGCAGTATGTTCCCTTCCCCCTTGCGCTGGAGGGTTAGGGAGGGGGGTAGCCCAGGAAAAGGTGACGCTGTTGATGCACCAGCAGCTGGTGCGCGACGGAGAGAATCCCCGTGTGGTACCCCCCTCCCTGCCCCTCCCCCGCAAGGGGGGAGGGAACGGAGAGTCCTCCGTCACCGCTCACTTCGACCGCTGCACCGCCGGCTTCTCGCTCTCCTGCCTTGCTGCGGAGAGATTGTGCGCGGTGTTGATCAGCGCGATGTGGGTCAGGGCTTGCGGGAAGTTGCCGGTTTGGCGCCTCGCACCTGAATCGTATTCTTCCGCCAGGAGGCCGACATCGTTGGCGATGCCGACCACGCGGTCGAGCAGCGCTTGCGCCTTGTCGAGATCGCCCGCGAGCACGTGAGCGTCGGCGAGCCACAGGCTGCAGGCGAGGAACGCGCCCTCGATCGGCTGCTGCTCCTCGGAGACTTCGCGCGGATCGTGCCGGAGGACAAAACCGTCGCGCATCATGTGCTTTTCGACCGCGGCGATGGTGCCGCGGATGCGCGGGTCGTCGGCCGGCAGGAAGCCGACGGCCGGCAGCAGCAGCACGGATGCGTCGAGAAGTTTCGAGCCGTAGGACTCGACGAAGGCATTTTCCATCGCGTCGAAGCCATTGCGGCAGACCTCGCGATGAATGGTCTCGCGCAAGGCGCGCCAATGCAATAGTGGCGCCTTGAAGCCGAAGGTCTCGGCGCTCTTGATGCCGCGGTCGAACGCGACCCAGGTCATCACCTTGGAGAAGACGTAGTGCCGGGGCTGGCCACGCCGCTCCCAGATGCCGTGGTCGGGCCGGTCCCAGACCTCGGCAAGATGCTGCAGCACCGCGCATTCCAGCGCCCAGCTCTCCTCGTCGAGCTTGAGCTTGGCCATGCGCGACTGATGGAAGGCGTCGATCAGTTCGCCGTAAACGTCGAGTTGGAGCTGCGCATGCGCGGCATTGCCGACGCGCACCGGCTGCGCGCCTTCGTAGCCGGCGAGCCAGCCCGCCTCCCATTCCAGCAGGCGCCTTTGGCCCCAGATGCCGTACATGATCTGCATGTTCGACGGCGAGCCGGCGGCGGCGCGCAACAGCCAATTGTGCCAGGCGAGGGCTTCCTCGGTGTAGCCCGAGTTCATCAGCGCCAGCAGCGTGAAGGTGGCATCGCGCAGCCAGCAGAAGCGGTAGTCCCAGTTCCTGGCACCGCCGAGCTTCTCCGGCAGCGACGTGGTCGGCGCGGCGACGATGCCGCCGGTCGGACCAAAGGTCAGCGCCTTCAGCGTGATCAGCGAGCGCACCACCAGGTCGTGATAGTCGCCGTCCCCAGTACAATGGCCGCACCATTCATTCCAGAACTTCTCGGTCTCCTGAAGCGCGAGCTCGGGGTCGATCGGCTTGGGCGGATCGAGATGCGAGGGGCCGTAGGTGAGGACGAACGGGACGGTCTCGCCTTCCCTGACCTCGAAGTCCGACACCGTGGTCAGGTCCTCGCCGCGGGTCTCGACCGGCGTCCGCAGCACCGTCATGTCCTGCCCGGCGATGGCCATCAGGGAATGATCGATCCGCCGCACCCAGGGAATGTCCACGCCGAAGCCGAAACGGATGACGAGCTCCATCCGCATCTTCACTTTGCCGTTGATACCGCGGACCAGGCGCACGATGTCGGAGGCCTTGCCGCGCGGCGGCATGAAGTCGATCAGGGCGACGGTGCCGGTCCCGGTCTCGAAGCGTGTCTCGAGGATGAGGGTATTGCCGAGATAGCGGCGCGAGATCGAGGTCACGTCCCCGGCGGGCGCGACCAGCCAGCGGCCGTTCTTGCGGTCGCCGAGAATCGCGGCAAAGCAGGCATCGGAATCGAAGGCCGGCCAGCACAGCCAGTCGATCGAGCCGTTGCGCCCGACCAGCGCCGCGGTCTCGCAGTCGCCGATCAGCGCATAGTCCTCGATCCTCTGAGACAATGTCGTGCGAGCCTGAAAGAACCCCGCCCGATCAACTCCCGCCGGTCAGGGAACGTTCCCGCGTCGCCGCTCGCAAGGCCGTGAGGTCGACCTTGGAGGCGATCTCGTCGAGCGCGACGGGAAGGCGCTGGCGCCAGTTCGGGTGCTCGTCGATCGTGCCGGGAATGTTGGGCTGGTCGATCACGCCGAGGAGATCCTCCATGGACACCGCGAGCAGGCGCGAGGGCGTCCGCGACAGGAATGCGAGCACGGAATAGAGGTCGTTGGCGCTGATGCCGTTCTGGCGCAGGATCGCGTCGAGCCCGCCGAGCGCATCCCAGCGCGCCTGGTCGTCCTCGCCGGGATCGAGCCCAAGCGAGCGCTTCATCTTGAGGTCGCTGAAGGAGCGCCAGCCGGCATAGGTGCACAGATCATGCGTGTTCAGCGTGACCAACGCGTTGGGCCGGTAGTGGTCGACATTGCGGAAGCGGCCGGCCTCGTCGCGCTCGAACATCATGACGAGATAGGACCAGATGCCGAAATCCTGCATGGTCTCGCGGAAACCTTCCGGAACGGTGCCGAGGTCTTCGCCGATCACGATGCACTTATGGGCCGCGCTCTCGCGCACCACGGCGCCGAGCAGCGCCTCGAACGGCATCTGCACATAGGCGCCGTTGTCGGGCTTGAAGCCGCGCGGCACCAGATAAAGCCGCTTCAGGCCGAGCACGTGATCGAGCCTGATGGCGCCGGCATGGCGCATCGACGCCGCCAGCATGTCGGCGAACGGCACGAACGACTGGGCCTCCAAGCCGCCGGCATTGAAGCCGGCGAGGCCCCAATCCTGGCCGATCGTGTTGAGCACGTCGGGCGGCGCGCCGACCGCGAGATGCCGCGAGATCGCCGTCTGCTCGTTCCAGGCATCGAAGCCGTTCGACTGCACACCGACGGCGACGTCGAGATAGAGCCCGACGCGCATGCCGAGCTGGTGAGCAAGCTCCTTGGCCGCATGCAACTGGCTGTCGGCGGTCCACTGCACGAATTCGACGAACTCGACCTCGCGCTTGTCCGGGCCGTTGCGCAGCTCGGCGAATTTCGCCTCGTCCGGCTGCTGCCATTCGGCCGGCCATTCCCACCACGGGCGGTTGAAGCGATGGCGCAGCACCTCGAAACAGGCAAAGCGCGACAGCAACGGCGCGCGGTCGGCACGGAAGGCATCGAACTGGTTGCGGCGGACGCCGCTCGCGCCTCTCACGAAACTGTCAAAGGCGGCGCGCAGGGCCAGCCATTTCAGCGCCGCCATGTCGGCATAGGGCACACGGTCGCCTTGGCGCAGCCGCGCGGCGGTCGCAGCCGCGTCGGGGATGAGGTCGGCGGAAAATTCCGGGATCGCCTCGACGTCGATATAGAGCGGATTGAGGAACAGCCGGCTGTTCGGCGAATAAGGGCTGCAATCGGCCGGCTGGTCATCGAACAGCACATGCAGCGGATTGAGGCCGACGCCGTCCGCGCCGAGCTGTTTTGCCAGCCGGACCAGGCCGGCGAGATCGGTGAAATCGCCGATGCCCCAATTGCGGTCGGAGCGGACGCTGTAGAGCTGCACCGCGAGCAGCCAGCCGCGGTCGAAATCGCCGCCGAAGGCGCGCTCGGGCGCCACGATCATCGGCACCTCTTCGCTCACGCCGCCGGCATCGGTCAGCGTCAGGCGGTGATAGCCGAGCGGCATGCCGTCGGGCCAGGCGATCACAGGCTCGCGCGTCTCGCCTTGCGCGATCACATTGCCGTTGCCGACGACCTTCCATTGCAGCGGCGGTTTCCCGACTGTCACCAATTCGGTGCGCGGATGCCCCAGGGCGCGGACCACGACAGGGCCGCTGACGAAGCGGTAGACCCGCTTCTCCGGCAGGGCCTCGAGGATGGATTTGAGCGCCTCGGGCGCGGTGACCCGCAGTTTGCCGAGGGCATCGACGAATTCGGACTGAACGCCCTTGATCCGGGCTTGAGCTAAAAGATCCATTCGGCACGCAGCTTGCAGGCCATTGTTTGGCCGGTGGCATCGATTTTAACGAGGTCGCGGAAGAGGTTAGTCAGGGGTAACTCGCAAACTGCGCCTGCCGTTCCCCAGGGAACCAATGACACACAAGCGGCTTTCTATAATGGTACCAAGCGTAGGTTCCCGACAAGGGAAACGGGCTCCTGCTTTCTTGTCAATGGCATCACCGTGAACAAGACAATTCAAACTGTCGAGAGTGCCGCAGCCGGCAGCGCTTTCCTCATCGAAGACATCTATCCTTTGATCGACGGCGGCCGCTTCGCCGTGAAGCGCATTGCCGGCGAACGGGTCGAGGTCTGGGCCGACATCTACCGCGACGGCGACGCCGTCGTCGGTGCGGCGCTGGTCTGGCGCGGAGAGCAGGATCGCGAATGGCGGAGCGAGCCGATGATCCATCACGGCAATGACCGCTGGTCCGGCGCGTTCACGCCACTTGAGCCCGGCCAATATGTCTACGCGATCGAGGCCTGGACCGACGAGTACGCCACCTGGTCGCACGCCGTCGCGCGAAAACAGCGGACCGGGGCTGATGTCAGCCTCGATGCGATCGAGGGCGCCGGCCTCCTGACCAAGGCGCATAGCGCGCGGCAGGACGCCGCAGCCGTGATCATCAAGCAATGCGAAGACTACCTCCAGACCGGCGACGTCACCCCGCTGCTGGCGGCCGAGCTCGGCGAAGCGATGGCCGAGAGCCAGTCGCGGCCGGATCTTACGCGCTCGCCGCCCTTTCCGCTGACGATCGACCGCGACAAGGCGCGCTTCAGCGCCTGGTACCAGATGATGCCGCGCAGCCAGAGCGAGGTGCCGGGCCGGCACGGGACTCTGCGCGACTGCATCGCGCGCGTGCCCGATATCGCCGCAATGGGTTTCGACGTGCTCTATTTCACGCCGATCCACCCGATCGGGCACACGCGCCGCAAGGGACGCAACAACGCGCCCGTGGCGAGCGCAGATGACCCCGGATCGCCCTATGCGATCGGCTCCGCCGCGGGCGGGCACGATGCGCTGCATCCCGAGCTCGGCACGATCGAGGATTTTCGCGCGCTGGTCGCCACATGCCTCGAATACGGGCTCGAGCTCGCGATCGACTTCGCCGTGCAGTGCTCGCCGGACCATCCCTGGCTGACGCAGCATCCGGAATGGTTCAAATGGCGGCCGGACCGCTCGGTGCGGACGGCGGACGGGCCCTATTCGGACATCGTCATCCCCGATTTCGGCTCGGTCGATCGGACCGGGCTGTGGAATGCGTTCCGCGACGCCATGCTGTTCTGGATCGACCACGGAGTGACCATCTTCGCCATTGACAATCACGACACCGCGCCGCTTGCGTTCTGGGAGTGGCTGATCAGCGACATCCGCCGCCGGCATCCCCAAGTGATCCTGTTCTCCAAGACCTTCGCACGGCCGAAGCTGATGAAGGGCCTCGCCAAGCTCGGCTTCGCGCAGTCCTTCAGCTACTTTCCCTGGCGCACGGGGAAATGGGAGCTGGAGCACCATCTCGGCGAGCTGACGCGTTATCCGGAGCGGGACTTCTATCGGGCCAACCTGTTCGTCAACACCGCCGACCTCCTGCCCTATCATCTCCAGAGCGGCGAGCCCTGGGCGTTCAAGTCGCGCGTCGCGCTGGCGGCGACGCTGTCGGGCAATTACGGCATCTTTGGCGGATTCGAGCTGCGCGAGCACGACGCGCTCCCCGGCCGTGAAGAATATCTGGATTCCGAGAAGTATGAGATCAGGCAGCGCGACTGGGAGGCACCGGGCAACATCAAGCCCTACATCGCCGCGCTCAACCGCATCCGCAACGAGAACGCGGCGCTTCAGCAGACATCAAACCTGCGCTTCCTCGGCATCGAGGACGGCGAGACGATCGCCTTCGCCAAGGAGGCGGCCGATCCCGCGAACACCATCGTCGTCGTGATCGCGCTCTCCCGCCATGCGCGCGAATTCTGGCTGCCGCTCGGCGATGTCACGGTTGACGCCGGCGGGCAGCGACACCATGTGACGGCACTCGAAAACCTCCTCACCGGCGAACAGGCCCGTATCGAATGGGGCGGGATCAGGTTGCGTATCGATCCCGACCGCGATCCGGCGCTGCTGTTCCGCTGCCTGGCGTAAGGGGTCACGCCATGAACGTATTGTCTTCCGTCGATACCAAGAAGGCCGAGGCTGCCGAGGTCGTCGATGAGCTCTGGTACAAGGACGCCATCATCTACCAGCTCCACGTCAAGGCCTTCGCCGACAGCAACAATGACGGCATCGGCGACTTCGCCGGGCTGACCGAGAAGCTGCCCTACCTGCAGGAGCTCGGCGTCACCGCGCTGTGGCTGCTGCCGTTCTATCCCTCGCCCGGCCGCGACGACGGCTACGACATCGGCGACTACGGCTCGGTCAATCCCGATTTCGGGACGATGAAGGACTTCAAGCGCTTCATCCAGGAGGCGCAGAAGCGCGGCCTGCGGGTCATCACCGAGCTCGTCGTCAACCACACCTCCGACCAGCACAAATGGTTCAAGCGCGCGCGCCGCAGCCATCCGGGCTCGAGCGCCCGCAACTGGTATGTCTGGAGCGACACCGATCAGAAGTACCAGGGCACGCGCATCATCTTCACCGACACCGAGAAATCGAACTGGACCTGGGATCCGGAGGCCGGCGCCTTCTACTGGCACCGCTTCTTCTCGCACCAGCCCGATCTCAATTTCGACAATCCGCGCGTGGTCAGCGCCATCATCCAGGTGATGAAGCGCTGGCTGGATGCCGGCGTCGACGGCTTCCGCCTGGACGCCATTCCCTATCTCTGCGAGCGCGAGGGCACCTCGAACGAGAACCTCCCCGAGACGCACACGATCATCAAGCGCCTGCGCCAGGAGCTCGACGCCTATTCCAAGGGAAAGCTCCTGCTGGCCGAAGCCAATCAATGGCCGGAGGACGTGCAGGAATATTTCGGCCGCGGCGACGAATGCCACATGGCCTATCACTTCCCGCTGATGCCGCGCATCTACATGGCGATCGCGCAGGAGGACCGCTTCCCGATCACCGACATCCTGCGCCAGACGCCGGACATTCCGGCGAGCTGCCAATGGGCGCTGTTCCTGCGCAACCACGACGAATTGACGCTGGAAATGGTCACCGACGTCGAGCGCGACTACCTCTGGACCACCTATGCCAACGATCCGCGGGCGCGCATCAATGTCGGCATCCGCCGGCGCCTTGCGCCGCTGATGGACAACGACCGCCGCAAGATCGAGCTGATGAACTCGCTGCTGCTGTCGTTCCCGGGCACGCCGATCATCTATTACGGCGACGAGATCGGGATGGGCGACAACATCTATCTCGGCGACCGCAACGGCGTGCGCACGCCGATGCAGTGGAGCCCGGACCGCAACGGCGGCTTCTCGCGCTGCGACCCGGCCCGTCTCTACGCGCCGCTGATCATGGACCCCGTCTACGGCTATGAATCGGTCAACGTGGAGGCGCAGTCGCGCAGCCTGTCTTCGCTGCTGAGCGCCACCAAGCGGCTGATCTCGGTGCGCAAGTCGACGCTCGCCTTCGGCCGCGGCACCATGACCTTCATCCGCCCGGCGAACCGGGCCGTGCTTGCCTATGTCCGGCAATACCACGACGAGGTGATCCTGTGCGTGGCCAACCTGTCGCGCGCGGCCCAGGCGACCGAGCTCGATCTGTCGCCATGGAAGGATCGCATCCCGCAGGAGATGCTCGGGCGGACGCGTTTCCCGCCGATCGGTGAACTGCCCTACATGATCACGCTGGGGCCCTACGGCTTCTACTGGTTCCAGCTGCAGGAGCGCGACAAGTCCGAGCCGGTGGTGCCGCGCGCGGTGCCCGAATTCGAAACGCTGGTGGTGCCGGTGAACTCGAACTGGGTTTCGCTGGCTCGCGAGCGCGGCGTGTTCGAACGCGACGTGCTGCCGGGATTCCTGTCGCGGACGCGATGGTATCCCGAGCACGATCCCAAGCACATCGAGACCGCGCTGACCTCGGCGGTGCCGTTCTGCGACATCGGCGACAACCGGCCCTGGATCGCCTTCTTCCAGACGAAGCAAGGCGACCCGGCGACACGCTACGTGCTGCCGCTGCAGATCGAATGGGTGCGCTTCGACCGCGAGCGTTTCAATCCGAAGGCGCTGGCCGCCGTACGCCAGGGCGCGCGCGAAGGCACGCTGCTCGATGTCGCGAGCGAACAGATCTTCATCGGCCTGTTCCTGCGCAACCTGTCGCAGAACCTTGTGGTGGAGGAGAACGACCTGCGGCTGGAGTTCAAGGCCACCAGCCGGTTCGCCGACTACACCATCAAGGAGCCCCAACGCATTCGCGCGATCGAGCAGTCCAACAGCACGGCGCTCGTCGATAATCAATACGTCGCCAAGATCTATCGCCGGCTCGAAGACGGCATCAACCCCGAGATCGAGATCGGCCACTATCTCACCGAGGTGGCCCGCTTCGCCAATACGCCGGCGCTGCTCGGCAGCGCCGAGCTGGTCGAAGGCAATCGGCGCAGCGTGCTCGGCGTGCTGCATGCCTATGTCGAGAACCAGGGCGACGGCTGGTCAATGACTACGGGCTATCTCGACCGCTACATCGACGAGCAGCGGCTGTTGTCCGCGGGCGAAGCGCCGCGCGAGACCCAGGAGCAGGCGCCCTATCTGCACTTCATCGCGCAGGCCGGCCGGCGGCTTGCCGAGCTGCATGTCGCGCTGGCGGCGGCAAAGCCGGCCGATCTCGCGCCGGAGCCGATCGGCCCCGCCGACGTCAAACGATGGACCTCCGATCTCAAGGCACGGGCCGAACGCGTCTTCGAGCGGTTGGCCGACAGCCGCGACGGCCTGCGGGAGGCCGACCGCCCGCTGATCGACCAGCTCGCGACCATGCGAGCGAGCCTGCCCGGTCATTTGACTGCGCTATTGCCTTCCGGGATTGGCGGGTTGAACATCCGTCATCATGGTGACTTCCGCCTCGGGCAGATTCTGATCGTGAAGGACGACATCTTCATCATCGACTTCGACGGCGATCCGCGTCTGCCCGTGGCCGAGAAGCGGCGCAAGCTGCCTGCCGCGCGTGACGTCGCCGGCCTGATCCGTTCGATTGATCTTTCGGTTAACAGGGCCCTTAGCCGGGCGCTTTCGAGCGGGACCGAGGAGCAAGGCCGGCTCACGGCCGCGCTCGACGAATGGCGCGGGCGTGCCACCGCGACCTTCCTGTCCGCCTACCGTGACGCGATGACCGACCGGCGGCTCTGGCCGCAGGATGCGCAGGCCGCGGACGGCCTGTTAAGATTTTTCCTGCTTGATCAAGCGTTCGACGAAGTAGAGTACGAGCTGTCCCACCGGCCTGAGGGGCTCCATGCGCCGCTGACCGTGCTGCTTCGCATTCTGTCCAACGCCGAAAGCGAAGCCTATGCCTAAACTTCCAGCCGAAGCCTACGCGATCATCGAGGGCCGCCACTCCGACCCCTTCCACTATCTCGGGCTGCATCCCGAGGGCGGCAGGAGCGTGGTGCGCGCGTTTCTGCCCGAGGCCTCCAATGTCGAAGCGGTGGGCGACCATGGCGAGGTGGCGAAGCTCGACCGCGTCCACGATGCCGGCCTGTTCGTCGGCGCGCTCCCGAACGGCTCGAAGCACTACCAGCTCCGGGCCAAGTTCGGCGACAACGTCGTCGAGTTCGAGGATGCTTATCGCTTCCCGCCGATCCTGACCGATTTCGATCTGTATCTGCTCGGCGAAGGCACGCATCAGCGCCTCTATGACAAGCTCGGCGCGCATCCGATGCGGCTCGAAGGCATCGACGGCATCGGCTTCGTGGTGCTGGCGCCGAATGCGCGGCGCGTGTCCGTGGTCGGCGATTTCAATTTCTGGGACGGGCGGCGCCATCCGATGCGGGTACGCGGCGCCGGCTATTGGGAATTGTTCATCCCGCATGCGAAGAACGGCGATCACTACAAGTTCGAGATCATCGGCCCGCATGGCCACCTGCTGCCGCTGAAATCCGATCCGCTGGCGTTCGCCAGCGAGGTGCGCCCGAAGACCGCCTCCATCGTGTTCGACGAGGCGCATCTGCCGCGTCCGCGGCCCGCGCCCGACGGCATCAACGCGCTGTCGGCGCCGATGTCGATCTACGAGGTCCATCTCGGCTCGTGGCGGCGCAAGAACGGCGACGAATGGCTGACCTATCGCGAGCTGGCCGAGCAGCTGCCGGCCTATGCCCGCGACATGGGGTTCACGCATCTGGAATTCCTGCCCGTCAGCGAGCATCCGTTCGACGGCTCATGGGGCTACCAACCAACCGGGCTCTATGCGCCGACCAGCCGCTTCGGCACGCCGGAGGATTTTGCCGCCCTGGTCGATGCATGCCATCGCGAGGGCATCGGCGTGCTGCTCGACTGGGTGCCCGGACATTTCCCCGACGATCCGCACGGGCTCGGCAGCTTCGACGGCACGGCGCTCTACGAGCACGCCAACCCGCTGCAGGGCCGCCATCTCGACTGGGGCACGCTGATCTACAATTACGGCCGCACCGAAGTGACCAACTTCCTGGTCTCGAACGCGCTGTTCTGGCTCGAGCGCTACGCCATCGACGGCCTGCGCGTCGACGCCGTGGCCTCCATGCTCTACCTCGACTACAGCCGGCCGCCCGGCGCCTGGATTCCGAACCAGTACGGCGGCCGCGAGAACATCGAGGCGATCAATTTCCTGCGCCGCTTCAACACCGAGCTGTTCGCACGCTTCCCGCAGGCGACCACGGCGGCGGAAGAGTCCACCGCATGGCCGCAGGTCTCGCGCCCGGTCGAATTCGGCGGGCTCGGCTTCGGCTACAAGTGGAACATGGGCTGGATGCACGACACGCTGAACTACATCAGCAAGGATCCCGTTCACCGCAAGCACCATCACGGCGAGATCCTGTTCGGCCTGCACTACGCCTTCTCGGAGAACTTCATCCTGCCGCTGTCGCATGACGAGGTCGTGCACGGCAAGCGCTCCCTGCTCGGCCGCATGCCCGGCGACGAGTGGCAACGCTTTGCGAATTTGCGCGCCTATTACAGCTTCATGTTCGGCCATCCCGGCAAGAAGCTGATGTTCATGGGCGCCGAGATCGCGCAGAGCCGCGAATGGAATCACGACCAGTCGCTCGACTGGCACCTGCTCGAATACAAGTACCATTCCGGTGTCCAGGCGGTGATCCGCGACCTCAACCGGCTCTACCGCGCGGTGCCGGCGCTGCATCAGATGGACTGCGACCAGGCGGGGTTCGAATGGGTGATCACTGACGATGCCAATCGCAACGTGTTCGCCTGGCTGCGCAAGGGTTTTGACGAGCACGCACGGTGCCTGGTGATCGTCAACTTCTCACCCAACGTCTACCAGAACTATCGCGTCCGCGTGCCCCTGGCGGGCAAGTGGAAGGAAGTCTTCAATTCGGACTCCGCCCATTATGGCGGCAGCAATGTCGGGAACATCGGCGAGGTTCGGACCGTTGACGGCAAGACGCCCGAGCTTCGCCTGACCATCCCGCCGCTCGCTGCGATCTTCCTCGTTCCGGAAAGCTGACCGATGCGCCTCACTGCTGGATCGCCCGCTCGCCTCGGCGCAAGCTGGGACGGACGCGGCACCAATTTCGCGCTGTTCTCCGCCAATGCGCAGAAGGTCGAGCTGTGCCTGTTCGACGCGCAGGGCCGCCGCGAGCTCGAGCGCATCGAATTGCCCGAGAAGACCGAGGACGTCTGGCACGGCTATCTCAACGACGTCTCGCCGGGCCAGCTCTACGGCTACCGCGTGCACGGCCCCTACGAGCCCGAGCACGGTCACCGCTTCAATGCCAACAAGCTGCTGCTCGACCCCTATGCCAAGCGGCTCTCGGGACGGCTGGTCTGGAGCGATGCGCATTTCGCCTATCGCACCGGCTCGCCGCGCGAGGACCTGTCCTTCGACCGCCGCGACAACGCGCGCGGCATGCCCAAGGCCGTCGTGGTCGACGAGACCTTCAACTGGGGCCGCCGCGAGATCCGCCCCAACATCCCCTGGGAAGACACCATCATCTACGAGGCCCACATCAAGGGCCTGACGCAGAAGCGCGACGACGTGCCCCCGAATTTGCGCGGCACCTATGGCGGCCTGTCCTCGCCTGCGATGATCGAGCACCTGAAAAGGCTCGGCGTCACCACGGTCGAGCTGCTGCCGATCCACAGCTTCGTCGACGACCGCATCCTGGTCGAGAAGAAGCTCGCCAATTACTGGGGCTATAACACGCTCTCCTTCTTCGCGCCGGAGCAGCGCTACGCCCAGGACAATGCGCTGGATTCCTTCCGCACCACGGTCGCGCGCCTGCACGACGCCGGCATCGAAGTGATGTTGGATGTCGTCTACAACCACACTGCCGAGGGCAACCATCTCGGCCCAACGCTGTGCTACCGCGGCATCGACAATGCGTCCTACTACTGGCTGAACCGCGAGAACCCGCGCTATTACGACGACTTCACCGGCTGCGGCTCGTCGGTGAACCTCACCCATCCGCGCGTGCTGCAGATGGTGATGGATTCCTTGCGCTACTGGGTCGAGGTCTGCCATGTCGACGGCTTCCGCTTCGACCTCGCGACCACGCTCGCGCGCGGCCCGAACGGCTATGATCGCGGCATCTCGTTCCTGACCGCCGTCCGCCAGGATCCGGTGCTGGCCACGGTCAAGCTCGTCGCCGAGCCCTGGGACCTCGGTCTCGGCGGCTACCAGGTCGGCGCATTCCCCTCGCAATGGTCGGAATGGAACGACCGCTATCGCAGCGCCATGCGCCGCTACTGGAGCGGCGAAGGCAGCCTGATCGGCGACATCTCCAGCCGCATGACGGCGTCCTCCGACCTGTTCAACCACGACGGACGGCGGCCGCGCGCCAGCATCAACCACATCACCGTGCATGACGGTTTCACGCTGGCCGATCTGTTCAGCTACAACGAGAAGCACAACGAGGCCAATGGCGAGGACAATCGCGACGGCTCCAACGACAACCACAGCAACAATTGCGGTGTCGAGGGCCCGACCGACGACCCGGCCATTCTCGGCTTGCGCCGGCAGCTGCGCAAGAACGTGCTGGCCTGCCTGATGCTGGCGCAGGGCGTGCCGTTGCTCCTCGCCGGCGACGAGGTCGGCAATACGCAATCCGGCAACAACAACGCCTATTGCCAGGACAACGAGGTCGGCTGGGTCGGCTGGGACAATCTCGGCAAGGACGGCGAGGACATGGTCGACTTCGTCGCTCATCTCGCCGATGTCCGCAGCCGCTTCTCGCAGCTTCGCAGCCATCGCTGGCTCGACGGGCGGCCGAAGGACGGCATCTCCTACGGCGCGCTCTGGCTGACGCCTGCGGGCGACGAGATGACGGAGAGCGACTGGACATTCCCGGATGGGCGGTTTCTCTCCTATGTGATGGGGCCGATGGAACCGGGTAGCGCGGCGATCTTTATCGTTCTGAACGCCGCCCCCGAAGAGATCGCATTCAAATTGCCGAAGATGCCCGAATACAAGAGCTGGCAGCAGATCCTGAACACGACTGACGCCAAGCTGAACACGATCGATTTCCCGCCCGGAAGCGACAGCAAGGCGCCGCCGCGCTCCGTGCTCGCCTTCGCGGGGGCGCCATGAGGGCATCGTTCGGGGCGAAGCCGATCAAGGACGGCGTGTCGTTCCGGCTATGGGCCCCCGGCGCACGCCGCGTCGATCTCCTGCTCGACCGCAGACATGCCATGCAGCGCCGGCAGGACGGCTGGTATGTCGCGGAGATTGCCGGCCTGCCCGTCGGCAGTCCCTACAAGTTCAGGATCGACGACGAGATCGACGTGCCCGATCCGGCGTCCGCCTTCCAGCCGGACGACGTGTTCGGCCCCAGCGAGGTGATCGATCACGACGCCTTCGCCTGGCGCGCAAAGGATTGGCGCGGCCGCCCCTGGGAAGAGACGGTGCTGATCGAAACCCATGTCGGCACCTTCACGGCCGAGGGCACCTACCGCGCCATGACCGACAAGCTCGATCATCTCGTCGCAACCGGCATCACGGCGCTGGAATTGATGCCGCTGGCCGATTTCGCGGGACGCCGCGGCTGGGGCTATGACGGCGTGCTGTGGTACGCACCCGACAGCGCCTATGGCCGCCCCGAAGATCTGAAGACGCTGATCGACGAGGCCCATCTGCGCGGGCTCATGGTCTTCCTCGACGTCGTCTACAATCATTTCGGGCCCGAAGGGAATTACCTCGGCCGCTATGCGCCGACCTTCTTCACCGACGCGCACACGCCCTGGGGCAGCGCGATCGACTACCGCGTGCCGCAGGTCCGCGCCTTCGCAGTCGAGAACGCGCTGTCATGGCTCACCGACTACCGCTTCGACGGGCTGAGGCTCGATGCCGCCAACCACATCATGGCGATCCCCGGCGAGCAGTCGATGCTGCAGGATCTCAGCGTCGCCGCGGGCGAACTTGCCAAGGCGACGGGACGGCACATCCATCTCGTGCTGGAGAACGGCGATAACCGCGCCAGCCTGCTCGACGCCGCGCAGGAGCCGCCCAACGGTCGATATCGCGGCCAGTGGAACGACGATTATCATCACGTCTGGCATGTGATGCTGACCGGTGAGCTCAACGGCTATTACGCCGACTACCAGACCCCGCGCATGGATCTCGCCCGTGCGCTGGCCTCCGGCTTCGTCTACCAGGGCGAGATCTCGGAATTCTGGGGCAAGAAGCCGCGCGGCGAGCCGAGCGGCGAATTACCCCCTGCGACATTCGTCAACTTCCTGCAGAACCACGATCAGATCGGCAACCGTCCGCTCGGCGACCGGCTCGAAAGCCTGGCATCGCCGCAGCAGATCGAAGCCGCGCTCGCGGTGACGCTGCTGGCGCCGATGGTGCCGATGCTGTTCCAGGGCGAGGAATGGGGCTCGAAGGTGCCCTTCCCGTTCTTCTGCGATTTCCAGGGCGGGCTTGCGGATGCCGTGCGCAAGGGCCGCAAACAGGAATATGCCTGGGCTTACGAGAAATATGGCGACGACGTTCCCGACCCGCTCGATCCGGCAACGCTGCAATCGGCCGTGCTCGACTGGACCGGCCACACGCCGGAGCAGAACGCGCGCCTGGCGCTGGTGCGGGAGCTGCTCGCGCTCCGGCGCAAGGAGATCATGCCACGGCTGAAGGGCGCGCGCTTCGGTGATGCCGAGGCGACCGACAACGGCCTGCTCAGCGCGCATTGGCGCATGGGCGACGGCACGAATTTGCGGCTCATCGCCAATCTCGGCGATCACGAGATCGCGGCCAATATCAGCGCGGGCACGCCGGTCTGGGGCGGCGCGTCCGGTGATCGGCTTCCGCCCTGGTCGGTGGTCTGGCGCCTCGGAGGTTAGCATGCCTCCTGCCATTCCGCTCGCGACCTACCGGCTTCAGCTCACTGCGGATTTCGACTTCGACAAGGCTGCCGCGGTGGTGCCGTATCTGAAGGCGCTGGGAATCACCCATCTCTATGCTTCGCCGGTGATGAAGGCCCGCAAGGGCTCGACACACGGCTACGACACCGTCGATCACAGCCAGTTCAATCCGGAGCTCGGCGGCGAAGCCGGCTTCGCGCGGCTGAGCGAGGCGCTTAGGGCGCACGATCTCGGTCTCATCATCGACTTCGTGCCCAACCATGTCGGCGTGCATTTCGCCGACAATCCCTGGTGGCTCGACGTGCTGGAATGGGGGCAGGCTTCGCCCCATGCGGTCTCCTTCGACATCGACTGGGATCAGCTGGCCTACCGCGCCCGCGGCGGCGTGCTGCTGCCGATCCTCGGCGCGTCCTATGGCGAGGCGCTCGAGCGCGGCGAGATCGAGCTGCGCTACGATCCCGACGAGGGCAGCTTTTCCGCCTGGTATTTCGAGCATCGCCTACCCGTCGCGCCGGAGCGCTACGGCGAAATGCTGCGGATCATCGTGAAGGAGGCCGACGCCGCCGATACCGTGGCCGGTAAACGCCTGCTCTCGCTCGCCGCGCGCTACACGGGCCTGCGACGGCCGAACCGCAAGGAGGCTCCGGCGTTCAAGGCGGAATTGAAGGAGATCGCTGGCAGCGCCGACATCATCGCCCACGGCCTCGAGGCCTATCGCGCCGGGACGGACCGTCCTGCGCAGACGCTGGTGCTGCATCACCTGCTGGAGCGCCAGCACTACAAGCTCGGGCACTGGCGGCTTGCGTCCAGCGACATCAACTATCGCCGCTTCTTCGACGTCAACGGGCTGGCGGGCCTGCGCGTCGAGGACCCCGGCACCTTCGCCGCCACGCACCGGCTGGTAAAGCAACTCGTCGCCGACGGTAGGCTGCAGGGCATCCGCCTCGATCACATCGACGGCCTGCGCGATCCCGCGCAATATTGCCAGCGGCTGCGCCGGCTGGTGCGTGATGCCCAGGGCAAGACCAAGCCGTTCTACACGGTGATCGAAAAGATCCTCTGCGAGCACGAGAAGCTGCCGCATTTCGCCGGCGTCCAGGGCACCACCGGCTATGAGTGGATGAACGTCATCACGCAAGTGCTGGTCGACGCCAAGGGGCTGGAGGCGCTGGACGAGACCTGGCGGCAGATCAGCAACCGCGCGCCGCGGCTTGCGCCTTATGTCAAGGACGCCAAGCGGCGCGTGCTGGAGACGCTGCTGACGAGCGAATTCACCGTGCTGACGCGCCTCCTGGCGCGCATCGCCAACGGGCACTACTCGACGCGCGACTTCTCGGCCGACAGCTTGCGGCAGGCGCTCGAGCTGTACGTGCTGCATTTCCCGGTCTATCGCACCTATCTGACGCATAGCGGCCCGACTGCAGCCGACCGCAAGCTGATCGACGACACCATCGAGCGCGCCCGGCGGGAATGGTTCGCCGCGGACGAAGGCATCTTCGACTTCCTGCGCGACGCGCTGACCATGGACCTGCTCAAGCCCGGCCGCCCTCCGCACAGTAAGCCGCGGGTGCGCCGCTTCGCGCTGAAGGTGCAGCAGTTCACCGGACCCGTGATGGCGAAGTCACTGGAGGACACCGCGTTCTACCAGTTCCACCGGCTGCTCGCGCTGAACGAGGTCGGCGGCGATCCCGCGAGCACCGGCCTCACCATTGCCGCGTTCCACGAGGCCATGCGGGCGCGCGCCAAGGAATGGCCGCAGGGCATGACGGCGACCGCCACCCACGACACCAAGCGCGGCGAGGACGCCCGTGCCCGGATCGCCGCCCTGAGCGAGATCCCCGGCGAATGGACCAGCGCGGTATCGCGCTGGAAGGTGCTGAACGCGCCGCATCTCGCGCTCCGGAGCAATCTGCGCGCGCCGTCGGCGACGTTCGAATACATGCTGTACCAGACCCTGCTCGGCGCCTGGCCACTTGGCGAGACGCCTGGCGCAGAATTCGTCGAACGCATCCAGGCCTATGCGCTGAAGGCCGCGCGCGAAGGCAAGGAGGAGACGAGTTGGCTCAATCCGCACGAGACGTATGAGAACGGCATCAAGAGCTTTATCGCCAAGCTCCTCGATCCCGCCTTGTCGGGCGAATTCCTGGAGGCACTGCAGACCCTGGCCCGCCGCCTCGCACTGCTCGGCGCGCTCAACTCGCTGAGCCAGCTCACGCTGAAGGCGACACTGCCTGGTGCGCCCGACTTCTATCAAGGCACCGAATTCTGGGATCTCTCGCTGGTCGATCCCGACAACCGCCGTCCCGTGGATTTTTCCACGCGGAACGCGGCGCTGGCAGCACTGGAAGCGCCGGACTGGAGCACGCTGGTCAAGACCTGGCCGGACGGCCGGCTCAAGCTGGCCTGGACGCGGCAGCTGCTCAAGCTGCGCAACGCGCATGCGGACGTCTTCGCGCAGGGCGACTACCAGCCGCTGGAGGTGCGCGGCGCGCACGCCGACCATGTCATCGCATTCGCCCGCCGCCATGGTCGCGCGGCCGCAATCGTCGTGGTCGGGCGCCAGTTCGCGCCCTTCACCCAGGCTGGGCGCGAATGGCCCGTGCTCGAAGGTTTTGACGCGAGTGTCGATATCACCGGCTACAGCGCTCCGGGGCTGGCGGGCAACGAGCTCCCGCTCGCACAGGCTTTCCGTGATGTCCCTGCGGCTGTCATCGAGGCGCGCGCATCCAGCGCCCTCATGCCGGCGCGGCAGCGCGCCCGCGCCTGACACTCATTTTCCGTCGTCCTTGGTCAGCAGCAACTGCCCGCGCTTCCTGATCGTCGCCTGCGCCATCTCGGCGAAGCGCTGCAGGAGCCAGGGCAAGACCACCTGGACCTTGACGTGGTCGTCCGCGACATCGACCTGACCGGTCGCGATCTGCCCGAGCGCGCGAATGCGGAAATTCATGGTGTCGCCGCTCCAGCGCTCCTCCTCGACCTGCACCACGGGAACGCTCGCTGCAGCGCGACCGAGCCCGGTCTTGAGCCGACGCGCGGCCTCCTCGCGGCCGAGACGATGCGGAATGGAAACGACAAGCGGTGCTGACATGGTCCTGCCCTGCGCTGAATGATCCTCACATAATCATGCCGGCCGGACGGGCAAAGGTTCCATGCAGTTGGGACCTGCCAGCCCGTTTCAAATCCGGAACTTTAAAACATGCGGCAAGTTGCCCTCGCACAAAGGGACAGGTGCAAACGACCCTTTCTCAAAGGGCTGGAGGAGATTCGCATGTCTATCGGTACGATCATTCTGATCATTCTGGTCATCGCCCTGCTCGGCGGCTTCAGCGGCATCGGCGGCGGCCCGTTCTACGGCACCGGCTATTACGGCGGCGGCGGCCTCGGACTGGTCATCGTCATCCTGCTGATCCTGCTGCTGATGGGACGGATATAGCGCGAGGACTCGTAGACTCGTAGGGTGGGTTAGCCGCAAGGCGTAACCCACCTCTTTGGTTTCCGCAGAGACAAAAGTGGTGGGTTACGCTCGCTGACTTCGCTTCGCGCGTCCGCGAGCTAACCCACCCTACTTCTTCCCCGCAAGTTTCTTCGCCGCTGCCTTGATCGACGCGGCCGCATCATCATAGCCATCCCACGCCTTCGAACGCGCCAGCAGGCCCGGTACGGTCCGCACCGTGTATTTCTTAGGATCAAGATCGCTCTTCACCTGCGCCCAGGTCAGCGGCATCGAGACCGTCGCGCCGTCGCGCGCGCGGGGCGACAGTGGAGCGACCGCGGTGGACAGGCGATCGTTGCGCAAATAGTCCAGAAAAATCTTTCCGTTGCGCAGCTTCTTCGACATGTTGAGCAGATAGCGCTCGGGATCGTCGTCGGCCATCCACTGGCAGACACCTTGCGCGAAGGCCTTGGCCTCCTTCCAGCTCACCTTGTCGCGCGCGCCGTGGAGCAGCGGCACCACGACGTGCAGGCCCTTGCCGCCGGTGGTCTTGCAGAAGCTCTCCATGCCGACATCAGCGAGGCGCTGGCGCATTTCCTTGGCTGCCTCGACGACGTCGGCGAAATCGACATCCGGCGCGGGATCGAGGTCGAACACCAGCCGGCCCGGCGTGTCATAAGCGTCCGGCGCGCAATTCCAGGGATGCAGCTCGACGCCGCCGATCTGCGCGACCGCAGCGAGACCCTCGACGCGATCGATCTGCAGGTAAGGCTTGCGGTCGCCTGAGACCTTGGCGAGCTCCAGCAGGTTCGACGTGCCCTGCATGGCATGGCGCTGGAAGAATTTTTCGCCGCCGATGCCGTCGGGTGCGCGCAAGATCGAGCACGGGCGCCCCTTGATATGCGCGATCAGCCACGAGCCGACCGCTTCGAAATAGCGCGCGAGATCGAGCTTCGTGACACCCTCGCCGTCGCCGCCATCCGGCCACAGCTCCTTGTCCGGCTTGGAGATGACGACGCCCATCACCTCGGCCGTTCCGGCGTCCTTCCGCTTGGCTGTCTTGGGCACAGCGCGCTTCCCGGCCGACGGCTTTGCCAGCGCGGTATCGACAGGCGTCTCGGCCTCGACCTCCTCGGCGGGCTTGTCCTGCCGCAGGCCCTTGAACGCGGCCTGGCGGATATTGCCGTCGGCGGTGAAGCCGGCGAACTCGATCTCGGCGACGAGCTCGGGCTTCAGCCAGTGCACATCGCGCGTCTTCTTCGGGGCATTCTTGCCCCCGAACGGGCTTTCCTTGGCTTCCATCGCCTTCAGCGACGGCATGATGCGCTTGACCTTGTCGGCGCCGAAGCCGGTCCCGACCATGCCGACGAAGGCGAGATGATCGCCCCGATGCACGCCGGCCATCAGCGAGCGGAATTTGCCGTTGGTGGTCTTGTAGCCGCCGATCACGACCTCATGGCCGGCGCGGCACTTTGCTTTCGTCCAGCTCTCGGTGCGACCCGAACGGTACGGCGCATCGACCTTCTTCGAGACCACGCCTTCGAGCTCGAGCTTGCAGGCCGACTGCAGCACGGCGTCGCCGCCGCTCACGAAGTGCTCGACATAGCGGATCTGGCTCGCTTTCTTCTTGCGCGATTCCAGCAGCGCCTTGAGGCGCTCCTTGCGTTCGCCGAGCGGCAGCCGGCGGTAGTCGAGGCCCTCGGCGAACAGGAGATCGAACGCGAAGAAGATGAGGTCCTCGGTCTTGCCGTCCGACAGCGCGGCCTGGAGCGAGGAGAAATTCGGCGCCCCGTTGTGATCGAGCGCGACGATCTCGCCGTCGATCATGGCGTCCGGGAGCGATGCGCCCTCCTTCGCGATCGTCCCGAACTTGTCGGTCCAGTCGAGGCCCTTGCGCGTCTTCAACGTCGCCTCGCCATCCTCGATGCGTAGCTGGACGCGATAGCCGTCGAACTTGATCTCGTGGCACCAGCTGTCGCCGGCGGGCGGACGCTCGACCGATGTACACAGCTGCGGCGCGACGAAATCCGGCATCACCGAGACTTTCCTGGCGGTCGTGGCCGTCGTCGTCTTCTTTCCGCTCTTTCCGGCCTTCAGCGCCGTGCGCGGCGCCGGCTGCAAGGTCCTGCCTTTCGTCTCCTCGGCGCGATTGGACTGCCAGACCGCGTCGGCCTTGCCCTTGGCTCCCTTGGCCAGCATGAACGGCTTTGGCGCGCGGCCCTTGCCGACGGCGATCTGATCCATCGCGCGGCCGGATGCGACGGATTTGTCCTCTGCCAGGATATCCTCGTCCGCACTGGCATATTCGTCGCGGTGCTTGATCAGCAGCCAGTTGGTGCGCTTTTCGCCGCCGCGGTTGCGCATGCGCACCAGCACCCAGCTGCCGTGCAGCTTATCGCCGTGCAACGTGAACTTGAGATCGCCCTTTTTGAAGCCGCGGTCGGGATCGTCCGATTCCCAGGTGCCGCGATCCCACAGCATCACCGTGCCGCCGCCGTACTGGCCTTCGGGAATCGTCCCTTCGAAATCGCCATAGTCGAGCGGGTGATCCTCGACCTCGACCGCCAGGCGCTTGTCGTGCGGATCGAGCGAAGGCCCCTTGGTCACGGCCCAGGACTTGAACACGCCGTCGAATTCGAGCCTGAAATCATAGTGCAACCGGGTCGCATCGTGCTTCTGGATCACGAAGCGCCGCTGCTTCGATGGCGCCACCGCGGTCTTGCCCGACGGCTCCGGCGTCTTCTCGAAATCGCGTTTCTGTCGATAGGTGGAGAGTTTTCGCAGCACGACCGGTCCCGCATCTCATTCGGCGTTGAAGCCTATCATGGCAAAAGTCCCACCCGGAACCAAAACACGACGGGAGGGTTGGGGTTCCAAAACGTCTTGAAAACGCTGGAGAATGCAATGGCGCCCCGTGCCTACTGGAAGGGAACGTTGAGGCTGTCGCTGGTCAGTTGCCCGGTCGTGCTCTATCCCGCGACCACGGCGGCCGAGAAGACCCGGTTTCACATGATCAACCGCGAGACCGGCAACCGCCTCAAGCAGCAGATGGTCGATTCCGAGACCGGCGACGTGGTCGAGAGCGATCAGAAGGGGCGCGGTTACGAGCTGCGCAAGGGCAAATATGTCGAGATCGAGCCGGAGGAGCTCGAGGCGGTCCAGATCGAGAGCAACCACACCATCGACATCGAGAGCTTCGTGCCGAGCGAGGAGATCGACCAGCGTTATCTCAACCATCCCTACTACATCGCGCCCGATGGCAAGGCCGCGGTCGACGCCTTCGCGGTGATCCGCGACGCCATGAAGGACCAGGACCGCGTGGCGCTCGCCAAGATCGTGCTCACCAACCGCGAGCACATCATCGCGATCGAGCCGCTCGGCAAGGGCCTGCTCGGCACCACGCTGCGCTTTCCCTACGAGCTCCGTGACGAGGACGAGTTCTTCGGCGACATCAAGAGCCCGAAGATCACCAAGGACATGGTCGAGCTCGCCGGCCATATCCTGCACACCAAGGCTGCGCATTTCGATCCCAGCAAGTTCAAGGACGAGTACGAGACCGCGCTGAAGGCGCTGGTAAAGCGCAAGGCCAGCGGCAAGACAATCAAGCTGCCGGAGCCCGAGGAGCGCCCGAGCAACGTCGTCAGCCTGATGGACGCCCTGAAGCAGAGCCTGAAGGGCGGCGGCCGCGGCAAGAAGACCGCCGCGAAGTCGCATGCGCGCCGGGCGACGGGACGGCGGCAGGCCGCGAAGAAGGCGCACAGGTCGACGGCGCGGGCGAGGAAGGCGGGTTAATCTGCTCCGTCATTGCGAGCGCAGCGAAGCAATCCGGAATCTTTTCGCGGACAGATTCTGGATTGCTTCGTCGCAAGGGCTCCTCGCATGACGACGTGGAGACAGGATCGCGCTGCCACCAAGGTCGTCATGCCCGGGCTTGGCCCGGGCATCCACGTCTAGGCGGCACGCTGAAGCACATGGATGGCCGGGACAAGCCCGGCCATGACGGGGTCCCCTGCGCCTACTCCCCCGCCTTCAGCCGGTACCCGATCCCCGTCTCCGTCAGCACATATTGCGGGCGTTCGGGGTCGGCTTCGATCTTCTGGCGGAGCTGGCGGACATAGACGCGCAGATATTGCGCGTCGGTCAGTTCGTCCCATAGTTCCTTCAGCAGGAAGCGATGGGTCAATACCTTGCCGGCGTGCTGCACCAGCACGCGCAGGAGATCGTATTCCTTCGGCGACAATTTCACCTCGCGCTCGCCGACCTTGACGATGCGGCGCACGAGATCGACCGAGAGATCGCCGGTGCGGAACACCGGGCGCTCGCCCTGGACCTGGAGCTGGTGACGTAGTGCAGCGCGCAAACGCGCCAAGAGCTCGTCCATGCCGAACGGCTTGGTCAGGTAATCGTCGGCGCCGAGATCGAGCGCCTGCACCTTGCCGGCCTCGTCGCCGCGGCTCGACAGCACCACGATCGGCACAGCTTCGTTGCGGGCCCGGATGGTGCGCAGCAGCTCGTGCCCCTGGATATCTGGCAGGCCCAAATCGAGGATGATCAGCGCCGGCCCTTCCGCCAGCTTCTCCAGCGCGGTCTTGCCGTTCGGCGCTTCCAATATCTCATAGCCCTGCGTCGTCAGCCCCATCCGCAGCAATTTGCGGATCGGCGGTTCGTCGTCGATGACCAGGACCTTGATCGGGGCGGCGCTCATGCGGCGGTATCCAATGCGTGGGTCTGCGCGGGGACGGGCAGACGAATGGTGAGGACCGCGCCGCTCCGGTCATTGCGGTTGGCGGCCGAGATCGTGCCGCGCATGGCTTCGACGAAGCCGCGGGAGATGGCGAGCCCGAGCCCGGTGCCGGGACGGACACGATCGCCCTTCTGCGCGCGGTAGAACTTGTCGAACACGCTCTCGAGCTCGGCGGGCGGGATGCCGTCGCCCTCGTCGGCGATCTCCAGCACGACCTGATCCCGCTCGCGCCGGCTCCTGATCGCAATCGTGGTGTCGGGCGGCGAATATTTTGCGGCGTTGTCGAGCAGGTTGAAGAGCACCTGCTCGAACAGCACGGCATCGAGCTCGAGCATCGGCAGGTCGGCGGCCAGCACCAGCTCGACCTTGTGCGCGGTCAGGATCTTGCTGGCGCGGCGGAGCGCGCTGCCGACGATCTCGCCGAGATCGTGCAGCGCCGTGTTGGGCACGATCGCGCCGGATTCGAGCTTGGTCATGTCGAGGAGATTGGCGATGAAGCGGTTGAGCCGCTCGGATTCGTCGATCACGGTGGCGAGCAGATCGCGCTTCTCGGTGTCGGACAGGGCGCCCGCGAGATCGCGCATGGTCGAGGCTGCGCCCAGCACCGAGGCGAGCGGCGTCTTCAGGTCGTGCGAGATCGAGGTCAGCAAGGCCGAGCGCAACCGCTCGGATTCGACGGTGCGCTTGACGCGATCCATGTCCTCGACCAGCAGCACGCGCTCGATCGCCAGTGCGCCCTGGTCCACCAGCGCGTCCAGCAGCCGTCGCTGGTCCGGAGTCAGCAGCGGGCCGGTGCGGTCGTTGTCGATGCCGATCACGCCGATCGGGCCGCGCCCGGTGCGCATGGGCAGGAACAGCCGCTTTGCACCCGGCAGCGTGTCCGAGCCGCGGCCGGCGGAACGATCATTGCTCCAGGCCCAGTTGGCGGCGGCAAGATCGGCCTGGTCGAGCTCGTCCTCCGGCGGATAGCCGGATTTCACCGTCAGGAGACCGTCTTCGGGCAGGAGCAGCACGACGCGCACCTTGAGCATCAGTGCGATCTGATAGGCACTCGCCCACAACACGTCATCGAGCGTCGCAGTACCGGCGAGCTTGCGGCTGAACGCATAGAGCTGCTCGGTGGTGCGGATACGGCCGATCGCGGTATCGGCCTGGGTGCGCACCCGTCCGGCCACGTTCGACACCAGGATCGCAATCAGCATGAAGAAGAAGAACGCCGCGACATTGGTCGGATCGGTGATGGTGAAGGTGTAGACCGGCGGCAGGAAGAAGAAATTGTAGGCGAACGACGAGACGAGGCTGGCAAGCAGCGAGGGCCACAGTCCATACCGCACCGCGACCGTCACCACGGCGGTCAGGAAGACGAGATCGACATTCTCGATCCCGAAATACGGCTTGATGACCACGGCGGCCGCAAGGCCAAGCGCGGTAATCCCGATCGCCTTGAGATAGGGCCGGGCATCGAAAGGATCGGAGCGCGCCGCCGTCTGCACCGCGGTCTTGGGTGCGGCTTCTTCGGACAGTTCGTCGCCGGGGATGACGTGGACGCTGATATTGCCGGCACGGCGCACCAGATCGTGCACGACCGAGCCGCGCGTCATCTCGAACCAGCGCGACCGCGTCGACTTGCCGATCACGATCTGGGTGACGTTGTTGGCTTGCGCGAAACTGATGACATCGTCGGCGATGCGGCGGCCGACGGCGGGAATGGTCAGGGCTTCGCCACCCAGCGATTCCGCAAGGCGCAGCGTGTCGGCGAGCCGGTCGCGCTCCGCGTCGGACAGCTGGAGCGATCGCCGCGTCTCGATCGAGATCGCGATGAAGGGTGCGTGCAGCCGATCGGCGAGCCGCTTGGTGTAGCGCACGAGACCGGCCGCGCGCGGATCCTCGCTGACGCAGACGAGGATGCGTTCGCCGGCGGCCCATGGGCCGGCAATGGCATTCGCCTGCATGTGGTTGAGCAGTTGCTCATCGACCCGCTCGGCGGTCCGCCGCAGCGCCAGCTCGCGCAGCGCGGTCAGGTTGCCCGGCGAGAAATAATGCTCCAGCGCCCGCTCGGCCTGTTTGGGGACATAGACTTTGCCCTCCTTCAGCCGCTGGATCAGATCGTCGGGCGTGAGGTCGATCAGCTCGATGGCGTCGGCGCGGTCGAACACCGAATCCGGCACGGTCTCGCGTACGCGCACATGGGTGATCTGGGCGACGACGTCGTTCAGGCTCTCGATGTGCTGGATGTTGACGGCGGTGTAGACGTCGATGCCGTGGGACAGCAGCTCCTCGACATCGAGATAGCGCTTGGGATGGCGGCTGCCGGCAGCGTTGGTGTGAGCGAGCTCGTCGACCAGCGCGATGGCCGGCCGCCGCGCGATCACCGCGTCGAGGTCCATTTCCTCGACGATCTGGCCGCGATAATCGAGCCGTTTGCGCGGGACCGCTTCGAGGCCGCGCACCAGCGCCTCGGTCTCGGCGCGGCCATGGGTCTCGACGAAGCCGATCACGACGTCGATGCCGGCCTTGCGCTTGGCGTGCGCGCTCTGCAGCATCTCGTAGGTCTTGCCGACGCCGGGAGCGGCGCCGACGAAGATCTTCAGCTTGCCGCTCGCGCTCTCCTCCCGCCGCGCCGCTTCCAGCAGCGCCTCGGGCGAGGGACGTTGTTCGGGATCGCGGCGCTCTCGGACCATGAGGGCAATATAGTCATCCTGACGCGACCGGCATAGGCCGCTACTTCGCCGATGCGCGATCGAGCGCGAGGTTCAGGGCCAATACGTTAACGCGGGGTTCGCCGAGCACGCCGAACAGACGGCCCTGGACGTTGGCGGCCACGAGCTGCGTCACCGCCTGCTCCGGCATATTCCGCGCCTTGGCCACGCGCGGCACCTGGAATTGCGCGGCTTCCGGCGAGATGTCGGGGTCGAGGCCGCTGGCCGAGGTGGTGACCAGGTCGACCGGGACGGCCGCGTTCGGATTCTCGGCCTTGAGCTTGTCCACATCCTCCTTCAGCCGGTCGGCCAGCGCCTTGCTGGTCGGGCCGAGATTGGAGCCGCCCGAATTGGCGGCGTTGTAGGGCGCGGACACCGTCTTGGTCGAATCGTTCGGGTCCGGCGCCAGCGTCGCCGAGGGACGGCCGTGGAAGTATTTGTCCTCCTTGAATTCCTGCCCGATCAGGGCGGAGCCGACCACCTTGCCGTCACGCTCGATCAGGCTGCCCTGCGCCTGCGCGGGGAAAAGCGTGCCGGCGATGGCGGTCATCGCGAGTGGATAGGCAAGGCCCGTGATGGCGGTGAGCACCAGCAGCAGGACGATGGCGGGGCGGATTTCTCTGAGCATGTTGGATCTCCAATGTCTTCGTCGACCCCCGGGCGCGCGTTGCACGCCCGGGGACGGCGGTCAGGCGAGGTGCAGGGCGACGACGACGAGGTCGATCGCCTTGATGCCGATGAAGGGAATGACGATGCCGCCGAGACCGTAGATCAGGAGGTTGCGGCGGAGCAGCGCGCCGGCGCCGACTGCGCGATAGGCGACGCCCTTCAGTGCCAGCGGGATCAGCGCGATGATGATCAGCGCGTTGAAGATGATCGCCGACAGGATGGCGCTCTGCGGGCTCGACAGGTTCATGATGTTGAGCACGTTGAGCTGCGGGTAGAACGCCAGGAACATCGCCGGAATGATCGCGAAGTACTTGGCGACGTCGTTCGCAATGGAGAACGTCGTCAGCGCACCGCGGGTCATCAGCAGCTGCTTGCCGATCTCGACCACCTCGATCAGCTTGGTCGGGTTGGAGTCGAGGTCGACCATGTTGCCGGCTTCGCGCGCGGCCTGGGTGCCGGTGTTCATGGCGACACCGACGTCGGCCTGCGCCAGCGCCGGCGCGTCGTTGGTGCCGTCGCCGCACATCGCCACCAGCTTGCCCTTGGCCTGCTCGTCGCGGATCAGCTTGAGCTTGTCCTCAGGCGTGGCCTGCGCCAGGAAGTCGTCGACGCCGGCTTCCGCCGCGATCGCAGCCGCGGTCATCGGATTGTCGCCGGTGATCATGATGGTGCGGATGCCCATGCGGCGCAGCTCGGCGAAGCGTTCGCGGATGCCGCCCTTGACGATGTCCTTGAGCTGGATGACACCGAGCAGCTTGCCGTCCTTCGCGACCGCAAGCGGCGTGCCACCGGCCTTCGAGATCTCGTCGGCGATGGTCTGGACCTCGCGGCCGACCTCGGAGAGCCCACCGGGCTGCAGGGCGCGCGCGGTGTTGCCGGAGGTGATCGCCAGCGGCGCTCCGCCGCCGACATAATTCAGCATCGCATCGACGGCACCCTTGCGCACCGACGAGCCGCCGGCATCGACGCCGCTCATGCGGGTCTGCGCCGTGAACGGAATGAAGGTGGCCCCTAATTCGGCCATGTCGCGGCCGCGGATGCCGTATTTCTCCTTCGCAAGCACGACGATCGAGCGGCCTTCCGGGGTCTCGTCGGCGAGCGAGGCGAGCTGGGCCGCATCGGCCAGCTCCTGCTCGGTGACGCCCCGCACGGGGCGGAACGCGGTCGCCTGGCGGTTGCCGAGGGTGATGGTGCCCGTCTTGTCGAGCAAGAGCGTGTCGACGTCGCCCGCGGCTTCGACGGCGCGGCCGGACATCGCCAGCACGTTGAAGCGCACCAGGCGGTCCATGCCGGCGATGCCGATGGCCGACAGCAACGCGCCGATCGTGGTCGGGATCAGCGTCACGAACAGCGCGACCAGAACGATCACCGAGATCGAGCCGCCGGCATAGGCCGCGTAGCTCGGAATGGTGACGGTGGCGAACACGAAGATGATGGTGAGGCCGGCCAGCAGGATGTTGAGCGCGATCTCGTTCGGCGTCTTGGCGCGTTCCGCGCCTTCGACCAGCTTGATCATGCGGTCGATGAAGGTCGAGCCCTGCGCCGCGGTGATGCGCACGCGGATCCAGTCGGACAGCACCTGCGTGCCGCCCGTGACCGCCGAGCGGTCGCCGCCGGATTCACGGATGACGGGCGCGGATTCGCCGGTGATGGCGGCCTCGTTGACGGAGGCGACACCCTCGATCACCTCGCCGTCGGACGGGATGGTGTCGCCAGCCTCGACCAGCACGATGTCGCCGACCTTGAGGCTGGTGCCCGGGACCAGCCTGAAGGCCTGGCCGGCGCCGGTCAGCAGCTTGGCCTGGCTCTCGGTGCGGGTCTTGCGCAGCGATTCAGCCTGGGCCTTGCCGCGGCCTTCGGCGACGGCTTCGGCGAAATTGGCGAACAGCACCGTGAACCAGAGCCAGAGGATGATCTGGAAGGTGAAGCCCAGACCTGTGCCGCCCGTGACGAGGTCGCGCAGGAAGATCACCGTGGTGAGCGCGGCCACGATCTCGACCACGAACATCACGGGGTTCTTCACCATCAGCCGCGGATCGAGCTTGGTGAAGGACGCGCGGATCGCAGGCAGGACGATCTTGGGATCGAGCATCGCCGACGTCGGAGCGCGCTTTTGCAGTTTCATCGTATCCATGGAGGTCACTCCGACAATCAGAAGACGTTACCGGCGTTCATCGCGAGGTGCTCGACGATCGGGCCGAGCGCGAGCGCCGGGAAGAAGGTCAGGCCGCCGATGATCAGGATCACGCCGACGACGAGGCCGACGAACAGCCCGCCGGTCGTCGGGAACGTGCCGGCCGACGGCGGGATCGATTTCTTGGCGGCGAGCGAGCCGGCGATCGCCATGGCCGGAACGATCATGAAGAAGCGGCCGACGAACATCGCGCTGGCGAGCGTGAGGTTGTAGAACAAGGTGTTGCCGGTGAGGCCCGCGAAGGCCGAGCCGTTGTTGCCGGTCGCCGAGGTGAAGGCGTACAGCACCTCGGTGAAGCCGTGCGGGCCGGCATTCGCCATCGAGGCGACTGCCGCCGGATAGACCACTCCGACCGCGGTCCAGCCGAGATACATCAGCGGCAGCACCAGGATCGCGAGCATCGCCATCTTGACCTCGCGCGCCTCGATCTTCTTGCCGACATATTCCGGCGTGCGGCCGACCATCAGGCCTGCCACGAAGATCGCGAGCACGACGAACAGCAGCATGCCGTAGAGACCGGCGCCGACGCCGCCGATGATGATCTCGCCGAGCTGCATGTTGATGAGCGGGATCATGCCGCCGAGGGCGGTGAAGCTGTCATGCATGGCGTTGACCGCGCCGCAGGAGGCGGCCGTCGTGATCACGGCGAACAGCGAGGACGCCACGATGCCGAAGCGGACCTCCTTGCCCTCCATGTTGCCGCCGGTCAGGCCCAGCGCGTGCATGATCGAGGTGCCGTTCGCTTCCGCCCAATAGGTCACGGCGACGCCGACGATGAACAGCACGCCCATCACGGCCAGGATCGCCCAGCCCTGGCGCTGGTTGCCGACCATGCGGCCGAACACGTTGGTCATGGCCGCGCCGATCAGGAAGATCGACAGCATCTGCACGAAGTTCGACAACGCAGTCGGGTTCTCGAAGGGGTGGGCGGCGTTGGCGTTGAAGAAGCCGCCGCCATTGGTCCCCAGCATCTTGATCGCGACCTGCGAGGCGACCGGGCCGACCGCGATGGTCTGCTTGGCCCCCTCGAGCGTCGTCGCGTCCACGTAGGCACCCAGCGTTTGGGGGATGCCCTGCCAGACCAGGAACAGCGTGTAGACCACGCAGATCGGCAGCAGCACATAAAGCGTGGTGCGGGTGACATCGACCCAGAAATTGCCGACGGTACGCACCGAGGCGCGCGAGAAGCCGCGGATCAGGGCCACCGCGAGCGCGATGCCGGTTGCCGCCGACAGGAAGTTCTGGTGCGTCAGGCCGAGCATCTGGACGAGATAGGAGACCGTGCTCTCGCCGCCGTAGTTCTGCCAGTTGGTGTTGGTGATGAAGGAGATCGCGGTGTTGAAGGACAGATCCGGGGCCACCGCGGATTGGTCGGCCGGATTGAACGGCAGCATGGCCTGGAGCCGCATCACCCCATAGATGATGAGGAAGCCGCCGACATGGAACAGCAGCATGGCGACCGTATAGGTCAGCCAGTGCTGCTCGCGCCGCTCGTTGACGCCGGAAACCCAGTAGATGCCGGCCTCGATGGGGCGCAGCACCGGCGACATGAACGTCCGTTCGCCGTTGAAGACGCGCGTCATGTAGCCGCCGAGCGGCTTGGTGAGCGCGACGATGATGACGCAGAATAGAATGATCTGGAGCCAACCGATCATAGTCATGGCATTAACCCTTCAGACTTTGTGTCTGGCGCAACAGCGGCAGGAGCACCGCAAGCAGGCAGACGACGAGCGCGGCGTCCGCCAGCAGCAATTCGGCAAGCAGCAGCACGACTCAGAACCGTTCCGGCCGCAGCAGCGCATAGGTGAGATAAACCAGGAGGCCGAACGAGACGGCGCCGGCGAGCGCGTAATCGAAGATCATGGCGCGCCCCTCACAGCCGTTCGCAGGCATAGGTGTAGCCGATGGCGAGGGCGAAGAAGACGAAGCCCAGCCCCAGCATCAGAATGTCCATCATGGCGATACTCCTCAATACGAGACGATATCCGGCATTGCCTGTCTCTGGATTCCCGGCAGGCCGCTTGCTGCAAGCGAATGCAGCACGTGTCTCTCCCGGCCGGGAACTTCACCGCGCTGAGGTGCCATTGCGCACATAGGTTTTCGAGATGAGGCCTATGGCGACGTTATAGGAATCTCATAAAGGCCGGCACGTCGTGCCGCCCACCATGTGACACCGACACCGCATTCCAGACGCACGTTCCCGTCCGGCTTTGCAGCATGCAATCCGCCGGCGCCTTCACCTGTGGTTGGTACGGCGGACGGCGACCGCGCGTCTTCTCAAAATGCCCTGCCTCTATAAATCCCGACCTCTGGCGAGGCGGCGGCGGACGCTCCGTCGGGCTTAGCGGGAAGAATACGGGCACTTATGAAATCCCTATATCGCCCGCCCGGTCCCCATCTCGTTTTCAAATGCCCTTCCAGCCATCTTGGAGGTGCCGGCCGACTGACCGACACCAACTCCAGGAGGCCCGACATGACCGCCGCACTCCGACGCCTAAGCCCACCGTCCCTCGCCCAGCAGCTCCGCGCGGCACCGGCGATGACGCGGCCGTTGATGCTCGAGATCATCGCGCATGCCTGCCGGCGCTTTCCGCCGCTCGGCCAAAGCGAACGCAGCGCTCGCATCATGCGCCTGGTCGACGTCGAGGCCTGGGCCGATGCGGCATTGGCGCTGATCGACCTCGAGCTGCCGATGTGGCAGGTCCGCCGCATCGCCTATGACGAGGGCGAGTGGCATTGCGCGCTCTCGCGCGAGCGCGAACTGCCGGACTGGCTGGACGCCGCGGTCGAGGCGCACCATGCCGACCTCGCGCTCGCTCTGCTGTCCGCCTTCGTCGAGGTCCAGGCGCTGACCGCCGAATCGGCGCGGCCGAGCGTTCCCACGGTGCGCCCGGCGATCGATCCGCTCTACGAGCCGGTCGCCTGCGACAATTTCGGCTAGAGCCGTCCGGCGGATCGAGGCCATGCCGCAGGCCCCCAACATGCCGCGCATGCTGAGCTCATCGCGGGTGATCATGCGCTTTGCCGTTCGCTTCGTGCTGCTGGCCGGCTTTGCCGCATTCGGCAGCGTCGGCTTCGGCCGGAGTCTTTCGGTACTGCTCTGGATGTCGATCATCCTGTGCGTGCTCGCGGGCCTCGTCAGGCGCGAGCCGCTGTTCGGAACGGCGCTCAATCATTGGGACGAAGGCGTCGCCTTCGGCGCGCTGTTCGCATTGATCCACATCGTCAGCGAGCTCGCCTGAGCGCCCGCCCTTATGATCTTCCTATGAGATCGCCGCGGTCCCGCCCTCGAAATCATATTCGCGACGGGGAATATTGAGGACGCCGGCGGAAAAATGCGTCCCAGGCCGGCATCGCCAAGAAGGAATACATCCGTGAAACTCGTCGAACCTCCCTCGCATAGCTCGCCTTCGACCGTCGTCTTCATCGGCAGGAATCGCCGCGGACAATGGGTCGCGCAGGAGCAGAACGGCCTCTATGGCGGCCTGTTCGTCAGCCGGGCCCAGGCCATCAAATACGCGCTGTTCGAAAACGGGCAGCATTCCGAAACCATCGTCGAGCTGCCGCGCGAGATCGAGCTCGACATGGGTAAGAGCCCCAACGGCATCGTCTCGCAGCGCGCGGCCTGAGCCGGCGCCTTGCAGCGAGCAAAGCCATGTTCATTCCTCCCTCCGCCTGGTTCACCGGCTTCATTCCGGACCTGCCGACGCCGTTCGATGCGGCGGACGCGATCGATCTCAAGGCCTTCGCCGCACTCTGCGAGCGCCAGATCGCCGCGAATGTTCCCGCCATCGTGGTCTGTGAAACCGCAGGCGAAGCGCCGACGCTGTCGCCGGCCGAGCAGGAGCTCGTGATCCGCGCCGCGGTCGACATCGCCCGCGGCCGCGTGCGGGTCATCGCGGGCACGGTCTCGAACGCAACCGACCGCGCCATCGAGCTGGCGCGGCGCGCGGAGGCCGCCGGCGCCGACGCCGTCATGTCGGTGGTGCCCGCCTACAACAAGCCGATGCAGGAGGGCATGCTGGCGCATTTCCGGGCCATTGCCGGCTCAATCGGCCTGCCGGTGATCCTGCACGATAATCCGTCCCGCACGCTGCGGCCGCTTGCCGACGAGACGCTGCTGCGTCTCGTCGAATCCCGCCAGTTCGTGGGCCTGCGCGACGGCAGCGGCGACATCACCCGTCCGATGCGCCTGTCGCGCAACCTTCCCGCGGGCTTTCGTTGTCTCTCCGGCGACGACAGGACCGCGTTCGGCTTCATCGCGGACGGCGGCGACGGCGCAATTTCGGAGGTCTCCAACATCGCGCCGGATCTCTGCCGCACGATCTTCTCGCATGTCAGGCAGGGCCGCCTGCAATCCGCCCGCTATCTGCACAAGCGCCTCATTCCCCTGAGCACCTGCCTGTCGAAGGAGAGCCCGGCCGCGCTCAAATATGCGCTGAGCGTGCTCGGCCTGATGGCGGCGCATACGCGGCTGCCAATCGTGCCGCTGGACGCTGCGGCGCAGAGGGAGGTGGTACGGGCATTCGCCGCGATCGCCGACGAGGAATTGATCGACGGTGTCGGTGCCTGAGGCGCCGATTCCATCCGGACACCGCATGCCGAAACCCGCCGACGGATCCCACAGGCTGCTCCACGCCTGGCAGCTGGCACTGCTGCGCCTTGCCGTGACGCACGACGAATCCGACAGGATCAACGTTGCGGCGCTCGCGGCGGAGCTCGATCGCTCCGGCGGACGGCACGATGCCGGCTGTTCGCTCCACTTCTTCCGGCGGACCAGTTCCCGGCTGTGCGCCGCCATCGGCGGGCAAGTCCCGAACGCCGAGGCCATCCTGGACGGCTTCTGCAAGCAGATCGAGCAGCCGCGGCTGCGGCTTGCCTTTGCGGCCGCGATCGGGATCACGCGCTCCGATCCGGTGCCATCCCAGCCGGTTCAGCCGAAGCGACACCCCGGCCTCTTCAGAGGGCTGCCGTCACGCCGGTCCGCGTCTTTATGACATTCCTATGCGGGCGCCCCGGCGCTCATCTCGCAATCCTACGCGCCGATGAACATCATCGAAGGGACAAGCGGCGGTCTCGCCGCCCACAAGCAAGGAACAATCACATGTCGATGCTGACATATGGCTTTGACCGGCGCTTCGATGCAACCGAACGCCCTGCGACGCCGCCGGCGGCGCGCAAGGCCCGGCTCAAGGGCATCGCGCTTCAGGCATTCGCCCTGCTCTCGATGGGCAGCGTGCTGACCGCGCTGATCGCGCTGAAGACCGCAATCTATGTCTGGCATCTCCATGGCTGACTTTTGGAGTACGCATCATGACCCTGCAGATGTGTGAGGAGGCCGCCATGGCCGCCATCGCCCTCCAGGCGGATCGCCGCCAAACTCAGTCCAGGCCAGCGGCGGCGCTCAAGCCGCTCGATCCCGAAATCCTCAGCGCCGCTATCCCGGCATTCTTCATCGGGCGCAACAGCGCCGGCTTCTGGGTCGCGCGCGAGGCGACCGGCCGCATCGGCGGCCTGTTCCTGTTCAGGAGCTCCGCCGTGGACTTCGCCAACCGCCAGAGTGCGCCGGCGCGGTGTGCGCTGGTATTTCCCACCGAGACGATAGAGCTCGACGTCGAGAACCGCGGCAATCCGCTGATGGTGCTGGCGGAGAGAGCGATGCGGCTGCTCGCACGCATGACCACGCGGCGGCCGACATGATCGAGCTCAAGATCGCCATCCTGGTTGCGCTGATGACCGCATTGCTGCTCGGCATGCGCGCCGGCGCAAAACCCGCCTCGGACAAGTAGCGTGCAGCTGCTGAAGGGACATCTCGAGCACGCGGTCACCACGACCATCCTGACCATGACGCTGAGCCTGGTCTGGGGCGCGGTCCTGACGATCGTGATCACGCTCGCCGCCCGCGGGCTCGGCGTCTAGCCCTCACCTCTTCTTGGCTTCGATCAGGCGCGCCAGCTCTGGTCAGCCATGCGCACCGCGATCGACCGTGAATTGACCAAGCTGCCTACGAGGCAAGCAACCGGGCGCGCAGCACGGTGGCGATGCCTGCCTGAGCCCCGGATCCCGGGGGAAAAAGGCTTGAACGAACGGACTTGCCGATCTGGCGCAATTTCACGGAACCGTGTAGAGCGGTTTCATGAGCACCAGCACCGTCAACGTCGTCGCCCACCCCCTGGTCCAGCACAAGCTCTCCCTGATGCGGGAGAAGGACCGCTCGACCAAGAGCTTTCGCGAGATCCTGAACGAGATCGGGATGCTGCTGGGCTACGAGGTGACGCGCGACCTGCCGCTCGAGCTGGTCGAGATCGAGACTCCGATCGCGGCGATGCAGGCGCCGAAGATCGCCGGCAAGAAGCTCACGCTGGCGCCGATCCTGCGCGCCGGCGTCGGCTTCCTCGACGGCATGCTGGCGCTGATGCCATCGGCGCGCATCGCCCATATCGGGCTCTACCGCGACCCCGAGACATTGCAGGCCGTGGAATATTACTTCAAGGCGCCGCAGGACCTGTCCGACCGCACCGTGATCCTGATGGACCCGATGCTGGCGACCGGCAACTCGGCCTGCGCCGGCGCGTCCCTGCTCAAGGACCGCGGCGCCCGCGACATCCGCTTCGTGTGCCTGCTGGCCGCGCCCGAGGGCATCGCCCGGTTCCAGAGCGAACATCCCGACGTGCCGGTCTGGACGGCCGCGATCGACGAGCGGCTCAACGACCACGGCTACATCGTGCCGGGCCTGGGCGATGCCGGCGACCGCATGTTCGGCACCAAGTAGACAGTTTTGCGCGATCGGGTTACTCCGGTTGCCATGAGCGCCGACGACTTCTCGCTGCAATCGCTGATCCGGATCGAGGACGCCGCCGATCCCGCCTTCGTGTTCGATGGCGTGGCTATCTCGCGCGCGGAATTCCGGGAGAAGATCGGGCAGACCGCGGCCTGGCTTGCCGCGCAGGGGATCGGCAAGGGCGACGTGGTCGCGGTCTGGCTGGTCAACCGGATCGAATGGGTCGCGTTGCTGTTCGCCGCCGCGCGCCTCGGCGCGATCGTCGCCGCCGTCAACACACGCTACCGCAGTGCCGAAGTCGCGCATCTGCTTAAGGTATCCGGCGCCAGGCTGATGGTGGTCGAGGCCGCGTTCCGCGCGATCGATTTTGCCGCCATTCTCGCCGATGTCGCCAAGACCGAGGTGCCCGCGCTGCAAAAGCTCGCGGTGGTCGGCGCGGATGCGATGCCGGCGCACTGGCCTTGCGTGCGGTTCGATGCGTTCGACAAGGCTTATCCCTCGGCGCCACGCGCCGAGGACGATGTCGACCTGCCGGTCCTGCTCTATACCACCTCAGGCACGACCAAGGGACCAAAGCTCGTCGCGCATTCGCAGCGGACACTGGCCAGCCACGCCGCCTCGGTCGCCACGGCGCTCAAGCTCTCGCCGCAGCGTCATTCGCTGCTCGCCATGCTGCCGTTCTGCGGCACCTTCGGGATGACCAGCCTGCTCGGCTTCATCGCGGCGGGCGCGACCGTCCATGTGCTCGATGCCTTCGAGGCCGCGCCGGCGCAGAAGATCCTCGAAGAGCAGAAGATCACCCATTCCTTCGGTTCGGACGAGATGTTTCGCCGCATCCTCGCCCTCACCGATGCGCCGCGTCCGTTTCCGCATCTCGAGATCTGCGGCTTTGCCGCATTCCAGCCCGGCTGGCGCGAGCTTGCCGCGGAGGCCGAGGCGCGCGGCATGAAGCTGTTCGGCCTCTATGGCTCGAGCGAGGTGCAGGCGCTGTTCTCGATCGCCCGCACCGGCGACGCCTTCGCCGAGCGGATCGAAGGCGGCGGCTGGCCGATGTCGCCCGACGCCGAGGTTCGCGTGCGCGACACCGAGACCGGCGAACTTGCGGCTCACGGCGTCTCCGGCGAGATCGAGATCAGCGCGCCCTCGCGCTTCCTCGGCTATTTCAACAATCCGGATGCGACGCGCGATGCGATCACCGCCGACGGATTCTTCCGCACCGGCGACATCGGCCGGCTGCGCGGCGACGGCGCCTTCGTCTACGAGACCCGCGCCGGCGACGCGATGCGGCTCGGCGGCTTTCTCGTCGCACCCGGCGAGATCGAGGACGAGCTCAAATCCTGTCCGGGCGTTGCCGACGCCCAGGTCGTCGCGGTCGACCTGAAAGGCCAGGCGCGCTGCGTCGCCTTCGTGATCCCGACCATGGCGCCGCCGCAGCAGGAGGCGCTGACCGCGCGCCTGCGCGAGCGGCTCGCCGGCTACAAGGTGCCGGCGCGGATATATCTCGTCGAGGCCTTTCCCGTCACCGACAGCGCCAACGGCGTCAAGATCCAGCGCGCCAGGCTTCGCACCATGGCGATGGAGCGGATCGCGGCAGAATAAGCCGCCGAAAGGCAACCATACTGTCATCACCCGCGAAGGCGGGCGATCCAGTACTCCGAGGCGACTGTGATAGAACCGAGCGGCCGCGGCGTACTGGATTCCCCGCCCCCGTGCGCAATTGCGCACTAGGCGGGGAATGACACTGAGTGTGCCGGGCCTATTTCAGGTAGCTCGCCAGATTCAGGCTCAGGATCTTGCCGAGTGCCGAATAGGATGCGGTGAGCTGCGTCTGGTAGGTCGAAAGCTGCGCCGTGATGGCGGCGACATCGACGCTGGTGAGGTCGTTCGACAACGTCTCGGCATAGCTCTTGTAGTCGGTCTGGCGCGCGCTCGCCGTCTCGATCGAGGATGCGGCGCTGGAGAGCTTCGCCTGCACCGCCGCGGTGTCGTCGAGCGCCGTGCTGGCGAGATCGAGCGCGCTGGTGATGTCCGCGGACGACAGCGTGGTGCTGTTGGCAACGAACTTCAGCACACGCATCACCTCCTCGAAGGCCGAATTATCCGCGGTGACGCCGTAGGACACGGTTTCGTCGGCCGCGACCCGCACCGACGCGATTTCGCTGTCGCCGCTATAGTAGCTGGTGTCCGCAATGGTCGTCGAACCGGCGCCGGACGAGAAGCTCGTGAGATCGACCGGCGCCGTCTCCGTCTTGCCGCCGGCGAAGACGTACTGGCCGTCATATTGCGTATTCATCAGCGAGCCCATCTGCTCCAGCATCTGCTGGGCGGAGCCGATCACCGAATTCACCTCGGTGGAGCTTCCCGTCGAGGCGGCGCTGAGCTGGGAACGAAGCTGGGTGAGGATGTCGGTGACCGAGCCGACCGCGGAATACATCACCTGGACCTTGCTGTCGGCGAGCGTTGCGGCGTCGATGTAGGACTGCGCGCGCGTCACCGAGACCTGGAGGTTGACGACGTGCTGGGCGTCGGAGCCGTAGCCGCCGAAATCGGTCGAGACGACCCCCGAGGACTCCTGGATCTGCTTGCTGGCCATGACCGATTCCACGCGCATCGCGTCGGCGATCATCCTGTTCGACTGGGCGAAGGTGGCAACTCTCATCGCGACCATGCGCGCGCCCCTCTTACGTCGACTGCACGGCGGTGAGCAGCGCCGAGTACATCGAGTTGATGGCCTGGATCAGGGCCGATGCCGCCGAATATTTGTTCTGGAGCGTGCTCAGATTGGCCGATTCCTCGTCGAGGTTGACGCCGGACTGCGACGCCAGCGAGTTCGCATAGGTCGACTGAGCGGTCTCCTTGGCGGTGTAATTGGTCGACGCCTGCGAGGCCTTGCTCGAGACGTCAGACACGATCGCGGAGGCATAGTCGGCCAGCGAGCCGGTCGAGGCGGCAAGACCTCCGGTGGACGCGAACGACCGCGACTCCGTCAAGGCATCGTAGAAGGCATTGATCACGGTGGCCGAGCCCGAGGACAGCACCGTGCTGCCGACCGTCAGGCTCGACGACGAATCCAGCGTCGCGAGCTGCAGCTCGTTCGTCCCGGACAGGATCTTGCTGTTGACCGCGATATCCGAGGCGCTTGTTCCCGTCACGAGGTCGTTGAGACCGAAATACTCGGAGAATCCCTCGCCCGAGCTGCCGACCGAGCTCGTCATCTCGTTGATGGCGACGCCGTTACCGGAACCGGTCGCCGTGATCGAGAGATGGCCGTCGGAATCCACCGAGGCGGACAATCCGGAGATGCCGTTGATGGCGGTGACGAGATCGCCGACGGTGGCATAGGACGACAGGTCAAGATCGCCATACGAGACCAGATTGCCGCTCTGGTCGGTCACGGCAAGCCGCACCGTGCCGGTGGCGGACAGCGCCGTGCTGCCGGTGACTGACGTCGTGCCGGTGAGGCTGGTCGACGCCGGCACCGAGGAGGCGCTGTTCGAGATGCTGTTCATCGCGGAGGCGAGCTGCTGCGCGAGCTGATCGAGCTGGGACTGCGCGTCCGGCAGCGTGTCGTCGCGGAGCGTGATGAGGGCCCCGATATCGCCCCCGGTGATCTGGGAGGTGATATCGACGCCGTTCACAGTGATCGCGCTGAAGCCGCTCGACGACGAGCCGGCCGTGTAGGTCGTCGCCGCCGTGACATTGGCGGCGGCCGTATAGCTGATCGTATGCGCGGACGAATCGACCAGCGCCTGCCCCGACGTCGTATAGATCTGGAGATCGCCGTTCGACGCCGTGAAATAGCTCACGTTCATCTTGGAGGCGAGGTCCTGCAGCGCGGTGTTGCGCTGGTCCTCCAGATCCGCGGTCGACTGGCCGGTCGCCGCGGTCTGCTTGATCTCGGCGTTCAGATCCGCGATCTGCTGCAGGTCCGCATTGACGTCGTCGATCGAGGACGCGATATCCTGGTCGGCATCCGACCGCAGCTTCTGGATTCCGCTCGAGGTCTCCCGCAACTGGCCTGCGACGTCGTCGAGCGCGCTGACGACGTTGGATTGCAGCGAGGCGCTGCTCGGCGTGCTCGCCAGCGACGACAGCGCCGATTCCAGCGATGCGATGCTGTTGGCGAGCGAGGTCCCGGACGATGAATCGTCGCTGCTGCTGATCGAGCCGTAGAGCTTCTGGAGCGACGTCAGATAGGTGTTGGTGGTGTCGGCCGCGCCGAGCTCGGAATCAGCGCCGACCAGCGACTTCAGGAGCAGCTTGTCGACCGTCGAGGTGATGCCCGTCACCGTGACGCCGGTGCCGACGCCGTTGGTGACGCTGCTCGACTGGTTCGCGGACTTCTTGGTGTAGCCCGTCGTGTCGGCGTTCGAGATGTTCGACGACGTCACGCTGATCTGCACGGACGTCGCCGACAATCCGCTGAAGGCGATCGATCGGGCGATATCGAGTGACACGGCGGGCTCCCAAGACCGTCAGGCGCTGCGGCTGGTGCCGCTGGAGACGGCGCGGGCGGCGGCGACGCGGCCGGACGCGCCATAGGGCGACACCGCGGCGATCTGCTCGCGGATCGCCTGCATCACCGCCTCGATCCGGCGGTTGCTGGCCTCGATCGCCGCGCGCAGGCGCACCAGATTCTCGTCCATCGCCATGCGCAGCTTCAGGATCCGCTCCATGAGCTGCTCGCGCAGGATGCGGTCGCGCACGTTGAGGCTGGTCGTGCCTGCCGCGCATTCGGCCACCGTCCGCTCGAACATCTCCGCCAGCCGGTTCTTCTCGTCCACCTGCTTCAGGCGCGAGGCCGGCAGGCCCTTGGCGAGCTCGGCATTCTCCTCGGCGACAAGCGCGGTCAGCGTGTCGATCAGCGTGATCAGCGACTTGATCCTGACGTCGCCATTCGCGGCATTCGTCGTCCTGGCTTGAGCTACACTCATGGTCATCGCCTTCTTCTAGTTGTGCCGTTTACCGCGGTGGACCTGCGAATTGCGCAAATATGCGCCGATCGCGCTCGCCCTGACGGTTGCCTGCCGCATCTTGCCCTCGATCTCCGCACATTCCCTGAGCAGACCGCGGCGAGTTGTTCCGATATCGTCGAGCAGCGCGAGCAGCTGCTTGCAGTCACTGCCCCTGACGGTCGCGGCTCGCGCCAGCAGCCGCTGCATCCGGCGCAACAGCGCTTCGCCGGCCGCGCTTGCCGTTTCACCGGGCATCGCTCACCTCATCGCCGAGATCAGGGTGTCGTACATCTTGTTGACGGTGGAGATGACCTGGGACGCGGCGGAATAGGCCTGCTGCGCCGAGATCATGCTCGAGAACTGGCTGGAGGTGTCGGTGGTGGAGGATTCCAGCTCGCTGCCGTAGATCGTGCCCGCCCCGTTCTCGCCGGAGGCCTGCAACGCGGCATTACCCGAGGCCACCGTCGCCGAATAGAGGCCGTCGCTGGCGGCCGCGAGCCCGTTGGGATCGGCGAACGTCGCCACCGCGATCTTGTAGATCGCGATGGTCTCGCCGTTGGAATAGGTGGCGTCGACCACGCCGCTCTTGCCGATCGAGATGCTCGACAGCTTGCCATAGGACAGGCCGTCGGAATCGATGCTGGTGACGTTGACATCAGGCGTCGTCTCGCCGGAGGCGTATTGCGTCAGGCCATCGGTGCCGCCGACCGTGCCGAGGGCCATGGTGACGGTGCTGTCGGCCGCGCCGTCGGTCCAGCCGGTGATCGAGACGGTTGCCGGGTCCGGGCTGGTGCTGGCCAGCGAGCCGTCGCTGTTGAAGGTGATGTCGATCGTGCCCGACGCCGTGCCCGTGGCGGTCGTGGTGTCCGAGCTGGAGGTCGGATTGGCAAAGCTCGCGCTCCAGGCGTTGGTGCCGGTCTTGGTCCAGGTGACCTGCATCGTGTTGGCCGCACCGAGAGAGTCATAGACCGTCATCGAGCTGGTATAGGTGTCGCCGGTGGCGGCGTCCGACGGCAGATTGGCCGCGATCGTGGTCTTGGTGGTGGCGCTGCCGCTGGTCGAGGCGATCTGCGTGTTGATGGCCGACAAGTTGCTCGCGGACTCGCTGCCGACGACGTTGCCGTCCGCATCGGTACGCCAGCCCTCGAGGTAGCTGCCGTTGTTCTCGAGATAGCCGGCATTGTTGATCGTGAAGGCGCCGTTGCGGGTATAGGACGTGATGCCGCCGGTCGCGGCGCTGGTCACCACGAAGAAGCCCGAGCCCTGGATCGCGACGTCCGTCGCATTGGAGGTCGCGGCGAGCAGGCCCTGCTGGGTGATGTTGGAGCGGCCCGAGACGGTGACGCCGCCCGACGCGTAGGAGGTGGTGTTGCTCGACGCCGTCACGAGCGCATCGAACATCGCCGACGTCGTCTTGTAGCCGGTCGTATCGGAGTTGGCGATGTTGTCGCTGATCATCGACAGGGATTGGCTCTGCGCGCTGAGCGCGGAGATCGCCGAGGACAATGCACCGGTGAGACTCATGATGAAACTCCGAGAAAAGCTGGCCGCAGGATCAGGACGTGACGCCGAGGATGTTGGCGGCGCTGACGGCGACGCCGTTGACCGTCAGCGAAGGCGTGGACGTCGAGGTGTCGATGCCGGTCACCGTGCCGGTGACGGTCGTGTAGTTGAGGACCGAGTTGCCGGCGCTGTCCGTCGCGGTCACCGCGATCGTGTACTTGCCGCCGTCGGACAGCTGATTGCCGCTGGAGTCCTTGCCGTCCCAGGTGAAGCTGTTGGAGCCGGAATTGCCCGTGCCGGTGCCGGTGTAGACGACGTTGCCGGAGGAATCCGAGATGCTGATCGAGACGTTCGACGCGGCCGAGGACAGCGAATAGCCGAACGTCGCCGAGCCGTTGCTGAGGGTCGAGGTATCGGTCTTCGCCTCGACGGTGTGGCCGATATAGTTCACTGAGTTGAGCGTCACGAGGCTCGAGAACGAGCTCGCGAGCGAGGACATGTTGGAGTTGATCGACTGCTGCTGGGTGAAATTGGCGTAGGAGGTGAGCTGATTGATGAAGTCGGTGGTCGAGGTCGCGTTCAGCGGATCCTGGTTCTGCAGCTCGCTGACGAGCAGGCTCAGGAAGTCGCTCGACGTCAGGGACGAACTGGACGATGTGCTCGACGACGACGTCGTCGTGCTTGCGGTCGTCGTTGAACTCACGGCCGAAACGGTCATCAGAAACTCCGCTTTCTTGCGCGATCGGCGACTGCGTGTGCGGTCGCGGCGCTTGAAATCTGTGTGCTGATGAAACGCGTGGGCGCGCGGATTCAGGCGAGGATTCGCGTGCGTGAAAACCGCTTTCGACACGGCAAAATCTGCCGCGTAAGGCGCATTATAAGAGCGATGATGTCGGGCTGGTTTGGTGAGACGATCGACCCCGTCCCAACGACGTCGTCATGCCCGGGCTTTGTCCCGGGCATCCACGTTCTCTGCCGCACAAAGCAAGGCGTGGATGGCCGGGACAAGCCCGGCCGTCACGATGCGGAAACGTCATCGCTTCGAGTGCGGTCGGAATGTGCCAGCGTGGAAAGGCGAAGCCGCTCAGCTCCCCGCCGTCTCGCCTTCGGTGCGCGGCTCGGCGGTGTCGCTCTTGGTCTTTGCAGCGGCGGCGACGATACGGTCGGCGAGACCCGCGGGCGCGCGGACCGGAGGGGCGGCAAGTGCCTGGCGCAAGATGCGCGCTTCGTCCAGCAGGGCCTGCGCGTCGGATGATCGCGCCAGCAACTCTTCGGCGGGCACGCGCCGATCGTCGGGCCAGAGGGAGAGATCCTCGCCCAGCCGATCGATCAGTTCCTCAAACTCGGTGACGTCCATCGCCCGCCGGTCCCGCCTCGGTCAGGCCCGTCATAAAGCATTGCAGCCGCGGCGGAAACCGGATTTCGACGGCTTCGGGCGTCAAAACCGCCCGCAGCACTACGGAAAGCAACGGAGCGGCCGGTGGCCTGCCCTCCCCGCATTACCGACGACCAGTTTCTTCAGCCCTTGCGGGCCGAATCGGCCGGCCCCGGCTTGCCGCCGCGCACCGTCGCGTCGACGAACTCCCAGGCCTCCCGCAACTCGGTCAACCCGGCGATGATGCGGCCGAAACTCTGGCGGGCGTGCGGGCGGCCGTAAGCCTTGAGGCTCGCCAGGATCATCGCATTGTAGGTCTGGAACAGATGCTCCGCCACGTCGCCGCCTTTGGCGAAATCGAGGTTGTGGCTGAGCCCGCGCAGGATTGCCGTCGCCTTCATCAGATAGTCGTGCCCTTCCTCGAAGCGCCGCGCCTCCTGGGCGGCCAAGGATTTCTGCAGGAACGTGATCGTGCCGCCAAGCAGCATCGAGACCGCCTTGAGCGGCGGCACGGTCGTCGCCGTTCCCCGATAGGCCTGGTTGGCCATATACGCCATCGGATTATGCATCATCAATCACTCGAGCTGGAATTGAGCAGGGCCTTGAGATAGTTGAGCGTGCTGTTGGCGCTCTCGATCGCGGCCTGGTACTTCGCGTATTGCGTCTGGAGTTGCGACTGCAGCGTCGAGGCCGCGCTGTTGATGTCGTCGACCTTCTGCTGGAGGTCGTCGTCACGGTTGGTCAGGCTGGTGATCTGCGTCTGCAGCGCACCGGATGACGACGAAGAGTTCTTCGCGATCTGATAGATCTGCGATGCGATCCCCGTGGTCGAGGTCACCGTGATCGACTGCGAGGTCGAGCCGCTATAGGTGAACGCCATACCGGCATAGATCGATCCGGCGGCGCCGATGATCGTGGTGCCGCTGACCGTGAACAGCGAGGAATCGCCGCCGACAGAGGCCGAGGCGAGATTGCCGTCGGAATCGACGGTCAGATCCAGGGTGAAGGATTGCGGCGCCGTCCCGGTGTTGACGACGCTGAGCTGGCTCGAGGACGTCGTCGTCTGCGCCGACAGCAGCTTGGTCACGCCGCTGAGATTGGTGCTGAGGATATCCGATAGCGTCGAGGTGTCGAGCTCGAGCTCGTTCTTCTCGTTGAAGGACAGGCCGAGATCGGCCATGGTCATGCCGCCCACGGTGCTGTTCAGGGCGTTCTGGAGCGCATCCATGATGTTGCGCATCGTTCCGTCGCCGAACAAGACCGCGCTCGAATCCGCCGTGCCGTCGGTTGCGGTCGCCTGCTGCGCGACGACCTCGTCGCGGAAGGCGTTGTAGTTGGTGACGAACGTCTCCACCGCCGATTCGATCTGGCTGGTGTCGGTCTCGATGCTGATGTTCAGCGAGGTTCCGTCCGGTGTCGCCTGGAGCAGGCTGAAGGTGACCCCGCTGAGGACGTCGGAGATGTCATTGGTGTCGCGGGTCATCGCGATGCCGTCGAGCGAGAACTCGGCCGACTGCGCCTCCTGGATGACGTTGGTGAAACTCCCCGAGCTGTCGGTCACGCCGAGCTCGTTCATGAGGTCGTCGCCGGACGTGCTGGAATAGGTGATGTCGGCTGCATCCTCGGTGCCGGTCAGCACCATCTGGTACGACGTGCTGGAGACCTGCACGATGGAGGCCTGGACATTCGTCGTCGAGGTCTGGGCGTTGATGGCATCGACGACGTCCTGGAGCGACATCGTGTCGGTGACGGTGATGTCGGACGTGGTTCCGCCAGCAAGGCCGATGGAGAACGTGCCGGAATAGCCGAGCTCGTCGGTCTGGCTCGATTGCGCCGTGCCGGACACCTTGTGCGCGGTCGCGAGTTGACTGATCGTCAGCGTGTGGTCGCCGATCGCGGCTCCGTTCTTGATCGTCATGGAGAGCGCCGAGGAGGCGCTGACGTCGCCGGTCGAGCTGATGCTCGCCGAGCGCGTCGCGAACGCGCTGGAGGAAAGCGAGTTGACCACCGCGGTCGAGAGCGACGACAGGCCCGAATACAGCGTCTGCAGATCGGTCTGCAGCGTCTGATAGGCCGAGATCTTGGCCTCGTTGCTCGTGATCGAGGTCGAGATAGTGTCCGCCTGCGCGGTCTTCGCGTCGACGGCGGCCTGGATCAGCGCCGACCAATCGATGCTGCTCGAATTGGTCGTCCCGCTCGTGGTGACGCTGACGCCGGAACTTGTGCTGCTGCTGACGCTGGTCACTTTGCCTGACTATCCCCTGGCAGGACGCGGGCCGGCGTCATGCCGGCCCGCTTTGGTCATCATCAGCCCAGCAGCTTGAGCAGGTACTGCGGCATCTGGTTCGCCGCGGCGAGCGCCGACACGGCCGCCTGGGTCTTCACTTCCGCCGACGACAGCTTGGACTGCTCGGCCGCGATGTCGACGTCCTTGATCGCCGAATTCGCGGACTGCAGGTTCTGGGTCTGGGTCGAGATCGAATCGGCGCTGAAGTTGAAGCGCGATTCCTGGGCACCGATGCTGGCGCGGGCCGCGGACACCGTGTCGATCGCGGTATCGAGCGTGGTCAGCGCCGAGGTCGCATCCGACAGCGTGCTGACGTCCAGCGAGGAGACGCCGAGCGAGGACGCGGTGAGGCTCGTGAGCGTGATCGTGATGGTGTCCGAGCCGGAGGAGCCGACCAGCACCGAGACGCCCGAGGCGAACACGCTGGAGCCGTCGAGCAGGCTCTGGCTGGAATAACGCGTGCCGGACGCGATCGAATCGATTTCGCTGGTGAGCTGCGTGAATTCCGAGTTGATGTAGGCGCGGCTGGAATCGGTCGTGGTGCCCGAGGCGGATTCGGAGGCCAGCGACTTCATGCGGGCGAGAATGTCGGAGATGTTCGAGGCGCCGCCGTCGGCGGTCTGCAGGATCGCGGTCGCCTGCGAGGCGTTGGTCGCGGCCTGCTGCAGCGTGGTGACGTCCGAGGAAATGCGGGTGGAGATCGCAAGGCCGGCGGCGTCGTCGGAGGCGGAGGTGATGCGCGAGCCGCTCGACAGCTTCGAGAGCGAGCTGGTCTCCTGCGAAGAGTTGATGTTGAGGTAACGGACCGCGGCGTTGGCAGCGGTATTGGTGTTGATCGCGGGCATTGGAAGCTCCTGTGCTGATGGGCATGGCGTGCCGCATCGTGGAAATCGACTTACGACGACGCGGACCGCAGCCCCGTCCGTTCGCTCAAACGGCGGAGCGCAGCGAGATCAGGCGCGAAAATTCGTGCGGGGCAAATTTTATGGTTAGCAATCGGTAAACGCGGTGCGGATGTCGCGTTCGTGCTTGCGCAGGAGCTGGCGCAGCTGCTGGCGGCCGCGCTTGAGCAGCGACTCCACCGCGGCGACCGTCGTGTCCATCACCTGCGCGATCTCGCCGTTACTCATGTTCTCGTGGTACGAGAAGATCACCGCGATGCGCTGCTGCTCGGGCAGGCGCTGCATCGCCAGCTCCAGCATGTCGTTCAGCTCGTTGCGCTCGATGATCTCGACGGCGCCGGGCTGGCCGTCGGCGACTTCCGGCACGGTCTCGACGTTCTCGTTGCGCGGCTTGCGGCGCAGGTCGATGCAGCGGTTGGAGATGACGCGGTAGAGCCAGGTCGAGAACTTGGCGCGGCCGTGCTGCCAGCGGCCGCGATGGCTCCAGATCTTGAGCATGGTGTCCTGCACCACGTCCTCGGCGTCCGCCGCGTTGCCGACGATGCGGAGCGCGATGGCGTAAGCGCGATCGATGTGACGCTCGACCAGCATGCGGAACGCTGTCTCGTCGTCGGCGGCGAGCCTGTCGAGGAGTTCGCTGTCTTCATCGAAGACGACGTCGGGCGCACAGTCGGGCGCAAGCGGCACCGACGGCGCGACCTGCACGATCGCATCGACCGGCGCCGTCGTCGCGATCTCCGCCTCGGCGGGAGCCCAGACATCAGCAGCGTAACTCATCCCGCAACCTCCAACCCGCAACGCCGGCGGCGCACATGCCACACGGCTTCCAGGCGTTGAACGGGCCGCCAAAACAATCCAGGCGAATAATTTTTGTTGTTTTTCAAGATGTTAGCCGGTCGTTTTTGCCGGGTGTCGGGCAATAATTGCCGATCGCGCGATCATCTCGCGCATCGCGATTGCAATCATCACATCGTCTCGCGCCATGGCGGATCATCCATCCTGAACAGATGCAGTGGAGAGAAAACGCTGACATTACGCGGCACTAGGTGATCGAACGCGACACGCGCATCGCAGGCGACGCAGCGATTGTTTCCGAGTGTGAATGAACGCGCGACGACTTCCGCACCCGGCAATTTTTTCCGAATCACCTTTTTCGAACCTAGCGATTTTTTTGAATCTGTCAGTCGCGACGAATGCGATTTTGAATCGCGCGTGAATTTTTTTCGCTCGCACGGCGCCTGAACGGCCGCATGCGCACGTTAATCGTAATGGTGGACGGGGAATTACAGCATGACGATCGCAACGATCGGCGCGGCGCGCCGTGCTCAAATTGTTTCCGCATGGTCGTTCGATGTTTTCGATACATTTCTGCTTCGCGCCTGCACGACGCCGGATGGCGTATTTGAAAGGACTTACGAGCTTTCGGGCATTTCAAGAACTTGTCCGAATGTTTCCGTCAGTTTTGTTCAGCATCGAATCCAGGCCGAAGGGCGCGCACGCAAGGCCGCGAAAGACCGGCACGGCGCGGTCGAAGTTCACATCGAGGAGATCTATTCGTTCTTTCCGTTCAACCTGTTCGGCCTGGCGCGCCGCGATCTGAACGACCTCGTCGAATCGGAGTTCGCGGCCGAGCTCGAGCTCTGCCGCGTCAATCCGGACATGCTTCGGCAATATCAGGACATGAAGCGCGCCGGCCATCGCGTCGGATTCATTTCCGACACTTATTGGGATTCCCACCGGCTGGCGCGGCTGCTGCGCGCCCGCAGCCCCGGCCTCGTCTGGGACTTTCTCTACGCCTCCTGCGACCATGGCAGCGGCAAGAGCGAAACGCTGTTCGCGAAGTACCTGGCCGAACAGGGCGTCGATGCGCACGCCTCCTTCCACATCGGCGACAACGAGCACGCGGACGTCAGGGGGGCGCGACGTCACGGCATCCGGCCGCGTTACTATCCCCAGGCCTCGCGTGAGCTGGCTTCGAAGCTGCAGCGTGAAACCTCGCTGTTCGAGCTGCTGTGTCCCGGTGTTCCCTCGCGGCTCGACAACGGCATGCGCACGTTGCGGCGCATGATGGCGGCACGAAGCGCCGAGAGGTCTCCCGCCTTTCATCTCGGTGCGACGGTGCTCGGTCCTGTCATGACCGCCTTCGACGCCTTCATTGCGGAGCGCTGCGAACAGGTCGCAGGTCCCGGCCGTCGGGTGGCGCTCGGCGTTCTCGGCCGCGACGGCTTTCTGTCGCACCGGATCTGGCAGGATCCGCGTGGCGCGACCTCCGCCTATCTGGAGATCAACCGCCGCGTCAGCCTGATGGCTTCGGCCGACACGATGCAGCCGCTGCTCGAATTCCTGCCGAAGATCGCGAAGTTCGACGCGCCGACCTTCCGCGATATGGTCAAGGTTCTGCCACCAAAGGTCGCGGCGTTCTTCGCGAAATCGCCAGACGGCATCGTGACCGGCGAGGCGCTCGCCGAGTCGCTGCCGGAATTGATGGAGACCAGCGAGCTTCTCGCGCTCGCCGCGATCCTGCGTGCGCGGCTGCTCGCCTATTTGCGTCAGGCGATACCGGGCTTCGACGAGTGTACAGACCTCGTGCTCGCCGACCTCGGCTATTCCGGCAGCGTCCAGAAGGCGCTCCGGCGGGTCTTCGACCTCGAAGGGATCAAGATCCGTCTCCATGGCGCCTACCTCATCTCCCTCGACGATTCCTTCCATGACCTCGCCGACGAGGACAGCGCGACAGGCTTCATCTCCGATCTCGTGATCACACCTCACGCCAAGCGCATGCTGGTGCGCAATGTCGCGCTGCTGGAGCAGGTCTGCTGTTCCGCAGATGGCTCGGTGCGCGACTATGACGGCGGCGAGGTCCTGCGCGAGATCAACCCGCACGCCGCCAGCCAGATCGCGCTGGCCGCCGAAATCCAGGCCGGTGCGCGCGCCTTCGCAGCAAGCGCCGGAGACATCGCACGGGACTTCTCCCTGCAGCCCTATGATGCGCCCGACGTCGCTGCACGCTGGAGCGCCGCGACGCTGGCGCGCCTGCTGCTGCTGCCCGACGAGGACGAACTGGCGCTGCTCGGCGACCTCAAGCACGACGTCAATCTCGGCACGCAGGCGCTGGCGCCGATGCTCGACCGCGATTTCGTCCGCAATCAGATCACCGCCCGCGGCCTCTCGGCCGCCTGCACGTCGGCCGGGCCGCCGATGTGGCTCGCCGGCAGCTTCGCGCTGACGTCACCGTCCTACGCCTATCTCTATACGCTGTTCGGCGCCAACCGCCTGCCCGCCGACGTCTTCGAGGAAAGCCCTTGCGGCACGGTTCAGGTCGGATTGTTTCGCGCCGATGGCGAGGCAGTGCTGGAGCAGGTCGCCATCCATCGCACGGGGCTCGGGGAGCTGCGCGTGCGCATTCCCGTCTCGCGCGCCATGGGCATCGCCATGCTGGCGCTTCCGCTGCCGAAATTCGCAGCCGAGGGCCTGCTGCATGGCGTCACCGTGCAATCCGCCGGCGAGATCCGTGAGGCCGCTGCCAGCCAGGACGTCATCGGCATTGCAGCCGAGAGCCTGGTCTTTGCCGGCATGCAGCGGAACGGCGAACATTATCACAGCGAAAGCGAGGACGGCTGCCTGCTGATCCCGGTCACCCCGCTGGCCAAGGAGATCGCGATCTATTCCGTCGCGATCACTCCGCTCGGCTCCCACCCGAAATAGTCCGCCTGGTCGCGCCGCCCGGATCGTTGAAGTCCAGGGGCTGACGCGAAGGGGCATGGACTTGACGGACGAGACGCACGAAGACCTCGATCGGTTGCTGCGATCCGGCGGCATCAGGCTCGGCCCGGCCCAGCGCGGTCGCCTGGAATGGCTGGTCGGCCAGTACGGCGCTCCGATCTTCGACGGCGTCGGCGAAGGCCGGCGCAACGGCGTCATCATCCTCAAGGAGCCACCGAGCGGGGCGGCCGCCGAGTTGTTCTATCGCTCGCTCAATCCCGGCTGCGCCGTCGTCATTCCCGCAAGCGAGAATCCCGGCTTCGATTTCCTGAAATCAAAACTGACCGAATTCGGCACCGTCGGCCCCTGCGGCGCCGAGGGCCCGCACGAGATGTGGTGGGGCGGCATCGGCTGGTCGAAATTCCTCACCGCCGCCGACGCATCCAGCGTCCGCCCCCGTATCGTCTCCTGCTATCCGCGCGGAGCCGACGCGACCGCGGCCTTTGCGCTCCGGCACTCGCTCGAACGGTTCGACCTCGCCTGTCACATCGAGCCGATCGCCACCCAGTTCGGCGACCGCATGCTCTGCTTCGAGAAGGCCGAGTTCATGTTGCGGATGTGGAACAAATATCGCGAGCCGCTGCTGTTCGTCGACGTGGACGCGAGCTTGCGCGAGGCGCCGCTGCTGCCGTCCTACCTCGGCTGCGACGTGGCCCTGCACAAGTGGAACCGCTGGGAGATGTCGGCGCGCGTGCTCTATCTCGGCCGCACCGCGCGCGCCGAAATGCTGCTGCGCGCCTGGCAGCAGCTCGCCGCATCCTATCCCGCGATCTGGGAGGGCTATCTACTCGACCAGGCGTGGAGCCTGACCTCGTCACAGGTGCCGCTCGATACCGTGTGGCTGCCCCGCTCCTATCATTCGCTGAAGGGCGATCTCGGCGCGATGCGCGCCACGATCCTGCACGACCGGCAGACGACGACGCTGGATCTCGGTCCCGATCCCGGCTTTGCCGGCATCGCCCGCACGGCCCGCCGGGCCGGACGCACCGGCGCCCGCGATGCCTTCATGGTGATGACCACGAAAGCCGAGACCGGCAACGGCATCGCCGTGATCCTGCGCGATGTCGCGGCAAGCGACGCCGGCGCGGTGGCCGGCGACCGTGGAAGCCGTGACCGGCGCCTATGCCGCCGATTGCGGCGGCTACGACCGGCTGGAGCTGTCGCTGTGCGCCTGGCAGGACGACATCGGCGCCGCGCGCGAGGCCGCCGCGCTCGCGCGCCACCGCATCCTGGAGATCGCACCGGGCCAGCGCATCGCCAACGATTTCTTCGCGGCCCATGCGTCCGACCAGGCGGTCATGACCGCCCGCCACCTCTTCCCCTGACGGATATCAACCGATGCTCAAGACCATCATCCTGCTCACCGACACCGTGCAACAGCAGCAACCGCTCGCCAATCTGCTCCGCGAGCACAATCGCGACCTCGCCTTCTGCTCGGCGCTGCGCGCATCGGACCTCAGCGCCATCGAAGCGGAGGTGTTGAGCGAGGCGCGGCTGGTGTCCTTTGCCGCCGACGTCGCCGTTCCCGAAAAATTCCTGCTCCGGCTCGGCTATGGCGCCTACAGATTCTACGCCGCACCGACGCAATATCCGGGTCTGCCGGCGGCGCCCGACGAGAGCGACGAGGATCCGCGCTGCTATTCCGTGATCGCGCAGTCGATGACGATCTGGCCGGATTTCAAGAAAGTCGTTGGCCTGGAGACCGTGACGATCCCCGACGGCACCGTTCCTGCAGAGCGCGAGCGGCTGGTGTTCTCCCGCCTCGCGCATTTGTTCTGGGGAATGTCGCACATGATCGCCGGCGAGGCGGCCGATATCCCTGCCATCATCGGCACCAGTGAGAGCCAGCGTCCGACGCTCGCGATGATGAACTGAGCTAGCCGGCGGCCTTGCGGATCTGCGCCGACAGGGCATCGCGATGCTCGGGCGCCGCGATCGCGATCAGGCGTCGCGCACGCTCTGCGAGGCCGCAGCCGCGCAGCTCGGCGATGCCCCATTCCGTGACGACGGCGTCGACGTCGGCTCGGGGCGTCGTCACGGTCTCGACATTGGCGACGATCCGGCTGCTCCCGTCTGACGCCGTCGCCGGCAGCGCGATGATCGCCCTGCCCCCCCGTGACGCATTGGCACCGCGCACGAAATCGAGCTGGCCTCCGATCGCGCCGATCGCAATGCCATCCAGCGTCTCGGAATTGACGCTGCCGTCGAGCCCGACCTGAAGCGCCGAGTTGATCGCAACCAACCGGTCGATCCGGGCGAGAACACCCTGGCCATGCGTGTATGACGTTGGTCGCACCGTGACCGCCTTGTTCTCATGCACGAAGCGATAGAGCCGCTGCGTGCCGATCACCTGGTTGGTGACGGTGATCCCGGCATCGATCCCCTTCTCCGCATTCGTCACCGCGCCACGCTCGATCAGATCGACCACGGCGTCGTTGATCAGGCCGGAATGAATGCCGAGATTGCGCGCATGGGACAGCGAGGACAGGATCGCGTCGGGGATGCGGCCGACGCCGAACTGCAGCGTGCTGCCGTCGGCGATGAGGCTCGCGGCATGGGACGCGATCCGGCGGGAGGTGTCGTCGAGCGGTGTCGATGCCAATTCGACCGGCGGACGGCGCGCCGTCACGCGCCGGTGGATCGGCACGTCCTCCGGCCATTCCGCACCGAAGGTGAAAGGCGCCTCGGGATTGATCTCTGCGATGACAAGGCGCGCGCCGCGCGCGGCATCGATGACATAGTCGTTGGAGAGGCTGGCGCTGAGACGTCCGCCGGACTGCGCAAGCTGCACGAGGACGACATCGGCCTTGTGTCTTTGCGTGGCGAAGTCGGCGCAGAAGGCGCTGTAATTGCTTGGGATCACCTCGAGCCGCCCGGCCCTGGCCAGCCGCCGCGTAGTGCCGATCACGCCATAGCTCCGGAACGACACGTTCGGGCTTGCTGCGGAAAACGTCTCCGAGAATACCGGTCCGACCATCATGCGAAAGGGCGGAAGCTGCGCCGCCTGCGCCATCAGCGCTTCGGTCAGGGTGAGCGGCTCCGCCGTTGCCTGCCCGCACACCACGAGATCGCCTTCACGGATCAGGCCGGCAAAGTCGATCGGCTGCGCGCTTTCCGGCATCGCGGCCTCAGCCTATCGGCGTGAGGCGCGCAGAGGCCTCGCCGAGCAGCGTGCGCAGCTCCGTCTTCACGATCTTGCCATAGCTGTTCTTGGGCAATTCGCCGGTAAGGTAATAGTGCTTGGGCCGCTTGAAACGTGCGATCCAGGCGTTGCAGATCTGGTCGAGCTCGTCTCGCGTGACCGTCCTCCCCTCAGCGGCAACCACGATGGCCACGACCTCCTCGCCCCATTCCGGATGCGGCCGGCCGATCACCGAGACTTCGGCAACGGCCTCGTGCCGCAGCAGCACCTCCTCGACCTCGCGCGGATAGATGTTGGTGCCGCCGGAGATGATGACGTCCTTGGAACGGTCCTTGAGAGTGAGAAAGCCGTCGGCGTCGAAGGCACCCATGTCGCCGGTGTAGAGCCAGCCGTCGCGCAGTGTGTTCGCGGTGGCGTCAGGGTTCTGCCAGTAGCCGGACATGACGGTGTCGCCGCGCACGATGATCTCGCCGACCTCGCCGGGCGCAACATCCTGCCCCGCCTCATCCACGGTGCGCACCTGCACCACGCCCTGCGCGATGCCGACGGAGGCAAGGCGCTCCTCATGGCGCGGATGGCCGGCATCGGCATGCATCGACTTCGGCAGGTAGGTGATGGTCATCGGCGTCTCGCCCTGACCATAGATTTGCGCGAGCTTCGGCCCGAATACGGCGAGCGCCGCCTTGCAGTCGGCGACATACATCGGACCGCCGCCATAGATGATGGTCTTCAACCCCGGCGCGGCCGCACGAGCGGCTTCCGCCGCAACCGTCAGGCGTCGCACCATGGTGGGCGCGGCAAAGAAGGAGATGTTCTCGCGCTTCGCCGTCAGCTCGAGAATCTCGTCGGGCTCGAAGCGGCCGCTTTCGGGAATGATCTGGACGCCCATGCCGAGCACATGCGGCACCATATAAAGGCCGGAGCCGTGCGACATGGGAGCTGCGTGCAGCAGCGCCTCGCCGGGCACGATCGGATTGATCTCGGCGAGATAATTCAGGGACATCGCGAGCAGATTGCGATGGCTGAGTACCGCGCCCTTGGGCCGGCCGGTGGTGCCGCTGGTGTAGAAGATCCAGGCGGGATCGGTGATGGCGACATCGGCGATGGCGATGCCGTCGGCCTTCTCCATGCCGCGATGTTCGGCCGAGCCGATCTCGACGATACGTGGCTGGGTCGTGCCCAGCGCCAGAGCTTCCGACGCGACGCCCGCCATGTCCCCGGTCACGAAGACGACGGCGGCGCCCGAATTGTCGAGAATGAACGCAACCTCACGAGGATGCAGTTTTGCGTTGATGGGGATGGCGACGAGACCGGCGTGCCAGCAGGCATAGAGGCAGGCGACGTAGTCGGGCACGTTCTTCATCAGCAGCGCGACACGGTCGCCTCTGGCGAGGCCGAAGCGTTGCTGCAGCGATCCAGCAAGCGACGCCACCGTCGTGGCGAGCCGGCCGTAGTCGGCGACCGGCGTCAGACCCTTGAGCAGCGCCGGCGCGGAGGCGTCGGCCTTAGCGGCACGCAGGAGATGATGAGCGAGGTTCATGACGATCCTCCGCGCAGCCTAGTACGACTTGGCGAGCCCGAGCACCTTTTCCGCAATGAAGCTGAGCGCGAGCTGCGGGCTGACCGGCGCGATGCGCGGGATCAACACTTCGCGCAGGTACCGCTCGACGTGGAATTCCTTGGCATAGCCGAAGCCGCCATGGGTCATCACCGCCTGCTCGCAGGCATGATACCCGGCTTCGCCCGCGAAATATTTAGCCGCGTTCGCGCCGGCGCCACAGGGCAGGCCCTTGTCGTATTGCCAGGCCGCCTGCATCACCATCAGCCAGGCCGCTTCGAGCTCGACCCAGTTCACCGCGAGCGGATGCTGGATGCCTTGATTCTTGCCGATCGGGCGATTGAACACCACGCGCGTCTTGGCGTATTCGGTCGCCCGCGACAGCGCCAGCTTGCCGAGGCCGACGGCTTCCGCCGCGATCAGAATGCGCTCGGGGTTCATGCCTTCGAGGATGTACTGAAAACCCTTGCCCTCCTCACCGATCCGGTCCTCCATCGGGATTTCAAAATCCTCGAAGAACAGCTCGTTGGAATCGACGATCTTGCGGCCCATCTTCTCGATCTCGTGGACCTTGATCTTCTTGCGGTCGAAATCCGTATAGAACAGGCTGAGGCCATGGGTCGGCGAGCGCACCTCCTCCAGCGGCGTGGTGCGCGCCAGCAGCAGGATCTTGTGCGCGACCTGGGCGGTCGAGATCCAGACCTTCTGGCCGTTGACGATGTAACGGTCGTTCTTGGCGACCGCACGGGTCTTGAGCTGCGTGGTGTTGAGGCCGGTGTTGGGCTCGGTGACGGCGAAGCAGGCCTTCTCGCGACCCTCGACCATCGGCGGCAGCATGCGCTTGCGCTGCTCCTCGGTGCCAAACACGACGACGGGGTTGAGACCGAACACGTTGATATGCACCGCGGAGGCGCCGGACATGCCGGCGCCGGACTCCGCGATCGTGCGCATCATGATCGCGGCTTCGGTAATGCCGAGCCCCGAGCCGCCATATTCCTCGGGCACACAGATGCCGAGCCAGCCGGCATCCGCCAGCGCCTTGTGGAAGTCGTGCGGGAAGCCGCCGTCGTGGTCCTTCTTCAGCCAGTAGGCATCGGGAAAGCCTTCGCAGATCTTTGCGATGGCATCGCGGATGGCTTCCTGCTGATCGGTAAGCGCGAAATCCATGTTCTTGTTCTCCTTATTGGGAGCCGGGCTCCGATCCTAGCGCCCCATCTGCGAGGGCAGCCAGAGGATGATAGACGGAAACGCCACCAGAATCGCGATCGCAATCAGGTGCGCGATGAAGTGCGGGAAGGTGCCGTGGAAGACTTCCGCGACCGGCCGCTTGGCGTAGCGGGCGACGATGAAGCAGTTCAGCCCGACCGGCGGCGTGATCATGCCGACCTCGGCGGTGACGATCTTGATGACGCCGAACCAGATCGGATCGAAGCCGAGCGTCTTGATCAGCGGCAGCACGATCGGCACGGTCAGAACCAGGATCGCGATCTGATCCATGAAGGAGCCGAGCACGATGTAGCCACACAGGATCAGCGTGATGATCACCCAGCGCGAGGTCGGCAAGCTGCCGATCCAGGCGACGAGATCCTGCGTCACATGGGTGAGCGTGAAGAAATAGCCGAAGATCGAGGCACCGACCAGGATCATGATGATCATGCAGGTGCCGTGGCTGGCGCGCAGCAGCGTCCTGTAGAGCGATGACGGCGTGATCTTGCCCTTGACGATCGCGAGCAGGAACGCGCCGAACGCACCGAAAGCGGACGCCTCGGTCGGCGTGGCGACGCCGAGATAGATCGTGCCCGTCACGATCGAGAACAGCACCACCATCGGCGAAACCTGCCACAGCAGCGCAAACTTCTCGCGCCACGGCACCGACTTCGCGGCCGGTGCGCGCGCAGGGTCCTGCCAGACCAGGAAATAGATCGTGGCCATGATGGTGATGGTGACGAGGATCGCCGGGATGATGCCGCTGATCAGGAGCTTGCCGATGTTCACCTCGGCCAGCAGGCCGAAGATCACCAGTGCGACACTGGTCGGCAGCAGCATCGACAGCGTGCCCGAGATCGCGACGACGCCGGCGGCCATCTTCGGCTCGTAGCCCTGGCGGATCATCGCGGGCAGGCTGGTTGAGGACAGCGTCGCGGCCGAGGCCGTCGAGGTGCCGCAGATCGCGCCGAAGCCGGCGCCGGCGAGTGCCGTTGCCATGCCGAGACCGCCGGGAATGCGGCCGACCCAGGCCGAGGCGGTCTTGAACAGATCGTCAGCGACACCCGACAGCAGCACGAGATCCGCCATCAGCAGGAACATCGGGATGGTGATCAGCTCGTAGGAGGAGACGGTCGAGAGCGGCGCGGTTTGCAGGATGCCGAACAGGGTGGACCAGCCGCCGACCATGACGAGGCCGACCGAGCCGGCAAAGGCCATGGCGAAGCCGACGGGCGTGCCGAGGGCCAGCAGGCCGAACAGCAGGGCAAGAACGATGAAAGGTGTCATGGATATCGCCCGTTACTCGAAGGATCGCGCTTCGCCAACGCCGGCGACCGGCGGCAGGGGATAGAGGTCCCGGCCGCTGACGAGGCTCAGCACATTGCCGACGAGTTGCAGCGCCAGCCGCAGCACCAGCACGCCGCAGCCGAACGGGACCAGCGCCGCCGAGATCCAGGTCGGCCAGGCAATCGCGCCGGCCAGCACATCGTGCTGCTCGTAATTCTCCAGCGCACGCTCGAACCCGACCTTGCAGATCAGGACGAACACGAACAGGCCCGCAAGTGCGGTGACGATCTCCGACAGCCGCCGGCCCGCCGGCGAGAAGCGAGAGAGCAGGATATCGACGCCGACATGCGCATGCTCGCGCAGGCCGTCCGACAGCGTGAAGAAGAACACGCCGGCCAGCAGATAGAGCCCGATCAGGTCATAGGTAAAGGCGAACGGACTGTTCAGCGCGTAGCGCATGAACACGTCTGTCACCACCAGCAGCATGATCGCGAACAGGAACACCACTGCGATCACCGTCAGCGCGCGCTCCAGCGCGCCGAGCACATCTCCTGCCCGCTTGATCACCTCTCGCGCCTCCCTCGTTGCTGTCGGATTACTTCGTGCCGCCGGCGGCGAGCAGGTCCTCGAACTCCTTCAGCGCGGCGGAGGCCTGCTTGCCGCGGCTGTCGAGCCCGCTTGCCCATTCCTTGCCGACACCCTTGAGCTTGTCCTTGATCTCGGCGCGCGTCGCTTCGGGCAGCGGATCGAAGCTGACGCCTTCATCCTGCATCTGCTTCTTGGTGACCTCGCCTTCCTTGTCGACGTCGGCACAGGCCTTCGGCGTGATCGCCTCCGAGGCTTCGTCCATCGCCTTCTTCACGTCGTCGGGCAGCTTGTTCCAGACCGACTGGTTGATGGAATAGGCGACGATGAAGCTGCCGAAGCTGACGCCTTCGGTGGCGTGCTTGACCAGCTTGTCGAGACCGTAGGAGACGACGCTGTCGAGCGGGAACAGCAGGCCGTCCATCGTGCCGCGCGACAGCGACTCATAGGCATCGGGCGCGGCCATGCGCACCGGCACGGCGTTGAGCGCCCGCAGCGTCAGATCCTGCGCACCGCCCGTGGTGCGCAGCTTCAGGCCCTGCATGTCCTTGGTGGATTCCACCTTCGACTTGACCGTCCACACCTGATAGGGCGGCAGCACCACGGCCATCAGCAGCTTGATCTTGTTCGGTGCGTATTCCTGCTTGGCCAGGATGCCTTCGCGCGCGGTCTTCCAGTAGGCGAGCGTGCCCTGGCAGCTGGTCGCGAACGCGCCCGGCAATTGCGCGACTTCCGACAGCGGCATCTTGTCGGAGACATAGGACGGTCCGATGTAGCCGATGTCGACCACGCCCGACTGGGTCAGGCGCAGCATGTCGGCCGCCTTGCCGATCTGCTGGTTGGGATAATAGGTGAAGGTCACCGCGCCGTTGGTGCGCTTGGTGACGTCGTCCATCCAGGGCTTGAGCAGCAGGCGGACGAGGTAGTGGCCGGCGGGGAAGCTGTCGGCGACCTTCAGCTCGAGCGCCTGAGCCTGAAGTGTCGAGACCGGCAGCGAAAGCGCGAGCGCGGCGGCGGCCCAGGCCAGGTTCTTCTTCATTTGGTTCTCCCTAACGCGTCCCCATGCCGAAGGCGGCAGCGGCTTGCTGCAGCACCGTCCGGCCCTCGCTCCATTTCTTGCTTGAGGAAAATGTACATATATGTGAATTTATCTGTCAAGTATATGAACTACGCATGGCGCTATGCGCGCCTGGCCGACTACGCTGAATTGACACCAGCGTTTTCTGAACTCTAACTCCACGTATATGAATTCATCTCACGAGGCCCCATGGGACCGCTCGCCGGCTTCACCGTTCTCGACCTGACCTCGGTGCTGATGGGCCCCTACGGCACCCAGGTGCTCGCGGACATGGGCGCCGACGTCATCAAGGTCGAAAGCCCCGAGGGCGACATCGTTCGCCAGATCGGCCCGGGTCGCACACCCGGCATGGGCGGGATGTTCCACAACGCCAATCGCGGCAAGCGCAGCATCGTGCTCGATCTGAAGAAGCCGGAAGGCCGCGACACGCTGCTGCGACTGGCCAAGCGTGCCAACGCGCTGGTCTACAACGTGCGCCCGCAGGCGATGGCGCGGCTCGGCCTCGACTACGAGACGCTTCGCGAAATCAATCCCGCCCTCGTGTATGTCGGTGCGTTCGGCTACGGCCAGTCCGGCCCCTATGCCGCAAAGCCCGCCTATGACGACCTGATCCAGGGCGCCGCCACCATTCCGACGCTGCTCGCCGCCGCCGGCGACGGCACGCCGCGCTACGTGCCCGTCACCATCGCCGACCGCATCGTCGGGTTGATGATGGTGAATGCGATCATGGGCGGGCTGATGCACCAGCAGCGCACGGGTGTCGGCCAGCGCATCGACGTGCCGATGTTCGAATCCATGGCTGAGTTCGTGCTGGTCGACCATCTCGGCGGCCTGACTTACGATCCCCCGCTCGACCATGGCGGCTATGCCCGCCTGCTCTCGCGCTATCGCCGGCCCTACAAGACCAGCGACGGCTATCTCTGCGTCCTCATCTACAACGACAAGCACTGGCGCAGCTTCTTCGAGGCGATCGGACAGCCGCATTTCCTGGAGCAGCCGCGCTTCGCCAACCACGCCGCGCGCACGAAACATATCGACGAGATCTACGAGGAGATCGGGCACATCTTCGCTACGCGCACCACGGCGGAGTGGCGCGAGCTCCTGGAGCGCGCCGACATCCCGGTGATGCCGATGCACACGCTGGAGACGATTTTGGACGATCCGCACCTCAAGGCGACCGGCTTCTTCCAGACGGTTGAGCATCCCGTCGAGGGGCGCATCCGCCAGATGCGCGTGCCCTCGACCTGGAGCGTGACCCAGCCGGAAGCCGCCGGTCCCGCCCCGACGCTCGGCCAGCACGGCCGCGACATTTTGCGCGAGGCCGGTCTCTCGACTGAGGAGATCGAGCAGCTCGCAGAGCAAAAAGCAGTTCACCTGGCCGCGCCGCCTTAAAGCCGCAGCGCGGGCCAAATCGCAGAACACAGGGAGGAAACCGCGATGGCCGGACTTTATTTCGAAGACTTTTCCGTGGGCCAGGAGTTCAGGCATCCGCTGACCCGGACCGTCACGGAGATGGACAACACCATGTTCAGCCTGCTGACGCTGAACCCGCAGCCGCTGCACATCGACGCGCATTTCGCGGAAAAGACCGAGTTCGGCCAGCGCATTTTCAACAGCCTTTACACCCTCGGCATCATGATCGGCATGACGGTCTATGATACGACCATGGGCACAACCGTCGCCAATCTCGGCATGACCGACGTCACCTTTCCGAAACCGGTCTTCCATGGCGACACCTTGCGGGCGACGACGAAGGTGCTTTCGTTGAGGGAATCCAAATCGCGCCCGAAGGCGGGCATCGTCGAGTTCGAGCACCACGCTCTGAACCAGAACGACGAGATCGTCGGCAAATGCCGCCGCATGGCGATGATGCACAAGAGGCCGGTCTGATGCGTTCGATGCTGTTCGTGCCGGGCGATTCCCCGCGCAAATTCGAGAAGGCGAGCGAAGGCAAGGCCGATGCGCTGATCATCGACCTCGAGGATTCCGTCGTCACCGACAAGAAGCCCGAAGCACGCGGGCTGACGCTGGCGATGCTGAAGAGCCGTCCCGGCCCGCACCAGCTCTATGTCCGCGTCAACGCGCTCGACACCGGGATGACGCTGGCTGATCTTGCCGCGGTGATGCCGGGCCGGCCCGATGGCATCGTGCTGCCGAAATCGCAGGGCGGCGACGACGTGCGGCAGGTCGCAACCTGGCTCGAGGCGCTGGAAGCAGCAGCCGGCATCGCGGTCGGCGCGACCCGCATCGTCTGCGTCGCGACGGAAACCGCGAGCTCGATCTTCGGCCTCGGCAGCTACAAGGGCTGCTCCCCTCGCCTCGCCGGCCTGATGTGGGGCGCGGAGGATCTCTCGGCCTCGCTCGGCGCCACCGAAAAAGCGAGCGGCGGCGTGTTCCACAGCCCCTACCGCCTCGCGCGCGACCTCTGCCTGATGGCGGCCGCCGCGGCCGAGGTCGCACCGATCGACACCGTCTATACCGACATCGACAACCTCGCGGGCCTCGAAGCCGAAACGCGCGCTGCGCGGCGTGATGGCTTTTCGGGGAAGGCGCTGATCCATCCCAAACATGTCGACGTCGTCAACGCGGCGTTCGCGCCGACCGACGCCGAGCGCGCATGGGCGGAGAAGGTGATCGCGGCGTTCGCGAGCAATCCGAATTCCGGCACGCTGCGGCTCGACGGCCAGATGATCGACAAGCCGCATCTTCGCGCCGCGAAGAAGATTCTCGGCCAGGGTTAAAGGATTGCAAGCCTCGCCATGATCGTTCGCCAAGCCGCAAACGTCCTGGAGATCATGGAGTTCTTCGCGCAAGTGAAGAAGCCGGCAACGCTTGCCGAGATCGCCGATCATTTCGGCTGGCCGCGCTCGTCGACCTTCAACCTGCTCGCGACGTTGTCGGAGAAGGGCTATCTCTACGAGCCGCGGCCGCGCGCCGGCTTCTATCCGACGCCGCGGTGGCTCGCCATGGCGCGGATGATCTCGGAGGTCGAGCCGCTGCCGGCCTGGACGCATCAGCTGATCTCCGATCTCTCGACGGAGACCGGCGAGACCGCCTCCATCGTGGCGCCGGCCGGCGTGATGGCGGTGTTCATCGACGTCGTCGAGTCCAAGGCCGCGATCCGCTATTTCGCGACCATCGGCCATCGCGTGCCGATCCACGCCACCGCGAGCGGCCGCGCGCTGCTGCTGCAATATTCGCAGGAAGAGCGCGACTCGGTCTATCGCAAGATCGAGTTCAAGCAGTACGGGCCCTCGACGCCGATCAGCATTGAGGCGGTCGAGACCGAGCTGCGCAACTCGATCTCGCGCGGCTATTGCCAGAGCTTTGCAGATTACAGCCGCGACCTCGCCGGCGCCGCGATCCCGCTGCCGATCGGCGACCGCAGGCTGTCGGTCGTCGTTGCGGGACCGGAATTTCGCATCGGCCCGAAGGTGCCGGACGTGGCCGCGCTGATCGCGCGGACGGTCGACCGGCTGCGGCCGAAGACCACCGCGGCCTGACGCCGAGGCCTTATTCGAATCCCTGAGCAGGCGGCGCCGAGGTCTGCACGGGCGCTGCGGGAGCCTCTTGAACCGGCTGCGGCGCCGGCGCGGCTTGCACCGGCGGATTGCTGGCGGCTCTCATCTGGCCGCTGGCGTCCATCGCCTGGCGCGTGCGCGGCGGCGTGCCGGCTGCGCGATTGGCCTCGCGACGCGGCGGCGGCCGCTGCCGCGCCGAGCGCGAATCTCGCACGCCCCAGGACCGGGCGATTGCAGGTCCAGCGGTGTAACCGATCGCAGCGCCGGCGATCGCGCCGATCGGACCCAGCACCACGGCGCCCGACACGGCTCCGATTGCCGCGGCACCGGCACGCTCCTGTGCGGCAGCGCTTGCAGGCACGCCCGCAAGCAGCACGACGGCAGTGATCAGAGCTTTGTTCATCGGAGTGCCTCCCTCACGGGAGATCACTTCTTACCGAAATATGGCCGCAGGACGTTTGTCTGTTGCCCAACACGGGGCAATCGCGCGGGGAACTCCGGCAATTCAGGGGCAAGCCGGACGCCGATCACCGCAACTACGGCGCGACCTTGTCGCCGGTGAACCCGTTGCCATCGAGTGCGCGGCGCACCGTGCCGTCCGCCTTGGCTTCATCAAGGAAATGCGCCGCCCAGACCTTTGCCGCGGCTTTGCCCTTGGGCACGACAACGACGACGCCGGTCGACTGGATCACCTGGTCCAGCACCTTCGTGCCCGGCAGCTTTCGCGAGAGGTCTTCCAGGGCCCCCATGCCCATCGCGAGCGCGTCGAGCTCGCCCTTGCCGATCAAGGCGGCGGCCTCTTCCGGCTTCACGAACTTCGTCAGCTTCGCCTGCTTGATCGACTTCTCGACCGTGCGCGACGTCGACGTTCCCTCGATACACCCGATCCGCATGCCGGCACGATCGACATCCGCAACGGTGCGAATGTCCGAGCCGGCCCGCACGAGATAGCCGCTCATATAGGCGACATAGGCCGGACCCTGGTCGACGAGCGCCTCGCGCTTCACGTCCGCCGGCATGAAGGAGAGATCCCAGACGTCCTTGCTGCTCGCCGCGGCGATCTCGTCGGAGCTCTGGTATTCGACGAGTTGGAGCGGCACGTGCAGCCTGTCGGCGGCGGCCTTGGCGAGCTCGACGGTGACGCCGCGTGGCTTGCCGGTCGAAGGATCGCGCGTGGTCCAGAACGCGGAGGCGGCGGGGCCGACGGCGACCGCCACGCGGAGTGTGCCGGTGGGTGCGACGTCGGTGGGGCCTTCGGCTTTCGCGGCGGTCGCGAGGAGGAGCAAACCGAATGCAAAAATTAGACCTTGCCGCAGCATCTTGCCCTCCAAGTTGAACCATCGTCGACAAAACGGCGGTACACGCCCTCGCCCCGTTCTTACGGGGCCGCGACGAGCTTCGCTCGCGCTGAGAGGGTTGGAGTGAGGGGCTGCCTCCGCGCAGGAATTCGTCGATAGCCTGTACCCCCTCACCCGGATCGCAAGAGCGATCCGACCTCTCCCCGCGAGCGGGGCGAGGTAGGAAAGCTGCCGCGGCTACACGATCTTGATCGACATGTCAGGCAGGCCCTCGAGCTTGCACACGAGCAAGTCGCCCTTCACCACCGGCCCGACATTCTCCGGCGTGCCGGAATAGATGATGTCGCCGGCCTTCAGCTCGAACGCTTCCGAGAGCTTCGCGATCTGCTCGGCGACGCTCCAGATCATCTTGCTGAGGTCCGAGCTCTGCTTCACCGTGCCGTTGATCGCGAGCGAAATGGCGCCCTTCTCGAAATGGCCGGTCTTGCTCGCCGGGTGGATCGGGCCGATCACCGCGGCGTGGTCGAAGCTCTTGCCTATCTCCCAGGGCTTCTTCTCCGCGGCCATGCCGTTCTGGAGATCGCGCCGGGTCATGTCGAGGCCGAGCGCGTAGCCGTAGACATGGTCGAGCGCCTTGTCGGCCGGGATGTTGGTGCCGCCGGATTTCAGCGCGGCCACCAGCTCGACCTCGTGATGATAGTTCTTGGTCAGCGACGGATAGGGATGGTCGGCAACCTCGCCAACCGCGACGTTCTGGATCGCATCCGTCGGCTTCTGGAAGAAGAACGGCGGCTCGCGGTTCGGGTCCGAACCGCGCTCGATCGCGTGCGCAGCGTAGTTGCGCCCGATGCAGTAGATGCGGCGGACCTGGAACACCTGGGTCTCGCCGACGATCGGAATCGTCACCATCGGAACGGCGAAGATCGGCTTCGGCCCGGCTTGCGCTGCTGCAGGAGAGGTGTCGGCGATGGCGGCTGCAGTCACCACGGCGGCGCTTGCGAGCAGATCGCGTCGCGTGGGTGAGGAGGTTTTTTTCATGTCTTATGCTCCAGGGGACGGCCAGTTGCGTCGGACCGACCGATAATGGATCGGACATCTCCGGGCAACGCCTTTGGCCTTGATATCGCAGCGCATCATGCGGACGACGCGCTAGGATCGGTCGTGCGACAGGACCCAGCCATGCAGAAGATCTGGTGGAGATGTCTGAACGTACCCGCGTGCGCTATCCGCGCGCCCGGAATGGCATTGTTCGCCATCGCGATATCGCCGGGAGCCGGTGCGGAGATCGTCGATCCCAAGGCGATGAGGGTCATCGACACGATCGATCCACGCTTTCAGTCCTACAACGTCGAGATGGTGGAGGTGACCGGCGGGCGGTTCTGGAGACCCTATGCGCAAGGAGGCGGTCGCCGCGATCGCTACGCTTATCGGCCGCCGATCGATCTCGCCAACACGCGGCTGCGCAAGCTCGCCGCAGCACTCGGGCCGGCCTATCTGCGCGTGAGCGGCACCTGGGCGAATGCCACCTTTTTCGCCGACACCGACGATCCGCCGGCCGCACCGCCTGCCGGCTTCGACACCGTGCTCGGTCGTACGCAATGGCGCGGCGTCGTTGACTTCGCACGCATCGCCAATGCGGAGATCGTGACGTCTTTCGCGGTCAGCCCCGGCATCCGCGACGCCGACGGCGTCTGGGCGCCGGGCCAGGCGCAGCGCCTCCTCGATTTCACGCGATCGCTGGACAGCCGCATCGCTGCCGCCGAATTCATGAACGAGCCTACGCTCGCAGCGAGCAATGGTGCGCCGGCAGGATATGACGCCAATGCCTATGGCCGCGACTTCAAGATCTTTCAAAGATGGATGAAGCGCGCGTCGCCGGAGACGCTCATCGCAGGGCCTGGCTCGGTCGGCGATTCCGGCATCAAGACGCGCGATCTGCTGGCCGCGTCCAGCCCGGGTCTCGATCGTGTTTCCTATCACCACTACAACACGCTCTCGCTCCGCTGCGGCGTGCACGACGATCCGGCCCGGGCGCTGTCCCATGACTGGCTGTCGCGGACCGAGACCGTGCTCGCCGTCCATCGCGGCCTGCGCGACGCGTTCGAGCCGGGCAAGCCGATCTGGCTGACGGAGACCGCGGCGGCCGCCTGCGGAGGCAATCCGTGGGATGCGACCTTTCTCGACAGCTTTCGCTATCTCGACCAGCTCGGCCGCCTGGCCAAGGCGGGTGTGCAGGTGGTGATGCACAACACGCTCGCGGCGAGCGACTACGGCCTGCTCGAGGAAAAGACATTTCGGCCACGGCCCAATTACTGGGCCGCACTGCTCTGGCATCGCCTGATGGGAACGACCGTGCTCGACCCGAACATGGCCTCGACGCAGGTTCACGCCTATGCCCATTGCCATCCCACGACGAGGGGCGCGGCGTCCGTGCTTCTCATCAACAGCTCGCAACATGGATCGCACGCAGTGACGCTGGCGGCGCGGGCCGAGCGCTACACACTTCGGGCGCGCCGCCTCCAGAGCGCGAACGTGCAATTGAACGGCGCGACACTCGCCCTGACCGACGGCGACGATCTGCCTCGCCTCGCGCCGAAAGCTGCACGCGCAGGCCGCATTCGCCTGCCGCCCGCCAGCATCACCTTCCTGGTGATGCAGGACGTGGCCGCCTGCCACTGAAGTTCAGGATTTAAGCGCGTCGCGCGCCGTCTCCGGCGCCATCAAGGTCGCGACGATCGTGATGATCGACAGTGCGATGATGTAGATCGACACCGCCCAGTACGATCCGGCCCAGGCCAGCAGCGCGGTGGCGATCAACGGCGAGAAGCCGCCGCTCAGCGCGGCCGCGACGTTGGCCCCTAACGATGCGCCGCTGTAGCGCACCTGGGTGCGGAACAGTTCCGGCATGAAGGCCGCCTTCGGCCCGAACAGCAGCGCATGGGTCAGCGTCATCGTGACGACGAGCGCGAGCGTGATCAGCGCGGGCTCCTTGGTGTCGAGGAACCAGAACAGCGGAAACGCCAGCGCCACCGAGAACACGCCGCCGGCGAGATACAGCGCCCGGCGGCCGAAGATATCGGACAGCCAGCCGGCGAGCGGCAGCGTCGCGAACTCGACGATCGCGGCATAGACCACCGCGTCCAGGATAACCTGACGCGGCAGGCCGAGTTTTGTGGTGGCATAAACCACCGTGAAGACGGTGAGGAGATAGGCAAGCCCCACCTCCGACACCGTGATGCCGATCGCGAGCAGGAAGCTGCGCCAGTCGCGGCGGAGCACTTCCCATACCGGCTGCGCCAGCACCTCCTTGCGCTCGACCACCTCCTTGAAGTGCGGCGTCTCCGCAAGCCTCATGCGCACGATGAAACCGACGCCGACCAGGAGGATGCTGATCAGGAACGGCACGCGCCAGCCCCAGCTCAGGAAGTCGGCCTCGGGCAGCTTGGTCATCAGGCCGAAGATGCCGGTGGAGGCGGCAACGCCGACGGGAAAGCCGATCTGCACCAGGCTGCCATAGAAGCCGCGGCGGTTTCCGGCGTGCTCGATCACCATCACGACCGCGCCGCTCCACTCGCCGCCGAGCCCGATGCCCTGGACGAAGCGCAAGGCGATCAGCAGGATCGGCGCCCAGACGCCGATCTGGCTGTAGGTCGGCAGGCAGCCGATCAGGAAGGTACCGAGCCCCATCGCGATCATCGTCGCCACCAGCATCGTCTTGCGCCCGAGCCGGTCGCCGTAATGTCCGATGATGGCGCCGCCGATCGGCCGCGCCACGAAGCCGACCGCATAGGTCGAGAACGCCACCAGCGTGCCGACGAAGGGATCGAAGCTCGGGAAGAACAGCTTGTTGAAGACGAGGGCCGCGGCCGTGCCGTAGATCAGGAAGTCGTACCACTCGATCGCGGTACCAAGCGCACTCGCCCAAACCACATGCGCCGTCGTCGACCTCTCCGCCGAAGTGGAGACCCCAATTGCTGCCGTCATGCCCTGCCCCATCATTCCAGAGGGCATCATGGCCAATCGTGGGAATGGTTGCAACCTGCCCGCGCATTTGGTCGCTCTCGTGCACCGGACGCTGCGCAGCGCTCCTTCGGTGCGCTGCAGAGCCGGGGCCCATGTCACTGCGCCTTCCCGTGTTGCCTTCTGGGTCCCGGCTCTGCGCAGCAGCGCAAGAGCGCTGCAGCGCGTCCGGGACACGAGAGCGTTGGGTGCCACCGCCCCCTCATCGGTCATTGCGAGGAGCTCTTGCGACGAAGCAATCCAGAATGCCTGCGGAAGGATTCTGGATTGCTTCGCTGCGCTCGCAATGACGGGTGATGAGGCAGCGGTGCACAGCGCTGCGATCGTCGCCTCGGCAATCGTGGAACCCGCCCAACCGCCCTATTCGCCATTGACAAACTCATTTGCCATTATCTAATTTGTCGCCCGAATAAACCGGCCGCCCCAGGTGGCCCATAAAAGAGAGGGAACGACGATGAGAGGGCTTCTGGCCTGCGCGATGCTCGCGGCCATGACATCAGCTGCGATGACGTCCGCGGCCACCGCGCAGGTCTCCGACGACGCGGTGCGGATCGGCGTGCTGACGGATCTGTCGAGCTGGGGCCGCGACAATTCAGGGCCGGGCTCGGTCGAGGCCGCCAAGATAGCTGTGGAGGAGTTCGGGCCGACGGTGCTCGGCAAGCCAATCGAGATCATCAGCGCCGACCACCAGATGAAGACCGACGTCGGCGTGCAGATCGTGCGCGGCTGGTTCGACAACGGCAAGGTCGACGCCGTCGTCGACATCCCCAATTCCGGCATCGCGATCGCCGTGCACAACATGGTGCGCGAGCGCAACAAGATCGCCCTGCTCTCCGGGCCCGGCGCAAGCTCGCTGACCGACGAACTGTGCAGCCCGAACACCGTGCACTTCACCTACGACACCTATGCATTGTCCAAGGTGACGGCCTCCGCCGTCATCAAGGAAGGCGGCAAGTCCTGGTACTTCATCACCGCGGACTATGCCTTCGGCCAGCAGCTCGAGAAGGACGCCACCCGCTTCATCAACGAGATGGGCGGCAAGGTCTTGGGCGGCGTCAAGCATCCGACCAACACCGCAGACTTCTCCTCCTTTGCGCTGCAGGCGCAGAGCTCGAAGTCCGACGTCGTCGCCTTCGCCAATGCCGGTCAGGACACCGATAACGCCATCAAGCAGTCCGGCGAGTTCGGCCTGGTCCAGGGCGGCCAGAAGCTTGTCGGCTTGCTGATGTTCGACACCGACGTGCATGCGATCGGCCTGAAGGCCGCGCAGGGCACCTACATGACCACGGCGTCTTACTGGAACATGGACGAGGCGACGCGGGCCTGGTCCAAGAAGTTCTACGAGCGGACCAAGGTGATGCCACCATGATCCAGACCGGCGTCTACGGTTCGGTGCTGCACTACCTGAAAGGCATCAAGGCCGCCGGCACCGACGATCCGGCCAAGGTGATGGCGAAGATGCGCGAGCTGCCGATCGAGGATGTCTTCGTCCACGGTGGTAAGCTCCGCGAGGACGGCCGCGTCATCCGCGACATGTATCTGGCCAAGGTGAAGACGCCCGAACAGTCCAAGGAGCCGTGGGACTATCTGGAGATCATCAAGACCGTGAAGGGCGAGGACGCCTTCCGTCCGGTCTCCGAATCCAAATGTCCGCTGCTGAAGAAGTGAGATGAGACATGACCGGCAACGAGCATAACGCAAGCGAAACATACGAGTGCGATGTGCTCGTGGCCGGATCGGGCTGCTCCGGAATGTCGGCCGCGATCACCGCGGCTTCTCGCGGCCTGAATGTTCTGATCGTCGAGAAGGAGCCGCGCTTCGGCGGCACCACCGCCCGCTCCGGCGGCTGGCTCTGGATCCCCGGCACCTCGCTGGCGAAGGCCTATGGCATCGCGGAAACGCCGGAGCAGGCGCGCACCTATCTGCGCCATGAAGCCGGCAACAATTTTGACGCCGCGCGCGTCGATGCGTTCCTGAGCGCCGGCCCGGAAGCGGTCGATTTCTTCACCAGCAAGACCGCGCTGCGTTTCGACATGCCGCTGGTGTTTCCGGACTATCACGCCGAAGCGCCCGGCGGCGCACAGGGCGGCCGCTCCATGGTGACCCGCCCGTTCGACGGCCGCGAGCTCGGCGACCAGATCAAGACGCTCGGCATGCCCCTGCCCGAGCTCACCGTGTTCGGCATGATGCTCGGAAGCGGCAAGGAGATCATCCATTTCATGCGCGTGACGAAGTCGCTGACCTCGGCGGTCTACGTCGCAAAACGTCTGTCGCGGCATCTGATGGACGTGCTGCGCTATGGCCGCGGCATGACCTTGACCAACGGCAATGCGCTCGCGGGCCGCCTCGCGAAATCCGCGCAAGATCTGAAGATCCCGATGTGGCTGTCCTCGCCGGTGCGCGAGCTGACGGTCGAGAACGGCGCGGTGACCGGCGCAATTGTGTCGCGCGAAGGACGCAACGTGCGCATCCGCGCGCGGCAGGGCGTCGTGCTTGCCTGCGGCGGCTTTCCGCATGATGTCGAACGGCGTAAAAGAATGTTTCCGCACGCACCGACCGGCAACGAGCACTTCTCGCCGGGCCCGACCGGCAACACCGGCGACGGGCTGCGCCTTGCGGAAAGCGCCGGCGGACATGTCGAGGATCGCCTGCCGAACGCGGCGGCGTGGGTGCCGGTATCGCTGACCACGCGCAAGGACGGCTCGAAGGGCGTGATGCCGCACTTCATCGATCGCGCCAAGCCCGGCGTGATCGCGGTGATGCGCGACGGCAAGCGCTTCGCCAACGAGGGCAATTCCTATCACGACTTCGTCCAGGCCATGATCAAGGCGGCAAAGCCCGGAGAGGAGATCGCGGCCTACCTCGTCTGCGATCATCCCACACTGCGCAAATACGGCCTCGGCTGCGTGCCGCCGTTCCCGATGCCGTTGGGTCATCATCTCGATACCGGCTATCTCATGCGCGGCGACTCACTTGAAGCGCTCGCGGCGAAAGCCGGCATCGATGCCAAGGCATTCGCCGCGACGGTCAAGGAGTTCAATGCGACCGCGCCGCTCGGTCACGACGCCGCCTTCGGCAAGGGCTCGAAAGCCTATAACCGCTACCAGGGCGACGCCATGCACGGCCCCAACCCCTGCGTCGCACCGATCGAGAACGGCCCGTACTACGCTATCAAGATGGTGGTCGGCGATCTCGGCACCTATGCCGGCATCGTCACCGACGAGAATGCGCGCGCGCTCGACGCCGAGGGCCGGGTGATTCCCGGGCTCTATGCCGCCGGCAACGACATGGCCAGCATCATGGGCGGCAATTATCCCGGCGCCGGCATCACGCTTGGGCCGGCGCTGACCTTCGGCTACATTGCCGGCCGTCATCTCGCCGATAGCGCCGCGAGGCGCAACGCGGCGTAAGCTAAGCGCATCGGAGGCGCATGAAGAGAGAAAGCCGCGGCATCCAGTCGATCGAAGTCGGCGGAGAACTGCTCCGGGCGCTTGCCCGCAGCGGCGAGCCGATGATGCTGCGCGATCTCGCGCGCGAGGCCGGCATGACGCCGGCCAAGGCGCATCCCTATCTCGCCAGCTTCTCGCGCATCGGCCTGATCGAGCAGGACGAGACCACCGGCCGCTACGAGATCGGCGCGCTGGCGCTGGAGCTCGGCCTGATCAGCCTGCGCCGCCTCTCCGGCGTGCGCATCGCACGGCCGAAGATCGCGAGCCTTGCGAGCCAGATCGGGCACGCGGTGTCGCTCGCGGTGTGGGGCACGCATGGCCCGACGGTGGTGCAGCTCGAGGAGCCCGGACAGCCCGTCCATATCGTGATGCGCGCGGGCTCGGTGATGGCGCTGCTGGAGACGGCGACAGGACGTGCGTTTGCGGCCTTCCTGCCGGAAAAGACCATCAACGCCGCGCTCGAGAGCGGCCTCGACCGTCACGGCGTCGGCTACAACCCGAAGCGCGCCGTCAAGGGCGCGAAGGTCGCCGACATGGTGGCCGAGGTCCGCAAGCACGGCCTCGCGCGCGCGCTCGGCGATCCCCTGCCCGGCGTCAACGCGTTCTCCGCGCCGGTGTTCGACCATGCCGGCCATGTCGCGCTGGTCATCACGGCGATGGGCCCGGAAGGCACGTTCGATGCGCGCTGGGACAGCCCGATTGCCAACGCGTTGCGCGATTGCGCGGGCGGGATTTCAAAGCGGCTGGGCTATGGGATGACGGTGGCGGCGGAGTGAAGGGCATGCAGCCCGCCTCATCGTAGCTGTCATGCCCCGCGAAGGCGGGGCATCCAGTACACCGCAGCCCATCGGTTCAATCACAAGCGTCACGGAGTACTGGATCGCCCGGTCAAGCCGGGCGATGACACCGAGTACGTGGCGCGTTCCGCTCCCTACTTCTCCTTCACCGGCACCGTGTAGTTCAGGACCAGCCGGCCGCCATCCGGATAGATCGTCTGCCCCGTGATATACGACGCATCGTCGCTGGCCAGGAACGCCACCACGGAGGCAACCTCGCTCGGCTCGCCGCCCCGGCCGGCCGGCGTGCGCGACAGCACGGTCTTGCGGGCATCGTCGGACGTGTAGATCGACGACGCCACCATGTCGGTCAGGATCGTGCCCGGTCCCACCGCGACGACACGGATGTTGTGCGGGGCGAGCGCGACGGCGGCCACGGACGTCAATTGCTTCATGCCGCCCTTGGACATGGCGTAGGTCGCAAGCGCCGGGATCGCGAGCAGCGCATTTACGGAGGACATGTTGATGATGACCCCGCCGCCGCTGCCTTGCGCGATCATCTGCTTGGCCGCCGCCTGCACGCCGAAGAACGCGCCCTTCAAATTGATGCCGATGATTTCGTCGAATTCCTGTTCGGTAATCTCGAGGATGTCGCGATTGCGGGCGACGCCGGCATTGTTGACCATGATGTCGAGCCGGCCGAATTCCTTCACGGCGGTTGCGACGAGCAGGTCCACGTCGGCGCGTTTGGCGACATTGCCGACCACGGTGCGCAACGCATCCGGCCGTCCGAGCTCGGCCGCGGTCGCGGCGAGGCCATCGGCATCGACATCCGAGATGACGACCTTGACGCCGTCATCCAAAAACCTCTTCGCGCAAGCCTTGCCGATGCCGCGCGCCGCGCCGGTGATGGCGGCGACCTTGCCGGATAGTTTCATGGTCTCACTCCAGGATAGCTGCTCGTTGCGGCTATCGCCGGATGAGACACCCGGCCCGGGCCGCGACGACGCCGAGATGAGCACGGAATCCGGTCCCGATAAAGATGGCATAGTGTGAGGGCGGGACGATGCGCATTGCTGCGCCCTCTCCCCTTGCGGGAGAGGGCATCACCGCAGGAGACGCATATTCACTTGGGTGAGGCGTCTGTCTCGACTCGGTCAGGCGCACCCGTGGATGCGGAGAGATACCCCTCATCCGCGCCGTAGCCGAAGCCTTGCTTCGGCGTTCTCAAGAACGGCGGCCGAAGGCCGCCTATGCCACCTTCTCCCGCAAGGGGAGAAGGAAGGGCGCCGTCGCTGCGGCACGCTGCCTAGTTCGCCGCGGTCCTCGCCGCTGCCGGCATGTAGATCTGCGCGTAGCCTTCCTTGATCGCGGAGGTGATGCGATCGAGGCGGCGGTCGATGTGCTTTTCCAGCACGGAAACGCATGCTTCCTCGTCGCGCGCCTTCAGGCCTTCGACGACGGCGCGGTGCTCGGCTTGCGTGTTGGAGCGGTTGATGCGGTCCATGTCGATCCAGCGCACGAAGCGGATGCGGGCATTGACGTTGCGCAACACGCGCAGCATCTCGGCATTGTTCGACATGCCCATCAGCCGCTCGTGAAAGGTCTCGTCGAGCTCGACCAGCTCCACCGAGGTGCGCTCGCCGGGATCCGGGCCGGTGGCTTCGAGAAATTTCAGCAGCGCGTCGATGTCTTCGTCCTTCGCGCGCTTGATGGCGAGGCGGATCGAGGCGACCTCGATCGACTTGCGCAGCTCGTAGAGATCGAAGATCTCGTGGGCATCGAGCTCGCGGCAGAAGAAACCCTTGCCCGGCGTGAAGCGCAGGAAGCCCTCTGTGTTGAGACGGTTGAGCGCTTCGCGCAGCGGAGTGCGGCTGACGCCCAGGCGCTTGGCCAGCTCGCCCTCATTGAGCCGCTCGCCCGGCTTGAACTCGTAGCTCACGGCCATCGCCTTGAGCTGTTCATAGACGCGATCGACAATACTATCGGAGGCCAGTTCCACGTTGCTCATCATCAGCTGCATTCATGCCCGAACACAGCCCAATATACCGGGGCTGGTTGGTCGATGGCAATGCAAACCAGAGTTTAGCCGAGTTTGTTCAGAGCTTTGCGACAGAAGGAATCAGGCGAAGGCGCGCGGGCGCAGCCCAGCATGAAACCAGGTGATCATGGAATAGATGTCGTAGACCGGCAAGCCGACCTCGGCCTGTAATGCTGCCGCATAAGGCGGCATGTTGGTGCATTCGAGCACGATGGCGCCGACATCAGGGTTTTTGGCGACAAGCTCCTTGCCGGCCTCGACCACGTCGCGCTCGGCCTGCGCGATGTCCATGTCGTCCTTCTCGGCCTTGATCAGGACGCGGAAGAACTCCTTGCCGTGCTCGGTGCCGACCAGGGGGGTGTCGAGCGGCACACCCGCGCCTTCGAGATGGGCCGGCGTCAGGGTCGAGCCCGACACCGTGACGAGGCCGACGCGCTTGCCGGGCGGCAGCGTCGCCTGCACCCACGGCACCTGCATCAGCGACGAGGTCGCGACGGGAACGCCGACGGCTGCCGCGATCTCCTTCTGGAACAGCGAGAGGAAGCCGCAATTGGTGGTGATGGCTTCGGCTCCGAGCCGCACCAGGTCTTGCGCCGCGTCGATGAAATCAGGCAGCAGGCCGGCCGCGCCCTTCAGCACCACCTTCTCCGGCGAAGCGCCGCTCACCACGCGATAGAGCACCGGGAACGGCCAGGTCGTGCCGTTGCCCATGTCGCCGGGAATGCGGGGAAAGCGCGCTTCCAGCATCAGGATGCCGAGCGGCGCGCCGTAGACGGCCTTGCCGCCACGGGCAATACGAGAAGGCGAGTTGGCAGGATAGGTCATGGGCGCGATCTCAGAGGAAGCGGGTGGGTGCGAACGGTGCGACCGGAATCTCGGGCTGCTTGCCGCTCAGGAGCTGCGCGACGAGGCGGCCGGTGCGGGCGGAGCCGACCAGGCCGACATGACCGTGGCCGAAGGCATAGACGATGTCACGCGAGGCGCGGGCATGGCCGATGCAGGGCAGCCCGTCCGGCATGCTCGGCCGATGCCCGAACCAGGTCTTGATGCGCGAGGCCGGAATGTCCTTCGGCAGCTTCGGGAACATGCCGAGAAGGTGGTTGCGCAAAATCTCGGCGCGCTTCCAGTTCGGCGCGGCTTCGAGCCCGGCGATCTCGACCGTGCCGGCGGCGCGCAGGCCCTTGTCGGTCCAATTCACCACCATCTTGGCGTCGGACGCCATCATCGAGCTGCGCGGACCTGATTCCGGATTCTCGATCATGACGTGATAGCCGCGCTCGGTCTCGAGCGGCAGGGGATCGCCGACCGATGCGGTGAGCCGTTTTGAATGCGCGCCAGCCGCGACCACGGCGGCGTCACAAGCAATCTCGCCGGTCTCGGTGAGAACGGCCACGACCTTGTTGCCGTTCAGCTTCAGCCCCGTCGCCTTGGCTCGCACGTGCTTGGCACCATTCGCGATCGCATGATTGGCAAGGGCTGCGACATAGGCACCGGGATCGCGGCAGCGGCCGGCTTCCTCCACCACGACGCCAAAGGTGTAGCGCGGGTGCAAATCCGGCTCGCGCTGGCGCATCTCATCGGCGCTCAGCTCCATCCACTGGACGCCGACCTTCTTGCGCAGGCGCCAGCCGAGATCATTGTCGAAATTGCCGCGCGACGGGAACACGTGCATCACGCCGTTGCGCTCGACCAGTTCAGGAACACCCGCCTCTTCCGCCAGCTTCCGGTGCAGCAGCGGCGCGTCCTTGAGAAGATCGCGTAGCGCAAAGGCCGTCTTCTCGACCTTCGCCTCGGTCCAGCCCGACAGCAGATACTTGATCAGCCAGGGCAGCGCCTTCGGCAAGTAGGACCAGCGGATCGCCAGCGGCCCGAGCGGGTCCATCAGATAGCCCGGCACCTTCTTCCAGACACCGGGTTCCGCCGGCGGGATCACCGAATGCGACGACAGCCAGCCGGCATTGCCATAGCTTGCCGCCTGCTCGCCACCCGGCTCGCCCGGATCGATCAGCGTGACGCGATGACCCTCGCGCAGCGCCTCGATGGCGCTGATCACGCCGACCGCGCCGGCTCCGATGATGGCGACGTGGCGGCCTTCCGGCATCGCTTAAGCCTTCACTTGCGGCGTGAAATCCTTGCCGACCGAGATCGCCCTGGGATCGATGATGCAATGGAGGATCGACGGCTTGCCCGAGGCCAGCGCGCGCTCGAACGCCGGCGCGAACTCCTCGGTGCGCTCGACGCGCTCGCCATGACCGCCGAACGCCTTGGCGTACATCGCGAAGTCCGGGTTCTTAAGCTGGGTGCCGACGACGCGGCCGGGATAGTCGCGCTCCTGATGCATGCGGATGGTGCCGTATTGCGAATTGTCGACCACGATCACGACCAGCGGCGCGTCGTACTGCACGGCGGTGGCGAATTCCTGGCCGTTCATCAGGAAGCAGCCATCACCGGCAAAGGCGACGACGACACGGTCAGGATATTGCCGCTTCGCCAGCACGCCCGCCGGCACGCCATAGCCCATCGAGCCCGAAGTCGGCGCGAGCTGCGCGGCGAAGCTGTGGAAGCGGTGATGGCGATGGATCCAGCCGGCATAATTGCCGGCGCCGTTGCAGACGATCGCGTCCTTCGGCAGCCGGTCGCGCAGCCAGGTCATCACCTGGCCGTACTGGAAATGGCCCGGCAGCTCGCGCGCCTTCTCGGTCCAGGCGAGATAATCGGCATGCGCCTTGGCGGCTTCGCCCTTCCAGGCAACCGCGCCCGCGGGCTTCAGCGTCTCGACGGCGGCGGCGAATGCAGCGGGCGTTGCCTGGATCGCGAGCTCGGGCTGGTAGACGCGGCCGAGCTCTTCCGAGCCCGGATGCACGTGGATCAGCTTCTGCTTCGGCGTCGGAATATCCAAGAGCGTGTAGGACGAGGACGGCATCTCCGACATGCGGCCGCCGATGAGGAGGACGACGTCGGCGTTGTCGATGCGCGCCTTCAGGCCCGGGCTCGGCCCGATGCCGAGATCGCCGGCATAGTGCGAATGATCGGCGTCGATCAGCGAGGCCCGGCGGAACGAGGTCGCGACCGGAAGGTCGAAGCGCTCGGCAAAGCGCGCGATGCTCTTGGTCGCCTCATCGGTCCAGCGCGAGCCGCCGAGGATGACCAGCGGCGCCTTGGCGCCGGCGAGCATCGCGCCGACGCGCTCGATATCAGACGGCGCCGGCCAGCTCACCGCCGGCTCGATGCGCATGGCATCAGCGACCGCGGCAGTCTCGGTCAGCATGTTCTCCGGCAGCGCGATCACGACGGGACCGGGACGGCCCTGCATCGCGACGCGGAACGCGCGCGCGACCAGCTCCGGGATACGGTCGGGACGGTCGATCTCGACCGCCCATTTCGCCATGGGACCGAACACGGCCTTGTAGTCGAGCTCCTGGAACGCCTCGCGCTCGCGCATGCCGGTGTCGACCTGGCCGACGAACAGGATCATCGGCGTCGAATCCTGCATCGCGATGTGGACGCCGTGGCTGGCATTGGTGGCACCGGGGCCGCGGGTGACGAAGCAGATGCCCGGGCGCCCCGTGAGCTTGCCATAGGCTTCCGCCATCATCGCGGCGCCGCCTTCGGCGCGGCAGATCACGACGTCGATCGGGCTGTCATGCAGCGCGTCGAGCGCGGCGAGGTAGCTCTCGCCCGGCACGCAGGTAACGCGGTCGACGCCCTGGGCCACCAGCTGATCGATCAGGATCTGGCCCCCGGTGCGGGTGTTTCTGATGGTCATGACAGCTCCCTGCAGGCTTTGGCGATGCGCTTCAAGGCTTCGCGCAAGATTTGTTCCGAGGTGGCGTAGGACAGGCGGGAACAAGGTGCAAGGCCGATGCAAACAGTGCAGAGGCCTTCGGCGCGCATGTCAACCGCGCGCGGCAATCGCGATCACCTCGATGCGGTAGGCCGGATCGGCGAGCTCGACCTTGCCGCAGGCGCGCGTCGGTGCGTTGCCCGCCACGACCCAGGCGTCGTACACAGCGTTCATGGCATCGAAATCGTCCATGGTCTTGAGCCAGACCTGGACGCTGAGCAGGCGCGACTTGTCGGTGCCGGCGCGCGCCAGCATGTCGTCGACCTTGGCCAGCGCCTCTTTTGTCTGCTGGGTGATGTCGGCGGTCTTGGTGTCCGCGACCTGGCCTGCGAGGAAGACGAGATCGCCGAACACGGAAGCGCGGCTGCGGCGGGCGTTCTGGTCGATGCGGGTGATGTCAGACATGGGATGTCCCCCTTACTTGCCGGTGGCGATGATGCGGCGGCAGTGATCGAGCGCCGCGCCGATGAGATTGTCGCTCGCCTCCGGCGTGCGGAACGCCGAATGCGCCGACAGCGTCACGTTCGGCAGTTTCGTCAGCGCATGGCCCGCCGGGAGCGGCTCGACGGTGAAGACGTCGAGGCCGGCATGGGCGATGTGGCCCGAGCGAAGCGCCTCCAGCATCGCATCCTCGTCGACGACAGCGCCCCGCGCGGTGTTGATCAGGATGCTGCCCTTGCGCATCTGCGCGATGCGCTCGCGCGACAGAAAACCCTTGGTCTCGTCGTTGAGCAGAAGATGCAGCGAGACGACGTGGCTCTCCGCCAGCAGCTTCTCCAGCGACACGAACGCGACGCCCGGATGGGTCTTCGGCGTCCTGTTCCAGGCGATCACCTTCATGCCGCAGCCTGCCGCCATGCGCGCGGCTTCCGCCGCGATGCCGCCGAAGCCGATCAGGCCGAGCGTCTTGCCGGTGAGCTGCATCGCGTCGCGGCGCAGCCAGTTGCCCTCGCGCATGCCGCGGTCCATCTCGCCAAAATTTCGCGCAGAGGCCCACATCAGCGCGATCGCGCATTCTGCAACGGCCGTGTCGCCATAGCCCTTGATGGTGTGGACGGAGATGCCGCGCTCAGCGAGCTCCTCCGGATTCATGTAGCTGCGCGCGCCGGTGCCGAGGAAGACGACATGCTTCAGCCTGGCGCACGTCCCGGCGATTGCCGTCGGCACCGCCGTATGATCGACGATCATGATCTCCGCATCCGCGAGCAGGTCGGGCAGATCGTCGGGCTTGATGGATGGGTTGCGGTTGATGCTAACAGGCAGATTGGCGGCACCCAGCAGCTTCTCGGTGACCGCGGCCAGCGTGTCATTGGCATCGACGAAAACAGCACGCACAGACTTTCTCCTCATTCCCGAAACCCGCAAGCCGGCCCGCCAGCCGCGCCCACTCCCAGGGGGATTTCTCTCGTTCTGCCAACGGGCTAGGCTCCGACCTGCCTCATCGCTCAAATCGCTGGCAGATCCGCAATACCATATTGCATTACGATCTGAATACAGAAATAGTCCACCGGCCGGAGTTGTTGATCATTCCCAGGGAGCACTGACCATGAACCGCAGGGACGCACTCACCACCGTCGCGCTGGCGGGCGCCGCAATGGCCGCGACCACATCAGTCAAGGCCGATACCGCGCCGACCTCCACGCTCGATCGCATCAAGAAGACCGGCGTGCTGCGGGTCGCGGTCATCGCCGGCCAGGACCCCTATTTCCACAAGGACCTCGCGACCAATCAATGGTCGGGCGCCTGCATCGACATGGCGAACGACATCGCGGCCAAGCTCGGGGCCAAGGTCGAGACGCTGGAATCGACCTGGGGCAACCAGATCCTGGACCTGCAGGCCGACAAGATCGACCTCGCCTTTGCCGTGAACCCGACGCCCGAGCGTTCGCTCGTCATCGATTTCTCGACGCCGATCCTGGTGCACTCCTTCACCGTCATCACCAAGAAGGGCTTTGCCAAGCCTCAGACCTGGGCCGAGCTCAACAAGCCCGAGGTCAAGATTGCGGTCGACATCGGCTCGACGCACGAGACGATCGCGCGCCGCTATTGCCCGAAGGCGACCATCCTCGGCTTCAAGACGCGCGACGAGGCGATCCTCGCGGTGTCGACCGGCCGCGCCGACTGCAATGTCTCGCTGGCGGTGCTGTCGATCTTCACCCTGAAGAAGAATCCGACGCTTGGCGATCTCGCGATCCCGCGGCCGCTCCTGACGCTGCCGACCAATCTCGGCATCCGCGCCGAGTCCGATCGTCGCTACAAGGATTTCCTGAGTGCCTGGGCCGACTACAACCGTTCGCTGGGCCAGACCCGCGAATGGCTGCTGAAGGCCTACGAAACCGTTGGCCTCAGTGCCGAGGACATCCCGAGCGAAGTGCAGTTCTGAGGGGGCTCGCCCTCATGAGCGGCGCGGTTTCCCGCCGAGCAGGCGCCAGCAAGCATAATCATGATCACCGTTCCATTGATGGACCGGCCAATAGCAAACGGTGCAGCGGAAAATCCCCTTGGCCCCAACGAGAACCTGCAACGCCTCGTAGACGGCATTGCAGGCCTCGCAGGTGAACACCACCGCCGTGTCAGACGCAGCCTGCTGAGGCTCCGACGCCCGGCGACGACACCTCACATGCGCAGGCGGGGCCGCCTCAATGGGAGCATCCGGTTTCGCCACGCCGTCGGCAGTCGCTTCTCTCGCCGCAGCTTGCTTTAACGCCTTGTCGATCCTCATCTTGACGCGGCGCGCCGCCAGCAGCGCGAGGATCGCCTGCACCTTGCCCGAGACGTCGCGCGCGCCGACACGAAAACGGTATTCCCAGATTCCGGACTGCCCGGTTTCGATGATCAGGAAATGAATCGACCGATGGATGCCGCTGTGCCGGCCGGGTTGCTTGCCAGCCATGGCCTAGCCGGTCTGATCGTTGACCTTGGCGGAAATCACCCGCTCCACCTCACCCGCCAATGTGCGGAGATGTTCGGCAAGGCGCGAGTACAACTCACGCTTCATCCTGTCGGTCGCAAGATCCCTGATCAGCGCGCATTCGGCTGCGTCAGCCTGAAGCTTTTCCCAATGCGCAATCATGTCCTTCATTTGCATTCGCCCCCGTGCGCCCAGCCGGAGACATCCGCCGTCGGTCCAAAGGCGGAAATGCGGTGGCCGCAAAGCAACCGGCTAGACGATTGTCTGCGTCACGTCTTGTGATCCTGGGTCAATCGATTGCGAGTTAGGGTCACACCGGTTTGTCCCGGAGGCATCAGGCTTTGACATAGGTCAAGATGCGAGCCTCCTCACCTCCCGACGTTTGCCGAGACCACAACTCGGTGCCGAATGAGAACCGCCAAACGCCCGGCAAGCGGCTTGCCATCGATCCCGAGCTCAACCGGGGGGATAGCCCGCCTCGCATGTGCCCGCCTCCGGGATGCGAGGATTGACCTCACTCCGATCCTCTCGGCCGTGGGCCTGACGATCGGGGACGTCGAGAACCCCGCGCTCCGTATTGCTGCAAGCGCGCAAGTATCGCTCCTCGAGATCGCCGCGAAGGAATTGCACGACGACTGCTTCGGCTTCCATCTGGCTCAAGGCTTCCAGCTGGGGGAGATCGGACTTCTGTACTACGCGATGGCCTCATCAGAGCGGCTCGTGGACGCGCTGCATGCCGCAGAGCGCTACTGCGCGATCAACAACGAGGGCGTAAGGCTGCAGACGTCGCTGGAACAGGGATTTGCGATTGGATTTGAGTATGTCGACATCGATCGACGTGCGGATCGGCATCATATGGAATTCTGGCTGATTGCGCTCGTTCGCATCTGCCGCGCACTGACCGACGCCAGGCTGGCGCCAAAGCAGATCAAGTTGAAGCACGGCAGGGGTGAAATTCCCCGGGATGTCCGATCTCAGCTCGGATGCAGCATCGAATTTTCGGCCGACAGGGACGAGATTCTGTTTCCCTCGCAGATCGGCGCGTTGCCGCTCGTGAGGGCCGATCTTCACCTCAACAAAATCCTGCTTCAATATGCCGACGAGGCCTTGACCAACCGGCCCTCGCGGCGGGCCAGCATGCGGTCTCGTGTCGAAGATCAGATCGCCCAATTGCTTCCGCACGGCAAAGCCAACGCCGCGGAAGTCGCGCGCCGTCTCGGCATGAGCCGGAGAACACTCTCTCGGGCGTTATCCTCCGAAGGCGCGGGCTTCCTGGACATCCTCGAAGCGTTTCGAAATGCGCTTGCACGCCGTTATCTCATGGAAGAGGAATTGCCGATTTCCGAGATCGCGTGGTTGCTGGGTTACAGTGAGGTCAGCTCCTTCACGCACGCTTTCGTTCGCTGGGCCGGCGTCACGCCAAGGGCGTATCGCAGTTCGAACGGGAGCGGCTGACGCGCTGGCTCAAAGCCTCAAATCCCTGGCGCAGACGAGCAAGACCTGGCGGATCGTCCTGCGCTAGAGCTGTGCCATGCATTCATACAAGCTTCTGGCTTCGCTCGCATCTCGCTGCCGCGAATCCTGGGACTCGGTTTTCGGCACCATGACCAGGTTCGACTGGCTGTTCCTGGTTTGCGTTGCCTGGTTCGCGGGTCTCTTGGCATCTCTGGCTTGGGTTCTGTTCGCGGCTTGAGCCGGCAGGCCCGACCGTCCGGTCCCACGACGCCCGCAGCGCCAACGGCGCGACGTTCGCCGGCGTGTGGACTCGAGACTCCCGCGGTTCCCTCACGGACGCCGCTGTCGTCGCCGAGGTCGCCTCGACCGACGTCGAGGTTGTGCCGATTGCGGACAGCCCAATCGCGGTACGGTGAACCCGCTAGGTTGATTTATCTCAAGACTTCATTCGGAGCGCGAGCTAGGCTTACCCGCGGGGCAGCGATACGTCCGGACAATCGGGAGGTAAAGCATGTACCGGCACATTCTCATTCCGACCGATGGGTCCGAGCTGGCGGAGCGCGGGGTCACGCACGGATTGGCACTCGCGAAATCCCTTCGCGCCGCCGTCTCCATCATCTTCGTCGTGGAACCGTTTTCAGACCTCTCGGGACGGTTCCTCGAGGCTGTCGCGACCTATGTCGAGTATCGCAAGGAGCAGGCCACGAAGGTGCTCGATCGCGCGTCGGATGCCGCCAGGACGGCCGGTGTGTCCTGCCAGACGATCCAGACGGAGAGCGGGCAACCCCATCAAGCCATCCTCGCGGCTGCCGCGGACAAGGGCTGCGACCTCATCGTCATGTCGTCGCATGGACGAAGCGGGCTGTCCGCACTTCTGATCGGCAGCGTGACCAGCAAGGTACTGACGCACGCGAAAATCCCGGTCCTGGTCTGTCCATGAGGTGCAGACCCGCCTGAAGGTCAATCCAGCGCCGGAACACGCTGACGACGTTGTCGAGAAGGGAGTTCGCAAATGTACGCCCATCTTCTGCTGAGCACGGATGGATCGGAGGTCGCGAGAAACGGCCTCAGGCACGGAATTGCCCTGGCGAAGGCCGTGAAGGCCAAGGTGACAGTGATCGCCGTGACGGAGCCGCTGCCGATCGACTACGGAAGCGGACACGCCTCGGGATGGATACCCTCGCAGCACGAGATGGATGTCTTCGACGCCGCGTCCAAGCAACGCGCGGGCAACTTCCTCGATCAAGCCCGCGCCATGGCGGAGCAGGCCGGGATAGCTGCGGAGCTCCTGCATGTTCCGAACGCGCACCCTGCCACCACGATCATCGCAACGGCCAAGTCGGGCGGCTGCGACTTGATCGTCATGGGCTCCCACGGACGCCGCGGTATCAAGAAGCTGTTCCTCGGGAGTCAGACATCGGAGGTGCTGGCGGATGGAAGCGTGCCGGTGCTGGTCGTGCACAACGAACAGAAATGAGAGCTACGTCCCCTCCCGCTGCACCCAGCCCGTTGCGATGGCGCTCGCCCAGGTGAGCATTCCCTTGGCCTGCGCCAGTGCGGCCATGGTCGCGGTGTCGTAGGGTACGTAGCGGATCATGGCGGACCAGCCTCCTCGGCCATGCTCCAGGATGGCGTAGCACGCGTGCGGCGTGCCGACTTCGACGACATAGGGCACGGGCGCCTTCCCGTCGTAACCGGGCAATCCGACGCTGCCTGGATTGACCACCATGCGTCCGTCCCTGAGGCGAACAACTCTTGGAATGTGCGTGTGCGCGCACAGGATGAGGCCGGCATCGATCCCCGCGGCGCCGGCTTCGATAGCCGCGATCCCGGCCGGGCGCGCACTGCCGTCATCCGCGATATGATCGAGCCAGAACGCAGCATCGTCCTTCGGCGATCCATGGCACAGGAACACCCGATCCCGGTACATCAGGGTGGACGGCATGCTCGCGATCCAATCGAAGTGCCTGGGCTCGAGCTGCCGGAAATCGCTGCGCGACGAGGTGCCGGCCTGCCGGAGCTCCAGCAAGATGCGATCCTGATCGCCCTGGATTGACGGAAAGCCGCGCTCCGTCAGCAGGTCCGCGGTTCGCGCCGCCTCGAGCGGGCCGCTGACGTGATCGCCGAGATTCACGATCTCGTCGATGCCGAGCGCGGCAATGTCCGCGAGTACGGCTTCGAGCGCCGGACGATTTCCATGCACGTCCGCGATGGCAGCAAACTTCATTGGGCCTCTCCGTTCGAGATGGCCGACGATTCACGCAATGCGGGTCGATGCAGGGGCTGCGATTCTCTTTAGCTGCATTTTTAGAAGCGCCCGCAAGCTGAGGATCAAATCGGCGCTGGAGCAAGCCTTACATGACCGGACTATCGCGATCAAGCGATCGCCGGGACGCGCGGCGCGCCGGATTGCAGCTCCGCCCACAGGCGCGGACGCACGCCTTCGCTGAGAGGCACGACATGGAACGGCTGGCCGAAGATGGCGAGCGGCTCCCTTTCCAGTGCGAACCGCGGCCAGGCTTCCGCGACATCGGGCACACCCGTCGTGACGAAGCGCAGCAGGCTCGCCTGAAAACGTGCGGCGACATCGATGTCGCCAGGCGTCATCGGCCCGCCCTTGCGCTTCAGGATCGGGCGATCGATGAAGTCAGGCAGATGCGCCCAGAGGCACGCGTTATCAGCGCCATGGGTCGGCCCCTGCGACAGGAACGGCTCCAGCGCCGGGCGATGGTCGAACCGGCTCAGCCACACCGCGCCGCCGGCCGCAGCATGCAACCGCGCGAGATCAGCCATGGGGCGATGCCAGAACGCATCGGACAGCAGCGCCTCGTAGGGATCTTCATCGACGCGCGCGGTGGCGCGGTAATAGGCCAGCAGACGTTCCCACCCGGCATCGCCGAGCGAGGTCCGCACCTGGCGCTCGGTGGTGCGGATCATCGCAGCCGGCGGCGTGCTCTTCAGGAACATCGCCATCTCGTCGCGGCAGGAGCCGAGCCAGAGCGGAATGTCGCGCAAACCGCCCGCGGCGAAGACGTCGCACGACTCGCGCGGGATGACGCTGCCGTCGAGCACCGGACCGAACACGGTACCTGACGCCGTCTCATCCGCGATCATGCGGCCGACGCGCTCGACGGCCGCAAAGAGCCTTGGCAGCGGCACCGAGGCGATCGCGACCGGATCGCGCGCCAGCTCGAGCTCGTCGAGCACGCGGCGCGCGACCGCGTCGGCATGATCGGCGCTCATGATGGTCCGTCCCGGTGCGCTCAGCGCGAGGGCACGGATGAACTTGCCCCTCGCCTGCGGCAGCGTCGCCAGCGCGATCACCAGGGAGGCGCCGGCCGACTGGCCGGACAGAGTGATGGCGTCGGGATCGCCGCCGAAACCGGCGATGTTGGCGCGCACCCAGTCGAGTGCGGCGAGCGTATCCGTGATGGCGAGGTTGTTGGCCTCGCTCAATCCGTGACGTTGGAGCTGCAGGAAGCCGAGCGGGCCAAGCCGGTAGTTGATGGTGACGACCACCGCGGGGCCATGCGCGGCGAGGAATGCGCCATCGTAATCGGCGCCGCCACCGGTGACGAAGGCACCGCCATGGATGAAGAACAGCACCGACAGCGGGCCATCGGCCTTGGCCGGCACCCAGATGTTCAGGCTGAGACATGACTCCTCGGCGGCCTGATCGAGGTGGCCGGGCTGCGGCGCGTAGGCGCCGTAGTCCGTGCAGCGGCGCGGCTCCGTCCACGCGCGGGGCGGCACCGCCCCGGCAAAGCGCCGCGCGGTCGCGAACGGCACGCCCTTGAAGGCGCGCAGGCCGTCCTGCTCGGCGCCGACGACCGGCCCGCTCGTGGTCGAAACTGCGTTGGTCAGCATGCGCTGCTATCCTGTCTGTTTGCTCAAGCGCGGCGCTTGCCGAGATCGGCGATATCCACGGTGTGGGTTTCGCGCGCGGTCGCCGCGGCCGCCGCCGAGATCACGCAGCAGCAGGCCACGAAGATCGCGACCGGAACCCAGCCGTTCGGTCCCTCGCCGACCAGGCTCGCACTGACCAACGGCGTGAAGCCGGCGGCGAGGAAGCCGAGCTGGGTGCCGATCGCCGTGCCGGAATAGCGCACGCGCGCCTCGAACATCTCCGCGTAGAACGACGGCCAGATCGCGTTCGGCGCGGCGTAGACCACGCCGGACAGGATCATCGCGGCGGCGAAGATGGCGATCGTGTTGCCCGACGTCACCAGCATGAAATAGGGGAACAGCAGCACGGCGCAGCCGAGCACACCGCCGATGAACACCGGCTTGCGGCCGATCTTGTCGGCGAGCAGGGCCCAGAGCGGCTGGGTGATCAGCGCGGTGACATTGCCGAGCACGCCGGCCCACAGCATGGTCGGACGCGCGACGCCGAATTTGGACGTCGCGTAGCCGAGCGCGAACACGGCAGTCATGGTGCTGACGGTGGCGATCAAAGCACAGACGATCACGCGCAGCACGTCGGGCCAGTAGTCGCGCAGCAGTGCCACGACGGGAAAGCGCGCCACCTTCGCCTTGTCCTTGATGTCTTCGAAGACCGGCGTTTCCGGCATGGTCCGCCGCACCAGATAGGCGACGACCAGCACGAAGAACGACAGCAGGAACGGAATGCGCCAGCCCCAGCTCAGGAGCTGGTCTTCGGGCAGGCTCGACACGGGGATGAACACCAGCGTCGCCAGGATCGCGCCGGCCTGGGTGCCGCTCAGCGTCCAGCTCGTGAAGAAGGCGCGGTTGGAATTGGCGGAGTGCTCCAGCGTCAGCGAGTTCGCCCCGCTCTGCTCGCCGGCCGCCGACAGGCCCTGCAACAGGCGCAGCAGCGTCAGGATGACAGGCGCGGCATTGCCGATCGATTTCGCGTCCGGCAGCAGCCCGATCGCGAGCGTCGAGCCGCCCATCAGCACCAGCGTGAACAGCAGCACCGTCTTGCGCCCGATGCGGTCGCCGAAATGACCGAGGATGACGGCACCGACGGGACGCGCGATGTAGCCGATGCCGAAGCTCAGCAGCGCGAGCAGCGTTGCCGTGCCGGGATCGACATTGGCGAAGAACACCTTTGGGAAGATCAGCGCCGCCGCGGTGCCGTAGATGAAGAAGTCGTAGTATTCGAGCATGCTGCCGACGAAGCTGACCAGCGCGGCGCGCTTCGGCAGCTTGTTCGGCGTGGCTTGCGCTGCGGATGACGCAGGCAGCGATGCGGTTGACGTCACCGTCATGAAATTCCTCCCCATGTGTCCCGTGCGGTTCGCGTCAGGCGGTTCGCCAGTCCGCCTGTTCTGGTTTTTGTTGCCGCAGCTTTGCTTCCGGCTCATAATGTACGAACTAGTACGTTTATGCAATACGCGTTGGATCACGGCCCGAGGGGGCGAAATTTGCCTTCACCTTCAAGGTGATCCGTGGAAACTGGCGGGAGAAACAGCAATGCTCGAGCGCATGCCGCCCCCATCAAAGCGCACCAACGACCCCGAGCGCACCAAGCGCGACATCCTCGAAGTGGCGATGGCCGAATTCGCCTCGGAGGGCTATTCCGGCGCCCGCGTCGACGCGATCGCGGCGCGGACGCGCACGTCGAAGCGCATGATCTACTACTATTTCGGCGGCAAGGAGCAGCTCTATCTCGCCGTGCTGGAGGAAGCCTATCGCAGCATCCGCGCACTCGAGGACCAGCTCGACATCGAGAGCTGCGATGCCCGCGAAGGCCTGCGTCGGCTGATCGAGGCGACCTTCGACCATGACGAGCGCAATCCGAACTTCATCCGCCTCGTCTCCATCGAGAACATCCACCACGGCAAGCACCTGAAGCAGAACCTTCAGTTGCGCCAGCTCAATGCCAGCGTGATCGCAACCCTCGACGGCATCCTCAGGCGCGGCCGCACCGAGGGCGCCTTCCGCGACGACGTCGACGCCATCGACCTGCACCTCGCCATCTCCTCCTACTGCTTCTTCCGCGTCGCCAACCGCCACACCTTTGGGGCGCTGTTCGATCGGGATTTGAGCGAGCCGAAGGTGCTGGCGAAGAGCAGGAGCCAAATCGTGGAGATGATCTTGGCGTGGCTGGGGGCGAAGAGTTAGCTGGCACTGCACCCCAACTGTCATTCCCCGCGAAGGCGGGGAATCCAGTACGCCGCGGCCTATCGAGGACCCACAACCGCCTCGGAGTACTGGATCGCGCGCCTTCGCGGGCGATGACACCGAGAGCGGAGCAACAGCCCCTACCCGCCCCGCTTCTGCCGCGTGCTCGCCAGCAACACCAGCATGAAGGACGCCGCCGTCATCAGCGTCGATATCGCGGCAATCGTCGGGTCGATCTCGTCGCGCAGCGCGGTGAACATGCGCTTGGTCAGCGGCTGGTACTGGCCACCGGAGATGAACAGCGCGACGATGGTCTCGTCCATCGCCGAGATGAAGGCGAAGATGCCGCCCGCGACCACGCTGGACTTGATCTGCGGCAGCGTCACCGCAAAGAAGCTGCGCAGGCGGTTCATGCCGAGGCTGCGCGCCACCATCTCCTGTGCGGGATCGAAGCTCTGCAGGCCCGCCAGCACCGAGATCACGACATAGGGCAGCCCCAGCATCACGTTCGCCAATACGAGGCCGGGCATGGTCGCGACCAGGCCGACCCTGGCATAGACGAAGAAGATGCCGACCGCGGTGATGATAATCGGCACCACCAGCGGCAACAGCAACGCCATGTGGATCAGGCGCATGATCCGCAGCTTCGACTGGCTGATGGCATAGGCGGCGGCAACCCCACACGGCGTCGCGATCACCACGGTGAGCAGCGCGACCGTCAGCGTCACCCGCGTCGCCTGCATCCAGGCAGGATTGGAGAAATATTGCTGGTACCACCGCAGCGAGAAGGATGGCGGCGGGAAGGTCAGGAAGCGCGCGCTGGAGAACGAGATCGGCGCGATGATCAGAACGGGGAGGATCAGATAGACCAGCACCAAGGCGCTGATCACGTAGAGGACGATCCGTGCGGGCGAGGTGCGTATCATTTCTGCCCCAGCACGCGATCGAGCGAGATGAAGCGGCTGACGACGAAGAAGATCGCGAGCACGCTGAGCAGCAGCACCACGGCAACGGCGCTCGCGGCGCCGAACTGGTTGTAGAGCTCGACATTGCGGCTCACCAGCATCGACACCATCACGGTGCGCCCGCCCCCTAACAGCTCCGGCGTGATGTAGAAGCCGAGGCAGAGCACGAACACCATGGTGCAGCCGGCGAGCACGCCCGGCAGCGACAGCGGCAGGAAGACCCGCATGAAGGTCAGCGACGGGCTCGCGCCCAGGCTGGCGCCGGCCTGCATGAGATCGCCGGGGATCTTCTGCATGGTGGCGTAGAGCGGCAGCACCATGAACGGCAGCAGGATGTGCACGGTCGCGACCACCGTGCCGAACGTGTTGTGGACCAGCGCAAGCGGCTCCGAGATGACATCGAGATAGCGCAGGAACTGGTTGATCACGCCGGTGCGCTGCAGCAGCGCCAGCCAGGCATAGGCGCGCACCAGCACGCTGGTCCAGAACGGCAGCACGACCAGCGACAGGATGAGGATGCTCCATCCCTTCGGCACGGAATTGGCGAGATAGGCGACGGGATAGCCGAGCAGCAGCGCGATGATCGTCACCGCGAGGCTGATCTCGAAAGTTAGCGCAAAGCTGCGCCAATAGACGTCTTCGGTGAAGACGCGGCGATAATTCTCCAGCGTGAAGCCATCATGATAGATCGACTGCCAGGCAAGCCAGCCGACCGGCAGCACGATCAGCGCCAGGATCACCAGCAGCGCCGGCGACACCAATGCCAGCATCAGCGCATGCTCGCGGCGCTGATGCTTCTGGGATGGATCTGGCACCGATGTTGTCAGCATTCGCTCGCTCATCTCGGGTGCTGCACCTCTCCCGCTTGCGGGAGAGGTCGGATCGCGAAAGCGATCCGGGTGAGGGCTTTCTCCTCTTGGGGAGCGTTCACTGCGGAAACACCTCCTCCCCAACCCTCCCCCACAAGCGGGAGAGGGAGCGCACCGTCTCTGTCGATGCGGCTCGAGTTCATCCCTTCTCCGACCTTACTTCTGCATGAACGATGCCCAGCGCTTCTCGGCGGCCTCTCCGGCCGGAGAAGACCACCAGGCATAGGACATCAGCGCCTGCTTCGATGCGTTGGCGGGCTCGCTCGGCAGCTGCGCGGCACGCTCGGGCTTGATCACGTTGGTCTCGAACGCCTTGGGATTGCCCGGACCATAGTCGATGTGCAGCGGCAGATTGGCCTGGTGCACGGGATCGACGGCCTCGTTGAGGAACTTCACCGCCGTGTCGAGATTCGGCGCACCCTTGAGGATGCAGAGCGAGGTGCTCTGCAGGATGCCCTGGTTGTAGGTGAAGGACACCTTGGCGCCTTCCTTGGCGACCGCGCTGACGCGGCCGTTCCAGGCCATCTCCATGTCGACCTCGCCGTCGTTGAGGAGCTGCGCCGATTGCGCGCCCGAGGTCCACCACACCGTGATGTGCGGCTTGATCTCCTCCAGCTTCCTGAAGGCGCGATCGACGTCGAGCGGGTAGAGCTTGTCCGGCGCGACGCCATCGGCCATCAGCGCCGCCTCGAGCGTTGCGAACGGGTGGTTGCGCAGCGCGCGGCGGCCGGGGAATTTCTTCACGTCCCAGAAATCGGCCCAGCTGTTCGGCGCATCCTTCGGAAAGGTCTTCTGGCTGTAGGCCAGCACGCTGGAATAGAACTCGTAGGAGACCGAATAGGGACTGCGATACGCCTCCGGCATCGCCGCGCCGTTCGGGATCTTCGAGAAGTCGAGCTTCTCGATCAGCCCCTGCTCGCCGCCGCGCAGGCAGTTGCCGGTCGGGGTGTCGACCACGTCCCAGATCGGCTTGCCGCTGCCGACCTGCGTCTTGATCGCGGGCCAGGCGTCGGGGATGGAATCCTGGTTGATGGTGATGCCGAGCTTCTTGGCGGAGGGATCGAGGATCGCCACCGTTTGCGCCTGCTGATAGGCGCCGCCCTGCGAGACGAAGGTGATCTGTTCGGCGGCATTCGCCGCGGTGCCGCCGAGCGCGAGCGCGCCCAACAGCGCGCAGCCCATTTCAAAATTCCGTTTCGTGTTCATCCTCGCCTCCTCCATCGCCAAAATGATCTCACCGACCGATCGCATCGAGAAACTGGTACCAGCCGGCGACCATGCGCACGGCGGGTTCGCGCAGCGGATAGAACGGAATCGCCTTCATCCGGCTGACATCGAGCAGGCCGACGTCGGGGCTCTCGCCGCGCACGAGGGCGGCGAGATAGCGGCCCATCAGGCTCGACATCGCAACGCCGGCGCCGTTGTAGCCGAGCGAGACCAGCGTGCGGTCGTCGAGCCGGCCGATATGCGGCACCGAGTCCAGCGTCATCGCGACGAGGCCCGACCATTTGTATTCGAGCGGAATGTCGGCGAGATCCGGGAAGATGCCGACCATCGCCTTGCGCAAGGCGTCGAAGGCGGCCTGCGAGTCCTCCTTGCCGAAAGCGCCGCGGCCACCGAAGATGACGCGGTTGTCGACCATGCGGAACCAGCGCATCATGCGCTTGGTCTCGGTATAGGTGCGCCCCGTCGGCATCAATTTTCCCGCAAGATTGCGCGGCAGTCGTTCCGTCGCGACCATGGCGCTGCGGAACGGGATCAGCGTGCGCTGCAGATGCGCGGTCGCGCCGGTCAGGTCGGAATAGCTGTTGGTGGCGATGATCGCCTGCTTTGCGCGCACGGCGCCTCGTGGCGTCTCGGCGACGATGCCATCCTTCTCCCGCCGAAGTTTTATCACCGGCGATTCCTGGAAGATGGGCACGCCGCGGCCGGCCACGCCGCTCGCGAGCCCGCGCAGATAGTTCAGCGGATGGATGCCGCCCGAGCCGGGATTGAGCACGCCGCCGACGAAAATGTCGGAGCCGGTCTCCTCGCGCACGCCGTTCCGGTCGAGGATGCGGACCTCGGCCGATCCCATCTCGCGCGTCATCCAGTTGGCTTCGTCGATCGCAGCGCGGAGCGTCGTCTCGTTATGTGCAGCCTTGACCTGGCCGGTGCGCGTCAAATTCGCACTGGCGATGCCGAATTCGGAGACGAGCTCCTCGACCATGTCGGTCGATTCATGCGCGATCTCGTACATGCGCTTGGCCATGGCGCGGCCGTGCACAGCGTCGATCTCGCGGAACGAGAGGCGGAACTTTGCGGTGATCACCCCGCCATTGCGCCCGCTCGCCCCCCAGCCGGGACGGTTCGCCTCCAGCACGATCGGTGCGAGTCCACTCCTGGCGATGTGGTGCGCGGCGGAGAGGCCGGTATAGCCCGCACCGATGATCACCACATCCGCCTGCTGGTCGCCCGACAGCACGGGAAAGGCGCGCGCCGGATCCGCCGTGGCTTCCCACAGCGAATTGACCGATGGCAGCGCGCTCCAGTCCCGTGTCATGCCCGTGCTCACGACCTTACGCCGCCGGCCCGATCGCCGCGTCGGCCAACGCCTTCAGCGTCGGATAGTGGAAGTCCGGCTTTGTCAAAGTCTCGACCGCCGGCGTGCCGCCGAAACCGGCGATACCCTGGCGGCGCTCGATCCAGCACACCTTGTAGCCGAGTTTCCGCGCGATCCCGATGTCATGGTACTGACTCTGCGCGACGTGCAGGATGTCGGACTGCTTGTAGCCGAACGCCGACTGGCGACCCCTGTTGTAGGCGAAGAATTCCGGGTTGGGTTTTGCAACGTCCGTGTCGTCGGCGCAGACGGTGTCGTCGAAGGGATTGCCGAGCGCATGCGCGTAGCAGGACAGCGCGACACGGTCGGCATTGGTCATCGCCACCAGGCGGAACTTGGTGCGCAGGCGCTTCAAGGCCTCGACCGAATCCGGAAACGGACCCCAGCGCAAGACGGCGAGCTGGAACACGTCGCAGGACGCATCGTCGGCGGGCAGCCCGAGCTCCTTGGCGAGATAGCGGTAGACATGGAACATCACCTCGCTCGAACGCTCATAGTGCTTGTCGCGGCCGCGCTTGTAGGATTCGAAGATGACGTCGTCGCTGAGCTCGGCCGGCGTCTTGCCGGAGATCCTGCGCACCGCTGCGAGCACGCCGGCCTCGAAATCGATCAAGGTGCCGACGACGTCGAAAGTGAGAACCTTGAAGTTGCTGAACGCGGCTTGGGTCGACATGTGGTTTCTTCTCTCCGGTTGGACGCGGCGTTAGGTTCAGTCCCCCACCCGGGGCACGACGATGGTGTCCTCGGGGTGGAGCGTGACGGTGAGGCTGCCGCCGAGCGGCGGGATGCGGTGATAGGCCTGGTGATAGGCCGGCTGGCGCAGGCTGAGCGCGATGCCATCGGCGAGCGCCAGGAAGATGCGCAGGCTCTCGCCCTGGTAGACGATGTCGGTGACCGTCCCGGTCAGCCGGTTGCAGGCGCCGTCCTGCGCGCCGTCGTCGATCAGCAGCTTCTCGCTGTGCACGGCCAGCATCAGCGCATCGCCGTCGGGAATGGCGCGGGCACTGCGCAGAAGTGCGTTGCCGAGCGCGACGCTGGAGGCGTCGACGCGGCGAACGGGGAGCATCGTCGCCTCGCCGATGAAGCTGGCGACGAAGGAATCCGCGGGGTGATCGTGCAGCCGCTCGGGCACGTCGATCTGGACCAGCCTCCCGTCCTTCATCACGGCGACGCGGTCGCTCATGGTCAGCGCCTCGCGCTGGTCGTGGGTGACGTAGATGATGGTGGCGCCGATGCGCCGGTGCAGCGCCCGCAGCTCGATCTGCATGGATTCGCGCAGCTGCTTGTCGAGCGCCGAGAGCGGCTCGTCCATGAGGATCAGGCGCGGCTCGAAGATCATGGCGCGCGCGAGCGCGACGCGCTGGCGCTGGCCGCCCGAGAGCTGCGCGATGCCGCGCTCCTCATAACCGGCAAGGCCGACCATGCCGAGCGCCGCACGCACCTTGTCCGGCCAGAACGATTTCGGCAGGCGCCGCGCGCGCAAGGGGAAAGCGACATTCTCGCCGACGCTCATATGCGGGAACAGCGCATAGTTCTGGAACACGACGCCGATGTCGCGCTTGTGCGGCGGCATGTAGGTGACGTCGCGCCCGCCAAAGAGGATTGTGCCCGAGGTCGGCAGAATGAAGCCGCCCAAGATGCCGAGCAGCGTGGTCTTGCCAGAACCGGAGGGGCCGAGCAGCGAGACGAACTCGCCGGCGCCGACATTGAGGGACACGTCGTCGAGGGCGCGCACCGCGCCGTAAGCCTTGCTCGCGGACCTGATCTCGACGCTTTCCGCTCGTTTGTCCAACGATCGACCTCGCCATGTCCTGCAATGGCGTGCCTCACTGCGCGCCATAAGCCTGCTTTATAGACAGGGATCTGGAGCCCGCACCGTCAAAGCGTGCGCCGCACCAAATCTTCTCCCGAAGCCCCTGTGTTTAGGCTGTCATGCCAATGACACCAGACTTGGCAAAACTCGGCAATTGCCAAATTCTCACCGCGTCCATAACATGACGTTATGCCAGAGCTGCGCCGCATGCTGCCGTCGAGTAACGCCCTGTTCGTCTTCGACGCGGCGGCGCGCAACGGCAGCTTCACCGCGGCGGCGGCCGAGCTGAACGTCACGCAGCCCGCGGTGAGCCGCATGCTGGGCCAGCTCGAGGATCATCTCGGCGTCCGCCTGTTCGATCGCAAGGCGGGCCGCGCCGTGCTCACCGAGGAAGGCGAGCTGCTCTATCGCCGCGTGCTCGAAGGCTTTCGCAGCATCGAGAGCGGGCTCACCGAGATCGAGCGGCGTCGCAAGGGCACCGAGACGGTGACGCTGTCGGTCTCCTCCCTTCACCACGCACTGGCTGATGCCGCGCATCGACAAGCTGCAGAAGCAGTTTCCGCAGGTCGACCTGCGCTTCCAGCTCATCTCCGGCGCGCTGCGCGGGCCGGTGGAGAATGTCGATCTCGGCATGCGCTTTCGCGACCGTGACGAGCCGTCGTCCGGCGGCACGCTGGTGATGAAGGAAGCGATGCTGCCGATGTGCAGCCCGGCCTATCTCGGCGAGACCGATCCCGCCGAGGGCAACACCATCATCCGCCTCGCGGAGACGCCGGGCGACTGGGCCGCGGATTACGCCTCGCTCCTCACCGGGCGCCGCGGCGCGGCCAAGGGACTGAGCTTCACCGACTATGCCGTCGTGGTGCAGGCCGCCCTGCTCGGCCAGGGCATCGCGCTCGGCTGGCTCACGGTCGCCTCGCACTGGCTGCTGACCGGCGCGCTGGTGCCGGCCTCCGACCGGCTCACCACCACGCGCCGCATCTGCGAATTCCTGCCGCCGCGCAACCGGGCGATGCGCCCGATCGCCGCCGAGATCCGCGACTGGATCATCGCGCAGATGCGAAGCGAGATCGCCGCGATCGACCGGCTCTATCCGAAGCTGAAATTGATGACCGCCTGCTATTGAAGCGCGGATGCGCCGTCAGCCGGCGTCCAGCGGCCATTTCGGACGCTTGATCTTGCGATACGGCAACGAGGTGATGTCGCGCGCGACCACGCCGGGCACGTCGACCATGATGACCCTCGCGGCGATCGGCTCGAACGACGCGCGGAAATGCTGGGATGACTTGACCACGACGATCTTGCGCTGCGCGGGATCGACCCCGAGCTGCGTAAAGAGATCGGCGCCGAAGGCCTGGCAACGGAAGGTCGAGAGCGCGACCTCGACGCCGTTGCACGCAACAAGCGCGCAGTCGCCAAGCTTCGCCGGCGTCCCCGCAAGTCCCGTCATGACCATGTCCGGCCTAAGTGCGCGGATCTCCCAGACGGCGTCGACGGGATCGCCGGACAGCGGCCCGATCTTGCCGCCGATGCGCAGGCCAAGGCGCGCGCCAACACCGGCATCGAAGGCAATCCGCACGGCGCCCGGGTCCCACAGCGGCCCGAGACAGGCGCTCGCGACGTTGCGGTCGATGAGGCGCCGCAGGATATAGGTCGAATCGCCCGGCGCGCCGCCGCCGGGATTGTCATTTCCGTCGCCGAGCACCACCGTCCCGTTCGTGGCCACTGCCGCATCGAGCGCGGCATCGACGCCGATCAGGGGCTCGACGAGCGCATCGCGCAATTCGCACAGCTCGCGCGCCAGGCGTTGCGCCAGCTCTCTCCCCCGCGCGCCGTCGGGATCCATCGCGGCGTCGCTGTAGACAAGCATCCTGGTGCCCATGTCAGGCACGTCGCCCCACGAGAAGCCGTGCACGATCGAGACCGAGACGATGCCGTCCTTGCCCTCGAGCGCGCGCACGCGGTTCACAAAGCTCTTTCCCGGCTCGCGCGTGGTGTGCAGCGTCGCGATCATGCCGGTATCGACGACCGCGGATTTGAGCTTGAGCCGCTTCTCGGCCAGCGCCGTGCAGAACCCGACGAGTTCCCTCGCCCGCTCCAGGATGTCCGTGTGCGGGTACTCCTTCCAGCAGATCAGCAGGTCGGCATTGCCAACCATGGCGTCGCTGAGATGGGTATGCGGGTCGAGCGTGCCGCCGATGACCGTATCAGGTCCGACGATCTGCCGGACGCGCGCAAGGAGATCGCCTTCGCAATCATCATAGCCGTCGGCGACCATGGCGCCGTGCATGCCGAGCAGGACCATGTCCACGGGAAGAGCGGCCTTGAGGTCCGCAAGGAGCTGGTCGCGCAGGCTCTCGAAGGCCGCGCGCGTCACGATGCCGTTGGGCACGGCCGCCGCCACCAGCCCCTCGATCAGGGTCCAGCCACGCGAAGGCCCGACCTCGCGGGCGGCCCAAAGCGGGCCGCCGTGCATCTGCATCCGGTCGGGATGTTGCCCGGCCGGATAGTAAGCACGCTCGTGGAATGCCGACACGCCTGTCGGCATCGGCGCAAAGGTGTTGGTCTCGGTGGCAAGGGCGGCGGAAAAGACGCGCATGGAAGGTCAGCTCTCCCTGATTTCGTCCCGGAGTATCGCCGCTCTGCCGCCAAAACTAAAGCGCTGGCATCACCGATGCTCGATCGCCCGGATCGCGCCGCGGAGCTCAGCAAGGCCGCGCAGGCGCCCGATCGCGGTGTAGCCGGGATTGGTGCGCTTGGTCGCGGCGAGATCGTCCAGCATGCGGTGGCCGTGGTCGGGCCGGAACACGATCCTCTTGTCCTTTGAGCGCTTGGCGTTCTCCTTCAGGAGCGCCTTGAGCACCGCGACCATGTCGACGTCGCCGTCGAGATGATCGGACTCGTAGAACGACAGGCCGTCCGCCTCGCGCTTGGTGGCGCGCAGATGGGCAAAGGCGATGCGCGGGCCGAAGCGTTCGGCCATCTCGGGCAGGTTGTTCTCCGCGCGCACGCCGAGCGAGCCCGTACACAGGCAGATGCCGTTGGCCTTCGACGGCACGGCGTCGAACAGCGCCTGGTAGTCGTCCGCGGACGAGGCGATGCGCGGCAGGCCGAACAGCGGCCGCGGCGGATCGTCCGGATGCAGGGTCAGCGACACCCCGAGCTGCTCGGCGACCGGCGTCACCTGCGCCAGGAATTCGGCGAGATGCTGCCGCAGGATCTTTGGCGTGATGTCGCGGTAGGTCTCGAGCCGGTCGCGGAATTGCGGGATCGTCATCGGCTCGGTGGTCGAGCCCGGCAGCGCGCTGGCGATCACCATCACGAGATAGTCGATGTCGGCCTGGCTCATCTTCTCGAACAGCGCTTTCGCGCGCGCCTGCTGCTCCGGCGAATATTCCTGCGCGGCGGCAGGGCGCTTCAGGATGTGCAGCTCGAACGCGGCAAAGCGGTCCTGGTCGAAGCGCATGGCGCGGGCGCCGTTCGGCAGCTCCCATTCCAGATCGGTGCGGCACCAGTCCACGACCGGCATGAAATTGTAGCAGATGATCTTGATGCCGCTGGCGGCGACCGCCTCCAGGCTCGCGATCCACGCCGCGATCGACTTCGTCGCCTTGCCCCCGAGACGCTTGACGTCGTCGGGGATCGGGATCGATTCCACCACCGACCAGGTCAGTTGCGAGCGGCCCGGCTGGCCGTTCTCGATGAAATTCTTGCGCTCCTCGACCGCCTTGCGCGTCCAGGCTTCGCCGATCGGCACCTGATGCAGCGCCGAGACGATATCGCTCGCCCCGGCCTGCCTGACGTCGTCGAGCGAGACCGGATCATCCGGTCCGTACCAGCGCCATCCCTCGAGCATCATGAATTGTCTCCGATCAGTTGGCGGTCAGCACGACCTTGACGCTCTGCGAGCGGTCGAGCGCGAGCCGCAGCGCGTCGGGTGCGGTGGACAACGGCCGCTCGGCGGTCACCAGCGACAACACGTCGACGCTGCCGTTGCCGATCAGTTCCACCGCGGTCATGAACTCGAAGCCGAAGCGGAACGAGCCGCGCAGGTCGATCTCCTTCGCCATCACCGCGTTCGACGGCGTCGGGATCTGGCCGCCTGGCAGATTGCCGATCTGGACCACGACGCCGCCGCGCCGGACGATGCCGATCGCGCTGGCGAGGCCCGCAGCAGTCCCCGAGACCTCGAACGCGACGTCGTAGGGACGCGACGCGGCCTGGGCCTTCAGGCCTTCCTCACCACCCGAGACGTTCTCGACATGCGTAGCGCCGAGCTTGGTCGCAAACGCAAGCGGGGCCGGCGCGATGTCGGCCACGGTGACATCAGCCATGCCGGCGCGGTGAGCGGCGAGCATGGTCAGTAGGCCGATCGGCCCGGCGCCGAAGATGATGCCGCGCTTGCCCTCGATATTGCCGGCGCGCGCGACCGCGTGCAGGCAGACCGCGAGCGGCTCGGCCAGTGCTGCCGCCTGATACGACACATGGTCCGGAATCTTCACGCACTGCGCCGGGACCGCGTCGAAATAATTGGCGAAACCGCCCTGCATGTGCGGGGTCTTCGAGGCCGAGCCCATGAAGTAGATGTTCTCGCAGAGGTTCGGCCGGCCCTCGCGGCAGGCGGCGCAATGGCCGCACCAGCGCGACGGGTTGACCGCGACGCGATCGCCGACCTTCAGGTTGGCAGCGGCGCCTGCGATCTCCACCACCTCGCCCGAGATCTCGTGACCGAGCACCAGCGGCGACTTCACGACGAAATCACCGGTCCGGGCGTGACGGAAATAGTGCATGTCCGAGCCGCAGATGCCGCCGGCGCCGAAGCGGATGCGCACCATCCCGTTCGCGAGCTTGTCGAGCGGATGCTCGACCATGCGCAGGTCTTCGGGGCCGAACAGGGTTGCGGCGAGAGCGGTCGAGGTCATTTGGAGAGTCCCATGTATTTAGGCAGCCAGAGGGTCAGTTCGGGAATGTAGGTGATCGCGATCAGCGCGAGCATCAGCGGCACCAGCCAGGGCAGGATCGCGACCGTCGTGCGCTCGACCGAGAGTTTTGCGACACGGGCGAGCACGAACAGCACCATGCCGAGCGGCGGATGCAGCAAGCCGATCATCAGGTTCAGCGTCATGATCAGGCCGAAATGGATGGGATCGATGCCGAGCTTGAGGACGATCGGCAGCAGGATCGGCACCAGGATGGTGATCGCCGCCGTGGTGTCGATGAAGCAGCCGACGAACAGGATCAGCACGTTTGCGAGCGCCAGGAACACCCATTTGTTGTGGGTGATGCTGAGCATCCAGTCCGACAGCATTTGGGCGGCCTGCGACACCGTCAGCAGCCAGGCGAAGATCGAGGCCGCGGTGACGATGAACAGCACCGAGGCCGTGGTCTCGATGGTGTCGAAGGTCGCCTTCGCCACGGTCTTCAGGGTCATGGTGCGGTAGCGGACGAGGCCGAGGAACAGCGACCAGATCACGGCGGCCACCGCGGCTTCCGTCGGCGTGAACCAGCCGAGCGTCATGCCGCCGATCAGGATGACAGGCGCCATCAGCGCCATCACCGCCGAGAAATCGAAATACCAGTCGATGATCAGCAGCGTGCCGAGACCGATGACGACGGCCATGTTGACCGACATGCCGGCCATCACCATCAGCCAGATCGCCATCGGGAACGCCAGCACGATGGCGATCTCGAGGCCGGCCGAGCCGAGCTGCGGCCAGGAGAACGGCGTGTCGCTGCCCCATTTGTTCTTGTGCGCGAAATAGGTGACCGTCGCCATCATCAGCAGCGTCATGACGATGCCGGGAATGACGCCACCCAGGAACAGCGCGCCGATCGAGACGTTCGCCATCATGCCGTAGATCACGAAGGGCAGCGACGGCGGGATGATCGGCCCGAGCGTGGCCGAGGCCGCGGTGACGCCGACCGAGAACTCGGTGGAGTAGCCGTGGTCCTTCATCGCCTTGATCTCGATGGTGCCGAGACCCGCGGCGTCCGCGATCGCGGTGCCGGACATGCCGGAGAAGATCACCGAGCCGATGATGTTGACGTGGCCGAGGCCTCCGCGCATCCACCCCACCAGCGCGACCGCGAATTTGTAGATGCGGCCGGTGACGCCGGCGATGTTCATGAGATTGCCGGCCAGGATGAAGAAGGGGACGGCGAGCAGCGGAAAGCTCTCGACGCCGGCGATCATGCGCTGCGCCAGCGTAACGTCGGGCGTCACGCCGCTGACCAGGATGTAGAGCAGCGACGACGCGGCCATGGCAATCGCCACGGGAACGCCGAGCAGCATCAGGACGAGGAAACCTCCGAGCAACAGGAACATGGGATTACCCTTCAAAACCGTCGTAGGCGCCGGGACGTTCGAGGATCGAATAACCCTGTCGCAAATGTTGAATGGCCACCTGCACCGAGCGCGCGAACATCAGCACGAAGCCGGCCAGGACGGCGTAATAGACGTAGTCCTTGGGAAGATTGATCGTCGTCATCGACTCATCGCCGATGATCTGGATGTAGACCCAGACCAGCTTGATGGCGTAGCCGAAGAAAGCGATCCGGATCAGGTCGATCGCCGTGGACAATGCGCGCGCCACGGGATGCGGCAGATAGCGGTAGATCAGGTCGACCTGGATGTGCCGCGACAGCCGCACGCACATCGAGGAGCCGATGAAGACCACGCCGATCAGGCAATAGGTCGCGATCTCCTCGGTCCAGGCATAGCTGTCGTTGAGGACGTAACGGGTGAAGAACTGCAGGAAGACGGCAAGCGCCATCACCCAGAAGATCACGAGCGCCACCCAATCCTCGAAGGCGTAGACGCCGAGATCGACCTTCGGCGTCGCCTCCTCCTCGAAGGTATGGGCGATCTCGTCGCCGGTGATCTGCCTGTGCACTTCGACGGTGGACATGGGGTTACCTCTCTCCAAATCGTCGTTCCGGGGCTCGCGAAGCGAGAACCCGGAACCTCGAGATCTCAGGTGCGCAATTGCGCACCGTAGGTTCGGTCCTGCGGACCGCCCGGGATGACGACTACGTCGTCACTTCACCGCCTGGATGCGTTCCCAGTCGGCCTTGCGATAACCGAAGGTCTCGAACGGAACGTTCTTCAGCACGATGTCGCGGAACTCGTTCTTGTCGACCTCGGTCACGGTCAGGCCCTTGTCCTTGAAGAAGGCGACGAGCTTGGCCTCGTTCTGCTTGATTTCCTCGGTGGCCTTGGCAGCGGCTTCCTGCGCGACGTCGGTGAAGATCTTCTTGTCCTCGTCGGAGAGCTTCTTCCAGAGCGCGCCGGCCACCACGGTGTTGAGGTGATCGACGATGTGGCCGGTCAGCACGATGTGCTTCTGCACCTCGTAGAACTTCTTGGCCTCGATCGTGGTCAGCGGGTTCTCCTGCGCCTCGACGGTGCCGTTCTGGAGCGCGAGATAGACTTCGGCGAACGCGATCGGCGCGGTGTTGGCGCCGCAGGCGCGCGGCATGGCGAGGTAGGCCGGCACGTCGGGCACGCGCATCTTCAGGCCCTTGAGGTCGGCGCAGCTCTTGATCGGCTTGTTCGACGAGGTCTGGCGCACGCCGTAATAGGTCACCGCGACGATGTGGTGGCCGCTCTTGTCCTCATAGCCCTTGGCGAGCTCCTTGAAGATATCGCTCTTGGTGTAGGCGAGGAGATGGTCCGCGTCGCGGAAGGTGTAAGGATAGTAGGTCACGCCGATCGGCGCGAAGCTCTTCGCCGCGAAGCTCGAGCCGGAGATGATGATATCGACCGAGCCGAGCGAGAGGCCCTGGTTGATGTCGGCTTCCTTGCCGAGCTGCGAGGCCGGATAGACATCGACCGTATAGCGCCCGTTGGTGCGCTTGCCGATCTCCTGCGCGGCCCAGACCGAAGCGGTGTGGAACGGCTCCGAGGTCTCGTAGACATGGGCCCATTTGAGCTTGGTCTGCGCCATGCCGGGATTGCTTGCTGCGAACATCGCCGCGACCGAAGTCGCCAGCACCATCGTCATCTTCTTCAACACTGTCTTATCCTCCACTGACTAAAGTCTGCTTCTTGTTTGTCCGCCCCAACATCGGGACGGACCGCCCAATCTCATCGACGCCGTGCACTGCCGCTCTTGGCACGCTCCTTGGGGCGTTCCTTGGCCTGCTTCTTCGGTGCGCTGTCTGGTTTTGCCGGAGCTCGCGCCGGCCGGTTTCCTCCGGCGGCAGTCTCGGCCCCAAAATTCTGCGCAAAGCGTTCCTGCGAGCGCGCCAGATGCTTCCGCATGGCCTCACGGGCGGCGTCGGGATCGTGTCTCGCGATCGCGTCGCGCACGGCACGATGCTCGTCCAGCGCGGTGCGCCAGGTGCCCGGGCTTTCGAAATAATGCGCAAGCTGCGCGAAATAGGGATTGAGGCGCTGGTCGAACAATTCGCCGACCACGCGCACCAGCACCGCGTTGCCGAGGCTGCCGGCTATCGCGACGTGGAAGGCGCGGTCATGCACCATCGAGGCTTCGCCGGGGTGCTCGACATTCTCCATCGCGACGAGCGAGGCATCGATGCGGGCGATATCGTCCCTGGTCGCGACGCGCGCGGCCTGCTCGGCGATCGCGCTTTCCAGGAATTCGCGGGCGCGCAGCAGCTCGAACGGGCCTTCGATACCGGCGGCCGGCAGCGTGGGTGCGGCGTCCGCGGGCTCGGTCACGTAGATGCCGGAGCCGACGCGGATGCGGACTCGCCCCTCGACCTCGAGCGCGATCAGGGCCTCGCGCACCGTGGGGCGCGAGATCTTGAGCTGCTCGGCGAGCTCGCGCTCGGTCGGCAAGCGGCTGCCGACCGCGTACTCGCCGCTGTCGATCAGGCTTCGCAATTGATCGGCGACCTGGCGATAAAGCCGTCTCGCCTCCACAGCTTCCAGCGGCACGCTGGTCCTCCCGAAAGGGCTGCGCGGGGGTCGTCAAACCCGCGGCCCGCCAATTTTTGGAAATTGGTCTTACCAATTGACCGGAGCATTGACCTGATACGGGCGCCATGTCAAGCAGCGGCAAAGCAAGGGGGAGACGTCCATGCGCAATTCAGAGCGCCTTGGCAGCGCCAATCTCGACCGGTTGGCACCCGGCATCCGCCGCCCGGCCTATGACCGCGCGCGCGTTACGCCCGGTATCGTGCATCTCGGCCTCGGCGCTTTCCACCGCGCGCACCAGGCGGTCGTCATCGACGATTGCATTGCCGGCGGCAGCATGTCCTGGGGCATCGTCGGCGCCAGCCTGCGCAGCCCGGATACACGCGACGCCCTCGCCCCGCAGGACCATCTCTACACCGTTGCCGTACGTGCCGCCGAAGGCACCGAACACCGCGTGATCGGCGCCCTGCTCGACAGCGTCGTCGCGCGCGAGAAGCCCGCAGCGCTGGTCGAGCGGATGGCCGATCCCGCCACCCGCATTGTCTCGCTCACGGTCACCGAGAAGGGCTATTGCCACACGCCGCAGACCGGCGATCTCGACGAGCGGCATCCCGATGTCGTGCACGATCTCAACAATTTTGACGCGCCGCGCTCGGCACCCGGCTTCATCGTGGCGGCGCTGGCACGCCGGCGCGCACAGGGACTTCCGCCTTTCACCGTGCTGTGCTGCGACAACCTCGCCGCCAACGGCCACACCGTGCAGCGGATCGTGACGCAGTTCGCCGCGCTCCGCTCCAAGGATCTCGGCAAGTGGATCGCGGACGACGCCGCCTTCCCTTCGACCATGGTCGACCGCATCGTGCCGGAGACGACGGACGCCGACCGCGATGCGGTGTCATCCGCGCTCGGCATGCGCGACGCCTGGCCGGTGATGACCGAGCCCTTCACGCAATGGGTGGTCGAGGACCGCTTCACGGCGGGCCGGCCCGACCTTGCCGCCGCCGGCGTCGAGCTCGTCACCGACGTCAAGCCGTTCGAGCTGATGAAGCTGCGACTGCTCAATGCCAGCCATTCGGCGCTGGCCTATCTCGGCTATCTCGCAGGTTACGAGACCATCGCCGACACCATGACCGATCCGCATTTCGCGCGTCTGGCCGCGCGGGTGATGGAAGAGGCCGCGGTGACGTTGACGATGCCCGCGGGCACGGATCTCGCCGCCTACCGCGCCTCGTTGCTCAAGCGTTTTTCCAATCCAGCGCTGCACCATCGCACCTGGCAGATCGCGATGGACGGCTCGCAGAAATTGCCGCAGCGCCTGCTCGGCGCGATGCAGGATCGTCTCGCGCGGAACCTGCCGGTCGATACGCATGCGCTCGCGGTCGCCGGCTGGATGCGCTACGTCACCGCCACTGACGAGAAGGGCCGCGCCACCGACGTGCGCGATCCGCTTGCGGCCGAGTTCGCCGCGCTGGCACGCGAGGCCGGTCCCGTCGCCGAACGGCTCGCGCCCGCACTGCTCGGCGTCCAGAAGGTGTTCGGGCCCCTGGGCGACGAGCCGCGCCTGCGCGAAGCCGTGACCGCGGCGCTCGGCCGTCTTTATAAAGACGGCGCGCGGCGGGCCGTGGAGACGCTTGTCTCGGCATGACCATAAAGTGGGCAGCGTCTTGAATGCTGCACTGCGGTCAAACCAAACGCAAAATCGAACGGAAGTCGCGCTTGATTTTTGCCTGTCATTGCCGCACCCGAGAGGTATGGCAAAGGACAGCAAGGTCATCGCCGCGAACGCGGCCTTCTATGCCGCCTTCTCCACCGGCGACTTCGCCGGCATGGAGAAGATGTGGGCGGACGACGACGCCATCTCCTGCATCCATCCCGGCTGGCCCGCGATCATCGGCCGCGCCACCGTGATCGGAAGCTGGCGGGACATCCTGCAGAATCCGGAACGGCCGCAGATCGTTTGCGCCGAGCCTCAGGCCATCGTCGACGGCGACAGCGCGCGCGTGCTCTGCATCGAGATCGTCGATGGCACCGCCCTGGCCGCAGCCAACCATTTTCGGCGCGTCGGCGACGGCTGGCGCCTCGTCCATCACCAGTCGAGCCCGATTGCGCAGATTGTCGAGCAGGCTGAAGACGATAGAGCGAGCCACAGGGTCCACTGACGACGGGCTCCCACGCCGGCGTGGTCTACTGTGCATGGGGTTGTTTTCCAACTTTTGTGTTGGCCCCTCATCCAAGGCCCGACAGATCATCCAGCACGGCCCTCGCCGCGGTGAAGTCGACATCCCCAAAAAACATGCTGCGCGTGATCAGCACCGGAATGTTGGCCTGCGAGGCCGCGATCAGGCCGTTTGCGGAATCCTCGATCGCGAGACAGTCGGCCGCGTCGAGCTTCAGCCGCGCCAGGATCTCGAGATAGACATCCGGCGCCGGCTTCTTGTGCCTGACATCGTCGCCGGCCACGATCGCATCGAAATCGGCGGCCCAACGCCGGCCCAGCGCCTGCGACAGCAGCGCATCGATATTGCCGTGCGAGGTGGTGGTCGCGATCGCAAGCCGCTGGCCCCGCGCCTTTGCAGCGTCGAGCAGCTCCGCCACGCCCGGCCGTAACGGGCAGCAGCCCGTCTCGACCAGCTCGGCGTAATGGGCAGTCTTGATGCGGTGAAGCTCGGCGATATCCGGGTCCGACAACGGCGGCGCGATCCACTGCCTGTTATGGTAGGCGCGCATGCGTTCCTTGCCGCCGGTGACGCGCAGCAGGTCCTTGTAGGTGGCCCGGTCCCAATGCCAATCGAGACCGTGACGGGCAAAGGCGTGGTTGAAGGCCCGCCGATGCAGTTCCTCGGTCTCGGCCAGGGTGCCGTCGACATCGAAGATCAGCGCAGCCGCGCGCCGGATCAGCTCGGCTGCACCCGCTGGAGCGATCGCTTCTGCCTGCATGGTCGATGCCTCCCTGTCACGGGCGACCATCGCCCGCACTGGCGGCCGAGTAAAATCGCAATATCTTTTGCCGGACCCAAAAATCTCTTATGAGCGACAGGCGCACCGCCAGCGCGAACGGGAACCTCGACCTGCACGGGAGACGCATGCGGCTCTTCATCCTCGGCCTCGGCTACAGCGCCCAGCATTTTGCCCGCAAGTTCGGCGGCGCCTTCTCGCACATTGCCGGCACGGTGCGCGATCCCAAGAAGCGGGACGACCTTGCGGGTATCGAGCTGCATGGCTTTTCCGGCGGCAGCCCGACCGATGAGACCGTCAGGCGCCTCAGCGAGGCCGATGTCGTCCTCGTGTCGATCCCGCCCGGCAGCACCGGCGACCCCGCTCTCGCGGCATTCGGCGACGTGCTGACGGGAGGCCGCCGCAAGATCATCTATCTCTCCACCATCGGCGTGTATGGCGATCACGGCGGAGCGTGGGTGGATGAAAGCACGCCGCCCCAGGCCGCCTTCGAGCGCACGCGCCTGCGGCTCGCGGCCGAGCAGGCCTGGATGGACATCGTACCGGGCAACGTCGCGATCCTTCGGCTCGCCGGCATCTACGGCCCCGGCCGCAACGCCCTTGTGACGCTGCGCGCCGGAACGGCCCGGCGCATCATCAAGCCCGGGCAGGTCTTCAACCGCATCCACGCCGATGATATCGCCGACGCGATCGTGGCCGCGATCGGCCACGAAGGCGCCGGCATCTTCAATGTCTGCGACGACGAGCCCGCACCGCCCCAGGACGTGATCGCCTATGCCGCGCGGCTCATGGGTGTCGCGCCGCCGCCGGAAGAGGCGTTCGAGACCGCCGAGATGTCGGCGATGGCGCGCAGCTTCTATGCCAGCAGCGCCCGCGTCTCCAATGCGAAATTGAAGCGTGAGCTCGGTGTCACCCTCGCCTATCCCAGCTATCGCCAGGCCCTGGATGCGCTGTGGCGCGCCGGCGAAGGCCGCTAGGTTCCGGCACGTCCGGCGCCTCCCAGACATGCCCTGCCCGCGCTTGACTTCGTTCCGGCGCGGTCGTGATCTAGGCAGCGCGCGAGCCACTGCGATAACGAGCTCGCCTGGGAGGAATAGAATGAACAAGACGATCGCCATGATCGCGGCGGCGGCGGCCGCCATCACGCTCGGTGCAGCACAGGCCGCGCCGCTGCCCGAAACCACTCCGGACGACGCCGGCTTCTCGAAGCAGGGTCTTGCGCGGCTCGACAGTTTCTTCGCACGCGAGATCGCCGCCAAGCGCGTCCCCGGCGCGGTGGTCGCCGTCGCGCGGGACGGCAAGCTCGTGCACTACAAGGCCTATGGCATGCTCGATCCGAACAAGGGCACGCCGATGCCGGTCGATGCGATCTTCGCGCTGGCCTCGATGACCAAGCCGATGGCGGCGGTCGCCGGCCTGACCCTGATGGAAAGGGGCCAGCTGCCGCTCCAGGCCAAGCTGTCCGACTACTATCCCGGCTTTGCCGACATGAAGGTCGGCGTGCCCCAGAGCGACGGCTCGCTCAAGCTCGAGCCGCAGGCCTCGCCGATCTTCATCCACGATCTCTACCGGCACACCTCCGGATTGATGTATGGCGGCCGCCCGGACTCGTCGAGCCCGGTGGCGCGGCAATACCCTGACGGCGTCGCGCCCGCGATCGAGGGCGACACCCAGGCCTTCGTCGACCGCATCACGAAGCTGCCGCTGGCGCATCAGCCCTCGACCGAGTTCGAGTATGGTTTTTCGATCGACGTGCTCGGCGCCGTGGTCGAGAAGGTCAGCGAGCAGAAGCTCAGCGACTATCTCGCCGCCAATGTCTGGCAGCCGCTCGGCATGAAGGACGCGACCTTCCATCCGACCGACGCGCAACGCCCTCGCCTCGCCCGCCCGTTCGCGAACGATCCGCTGACCGGCAAGCCGCAGACCATCAAGCTGCTCGATAGCCCGACCAAGTTCGATTGCGGCGGCGCCTGCTCGTTCGCGACCGTCGGCGACTACGTCCGCTTCGGACAAATGCTGCTCAACGGCGGCGAGCTCGACGGCCAGCGCATCCTCGGCCCGAAGACCGTGCACCACATGACGACCAACCACCTCGGCCCGGAGATCAAGAACAACGTGGCGAATGTCGAGCCGCATCGCGGCGGCTTCGGCTTCGGCCTTTCCGTGGCGGTCCGCACCGGCGAGGGCCTGTCGTCGGTCCCCGGCAATCCCGGCGAGTTCACCTGGAACGGCGCCTACGGCACGCAGTTCTTCTGCGATCCGAAGGAGCGCCTCGTCGTCGTGGTGGGAACGGCGGCGCCGGGCGAGCTGCGCAAATATTATCGCGAGCAGGTCCAGGACATCGTCTACGGCGCGATGACGAAGTGAGACCAGCGCCTCTTGATAGAGAAAGGGCGGCCACGCGGGCCGCCCTGAAATTCGGTATCAGCTCAACACGCCGTACTTCTTGAACCACGCCTCCGCCTGCTTCCAGGCATCGTCCGCGGCGTCCTTGCGGTAGCTGCCGCGATAGTCCGCGTGGAAGCCGTGCGGCGCATCGGGATAGATCTTGAATTCGGCCGTCTTCTTGTTCTCTGCGAGCGCCGCCTTCATCTGCTCGACCTGGGCGACGGGAATGCCGGTATCGGCACCGCCATAGAGGCCGAGCACCGGCGCCTTCATCTCGGGAGCGAGCTGCATCGGGCTCTTCGGCCAGAGCGGATTGGCGGGGTCGACCACCGTGCCGTAGAAGGCAACGCCGGCCTTGAGGTTGCCGTTGTGGGCCGCGTATTCCCAGACGGTGCGTCCGCCGCGGCAGAAGCCGATGATGCCGAGCTTCGCCGTGTCGCCGCCTTGCGATCCCGCCCATGCCACCACCGCGTCGAGGTCGGACAGCAGCTCGGCGTCCGGCTTGGCGTTGACGATCGGCAACAGGTCCTTGATGTCGGTGATCCTGGTGAGGTCGGTGCCCTTGCGGAAGTAGTAATCGGGCGCGATGGCGAAGGCGCCGAGCTTGGCGAGGCGCCGCGTCACGTCCTTGATGTATTCGTGCAGGCCGAAAATCTCCATCGCCACGATGATCACCGGCGCCTTGGTGTTGCCGGCCGGGCGGGCGAAATAGGCCGGCATCTCCTCCGAGCCCACCTTGATCCTGGCATCGCCGGTCTGGAGGCCGTTCGTGTCAGTCGTGATGATGTCGGCGCGGACCGGACCGGCCGCGAGCGTATAGCCAGCGGCGACGGCCGCGGTGGCGCTCATGAATCCGCGGCGCGAGAGCGGGGCGACTTTTGTCAGCCCGACGACGTCGGATGTCATGGTGGTTTCAAAGCTCATCGGTCTTTCCCTTCCTATTCCCAATGCTGGTGCCCCGGGGCGACGCATTCGCCAATAGTTGCCGGGCAAAGGCAAGTCACCAGCCTGCGAGGATGCGGCTCTCCGTCTCATTCCTTCGTTGGCGCGAGACCGGCGTCCTGCGACTGTCGCTCGGGTCCACCCATCCGAATCTGATCGTGTGCGGGCTTTAACCGCGTGGCTGCACTGCGGCGCAACATCCATTAACCCAACATTGCGACTCTACAGCCGCGGCCCGCGCGGCCAGGAGTTGCAGATCCGCGGCCGCTTCGCGCCGTTCGAAGCGTTCGGTTGCAACAAATAGCCTGCGCAGTGGCGGTAACGACACATCATATTGCCGGGATGCCGCGCGCGCGGTCGGAATCCGGCGCGAAGCGCAGTCATTTGACTGAAATTTTCCGAAGAGTTGAGCCGTGCGATTCACCCGAACTTTCTTTGTGACGCTCTAGTTCGACGGCCGGAAGTTCCATGTTCGGGAACGGAGAAGCGTCATCCCCCAGGGCGTGCTCCGCGAGGACGAGGGATCATCCGAGAGCTTCATTGTCGTCCACCCAGATTGCGCTGCCCCAGGCTCAATTGAATAAAGATTTATCCGGTCCGGAATTGAAATGAATTTGGCTCGCGAATCGATCGAACTGGTGGAGCAGGTCGCTCGCATCCTGTGGTTCGAAGGCACCAAGCACGGCCTGCGCGACCGCGAATGGATGGCGCTGCGCTTCCTCTCCCGTGCCAACCGGTTTTCCCGCACGCCTTCGGCGCTGGCGAGTTACGTCGGCACCACGCGCGGCACCGCCTCGTTCATCATCGGCGAACTCGAACGGCTCGGCTATATCGAGCGCAAGCGCTCGGCCAAGGACAAGCGGTCGGTCATGCTGAGCGTCACGCAGCAGGGCAAGAAGTTCCTGGCGCGCGATCCCGTCAACGTTCTCGTCGACGCCATTGCCGTGCTCGACGACGAAGCCAAGATCCGTTTGCGCGACGCGCTACGCCACGTGCTGGATCAGTCCGACGCGGCCGAGCAGCGGCACCATACCGACGTCTGCAAGCGCTGCATCTTCCTTCGGGAGGACCGCATCATCGCGGACGGCAAGACGGCGGCCGAGTTCTCCTGCCGCCTGTTCCGCGCGCCCATCGCCGAGCCGGAAGTCGAGCTGCTCTGCACCAGCTTCGAGCATCACCGCCAGTAGGCGGCGGGCTCAGATCAAGGCGTCGTCTTGCGTGACGAATAGATGACACCGCCGCTGGATTCCACGACCAGGCGCCCGTTCTCGGTTCTGATCTCCTCGATGCGGCCGAGACCTGGCACCTGCTGCCCCAGCACGGCCTCGATGACGCCGTTCGGACTTTGCAGGATCGCGATCCCCTCATAGGCCTGGCGCACCGACCAGCCCTTGACCACCTTGCGCGGCGCCGCCGTGCGTTCGGACGCCGGCACCGAACCCGTGTATTCGGGAACGGCGACCGAGGCCATCATCGGCATCGTCTGCGAGGTCGGCTGCGAAGCAACAGTCGCCGGCGTCGGTACCTGGACTTGCGCCTGGGCGAGCTTGTCGAGTTTCACCGTCGAGGACGAGCTCACGCGCTCGATGCGGTCGAGGTTCTCGGCGAACCTGCCGAAGCGATCACTGGTCGCCTTGCTCGACTGATCGACCGCGGTGCGCAGACCGTCCAGATTCTCGGACACGCCCGACAGCTGTTTGCGCAGCTGCGCGACCGTCTCGCGCAGATTCCTGATCTCGGTATTGGCCGCGACATTGTTCTGGGCGGGCTGCGTGGTGAGATAGGCGATGACGCCGGTGCAGGCGCAGACCACCAGGATGGCTGCGGCGGCCAAGGTGGCGAGCGGCACGACCCAGGTTGGCCGCGGCGGCGGCGGCTTGGCCACGATCACGGCCGGCTTGATCACGGCCGGTGCCGGCGTGGGTATTGCCATCTTGTCGAGGCGCGCCTTGGCGCGGATGCGCTTCAGTCCTTCGAGCGCCTCTTTCGCCAAAGTCTCGTCGTTCGCTGCAGCCGACATGCGCTTTGCGTTTGGCGCGGGCTTGGTCGCTTGCGGCGAACTTGTATTGCGTGCTTCCGGAGCCGGCTTCGCCGCCGCGGCAACATCGGGCGTTGCGCCGGGACGAGCTTGTCCATCGGACGACATGTGAGAATGCTCCGTTCGCTTCGATCTATCGAGCGACGAATTTATTTGTCGAAGCTTGCCTGAAACGTGCGCGTCGAAAACTTCTCATCGCGCGCGATGCGACGTCGAATGAGTCAAACGCGTCACGCACGCGGCGAAAGTGCGACTCGAAAGACACACACCCGCCAAGATTTCGCCAAGCTGGAGTCTAGTCGCCACACATGAGTCGAATTGTCGCATGTGGACAAGCGGTGGATAGAGTCAATCCGGGGTTGAAAACCCCCCTCTACGCACGACCCCCAGCACCACCCAAAATAGTAGTGATTATACAGAGATGCGGAACTGTAGACACGGCGCGATTCAGAAGTAGTTTAGATTTCAAATCAATTAGTGCGATCAGATATATCAAGAAACAACTCGTAACAAACCAACAGCATCAAACACGCATAGCAATCGCTTTGTTCCGCACGCTTGATCGGAAATCGGCAATCGTTACGGTCCTACTTAAGTGATTCTCGCCAGTTGGCGAGGAGATCGGCAAGGTTCAGTAGCGTTCGGACGCGATAAGCAACTTGGCGCAACTGTTCTAGGTCGCTGTCTCAATCCGCCCCGCGAGGTGATCCGTAAGACACCCGCCGGGCCTCACGCAGTAAGCGTTCAGTATCGAGTCGAAGTAACAGGCCCGCGGAAAACGCAGGCACTGAATGCGTAGGGCTGCCCGCGAATATCGAAACCATAACAACGGTTCGCGGGATGGGAATATCGTCAAACAGCATAGTCGCCGAGCCGGGCATCACAACAACCAGCCGGCCGCGATAAGTGCGAAACAGGGGCGAAAGACTGATGTATATTATCGTTGATGATCGCGAGAGCGTCACGAACAGCTACGTTGGAGGGCTCGTTCGCGAAGGTGTATCGTCGATCGGCTTCTCCTCCGGAGAGTTCTGGGAGTGGCTGCAATCCGCGAGTGAATCGGACTTGGCGGCGGTCGATGCCTTCCTTCTCGGGGATTGCGACGGCCGCGGGACTCTGCCGCGGGCGATGCGCAAGCGCTCGTCGGCTCCCATCATCGCCATGAGCAGCCAGAAGATGCTCAAGAACACGCTGGAGCTGTTTGAATCGGGCGTCGACGACGTCGTGCACGTGCCGATACATCTCCGCGAGATCCTGGCCCGAACGGCTGCTATCGCACGCCGCCGGGTCGGCGAGCTGCCGAGGCCTTGCGAGACCAGGATCCAGGTCTTCTTCAACGGGCGGGATCCCGAAATCGCCGGCCACGCGCTCACCCTGCCCCGCCGCGAACTGCGCATTCTCGAGTATATGGTCAGCAACCACGGCAAGTGGATCACCAAGACGCAGATCTTCAACGCGGTCTACGGCATCTTCGAGTCCACCTTCGACGAGAGCGTGATCGAAAGCCACGTCAGCAAGCTGCGCAAGAAGCTCCGCGACCGCCTCGGCTTCGATGCGATCGTGGCCCGCCGCTACGTCGGGTATCGCCTCAACATCCCGGCCGGCGAGACCCTCGACGAGCCGATGCAGGACCTCGACGAGGTCGGCATCCTCCTCAACAGGGCGCATGCCGCCCCGGCGGCGTATCAACCCGGAAACTGACCCGGCGAACGCCACCGCACGGACAAAGGCCTCTGCGAAAGACTTCGCAGAGGCCTTTTCCATTTGTCAGGCCGGGAGTGCGGGAATGCAGGCCCTGCAGCGCAGGCGCGACCAGACCAGGGCTCTCGCCCCGGCTTTCATGCGGCACGACTGTTCAGAATGGCCGGGGTTTGCCCGCCGGCGATGCCTACGGCTTCGACTGGAATTCTTCCTTGGAGACGTAGTTGAAGTCCTCGACCAGAACGTCCTGGACGACGTCGGCCTGCATCCGCTCGTTGACGCGCTGCTTGATCGCCGTCGTGAGGATGCCGAGGTCGTAGCGGGCGAGCTTCCGGAAATCGAGGCGGTCGTCGGCATAGATCCTGCGGAAGGCCTCGTCGACGACAAACGGCTCGGGCGGGACGTTGAGCTGGTGCATGGTCCGCGCCTCCACGGTGTAGACGAAGCGCGCCACGATGTAGCCCTGCACGTTGCCGTTCTCGACCATGGGCACGCTCAACGCGCGCGTCTTCTGGTATTGCAGCCCGTCGAGATAGGCGTCCTTTGGCGGCAGCAGGCTGCCGTTCTCCTTCCAGTAGGCCACGCCATAGCTCGTGCCCGCGGTGAGGATGCAGACCCAGAGCCCGGCCAGCACGACCCTGATCATTTTCCGTCCTGTGCTGCGCGACCGGTATAGGTGCCGTCCGACTCGACGTCCTTGATTGCCCTGACGATGATGGAGGCGACCTCGCGCACCGCATCGTAATGCATCTCGAGGAGGGAACGATTGCGCTCGAGCTTCTCGCGCAGACGCTGGATCTCCTCGGTGACCTCGAGCTCGGCGCCGAGATGCATGCGCGCCCGCATCAGGCGAACGAATTCGAGCATGCCGCGGCTCTTGCGGGCGCTGAATTCGTCGAAATCGATCTTCTTGCCCGTCGAGAGCGCCTCCGTCTCCTCCTCGACAATGCCTTCGAGCCGGCGGATCGACGCCAAGAGGCCGCGCACCTCGTCCGACTTCTCCGTCTCCGTGGCCTCGATGACCGCTTCGCCGCCGACATTGGTCAGCAGCACGGGCAGCAGCGCATCGCTTGATGCCGCTTCCATCGCTATCGCTTCGGCGTCCACCACCGGCTGCTCCATCACCAGGGCCGCCGCGCTTTCTTGTGCCTGCATAGGAAATTCACCCCTCAACGTCTGTCACCCATTTCCCTGATCGTCATCCGGCCTTGCCCGTCGTGTCCGGTCCCACCGGATGTGCGCCGGCGAGCTGCTTGGCAATGCCAATGCCCTTGCCCTTCGCCAGCTGGGCGCCAAGCTGCTCCGCCAGCATCGACTTCCACACGCCGCCGGCAGTCCCCTTGCCGAACACCTGCTCCGAATCCTTCGGCAGCATCGTCTCGACGAAGGTCTGCAGGATGAAGGCTTCGAACTTGCGATAGACCTCGTCCTGGCCGGGCTTCTTGATCACCTGCACCGGCGGCCCGTTCACGGCCGTCGACTGCGTCCCCGCAAGCGTTGCCGCGGACTGATCGGCAGCCGCTTTTGCCTTGCTTGCTTCCGTGGCCATCGTGGCGGCGAAATCGGCATCCGATGATTTCAGCGCATCGAGCTTCGCGGTCGCCGTGCGCTGCGTCACGGGATCGGCGGCCTCGAGGACGTCGAGGACGAGGTCGGGTGTTGCTGTCACGATCATGTCTTGGTCCGGCTGGCTGGCCGTGGCGTCCACGCGCGCACGGTGAGGCTTGTTCCCGTCATCTCTTCGAGCGCGCGCTTTTCGGCGTCGCGAACCTTGTCCGCGAGCGCCGCCTTGGCGACTTCCTCGAGCTGTTTCACGCGGCGGGTCTCGGCGCGAACCTGGTCGAGCTGCCGCGAGGCCTGCTCCTTCACCGCGCGCGCCCCGACGCTCGTCCTGTTGAGCCGCCGTGCGATCGAGTCGCTCGACGAGCCCGCCGGCGGCTTGCCCCCGTTCAGCGCGCCCACCAGCCATTCCTGCTCGTCCTGCAGGCTGCGCTCCTGCTGCCGCAGATGCGCGAGCTGCCACTCGGACAGCCGCAGCTGGAGCTTCACCAGCGAGACCATCCGACCGAGCTTGTCCGCGCGCGACTTCATGATCCCTCACTCCGCCAGCCATGACGAGACGCCGAGGATGAATTGCGTCAAGAGCTCGTCGCTGGTCAGGTAGAGCAGCAGGAAGCCGCCGAACAGCACGAAGGGCACCGAGATGAAATAGACCGGGATCGCCGGCGTCAGCTTGTTGAGCAGCCCGACCGCGAAGTTGACGATGACGGAATAGACGATGAAGGGGCTGGCGATGCGCAGTGTCAGCACGAACGCCTCCGACAGGCGGCCCACGAGCTGGTCGAGCGGCATGCTGCCGCCGATCCTGCTGCCGGGATGCCAGACGTCGTAGGAGTTCATCAGCCCGCGCAGCACCTGCCAGTGCTGGTCGGTCATGAAGAACAGCGTGGTGACCGATGCCATGATCAGCGGCACGAGGGCGGGCGCCGGATCGGTGTCGGCGACCGGCGTGCCCGGGATGTTGCTGAGCCCGATCGCGCTCGCCATCACGGTCGCCATGGTCTGGAGCGCGAGGAAGAACACGCGACCGCCGAGGCCGATGACGCTGCCGACCAGGATCTCGGAACCGATCAGGAGCGCGAGCGACAGCGGCGCGACGTTCTCGGTGAGAGGCTTCACCACCGCGATCAGGATCGGCGTCAGCGCGAAGGTCGTGACCAGCGCGATGAACAGGCGGACCTGGGCCGGGACGTTGACGCTGGAATAGCCGGGCACGAACATCAGGCAGGCGCCGATGCGGCAGAACACGATGAACGTGACCAGCACGCTGTCGGCAAGGCCGCTGATCACGAGATGGCTCCGAGCGCACGGATCTCGGCGCTGCGCGCCACTTCCACATGCGACAGGATCGGAAGCGTCGGGAATACCCGTTCCAGGATCATCCGGACATAGGGCCGCGCCTCGGGGGTCACCGCCAGCACGACGCTGGTGCCGTTCTCGGTGAACTTGCGGATCGCGGCGCTGGCTTCCGTCGCGAACTGCTCGATGAGGCGCGGATCGGCGTCGAATTCGACGACGTCGCCCTTGGCGTCGCGCTTGAGGCTCTGGTGGAAGGCGAGATCCCAGCGGTTGCCGAGGCGGACCACGTTGAGCACGCCGTTGTCGGAGAGGTCGCCGCAGATCTGCTGGGCAAGGCGCGTGCGCACATGCTCCGCGACCTGCTCGGGGCGCCGCACATGGGGCGCGATCTCGGCGATCGCCTCGAGGATCAGGTGCAGGTTGCGGATCGACACGCGCTCGGCCAGCAGGATCTTCAGGATCGCCAGCAGGCCCGAGTAGGAAATCTGCGAAGGACAGAGATCCTCGACGAGACGCTTGTATTCGGGATCGAGCCGGTCGAGCAGGCCGCGCATGTCCTTGTAGGACAGGAGCTGGGCGAGATTTGCCCGGAGCACTTCGCTCAGATGCGTGAGCAGAACCGACAAATTGTCGACCGGCTTGCAGCCCTGCCGCTTGACCTCGTCGGTGAAGGCTTCCGTGACCCACAGCGCCTTCATGCCGAAGGCGGGCTCGATCACCTCTTCGCCGGGCACGTCGGGCTTTCCGTCCTTGTCGACGAGCACCAGCACCTCGCCGAGCCTGAGCTCGCCGTGGGCGACGCGGGTGTCGTGGATCCGGATCTGGTAGCTCTTCGGATCGATCGACAGATTGTCGGTGAGCTTGATCTCGGGAATCACGAAGCCGTATTGCTTGGCGAACTTCTTGCGGATCTTGGCGACGCGGTGGCCGAGCTCGGTGCGCGAGCCCAGCAGGTGGACCGAAAGGTGGCCGCCGAGCGCCAGCTCGATCTCCGCCGTCTTGAGCGAGTCCTTGACCGCTTCCTTGGCCTGGGCCTGGGCGCGCTCGTCGGCCTTGCGCGCATCTTCCTTCTGCTTCTCGGCCGCCTGCCGCCTCGGCAGGGAGTAACCGACGAAGGCCATGACGCCGCCGAGCAGAATGAAGGGCGGCATCGGCAGCCCCGGCATCAGCGCGAGCACGAACATCATCAGCGCGGCGGCCGACACGGCGCGAGGATAACCGCCGAGCTGCCGCAGCACGGCCTGCTCCGCCGAGCCCCTGGTGCCGCCCTTGGAGACCAGCAGGCCCGCCGACAGCGACACGATCAGGGCTGGCATCTGCGACACCAGACCGTCGCCGACGGAGAGCTTGGTGTAGACGTCGGCGGCGCGCGACAGCGTGAGGCCGTGATGGGTGACGCCGATCACGATGCCGCCGAAGATGTTGATCGCCGTGATGATCAAGCCGGCGATGGCGTCGCCGCGCACGAACTTCGAGGCACCGTCCATGGCGCCGAAGAAGGCGCTTTCCTCTTCGAGCTCGCGGCGCCGGCGCTGGGCTTCCTTGTCGTCGATCAGGCCCGCGGACAGATCCGCGTCGATCGCCATCTGCTTGCCGGGGATGGCGTCCAGGGTGAAACGGGCGCCGACTTCGGCGATACGCGTCGCACCCTTTGTGATCACGACGAAGTTCACCGTGACCAGGATCGCGAAGATGATCAAGCCGATGACGAAGTCGCCGCCCATGACGAACTTCGAGAAGCCGGCGACGACGTGACCTGCGGCCTGCTCGCCCTCGCCGCCCCGCGACAGGATGAGACGCGTGGTCGCGATATTGAGCGCCAGGCGCAGGATCGTCGCGATCAGCAGCACGGTCGGGAAGGCGGAGAAATCCAGCGGCCGCTGGATCCACAGCGCGACCATCAGGATCAGCGCCGACAGCGCGATCGAGAAGGCAAGGCCGAGATCGATCAGGATCGGCGGTATCGGCAGGAACAGGATCGTGAGCATGGTCACGATGCCGGCCGCAAAGAAGGCGTCCGCCCCGAAACGGCGAGGGCTGGGCAGGCTAGCAGCTAACGTATCGGCCATGGGTCACCGGCAGAGGGTCCGCCCCGTAATCTGCCGTGCAAAGCTTACGCGAGGGTGGTGGACCCTCGCGGCTCAGAAGCCCCGCTCGATATGCGAGTAGACCATCTCGGTGAAGGTGGAGAGATGGGCGCCGATGAAGGAGCCCGAGACCGCGACGACCACGAGAATGACGATGATCTTCGGGACGAAGGTCAGCGTCACCTCCTGGATCTGGGTCAGGGCCTGCATCAGTGCAATGATGGTGCCGACCAGCATCGCCGCGCCGACCGCAGGCCCGGAGGCGACGATGATGGTCCAGATCGCCGCCTGGACGATGTCGAGGGCGTCCCGCTCGTTCATGACTGGCTGATCGTGAGGCCGGGCCCGACGGCGACCTTCGTGCCGTCCTCGAGGGTCGCGACGGAGCCGTCGCTGTTGATCGAGATCGACTTGACCTTGCCGGAGAAGGTCGCGCCAGTGGAATCGGTGAAGCTGACGGTCTTTCCGATCAACCCGTCGGCCTGCGACAGCGACTGCGAGGACAGCAGCGCATCCAGCTTCGTGTTGGTCTGCATCGCCTGCTCGACCGTCGAGAGCTGGGCGAACTGGCTCATATACTGCGAGGTATCCATCGGATTGGTCGGATCCTGGTTCTTCATCTCGGCCACGAGGAGCTGAAGAAACGTATTGTAGTCGACGCTGTTGCTCGCCGTGGTCGTGGAGTTGGTCGAGCTGGACGACTTGCTGGTGCTGTCGGTCGCGCTGGTGACGTTCATGTGCCTCTCCGATGTCAGGCAGCCTGGAATGGGACTTCAGTGGTGGCGCCGGCCAGGATGGCCTGCTCCACCGGGAACAGCGCCCGGATCCGCTTGAGCGCTTCGAAGTAGCGAGTCGCCCTGACCAGCTCGTCGACCGCGGCCAGTCCCTCCAGCATCTCGTGGCTCTCGCACACCGCGGCCAGGGCCGCGTGATGCTGGGCGTAGAGTGCCGAAGCGTCGCGGACGTCGGTCGGGTTCATCAGCATGAGCTGGACGATGAAATAGAGCTGCCGCATCGCCGTGGTGGCGTCGGAGGCCTGCATCACCTGCCCTTCGAGCAGGAACATCACGTCGTTGACGAGCTCGACCGAGACCTTGCGGTCCACACGCAGCACCGCGCCGTTGATGTAGATCCGTTCGCCCGCCCGCAAGGATATCTTCATTAGAGCGCGTCTCGGATCAGGCGGTTGATTTCGATGAGCTGCACGACGTCGTTCGACTTCTCCTCACGGAGGCGGTCGGCTTCCTTGACCACCCACAAGCCGATCGAGATGATCTCCGCGCGCAGCTTCTCGGGAAGCGCGTTCTCCGGATGCGAGAGATCCTCGATGAAGATCGTCCACAGCCGTCGCACATAGAGCAGGCTCTGGACCTGATCCTCGAAACTGGCGCGTCCCTTCTGAAGGCGCTCGAGGCGGTCGATGCCGACGCTGAGCGCCTGCCGCTCGCGACCTCTCGCCTCGGAGCCGCTCTCGTCGACGACTGCTTCATAGGCTTCAAAGCTCATCAGCACCACTCTGCGCAGGAAACGGAATTACAAGACAAGGGTCGTAAACCTCGAAAACGTGCTCTGGCTCAGAGATAGTTGATGAGGCTGATCTTCTGGAGCTGCGAGGTCAGCGCCAGCGCCGTCTGGATCTGGGTCTGCAGGGTGTTGACCCGGACCGAGGCCTCCGTCGGATCGACCTTCTCCATGCCGACGATCTGGTTGTTCAGAATGTCCTGCTGCGTCTTCAGCTTGTCGGTCGCGGAGTCGATCCGCTGCTGGACCGTGCCGACGCTGCCGCCGAGCGTGGCGAGATCGGTGATCGCGCCGCCGACGAGGGAGATGGCCTTGTCCACGACGACCTGGAACGTTTCCTGGCTCAGTTTCGCGTTCCCGAGATCCGCCATCATGGTGTAGGCCTCGGCGAGCTTGCGGAAGCCGGTCTGGTTGGCGCTGACGGACGTATCTGCGATCTCGGTCGTGGAGATGCGGCTCTGCATGACCTGGTCAGTCGCCGTCGACCAGTTGGTGTTCCAGGCCGGGCTCGCGAACTCGGCATCGAAAGTGGTGTTGAGGAACGTCTGCATCTGGGCCGGGGTGATGCTGGCAACGCTGCCCGAGGACTGCGAGAAGCCGAAGGTCGCGAGGAAATCCGCGTCGACCTGGTTCTTGCTGGCCGAGCCCGTGGCATAGGCTGTGACCGGCATGTTCGCCGTGTTGACGCCCGAGAAGAGATACGAGCCGTTGTAGGAAACGTTCAGCGCGCCGATCAGATCCTGGAGGTTGGCGGACGCGGGCGGCAGGACGATCCGCCCGCCATTGTCGGTGCTGCGGGCCGCGATCAGGTCCTTGAGGAAGTCCGTTGCGGTCGTGCCAAGCTGGGTGATCCGGTTCTGCGTGACGTCGAGGCGCCCCGAGACGAGCTCGTTGGTATCGATGAGCTGATCGGCGAAGCTCCAGTCCGCACGCAGGGTAACGTCGCCCCCCGTCGTGGCACCGAGCTCGAGGCCGACGTCGGCGAAACGGCCGGTGGTCGCTTCCGTCGAGGCCTTGCTCAGGGCGGCCTGGTTGTTCGTGATCGAAGACCTCAACGATGAAGACAGCATCAGGGTCGAGATGTAATTCGCGCTCATCATGGCTTAATTCCCCACGGCAGCCAGCAGGCTCTGCAACATTTCGTCGACGGTCGAGATGATCTTCGACGAGGCCGAATAGGTGCGCTCGACCTGAAGCATCAAGGACATCTCGTCGTCCATGTTGACGCCGCTGACGTTGGACAGCGCCGCGGTGCTGCGGTCGAGCAGCGTCTTCTGGTAGGTGACGTTGGAGTCCGCGGTCTGGCGCTGGTTCTCGATCCAGCTGGTCGACGACGACGCGAAGTCGATCAGGCTGCCGCTCGGCTTGCCTTGCGTGGTTGCGTCGAACGGCTGCGAGGCATCCATGCCGCCGATGAGCTGCTGCAGGCGGGTCGAATAACCGGCGTTGCCGGCGGTGTTGTATCGGTATGCGACGTTGCCGCTGATGGCGCCGTCGCGCAGCAGATTGGGATTGCCGCCCTGCGCCGGATCGACGGATGCCGCGACGCTGATCAGGCCGGCAAGGCCGACCGAGACGGTGGCGCTCGCCGGCATGGCCGGCGCGCCGGGATAGGTGAAGAGGCCGGGAACGTCGGGCAGCGCCGCCGCGGTCTGATCACTCTCCTTGAAAGTATTGATCAGGCCGCGGGCGATTTCGTCGAGCTGGCTCTGATAGGTGACGGTGTCTTTGTCGCGCAGCTGGGCGAGACCCGCGAGCTTGCCCGACTTCAGCGGCATGACCGAATTGGCGCCGGTCACGGGGACGCCGTCGATATAGACCGCATTGCCCGTGGTGCCGGGCGAATAGATGTTGGTCGCGGTGAAGCTGACCGTTCGCGCCGTCTTGTCGAACAGCACGACGCCGCTGTCGGTGTAGAGCGCCGCGTCGCCGTTGGGGCGGAGCGACATCTCGACGCCGACCTCTTCCGACAGTTTCGAGACGATGCTGTCGCGCTGGTCGAGATAGTCGGTGACGTCGTCGCCGGAGATCGTTCCCCTCACGATCGCGTTGTTGACCTTCTCGAACTGGGTCAGCAGCTGGTTGATGTTGGCGACCGAGGTCGCCATGTCGGCATCCGCGCCCTCACGGACCGTCTGCACGGTATTGGTCGCCTGGTTGAGCCCGGCCGCCATGTCCTTGGCGGACGTGACCGCCGCCTGCGCCAGCGTGGTGTTGTCCGGGGCGTTGGCATATTGCTGCAGCGCCTTCTTCAGCGCGTTGAGCTGCGCCGTCGGTGACTGGTCGAGCTCCGGATCGTCCACGGTGGCCGTTGCGATCTTCTGGAGACCGTCATAGATCGCGCCCTGCTTGGCCGACGACGAGGTCGCGGTCAGGACGTTGTTGTAGAGACCCGAGCTGGCGGCGCGCTGGATCGCCGCCACATAGACGCCGGCCCCGGGCAGATTGTCCAGAACGGCGATCTTGCGCGAATAGCCGGCGCTGCTGGCGCCGGCGATGTTGCGCGAGATCGTCGAGGACTGGATGCCCGACGCCATGAGCGACGCGCGGGCGGAGTCGAGAGCAGCAGTAAGGGACATGTTTCGCTCTTGCCCGGAGTGCGCGCCGAAGAATTCAGCGCTTCAGGTTGACGACGACGTCGAGCAGGTCGGCGCCGGTCTGGAACGATTTCGAGTTCGCGGTGAAGCCGCGCTGGGCCTCGATCATCCCGGTGAGCTCGTCCGCGAGATCGACGTTGGAATCTTCCAGCGCGCCGCTCTGAACCGTACCAAGCCCGCCGGTGCCGGCATTGCCGGCCTGCGCGTTGCCGGAATTCATGTTGGTCGAATAGACGTTGCCCGGCTCGGGCGTCAGATTGTCCGGGCTTGCGACGTCGGCGAGCATGATCGTGAAGAGCGTCGTCTGCTGCCCGTTCTTGAGCACGGCCGTCACGAACCCGTTCTCGTCGACGTTGACCTTGTCGATGGCCGAAGGAGCGCTGCCGTTGACGGTCGCCTTGAAGCTGAAGTCGGTTCCGGCCTGCGTCATGTTCGACAGGTCCAGTGTCATCGCCGCACCGCCGGGGACGGTGAAGGCGAGCGTCGTCGGGCTCGCCGCGGCCAGCGCGCCATTGCCGGTTGCGGTCGTATCGAAGGTGAAAGTGGTGGCGGCGCCGACCGACGTACCCGTTGCGGAGTTGTAGGCCTGGATCTGCCAGGTGTCCGTGCCGGCGGCCGTCGCCGTGTGGGACATGTAGACGTCCAGCGTGACGGCCCGGCCGATATTGTCGTAGGCCACGATCGAGCTCTTCGAAGAATATGACGCCGGGCCGGGAGGACCGGCGATCACGGCCGCCTTCGGATCCATATTGCCGGTCGTGAGCGTGCCTGCCGTCGACGGCACGGGCACCTGCGAAACCTGGGCAACGTTGACGATCTGCATGCCGGACAGGCTGTTCTGCGAGAAATTGGTCACCTTGCCGGGCTGGCCCAGGAGGTAGAAGCCGGCCGCGTTGACGAGGTTGCCTTGGCTGTCCGGGACGAACGAGCCGGCGCGGGTCAGATATTGCTGCGTGTTGTTGGCGTTCGACACGACGAAGAAGCCGTTGCCCTGCACGGCAAGGTCCGTGGTCGAGGTGGTGAACTGCGTGTGGCCTGCGTCGCTGATGGCGTAGCGCACCGTGGTCTCGACGGCGCCGGAATCGTAATTGCCCGAACCGCTCTTGAGGATCAGCGAGGAGAATTCGGTCGAAGCCCGCTTGTAGCCGGTCGTGTTGACGTTCGCGATGTTGTCCGAGACCGTCGACAGCTTGTTGGATTGCGCAGACATGCCGGAAACGCCGGTGCGCATAACACCATACAGGCTCATGAATTGGGCTCCTTCGGTAGGTTGCAGTTACAATGAGGGTTCTTGCTTGCGCGGGGCTGATGGTCGGGAACCATGCACAACTTCATGTTGTCAGGTCGTTTTCGGCTGACAGAACGAGCGCGCCTTGTCGGTCCACGCGCCGAAACCGCTCGAGACGAGATGGGCGACGATGTGACAGACGTAGCGCTTCTGCGCCGGCTGGTTGTTGGGGCCCGCATTGTAGCGGGCCACCGCCATGGTCCAGCTGCCCTCGCGCTGCTTCAGCTCCTTGAGGAAGCGCGCGGCGTACTCGACATTCTTGGCGGGATCGAACATCGCCTGCACGGAGGCGAACTTGTCGCCGTGATAGTAGTGATTGATCTGCATGCAGCCGAGGTCGATCAGCTTGATGCCCTTGGCGCGCATCGCCTCGAAATTCGCGATCGCGTCGCTCATGTCCTTGGCGAACACGGTCTGGCCATCGGCGCCCAGCGCATAAGGATAGAGGGCGCCGCGCCGTCCGGTCTCGGTGAGGCCGACTGCATAGAGGATGCCGAGCGGAATGCCGTGCTGCTGGGCCGCACGCGCCATCTCGCGCTCGCAAGGGCGCGCGCTGTCGGTGGCGGCCTCGGCGGCGCCGGCGTTACAGATAAACAGGGCCGCGACTAATCTGCGGCGCCACGTCCTGGTCATGACGCGTCTCCTGGTTGGACTGGCGCTCGTCGCGGGCCTGCCTCGCACTGCCGTCCGATTGTCCGGACGACGTACCGGAGCCGTCGAACGAGCCTTGCGACTGCGACGAGGGCTGCTGCTGGCCCGAGAGCTGCTGTCCCGAGGGTTGCTGTTGCGATTGGCTGGAGCCGCTCTGGAATCCGTCCAGCGAACCGTGCTGGACCGGCGCGACGTCGGCGACATAGCCGGCCGAGTGCATCAGATCGCGGATCGTATCGCGCTGCTGGTCGAGCATCTGGCTCGTGTCCTTGCGCTCGGCGGCGAGGTGAACGGAGACCTCCGAGCCGACGAGGCGAAGCCGCACGGTGACATTGCCGAGCGACGGCGGCTCGAGACTGACGGTCAGGACCTTCAGCGGCTGGTCGGGTGCGTTGGTCTGGGACGTTGCGAGATCGGGGACTGCGGACGCAGCCGATGCCGAGGATTCCTTCAGCTCGGAGACCACCGCACTGGCGACCTGCTGCGGCGCGTTGAACTGCGCCGGCGGCAGATGGGTCTCCTGCTGGAGCACGGTGACCTTGGTCGCCTCGGGCAGCGCGTCCCGGGCCGAGGCCTTGACCGCGCGCTCGACATTGGCCGTGACGGCCTCGAAGCCCGGCGTCGCGGGCATCGCCTTCGCAGACGCCTCGCCGCCTTGCTGCGCGGTTGCCGTTGCCTGGGACGCTGCGGCCTGCGAGCGCGCGCCGATCGGAGCGGCGGCGGACGGCTCGGCATCGACCGTTGCCGCCTTCGCCATGCCCGTCGCCTGCACCTCACGCTTCGTCGTGGAGGAGCGCTCGTCGCGCGCGGACGCATCCCTGCCCTCGCCCGATGGCGGTTGCAGTTGTGATTTCACGGCCGGCGCGACGGCCAGCTGCTCGCCGACGATCGCCGGAATGCTCGCGCGGTTCGCAGCGTCCGCCTTCACGGCGACGTCGAGCGGGCGCTCCGTCTCCGACGCGTGGTCGGTCTTCTGGTCGGATGCTTTGTGGCTGGACTTGGTGTCGTCGGTCGCTTCGGTGCGATCGTCCACGGCGTCGTCCTTGCCGGCCGAGTGCGCCAAGCGCGTACGCAGCGTTCCGGCTTTCACGGTGGTATCGCTGCCCGCGTCGTTGAGTGCCCGCTTGGCCAGGTTCGAGACGGTGTGGAGCAGGTCGTTGAACGACGAATCCGCCTGCGACTTCGTCGCCGTGCCCTTCGCCGAACGCGACGCACCGCGCATATTGAGGCTCTCGGCAAGTCCCGAGAAGAGCTGTCCGGAGGTTCCGCTGAGCTTGGTCATGGGCGGCGATCCCTGGTGAGAAGTTCGAGTTCGCCGAGCTGCTGCTGCGCGCGCGCAAGCATCGCGGTCGATGATGCGAGATCGAGGCGCGCCGGCGTGACCGGCGGCTTCTCGGCGGTGGATTTGCCCGCGAACGGCTTGCGGATGTCGAGCGCGAGCTGGACCGTCGCATTCAGAAGCGGGACGTCGCGCTCCGGCAGCTTCGACCGATCGATAGCCTTCAGCTCGGCAAGACCTCCGTCATATTCGTCGGTGAGCGCCCGCGAGGCACCGCGGAAGAAACGCGCGCGCTCGCGCTCCGCCGAGGCGTCGGCGCTGAGCGCCAGGGCGCGCTCGGACGCGAGCCGGGTCACCTGCATCAGTCCGCGCAGCATCGCATTGCGCGCGATCATGAGATGAAGCTTGAGCCGGCTGGCGCGGTCGATCTGCTCCAGCAGCGCGGCGATCCGCGCGAAGCGGCGCTCGTCGAGAGCGAGGTTCGATTGCGTCAGGCCCGAGGAGAAGCGCTGCCAGAAATCGCCGGCATAGATCGAATTGCGGTAGTGGCGGACATAGGCCTGCGTCAGGAACTCGAACTTGTCGAAGTCCTCGGCCTGCCCGACCAGCAGGATCTCGCGCCGCAGCGCCGCCTCTTCCACCAGCGTGCCGGGCAACAGCAGGCGCGCGTCGTCCAGGCGCTCGATCGCCAGCGACGCTTCGGTGCGTGCGAACAGCGCGCCCTGGACCAGCGCGACCTGACCGCCCAGGCCCGAGAGGAGTGTTCGCGGCTTGATGTCCTTGAGCAGATCGCGCGCGTCGTCCTGCCGGCCCTCGACATAGGCGAGCGCACCGTCGAATAGCCGGCTGTCGACACTCATCTTGTCGCGCGGCAGCTTGCGGACCAGTTGCGGCGCACCGCCGCTGAGCAGGTAGATGACGACGGCCTGGCCGTTCTGCGGATTGCTCCACACGCTCGCATCGGCGGCGAGAAACTTCTCGCCGACCTGGCGGATCAGCGCGATGTGGCTGCCATGCGCCGCGGTATCGCCATTGGCGATTCCGTCCTGCACCGCCTGCAACGCACGCACGAGCTCATACGGTTCGCTCGACCTCGAGGCAGGGCCCGGCTCGGCGAGCGCTAGCGGCGACACCATCAACAGGGCTGCGCAGAGGAGCGACCTGATCACGGGCGCTTCTCCCGGATCAGGATCTCGATCCGGCGATTCTGCGCGGCCGCAGGGTCGTTCGGAAGCTTCGGCCGCCGGTCGGCGTAGCCTTCGACATGCTCGATGCGCAGCGCATCGACGCCGGAACGGACCAGCATGTAATAGGCCATCTGCGCGCGGGCGGTCGACAGCCGCCAGTTGTCGTAGTTCTCGGACTTGTACGGCCGATTATCGGTATGGCCGCGCACGATGATCACGCCGGAACGCTTCGACAGCAGCGGTCCGATCTTGTCGATCACGCGGATCAGCTCGGGCCGCGGCTCGGCCGAGCCGACCGCGAACATGCCGAAGCTGGCGTCGTCGGTCAGGCTGACGAGCAGGCCTTCCTCGACCTGACGCACCTCGGCCGCAGGTCCAGCGCCGGCCTTGACGTCCGACAGCGCTTCCGCGATCGCGGATTGAAGCTGCTTGACGGTCGGTTGCTGGGTTTGCGCGGCCTCGCGCTGCTCGGAATCCTTCTTCGCGTCGCCGGCGCGCGCCTGTGCGCCGGCATTGGCCTGAGCGTTCGCCTGGACATTCGCTTGGGCACTGCCTTCGCGGGACGATTGCGACGGCGCATGTCCCGGCGGCAGCAGGGGCGACAGGCTTGCCGACGACGCATCGGCGTTCTGAGCCACGCTTCCGCCGGCATCGTCCGTCTTGGCGCGGCGCGGCTGCGGCTCGCCCTGCCCCGCACTGGAAGCGCTGTCGCGTGCGGACGCGTTCGGCTTGGGTTCGCTGTCGATGATACGATCGGCGTCCTTGGATGTTTGCGGCGCCAGCTTCCAAAAGCCGGGATCGAAGGGATCGCGATAGGCATCGCCGCCCTTCAGGCCGTCTTCTTCGGCCGAGGTCAGCGAGCCGGCGCGACGCTGGCCCGAGGCTTCGTTCGCGTTGTTGGCGATCTCGGCAAGCGTCGCATAGGGATCGCGGAACAGGACCTTCTCCTCGTAGAAGGGCGGCTTCTCGGCCGTCGGGGAGTCACCGCGACGCTCCTCGCTCGGCCCGCCCGGCTGACGCCGGCCCTCCTGGCCGTCGAACGTGGTCGGCTCCTTCTTGGTGAGATCCTTCAAACCTTTCGGCGCCGGCGCATTCTCGGCGAGCTTGATCGGGTTGAAGTAGCTCGCGACCACCTGCTTCTGGTCCTGGTTGAGCGCGTTGAGCAGCCACATCACCAGGAAGAACGCCATCATCGCGGTCATGAAGTCCGCATAGGCAATCTTCCAGACGCCGCCGTGATGCGCCTCCTCGGCGAACGCGTTGCGCCGGCGGATGATCACCAGCTCTTGCTTGACCTCTTCCATGACGGGCTACCGGCGCGCTTCGTTCAGGCGTTCGCTCCAGGCCGCAATCTGCGTCTCGATCACGGTCTGGTCGGCCACGACGCGGACCTCGAAAATTTCGGCGGGCTCGTACGCCACCCCCGTCCGCCTGGAAGCGTCGAGCTGGGTCTTGACCAGGTCGAGCAGCTCGCTCGGACCGGTGATCTTGAACGCCGGGACCGGGGAATTGCCGGTCAGCGCCGCGATGTGCTCGACCAGCGATCCGATCGCCTTGTCACGGACCGCATCGGCGAGAAAAGGCAACAGGATGCGCGCGACGGAGCTCGCGATGTTGGTCTCGATCTCGCGGCAAGCCGCCTCGAAGCCGCCGACGATCGTGGTCGCCTGTTGGTCGGACCATTTGGCGCGTTCCTCGCCGAGCCGGATCGCGCTGCGCACGCGCTCCTCGGCAACCCTGGCGTCGCCTTCGGCAACGCCGGCAGCATGGCCGCGACGATAGGCGTCGTCGAGAAGATTGGCCGACGGTGCTTCCACCGCGGTCGCCGGCATCGGCGACTCGAGCTGCGGATGCGGTTGCGGTTGCGGTTGATACTGCTGCGGCTGTGCCTGCGGTTGAGGCTCCCGCCGCGTTTCCTTCGTCCTCGTCAGCACATCCTGGAGCTTGAGCGGCGGAGGCGGCGGAGACTTCGCCCGGCCGTTCGCGTCGAACTGCGTCAGGAGTTTTCCGATTGCCGCGTTCATGCCGCCTCCTCGCGTCGCATCCAGTCTTTAAGGATCGCTGCCGCCTGGCCCTGGTCGAGCCTGACGATCTGCTCCAGTCGCTTCTGCGGCGTTCGCTGCATCTTGCCCTCGAGATCCTCGACGAGGTTGAGCTCGGGATCCTGGCTCTCGGCCAACGCGAGGGCCGCGGCGGCTTCGAGCTCGGCGGCCTCCGCCGCTTCGGTCTGCTCCTGCGCCGCGCGATGGGTCAGGATGCCGTTGACCGCGGGCCGCAGGCCGAACCAGACCAGCATTGAAGCGACCGCGAGGATGGTCACCGCGTTGATGACGCTGCCGAGCTGCTTGTTGATCATCTCGACGAAGCTGATCGGCGGCACCGGCGCGAGCTCGCGCGAGCCCTCGATGAAGTCGACCGCAGTGACCTGGATCTGGTCGCCGCGCGCCTTGTCCAGTCCGCCGGCGGTCGCCGCGAGCTGGCTGATCTCGGCGAGCTTGCTGTCGACGATGGCCTGGTTGCTCTTGTCGCCGAGATCGGCGACCAGGCGTGCGCGGTTGACCAGCACGGCGATGAAGAGCTTCTTGACCAGATAGCCGTCGCTGACGGTCGTCGTGGTCTTGGACGAGACCTCGAAATTGGTGACGTCCTCGCGGCGGGTCTTGTCTTCGCTGGAATTCTTGCTGCCCCCGGCGTTCACCTGCTGGTCGGGCAGGTTCTGCTGCACCGTGGTCGGCTGCGACCGGTCCGCGTTCTGCGACGATTCCTTCTCGCGCACGTTCCGCACCGACCGTTCGGCGCGACCCTCGGGATCGTAGACGGTTTCGTTGGTCTGCCGCTTGTCGGTGGACAGCTGCGGAGCGACGCTGACCTCGAAATTGTCGAGACCGAGATACGGCGTCAGCGCCTTTCGGATGTTCTCCTGCACCATTCCGCCGACCGTCTTCTGCAGGCTCGCCATCTTGGTCGGCGCGGCGCTCGCCTCGTCCTCTTCGGCGAGCAGCATCGAGCCGTCGGCATCGAGCACGGTCACCTTGTCGCGGCTCATGCCAGGGATGGCGGCGGCGACGAGATGACGGATCGACTGCGCGGTGCGCGCTTCGATCGCGCCGTCGGTGCGCAGCACGACCGATGCCGAGGGCGGCTGCTGCGTCGCGCGGAACGAGCCGCGCACCGGCAGCACGATGTGCACCCGCGCCGCCTTCACACCCTTCATCAGCTGGACCGTGCGCGCGATCTCGCCCTCGAGCGCGCGCAGCTTCGTCACTTCCTGCATGAACGAGGTCAGGCCGAGCGAGCCGATCTTGTCGAACAGCTCGTAGCCGGAATTTGCGCTGGTCGGCAGCCCCTTCTCGGCGAGCAGCATGCGCGCCTGCATGGTCTGGCTCGGCCGAACCGAGACCGCGTCACCGGCGGTATTGACGTCGAAGGCGATGTTCTGCTCGCGCAACGCAGCGCCCATGCGCGTCACGTCTTCCCGGGTGAGGCCGGTATAGAGCGTCTCGAACTCGGGCCGGCTCAGATAGTACGCGCCGCCGACGACGGTGACGAGCACGGCAAAGCCGATCAAGCCCAGGGCCATCAGCCGTCGCGGCCCAAGCTCCAGCAGATTGTTGAGCAGTTGCTGTATCTGCGCACGACTGAACAGCATATGACCTCGTACCAATGCGAACGTCGACGACATTCCGCTGCCAACCTTGTCTGAAGGTTGCGCGAGAACACGAATGTGTCGGTTCGCGGGCGAGGCGTTGCAATTCTACAAGAAAATGAGTGACGCCATCCTGCGTGCCGGCAACAGGCGGACAGCCGGACGCATCGCAGCGCAATCGGCTACGGCGTGTCGCCTGGAATGCAGCGTCAGGAGACCAACGCAGGCACGTCATGTGCCGGCACATCCGCCGTTCATGGCGGGACCGGACTCCCATGGGAGCCCGGTCTTTTTTCGAAGCCTTAAGCTTACTTGAACAGCGACAGGATGCTCTGGCTGTTCTGGTTGGCGATCGAGAGCGCCTGAACGCCGAGCTGCTGCTGGGTCTGAAGCGCCTGAAGGCGGGTCGATTCCGCATTCATGTCGGCGTCGACGAGCTGGCCGACACCACGATCCACGGAGTCGATCAGGTTCTTGACGAACTCGGTGTTGGTCGCGATGCGGTTCTTGACGGCACCGAGATTGGCGGCGGCCGAGGCAACCGTGTTGATCGCGGTGGTGACCTGCGTGATGTAGCTATCGAGCTTGGTCTGGTCTGCCGCCGAGTCAGTCAGCGCACCGATGGCGATCGTGTCGACCGACATACCGGTCGAGCCGCCGGACACCGTATCCAGGATGCCGGTCTTGGTGGCGCCGCCGGTGGTGTAGAGCGCGTAGGTCGCGGTCGTGACGGTGATGGAGCCGATGGTGGGCGTACCGCCGACGCGCGAGTACGACGACACGAGGTTGAAGGTCGTCGGCGTGGCCGTGGAGCTGGTCGAGGTGTCGATGCTCAGCCAGTTGATGCCGTTGATCGTGGCCGAGCTGGCCTTCAGCTTCATATCCTGCTGGATCTGAGTGATTTCCGACTGGATCTTGGTGCGGTCGATACCGGCGGTCTTGGCTTCGACCAGCAGCGCCTGCAGCTTGGTCAGGCCGGAGTCCTTGTCGCCGATGACCGTGTTCAGAGCGGTGTATTCGGTGTCGACCATCGCGGCCGACAGACCGAGCGAGTCGGAGATCGCGGAGAGCGCGGCGTTGTCGGAGCGCATCGAGGTCGCGATCGACCAATAGGCCGAATTGTCCGAAGCGGTCGAGACGCGCTGGCCGGTCGAGATCCGGTTCTGCGTGGTGGCGAGCTGCGAGCTGACGTTACGGAGCGTCTGCAGCGCGGTCATTGCAGACGAATTGGTGAGAAGGCTGGAACTCATTTCTTGACGCCCCTTTGAAGATTAAATTGAGTTTTGGGGACATACCGGGCTTGCACCGGTACGGCAGGGCGGCATCATGCCTTTGGGCTGCGGAAAAGCGCACTCAACCTGACGTAACAGTGGCGATAGCACGCGAAGTTTGTGCGAAGCTTGTGGCTCCGTGACCCGGCCGCAACAATGGGGTGGAATCACTGCTTGTACGCGACCTTACGCCGGACAAGAAAAAGGGCCGCGCTTCGTGAGAAGCGCGGCCCCTTGCCGATGGTTTGAAGCTTAGCGGAACAGCGACAGGATGCTCTGGCTGTTCTGGTTGGCGATCGAGAGCGCCTGAACGCCGAGCTGCTGCTGGGTCTGGAGCGCCTGCAGGCGGGTCGATTCCGCGTTCATGTCGGCGTCGACGAGCTGGCCGACACCACGATCCACGGAGTCGATCAGGTTCTTGACGAACTCGGTGTTGGTCGCGATGCGGTTCTTGACGGCACCGAGATTGGCGGCGGCCGAGGCAACCG
>NZ_JAFCLT010000020.1:0-94601 GCF_018130885.1 Bradyrhizobium sp. KB893862 SZCCT0404
GCTACTAACCGTCCTCAACGCCATGATGCGCGAAAGGAAGCCCTACCTAAAGGCCAAGCCGACATAACAGTTGCCGGCTCTGCGCCGCGTCATTTCATGCCGCGTCGCGTCCGGGACACGAGACCTCTCCGCCCAACAAAAAAGCCGGCGCTCATCGCGCCGGCTTTTTGATTGGTGAAGGCGAAACCCTCAGTTCAGCTTCTGCCGGACTTCGTTGATGCCCTTGGCGAGCAGGTCGTCGGCGACCTGGCCCTTGACCGACTGCGACAGGATCGTGGAAGCGGCCTGGACGGCGGCTTCCGCGGCTGCGGCGCGGACATCGGCCAGCGCCTGGGCCTCGGCGAGTGCGATCTTGCTCTCCGCGGTCTTGGTGCGGCGGGCGACGAAGTCTTCCATCTTCGCCTTGGCGTCGGCAGCGATGCGCTCGGCTTCGGCCTTGGCGTTGGAGATGATGTCGGCGGCCTCGCGCTCGGCGGTGGCGCTGCGCGCCTTGTAGTCCGCGAGCACCTTGGCCGCTTCTTCCTTGAGGCGCGTCGCGTCGGCGAGCTCGGCCTTGATGCGATCGGCGCGATGATCGAGCGCGGTCATCGCCGACTTGAACACCCCGACATAGCCGAACACGACCATCAGGATCACGAAGGCGACGGCGACCCAGGTCTCAGGATCGAAGAACATATCGACTAACCCTTCAAGGACGCGTCAACGGCAGCATTGACCGAGGCCGCATCCGGAACGACGCCGGTGAGCTGCTGCACGATCTGGCCTGCCGCATCGGCCGCGATGCCGCGGACGTTGCTCATGGCGGTAGCGCGGGTCGAGGCGATGGTCTTTTCCGCCCCGGCGAGCTTGGCCGCCAGCTGCTCTTCCAGGGCCTTGCGCTCGGCTTCCGCCTGCGCATTCGCCTTGTCGCGGGATTCGTTGCCGATCGCCTGTGCCCGCGAGCGGGCCGAAGCAAGCTCGCCTTCATAGGCCTTCAGCGCAGCCTCGGACTGGTCCTTCAGCTTCTGCGCTTCGGCGAGGTCACCCTCGATCTTGTTCTGACGCGCTTCGATCGCACCGCCGACCTTCGGCAGAGCGAACTTGGACACGATCACGTAAAGCAGGACGAAGAAGATCGCGAGCGACACCAGCTGTGAAGCGAAGGTGCTGCTCTCGAACGGCGGAAACCCGCCACTGTGGTGACCACCGTCAGCCTCAGTGTGAGCGCCCGCCGCCGGACCTTTTGCGCCGCCATGACTCTCAGCCATGGAGTACTCCCGTTGCTGTCACGCGCCGCTTCGGATGAAGCGGCGCGAAAGAAGTCGTTCTTAGAAAACGAACAGCAGAAGCAGCGCGATCAGCAGCGAGAAAATGCCGAGCGCTTCGGTCACGGCGAAGCCGAAGATCAGGTTGCCGAACTGGCCCTGAGCGGCCGAGGGGTTGCGGACGGCTGCGGCGAGGTAGTTGCCGAAGATCACGCCCACGCCGACGCCCGCGCCGCCCATGCCGATGCATGCGATGCCCGCGCCGATAAGTTTTGCTGCTGCCGGATCCATTTTAGACTCCTTGGAAGAAAGATTGGGTTGTGGGTGGAAATTCCCCGGACCGCTCAGTGTCCCGGATGAATGGCGTCGTTGAGGTAGATGCAGGTCAGGATCGCAAACACATAGGCTTGCAGGAACGCGACCAGAATCTCGAGCGCGTACAGCGCGACGGTGAGCGCCAGCGGCAGCACGCCGCCGACCCAGCCGATGGCGCCGAGCGAGAAGCCCAGCATGGCGACGAAGCCCGCGAACACCTTCAGCGCGATGTGGCCGGCCAGCATGTTGGCGAACAGACGAATGCTGTGCGAGACCGGCCGCAGGAAGAACGACAGGATCTCGATGAACATGACCAGCGGCAGGATGTAGCCCGGGACGCCGTGCGGAACGAAAATCGAGAAGAATTTCAGGCCGTTCTTGGCGACGCCGTAGATCAGCACGGTGAAGAAGACCAGCAGCGCCAGTCCGACGGTGACGATCAGGTGGCTCGAGACCGTGAAGGTGTAGGGGATGATGCCGACCAGGTTCGAGACGCAGATGAACATGAACAGCGAGAAGATCAGCGGGAAGAACTTCATGCCTTCCGCGCCGGCCGTCGAACGGATGGTCGAGGCCACGAATTCGTAGGAGATTTCGGCGACCGACTGCAGGCGCCCGGGAACGAGTTGCGAGCCGCTGGCGAGCATCAGCAGCGTGATGATCGCCACCGCCACCAGCATGTAGAGCGACGAATTGGTGAAGGCGATCGTGTGATGGCCGATCTGGCCCAGGGTGAAGAGAGGCTCGATGTTGAACTGGTGGATCGGGTCGATTTTCATCAGCGCGGCATCTCTTGGTCTGCCGGGCGACGCCGGCGGGTCTCGGTCTGCCGGCCGGGCCGGCCCGTACCGGCGATGCCGGCACGATCATTCCTCTCCGTGCGGATCGCCTTACGAACCACCGCGCCTGTTCTGACCCGCGCCCGCCGATCTCACCACGTTCACCACGCCGGCCACGAAGCCCAGCAGCAGGAACACGATAAATCCGAAAGGCGACGTCGACAGCAAGCGGTCGAACCCCCAGCCAATCCCCGCTCCGACAGCGACACCGGCGACCAACTCGGAGGATAACCGAAAACCAAGCGCCATCGCCGAGGCTCTGGCCGCTCCGTCTCCACCGTCACCTGCGGGTTGCTCGGTCTTGATCCGGCGGTCGCGAATTTCCGACAACCGCTGATCGAGATTTCCGAGCCGTTCGGAAAGCGCAGCTTCCTCGGGCGATCTATCGCGATCTCCATTCTCGCCGTGTCCCGTGCCCTGTGTCATGCAACGAAGACCCGAAACGCCGCGGCTGAATGGAAATTACGCCCGCCACCCTCAAAAGCCGCGCGGACCATACTGATGGCCTATAATCAAGTCAAGCCAAGTCACGATTGCGTCGCTTTCTTCTATGTAGTTGATTTATTTGACGATATTGGCGCGCACGGCAGCGCTGCACACAGCGTGACGCCGCACCGCAGCAGCTCTCTTGCGGATCGGTGGACGTGGCCGCCATTTCGCCGCGCTGCAGGGATCAAACACCCGCCCGGCATCGTTGATTCCGGGCGGGTGTTTTTGGCGGCGGATCGCCTCGGCCGGGTGTAGAATTGCGGACGTGCCACGTTTGGCGTCGTGGCGGAGAGTGCGATGAGACCAGTGACGTCATCCACAGCATCATGGCTTGCGGCGGCGTCGTTCGCCGTAGTGATGACCGTCAGCGGCAGCCTCTTGGCCGCCCAATCGGCGCCGGACAGCGAAAACGGCCGCTACACCATGACACCGATCCCGGAGGGGGTGCTGCGGCTCGACACCCGCACGGGCACGATGTCGACCTGCACCCGGAACGGGTCCGGCTGGGCCTGCTACGCCGTGCCCGACGAGCGTGCCGCGTTCGATGCCGAGATCGGCCGGCTCCAGGCCGAAGTCGAGAAGCTGAAGGGGCAGCTCGCGGCCGGGCCGACGGTCTCGGGCAAGATCGACGAGGCACTGCCGAAATCCGACCCGCTGAAGAAGGCCGAGCCGAAGGTTGCCGAGGGCGACCGCAAGATCGAGATTCCGTTGCCGAGCGATCAGGACGTCGACCGCGTGATGTCGTTCCTGGAAAAGGCATGGCGCCGGCTGATCGACATGGCCAACCGCGTGCAAAAGGACGTGTCGGGAAAGATTTGACGCGCGACGAGCTGCCGTAGGGTGGGCAAAGGCGCAACGCGCCCGGCCCACGATCCTGATATCGTCGCGCGGATTGGTGGGCACGCTTCGCTTTGCTCACCCTACGGCGGCTTTCCGAGTTGAGAGACGTTCATGACATCCACCAAATCCATCACCCGCTCAACGCCGAGCTCGGTGCAGGCCACCATCATCTCATCGTCGCTGCTGACCGTGCAGACGCCGGGCTGCGGCTTCATCGATCTCACCAGCGAGGCCGCGAAGTTCGTCGCCGAAGTCCGCGCGCGCGACGGCGCGCTGACGCTGTTCATCCGTCACACCTCGGCGTCGCTGACGATCCAGGAGAATGCCGATCCTTCCGTGCTCGTCGACCTCACCACGGCGCTGGCGCGGTTCGCGCCGGACGATGAAGATGCGGGCTGGACTCACGACACCGAAGGGCCGGACGACATGCCGGCGCACGTCAAGACCATGCTGACGGGGACCTCGCTCCACGTGCCGGTTATAGAGGGCAAGCTCGCGCTCGGCACCTGGCAGGCAATCTATCTGATCGAGCATCGGACCCGCCCGCATCGCCGCGAGGTGGTGCTGCAATTCATCGGCGGCAATCGCTAGAGCGCTCTCGCGCGAAGCTCGGGCCCAAAACAAAACCGGCCGCGGAGACCGCGGCCGGTTGGTGTTGGTTGATCGCTGCTTCGATCAGGTCGCCTTGATGTCGACGTCCTTGGTCTCGGGCAGGAACAGGAAGCCGATCACGACCGTGATGGAGGCGAAGATGACCGGATACCAGAGACCGGCATAGATATCGCCCGTGGAGGCCACGATGGCGAAGGCGGTCGCGGGCAGCAGGCCGCCGAACCAGCCGTTGCCGATGTGGTAGGGCAGCGACATCGAGGTGTAGCGGATGCGGGTCGGGAACAGTTCGACCAGCATCGCGGCGATCGGGCCGTACACCATGGTGACGAACACCACCAGGATGAACAGCAAGCCGATGGTCGCGGCCACCTGCGGACGGAAGATGTCGAACGGGTTCGACATCTTCACGATGCCCGCGTCACCCGGCTTCGGATAGCCGGCCGCCTGCACCGCGGCGAGCAGTGCGGGGTTGCCGTCCTTGGCGTTGGCGTAGGCAACGTCCTTGCCGTTGACCACGACCTTCACGCCGGAGCCGGCGGGGCCAGACGAGGTCGAGTACTTGACCGACGACTGCGACAGGTAGGCACGTGCGGTGTCGCAGGGCGCGGTGAAGACGCGGGTGCCGACCGGGTTGAACAGGTCGCCGCAAGCTGCGGGATCCGCCACCACGTCGACCTTGACCGTCTCGATCGCCTTTTCCAGCGCCGGGTTGGCGTTGGTGGTGATCATCTTGAAGATCGGGAAGAAGGTCAGGGCCGCGATCAGACAGCCGCCGAGGATGATTGGCTTGCGGCCGATCTTGTCGGACAGCACGCCGAACACGATGAAGAAGCCGGTGCCGAGCAGCAGCGACCAGGCGATCAGCAGGTTGGCGGTGTAGCCGTCGACCTTGAGGATCGATTGCAGGAAGAACAGCGCGTAGAACTGGCCGGTGTACCAGACCACGCCCTGGCCCATCACGCCGCCGAGCAGGGCGAGCAGCACGAGCTTGCCGTTCTGCCAGTTGCCGAAGGCTTCGGTGAGCGGCGCCTTCGAGCTCTTCCCCTCGTCCTTCATCTTCTGGAAGATCGGCGATTCGTTGAGGCGGAGACGGATCCAGACCGAGATGCCGAGCAGCAGCACCGAGACCAGGAACGGAATGCGCCAGCCCCAGGCCGCGAAGTCGGCTTCGCCGGTCGCGGTGCGGGTGAACAGGATCACCAGCAGCGACAGGAACAGGCCGAGCGTCGCCGTCGTCTGGATGAAGGAGGTGTAGTAGCCGCGCTTGCCGTTCGGAGCATGCTCCGCGACGTAGGTCGCCGCGCCGCCATATTCACCACCGAGCGCCAGGCCCTGGGCGAGGCGCAGCGCGATCAGGATGATCGGGGCCGCGATGCCGATGGTCGCCGCGTTGGGCAGCAGGCCGACGATGAAGGTCGACAGGCCCATGATCAGGATGGTGACGAGGAAGGTGTATTTGCGGCCGACGATGTCGCCGATACGGCCGAACACGATGGCGCCGAACGGACGTACCAGGAAGCCCGCGGCGAACGCCAGCAGCGCGAAGATGTCGCGGGTTGCCGGCGGATAGGCCGAGAAGAACTGCGCGCCGATGATGCCGGCCAGCGAACCGTAGAGGTAGAAGTCGTACCATTCGAAGACGGTACCGAGCGAGGAGGCGAGAATGACGAAACGTTCGTCCTTCGTCATCCCTCCTGCGCCAGTCTGAGACACAGCCATTGTCGACATAGTGAGTCGCTCCCCGAAATGCGTTTCCTCGCGCCCCGGATGTCCGGGCATGCCGGATCAACCCAGGTCTTGCCCGCAAGGTAACATCGGCGTGAAACCTGTCCCAATACGACTTTCGGCCTTGCGCACTGACGCGCACCTGACGTCCGGTCGCAGATGCCGGACCGCAAGTGCGGAGAATTCCGGATTAACCCCTTTCCAGCAAAGGGATAATGTACACTTGCATGCCACGGCCGCTCGGGGAAGAATTGACCCGCCGCGGCATCGACTCGCCCGGCGGTCGCGAACGACAGCAAGAGAACGATGAACGCTCCCTCGACCCATCTCGTCATTGCCGATGATCATCCCCTGTTCCGCGATGCGCTACGGCAGGCGGTGGCGAGCGTCCTGACCTCGGCCAGGATCGATGAGGCAGGATCGTTCGAGGATCTGACCAAGCTTCTGGAACAGACCTCCGACGTCGACCTGATCCTGCTCGACCTGTCGATGCCCGGGATTTCGGGCTTTTCCGGCCTGATCTATCTGCGCGCGCAATATCCGGCGATCCCGGTGGTGATCGTCTCGGCCTCCGACGACAGCGCCACGATCCGCCGCTCGCTCGATTTCGGCGCCTCCGGCTTCATCCCGAAGCGCTTCGGCGTCGAGACGCTGCGCGACGCCATCCTCAAGGTGATGGAAGGCGACGTCTGGGTTCCCGCCGACACCGATTTGTCGGCCGCGGCCGATCCCGACATGACGCGCCTGCGCGACCGTCTGGTCACGCTGACACCGCAGCAGGTCCGGGTCCTGATGATGCTGTCCGAGGGGCTGCTCAACAAGCAGATCGCCTATGAGCTCGGCGTCTCCGAGGCCACCATCAAGGCGCACGTCTCGGCGATCCTGCAAAAGCTCGGCGTCGAGAGCCGCACGCAGGCGGTGATCGCCGCCGCGAGGATCGCCGGCGGCCAGTGGAAGCAGGGCACGCCGACGGGGTAGGACTTCGCTCGTCCCGAATCGTTACGTCTACTCCTGCCGCGAAACTCCCGCTTGGCGTGTTGCGTTGCGACAGTCATTTGCTACAACCTGTGCGTCGGGCTGGTTATCGGGCTGGAGCAAGTGCGTGGGGTTGGAATGGAATGCGCGCGATCTCGTTCATTGCGCGTCGGTGCCGGAATGGGTGGATCACCAGCCCTATCGTTTTCCCATCCCAGAGACGGAGGTCTCCTGCATCGGGAACGGCGTATGCCGGCTGTTGTCTGATATTCAAACCGATCTCAGCACCGGCACGGTCGCCTGGCACTGTCGGGTCGCCAACCGTGTCCTGACGCGCGAAGGCGCGGAGCGGACCGCGCATTTCATGGTCGACTTCGATCCAGGCTATCAGCGGCTCGAAGTGCATTTCATCAGCGTTGTCCGCGGCGGCGAGCGGATCGAGCACGCCAAACCTGATGCCTTCCAGGTCTTGCGGCGTGAAACCAATCTGGAGCGGTTGGTGTTCGACGGATGCCTGACCGTTTCGCTGCTTGTTCCAGACGTGCGGATCGACGACATCGTGGAATTCAGCCTCACGATTTATGGCGGCGCACCGGTTCTGCTGGGCAAGTATCAGTCTTGGATCACGTTCGATCGTTTCAATCCGTACTTCGAACGGCGCCAGCGCTTGCGCAGGCCAATTGCCCGCAACATTCACAAGAAGGAGTTCAACAATCCGCCGCCGTCGCAGTGCACGACCGCTGACGGTGTCGAGGATCTGAGATGGCAACTGGTCGGCCAGAAGCGGCGCGATCCGGAAATCCTGACGCCCTCGTGGATTCTCTTCCACCCCTCGCTGCAACTCAGCGAATTCGAGAGCTGGAACGAAGTAGCATCGCTGTTGTCGCCTCATTATGAGGCGGGTGGTCTTCCTGATGTGCTCGCAGAGGAGGTCGATCGCATCGGGCGAGAGCATGCAGGGCTGGCTGAGCGGGCTGCCGAATGGTTGCGATTCGTGCAGCGTGAGCTCCGCTATTTCGCCGTTTCGCTGGGTGAAGGCGGGCTGACGCCCCGACCGGTCGAGACGATCTGGAATACGCGCTTCGGCGACTGCAAGGATTCCTCGACGCTCTACGTGGCGGGCGCGCGTCGGCTCGGCCTCGATGCCTGTGCGGCCCTGGTCTCGACGACCCACGGCTTTGCCCTGAACGATATCCTTCCGAGCGCCGGCGTCTTCAATCACTGCATTGCGCACGTGCGGCTCGATGGTCACAGCTACTGGCTCGATCCGACGGTGTCGATGCAGGGCGGTCGTCTGAACGATATCTCTCAGCCGCATCGCGGATGGGCGCTACCGCTCACGGGTGAGACGGTCGAACTGGAATGGATGGGAAGCGAAGAGCCGCTTCACGTCATCCATTGGGAAGACGAGATCACGCTGGGACCGAAGCGCAACTCGCCCGCGACCGTGGAACGGACGATCGACTATTCGTTTTGGTATGCCGACGGTATGCGCAATCGCATCGCCAACGAGGGGACCGCCGGATACGTCGAAGGCATGCTGCGGGAGTGGCAATCCGTCTGGCCCGGCGTTGCCGAGGCCGCGCCGATCGAGGTTCAAGATGACCGCGCTCGCAACACGGTCTCGCTGGTCCTGAAGCTCACCATTCCCGGCGGCTGGAAGACCGGCGGAGCCAATTCGCCGCTGGTGTTCCCCATTTCCGACATGGCGACGGTGCACGAGCTTCATCCGCTCACGGAACTTCGCCGCGAGAACGAAATCTTCCTGGGCCGGCCACGCAAGATCACCAACCTGATTAAGGTGAATATGCCGCGACGCTGGCCCGGTGATGGCTGGATAAATCACCTGCAGGCGCCCGGCATCGAGTACCGGGGTCGTGCGACGTTCGAGGGGCGGACCATGAACAGCTTTCGCGAATTGATCGTCCACCGATGGTCTTCGCCGGTCTCCGGAGCACACGCTTATTTATAATGAGATCGCCGAGAAGCTCGAAGAAAATCTCCTGCATATCTGGGCAAGCGAGCTGTTTGGCCGGGTCCGGCCCCACATAGGTGCACGCGGACGAATGGTCCTTGCTCTTCGCTGGTTGTCTGGCGGCGTCTGGGGCGCCATCGTCATCTGGTACTTGTTGCGGGCATTTATATTTGTCGGCACTCATCACTAGCCCGGTCTGCCTGGTGGCAGCGAGGTGATCATCCCAAGTTCTTGCGCTCCACGTCGGGCGAAACAGCTTCCGGCGAAGACGCTGCGAGAATGCGAAGGTATGTCTGCAAGCCGAAATGTGAGCTGGAAGAGTGACCCTGTTGCCTCATACTCCGTCATTGCGAGCGCAGGGAAGCAATCCAGAGTCTTTCCACGGAGGGATTCTGGATTGCTTCCCTGCGTTCGCAATGACGGAATTGGAGAGAGCTACCGTCGATCCATCACCGTCACTCTGAGGTGCGAGTGATGGGGCAAAGTGCCCCATCGGGAACCTCGAAGGATGCATGGCCCGGCTGGCACTTCGACCGTTCATCCTTCGAGGCTCTGGTCGCAATGCCTTCGCATCGCGCCAGTCGCACCTCGGGATGACGGAGCCGACGTAGCGAGTTCGTCGGATTTATAATGCCTGCAGCAGCTCGTTGGCGATCCTGATATCCGCCATGTCCGAGCCTTCGGCGAAACCTTCGAGCGCCGTCTGGAGCAGCAGCTTTGCGTCCGCACGGCCGCCTCGTTCGGCAAGGATCTGCGCAAGGTCGATCGTCGCCCGCAGCTCCCAGGCCTTCGCGCCCTGGTCGCGGCCAAGCTCCAGTGACTGCCTGAGACTGGCCTCCGCTGCCGCTTTGTCGGGTGCAGGAAGCGACAACAGAACTCTGCCCTTCATCCGCAGCAGCTCCGGCATGTAGAGATGATCGCCGCCGTGCTCGACGAGCCGGATGGCGTCGTCGATCAGGCCTGCCGCCTGCCCGGTCTGGCCGAGCGCCAGCAGGCCCTGAACCAGCGCGATGTTGAACGTCGTGGTCAGCAGCTCGTAGCCGGCCTCGTGCAGCTCGCGCAGGCAGGCGCGTATCGTCTCGACGCCGGCGGCGGCGTCGCCGCGCCGGATCGCCAGCTCGCCTTTGACGCCGCGGCCGACCGCGAGATAGGGGCCCATCGAGCGCGATTCGGCGTGGGCGATGAAGTGGCCAATGTCGCATTCGGCGCCGTCGAGGTCGCCGCTCCAGAGATCGATCGACACCGCCCAGATCAGCGCGATGCAGAGCGTGATCGGATGGTCCATCTGCGCGGCCTCGGTGACCGTTTGTCGCGCGAGCTGCTGAGCCTCCGCCGGACGGCCCTGCAGCCAGAGCTCGCGCGCAAGCGAGATGCCGGCGCGGTTGCGATGATCGAAGCCGTGCACCGTGCTGATCCGCTCCGTGCCCGGCCCCTGCCAGGCCGCCTTCAGCATCGTCAATGCGTCGCGATGCTCGCCGGCCAGATGCAGGGAGACGCCCAGCAGTGATTTTGCGAGCGCGATGGAGGCGGCATCGCCGAGCGTCTCGGCGACGGTGAGGCTCTGCCGGGCATAGCCGAGCGCGGCATCGAACTGTCCCATTCGCTCGTGGAAAATATGCATGCGGCCAAGCAGCTGGAGCTGGTTGGGTGCATCGCCGCGCGCCTGCGCGATCGCAAGCGCCCTGCTCAATGCGTCACGCGCCGCTTCGCTGCCGCCGCGCGTGAACATCAGCGTCAATCCGAGCGCCGCCTGGATGTGCATCTCCTCAGCACTGCCGTGCTTGGACGGGGCGATCGCCAGCAGCGCCCGTTCCGACCAGCGCCGGCATTCGATCAGCAGCGACATCGCCAGGAAGATGGGAGCTGCCGCCGCGGTGAGCGCAATGCCGATGCCCGCATCGCCGTCCGCGCTGAAGCACCAGTGCAAAGCGGCGCGCACGTTGTGGAGCGCGGAGAAGTGGATTGCCCGTTCGTCCGCGCCCGGCACCGTCGCCCATGTCGTGCCGGCCTGCTCCAGCCATTGCCGGTAATAGGTCGCGTGCCGAGCTGAGAGCGCCGCGTCGCGGGGCTCGTTCTCGAGCAGATAGGCGCGCGTCGTGTCGAGCAGACGGTAACGCATCATGGCGCCGATCGGGCGCGGCGCGACCATCGACTTGGCGACGAGGCTGTCGATGGCGTCGAACAGCCGGGCGCGGTCGACACGCTGGTCCGGCACGACCTCGAGCGCGGCGTCGATGGTGAAATGGCCGGAGAAGACCGCGAGCCTGCGCAGCACGAGGCGCTCGACGTCGGACAAGAGCCCGTAGCTCCAGTCCAGCGTCGCCTGCAACGTCTTCTGCCGCGGCGGCGCGGTGCGCTGGCCCTGCCAGAGCAGATTGAGGCGCTCGTCGAGCAACGCTGCCGTCTGCTCCAGGCCGTAGGCCTCGACCCTGCCTGCCGCGAGCTCGATCGCCAGCGCCATGCCGTCGAGCTTGCGGCAGATGCCGGCCATGATCGCGGCATTGCCGTCGTCGAGCGCGATGTGCGCGCCGCCGGCCGTCGCGCGCTCGATGAAGAGTTGAAGCGCAGGATAGGTCTGCGCGACCGTCGCCGTCAGCCCGGTATCGTCCGGCGGAACGGCGAGCGGCGCGAGCCGATAGACTTGCTCGCCCTCGACGCGCAGGGCTTCACGGCTCGTCGCCAGGATGTGCACGTGCGGCGCCGCATGGAAGATCGCTGCCGCCAGCGGTGCCACAGCCGCGATGACATGCTCGCAATTGTCGAGGATCAGCAGCATCCGCTTGTCCCTGATATGCGCGAGCAGCGCGGGCAGCGGATCGTCGGCCTGGGCCGGCAGGCCCAGCATCAGCAGGATCGAGGTGATCACGAGCTCGGGATCGCTCAGAGCCGCAAGATCGACGAAGTGTGCGGCGTCGGAGAAGGTCTCGAGCAGGTCGTGAGCGATCGCCACCGCGACCGCCGTCTTGCCGACGCCGCCGGGGCCGGCAATCGTGACGAAGCGCATGGTGACGAGCTTGTCCGAGATGGCGACGACCGCCTCGTCGCGCCCGACCATTCGCTGCAGCCGGTTCGGCAGCTTGACCGGCGGAAGTTCGGTTCGCGGCGCTGCCGGAGCCGGCTTTGCCGAAGGCTCCGCTTGCGAGATCGGCGCCACGAAGCAGTAACCGCGGCCGGAGAGCGTGGTGATGTAGCGTGCGCCGTCCTTGCCGTCGCCGAGGGCCTTGCGCAGCGCGGCGATGTGAAAGCGCAGATTAGTCTCCTCGACCGTCATGCCGGGCCAGACCAGCGCCATCAAATCCCATTTGCTGACGACCTGGTTCGGCCGCGACATCAGCGCGATCAGCGTATCGAAGCTCTTGGCGCCCATCGGCAGCGCGACGCCGTCGCGCATCACGAGCCTTTCATGCGGCGTCACGGTGAAAGGGCCGAATATCAATATCGATGCCGCGGGCGCAGCCGGTTCAGTCATCACGAATTCTTGCTCATTCGGAGAACCGGATAACGAGCCGTCGTCGATCCGGCAAGGCCAGCAGCGCATCGCCATCAGGCTACGTTTGCAGGTCTCGTCATTGGGTTCCCGGCCAGCCTCACAAGTTCTCACAACTCCCAACGGGTGTCCCGCCGAGGCGGCTGCTAGTCATTTGCCTGACGGCAAGGAGACCTTCATGACGCAAGCGGCAAAACTGATCTACACGGCCAGCACTCACACCAGCGGCGGACGACACGACGGCATATCGCGCAGTTTGGACGGCCGTCTCGATGTCAAATTGTCGCCGCCGGGCGGCGCGGGCATCGGCACCAATCCCGAGCAACTGTTCGCGGCCGGTTGGTCGGCGTGTTTTGAAGGCGCGATGGAGAAGGCGGCGCGCAAGCGGGAAATCGTGCTTCCTCGAAAAAGCGCGATCGATGCGGAAATCGATCTTCTGCTCGAAGACAACACTTACTCCCTGCGGGCGCGCCTCAATGTCAGCCTGCCGGGCCTCGATCCCGAGGCCGCGCGCGCCATCATCGATGAGGCACATCTGACCTGCCCCTATTCCAGGGCCGTGCGCGGCAACATCGACGTCACGGTCGCACTGATCTGATCACCCCCAACCAACCAGCAATGAGGTAGCCCATCATGAACCAGCTCATCGACCAGCATCGCCGCAAGTTCTTCGGCGTCGCCGCGGGGACCGTCGCTCTCGGTCTCGGCGTGATCGACCTTGCCCGCGCCGAAACGGAAGCGACGCGCGGCGCCGCATCGAATGCGTCCTTCGGCCCGATCAAGCAGATCGATGCCGGTGTCCTGAATGTCGGCTATGCCGAGGTCGGCCCATCGAACGGGCCCGTGGCGATCCTGCTGCACGGCTGGCCGTACGACATTCACGCCTACGTCGATGTCGCGCCGATCCTGGCAAAGGCCGGCTATCGCGTGATCATCCCCTATCTGCGCGGCTACGGCACGACGCAGTTCCTCTCCAGCGAGACGCCGCGCAACGGCGAGCCGGCGGCGATGGCCGTCGACATCATCGAGCTGATGGACAAACTCGACATCAAGAAGGCTGTTATCGCCGGCTTCGACTGGGGCGCGCGCACCGCCGACATTATCGCCGCGCTGTGGCCGGATCGCTGCCGCGCGCTGGTGTCGGTCAGCGGCTATCTGATCTCCAGCCAGGCCGCAGGCAATGCTCCGCTGCCGCCGTCAGCCGAGCTGCAATGGTGGTACCAGTTCTATTTCGCGACCGAGCGCGGCCGCCTCGGATACGCGAAGTACACGCACGACTTCGCCAAGCTGATCTGGAGGCTCGCCTCGCCGCAATGGAAGTTCGACGACGCCACCTTCAACCGCAGTGCGGCGGCGCTCGACAACAAGGACCACGTCGCGATCACGATCCACAATTATCGCTGGCGGCTCGGGCTCGCCGAAGGCGAGCCGAAGTTCGACCATCTCGAAAAGAGGCTCGCGGAAGCTCCGGTGATCAAGGTCCCGACGATCACGATGGAGGGCGACGCCAACGGCGCGCCGCATCCCGATCCCAGCGCCTATGCCAAGAAGTTCGAGGGTCGCTACGACTTCCGCCTGATCACCGGCGGCATCGGCCACAATCTGCCGCAGGAAGCGCCGCAGGCCTTTGCCAAGGCCGTGATCGACGCCGACGGCGCCTGAGCACTCATGCGATGCCTCGGTCCAGCGCCGCTGGACCGAGGACCTGCCGCGATCCCTCGCTTGAAGAAAACATCATGACCCCTGCCGAACCCGAGACGAAAAAACGCTCCTATGCCACGGCGATCACGCTGGGCATGCTCCTTCTCGTCGTCCTCCTCACTTGCGTCCCCTATCTGGTCTCGATCGCATTTGCCGAAGGGCCGGCGCCAGACAACGCGGCGGACGCCTCCCCGATCTTCGGTGTCACGATTCCCGCCGGCTACAAGCAGTGGGAGCTGATCGCGCCCGCCGAAGAGGCGCCGCCGCTCGACGAGCTTCGCGCCGTCGTCGGCAACCAGACGGCCATCGACGCCTATCAGGCCGCCAAGCTGCCGTTCCCGGACGGGACCATTCTGGTCAAGCGCGCCTGGAAGCGGAAGCAATCGCCGGAATTCGCGTCGGCAACGGTTCCCGGCGTCGCGACCACGGTGCAGGTGATGGTCAAGGATTCCAAGAAATACGCAGCGACCGGCGGCTGGGGCTTTGGCCGCTTCATCGACGGCAAGCCGGTCGACGCGGCTCAGCACCGCACCTGCTGGGGCTGTCACGAAGCCCGCGCCAAGAGCCATGATTATGTCTTCACCCGGCTTGCGCCCTGAGACCATGCGGAGGCCGACTTGAAGACTTGGTTCATCAGCGGCAGCTCCCGTGGGCTTGGCCGCGCCATCACGGAAGCGGCGCTTGCCGCGGGCGACCGGGTGGTTGCCACTGCCCGGAATCTCGCGCCGCTTGAGTCGTTGCGCGACCGGTTCGGCGACAGACTGCGGCTCGCGACACTCGACGTCACTGACGAGGCCGCAGCGCAAGCGGCCATCGAACTCGCCGTGACGGCGTTCGGCAGCCTCGACGTGGTCGTCAACAATGCCGGCTATGGCGAGCTCGGATCGGTCGAGGACACGAGCCTGGATTCATTCCGGCAGCAGATCGAGGCCAATCTGATCGGCACCATCATCGTCACCAAAGCGGCGATCCCGGTGCTGCGCCGGCAACGCCGCGGGCATATCGTTCAAGTCTCGTCCGTGGGCGGCCGGATCGGCGCGCCGGCGCGTGCGGCCTATTCGGCCGCGAAATGGGGCATCGAGGGCTTCTCGGAGTCGCTGGCGCGCGAGATGGCGCTGATCGGCGTGCACGTGACGATCGTCGAGCCCGGCGGTTTCCGCACCGGGTTTGCGCAGACCGCGCACGCGACTGATGAGGGGCGTGCCGAGTACGATGCCGTCGTCGGGACCGCTGTCAGGATGCAGCGCGACTACGATGGCCGGCAGCCCGGCGATCCCGTCAAAGCCGCCGCCGTCTTCCTGAAGCTCGTCGCGATGGAAAGTCCGCCCTTGCGGATCGCGCTCGGGAGTGATGCCGTCAACGCGATCGCGGCGACGGACCGGCAGCGTCTCCAAGAGCTGGAGAAGTGGCGCGCACTCGGCGTCTCCACGGACTTCTGAGCGGCGACAGAGCTACTCCGCCGCCACCATCTGCTGCGTGCGCCACTGGCCAAGCAAGGCGCGCAGCGAAGCCGGCTTCACCGGCTTGTTGAGCACGGCGACCTTCTCGTCGCGCGCCGCGATCTGCACCGCGGGGCTGCGGTCGGCGGTGATCAGGATCGCGGGGATGCCGTCGCCGAAGCGGCGGCGGATCTCGCGGATCGCGGCGATGCCGTTGCCGCGGTCGAGATGGTAGTCGACGAGCAATCCGGTAACGCGCTTGCCGGCAGCCTCGATCGCCGCGATCGCGCCTTCGGGATCGGCGACCGCGATCACCTCGGCGTCCCAGGCCTTCAGCAGCGTGCGCATGCCGTCGAGGATCGCGGCATCGTTCTCGATGCAGACGATCAGCGCGCCCGCGATCGGCGTGCGTGCCAGCGGCGTCGCGCTGGTCACGGCGGCGGTGAGGGTGACGGCCTTCGCCGTCGGCACCGTCACCGAGAAGACCGAGCCGCCGCTCTTGTTGCCTTCGATGGCGATGCCGTGCTTGAGCACGCGCGCCAGCCGTTCCACGATCGAGAGCCCGAGGCCGAGGCCGCGCGCGATCCGCGCGCCTTGCTCGAGACGGTGGAATTCCTTGAAGATCTCGACGCGCTTGACCGGCGGAATGCCGACGCCGGTGTCATAGACGCAGATCCTGAGCGAGGGGCCCTCGCGGCGGCAGCCGACCAGCACGCGGCCGCGCGGGGTGTACTTGATCGCGTTGGAGATCAGGTTCTGCAGCAGGCGCCGCAGCAGCAGGCGGTCCGACTGTACCGGCAGCGAGCAGGGCACGAAGGTGAGATCGAGGCCCTTGGCGCGTGCGACCGGCGCGAACTCGATCTCCAGCGAACGCATCAGGTCGGCCATCTTGAAGCTCGAGATCGAGGTCGTCATCGCGCCGGCGTCCAGCCGCGAGATGTCGAGCAGCGCGCCGAGGATCTCCTCGATGGCCTGCAGCGACTCGTCGATGTTCTCGACCAGCCGCGTCTCCTCGCCATTGTGCTGGCGTTCGACCAGGCTCGTGACGTAGAGCCGGGCCGCGTTCAGCGGCTGCAGAATGTCGTGGCTCGCGGCGGCGAGGAAGCGCGTCTTGGAGATGCTGGCATCTTCGGCCGCGCTCTTGGCGAGCGCGAGCTCCGAGTTCAGCCGGGTCAGCTCCTCGGTGCGGTCGCGCACGCGCTTTTCCAGGGTCGCGTTGGCGCGCTCCAGCGCTTCGGCCGCCTCGAAGGTCGGCGTGACGTCGGTGAAGGTGATGACGAAGCCGCCGCCGGGCATGCGGTTGGTCAGCACCTCGATCACCATGTGGCGGTCCGGCAGGCGCTCCAGATAGGGCTCGCTGTCGGTGGTGTAGGCCACGAGCCGCTGCTCGATCATCGCCTCGCGGTCGGTCTCGCCCGCCTGATCGCTCACGCCCATGAATTCCAGGATCTCGCGCAGGGGCGTGCCGAACTGGATGAAATGCGGGGGCACGTTGAGGAGATCGCCGAACTGGCGGTTGGAGCAGATCAGTTGCAAATCGGCGTCGAACACCGCGATGCCCTGGCGGACATGGTTGAGTGCGGTCTGGAGGATCTCGCGGTTGAAATGCAGCGCCGCGTGGGAATCGTCGAGCAGCTTCAGGGCGGCCTTGGCCGACACCGTCCGCTTGCGCAGCAGGAGCGACATCACGAGGCGCGAGGAGGCTGCTCCGATCGAGGAGGCGATCAGGTGCTCGGCATGCTGCAACAGCTCGAAATCGGCAGGCGCGGCGGATTCGAGCCGCACGTTGCGGCGGGCCGAGAAGGCCTCGAACGAATGCCGGGCGCGGTCGGGGCCGAGATATTGCGCCACCGTGGTCTGGATGTCCTGCACCGTGACGGTGGTGCGCCAGCGGCGGAAGCTCGGGGAGATCGGCGCCAGCGTGTTGGGCACGAACAGGTCGGCCTGCACCAGCTCGATGGAGGAAGGCCGGCGCGCCAGCGACAGCAGCACATAGGTGAGGATGTTGAGCGACAGCGACCAGATCACGCCGTGCATCAGCGGCGGCAAATCGGCGCCGAACAGCGCCTGCGGCCGCAGCGCCTCGATCCCGAACGGGCCGTGCTGGAGCCACAGGATGCCCGCCGTCGAGGAATCCATGAAGCTCGGCATGAACAGCGTGTAGAGCCACACGGCAAAGCCGACCAGCATGCCGCCGATCGCGCCGCGCGCGGTCGCGCGCCGCCACAACAGGCCGCCGAAGAAGCTCGGCGCGAGCTGGGCGATGGCGGCAAAGGAGAGCAGGCCGATGGCCGCAAGCTGGGTGTTGCCGAGCGCGCGGTAGTAGAAATAGGCCATCACCATGATGGCGAAGATCGCGAGGCGCCGCGAGCGCAGCAGGAAGTCGCTGAAATCGGCGCCGCCGGTGCGCCCCTCCGGCCGCCGCTGCAGCACCAGGGGCACCACGAGGTCGTTCGAGACCATGATCGAGAGCGCGACGCATTCGACGATCACCATCGCGGTCGCCGCCGAGAGGCCGCCGACGAAGACGGCGACGCTGAGCAGGTCGGCGCCCCCCTCCATCGGCAGCGCCAGCACGTACATGTCGGGGTCGGCCGCGCCGAACGGAAAGGTGACGAGGCCGGCGATCGCGATCGGGATCACGAACAAATTGATGGCGACAAGATAGAGCGGGAACAGCCAGCGCGCGCGGCCGACCTCGGCGTCGCTGGAATTCTCGACGACGCTGACATGGAACTGGCGCGGCAGCAGCATGACCGCGCACAGCGACAGCAGCGTCATGGTCAGGAAGTTGCCGATCGACGGCGAATAGTTGATGGCGCGGACCGCTTCCGGCGTCTTCATCGCGCGTTCGATCAATTCATGCGGTGAGAACATCCAGAAGGTGACGAAGATGCCCGCGGTGAGGAAGGCGACCAGCTTGATGATGGATTCGGTCGCGACCGCCAGCATCAACCCGTGCTGGTGCTCGGTCGCGTCGGTCTGGCGCGTGCCGAACAGCACCGCGAAGGCCGCCATCGCCAGCGTCACCATCAGCGCCATGTCGCCGAGGATCGGGATGTGGGAGAAGGCCTGGTCCTCGCTGAGAATGGTTTCGAGCGAGGAGGCCACCGCCTTGAGCTGGAGCGCGATGTAGGGCACCGAGCCGATGATCGCGATCAGCGCCACGGTCGCCGCCACCGCCTGGCTCTTGCCGTAGCGCGCGCCGATGAAGTCGGCGATCGAGGTGATGTTGTGGGCCTTGGCGAGCTGGATCACGCGGCGGAGCACGCCGGCGCCGAGGCCGATCATCAGGATCGGGCCGACATAGATCGCGAGGAAGTCGGTCGAGGTGCGGGTGGCGAAGCCGACCGAGCCGAAGAAGGTCCAGGAGGTGCAGTAGATCGCGAGCGACAACGGATAGATCAGCCCGGATGCGCGGCCGGCCTTGGCCTGCGAGCGGCGGTCGCCGTGGCTCGCCACCAGGAACAGGAAGCCGATATAGCCGAAGGCCGCGGCGATCACGCCCCAGTCGTGCAGCATGGCGAGCGCGTTTCTCCCTGGGCGCGGCAAACCCGCGCCAATGCTCATTTTCCCTTTAAATCTAGCGCGTTGCAGAGACGCAAGCGACACCGAAATGCCGTGCCGGGGGAGGAACTGGGGTTGTCGTTAAGGTGCCAATCCCAACGTCGTCCTGGCGAAAGCCAGGACCCATAACCACGGGACGTGGTTTCGGGCACGCTTGTTGCCCCAGCGAGCTACAACAATCCGCAGTCGGGGTAATGGGTCCTGGCTTTCGCCAGGACGACGATTACTCCGCCGCCAGCGACTTCTGCCGCAGCGGCAGGCCGAGGCGGTCCCAGACCTGCAGCAGGGCTTCGGCGAGCTGATCGATCAGGCCGTCGTCGTGATAGGGCGAGGGCGTGATGCGCAGGCGCTCGGTGCCCTTGGCGACGGTCGGATAGTTGATCGGCTGGATGTAGATGCCGTGCTCTTCCAGCAGCAGGTCGGAGGCCTGCTTGCACTTCTCGGCATCGCCGATGAACAGCGGCACGATGTGGGTGTCGCTCGACATCACCGGCAGTCCGGCCGCATTGAGGATCGCCTTGACGCGGGCGGCGCGGTCCTGATGGCGCTCGCGCTCCCAGCTCGAGGTCTTCAGATGCTTGATCGCGGCGGTGGCGGCCGAGCAGATCGCCGGCGGCAGCGCGGTGGTGAAGATGAAGCCCGGCGCATAGGAGCGCACGGCGTCGATGATCTGGCCGTTGGCGGCGATGTAGCCGCCGAGGCAGCCGAACGCCTTGGCGAGCGTGCCTTCGAGGATGTCGATGCGATGCATGACGCCATCGCGCTCGGCGATGCCGCCGCCGCGCGGGCCGTACATGCCGACGGCGTGGACCTCGTCGACATAGGTCATTGCGCCGTACTTCTCGGCGAGATCGCAGATTTTTGCGAGCGGCGCGACGTCGCCGTCCATGGAATAGAGGCTCTCGCAGGCGATCAGCTTCGGCCGGCTCGTTCCTGCGGCCTTCAGCTTCTCTTCGAGGTCGGCGAGGTCGTTGTGGCGGAACACGACGCGCTCGCAGCCGGACTGGCGGATGCCCTCGATCATCGAATTGTGGTTGAGCTCATCGGAGAGGATGAGGCAGTTCGGAATGAGCTTCGCGATGGTCGCGATGCCGGTCTGGTTCGAGACATAGCCCGAGGTGAACAGCAGCGCGGCTTCCTTGCCGTGGAGGTCGGCGAGCTCGGCCTCGAGCTGCACCAGCGGATGATGCGTGCCGGCGATGTTGCGGGTGCCGCCTGCGCCGGTGCCGACGCGGGTCGCGGTCTCGACCATGGCGCCGACCACTTTCGGGTGCTGGCCCATGCCGAGATAATCGTTGGAGCACCAGATCACGACGTCGCGCTTGCCCTTCGGCGAGTGCCAGACCGCGTGCGGGAACCGGCCGGCGGTGCGCTCGAGATCGGCGAACACGCGATAGCGCCGCTCGGAGTGGAGACGATCGAGGGCGGAATTGAAGAACTGGCTGTAATCCATCGGCAAAACCTAAGACGGAACTGACCAAAAGGGCGGCATCTTCTTAGAGCTTTTCCAGCTCCAATGTCTATGCGCTATCCCACATTTGGCCCTGTGGGGCATTTGGGCAAAATGCCCTATCGTGCGAATTGAAACTTGATCCGGATCAAGTTCGCGCGAGAGGTAATGTTGCTTTGCACCATGCGCCGGGGCGGTGGTCTATCCGGGCTTTTCGGGATGCCTTGTCAGGATGCCTTGGCCTTCTTGCGCGGCTCGCGCTGCACGTCCTTGGCCGTGACCGGCTTCAACCAATCCGAATTGCGCAAGGCATGCGTCACGCAATCATGGATGTGGGTGTGCAGCACCTTGTTGGCGCCGTTGGCGTCGCGCTTCAGCGCCAGCTCCTTGAGCTCACGATGTTCGGCGGCCGCCATCTCGCCGCGAAACACCACGGCGATCATCTGATAGCGCAGATAGCGGTCGTAGACCGCAGCATGCGCATCGAGCAGCACCTTGGAGCCGCAGGCCGCGACGAGCGCGCGATGAAACTGGAAATCACACTGTTTCCAGCTCTCGGCGTCCGACCGTTCGCCTGACAGCAGCATCCGCTCCATCGCCGCGAGCTTGTGATGCGCCGAGACGATGTGCGCCTCCCAGTCGAGATCGCCGGCCGCGAACGACTTCTCGATCATGTGGCCTTCGAGCAGCTCGCGCAGCTCGGCGATCTCCTGGAATTCCGCCGCCGAGATCGGCGCCACCTCGAAGCCGCGCTGGCCTTCGGCGACGACAAGACCTTCCGAGCACAGCCGGTTCAGCGTCTCGCGCAGCGTCGAGATGCTGGTGCCGTAGGCACTGCTCATCCGCTCGAGCTTGAGCTTCTGACCCGGTGTCAGCTTGCCGAAGATCAGGTCGGTGCGGATGCGGCGATAGGCGCTGTCGCCCACCGTCTCGGCAGTCGTGTCGGGAAGGATGTCCATGCCTCATCCTAGCGTCTTGGACGTGCGTTTTGGCAAATTTCGGAGCTTTATCAAGTGTTTCTTATAACATCATACAAAATGCAAAATATAGGTTGATTTATAGTTCGTCATATAAGACTTTCCCGCCCCTAAGAACGAGATCATCAGGGGAGGGCGCGATGCGTGTTCGGATCAAAGGTCTGGCTTGGGTGGCGGCGATCGGCGCGGTCGCCCTGGGCGTGATGGGCTCGGCCTCGGGCCAGGCCATCCAGGAGCGCACCATCCGCTGGGGACACCTCAACAACACCGACCATCCCGTCAGCAAAGGCGTGCAGAAATTCGCCGAGATCGTCGCGGCCAAGAGCGGCGGCAAGCTGAAAGTGCGCGAATATCCGGCCAATCAGCTCGGCAGCGAGATGCAGCAGCAATCCGCGCTGCGCGCCGGCACCCAGGAGATGCAGTCACCGGCGACGACCTCGCTGGTCGGCATCGTCAAGGATTACGGGCTGATCGATTTCCCCTTCATCGTCTCGACCCCGCAGCAGGCCGATGCGCTGCTCGACGGTCCGCTCGGCGCGGCGCTGCTGGCGAAACTGCCGGAGAAGGGGCTGGTCGGCCTCGCCTATTGGGACCTCGGCTTCCGCAACGTCACCAACAGCCGGCGGCCGATCACCAGGGGCGAGGATCTCGACGGCATCAAGATCCGCGTGATCCCGAACCCCGTGTATCTGGAGACCTTCAAGGCGTTCAACGCCAACCCGGTGCCGATGAGCTTCTCGGAGCTCTACAGCGCGCTCGAGACCCGCACCGTGGACGGTCAGGAGAATCCGTTCTCGGTGATCCTGTCGAACAAGTTCTACGAGGTGCAGAAATATCTTGGCGTCACCAACCACACCTACTCGACCAACATCATCCTGATCTCCAAGAAATTCTGGGATACCCTTTCGCCCGACGAGCAGAAGATCCTGCAGGACGCCGCGATCGAGGCGCGTGACTACCAGCGCAAGGTCAGCCGCGAGCAGGCCAAGGCCGCGATCGACGAGCTCAAGGCCAAGGGCATGGAGATCAACGAGATCGCGCCTAGCGAGCTCGACCGCATGCGCGCCAAGACCAAGCCGATCGCGGAGAAATTCTCCGCCGACTACGATCCCGCGCTGGTCAAGCTGTTCAATAGCGAGCTCGATCGCGTTCATGCGCTGAAGCCCTGAGCGGCCCGAACTCATGAAGGCGGTCGTCAAAGCCTATTTCTGGCTGCTCCGCGCGGTCATCGCGGTGCTGCTCGCCGCGATGGTCGTGCTGGTGTTCGGCAATGTCGTGCTGCGCTACGGCTTCAACTCCGGCATCGCCGTCTCGGAAGAGCTGTCGCGCTGGCTGTTCGTCTGGATGGTGTTCCTGGGTGCGATCATCGGCATGAAGGAGCACGCTCATCTCGGCGTCGACAGTCTGGTCAAGGTCCTGCCGCCCGGAGGTCGCAAGCTCTGCTACGGGCTCAGCCACCTGCTGATGCTCTACGCCTCCATCCTGCTGACGGAGGGCTCGTGGAAGCAGACGATGCTGAACTGGGACACCGTGGCGCCGGCCTCGGGTCTCTCGGTCGGCCTGTTCTATGCCGCCGGCATCGTGTTCGGCGCCTCCTCCTGCGTGATCATCGTGCACGAGCTGTACCGGCTCGCGACCGGGCAGATCGCCGACGCCGACTTGATCGCGATCAGCGAATCCGAGGAGCTGGCCCATTCTCCCGACGCCGCCGGCGGAAAGCTGTAAGCGATGACCGTCGCCGTCTTCACCTTCTCGCTGCTGGGCGCCATGGCGATCGGCATGCCGATCGCGTTCGCGCTGATCGTCTGCGGCATCGCGTTGATGACGTATCTGGCCATGTTCGACTCCCAGATCATCGCGCAGAACGTCATCAACGGCGTCGATTCCTTCCCGCTGATGGCGGTGCCGTTCTTCATCCTTGCCGGCGAGGTCATGAACACCGGCGGCCTTGCGCGCCGCATCCTCAATTTCGCCATCGCGCTGGTCGGGCATTTCCGCGGCGGGCTCGGCTATGTCGCGATCCTCACCTCCTGCATCCTGGCTTCGCTGTCGGGCTCCGCGGTCGCGGACGCCGCGGCGCTCGGTGCGCTGCTGGTGCCGATGATGGCGGCGGCCGGCCACAATCGCGCCAGCGCGGCCGGCCTCGTCGCGGCTGGCGGCATCATCGCGCCTGTCATCCCGCCCTCGATCGGCTTCGTCATCTTTGGCGTCGCCGCCAATGTCTCGATCTCGAAGCTCTTCCTGGCCGGCATCGTGCCGGGGCTGCTGCTCGGCGTCGGCCTGTGCTTCGCCTGGTGGTGGGTGGTGCGCAAGGAGAATCCGGCGCGCCTGCCGCGCAAGAGCATTGCGGAGATCTGGCGCGCGCTGATCGACGGCTTCTGGGCCCTGATGCTGCCGATGATCATCATCTTCGGCCTCCGCTTCGGCATCTTCACTCCGACCGAAGCCGCCGTCGTCGTCGCGGTCTATTCGCTGGTCGTGGCGATGGGCGTCTACCGCGAGCTGAAGCCATCGCAACTGCCGGCGCTGCTGGTCTCGACCGCCCAGACCACGGCGGTGGTCATGTTCCTCGTCGCGGCCGCGCTGGTGTCGTCCTGGCTCATCACCGTCGCCGAGATCTCCGACCAGATCGTGGCCCTGGTCAAGCCGTTCGCCGGCAACCAGACGCTGCTGACCATCGTCCTGATGATCATCGTCGTCATTGTCGGCACCGCGCTGGACATGACGCCGACGATCCTGATCCTGACGCCGATCCTGATGCCGATCGTCAAGCAGGCCGGCATCGACCCGGTCTATTTCGGCGTGCTCTTCATCATCAACAACGCGATCGGGCTGATCACGCCGCCGGTCGGCGTGGTGCTCAACGTCGTCGCCGGCGTCTCCCGCGTCTCGATGGACGACCTGATCCGCGGCGTCTGGCCCTTCATGATCGCGCAGCTTGTCGTGCTAGCCTTGCTGACGCTGTTTCCCGTTCTCGTCACCGGCCCGGCCAAGTGGTTCGGTGGCTAACTCCCAGAAGGACCTTCCATGAAGCGCGTGATGATCCTCAACGGTCCAAACCTCAACATGCTCGGCATCCGCGAGCCGCACATCTACGGCACGACGACGCTCGCACAGGTCAATGCGAGCTGCGAAGAGGTTGCCGCAAAGCTCGGGCTCAAGCTCGCCTTCCACCAGTCCAACCATGAGGGCGTGCTGGTCGATCTGATCCAGTCGGCGCGGCAGGACGCCGATGCCATCGTCATCAATCCGGCCGGGCTCTCTTTCGCCTCGGTCTCGATCATGGACGCGATCAAGACGTTCGAAGGCCCGGTGCTGGAAGTCCACATCTCCAACATCCACGCCCGCGACGAATACCACCGCCACTCCAAGATCTCGTTCGTGGCGACGGGCGTGATCTGCGGGCTGGGTCCGTTCGGCTATATCGCGGCGCTGCACGCGATCGCGAATATGAAGTGAGGCGGTGCCGCAAACTCGTCATGCCCGGGCTTGTCCCGGGCATCCACGAATTTGTCTCCATCTGGAAGAACGTGGATGGCCGGGACATAGGCGAGCGACGCCGTCCTTAGGACGGCTATGCCCGGCCATGACGGCGTCGCTCACGTCGTCCTGAACTGCAGCACGCCGTCCTTCGCCTCGGACGTCAGCCGGCCCTCGACGATCATGTAGTTGACGTGGGCGACCAGCTCGCCGGCGGCAAAGCCCATCTGGTGTTCGTCCAGCACGTGCTTGTTGAACACGACGGGCACCAGCTCGCGCGAGGTCTTGGGCTGCTCGCGGCAGGCGTCCGCGATCAGGCGGCAGCGCTCCTCGTGGTGATCGGCAAGCTGCTTGATGCGGGTCTTGAGGCCGTAGAACGGCACGCCGTGGCCCGGCAGCACCAGAAGATCATAGGGCAGGGTGGTGGTGAGGCTCGCAAGCGAGGCCAGATATTCGCCGAGCGAGTTCTGGTCGGGCTCGACCGCCCACACGCTGACATTCGGCGAGATCTTGCTCAGCACCTGGTCGGCGGAGAGGAACAGCTTGTCGTCGGCGCAATAGAGCATCACCTGGTCGAGCGCATGACCGCCGCCGGTGATCACCTTGAAGCGCCGCGCGCCGATCACGACCTCGTCGCCATGCGAGATGCGCCGGTAGGAAGGCGGCAGCACCGAGACGCGCTTGAGATAGTCCTGGCCGCGGCCGAGCAGCTTCTCGGTCAGCGACTCGTCCATGCCGTGGCGGCGGAAGAACTGGCGCTGTGCCTCCTTCCGCTCCTCGGTGCCGCGGTTCTGGTGATAGACCGATTGCAGATATTCGACCTGCGACATCACCAGCGGGCAGTTGAACCGCTCGACGATCCATCCCGCGAGGCCGACATGATCGGGATGCGAGTGGGTGACGATCAGGCGCGTGATGTTGACGCCCTTCAGCGGACCTTCGAACAGCTTGGTCCAGGCCTCGATCGTCTCCTCGTTGCCGAAGCCGGCATCGATCATCGCATAGCCGTCGCCGTCGGCGAGCAGGTAGATGTTCACGTGGTTGAGGCGGAACGGCAGCTTCAGCCGCGCCCACAACACGCCGGGCCGGATCTCCACGACCTCTTCAGGGCCGGGATGCTGGTCCCAGGGATAGCGCAGGGCCTCGGCCGAGGACTGCACGGTGTCGGTTTTTGCGTTCATGCTACCGGCTTAAACCCAGTGCGGGCGAGGCGCCAGCCGAAAAAGGACGGAGGCCTGCCCGCATGGCGGACATACCGGGCAGTGCTTTTTCCGTGATGTGGGACGATCGTGCTCCGAACTCGGTCACCTCTCCCGCTTGCGGGGGAGGTCGGCGCGTAGCGCCGGGTGGGGGTTCTCTCCCCACGGGGATTTTACGAATGAACCGCGAACGGTCCCGTCGCGGAGCCACCCCACCCCTCCCCCGCAAGCGGGAGAGGGAGTCGAGTCCCCGCCTGGCCGGCGTCTTACGCCGCCCGCATGTTGTTGAGGAACGAGTCGATCTCGCCGCGCAGCAAGTCGGCCTCGCGGCGGAGCGCGTCGGAGGCGCCCAGCACTTCGTTCGCCGCCGCGCCGGCCTCGGCAGACGCCGTGGAGACGCCGACGATGTTGCTGGAGACCTCGCTGGTGCCGCCGGCCGCATGCTGGATGTTGCGGGCGATCTCGCGGGTGGCCGCGCCCTGTTCCTCGACCGCGGCGGCGATCGTGGTGGTGACGTCGTTGATCTCGCCGATGATCCGGCCAATGCCCTGGATCGCGCCGACCGCAGAGGTCGTGACCTGCTGCATGCTGGCGATCTGGGTGCGGATCTCCTCGGTCGCTTTCGCGGTCTGGCTCGCAAGGCTCTTCACCTCGGAGGCGACCACCGCAAAGCCGCGGCCGGCCTCGCCCGCGCGCGCCGCCTCGATGGTGGCGTTGAGCGCGAGCAGATTGGTCTGCGAGGCGATGGTCTGGATCAGGTCGACGACGACGCTGATGCGGCTCGCGCTGTCGGCGAGGCTCTGCACCGTGGCGTCGGTGGCGCCGGCCTCGTCCACCGCCTTCTTGGCGATCGCGGCCGAGGTGACCACCTGCTTGCTGATCTCCTCGATCGAGGACGACAGCTGCTCGGTGCCCGACGACACGGTCTGCACGTTGACCGAGGTCTCCTCCGCGGCGGAGGCGACCGCGTTCACCAGCGCATTGGACTGGTCGGCGGTGCTCGACATGCTCTGCGCGGTCGACTGCATCGAGTTGGCGGACTGCGCGAGATTGTCGAGCGCGGTGCGCACCGTACCCTCGAATTCCGCGATCTTCGCCTCCATGTGCGCGGCGCGCTCGGCCTTGACGGCGCGATCCTTGTCCTGCTCGCTGGCGAGCGTGCGGGCCTCGATCATGCTGTCGCGGAACACCGTCAGCGTTTCCTTCATCGCGCCGATCTCGTCGTTCTGCCGGGAGCGGACGATCTCGGTGTCGAGGTCGCCGGCCGAGAGCAGCTGCATGGCACGCTGAAGCTCGCGGATGCGGCGCAGGATGTTGCGGCCGACATAGAGCCAGACGAACAGGCCCGAGCCGACCAGCATCAGTGCGCCCAGCGCCAGCATGACCGTCGTGGCGAGCGAGGTCTCCTGCTGCGCCTGGGAGGTCGAGCTGTTGGTCTCCTTCTGCACGCCGTCGACGAGCTGCTGCACGCTGATGCCGAGGCCGACATTGAGCTTGCGCGTCTCGTCCAGGATGGTCTGGCCGTAGTCGATGGAGTCGAGCTCCTTCTCACGAAGATTGAACACGCCGGTCTTGCCGGTGCCGAGCGCGAGCAGCTTTTCCGCGGTCGCGCGCAGCGCCTTGTTGCCCTCATTGTCCGGCAACAGGTCGAGGTTCGACCGCAGGCGACCCTGTGCCGTCTTGAATTCCTTCTGGATGTCGTCGAGCTTGTCGCTCGTGCTCGCCGACAGCGCCGCGCTCATGTCGGCGGCCGCGAGATTGCCGCTGGCGACGACGTTGCCGAGCTGGCCGACCGTCTGCGCGACGTCGTTGGCATCGTCGGCCGACAGGATCGCCGAGCCGAGAATGGCGTTCATCCGCGTCTGCGCCTCCAGCATCGCCGGACTGGCCGCGCCGACAAAGGCACCCTGGGCGCTGCGCAGCGCGTCATATTGCTTCTCGTGAAGGGCGGCGAGGTCCAGCCGTTCGCGCGCGGCCTTGGTCAGACTCTGGGCCGCCTCGTTGATGCTCTTCATGGTCTCGCCGAGTCCGGCGACGACGGTCTTGTCGCCGCCGAGCGCGATGATCTCGTTGAGCTTCTGCTGCGTCTGCTCCTGCAGCTCCTTGAGCTTCTTGGTGCGCTCGTTCAGCGCTTCCTCGCTTTGAGCCGCAAGCAGGGCCGGTCCCTGCGCTGCAAGGCTCGCGCTCAGGGCCGACAATTGCAGGCTGGCGGAGAGGCGCGGGATGTCCTGTCCGCTCAATTCGGTCATGCGTCCGCCGAGATTCTGCAGCGCGAGGCCGGCGCCGGCTGCGATCACGAGGCCCATGCCGGCGACCACGCCGAAGGCTGTAAACAGGCTGCCGCGCACGCCCCAATTCGGCATCTTGAAGGGAGGCTTGAATCGGCCAAGCAAACGGCCAACGCCCAGACGGATCGCCATCGAAATTCCCCCACGCTCTTGCTTCTGTTTTGTGACGGGCAGTATCGACAGGGCCGGTTAAAAAATCGCAATTGCTGCAATCGCTTGCGTTGGTTCCGCAGAGCGAAAAAGAAAGGGCCGGCGAGATCGCCGGCCCTTCGTCGCGATAAGGTTTTGCTAACCGATCAGTAGCGCGCGGCGACCGGCGCGGCCCAGTTGAAGCGGTAGTTCAGGCCCGCCTTGACCGTGTGGTCGTCGGTCGTGAAGTTGCCGGTGCCCGCCAGCGGGCCCGCGACGAAGTGCGCGTCGCCGAAATTGTAGTACTGGTACTCGGCCTTGGCCGACCAGTTCGGGGCGAACATGTATTCGATGCCGGCGCCGACAGTGTAGCCGTTGCGGTGATCGCCATCGATGATGAAGCCGGTCGGCACGCCGGCGACGGTCACCTTCTCGTTGTTGTCCGAATAGGCGTAGCCGCCCTTCACGTAGACGAGGCCGGGGCCCCAGGTGTAGCCGACGCGACCGGTGATCGAGCCGAGGCCACGCTGGTCATTGGTGTAGGCGACGCCGCCCGGAAACACCGCGCCGACGCTGCCGGAGAGCCAGGAATACTGGCCTTCGACGCCGACGACGAAGTTCGGGTTGAACTGCCAGTCCGCGCCGACCTGCACGCCGCCGACGAAACGGCCGTTGCCGTTGTTGCCGGTGGAGAGGCCGCTGAAATTGTTGTCGCTCGAGAAGGCGCCGCCGACATGGCCGCCGATGTAGAAGCCGGTCCAGTTGTAGATCGGCGCGGCATAGGCCGGCGCCGGCGACTTGTAGTAGCCGCGGTTGAGATCGGCACCGAGGGCCGGCGCGGCAGCGCCCGCCGCCAGCAGCGCCGCGGTCGCAAACAGAATCTTCTTCATGGTCTTGAACTCCAACACGTAAGGTCCCCGGCTGGCGCGCTTTCCGCGCCGTCGTTGGTTTTGCAGATAGCTTGCTTTTGACGAAAATGCTGTCACATCCGTGGCACAGCGACAGCCAACCTAACTTGTTGGGCTGCAAATGATTTTCGTGCTTAATGGCGGCTTAAGAAGTGGTGAAGGAAGGCTTAATCCGGCGCGTTGTGAGTAACCTGCGCGCGCATCTCGTTAACCAAGGCGCCGCAACACCTCGTCACGCATCTGCGCGCGGAACGCCGCGCGCTTGGCCGGCCGGTCTTCCTCGCGCACGTCGTGGCGATCGAAGATGTCGAACTTCTCGAGGATCGGATAGCGCTCGCTGGCCATCGCGAGCACGCGCAGCACCTTGGTTGCCGACGGCGTCGGGCCGCTCACTTCCCAGCGCCGGACGATGTCGGCCCCGCCCTTCTCCGGCAGGCCGCAGAGTTTCGCCATGTCGGCGGCCGTCAGCTTGCGCGCGATGACGTCGGAAAGGTCGTTGCGAAGCTGCTTCAGTTCAGGGCCGGTCATGTCACTCGCGTCCAGAAAAGCGTCAGAGGCAATGCACTAGCGCTGATTCGGGTCCATCCGAAGGCCGCGCGCCGGGCTGCGGCACCTTCCCGCGTGCACGGAGTTATGAACGAGAGGCCAATGGAAATCGTCCCACGAATGATCACATGGTTGAAGGGGCATCCCAGCGAGGAGAAATCAGTCATGACAAGCATGAAGCTCGCCATTGCCGCATTCGTCACTGTCGGTCTGTTGGCCACGCCGTTCGCGGCCGAGGCGAAGAAGGCCCGCGTAACCAGACACTATTACAGCACGAGTGTGACGAGCCCGGCCTATAGCGGTGTCGGGGCGTCGGCCGCGCGGGGCACGGCCGCTTATGGCTCGTCCGGCCAGACGGTCGGCACGGTGACGGCGCCGTCGATCGGAACGTATAATTGGCCGTCGGTCGGCGTGACCAATTCGGTTCCCACCTGGAGCAACACCACGCGATGAGCGCGCAGTTGCGGATCAGCGCGTGCCGGGCGCCAGACCGGAGAGCAGGTACAGCGCGACCAGCAATGTTGCGACCGACAGCATTGTCGTGACCGAAACCGTGGCCGCGACCAGTTTCTCCTCGACCTTGTGCTCGTGCGCCAGCACGTACACCGTCTTCGCCGTCGGCACGGCCGCGCAGATCACCGCAGCGACGGTGTAGAGCGGATTGAGGCCGGTGATTACGCAAAGCCCGTAGACGATCAGCGGCATGACCACCAGTTTCACCGCGGCGAGCGCGAACGATGCCGTGAGGTTGGATCGAAGGCCGTCGACGGACAGGCCGAGCCCGATGGCGAACAGCGCGCATGGCGTGAGCGCCGCAGCGATCATGTTGAGATAGGCCGCGACCGGCGCGGGAATCGGCAGGCCCGTGATCGCCCAGACGAGGCCTATGAGGGTCGCAAGCACCATCGGGTTGAGCAGGATCTGCTTCGCGAGGCCCGCGGACTGCGCCGATGATCCGCCCGCGTCCCTTTCCAGCAGGATGACCGTGATCGGAAACATCACGGCGGCCACGAACACCGTCGCCACCGCCGCCGGCAGGACTGCAGGCTGGCCGTAGATCGCGTGAAGGATCGGCAGCGCCACGAAGCCGGTGTTGGTCATCGCCGCCGCCATGCCACGGATCGTGCTGCTGGCGAGATCGTGCTTTCCACCGGCGCGGACGGCCAGGAACACGAGTGCGAAGCAGATGAGGGAGCCGCCGCCGAAGGCGAGCAGGAAGCGCCATTCCAGCAGATTGCGCGCCGGCTCCTGGGCGATCGTGACGATCAGCAGCGCCGGCATCGCCACGTTGTAGGCGAAATGCACCAGCGCGTCGGCCAGCGAACGCGAGAGATAGCCGAGCTCGCCGGCCAGCCAGCCGGTGACGATGATCGCGAATACGGGAAGAACGAGGCTCGCGACTTCCATCCGGCTCCCCCTTGCTGCCAATGGCTGCGGGGAAGGTTACTCCGGCAATGGAGCGCCGTCACTGTCTTGCGCGAGCTGCTGCGGGCTCGCGCGGTTTGTCGGTGGAGGAGCTCCGGCGGGCAAGGCCCGCCGTTTCACCGCGTCAGATGCCGCGGCCGGCCTGCTGACCGATCACGCAACGCCATGCGGCAAGGCGTTCGGCCGGATGCTGGTTCATCCATTCGGCGAGCTGCGGCGCGCCCATCAGGCAGGATTGCACCGAGATCTGTGCAAAGTCGGAGCTTGTCACGAGCTGCTCGTGACAATTGCTCGGGGAAGCGAGACTGCAAAGCACGGCGATGATCTTGATCATGCGGGGCTGCCCCTCTCGCTCTGGCGCCCATTGGCTCCGCTCGACTGCTCGCCTGCGGCATCGTTCGGCGGAAAGATGCTGTCATAGATCGCGCGCGCCTCCTGGATGAGGCGTATGCGCTCGCGCTCGGACTTTGAGACAAACTGAATAACCTGGCCCATGTCGGCCTCCAATAGATCGCTCGATCCATCATCACATGATGGAAATCATTCCAAACGAAGGTGGGGTGCCGGCTGCTGCTTTTCAGCGGTGCGGGCGGTCACAAGGGATAAAAAGCCCGTGACTGTTCTGTTCCTAGCGGAACGGAATACCGGGCGCCGATCTCATGTCGCTCCGGGACACTCCTCGCGTCCTGGGACCATCGCAACCAATTCACGCATGAGGCGGATTCATTCGTCGCGGCAATTTGAGTGCATCGCGCCCGGTAGCGGCAGCGCGTTGCGGCACCTTTTGAAGGGCGTGGAGTTGTAAATCGACCCAGTGCACAAGCGGTCGACGAGTCCGCGGCTGATGCGACTGAGGGACCGCACCCGAAAGGATCAAGCCATGAATCAAGTCACGACAAGAACGAGACGTTCCATTGCCGCTCTCATCGCCATCGGATTTGCAGCCGCGCCATTCGCCGCAAGCGCGCAAAGCTCGGCGACGGGCGCACAAATCAGCACGCACAGCACCCCGGGAGCACCAGTACAGCAAGGCACGATTGGAAGCTCCGGGCAGACCGTCGGGACGGTGACAGCGCCGTCGGTCGGAACGTCCACTCAGCCCTCCGTCGGCGTGACCAACTCAGTCCCCACTTGGAACAACACTAACCCGCCCAAGTAGCAACCGCGACCGGCCGCCTCAGGCTGCCGGCGCGCGCTCCTTCTGCCCCGGCACGGCAGCCAGCAATTCGCGCGTATAGGCATGCTCGGGTGCGGCGAAGAGCTGCGCCGTCGGCTTCAGCTCGACGATGGCGCCGCGCTGCATCACCGCGATGCGGTCGCAGATTTGCGCCGCGACGCGTAAGTCGTGGGTGATGAACAGCATCGACAGGTCGAGACGCGCCTTGAGGTCTTCGAGCAACCTCAAGACTTGCGCCTGCACGGAGACGTCGAGCGCGGAGACGGCTTCGTCCGCGACGATGATCTCGGGTTCGAGCGCGAGCGCGCGGGCGATGCCGATGCGCTGGCGCTGGCCGCCGGAGAATTCGTGCGGATAGCGTTCGAGCGCGCCTGCATCGAGGCCCACCATCTTGAGCAGATCGCGGGCGCGATCGAACGCGACCTTGGGATCGGTGCCGGCCGCGATCGGGCCGTCGGCGATGATGTGGCCGATCTTGCGCCGCGGATTGAGCGAGGCGAACGGATCCTGGAAGATCATCTGGATGCGATGCCGCTCGGTGCGCAGCGCCTTGCCCGAGAGCGAGGTCAGGTCGGTTTCGCCGATCCGCACCGTGCCGCGGTCGGCCTCGATCAGCCGCATCACCAGGCGCGCCACCGACGATTTGCCGGAGCCGGATTCGCCGACGAGGCCGAGCGTCTCGCCCTTGAGGATGTTGAAGTTGACGGCGCGCGCGGCATCGACGCGGCGGTCCTCGCGGAACCAGCCGCCCGAGGTGACATAGGTCTTGTCCAGCCCGATCACCTCGACGGCCCTGGCCTGGTCGTCGAGCGGGGCGCGGGCGGGCGGGTCCATCGACGGCACGGCCGCGAGCAGCGCCTTGGTGTAGTCGTGCTGGGGATCGTTGAAGACGGTTGCGGCGGGGCCTTCCTCCACGACCTTGCCGTGGCGGAGCACCACGACCTGGTCGGCGATGTCGGCGACCACGCCGAAATCGTGGGTGATGAACATCACAGCCATGTTGCGGTTGCGCTGGAGGTTGCGGATCAGCTTCAGGATCTGCGCCTGCGTGGTGACGTCGAGCGCGGTGGTCGGCTCGTCCGCGACCAGCACGGCCGGTTCGAGCGCAAGCGCCATCGCGATCATCGCGCGCTGGCGCTGGCCGCCGGAGAGCTGGTGCGGATAGGCACGCACGATGCGCTCGGGATCGGGCAGGCCGACCTCGCGCGCCAGCGACAGCGCCTTGGCGCGCCGCTCCTTCGGCGTCAGCAGGCCGTGCGCCTCGAACATCTCCGCCATCTGGTCGCCGATGCGCATCAAGGGATTGAGCGCGGTCATCGGCTCCTGGAAGATCATCGCGAGGCGGCGGCCGCGCAGATCGCGCCAGCCGTCGTCGTCGAGCTTGAGCAGGTCGCGGCCTTCGAACTGGATCTCGCCCGAGGTGACCGAGACCGTGTCCGGCAACAGGCCCATCAGCGCATGCGCGCACATCGACTTGCCGGAGCCGGATTCGCCGACGACGCAGACGATCTTGCCGGGCCGCAGGTCGAGCGAGACGCCGTCGACCGCGAAGGGGCGTTCGGCGCCCTTCGGCAGCGCGATCCTGAGGTTCTTGATGGAGACGGCGGGCGGTGCGGTCATCATCAGCGGCCCTCCCGCGACAGGCGCGGATTGAGCGCGTCGTTGAGGCCTTCGCCGATCAGGTTGAGGCCGAGCACCGAGATCAGGATCGCGACGCCGGGAAACACGGTGATCCACCAGGCCTGCCGGATCACGGTGCGGCCGGCGCCGACCATGTAGCCCCAGGAGATCAGATTGGGGTCGCCGAGCCCGAGGAAGGCCAGCGAGGATTCCAGCAGGATGGCGGTTGCCACCATCAGCGAGGCCAGCACGATCACCGGCGACAGCGCGTTGGGCAGGATCTCGCGCAGGATGATCCAGGTGTTGCTCTGGCCGGTGACGATTGCCGCCTGGACATATTCGCGCGTGCGCAGCGACAGCACCTCGCCGCGCACGAGGCGGGCGACCGGCGGCCAGCTCACCACCGCGATCGAGGCGACGATCGAATAGATCGAGGGCTGCAGGATCGCGACCAGCACGATCGCGAGCGCGAAGCTCGGAATGGTCTGGAAGAATTCGGTGAAGCGCATCAGGGCGTCGTCGGTCTTGCCGCCGAAATAGCCGGCCATGGCGCCGATGGGCACACCCACGAGCAGCGCGACCAGCGTGGAGACGAGGCCGACGAGCAGCGACACGCGGGCGCCGAAGATCATGCCGGCGAACACGTCGCGGCCGAGCGCGTCGGTGCCGAGCGGCACGGTCGAAAGCGTGAAGGGCGGCAGGAACGGCCGCTGCACCATGCGCCAGGGCGAGTTCGGGAACAGCATCGGTCCGAACACCGCGATGGAGATCGCGAGGACCAGAATGATGAGCCCGATGACACCGCTCGGGCTGCGCAGCATCGATTTCCAGAACTGTTTCATGAGGCGAATTCGATGCGCGGGTCGACCAGGCGGTAGACGAGGTCGGTGATGAGGTTGAAGATCAGCACCATGGCGGAGCAGATCACGAACACGCCGAGCAGCAGATTGTAATCGCGCTGCAGCAGGGCGTCGTACATCAGCCGCCCGATGCCGGGCCAGGCGAACACGGTCTCGGTGATGACGGCGCCGCCGATCAGCGTGCCGGAATGCACGCCGGCTAGCGTCACGACCGGCAGCAGTGCGTTGCGCAGCACGTGGCGGCGCTGGATCACGGCGTCGCTCAGGCCCTTGGCGCGCGCGGTCTTGACGAAGTCGAGCCGTTTCACCTCCAGCATCGAGGCGCGGGTCATGCGGGTGTAGGTCGCCATGAAGAACAGGCCGAGCGTCATCGCCGGCATGATCAGGTGCTTTGCGACGTCGACCGCATGGGCGAAGCCGGTGAGGTTGGCGCCGACCGTCTCGTAACCGAAGCTCGGCAGCCAATCCATGGTGACCGAGAACAGCAGGATGCCCATCAGCGCCACCCAGAAGATCGGCATGGCGTAGAAGATCAGCGCGAATATGGTGATGGCCGTGTCGAGGAACGTCCCGGCAAAGCGCGCGGCAAATGTGCCGAAGAGAACGCCGAGCATCAGCGAGATTGCGAACGCCGTCAGCGTCAGCAGCAATGTCGCCGGCAGCCGCTCGCCGATCAGCTTCGCGACCGGCGCCTGCTGGCGGAACGAGAAGCCGAGGTCGAGGGAGGCGACGCCCTTGACGTAGATGAGGAGCTGCTCCGGCAGCGGCTTGTCGAGGCCGAACTTTTCGCGGAGCTGCTTGACGAAAACCGGATCGCTGGCGCCGGCTTCGCCGGCCATCACCACCGCGGGATCGCCGGGCGCAAGCCGGATCAGGAAGAAGTTGAGGACGACGATCGCGAGCAGGACGATCACGCCCTTGAGGACACGCTGTGCGACGAAGGAGAGCATATCTATAACGTGGTGAGGTTGAGGTGCATGTCACCGCGAGCGCGGTGCACTCCCTCTCCCGCTTGCGGGGGAGGGCAGGGGAGGGGGTATCTCCGCAGAGAAGGTGCCCGAATGGAGAGAGCCCCCACCCGCCGCGCTTGGGACGATGCTTCGCATCGCCCGGCGCGCGTCGACCTCCCCCGCAAGCGGGAGAGGTGCACCTTCTCCTTGGCCTGAGCAGCAATCAATCGGCGAAAGCCGTGGCAGGAGATGTCAGGCACGAGGTGCCATCACTTGTCGAGCCATGCGTCCTTGAAGCCGTCATTGACCCCGATCCCCGTGGTGATCAGGTTCTTGACCTTGCAGCGCGTGATGGTCGGGAATTGCAGCTCGAGCATCCAGGCCACCGGCACGTCCTCGACCAGGATCTTCTGCGCCTTCTCGTAGATCTCCTTGCGCTTGGAGTCCGGGGTGGCAACCGCGCCGTCGGCAAAGAGCTTGTCGATCTCGGGGTTGGAGTAACCCTCGACATTGTTGAACACCTGGCCCTTGGCGATGTTGCTGGAGATGTAGTTGCGGCCGACGCCGAGCGCGGGATCGCCATACTGGTAGAGATAGGTGAACGCGATGTCGTAATCCCAGTCGCCGATCTTCTGGTTGCCGCCGGCAACGTCGGTGGCGATGGTCTCGATGTTCATGCCGACGTCCTGAAGGTTCTGCTTCACCGCTTCACCCCAGCGCTGCCAGGTCTCGCCATAGGCGAGCGGCAGCAGGCGGATCTTCTCGCCCTTGTAGCCGGCTTCCTTCAGCAGTGCCTTGGCCTTGGCCGGATCGTACGGATACTTCTTCACGTCGTCGGTGTAGTACTTGATGGTCGAGGCGGACGGGCCGGTCGCAACCTTGCCGAGCCCGTTCCAGATCACGTCCTTGGCGAAATCGCGGTCGATCGCGTACATGACCGCCTGGCGCACGCGCTTGTCGGCGAGCGGACCCTGGCGGTTGTTCAGCCACAGCCAGGACAGCGGCGAGAAGAACTCCCAGCCGGCGCCGGTGACGCAGGTGTCCTTCAGCTTCGACAGACGCGGCACGTCGAAATTCTCGACCGAGCCGCCGGGCAGCACGTCGACCTTGCCGGTCTCATACGCCACCGAGCGCGCGGCGGCGTCGGGGATGATCTGCCAGTAGATCTCGTCGATATAGGGCTTGCCCTTCTCGTAATAGTTCGGGTTCTTGACCAGGCGGATGAAAGAGCCCTTCTGCCATTCCTTGAACATGAAGGGGCCGGTGCCCACGGGCGCGTTGTTGTAGGGGTTGGTCTTCCAGTCGGTGCCTTCGTAGAGATGCTTCGGCACGATCGGCATCGAGCCGACCTCGAAGATTCCGAGGAACGGGCCGAACGGCTGCTTCAGCGTGAACACCACCGTGGTATCGTCCGGCGCCTCGACCTTGTCGACCTGTGCCAGGTTGGTGCGGGCGCGGGCGTGGGTCTGCTTCAGCATCTCCATCGAGAACAGCACGTCCGCGGCGGTGAAGGGCTTGCCGTCATGCCAGGTGACGCCCTTCCTGAGCTTGAAGGTGTAGGTCTTGGCGTCCTCGCTGACGCTCCAGCTCTCGGCGAGCTCGGGAAGCGGCTCGAGCTTGGGGCTGTAGCGCAACAGGCCCTCGAAGATGTTGCCCGACACCATCTGGGTCGGACCGTTCTGGATCATTGCGAGCATCAGGCCGGGCGGCTCGGGCTGGATCACCGCGTTGATCACGCCCCCCGTTTTCGGCTCTTGCGCAAGAGCCGGTTCAAGAGCCGGGGCCGCGAGCCCGCAAGCCAGCAGGAGACCAAGCAACACTCTTTTCGGCATGTCGTATCTTTCTCAAGCGTGACCAGCCGAAAGCGCTTCGCACGTCATGGCGCGCAAAGCTACGGCCGGCCCATCCCAGTCCCCATCCGCTTTCGAGGCTCACATAGTCTCGTTCGGCGCCGCAAGATGAAAGTCTCGACAGTGTTCGCACAAAAAATGTACAGCGCGTCTTGTTTTCACTTGATTCATTCCCGTGTGACGGGAGACAAGTCCGCCATGGACAATGCCACGCGCTCCGAACGGTCCCGCAACGCTGCGCTCGAAGCGGCCATCGCCATCATTGCGCGCGATGGGCCGGGCCGGCTGACGCTCGATGCGATCGCGCGCGAGAGCGGCCTCAGCAAGGGCGGGGTGATGCATCAGTTCCGCACCAAGGAAGCGGTGCTGAAGGCCTTGCTCGAGCGGCAGATGGCGCATTTCGAGGAATTCTCGACCCGCTACATGGCGAAGGTGAGCGAATCCTCCGCGAGTCCCAATCTGGCGACGCAGCTCGCGACCATCAGGGAAGCGGCGACCTCGCCGAATTCCGCCGCGCTGGCGCTGGTTGCGGCCATGGTGGAGAATCCCCGCCTGATGGCGTTGCCGCGCGAGCGCGAGATGGAGCGGATGGCGGCGATCAGGGAGGAGGCCGCCGATCCCGATCTTGCCATGCTGCGCTGGGCCGGAGCGATGGGGCTGCTGCTGAGCGCGTTGTTCGGCATGTCGCCGCTCGGCAAGGAAGAGCACCAGCGGCTGTTCGCGCGCCTGCTCGACGATGGACAGTGGAGCGGCCTCGAACAGCCGGCCGGAAAGCGTGCCGCCAAATCCTCCGTGCCATCGGCGACGAAGGCCGCGGGCCCGCGCAAGCGCGCCTGATGCATCGTCAACAGTCCTCCCGTTAACTGCCCAAAACCGCGCCTGCGGCCAAATGTGCCAACCCCTGAATTTTGAACTTTACAAACCGCCCAGTCGGTTTTATAAGCGGAAACACTGAGGCGGCCCACTGGCATCCGAAAAGGCCCCGGACGATGCCTCGGGCCGGCACTGGTGAGCGCCGCAGCCGCGTCTGGTCCCAACCGCGGCTGCGGTCGTCACCGCATCCCGAAGATTGGCGCAGCCGGTAAGCCGCAAGAGGAGTCTGGAATGGATCGCTCGATCGCCCTGCGCGGTCTGGGAGCGCTGGCGCTTTGCCTGGCCTCGGCCGGCTGCGCGACGGTGGCGCCGGTGCCCTATTCGGAGATGGCGTCCTCGGCCTACATGGCCCCGGACAAGTCGGACGCCTCCGGCCGCGTGCCCTACCGCTACTCCACGCCGATCGATTGGCGCTCCTATAATAAAGTGATCCTCGATCCCGTCGTGGTCTATCGCGGCAGGGATCACCAGTTCGGCGACATGTCCGACAAGGACAAGGCGACGCTCGCCGCCTACATGCAGAACTGTTTCGCTGATCGGCTGCGCAGCCGCTTCGCCCTGGTGCGCGAGCGCGCGCCGAACACGCTGCGCATCCGTTTGACGCTGACCGGCGCGGTCACCAACACGCCGGTGCTCGGCACGCTGTCCCGCTTCGACATGGCCGGTGCGGTCTACAACGGTGTGCAGGCGGCGCGCGGCGGCGAGGGGATGATGACCGGCTCGGTCATCTACGGCGTCGAGATCTTCGATGCTTCGACCTCACGTCTGGTCTCGGCCTACGTCACCAAGCAATACCCCGGCGCCTACGACATCAAGGCCACGGCCGGCGCGCTCGCGGCCGCCACCGCCGGCCTCGACAAGGGCGCCGATGCGCTGATGGCGCAACTGAACTGACGCGCCCCCTCAACGAAAGGCATGCAGATGAACCTTCTCCTTCGCTTCGTGCTGCGCGTCGCGATCACCGTGGCGATGATGATCATCGGTGGCCGCGCCGGCGCCGCCGCGCCGCCCGATCCAAGCGGCACGTGGCTCGTCGAGGACGGTCGCGCCCGCATCCGGCTCGAGCGCTGCGGCCCGTCGCGCGACCGCATCTGCGGCTTCATCGTCTGGATGAAGGAGCCGGCCGACAAGCGCGGCCAGCCCTATCGCGACAAGGAAAACCCTGATGCGGACAAGCGCGCCCGCACGCTGCTTGGCCACCAGCTCATCATGGGCCTGCAGGCCACGCCCGAGGGCCGGTTTGCCGGCGACATCTACAATGCCGAGGACGGTAAGTTCTACTCGGTGTCGCTGTGGCGCGAATCCGGCGATCGCCTGAAGCTGAAGGGCTGCCTCATCAAATTCCTGTGCCAGACCCAGACCTGGCAGCAGACGCTCGACGTGCTGCCCGGCCAGCTCGTCGGCCTGACCGGCGATCTCAACGGTCCGCGCGCCGACAAGGAGTGGGCGGCAGTGCCGGCCCCGAAGCCGATCCCAGTGAAAGGGAAGTAGCCGTCAGGCGGCCCGCAGCGCCCGTCGCAATTCGTCGAGCGCGTCCGCGAGCTGCTCGCGATGGGCGATATCGTCCTTGGGCAGTGCGGCCACACTGCCGGCGAGCTCCCTGAGGATGCCGGCCAGCAGTCCGAAGTTGATGTGCAGATGCACCGACTTGCGTTCGTCGGCTGCGCCCGGATGCTGCAGCACGAGCGCAACGCCGCTGCCGTCGAGCCGCGCCTCGAAGCGCGATGAATGCTCGAAGGTGCCGACATAGAACTTGTCGGGGTATTCGAGCGCAACCTCTGCCTTGTCGGGAACGGGCCTGGACATGTGAGCCTCATCGATGCCGGCGCAGTCTGGCCGGGAATAAACCGGTCCGCCTTGCGATAGGTCAGAGGCGGGGTGGCGCCAAATTTGATCCGGATCAAAGCCAGCCCGCCGCTTCTGCGATCCAATAGCAACTGGGATCGCGTGTTGCGCGTCCCGGTTCCTGCAGACGTGAGACGATCGATGGACATGCACGCCACGGCTATTCCTGCCGGCAACGACGGTGGACCTGATGTCGCCGGACCGGAGGTGGACGAGGGGATGCAGCAATGCCTGCAATTGCTCGTCGATGCGGGCCTGCGGCCCACCCGCCAGCGCCTGGCGCTTGGCCGGCTGCTGTTCCTGCGCGGCCACCGTCATGTCACCGCGGAAATCCTCTACGAGGAGGCGATGGCGGCGAACAACTATCTGTCCCTCGCGACCGTCTACAACACGCTGAACCAGTTCACGGAAGCCGGCCTGCTGCGCCGGATCGCGGCCGACGGCATCAAGTCGTTCTTCGACACCGACACGTCGGTGCACCCGCACTTCTATCTCGAAGGCGAGGACATGCTGGTGGACGTCGCCGACGGGCTGACCTTCAACAGGATGCCCGAGGCACTCCCCGGCCACGAGATCGCGCGGCTCGACGTCATCGTCCATCTGCGCCGTGCGGCTGTTGAGCGCGCGCCTCACCGCAATCCGGCGCGCCGGAATCCCTCCAGATAGTGCTCGCGATCGGCGTCGCTGGCCCAGGGCAGCTGCGTTGCGATCCAGTGCAGCGAGATACCCGGCTGGGTGCGGCGGAGCTCGCCGAGCGCCATCTCCGCAAGCGCGCCGTCGCCGGTCATGCCGGCCGAGACGGCGAGAACGCGGTAGGCGCCCGTGAGGTCGCCGCGATGGCGGATCGCCTCGCGGGCGAGTGCGATGGCCTCGTCATATTGCCGCTCGGTGAAGCGCGCATAGCCTGCGATGCCGTAATAGATTCCCAGCGACGGATCGCGCGGCGAGAGCCGGATCGCCCTCTGCGCCGCCGCAAACGATTCCTTCGGCCGCCCGGCATAGGACAGCACCAGCGCGCAATAGCCTTGCGCCAGCGAGAAGTTCGGATTGAGCGCCAGCGCCTGCTCGAACTCGGACAACGCGTCCGCAAGCCTGCGGGTCGAGAAGTAGACGCTGCCGAGCGCGGCATGCGCCCAGGCATCCTCATGGTCGCAGCGCACCGCGGCGAGCGCGGCGGCTTCCGCGGCCGGAGCGGCGGCGGCAAGCTCGGTCCAGCCGAGATGGACGCCGAACATGTGGTTCACGGCCAGCACGGACAGCGCCTGGCCGTAATTCGGATCGATCGCGATCGCGCGCTCGAGCAGCGCCTTCGCGATCTCGTGGTCCTGCCGGGTCACGCGCCAGTAATGCGACAGCGCGCGCATCAGCAGATCCCAGGCATCGAGGCTCGCGGGCGGCTTGCGATGGCTGCGGAAATTTTCCGCGGCGTGGATCTGCGGCTCGATCGCTGCGGCGATCGCGTTGGTGATCTCGTCCTGCACGGCGAAGACGTCGACGAGATCGCGGTCGTAACGCTCGGCCCAGAGATGGCTGCCCGTGGTGGCGTCGTTGAGCTGCGCCGTGATCCGCACGCGGTTGTCCGCCTTGCGCACGCTGCCTTCGACGATGTAGCGGACGCCGAGCTCCTCGGCGATCTGCCTGATATGGACCGGCCGGCCCTTGTAGGTGAAGGACGAGTTGCGGGCGATCACCATGAACCAGCGCTGTCGCGACAACGCGGTGAGGATGTCCTCGCTGATGCCGTCGCCGAAATAGTCCTGCGCGGGATCGCCGCTCATGTTCTCGAAGGCGAGCACCGCGATCGCCGGCCGGTCCGCTGCGGCGCGCGGCCGCGCCGTGGCGGGCTCGGCGGGAACAGGCGCGGCTGCCGTCTCTTCCCGGACGTCGGCGACGAAGCGGAAGCCCTTGCGCGGGATCGTCTTGATCAGCCGCTGGGTCGCGCCGTCGTCGCCGAGCGCCTTGCGCGCGGCGTTGATCCGGCTGTTCAGGGCGGAATCCGAGACGATGCGGTCGCTCCAGATCTGGCTGATCAGGTCATCCTTGCTGACCACACGGGCGCGTTGCGCGACGAGGTAAAGCAGGAGATCGAACACCTGCGGCTGCAACGGCACGGCTACTCCGGCGCAGGTCAGTTCGCGCAAGTTGGCGTCGAGGACGTTGTTTTCAAAGGAAAATCGCACGTTTCTGTCGTCTCAAGCAAAAATCAAAGTCGTCTCAGGCGAAAATCAACCGTCCGCAAAAGTCTGGGGCCGTCCGATCCGGCATGGTGAGAAGACCAAACAGTGCCGATGCCTCGGCACAACGGAGCGTTCTATGACCCAAATTGATCACCAGGTTCATTCCATCGGCCCGGAGGTTGCGGGCTCTCGCATTTTCAAGTTCATCGCCTTTCTGTACGGAATTGCGGCATATCTCGTCTTTTTCGTCACCATTCTCTACGCTATCGGCTTCGTGATGGGGCTGATGGTGCCGAAGACCATCGACACCGGGGCCGAAGCGCCCGTCGTTCGCGCACTCGTCATCAATCTGCTGCTGATGTCGCTGTTCGCGGTTCAACACAGTGTGATGGCGCGCCAGCAATTCAAGGCGTGGTGGACGCAGTACGTCCCCAGGCCGGTCGAGCGCTCGACCTATGTGTTGTTCGCGAGCCTCTCATTGCTGCTCCTGTTCTGGCAATGGCGTCCGCTGCCGGCGGTCGTATGGGAGGTCGAGAACCCGGACTTTGCCGTGACGCTGGTCACGCTGTCCTTCGCGGGCTGGGTGCTGGTGTTCACCTCGACCTTCATCATCAACCATTTCGAGTTGTTCGGCTTGAATCAGGTGACCAATCACCTCGTCGGCAAGGAAGCGTCGCCGCCGCGCTTCAAGACGCCGCTGCTCTACAAGTTCGTGCGTCATCCGATCTATCTCGGCTTCATCGTCGCGTTCTGGGCGGCGCCGGTCATGACGGTGGGACATCTGCTGTTTGCGGCCGTGACCACGCTCTACATCTTTGTCGGCATCGCACTGGAGGAGCGCGACCTCGTCGATCTCTTCGGCGACGATTACCGGCAGTACAAACAACGGGTGTCGATGCTTATTCCCTGGCGCCGATCAGTATAGCTGCAGCGTCGTTCCGCCGCGTCCCCCGAAAGGAGGACGCAGGACGACGCGGCGCCGGGTAACGCAAGCCTTGTAACTCGAGCCTCGCAGCCGTGCGTCCCCTCAACGTCCCCGGGGTGATCCCCCTCACCCCGACGCCTCTCCCTGCCTCCGTTTTCACCGAATTTCGTGTGAACAGGAGCGGGGAGAGGAACCCCCTTCATCAACGGAGACGACCAATGAAACATGTCGGAAACTGCTTCTGTGGCGCTGTCACGGTCGAGGTCACGGGCGCGCCGGAGGCGATGGGCTATTGCCATTGCCGTTCCTGCCGGTCCTGGTCCGGCGGGCCGGTGAACGCCTTCAGCCTGTGGAAGCCTGAAGCGGTGCGCATCACCGAGGGCGCGCAGCATGTCGAGACCTTCGCCAAGACGCCGCTCAGCCAGCGGAAATACTGCAGGAAGTGCGGCGGCCATCTCATGACCAATCACCCGCCGCTCGACCTGATCGACGTCTTCACCGCGACCATCCCCACGCTCGCCTTCACGCCCGGCGTCCACGTCAACTACGCCGAGACCGTGCTGCCGATGCGCGACGGCCTGCCCAAGCTGAAGGATTTTCCGGCCGAGTTCGGCGGCAGCGGCGAGATGATGCAGGAGTGATTCTTCGTCGTTCGCCGCTGAAAAAGCGCGCGAGCATTCACAAGACGTCGTCATGCCCGGGCTTGTCCCGGGCATCCACGTTCTTTGTGCTGCAAATCGAGGCGTGGATGGCCGGGACATAGGCGAGCGGAAGCGACGCCGTCCTTTGGACGGCTGTGCCCGGCCATGACGACCTGAAAAGCTATTGCGTCTGTCTCTCAGATCACGTGCGATTGCCATGCGGGCCGAGGAAGGGTCCCTACCGCATTCCCGCGCGCCGAAATCCTTCCAGATAATGCGCGCGATCCTCTTCCCGCAGCATCGGCAGCTCGCGCGTGATCCAGGCCAGCGAGATGCCGGGCTGGGTGCGGCGCAGGCCGTCCAATGCGGAGGCCGCGAGTTCCTGATCCCCCGACATGCCGGCGGCAGCCGTCAGCACGCGATGGGCGCCGACGAAATCGGCGCGCTGCCGCATCGATTCCCGCGCCATGTGGATGCATTCCTCGTAATTGCCGCCGATGAACTGGGCGTAGGCGATGACGCCGCAATAGATCGCCGCGAGCGGATCGCGCGGGCTCAGCCGCAGCGCGCGCCGCGCGGCGGCTGAGCCGTCCTGCCATCGCCCGGCGTAGCACAGCGTCACGCCGTAAAAGGCGTGCGCCATCGCGAAGTTCGGGTTGAGCTGAAGCGCCAGTTCGAACTCCGCCAGCGCATCGACGAAGCGACGGCGGAACAGGTAGGTATAGGCGAGGCCGTGATGGGCGAAGGCGTCCTCGCGATCGGCCGCCACCGCCGCAAGTGCCGCGCGTTCGGCGACCGGCACGGTCGCGGCCATGTCGGCCCAGCCCATATGCGCCCCGAAGATATGGCTGGTTGCGAGCAGCCCCAGCGCCTTGCCATAGGCGGGGTCGATCGTGGTCGCCTTGTCGAGCAGCGCTTGCGCGGCGGCGTTGTCCTCGCGCGTGATGCGCCAGTAATGCGACAGCGCGCGCATCACGAGATCCCAGGCGTCCAGGCTCCCCGGCGGCTTCTGCTGGGCGCGAAAGCTCTCGGCGGCATAGAGCTGCGGCTCGATCGCGGCGACGATCGCCTCGGTGATCTCGTCCTGCACGGCGAAGATGTCGGCGAGCTCGCGGTCGTAGCGCTCCGCCCAGAGATGGCTGCCGGTCGAGACGTCGTTGAGCTGGGCCGAGATGCGCAGGCGGTCGCCGCTCCGCCGCACGCTGCCCTCGACCACGTAGCGCACGCCGAGCTCGCGCGCGACCTCGTGCATGTGCACGGCGCGGCCCTTGTAGATGAAAGAGGAATTGCGCGCGACGACGAAGAACCAGCGCAGCTTCGACAGCGCGGTGATGATGTCCTCGCTGATGCCGTCGGAGAAATAATCCTGCTCGCGATCGCCGCTCATGTTAGTGAAGGGCAGCACGGCGATGGCGGGGCGGTCGGGCAGGGCGAGCATGGCCTGCGGGGCGACCACAGCCTGCGGCGCGATCGTAGCCTGCGGCGCCTGGACGAAACGGCCGATTTCCGGCGCGACCGCGCCGAGCTTGGTCTGGACGTCGCCGACGAAGCGAAATCCCTTGCGGGCGATGGTGCGGATCAGCGCCTGGCTCGCGCCATTGTCGCCGATCGCCTTGCGGGCGGCGTTGATGCGGCTGGTCAGGGTGGATTCGGAGACGCTGCGCCCGTGCCAGATCTTGTCGATCAGCTCGTCCTTGCTGACCACCCGGTCGCGATTTTCCATGAGATGGACGACGAGATCGAAAACCTGCGGTTCCACGGAAATAGGAACCTGCTCGCGGCTCAGCTCGCGCCGGTCGGTGTCGAGAAGGTGATCCCGGAACAGAAACTGCACGTCGGAAACTCGGACCTCACAAGCGACATCAGGCAATCATGAAATCAAAATGGATTTCGACTTGAAGTCTGTGAGTCCTCCGAACGGTCGAGGCGGTTCACCACGATCGCGTGATGCAGCCATGCGGTTTTCGAAGAGGAATACAACCTCAATGAGAATGTGGCAGTTCTGGTCAGATTGTCGCGGGCCAACCGGCCCGCAACTGGAGACATTGTAGCCCGGATGAGCGAAGCGATATCCGGGACCGGTCGCCGTCTTGCCCCGGATGTCGCTTCGCTCATCCGGGCTACAAGACAACGTGACTGAAGTCGTCACGGGCAGGAATGGCGTCTGCCGTCGTTGCCGAGATAGGTCCCGGTGTTCGGATTGTAGGATTTGTAGCGCTGCATGCAGTACTGCACGTCGCCATCCGGCGGCGGACCATACGCCTCGGGCGGCGGCGGATAGCCCGGTCCATAAGAGTAGGGCGCGCCATAATAATAAGGCGCCGCCACCGCGCCGCCGATGATCGCACCCGCCGCGAGGCCGCCGATGAACGCACCGCCACCCCACCCGTAGCCTCGGCGGCCATACCAGCGCACCTGCTCGACCTGGCCCTGGTCCGCATGCGTCATCGCCAGCGGTTGCCCGATCGGCGCCGCCGATGCCGCGGTCAGGGTTGCCGCAGGCAGGCTCGCAAGCAGACAAGCTCCAGCAACGAAGCGAAACGATTTCAACATTGTGGTCTCCTCGTCATGCGGCGAGAGAGCCGCCGCAGACAAGTGATAGTGCAACCCGGCAAGTGTGCTGAATTAAAGTTTTGACAGGATGACGATGCCCGGCGCGGCGCCTTGTAGCCCGGATGAGCGAAGCGACATCCGGGGCCGCTCCAGCATATCGCTGCGCTCATGCGGGCTACGAATGATCGCATGCACCGAACATGTGACGAACTGCGAATGTCCATTGCCGAACATCGTGGCCTGCGTAAGCTAGCCGCATAGAAAACAACAGCCACGAAGAAACGCCATGCCCGCATTTCACGCCTCGACCACCGTGCTCGACTCCATGCTGTTCCGCGATGCGTTCGGCACGCCTGAAATGCGCGAGGTGTTTTCCGACGTCGCGCTGGTCGCCCGCTATGCCGAGGTCGAGGTGGCGCTGGCGAAGGCAGAGGCCGTCTGCGGCGTGATCCCGCAGGACGCGGCCGATCAGATCGCGGCGCGCACCGATGTCGCCGCGCTCGACTTCGACCTGCTCAGGCAGGAGACCGACATCGTCGGCTACCCGATCCTTCCCCTGGTTCACCAGATGGTGAAGCAGTGCGGCGAGGCCGGCCGCTACGTGCATTGGGGCGCGACCACGCAGGACATCATGGACACCGCCGTGGTGCTGCAATTGCGCGCCGCGCTCGAGATCGTCGAACGCGACATCGCCGAGTTGCGCACGATCCTCGCCGGCCTCTCGCAGCGCTATCGCGACACGCCGATGGCGGGCCGCACCCACCTGCAGCAGGCGCTGCCGATCACCTTCGGCTACAAGACCGCGATCTGGCTCGCGATGTTCGACCGCCATGCCGAGCGCCTGGCGCAATTGAAGCCGCGCGTGCTGGTCGGCCAGTTCGCGGGCGCGGCCGGCACGCTGGCCTCGCTCGGCACCAGGGGCTTCGAGGTGCAGGAGGCGCTCTGCGCGGAGCTGAAGCTCGGCGTTCCCGCCTCGACCTGGCACGTCGCGCGCGACGGCTTTGCCGAGGCCGTGAACTTCCTCGCACTCGTCACCGGCTCGCTCGGCAAGATCGCGCTCGACATCATGATCATGGCCTCGACCGAATTCGCCGAGGTGTACGAGCCCTTCGTCAAGGGACGCGGCGCCTCCTCGACCATGCCGCAGAAGCGCAACCCCATCTCGTCGGAACTGATGCTGGCCGCGTCGAAGGCGGTGCGCCAGCACGCCGGCCTGATGCTGGACGCCATGGTGCAGGATTTCGAGCGCGCCACCGGCCCGTGGCACGCCGAATGGATGGCGATCCCGGAAAGCTTCGTGCTGAGCGCCGGCGCGCTGCATCAGGCGAAGTTCGCGCTGGCGGGCCTCATCGTGGACGAGGCGAAGATGAACGACAATCTCGCCGTCAGCCGCGGCCTGATCGTGGCGGAAGCGGTCATGATGGGCCTCGCACCGCAACTCGGGCGGCAGGAGGCGCATGACGTGGTCTATGACGCCTGCCGAAAGGCCAACGAGACCGGGTCGAGCCTTGCCGACGCGCTGTCCGCAGATTCCCGGATATCGAGTCGCATCGACCGTGCCACAATCGAGGCGCTCACCTCACCGAAAAATTACCTCGGCCTTGCGCCGGCCATGGTCGACCGGGTGCTGAAATCCTCAACGCGTTGAAAACCAAGATGCGTGAAACTGCGTATCTTTCATGTGTCCCAAGGCGCTCGCATACTTGTGTCTCGCGATGCTAGACTTAGATTGAACGAGAGACTTTCGGCAGAGGACCCGGCATGACCGATCAACGCATCACCGCCACGCCCATCGATCCCGTGAAACTCGACCGGCTGGCCGAGGTGGCGGTGAAGGTGGGCCTGGGCCTGCGGCCGGGACAGGATCTGCTCCTGACGGCACCGGCGATCGCGCTGCCGCTGGTGAGGCGGATCGCGGTGCATGCCTACAAGGCCGGCGCCGGCATCGTGACGCCGATCCTGTCGGATGAGGAGATGACGCTGGCGCGCTACCGCCACGGTCACGACAACAGCTTCGATCGCGCCGCCAACTGGCTCTATGAGGGCATGGCCAAGGCGTTCTCCGAGAACACCGCGCGGCTCGCCATCGTCGGCGACAATCCGATGCTGCTGTCGGGCGAGGATCCGTCCAAGGTCGCGCGCGCCAGCAAGGCCAATTCGATGGCCTATCAGCCGGCGCTGGAAAAGATCGTCAATTTCGACACCAACTGGAACATCATCGCCTATCCGAGCCCGTCCTGGGCCAAGCAGGTGTTCCCCAACGATCCCGAAGACGTTGCGATCGGCAAGCTGGCGGATGCGATCTTCGCTGCGTCCCGCGTCGACCGCGAGGACGCCATCGGCAATTGGGCGAGCCACAATGCGGTGCTGCGCGAGCGCACCAACTGGCTCAACGGCCAGCGCTTCCGCGCGCTGCAGTACAACGGACCGGGTGTCGACCTCACCATCGGGCTTGCCGACGGACATGAATGGGAAGGCGGCGCCTCGTCCGCCAAGAACGGCATCAGCTGCAACGCCAACATCCCGACCGAAGAGGTCTTCACCACGCCGCATTGCCGGCGCGTCTACGGCCACGTCGTCAGCTCGAAGCCGCTGTCCTACCAGGGCACGCTGATCGACAACATCGCGGTGCGCTTCGAGGACGGCAAGATCGTCGACGCCAAGGCTTCGCGCGGCGCGGAAGTGCTGAACAAGGTGCTCGACACCGACGAAGGCGCCCGCCGGCTCGGCGAAGTGGCGCTGGTGCCGCATTCCTCGCCGATCTCGCAGAGTGGATTGTTGTTCTACAACACGCTGTTCGACGAGAACGCCGCTTCGCACATCGCGCTCGGCCAGTGCTATTCGAAGTGCTTCGTCAACGGCGCGCAGCTCACGCCGCAGCAGATCGCCGCGCAAGGCGGCAACCAGAGCCTGATCCATATCGACTGGATGATCGGCTCGGCCGAGACCGACATCGACGGCATCCTGGCCGACGGCAGCAAGGTCCCGGTGTTCCGCAAGGGCGAGTGGGCGAAGTAAGGCCTGCTCGTCATGCCCGGGCTTGTCCCGGGCATCCACGTTCTTCGTGCGCGGTTAAGACGTGGATGGCCGGGACAAGCCCGGCCATGACGATCGTGGAACGTTCAAACGCCAAGCGTCAGCATAACGTCCCTTCACGCCGCCGCGTTGCGCAGCATCCGGTTGTTGTCGATGCTGAAGCGGTTGAACAGCGTCGTGAACGGGCTGCCGTCGGTGGCGCGCACGATGGCGTCCGACGCCGCGACGGCCTCGTAGAGCGCGCCGACGGGATCGCCGGCATCCGACAATCCGAGGGCGCCGCGGATTTCGTCTCTGGCCTCGTTGATGTCGTCCTCGTCGTCGCGTGTCGCCTCCAGCGCATCCGCCGCGCGGCGCATCTCGGCGAGGTCGCCGCCGGCCGAAAATTTGAGGATGTCGAGCCAGTAGGGGCGGGCGATGACGAGCTGGATGAACGCCTCGAAGCTCCCCGCGATGATGCCCGCGCGGCCCTCCGATGACACGTAGAGCACATTCTGTGACGGCAGCAGCACGAAGGCGCCGCCGGAGCCGTCACTGCCGATCTGCCGGGGGCTCTCGATGCCGTCGATGGTGAACCAGGGTTCATCGTCCGGCGCGAAGGACAGATCGAATTCGCCGAGCCGGGCGGCGACCTCGCCTTTGGCTGTCACGAGCTCCGGGGTCAGCGGCATCTTTAGGGCTCCTTCCTGATACTTCGCGCACTTTGTCGCACCCCGGAAAAGAAGGGTTCATGTGCGCGAATTCGCAGGGAAATCGAGACGTTAACCGCTTCGCACCTGCAACTTGCGGCTGATTGTCGGGGCCTGCGTAAGAAAGAATTAAAAACCGCCTACTAGCGTTCCCAACATCTTTTGAAACATTCCGGGCCGAGACCCGGCAACCCATATTATATCCCCTGGGGAAGCAGATGTCGCGCGCATTGATTGAAATCAGTAGTTGCAATGTGGATCTCGAGCTGCGGCCTATCGAGCCGTCCTGGATCATCGAGGGCAACCCGGTGTCGCGCTCGCACATTCTCTCCACGAGCGCCGACGGCACCGCCTCGACCATCATCTGGCATTGCACCGAGGGCCGCTTCAACTGGTACTACGACATCGACGAGACGATCATGATTATGGAAGGATCGATCGTGCTCGAGAGCGACGGCATGCCGCCGAAGCGCTACGGTCCCGGCGACGTCATCTTCTTCCGCGACGGCGCGCATGCCAAATGGCATGTCGAGGGCTACGTCAAGAAGATCGCCTTCTGCCGCAAGACCAACCCCGTGATGATCGGCTTCCTGATCCGCGTGGTGAACAAGCTCAAGAAGATGTTCGTCTCCACCGGCGAGCGCCGTCCGGCCTCGCTGATGGGAGCCGGCTAGTCTTCCAACAACGTTTCAAGGACGCTTCCCAGCGGCCACGACGAAGAGGGGTCGGGATCAACATCCCGGCCCCTCTTCTCGTCAGGTCGGCAGTTCGAGCCGGTAGAATTCGGTCGCGGTCTGCGAGAATAGCGCCGTCTTCTCTCCCTCGCTCAGGGGCGCCGCGATCCGCTTGAAGGCGTTGAAGATCACCTGGTAGCTGCACTGGCCCTTGTCCGGCGGAAAGTTGCTCTCGAACATCGCGCGCTTGGGGCCGAACGCCTCGATGCAGGTCTCGATATAGGGCCGCCAGGCCGCCGCGAGCTCCTCGGACGACGGCGGCTTGTCGCGCAGATGGAAGTCATAGCCGAGCAGGCACATCGCGAGCCCGCCGAGCTTCACCACCACGTTCTCGCACTTTGCGATCTCCTGGATCGAGGCCCGCCATTGCGGAAACACCTCTTCGCGCCGTCCGGCGAAGCGGCCGACCCCGGCCGGGCCGCCGCAATGGTCGAGCACGATCCTGGTGTCGGGGAAGGCGCGTGCCAGCTCGGTCAACTCGCCGATCTGCGGGTGAAACAGCCAGGCATCGAAGCTGAGGTTCAGCGGGGCGAGGCAGGCAAAGCCCTTGCGGAAGGCCGGGTCCTGCAACAATCCCCGCGGCCGGTTGGCGTACATGCCGGCGACGGCGGGGTCCTCGTCCCACGCGGAGGAATGCCTTATGCCGCGGAAACGGCCGTTGCCGGCCGCGATCTCCGCTTCCAGCACCGGTTTTGCGGCGTCGCCCAGCAGCAGATTGGCATGGCTGACGATGCCGGCACAGATCGCGGCCTTGCCGTAACCGCCGCTCGCGCTCATCGCCGCGACGCCGTTGGCGAACTCGACCTCGCCCACGGGCCGGAACGCCTCGGGCCCATGCGCGCGATACATCGAGCGGCAATCGACATAGACGGTGGCGATGATGTTGTGACCGGAGGCGACGTCATCAGCCATCTCCTCGATCAGGTAGCGGTGCCCGCGATTCCAGAGATGGTGATGCGGATCGACGATCGGGCGCGAGGGATCGATGATCTCTTCCTGATACTGCGCGAGCCAGTCCTCGCGCGGTTCGACGAATAGCCCGCTCGTATTGGCGGGCAGACCGCTTGCAGCCATCGGCGTTCACTCCCTGATATTTTCTTGTACGGGAGCCTAGCAGCTCATCCTCGCATGCAGCAGCGCGCAGCGCGCAACCACGCCCTTCGCCCTGAGCACAGCGGCGGTGTGACCAATATCCGCCACGCGGAAGGTGCGCTCCCTCTGCCGCTTGCGGGGGAGGGCTGGGGTGTCTCCGCAGAGAGATCCTCGGTGCGGAGAGAGTCCCCACACGCGCCTTCGGCGCGACCTCCCCCCAAGCGGGAGAGGTTGCAGCGAGCTTGTCGCCCGATCGATTCAATCAAAATGCATTTGGCCTCAAGCCTTGCGCCGCTTCGCCCGCACATCGACCATCAACCGCCAGTCGGCTGCCGCGGCCGGCTTGACCTCGCCGAGCCAGTGGAAGGAATCGCCGGTGATCTCCGTAAAACTCCAGCGCGTCAGATCGCCTGAATCCGTCGTGCCCTCCTGCACGATATCCGCGCCGCGCGCACGGCCGATCTGCTGACGGAACACGGAGCGCCCGGGATCGAACCAGGAAATCCGCCATGCGGATATCGAGGGATCATAGACCCGCAGCGTCGTGCCGTACCAATTGCCGGCGATCGGAAAGGCCTGGGAGCCCGCGGGTCGCGGAATGATCCAGACGTCCTGCACGGCACGGCCCTCCAGAATCCAGCCGAAATAGATCTCGCCGGACGCTTTGTGCTTCGCTCCATCGGGGCCGTGGGCCGTGATCTCGGCGTCCCAGTCGCCGACGAAACGGCCGTAGAGCTGAAGCGCCGCCGCGTGCTCGGGGTTCGGCCCGTCCGCGTGCAACAATTTCGCAAAGTCGGTCATGTCGATCTCCTGTCGCGAGGGAGATCAGCATGCCGGCCGAGAGCCGGCTTGGAGAAAATTGCCGTCGGCGATCGTCAGGTCTTGCGTGTGGACAGATGTCTCATATCCCGGTCGGGCTCATCGCCGGGCCGCCGGCTCCCCGAGCGTTCCGCCCGCCAGATGACGATAACGGAGACGATGACGAGGCCCGCGCCCAGCAGCATCATGCGCGAGAACGGCTCGCCCAGCACGACGGTGCCGAGCAGCACGGCGATCACCGGGTTGACGAAGGTGTAGGTCGACACCAACGAGGTCGCGACGTTCTCCAGCAGCCAGTTATAGGCGACGAATCCGATGACACTGCCGGAGACGATCAGCCAGAGCGCCGCCGCGAGCGACGTCAGCGAGACGTCGCTTGGCCTGAAAGCATCGATCTCGCCCACCTGCCAGCTGATCGCGAACAGCACGACGCCGCCGATCGAGAGCTGCATACCCGACAGCAGGATGGCGGACGCCTCGCTCGACATGCTCCGGGACAGAACGGTGCCGGCCGACCACGACAAGGCCGCGCCCAGCAGCAGGATCACGGGAAGAACGCTGATGCCCGCCTGCTCGACATTTTGCCATGCCACGATCCCGACGCCGAAGAAGCCCGGCACGAGAGCGAGCAGGGCATGGGGCTTCGGTCGCTGATCGCCGGGGAACACGGTATCGATCAGCAGGATCCAGAACGGGATCGTGGCGAGCACGATGGCGGCCACGCCCGAGGGAACCGATTGCTGCGCGAAGGCGAGCACGCCGTGGCAGCCGACAAAGAACAGCAGCCCGCACAGGCACGCCGCCGCCCACGTCTGGAGCGACATTTTCGCGACCTGCCGGCCGCTCAGCGTCAGCAGCACGATGCCGCCGCAGAACGAGCGCAGCGCCATCAGCAGGAAGGGCGGGAACGACTTCAGACCCAGTGTGATGGCGAAGTAGGTGGAACCCCATAGCAGATAGATGGCGGCGAACGCGCCGATGACCAGGAACCTTCTGCTCATGATTGCTCCGATCGATGACGATCTCGAAGCAACCAAGTCGGGGAGGGGTCATGCGTTCCGGCTTCGCGCCTCAGACGCCGTCGAGGATGATCACCGTCGGGGCCGACGGCAGGGCGTCACGCGACATCCGGAACGAGCGGTCGAGGCGCCGGTCGATCTCGAACTGCTGGCCGATCCGGCGCATGAAGTCGTCGAGCTGCGTGGCGAAGCGGTGCATCGGCAGCACCACGGAGGCACGCAGCCGCTTGGTGATCTCCGAGATGCCGTCGAGCGACATCGTGTAGGTGCCGTCGATCGGCACCATCACGATGTCGAGCCGTCCGATCTGCGCGAAATGGCTGTCGTCGAGCTTGTGATGGAGATGGCCGAGATGGCCGATGCAGAGGCCGGCGACCTCGAAGATGAAGATCGAATTGCCGTCGCGGATCATGTCGGCGCCGGCATCGTCGCCGAAATAGCGGCGGATGTCGGTGGTGACGTTGCGGATGAAGGTGTCGCCGATGCGCTCGGAGACGATGGCAGGCTTGCCGTCGTCGCTCCAGCCATGCAGCACATGGGGAATGCGCTTGTCCGGAAACAAGGAATAGTGCGTGCTGTGCGCCCGGTTCATGGTGACGACGTCGGGCAGCCGCCCAACCTGATAGGCGCCGCTATAGTCGGTGGCGATGCGCAAGCCGCCGGGCGTGTCGATGAAATAGGTGGAATGGCCGGCATAGGTGATCGTGACCTCCGCGCCAGCTGCCGCTTGCCTGAAGGCGGCCGGCATGATCTGCGGCGCGGCATTGGCCATCGCCAGGCATTCGCTGCGCTGAGGCGCCTGCTGGGCAAGCGCAGGTGTCAGCAGCCAGCCTAGGAACGCCAGAGCCGTCAGCAATAGTCGAGACATCACCAGTCCGCCCGCCATTCAGTCGACGATCCGGTCAGTGTAGCTTCGAATCGTTCCGGCGTCATGCTGATGCCGCGAGCGCATACCGCATTAAGTATAGACTCAACCTTGGCTTGTGTCAGTGCATGGCGTCGCCTACCCGTTTTGGATGGCCTCGGCTGAAAACATCACCCGATATCATGCGCTCGACAGTTGGCGCGGCATTTGCGCCTGCATGGTCGCGCTGTTTCACTTCGACGTGATCAGCCACCTGTCCTTCCTGCCGCTGACCAGACATGCCTATTTGTTCGTCGATTTCTTCTTCGTGCTGAGCGGCTTTGTCATTGCGTCGAACTATCGTTCGCGTCTCGCTGAGGGCCACGGCACGGGCCGCTTCCTCGTCCTGCGGCTTGGGCGGATCTATCCGCTGCACCTCGTGACGTTGTTGTTGTTCATTCCCATCGATGCTGCGAAGGACGGCGTCGGTCCGAACCTCCTGCAGGCGATCGTCACCAACATTCTTCTGCTGCAGGGAATCGGCGTCAATCCGCAGAACTGGCTGAACTTCGCGAGCTGGAGCATCAGCGCCGAGTTCGCCGCCTATGTGATCTTCGCCGCCGTCGTGAGCCGGGTCGGGCCGACGATCTGGCCCTGGCTGCTCCCGATCATTGCCGGGCCGGCCGTGCTCGCCACCATCAGCCCGGACGGAATGAATGCGACCTACGACTATGGCCTCGTGCGCTGCCTTTACGGTTTCGCGCTTGGCGTCGTCTGCTTCGATCTGCGCGAGCGCTTTCCGGTGTTGCGCGCACGCCTCGTGCCATCAGGCGAGACATGGCTGGAGGCGGCGAGTTTCCTGCTCGTCGTGGGCTATGTTTCGGTCGCAGGAAGCAGCGTCGCTTTGCAAGTGGCCTCGCCATTGGTGTTCACGCTGATCGTTCTGGTGTTCGCGCGTGAGGCCGGCGCGGTCAGCCGTGGGATGACGGTGCCATTCCTGCTCACGATCGGGACCCTGACCTACTCGATTTACATGCTGCATCCGTTCGTCAGGGCCGTTGTGCGGGCGATCCTCATGGCCGTCGAACGTCTTGCGCATGTGGAGCTGTTTGTCTCCTATGCTCTGAGCGCAGATCATGAGCCAACGAAAGTGATCTCCCTGAACGGATCGCTCTGGCTGGGTGATCTCCTGCAAATCACGATGCTGGCGCTGGCCGCGCTGCTGTCGGTTGCAACCTATCGCTTCGTGGAAGAGCCCGGACGAAACTGGGTCAGGCGCCTGATGGATCGGCGCAAGGCCGCACATAACCGGCCGTCGACGCCTGACACGGCGGTGGCCCTGAGGGAGACCGATGCCGGTCACTCCCGCTTTGGGCTGAACTTCCAGGTGATCGCGACGAGGCCGGCCGTGATCAATCCGCTGATCAGCCCCGCCAGCGGCAGGGCGAGCAGCAGCGCCGCACTCGCGGCCCAGCCGATCGATGAGAACGCCTCGGCAAAGGTCGCAAGCCGCGAGGAGGTCTGACGGCGACGGAACTGGCTGCGGCGTGCCTGCACCCGGAACCAGAGCTGGATCGCGGTCGCGGACGCCGCGCTGATGATGATGGCGCCGGCGCTGACCGCCGCCTGGAACGGCGAGGCGAAGGCGAGCGCGGCGACCAGCGGGCAGAAGATTGCGGCGATCGCGATCAGCACCACCTCGATCTTGGCGCGGGTGACGCTGGACGGCGTCAGCGGCGCGGTCGCGACCAGGTCGGGCGCATCCTCGCCCGAGATCGTCAGCCAGGCGAGCCCGCCGGCGAGCTGACCCGCCGCCATCACGATCACGGGCGTGATCAGCGTCAGCGCCGCCGAGCTGTCGGCGAAATTGCGCCAGAGCAGCAGCGCCGGCGGCACCAGATAGAGCAGCTGCATCAGGGTCTGCGAGATCAGCCAGGGATCGCGCCAGAGCAGCGTGAATTCCTTGCGCCGCAGCGCCTGTTGCCGCGATCCGCCGCGGAACGGGCGCTGCTTCGCCTTGCTGCGGCCGGACCTGCCGTACGCGGCAGCATCGATCGCGGTGTCGGCAAAGCGGTGCGAGAAGATCGCCATCACGCTTCCGAGCAGCACGAGGGCGAGCGCGAGAAGCAGCAGCAGCGCCTCGCTGTCGCCCATGGTCGCCCGCGCCGGCCACCACCAGATGCTGTCGATTTCGGGGGCGTGCGCGGCCATGCTGCCGGAGGTCAGGATGGTGAAGCGCGACAGCGTGCCGTAGGACATGATCGCGGCGACCTGCAGCGCGATCACGAAACCGGCGCCGATGATGGCCGCAAGGATCTGCGCGATCAGACGCGTCCGCGCCGGGCCGATCAGGCGGAACAGGAGGATGGTGACGGCAATCGCGACCGCCGCGGCCGACAGGCCCATCGCGATGACGACGCCGAACGCCGCGAGCCAGCGCGCACCTCCGCCGATCACGAGAACGTCGATGAAGGGCGTCGAGAACAGCAGCGCCATCGCGGTGACGGTGAGTGCGATTGCGGCGATGCGGACCGAGAACAGATTGGCGAGCGTTGCCGGCGAGGACATGATGAGGTCGAGGTCGGCGCGGGCGTAGAACACCCGCGTCACCGATTCGATCGCCTGCGACAGCATCAAGGTCCAGGCCAGGCAGATCGTCGCCGTGATCACGATCAGCGAGGATTTGTCGAGCGGCAGCTGCAGCTCGGCGAAGCGGCCGATCACCGCCCAGGCCGGCACGTGCAGCAGCGCCGCGAAGAACAGCAGTCCGATGACGGCGGCGCGCGCCCGCTTGCGCCGTCCGCCGGTCATCATGGCGAACCATTCGCGCCAGGCGAGCCGCAGCTCGTGACGCGCAAACCAGGACAGCGCGGTCGCCGAGCTCATGCGGCTTCCTGCAGCGTCACCAGCGCGATGAAGAGATCCTCCAGGCTGGTGTCGGCGTGACCGTTCTGCTGGCGCAGCTCGGTGAGCGTGCCCTCCGCGACGAGACGGCCGGAGGCGATCACGCCGATGCGGTCGGCCATGCGTTCGGCGACCTCGAGGATGTGCGTGGTCATGATGATTGTGCAGCCGGCGCGCACGCGCTCGCTGAGCAGACCCTTCACATGGCGGGCGGAGACGGCGTCCAGTCCCGTCAGGGGTTCGTCGAGAATGATGAGGCGGGGATCGTGCACCAGCGCGCCGGCCAGCGCCACTTTCTGGCGCATGCCCTTGGAAAAGCCTTCGCAGCGCTCGTGCCGGTGCGGCTCGAGCCCGAGCGAGCTCAGCAGCTCCTCGGCCACCGGTTTCGAGATCGACGGCGCGATGCCCCAGAGCCCGGCGACGAATTCGAGATATTCGAGCGGCGTGAGCTTGTCGTAGATCATGGGCTCGTCGGAAACCCACGCCATGACCTGCTTGGCGGCGACGGGGTTCTGGAGCGCATCGATGCCGAAGATCGAGACTGCGCCGGCATCGGGCCGGAGCAGGCCGGCAACCATGCGTAAAGTGGTGGTCTTGCCGGCGCCGTTGGGCCCGACCAGGGCATAGAATTCACCGGCACGGATGGTGAGATCGAGGCTGTCGACCGCCAGACGGTCAAAACGCTTCGTTAACCCCAGGACTTCCAGCGCCGAGTTGTCCGGCTTCATGACAGCCACACCATCCGGTTTTGCATCGCCCGAGACCATGACCCCAAGATGTTTCGGCAGGGTGAATCTCTTTACCGCAAATTCCGGCATGCGGCTTGGACTAAAGGCAAGTCACCGTTTGTTGACAGCGCGCGGGCCTTCAGGCTGAATTGGCGCCGGGACAAATGGAGCTAACGCGGCGAAACGACTGCGTAGCGACTGGACACAAGATGCGACAAGGCGGCCAAAAGAGCCACCGTTGCATCGGGAGGATGCGCGGCGATGCTGGATTTCGTTCAGCAGCTGGTCAGCGGTGTTGCGCTCGGCTGCGTCTACGGCCTGATCGCGCTCGGCTTCGTGCTCGTCTACAAGGCCACCGAGGTCGTCAATTTCGCCCAAGGCGACCTGATGATGCTGGGCGGCTTCTTCGCCTTCACCTTCATCGGCATGATGGGCCTGAACTACTGGGTCGGCTTTGCCGGTGCGGTGGCGGCCATGGCCCTGTTCGGCATGCTGGCCGAGCGCGTGGTGGTGCGGCCGATCCTCGGCTATCCGCAATTCTCCATCATCATGGCGACGATCGGCCTCGGCTATTTCCTGCGCTCGATCGCCGGCATGATCTGGGGCACCGATGACCTCAAGATCGAGACGCCGTTCAGCCAGGGCGTGCTGCGGATCGGCTCGCTGGTGCTCGCCTACGACAAGCTGTCGGTGATCGCGGCGACCATGATCCTGTGCACGCTGCTCTATCTCTTCTTCAACAAGACCACGCTCGGCACCGCGATGCGCGCCAGCTCCGAGAACATGCTGGCGGCCTATTACATGGGCATCCCGGTCAAGCGCGTGGTGTCGATCGTCTGGGCGATCAGTGCGGCGGTGGCGACCGCCGCCGGCGTATTGCTGGCGCCGATCACCTTCATCCACTCCAATGTCGGCCTCGTGCTCGGGCTCAAGGCGTTTCCCGCCGCGGTGCTCGGCGGCTTCGGTTCCATTCCGGGCGCCGTGGTCGGCGGCATCCTGATCGGCGTGATCGAGAGCATGGCCGGCTTCTATCTGGCGGAAGGCTGGAAGGACGTCGCGCCCTACATCGTGCTGCTCACCGTGCTGCTGCTGAAGCCCGAAGGCCTGTTCGGCCTGCACGTCCGCAAGAAGGTCTGAACGCCATGCGCTTCCTGTTCAAGACCGACTACGAGGACGACATCAAGCTGTTTCCGCATTCGGGCTATTTCGTCTCCTACGGCATCCTGATCGCGCTGCTGCTGATCGCGCCCTACATGCTCTCCAGCTATCTGATGAGCCAGCTCGTCTTCGTCTGCATCTATGCGACCGTCGGCGTGGCACTCTTGATCCTGACCGGCTTCACCGGCCAGGCTTCGCTCGGACATGCGGCCTTCCTCGCGATCGGCGCCTACACGGCCGCGTACCTGCAGAAATACAACGTGCCGTTCCCGGTCTACTTCCTCGCTGCCGGCGGCTTGACCGGCATCATCGGCGCGATGGTCGGCTTTCCCGCACTGCGCCTGACCGGCATTTACCTCGTCATCGCCACCATCTCCTTTGCGCTGATCGTCGAGGAGATCCTGGCGCGGTGGGAGAGCGTGACCAACGGCAACGAGGGCATGCGGGTCAAGACGCTGTCGCTGCTCGGCGTCACGGTGCCGCGCGACAGTCCGACCTTCTATTACCTCTGTCTTGCCGTGCTGGTGCTGACCATCGTCGGCACGCTCAACCTGCTGCGTTCGCCGACCGGCCGCGCCTTCGTCGCGATCCGCGACAGCGAGACCGCGGCGCGCAGCATGGGCGTCAACGTCGCGCTCTACAAGGTCAAGTCGTTTGCGATCTCGGCGGCGATCACCGGCTTTGCCGGCGTGCTGTTCGCGCACAAGCTCTCCTTCATCTCGCCGGAGATGTTCACGCTGCAGCTCTCGATCGAGTTCATCATCGTGATCCTGATCGGCGGCACCTTCAGCCTGCACGGCGCGGTGCTGGGCGCGATCTTCATCGTGATGATCGATCCGTTCCTGACTTACCTGAAAGACGACATGCCCGGCATCATCGCCGGCATCGCCGCGACGTTCGGCGCGGGTCCGGCGACCGCGGGCAATATCCAGTCCAAGGTCGCAGCCTTCGCCTCGCTCAACGGCCTGAAGGGCGCGATCTACGGCATCATCATCGTGCTGTTCGTGCTGTTCGAGCCGCTCGGGCTCTACGGCCGCTGGCTGAAGATCAAGCTCTTCTTCCAGCTGTTCCCGCTCTACAAGCGCGCCACCTTCAAGCGGCAGAAGATCTACGTGAAGTCGGAGCGCAACCGATGAGCTATTTCCGCGCCGAGAACCTGTCGCTGCATTTCGGAGGCCTCAAGGCGGTCGATGCGGTGTCGTTCGCGGTGGAGAAGGGCGAGATCCTCTCGATCATCGGACCCAACGGCGCCGGCAAGAGCTCGATCTTCAATTTGATCTCGCGGATCTACCGGCCGACCGCGGGCCGCATCTTCTTCGAGGACCAGGACATCACCGAGCAGCCGCCTTACGACATCGCCAAGCTCGGCATTGCCCGCACCTTCCAGAACATCGAGCTGTTCGAGAACGCGACCGTGCTGTCGAACCTTCTGGTTGGCCGCCACCGCCATTCCACCACGCAGCTCTGGCAGGAGCTGCTGTTCCTGCCCAGCGTGCGCGCCAACGAGAAGGTGCATCGCCGCCGGGTCGAGCAGGTCATCGAATTCCTCGATCTCGAGCCCTATCGCGACAAGCTCATCTCGGGCCTGCCCTACGGTGTCCGCAAGGTGATCGAACTCGCCCGCGCGCTGTGCTCGGAGCCGAAGCTGATCCTGCTCGACGAGCCGTCCTCCGGCCTCAATGTCGAGGAGACCGACGACATGTCGTTCTGGATCCGCGACATGAAGAGCGAGCTCGGCGTCACCGTGCTGATGGTCGAGCACGACATGTCGCTGGTCAACCGCGTCTCCGACCGTGTCATCGCGCTGAACTACGGACGGGTGCTGGCGATGGGCTCGCCCGCCGAGGTGCAGCAGCACCCTGATGTCGTCGCCGCGTATCTGGGAGCCTGACGCATGGACGCCACGGTGACCCCGGAGATCATCCTCAAGCTCAGCAACATCGAGAGCTATTACGGGCCGATCATGGCGATCCGCGGCATCTCGCTGGAGGTGCCGCGCGGCCGCATCGTCACGCTGCTGGGGGCCAACGGCGCCGGCAAGACCACGGTGCTGAAGACGATCTCCGGCATCCTCGATCCGCAGAAGGGCGCGATCGAGTTCATGGGCAAGCCGATCCAGCGCATGGAGGCCGACCGCATCGTGCGGCTCGGTCTCAGCCACGTGCCGGAGGGCCGCGAGGTGTTTCCGTTCCTCTCGGTGCGCGAGAATTTGATGATGGGCGCCTATCCGCGCCGGGATCGCGACGGCGTTGCCGACGATCTGGAGCGCGTCTACGGCTATTTCCCCCGCCTGAAGGAGCGCATCAACCAGCCCGCCGGCCAGCTCTCCGGCGGCGAGCAGCAGATGCTCGCGATCGGCCGTGCGCTGATGAACCGGCCGACGCTGCTGCTGCTCGACGAGCCCTCGCTCGGCCTGTCGCCGCTGCTGGTGAAGGAGATCTTCACCATCATCCGGCGCGTCAACGAGGAGCAGGGCATGTCGATCCTGCTGGTCGAGCAGAATGCCAAGGTGGCGCTGGAGACGGCGCATTACGGCTATGTGCTCGAGATCGGCCGCATCGTGATGAACGACAGCTGCGACCGCCTGATGCATTCCCAGGACATCCAGGAGTTCTACCTTGGCGCCAAGGAAGCGGGCGCGCGGGGTGAACGGCGCTGGAAGAAGAAGAAAACTTGGCGTTAGAGGAAGGTTTGGCGTTAGATAGGCGACCATCCGCGACAACAGACCGCCGGCAAGGCAGGCAGCGGAGGGAAGAGCGACAAGGAGGAGACGTGCATGGCCCGACCGGCGGTGCTGACGGTCGCTGATACGATCGCAAGGAGTTTCTTGCGCGCCGCGGAGACGCGAGGCGATCGGCCCGCCATCCGCGAGAAGAAGTTCGGCATCTGGCAGCCGACCAGCTGGCGCGAATGGCTGGAGATCTCCAAGGAGATCGCCTACGCGCTGCGCGCCATCGGCTTCATGCCCGGCGACGTCGCCTCCATCGTCGCCAACGCCGTGCCCGAATGGGTCTATGCCGACATGGGCATCCTGTGCGCCGGCGGTGTCTCGTCGGGGATCTATCCCACCGATTCATCCTCGCAGGTCGAGTATCTCGTCAACGATTCCGCGACCCGCGTGATCTTCGCCGAGGACGAGGAGCAACTCGACAAGATCCTCTCCTGCCGCGCGCGCTGTCCGTCCCTGCAGAAGGTCATCGTGTTCGACATGGAGGGCCTCAGCGGCTTCTCCGACGACATGGTGATGTCGTTCGACGAGTTCCGCGCGCTCGGCCGCAACCACATGGTCGGTCGCGAGGCGTTGTGGCAGGAGATGATCGACAGCCGCAGCGCCGGCGATCTCGCGGTGCTGGTCTACACCTCCGGCACCACAGGCCCGCCCAAGGGCGCGATGCATGCCAACCGCAGCGTCACGCATCAGATGCGGCACGCCAACGACTTCATCCCGGCGCGGGAGGACGAGGACCGGCTGATCTTCCTGCCGCTCTGTCACGTCGCCGAGCGCATCGGTGGTTATTACATCTCGGTCGCACTCGGCTCGGTGATGAATTTCGCCGAAAGCCCGGAGACGGTGCCGGACAACTTACGCGAGGTGCAGCCGACCGTATTCCTCGCGGTGCCGCGCATCTGGGAGAAATTCTATTCCGCCATCACCATCGCGCTGAAGGACGCGACCCCGCTGCAGCAATGGGTCTACCGCCGCGCCATCGAAATCGGCTATCGCATGGTCGATTGCCGCGTCGAGGGCAAGGCGCCGCCGCTGGGCTTGCGCATCGCCAATGCGATCGCTTACCGGGTCGCCTTCCGCAACATCCGCCGCATGATCGGGCTCGACCGCTGCCGCATCGCCTTCACCGGCGCTGCGCCGATCGCGCCGGAGCTGATCCGCTGGTACCTCGCACTCGGCATCGACATGCACGAGGTCTACGGCCAGACCGAGAATTGCGGCGTCGCCACCATGATGCCGGCGGAGCGCCTCAAGCTCGGTTCGGTCGGCACCGCAGTGTCCTGGGGCGAGGTCGCGCTGTCGCCCGACGGCGAGATCCTGATCAAGGGCGACTTCCTGTTCATGGGCTACCTGAACCAGCCGGAGAAGACCGCCGAGACGATCGATCACCGCGGCTGGCTGCACACCGGGGACGTCGGCAGCATCGACAATGAAGGCTTCGTCCGCATCACCGACCGGATGAAGGACATCATCATCACCTCCGGCGGCAAGAACATCACGCCGTCCGAGATCGAGAACCAGCTGAAGTTCTCGCCCTACATCTCCGACGCCGTCGTGATCGGCGACAAGCGGCCGTATCTGACCTGCCTCGTGATGATCGACCAGGAGAATGTCGAGAAGTTCGCGCAGGATCACGACATTCCCTTCACCAACTACGCCAGCCTGTGCCGGGCGACGGAGATCCAGGATCTGATCTGGCGCGAGATCGAGGGGGTCAACGCCAATTTCGCCCGCGTCGAGACCATCAAGCGGTTCTATCTGATCGAACGCCAGCTCACGCCGGAGGACGAGGAGCTGACGCCGACCATGAAGCTGAAGCGCAGCTTCGTGAACAAGCGCTACGCCGCCGAGATCGACGCGATGTATCGCGAGCGCGCGGTGGCGTGATGCGTGCCTGCCCCGGAAAGGGCATGCGCAGAAAGCAGAAACCGAAGGAGCGACGGCCCCCGCCCTTCGCACAAAACGGGCCCAAAGGAGAGGAGACGTCAATGTCGAAATCGCTCGGAACGTTCGGCCTTGCTGTGAGCGCCCTTGCGCTCACCTGTCTGCCGGCCGTCGCGCAAACCAAGGTCACCAATGATGGCATCTCGGCAAATGAGATCGTCATCGGCACTCACCAGGATCTGTCCGGTCCGATCAAGGGCTGGGGCGTGCCGGTCTCCAACGGCATGAAGATGGCCGTCGAGGAGGTCAACGCCGCCGGCGGCGTCAACGGCCGCAAGATCCGTCTCGTGGTCGAGGACAGCGGCTACGATCCGAAGAAGGCGGTGCTGGCCTCGCAGAAGCTGATCGAGCGCGACAAGATCTTCGCGATGGTGGGGCCGATGGGCTCGCCGACCGTGCTCGCCGCGCAGGACATCCTGCTCGATGCCGGCGTGCTGCAGCTCTTCCCGCTGACGGCCGCCGAGTTCACCTACAAGCTCGATCCGGCCAAGCCGCAGGAGCGGTTGAAGTTCAGCAATCTCCTGCCCTATGTCGAGAGCACGCGGGCGGCGCTGAAATACATGATGGAGTGGAAGAACTTCAAGAAGCCCTGCATCATGCATCAGGACGACGAGTACGGAAAGAACGTGCTCGACGGCTTCAACCAGCAGCTCACCGTCATGAAGGTGCAGCCGGCCTCGATCACGAGCTACAAGCGCGGCGCGTCCGATTTCAGCGCGCAGATCGCCAAGATGAAGTCGGACGGCTGCGATCTCGTCGTGCTCGGCGCGATCCTGCGTGAGCCCATCGGCGCCATGACCGAGGCGAAGAAGCTCGGCTGGGACGTCACGTTCCTCGGCGCGACGCCCGTCAACGTCATGGAAGTGCCCATGCTCGGCAAGGAAGCCGTCGAAGGGCTCTATTCGGCCTCGGCCTTCGAGATCCCCTACGAGGACTCGGCCAAGGGCAAGGTCCACGACTGGCTCGTCAACTACAAGAAGATGTTCGGCGCCGACGCCAACTCCCAGGCCATCATCGGCTACAACGCGGTCATGACCTTCGCCTTCTACGCCAACAAGGCCGGCAAGGATCTCACCGGTCAGAAGATGCTGGATGCGCTGGAGTCGGGCGACAAGTTCCTCGACATCTTCAACTCGCCACCGACCACATTCTCCAAGACCAATCATCTCGCCAACACCATCACCCAGGTGCAGCAGGTCAAGGGCGGCCGCTGGGTTCTGGTGAAGGACAATCTGATGTTCTGAACGACGGTCGCGCTCGCAGCGCGAACGGTGCACCCTCTCCCCTTGCGGGAGAGGGTGGCTTCGCGTGAGCGAAGCCGGGTGAGGGGTATCCATCCTCACGAACAATCCAGCGCGTGGTGAGACCCCCTCATCCGGCGCCATAGCAGAAGCTTTGCTTCCGCGTTCCTAAGAACGGCGGCCGAAGGCCGCCTATGCCACCTTCTCGCACAAGGGGAGAAGGAAGAAAGCGCGATGCGAGAGAAGTCCTAAGACCCCCCGCTCGCATTGCCCGAACTCACCGGGGCCAGCTCGTCCTCCCTGCAGCGCCAGCCGTCGGCCGCCTTCACGAAGGCGAAGTTGCGCTGGATCCTGAGGCGGCGCGTGACGTTGAAGGCGTCAGCGGAGCGCTCCTTGTTGCCGGCGCCCGGCTGCGGACGGCTCGTCCGCGCGTCCCAGCAGGTACCGGTGCAGGACGTCGCGACCTTGCTGCATGTGGTGAAGGGCGCCAGCACGACCATCTCGATCTCGCCGGTGACCTGCGCCTCCTGGTCGGTCACCTGGCTGTCGACGGCGTAGACGCGGTTGATGCGCAGGAAATTTCCGCAGGAATTGGCGGCGTGAATCCGCGCGGCGCAGAAATCGACGGCGTCGGTGTCGGGCGAATGCGCCGCGACCTGCCGGCCGAACACCTTTTTCGGATCGCCCTTGGCGGCGCGGACCTCGTCGGTCTTGCGCGCGAGATGCGCGGCCAGACAATCTTCCGCAGATTCCAGCTCCTGCAGCGGCACGTTCTCCTTGCCGACCAGATTGCATTTGCGATCGCGCTCCCGCGTCCACCTGCCGTATTCGGCGAAGGCAAAGCGGGCCGCGGTCGGATCCAGCTTGCCGATCAGGCCGAGCACCTCGCCATTGAGCTCGGTTTCGGCAACCGCGAGCGACGGGTCCGCGCAGATCACCGCGCCTGCGGCGGTGTTGGCGGCCAGGCAGTCGAAATCGGGATCGCGCAGGATCGCGGCGCGCTCCTCGGTCACCTTGAGCAGGCAAGCCTTCACCCGGTCGAACTCGTCGGGGCGGATCGCGGTCTGGCCGACGATGCCGCAACCGAGATTGCGCTGGCGGGCCCAGATCGCGTTCTCCTCGATCGCGGGCAGGCGATCGGGCAGGCGGGCGAGCCGCGCCTCGATTGCGGTGCCCAGCTTCTCGGCAGCGGCGGCAAGCCCGGCGTCGCCGCAGAACAGTTGATTGCCGGGATCGCGGATCTGCTGGCAGCCGTTCTTCGTGAACAGCGGCAGCCTGTCGGCGATGGCGCGGTCGGTTTGCGCAGACGCGGGTGCCGTGAGCGCCAGCAGCGCAAGCACAGTCAGCACGATGAACCGCATTCCAGTCGCCCCCGCATGGAAGGCGCCATGCTAGCGGTTCGGATCGCGCGGTGGAATGGGTTTGTGGGGAATCGTAGCCCGGACGGAGCGAAGCGCAATCCGGGGCTGGTGCTAGACGTGGCAGACGTCCCGGATCTCGCTGCGCTCCATCCGGGCTACGACGCTACGAGAGGATCAATGCGCCTCGGGCGCCATCGACAGCCGCACCGGCTCGTCGGCATATTTCATCACGGCAGCCTGGTGAAGCACGAACAGCGGCTGGTAGGAGCGCGCGGCGTCGTCCTCGACCATCGCCATGCGGCGGTTGTCGAGCATCAGCCAGTGGCCGTCGAGCCTTGCGGCGACGACCGCGTGGTCTTCGCCGGCCCTGACATCGCGCACCACGACGATGCGGAGGTCTTCAGCGGCGACGCCGGCAAGCCGCAGCGCGGCCAGCTTGGCGATGGCATAGTCTTCGCAGTCGCCGGCGCCGCGTGCGAAGGTCGCAAGCGGCGAGCTCCAGACGTCGTCGTTCCCGTCATTGACGGGGTGGATGGCGAGATTGATGGCGCGGTTGGTCTCGCCCAGCCGCGCGCGGCCGTCGCGGGTCCGGGCCTGGTCGACGATGGCCAGCAACTTGATGGCTGCGGGCGAAGCGCAATTGTCGCGGTCGCCGTCGCACAGCGCGAGCTGCACCATGTCGTCGTCGAGCCGGGACTTCAGCGCGGACCATTTCTGCTGGAGGCCGCCGGACGAGATGGCAAAGGCGAACACGCCAAAAGGCTCGGCGGATTTGCGCACGAGGGCGCCGGCGCCCGGCGACAACAGCGTGCCGGCGCGAAGCTCTGCGGCCGATCCGAGCAGGACCAGTCCACAGACGACAAGGATTGCGCGCCAGGCGCGCGAGCGAGCAGCGGTCTCCATCTGACATCCCCTTGCGGCTTCGTCAGGTCCCCCTCGACCTCGACGTGCCGGGCTTTGTTGCTTTCGGGGAGATAGTGCGAGACCGGCCGTTTTGTTCTGCTTAACGCGCCCGGCAGGGGTCCCAAAACCGTGGGACAGGCTGAAATCGGACTGCCCAAATTGCGTAAAATTTTACGAATCGGAGACTAGGAGATGTCCGGCCGCCGCGAAAAGGAGCGAATTGCAGGCACAGGTTGTAGGGGGCTGATTCCATCTCCTATGGCTAACAACCCGCGATTTCGCGGGTTCTGTTAGTTAGGTCACAGATTCTGCTCCGTATTTGCCGCAGGATGCGTTGGGGAACCCCGAAGAAAAGATGACGTGAGTAACCGCTGTTCGATCTATACAGCAGGTCTACTTGGAATGACTTGGAATGTTCGAAAACATGCACAATTCGACTTCAAAGTACTGCAGAAAGTACTTTGCTTTCTTCCTCTGGGCGCGGGCCCGAGGCTGTCCTAAAGGCCAAGTGACGCGAAATCACACAAGCAATAGATGGTTTCGCTAAGGACTCGGTAATGCTAAGCAAGCTTAGGCGGTCGATACTTACATAATTATTAACCCTTTTTACGGTGCCCGGTTGAATTACGCTGGCAAATTTGACGCCGCGCTTTCCTTGGACGGCGAGGGTTCCCACTCGCCCTCCTATGTCCATGTCGATTCGTTCGTCGCGAAGTCCCTTAACGCCCAGTCCTTCACGGCGAAGGCGCACGGCCATCTGCCCGATAGTGCCGTCGTCGTTCCCGATCCGAACCTGATCTTCAACGGCGAGTTCAAGCGCGCGGGTCTCGACCTCGTTCTGTCCCATGACGGGCACGACTTCGTCGTTCACGATTATTTCAGGGGCGACAAGCGCGCGGCGCTCGCCTCGTCCGATGGCGCCCACCTGACCGGCGACGTCGTCAACGCACTCACCGGCCACGTCCAGGTTGCGCAGGCGGCCCCCGGCATTGCCGCGGCCCAGGTCATCGGCCACGTCACCAAGCTCTCGGGCAGCGCGACCGCGATCCGGAACGGCGTTTCGGTCATCCTCAACAACGGCGACAACGTCGAGAAGGGCGACGTGGTCTCGACCGGCGCCGATTCGACGCTCGGCATCACCTTCATCGACGGCACCGTGTTTGGCCTGTCCTCCAATGCGCGGATGGTGCTGAACGAGATGGTCTATGACCCCAACGGGTCGAGCAATTCCTCGCTGCTGAGCCTGGTCGCGGGCACCATCACCTTCGTCGCCGGCGAGACCGCCAAGCACGGCGACATGAAGATCGACACGCCGGTCGCCACCATGGGTATCCGCGGCACCGCGGTGCTGACCCAGATCAACTTCGTCGTTCCCGCGGGCGGCGGCGATCCACAGCCGCAGGCGAGCTTCCAGGTGCTGGTCGAGCCGAACGGCACCACGGGCTCCTACATCCTGTTCGACAAGGTCACGCTGCTGCCGATCGCGACGGTCAATCAGGCCGGCCAGATGATCCAGATCAGCGGCGGCAACGTCTCGATCAGCAACGCGCTGTTGTCGCCGGACGTGCAGAAGCTGATCACTGACGTGTTCACGCTGAAGTTCACCGACAACAACAGCAACACCAAGCTGACGACGAACTTCACCGACACGATCACGCCGACCAGCGAAGGCATTCTGTTCAAGACCGCGAACGGCTACAGCGCGACGGCCGTTTTCACCAACCTCAACCAGCCGGAATCCGGCGGGCCCGGCCATAATCCGTCGTCCAGCACCCGCATTCCCGGTCCGCCGGATTCGCGCAGCCTCGACCTCAACGGCAATGTGAAGACGGCGTTCGCGCTGACCGAGCGTGCCGACACGACCGGCGACACCACGCATTCCGACACGGTCTCCGGCCGGATCACCTTCGTCGACCAGAACCTGGGCGATCAGCCGACGGTGAGCGTGACCCTCGGCGGCGCCCCGAATTACGTCTACAAGAGCGCCGGCCAGCAGGATGTCACCGGCTCGCTCAGCGCGCTCCAGAAGCAGGACATCGCGGCGACGCTGATCGACATCCAGGTCGTCGCCGACGGCGGCAACAACAACAACGGCTCGGCGGTCTGGACCTACACGATCCCCGACCACGTCTTCGATTTCCTGGCGGCGGGCGAAACGCTGACGCTGACCTACATGGTCCGCATCAACAACAATTTCTCGGTCAATCCCGAATCCGCCTTCATTCCGATCACCATCACGATCACCGGCACCAACGACAAGCCGGTGATCACCACCAGCGTTCCGACCATCACCTTTGAAGGCGGCACCAGCGTGCCGGGCGGTCCGCTCGTCAGCGACGAGGCGACTTCGGGCACGCTCGACTTCGCCGACGTCGATCTGACCGACACGCATACGGTGTCGGTGGCGCTGACCAGTGCGACGCTGCCCGATGGCAGCACCGTTCCGCCGGGTCCGCTCGCGGCGTTCCAGAGCGCGATGTCGGTCGCGATCGCGTCGGGTGCCGACAGCACCGGCGACGGCACCGGCACCATCAACTGGTCGCTGGCCGATCTTCCCGTCTACCTCGCCGATTTCATCCCGAGGGGCGAGGTGCTGACGCTGGTCTACACCGTGACGGTCAAGGACGCGCAAGGCGCGACCGCGCAGCAGACCATCACCGTCACGATCACCGGCACCGATGCGCCAGCCGTGGTGTGGATCGCGACCGAGAAGCCCGGCCAGCCCGCGGGCGGCTTGTGGCGAGATGCCACGAACTGGGCCACCGGCACGGTGCCGACCATCGACGACGACGTCATCGTCATCACCGACCAGCTGCACGGCCTGACGCCGTCCTTTCCGGCGACGATCGATGCGCCTGCCTTCGCCAAGTCGGTGACGATGAACGATTTCGGCGGCCCGCCGCCGATGCTGCTCAATCTGAGCTCGCTGACGATCGCCGGTTCGCTCGACATGAGCGCCGACTCGATCCTCACCAATGCCGCGACCGGCACGATGTCGGTCGGCGGCCTGGCCGAGATCCTGGATACCAGCGTGCTCACCAATGCCGGCTTGCTGAAGCTGGCCGCCGGCGGCGATTTCGCTGCCGGAACCACGATCACCAATTCCGGCACGCTCGAGCTGCTCGGCGGCACGCTGAAGACGCTGGCCGAGATCCACAATGCCGGCGGTACCCTGAAGGCCGATGCCGGCGCGACGCTGATCGTCGACGGCACGACGATCGACGGCGGCACCGTGACCATTCTCGGTACGCTGGAATTCGACGGCTTCAGCTCCATCGAGAACGGCACGCTGAACAATTCCGGCAGGGTCAACGTCAAGGGCACCGTCGCGTTCGCCCATGAGAGCGTGGACAACACGTCGAGCGGCGTGATCGAGGTGCTGGCCAATGGCTGGCTGACGATCCAGGACGGATCCGACGTCACCAACGCCGGCCACATCATCGTCGACTCCGCCGGCAGGCTGGTCGTCCACAACGCGACGATCGGCGGAGCCGGCGTCGTTATCGGCAATGGCAACGGCGAGGAAGGCCCGGTCTTCAACGCGGGTCTTCAAGGCGCCGGCACGATCACCAACAACGGTGAGATCGATCTCCACGGCGGCGCCGTCCTGAGTGGCGGCATCCTGAACAATGGTTCCCTCTCTAACCATGATGTCCTCTTTAGTGTCAGCGGTACCGGCAATGCGCTGAGCGCGGAGACCGTCACCAATGGCGGCCGCCTCGAAGTAGTGTCCGGCGCCGCTCTGGCGATCGATCTGGGCTCGACGGTCGACAATTCGGGCGGCGACATCGTCATCATTGGCAATGCCGCGCTGACTCTGGACGACGCCACGATCAGCAGCGGCGTGATCGAGGGGGCGGGCACGATCGAGGTCGCCGGCGCCAGCCGCATCGACGGCGGGGCGACGCTCAGCATCAGCACGGTCACCGCCGACGCCGAGCTGACGCTCGACGACGTCACCGTGTCGGCCACCGTCATCACCGATAACGCCAGCGTCGTGCTCGACGGCACCGTCAAGCTCAAGGACGGCGCAAGGATCCAGGGCGGCGCGGTCTCGAACGTCGGCACGCTGGAAATCGCCGGCGCGGCGACGCTGCTGAACGACGTCGTCACCAACACCGGCATGGTGACGGTCGACGGCGGCCAGACGTTGACGCTGTCCGGCACGGAAATTTCGGGCGGCTTCATCAACGGCAGCGGTACCATCGACGTCACCGTTGCCAGCACCATCGACGGCGGCGCCACGCTGAGCACCAGCACGGTCATCGCCCACGCCAAGCTGACGCTGAACGGCGTCACCGTGTCGGGCACCGACATCACCGACACCGCCGGTCTCGAGCTCGACAAGCTCGTCAAGCTCAAGGACGGCGCGAATATCCATGGCGGCGCGGTCACCAATCTCGGCACGCTTGAGATCGCCGGCGCTGCGACGCTGCTCGGCGACGTCGTGACCAACACCGGCACGGTGACGGTCGACGGCAACGCGACCCTCGATCTCATCGATACCACCATCGACGGCGGCACGCTGACGATCGCGGGAACGCTGGAATCGACCGGCACCAGCGCGATCAACGATGCCGATATCACCAACACCGGCACGATCACCGTCACCAGCGGTACGCTGACGATCGATCCGGCAACGATCCACGCCATCACCAATCACGGTCTGATCGAGGCGGTGACCGGTGGCACGCTGAAGCTGACGGCCGCCACCATCGGCAATGCGGGCGGTACGATCTCGGTCGGCGCCACATCGAAGCTCTATCTGACCGACGTCTCGATCAACGGCGGCAGCCTGAGCAATGCCGGCAATCTCTACAGCGTCTCGGGCTCCAACACGATCACGGCCGGCGTCACCAACACCGGCGGCATCATCGAAGTTCAGGCCGGCACGCTCAACCTCGCCGGCGGCATCACCGGCCCCGGCACGCTGCTCATCGACGACGGTGCCAAGCTCGAGCTCGGCGGCGCCGATGCGCAGACCGTCACTTTCGCCGGCGGCACCGGCACGCTGCAACTCGACAAGCTTGCCGGTCAGAACTTCACCGGGACTATCGCGGGCCAGGCGGCGGCCGACGGCGCATTCACCGTCACGGGCGGCGCCGACATCGCGGCGTCGGCGGGCGACGCGCTCGACTTCTCGGTGTCGAAGGGGACGCATGCCACCGTCGCGCTCACGCTGAGCGGTACGCTCTCGGGCGCGACCAACGGCATCGGCGTCACCCAGAACGGTGTCGGCGACGTCTTGCTGACCGCGACCGGTGACATCACCGGCTCCGACGGCCATGGCATCTGGCTGAGCGACGGGTCGACTGGCGCCGGCAACATCACGGTCAATGATCTCACCGGCAAGGCGACCGGCATCGGGGCTAATTCGGTCGGCGTGCTCGTCGAGAATGCGAATGCCGCCAATTCCGGCGACATCTCGATCACCCAGCTTGGCGGCGCCGTCGGCGGCGCTTACGGCATCGATGCCGTCACTTGGGGCAGCGGCGACATCACCATCGACGCCGGTGGTATCATCACCGGCAGCTCGATCTACGGCATCCGGTCGCGCAGCTATGGTACCGGCACCCAGACCGTCACGACCGAGGCCGGCAGCGTCGTCACGTCGGGAAGCTCCGGCGTCGTCGCGGTCAACCGCGCGGAAGTGCTCGCGCTTGGGGATCAGAGCTCGATCACCGTCACCAATTACGGCACGGTCAATTCCGGCACGAACCTCAATCAGGGCGGCAATGCGCCGGCCGGCCTCGAGGCCGGCTACCTCGGTTCGAGCACCGACTCTGCCGCCAATACCAACGTCTACGGCGACGTGATCGTCAACAACTACGGCAATGTCACCGCAGCGGGCGGCTACGGCATCCACGCCTACAGCTTCGGCAATGGCGACGTCACGGTGAACGACGGCGCCGGCACCACCGTCATCGGTGCCGAGACGGGCATCCTCGCCCAGGCGCTCAGCGGCGGCACCGGCAACATCACCGTTACGCTCGGTGCGGGCGCCACGGTCAAGGGCACGACCGGCTACGGCATCCTCGCCTACAGCATCGACAAGGGCGACATCAGCGTCACCCTGGCTGCGGACGACAACATCATGTCGGGCACCTCCGGCGTCGTCGCGATCAATTACGCGGCGGCGATCGCGAGCGGGGTCGGCAGCACGATCTCCGTCGTGGCGCACGGCACCATCCATTCCGGCCCCTCGCTGAACAGCGACGGCAGCACGCCGGGCGCGATCATCGCCGGCTACAAGCCGCAGGGCGTCTCGACCTTCTCGGGCGCCGTCTACGGCGACGTCAGCGTGACCAGCGATGCGAGCATCACCGCGGACGCCGGCTACGGCATCGAGGCGTTCACCTGGGGTATCGGCGACGTCACCGTCACGACCGGCGCGGCTTCGCAGATCACCGCCGCAGGCACCGCGATCGGCGCCTTCAATCACGGCGGCGGCGACGTGAACGTCACCAATGACGGCTCCGCCAAGGGCGCGGTCGGCCTGTCGGCCCTGGCCGCCGGCGCGGGCGACGTCACCATCGTCAATCACGGCAGCATCACCGGCACCACCTCCGCCGGCATCAGCGTCACCCAGAACGATGCGGACGCAGCGGGCGATCCGATCGCGACCGGCGCGACGCATATCACCAACACCGGCTCGATCGTGGGTGCGGCCGGTCATGCCGCGATCTTCATCCAGGAGAACGCCAGCGGCGGGGCGACGATCACCAACGCCGGCTCCGGCACGATCGGGCCGGCCCTTGCCTCGAGCGTGACCGGGACGACCTATGCGATCGTCGAGAGCGGCGGCCCCATCACCATCAACAACGACGGTCACATCAACGGCAACATCACCGCCGTCAACGCGACCTTCTACAACAACGCGACCGGCATCTGGACCGTCGGCGGCACCAGCGTGTTCGGCAACGTGTCCTCTATCGTCAACGCCGGCGAGATCGACCTGCTCAATGGCGCCGCGATCTCCGTCCTCGGCCTCGGCATCACCAATTCGAACGAGATCGAGAGCTGGGGCACGGCCTCGATCACGGGCACCATTACCAACAACCACTCCATCGAGGTCCACACCGGCACGCTGACGCTGTTCGGCTCGCTGTCCGGCTCCGGCTCGGTCACGATCGACGCCGGCGCGACGCTCGAGATCAAGAACACGGTGGCGCAGACCGTCACCTTCGGCGGCACCGGTGCCGAGCTCGAGATCGACACCGCGACCTTCGGCGGTTCGATCGCCGGCTTCGCCGCCAACGAGAAGATCGACCTTTCGACCATCGTCTGGGACAGCGGCACCACGGCGGTCTACAGCGCGGCGACCGGCAATCTCGTCGTGAGCGACACCCACGGCCACAGCATCTCGCTGAAGCTGATCGGCAATTACAGCGACACGCATTTCATCACCAGCAGCGACGGCACCGGCGGCACCATCGTCGAGATCGCGCCGGTCGATGAATGGACCAATCCGAACGGAGGCGACTGGAACACGGCGTCGAACTGGAGCATCGGCGTGCCGGCGGCCAGCTACGATGTGAAGCTGTTCGCCGCGGGCGAACCCTACACGGTCGACAGCACCACCAACGTCACCATCCACGATCTCACCGTCGACTCCACCGTGACGCTGCTGACCGAGCCCGGCACGGTGTTCACCGTGAACGGCGACGTCACGCTCAACGGCCTGATCGAGGCCGGTCCGTTCTCCGGAAACGACATCTCGACGATCGATATCAAGGGCGACGTCACCGGCACCGGCACGATCGAGATCTCCAACAAGGCGGTCGTCGAGATCGAAGGCTCGGTCGCGGGAACGCTGGTCAACGGATCGTTCTCGGGCATCACCGTCTTCTACGACAACGGGCTGGGCACGCTGATCCTGGACCACTCGCAGGACTTCCACGGGCTGATCTCGGGGTCTCCGGCCGGGGCCCCGCTCTCGTCGAACAACCTGATCGACCTGAAGGACCTCGCCTGGACGGCCACGATGTCGGCGCAGGCGAGCTACAACGCGGATACGAACATCACGACCGTCGGCTTCTACAACGGCACGACGACCGTCACCTTGTCGTTCCTCGGCCGCGACGTGAACTGGCACCTGCAGAGCGACGGACACGGCGGCACCACCGTCTACGATCCGGTGTTCGACACGCCCATGACGATCGAGAGCGGCACGGTGCTGAACCTCAGCGAAGCCTCCGCGCAGGACGTGATCTTCGCCAACAATTCCGGCACCACCGGTACGTTCGCGATCGAGCATGCCGCCGATTTCACCGGCGTCATCAAAGGTTTTGACGGCGACGGCACGCTTGCCAATTCGGACCTGCTCGACCTCAAGGACATCGATTTCGCGACACTGGCCGACGTGAGCTACACCGAGAACGCCGACCATCTCGGCGGCGTGCTGACGCTGAACGACGGCACCGACACCGCAACCATCAAGTTCGCCGGCAGCTACAGCATCGACAGCTTCCACTTCGCCAGCGACGGCAAGGGCGGCACACTGGTCTACGATCCGCCCACGGGGCAGACGCTGGTCGGCACCAGCGGGCAGGATCAGTTCGCCTTCACGAATTCGACGGCTCAGGTTCAGAGCACGATCGTCGATTTCGAGATCGGCCAGGACAAGATCGACCTGCGCGACTTCGGCAACATCAAGTCGTTCGGCGACATCGTCATCACGCAACAGGCGAGCGGCGCGCTGGTCACGCTCGACGATCATCAGTCGATCCTGCTGAAGAACCTCGTCGCGAGCAGCCTGCACGCCAGCGATTTCATCGTTGCGAACCACGCCTGACGGGCATTTCGCCGGTTCGGCCGCGACACTCGTCCGCGGCGGATTCCGGTATCAAAGGCCTGGCCGATTGCGTATTGTCGCCCCTGTTACGGGCGGAGCCGGGCTGCGGGAAGTTCGACCAGTATGAAACGTCTCAAGATCTGGCGACGGTGGTTTGCGCAGAAGTTCGGCTTCGCGCGGCTGACGTGTCTTGCGCTGCTGGTCGTGTTCGCCGGGCTTCGCATCTGGGATCCGCCGCCGATCCAGGAATTGCGGCTGCGCACCTTCGACATGTTCCAGCTGATCGATCCGCGGCACAAGACGTCTCGGCCGGTCGTCATCGTCGACATCGACGACAAGAGCCTCGCCCAGCTCGGACAGTGGCCGTGGCCGCGGACGCGGATCGCCGACCTGATCCAGAACCTCACCAGCAACGGCGCGGTCGCGATCGGCTTCGACGTGGTGTTCTCGGAAGCCGACCGGCTCAACCCCGACCTGGTTGCGGGCCAGATGCGCTATCTGGACGATGCCACGCGCGCCAAGCTGCGCGAACTGCCGACCAACGACCAGATCCTCTCCGACGCGATCAGGCGCTCGCGCGTGGTGCTGGGCGAGACCGGACAGTCGCAGATCACGTCGGAGATCGACAAAACGCTGCCCTTCACCGGCGTTGCCACCGTCGGCGAGGCGGATGCCGAGCGCTTCCTGTTCGAATTCCCCGGCCTCTTGCGCAACGTGCCCGTGATCGAGAAGGTCGCGGCGGGCCGCGGCCTGTTCACCATCAGGACCGAGCGCGACGGCCTGATCCGCCGCGTGCCGATGGTGATCCGCGCCCAGGGCGCCATCATGCCCTCGCTCAGCCTCGAGATCTTGCGGGTCGTCACCGGCACGCCGACGCTGCTGATCCGGACCGACAAGAGCGGCGTGCGCGCCGTGCGGCTCAAGGGCGTAGAAATTCCGACCGACAGGAACGCCCAGCTCTGGGTGCATTATGCGCCCCACGACCCCTCGATCTATGTCTCGGCTGCCGACGTGCTCGACAACAGCGTCTCGCCCAGCAAGATCGCCGGCAAGCTCGTGCTGGTCGGCACCTCAGCGGTCGGCCTGAACGACATCAAGACCACGCCGGTGTCCCGGGCCATGCCGGGTGTCGAGGTCCACGCCCAGGTGCTGGAGAGCGTGCTGAGCCGCGCGATGATCTCGCAGCCGAACTATGCGCTCGGCGTCGAACTGCTCGCCGCGCTGATCATCGGGCTCCTCGTCATCATCTTCACGCCGAATCTCGGTCCGGTACGCCTGGTGCTCGCGGGCGCGATGTTCGCCGCCATCCTGGTCGGCACGTCCTGGTTCTTCTACGCGCAGCGCCGCGAGCTCATCGATTTCACCTACCCGCTGCTCTCGACCACCGGCATCTACCTGACGCTGATCTTCGCCAGCTTCGTGCGCGAGCAGCGCCAGCGGGTGCAGATCCGCGGCATCTTCGCGCAATACATGTCGCCGGTGCTGGTCGAACAGCTGGCGCAATCACCGGAGAAAGTCGTGCTCGGCGGCGAGGAGCGCGAGCTGACGATCATGTTCTCCGACGTGCGCGGCTTCACCACGATCTCGGAGAGCTACAAGCACGATCCGCAAGGGCTCATCGCGTTGATGAACCGCTTCCTGACGCCGCTGACTGACGTGATCATCGAACAGAAGGGGTATGTCGACAAATATATGGGCGACGCCATCATGGCGTTCTGGAACGCGCCGCTCGACGATGCCGAGCACCAGGTCAACGCCTGCGAGGCCGCGATCCAGATGCTCGAGAAGATCGACCTGGTCAACAAGGAACGCGAGCAGGACGCCGACGAGGGCGGCCACATCTACATCCCGCTCAACGTCGGCATCGGCCTCAACACCGGCATCGGCGTGGTCGGCAACATGGGCTCCGACCTGAAGAAGAATTATTCGGTGCTCGGCGACAGCGTGAACCTCGCCTCGCGTCTGGAAGGACAGACCAAGGAATACGGCTTCCCGATCATCGTCGGCTCCCGCACTGCGCTCGCCGCCAAGGACAAGTTCGCGATCCTCGAGCTCGATTTCATCATGGTCAAGGGCAAGACCGAGCCGGAGGTGATCTACGCCATCGCCGGGCGCGAGGACGTGATGCATTCGGCCGCCTTCCAGCGCCTGCGCAACATCACCATAGAAATGCTGAGCTGCTATCGCAGCCGTAACTGGCCCGGCGCGCTCGACGCCATCGAGCGCGGCCGCAGAAGCGAGGACGCCGACACGCTTGAAAAGCTGTTCAGGCTGTACGAAGCGCGGATCAGGGACTTCCAGCTCAACCCGCCGCCGGAAGGCTGGACGGGAGCGTACGCGCTGCTGACGAAGTAGGGCGTGCGTGTGGCTTGAAGGCAGCCCCATCCTCGCCGTCGTCCTGGCCTAGTGCGCAATTGCGCACGGGGGCCGGGACCCATACGCCGCAGCAGAAGTGTTAGGCGAGATCGGAGTTGGCTGTCTTCGCCAAACCGCACCCTGTGGTTATGGGTCCCGGCCTTCGTACGCAATTGCGCACTAGGCCGGGACGACAGCGGAGTTTGACGCGCCGGCGTTGCCGCATCACCCGACCCGTAGGGTGGGCAAAGGCGCGAAGCGCCGTGCCCACGATCTCGCTCCGTAATGCAGAACTGGTGGGCACGCTTCGCTTTGCCCACCCTACGGCACCGGCGTCCGCCCTCACTCCACCCCGATCGTCGTCAGATCCTGGAACCAGTGCTGCGCCTGCACGAACTGCTTGATCTTCGGCGACAGTGCGTGCGGGTTGGTGTCGTGGACGACCCAGACCAGCACGGCATCGTCCACAATCAGCGCATGCGCCTGCGCGATCAAATCGTCCTGCTTGGCCGTATCAAACGTCTGCTTGGCCTCGTTGATCAGCGCGTCGACCTTCGGGTTCTTGTAGCCGCCCCAGTTGACGCCGACCGGCGCGATCTGGTCGGAGGCGAAGAAGCGGACGATGGCGTAGAGCGGGTCGGAGGTGACATAGGCGATGTTGTTGGCGGTGATGCCGGCGTTCATCTCGTCGGCCGCACCCTTGCGCCAATGCGTGTAGAGCGTCTCGAGCTCGACCACCTTGAAGTCGATGTCGATGCCGATCTCCTTGAAACTCTGCTGCAGGTATTCGTTCATCGGCAGCGACAGCATCTGGCCGGTGCCGCCCTGCGCGATGATGAAGGTGGTCTTCAGCGGCTTGGCTTTCGAATAGCCGGCTTCCTCCACCAGCTTCTTGGCGGCGGCGAGATCGTATTTCAGCTCGAAGCTGGGCTTGCCGAACCACGGGCTGGACGGGTCGACCTGGCCCTTGGCGGGCTTGGCGAGGCCGTTCATCAGGCCGACGACTTCGTCGCGGTTGATCGCAAGGTTCAGCGCCTTGCGCAGGCGGATGTCGGTCCAGGGCGAGCCCGGCAGCACGCTGAGATGATAGTTCCAGACATGCGGCGTGACGTTGTCGACCAGCTTCATGCCGGCGGCCTTGAGCTGCGGCACGGCGTCCGGCGCCGGCGTCTCGATCAGGTCCACTTGCCCGGCCAGCAGCGCATTGGTGCGCGTCAGCGCTTCCGGCATCGGCACCAGCACGATCTTGTCGACCTTGGGAATGCGCTTCTTGTTCCAGTAGTCCGGATTTTTGCTCAGCTCGGCGAGCTCGCGCGGCACCAGCTTGGTCAGCTTGAACGGGCCGGTGCCGGAGGGCTGGCTTGCGAACTTGTCCCAATCCTTGCCGAGCTTCTCGTATTGCGCCGGGCTCGAGACCAGGAACCAGAGCATCTGGTAGGGGAAGAAGGAATCGACGGTCTTCGTCGTGATCTCCACGGTGGAATCGTCGATCTTGGCGTAGCTCGCGACGGAGGGCAGGCGGGTCTTCACCTGCGCGCTCTGCCGCTTGTCGAATTGCGGCGCCTTGTCGTTGAGCACCTTATCCAGATTCCAGATCACCGCGTCGGCGTTGAAATCGCTGCCGTCGTGAAACTTCACCCCCTTGCGCAAGGTGAAGCGCCACTTGGTCTTGTCGTTGTCATCCACCTTCCATTCGGTGGCGAGGCCCGGCACCAGCTTGCCCGGCCGGTCGGCGACGTCCATTTCCCAGGCCACCAGCGGATCGTAGATCGTGTAGGCCGTGAACTGATAGGCGCCGGCGCCGCGGTCGGGCTGGCCGGTGGTCAGCGGAATATCCCCCATCGAGATGCCGTAGCGCACCACCGTTTCGGCGCGCGCCGCGAGCGGGGAAAGCGCCAGCGCAAGTACGGCGAGACAGGTCGATAGTCGGTTACGCATGGCCCAAGGCTCCCAGGAAGATCTGGGGCCAAACCTGCAAGCTTGATGCCAGAATAGGCAGACTTGCTGCTTTTCCCCCGCGTCATCACAAGGACTTGTCGTCGCATGGGCAATTTGCAGAATAAGTTTCTCCTTGGCATAGCCATTGCATACGATTGCATCAAAATTAATCATCGAAAGCCGAAGAAGGATCGAGGCGATGCGTATCAAGAACAACAAGACACGGGCGGCGCTGATCGCGCTTTTGGCGCTGGGCAGCGCGGCGGCATGGCCACGCGTGGCAAGTAGCGAAACCGTGCTGCGGATCGGCATGACGGCTGCCGATATTCCGCGCACGCTGGGCCAGCCGGATCAGGGTTTCGAGGGCAATCGCTTCACCGGCCTCACCATGTACGACGCGCTGACCGGCTGGGATCTCTCCTCCGCCGAAAAGGCGAGCACGGTGATCCCCGGCCTTGCCACCGAGTGGAAGGTGGACGATGCCGACAAGACCAAATGGGTCTTCAAGCTGCGCCCCGGCGTCACCTTCCATGACGGCACCCCGTTCAATGCAGATGCGGTGGTGTGGAACGTCGAGAAGGTGCTGAAGCAGGACGCGCCGCAGTTCGATGCCAGCCAGGTCGGCGTCACGGCCTCGCGCATGCCGACGCTGGCTTCCGCGAAGAAGATCGACGACATGACCGTCGAGCTCACCACCAAGGAGCCCGACAGCTTCCTGCCGATCAATCTCACCAACCTGTTCATGGCGAGCCCGACGAAGTGGCAGCACTTCTATGACAAGGCCGAGGGCGCCGACGCCAAGGCGAAGTCGCAGGCCGCCTGGACCGCCTTCGCCAAGGACGCCGCGGGCACCGGCCCGTGGAAGATGGCGAGCTTCACCCCGCGCGAGCGGCTCGAGCTGGTGAAGAACGCCAATTATTGGGACAAGGCGCGCGTGCCCAAGGTCGACAAGATGGTGCTCTTGCCGATGCCGGAAGCCAATGCCCGCACCGCGGCGCTGCTCTCCGGGCAGGTCGACTGGGTCGAGGCGCCCGCGCCCGACGCGCTGCCCGAGCTGAAGCAGCGCGGCTTCAAGCTCTACGCCAACGAGCAGCCGCATGTCTGGCCCTGGCAGTTCTCGCGCGTCGAAGGCTCGCCCTGGAACGACATCCGCGTGCGCAAGGCGGCCAATCTCTGCGTCGATCGCGAAGGTCTCAAGGACGGCCTGCTCGCCGGCCTGATGGTGCCCGCGACCGGCACGTTCGAGCCCGGTCATCCCTGGCGCGGCAAGCCGACCTTCGAGATCAAGTACGACAAGGCGGCCGCACAGAAGCTGATGCAGGAAGCAGGCTTCGGTCCGAACAAGAAGCTGGTGGTGAAGACCCAGACGTCTGCGTCGGGCTCGGGCCAGATGCAGCCGCTGCCGATGAACGAATATCTGCAGCAGGCGCTGGCCGAGTGCTATTTCGACGTCAAGCTCGACGTCATCGAGTGGAACACGCTGTTCACCAACTGGCGCCGCGGTGCCAAGGATCCTAGCGCCAACGGCTCGAACGCGACCAACGTCACCTACGCGGCGATGGACCCGTTCTTCGCGCTGGTGCGTTTCCTGCAATCGGGCATGGCGCCGCCGGTCTCGAACAATTGGGGCTTCATCAACGAGCCCAAGTTCGACGAGCTGGTGAAGAAGGCACGCCAGACCTTCGATCCCGCCGCGCGTGACGCCGCACTCGCCGAGCTGCACGCCGCCTCCGTCGACGATGCCGCCTTCCTCTACGTCGCCCACGACGTCGGCCCGCGCGCCATGAGCCCGAAGGTGACGGGCGTCGTGCAGCCGAAGAGCTGGTTCATCGACTTCTCGCTGGTGTCGATGAACTAGTTCGCGCCACAAGCACAGTGCACCCTCTCCCCTTGCGGGAGAGGGTGGCTCGCCGCATAGCGGCGGGACGGGTGAGGGGTCTCTCTCCGCGGAGAGAACTCTTGCTTTTGAAACAACGGCATTCGCGGAAACAACCCCTCATCCGGCGCTTCGCGCCACCTTCTCCCGCAAGGGGAGAAGGGAAGAAAAAGAAACAACGTGCTCGCCTATACCGCCAGACGCATTGTCTATGTCGTCCCGATCGTCATCAGCGTCGCGCTGGTGTGCTTCCTGCTCGTGCACATCACGCCGGGCGATCCGCTCGTCGCGGTGCTCCCCGCCGACGCCTCGCAGGAGCTCGCCGTGCAGCTTCGCGCCGCCTACGGTTTCGACCGGCCGCTGCCGGTGCAGTTCGGGCTCTGGCTGCTGCGCGCGCTGCATGGCGATCTCGGCAATTCCATCGCGACGGGACGTCCCGTGCTGGCCGAGGTCATGCGCGCGGTCGGCAACACCGTCACGCTCGCGATTGCCGCCGCGATCATCGGCTTCACCATGGGCATCCTGCTCGGCCTGATCGCCGGCTATTTCCGCGAGACCTGGATCGACAAGGTCGCGACCTCCTTCGCCATCGCCGGCGTGTCCGTGCCGCATTACTGGCTCGGCATGCTGCTCGTCATCATCTTCTCGGTGCAGCTGAACTGGCTGCCCGCGGTCGGCGCCGGCCCCAGCGGCTCCAACTCCTGGGCCTGGGACTGGGCGCACCTGAAATATCTCGTGCTGCCGGCGATCACGACCTCGGTGATTCCGATGGGCATCGTCACCCGCACGGTGCGCGCGCTGACCGGCGACATCCTCTCGCAGGATTTCGTCGAGGCGCTGCGCGCAAAGGGCCTGCATGAGCGCGGCGTGTTCCGTCACGTGGTCAAGAACGCCGCCCCCACCGCGCTCGCGGTGATGGGCCTGCAGCTCGGTTATATGCTCGGCGGCTCGATCCTGATCGAGACCGTGTTCTCCTGGCCGGGCTCGGGCTTCCTGCTCAACTCCGCGATCTTTCAGCGCGACCTGCCGCTGCTGCAGGGCACGATCCTGATCCTGGCGCTGTTCTTCGTCTTCCTCAATCTCCTGGTCGACATCGCGCAAGCCGCGATCGACCCGCGCATCAAGCGGGGCTAGCGATGAGATCGAGCCCAGCTATCGCCGCGAAGGCAGTGCGCTCCCTCCCCCGCCTGCGGGGGAGGGTGGGGGAGAGGGTGTCTCCGCTCGTGAAAACCCCCCAGAGGAGAAAGCCCTCACCCGCGCCTTCGGCGCGACCTCTCCCGCAAGCGGGAGAGGTGCACCGCCTCCTTGGCTCGCATCGATCGTACCAACTTCCGGGAGCCGGCCGATGAGCGAGCTTCCGTTGTCCGCCACCGCCGATGCCGCGCTGCAGGCTGCGCCCGCCACCAAGGCGCGCGGCTATTGGGCGACTGTCGGCCGCCGCATCATGCGCGACAAGGTCAGCATGGCCTGCGCGCTGGTGCTGCTGCTGATCGTCCTCTCCGCGATCCTCGCGCCATGGCTCGGTCTCGAAGACCCCTACAAGGGATCGATGATCCGCCGCCTCCGCCACATCGGCACCCCCGGCTATCCGCTCGGCACCGACGAGCTCGGCCGCGACATGCTGGCCCGGCTGGTCTATGGCGGGCGGCTGTCGCTGGTGATCGGCATCCTGCCCGTGATCCTCGCCTTCTGCATCGGCACCTCGCTCGGCATCATCGCCGGCTATGTCGGCGGCAAGCTCAACACCGCGATCATGCGCACCGTGGACGTGTTCTACGCCTTCCCGTCGGTGCTGCTGGCGATCGCGATCTCCGGCGCGCTCGGGGCCGGCATCCTCAACTCCATCGTGGCGCTCACCATCGTGTTCGTGCCGCAGATCACCCGCGTCGCCGAAAGCGTCACCACGGGCGTGCGCAACATGGATTTCGTCGAGGCCGCGCGCGCCTCCGGCGCCGGCGCCTTCACCATCATGCGCGTGCACATCCTCGGCAACGTGCTGGGCGCGATCTTCGTCTATGCGACCAGCCTGATCTCGGTCTCGATGATCCTGGCCGCCGGTCTCTCCTTCCTCGGCCTCGGCACAAAGCCGCCGGAGCCGGAATGGGGCCTGATGCTGAACACGCTGCGCACAGCGATCTACGTCAACCCCTGGGTCGCAGCACTCCCCGGCGCGATGATCTTCGCGGTCTCGATCTGCTTCAACCTGCTCTCGGACGGCCTGCGCAGCGCCATGGACATCAGGAACTAGACCATGAGCGAGAGCAACACATCCGTCACCATGCTGGAGCAGGTCGAGGACGTCGGCGGCGTCGCGCAGCCGCTGCTTCAGGTCAACGGCCTGACCAAGCATTTCCCGGTGCGCGGCGGGCTGTTCGCCGCCAAGCGCACCGTGCGCGCCGTCGACAACGTCTCCTTCTCCGTCGCCAAGGGTGAGACGGTCGGCATCGTCGGCGAGTCCGGCTGCGGCAAATCCACCACCGCGCGCCTGCTGATGCATCTGATGCCGTGCGATGACGGCGACATCATCTATGACGGCATGACCGTCGGCCAGTCGCTGAGCCTGCGCGAGCTGCGCCGCGGCATGCAGATGGTGTTCCAGGATTCCTACGCCTCGCTCAATCCGCGCCTGACGATCGAGGAATCCATCGCCTTCGGCCCGAAGGTCCACGGCATGGCCGACGGCGCGGCGCGGGCGCTGGCGCGCGAGCTGCTGGGCAAGGTGGGCTTGCGCCCCGAAAACTTCGCCAACCGCTATCCGCACGAGATCTCCGGCGGCCAGCGCCAGCGGGTCAACATCGCCCGCGCGCTCGCGCTGTCGCCGCGGCTGGTGATCCTGGACGAGGCCGTCTCCGCGCTCGACAAATCGGTCGAGGCGCAGGTGCTCAACCTGCTCGCCGATCTCAAGCGCGAGTTCGGCCTGACCTATCTCTTCATCAGCCACGACCTCAACGTGGTGCGCTACATCTCGGACCGCGTGCTGGTGATGTATCTCGGCGAAGTCGTCGAGCTCGGTCCGGTCGACCAGGTCTGGGACAATCCGGCGCACCCCTATACGCGGGCGCTGCTCGCTGCGATGCCGTCGTCCGATCCTGATCGCCGCACCGAAAAGCCGCCCATCACGGGCGATCCGCCCAATCCGATCGATCCTCCCCCAGGCTGCCGCTTCCATACCCGCTGCGCGTTTGCGGAGCCGCTCTGCGCAAATGCCGCACCAAAGCTCACCGCCGTCGATACAATGGGCCACGAGGCCGCGTGCTACATGGCGATCCCGGGTTCAGGCCATAGCCGCGCGCCCGCAGGGGAGACAGCATGACAAGACCGACACCAAAAGAGATCAAGCCGATCGCGCAAGTCTCGGGCATTCCGGTGGATGATGAGATCGCAGCGCGCATCTCCAACGCGATCGGACCCGCCTTCGAGGGTTTCGAAGCCATCGCCGGCACGCTGCCCTTCGACCTCGAGCCCGGGTCCTACGTCCTCGCGCAGACGCAGAAGGTGTCGAAATGAGCCGCGAGCCCGCCTTCATGTCGCTCACCGAGGTCGCGCGTGCGATCGCGATGAAGCAGCTGTCCTCGCATGAGGTGACCCGCGCGCTGCTGCACCGCATCGCGCAATGGCAGCCCCATCTCAACGCCTTCATGTCGATCGAGGCGGAGGCTGCGCTGAAGGCGGCCGATGCCGCCGATGCCGAGCTCGCAAAGGGCAATGTCCGCGGGCCGCTGCACGGCGTGCCGCTCGCGCACAAGGACATGTATTACGACGCCGGCCACGTCGCGACCTGCGGCTCGCTGATCCGCCGCGATTTCGTTCCGGCCGTGACCTCCACGGCGTTGCAGCGGCTGAAGGACGCCGGTCAGGTCCGCCTGGGCACGCTGCACCTCGCCGAATTCGCCTACGGGCCGACCGGGCACAACGCCCATTACGGCCCGGTGCGCAATCCCTGGAACGTTGCCCATATCACCGGCGGCTCGTCGTCGGGCTCCGGCTCCGCGGTCGCGGCGCGCCTGACCTATGCGGCGCTCGGGTCAGACACCGGCGGCTCGATCCGCATGCCCGCGCATTTCTGCGGCGTCACCGGCCTCAAGACCACCGTCGCCCGCGTCAGCCGTGCCGGCGCGATGCCGCTGTCGCAATCGCTCGACACCGTTGGCCCGCTCGCCCGCACCGCAGAGGACTGCGCGCTGCTGCTGGCGCTGATGGCCGGTCCCGATCCCGAGGATCCGACCTGTAGCCACGAGCCGCTGTCGGACTATGTCGCTGCGACCAAGGGCTCGCTGAAGGGCCTCAGGATCGGTGTACCTGCGTCCTTCTACGTTGACGACCTCGACAGCGAGGTCGCGCGCGTGCTGGACGAGACCATCGCGGTGCTCAAGCGCGAGGGCGCCGACATCGTCAAGGTCGAGCTGCCGGACCAGCGGCAATTGTCGTCGGCAAGCCAGCTCGTGCTCGCCGCGGAAGCCGCCGCCTTCCACAAGCGCTGGATGATCGAGCGTCCGCAGGATTACGGCGCGCAGGTGCTGATGCGGCTGCAGAACGGTCTCACCGTCCCCGCCATCACCTATCTGGAGGCGATGCGCTGGCGCGGCCCCGCGCTTGCCGCGCACAACGCCGCGACCGCGGGTGTCGACGCGATCATCGCACCGGCTTCGCCGGTGCCGGCGCCGACGATCGAGGAGAGCGATGTCGGCGGCGGACCGAACGCGCCGGCGATGGTGCAGCGCCTGACGCTGTTCACCCGTCCGGTGAACTTCCTGGGTCTGCCGTCGCTGACGATTCCCTCGGGCTTCACCAAAACCGGCCTGCCCGTGGGCATGCAACTGATCGGCCGCTCCTTCGATGAAGCGACCCTGCTCACCATCGGCGCGGCGTTCCAGCGCGTCACCGACTATCACGACCGGGTACCCAAACTGCCGTCATGACAAAACTCGTCGACATCTCAGGCCTCAACATCCGCTTCACCGGCGAACGCACGGTCTATGCCGTGAACGATCTCAATCTTTCGCTGGGTGACGGCGAGGTGCTGGGCCTGCTCGGCGAATCCGGTTCGGGCAAGAGCGTGACGCTGCGTGCGCTGATGCGGCTGTTGCCGAAGAAGCGCACGCAGATCACGGGCAAGGTCAACGTCATGGGACGCGACGTGCTCGCCATGAATGACGAGGAGCTGTCGTCGTTCCGCGGCCAGACCGTCTCGATGATCTTCCAGGAGCCGGCGCTCGCGCTGGATCCGGTCTACACCATCGGCGCGCAGATCGCCGAAAGCGTCGTGCGCCACGAAGGCAAGAGCTATGCGGAAGGGCGCGCGCGGGCGCTCGAGATGCTCGAGGTCGTGCGCATTCCCTCGGCCAAGCGGCGTCTCGATGCCTATCCGCACGAGATGTCCGGCGGCATGCGCCAGCGCGCGATGATCGCGCTGGCGCTGGCCTGCCGTCCAAAGATCCTGCTGGCGGACGAGCCGACCACGGCGCTCGATGCCACCGTGCAGATCCAGATCCTCTTGCTGCTGCGCGAGCTGCAGCGCGAATTCGGCATGTCCGTCATCTTCGTCACCCACGACATCGGCGTCGCCATCGAGATCTGTGACCGCGTCGCGGTGATGTATGCCGGCCAGATCGTGGAGCAGGGGACTCTTCGCGACATCGTCCGCACCCCCGTGCACCCCTATGCCAAGGGCCTGCTCGCCTCGACCATCCACGGCGCCAAGCGCGGCGCTCGCCTCGAGACCATCCCCGGCACCCCGCCGTCACTGGCCGAAAAGCCCCACAACTGCTCCTTCGCCCCCCGCTGCAAGCTCGCCGAGCCGCGCTGCCTCGAGCAGCTGCCGGCCAATGTCGAGGTCGGCCCGGGCAGGGCGGCGAGGTGCGTGCTGGCGGAGCCGGTGGCGGCGACGTAGACGGCGCTCTCTCCGTCGCGAGTATCGGATATTGTCGAAGTGAGCTGAGGTATATCCCCGCGCGCAACTGCGCTCCCTCCCCCCTTGCGGGGGAGGGTGGGGGAGAGGGGTAGCCACGAACTCAGACCTCGCCCGCGGCCACCCCTCTCCCTGCCCCTCCCCCGCAAGGGGGGAGGGAATGACAGAGACGTGCGTCCCTGACTTCCGCAAGATGTGAGCGCGCAGCGCAGCCCTTGCGCCCCTCCCCAGAATTTCCCCGCGACAACATCGAGTTGTCACACGTCACCCCGCGCCGACCGCCCGGCGCGCTCCTACTGTGCATGGGGTTGTTTTCGAACTTTTTGTCTTCGACAGGCGCAACCGGGTCGCAGGGAACGCATTCAGACCCCGTTCATCCCGGTTCCCGTTCCATGCCGGGCATTCAAGGAGAGGGACCTCACTTATGTACATTTCCAACGAAGGCCTGCTCGTCATCCTGTTCGTCGGCCTCGTCGCCGGCTGGCTCGCAGGCAAGGTGGTGCGCGGAACCGGGTTCGGCATCATCGGCGACATCGTCGTCGGCGTCGCCGGCGCACTGGTCGCGAGCTTCCTGTTTCCCAAGCTCGGCATCCGGCTCGGCACCGGCCTCGTCTCCGAGATCGTCTACTCCGCCATCGGCGCGGTGATCCTGCTGCTGGTGGTTCGGCTGGTCCGCGGCGGCGGCCGTTTCTAGCCTCGCTTTGGCCCGACGGGCCCGAACATTTCGCCTCTCCCCCGCTGGGGAGAGGCCGCGATCTCTGCTATAAAAAGCCGCAAAGACTGTGAAATACCGGATTTGCGTGCGGGGCCGTCAGGGCTAGATGTGGTCCATCGGGCTCCCGGGTTAATTCGACTGCGCTGGGGTCGCAGGGGAAGACGATATTAATTCGGGTCGCGTACCCTGAACCGCCTGTGAAATCAGGGGCTTTGCCCCTCATCTGAAAGAGATCAGACTGATGGCAGCCCTACCTGGCGTCCGCCGTTCAGAGCTCGGGGACGCCTTGCGCGCTTGTCGCACGGCCTTCGTCGGCGTCGGCTTGATGAGCTGCATGATCAACCTGCTCTATCTGACCGGGTCGATCTTCATGCTGGAGGTCTACGACCGGGTGCTGCCGAGCCGCAGCATCCCGACCCTGGTCGGCCTGATCATCATCGCCGGCTTCCTCTACATGGCGCAGGGCGTGCTCGACATGATCCGCAACCGGATCCTGGGGCGGATCGGAACCTCGCTCGACGAGGCGCTCAACAAGCGGGTGTTCGACACCATTGTCCGCCTGCCGCTCCTGGTCGGCAACCGCAACGAGGGCCTGCAGCCGCTGCGCGACCTCGACAATGTCCGCTCCTTCCTCGGCGGCATGGGCCCGAGCGCGTTCTTCGACCTGCCCTGGCTGCCGCTCTATCTCGCCATCTGCTTCGCCTTCCACGTCATGATCGGCCTTACCGCCCTGGTCGGCGCCATCATCCTGGTCGGCCTGACCATCGTCACCGAGTTCCTGTCGCGCCAACCGGCGAAGGAGGCGATGGGCCTTGCCGCCCAGCGCAATGATCTCGCCCAGGCCAGCCGGCGCAATGCCGAGGTGATGGTGTCGATGGGGATGACCGGCCGCATGAACGCGCGCTGGAGCGAGGCCAACGAAAAATATCTCGGCGGCAACCAGCGTGCGAGCGACGTCGCCGGCGGCCTCGGTGCGGTCGCAAAAGTGCTGCGCATGATGCTGCAATCGGCCGTGCTCGCGGTCGGCGCCTATCTCGTCATCCATCAGGAGGCGACCGCCGGCATCATCATCGCCGGCTCGATCCTCTCCGCCCGCGCGCTCGCGCCGGTCGATCTCGCCATCGCGCACTGGAAATCCTTCGTCGCAGCCCGCCAGAGCTGGCAGCGCCTCACGCGCCTGCTGGAGCAGATGCCGGCGCAGACGATGCCGACCCAGCTGCAGCCGCCCACCAGCCGCCTCGGGGTCGAAGGCCTCGCCATGGTGGCGCCGGGCGACCAGCGCATCATCGTGCAGGAGGTCACCTTCGCGCTCGCCGCCGGCAACGGCCTCGGCGTGATCGGGCCGAGCGGCTCCGGCAAATCCTCGCTGATCCGCGCCCTGGTCGGCGTCTGGCAGCCGGTGCGCGGCAAGGTCCGCCTCGACGGCGCGGCGCTCGACCAGTGGTCGTCGGACGCGCTCGGCCGCCACATCGGTTACCTGCCCCAGGATGTCGAGCTGTTCGGCGGCACCATCGCGCAGAACATCGGCCGCTTCGATCCCGAGGCCACCTCCGACGGCATCATCGCCGCGGCGAAAGAGGCCGGCGTGCACGAGATGATCATCAAGATGCGCGAGGGCTACAACACGCAAGTCGGCGAGCAGGGCGGCGCGCTGTCGGCCGGCCAGGCGCAGCGCGTCGCGCTGGCCCGCGCGCTCTACGGCAATCCGTTCCTGATCGTGCTCGACGAGCCCAATTCCAACCTGGACACCGAAGGCGACGAGGCGCTGACCCGCGCCATCCGTTCCGCGCGCGAGCGCGGTGCCATCGTCATCGTGGTGGCGCATCGCCCCATCGGCGTCGAGGCGGTCGACCAGATCCTGGTGCTGCGCGACGGCCGTATGCAGGCGTTCGGCCCGAAGGAGCAGGTGCTCGCCCAGGTGCTGCAGCCGCGCGCGACGCCGCCGGCTCCGATCAAGGTCGTCAGTGAAGGCGGAGTGACCAAGTCATGAGCACGATGGCGATCGGGGGCGGGAAGCCTACTTCCCAGAAGACCGTGCGTGATTCCATCAAGCTGCACCTGATGCTCGGTCTCGGCATCGTGCTGGTCCTCGTGGTCGGCCTCGGCGGCTGGGCCTCCACGGTGCTGATCTCGGGCGCGCTGATCGCGCCGGGCCAGATCGTGGTCGAGTCCAACGTCAAGAAGGTGCAGCACCCGACCGGCGGCGTGGTCGGCGAGCTGCGCGCCCGCGACGGCGACGTGGTCAAGGCCGGCGACATCGTGGTGCGGCTCGACGACACCGTGACCCGGGCGAACCTCGCCATCGTCACGAAGAATCTCGACGCGGCGCAGGTGCGCACCGCGCGGCTGCAGGCCGAGCAGCGCGGTCTCGACAAGATCGAGTTTCCGCAATCCCTGCTCGATCGCAGCAGCGATCCCGACGTCAAGGCGCTGATCTCCGCCGAGACCAAGCTGTTCGAGGTCCGCGTCAACGGCCGCGCCGGCCAGAAGGCGCAGCTGCGCGAGCGCGTGCTGCAGCTCAACGAGGAAATCGAGGGCCTGTCGGCGCAGGAGACGGCCAAGGACAAGGAGATCGGGCTGGTCCAGAACGAGCTCACCGGCGTCCGCGATCTCTACGACAAGCGCCTGGTGCAGATCTCGCGCCTGACCCAGCTCGAACGCGACAGCGCCCGCCTCAACGGCGAGCGCGCGCAATACATCGCCTCGCGCGCGCAGGCCAAGGGCAAGATCACCGAGACCGAGCTTCAGATCATCCAGGTCGACAAGGACATGGTGAGCGAGGTCTCCAAGGATCTGCGCGAGACCAACGACAAGATCGGCGAGCTGATCGAGCGCAAGGTCGCCGCCGAGGACCAGCTCCGCCGCGTCGACATCCGCGCGCCGCAGGACGGCATGGTGCTGCAATCGACCGTGCACACGGTCGGCGGCGTCGTCACCGCCGGCGACACCTTGATGCTGATCGTGCCGCAGGCCGACGACCTCCAGGTCGAGGCCAAGGTCAATCCGGTCGACATCGACAAGCTGCAGATCGGCCAGAAGACGCTGCTGCGCCTGTCCGCCTTCAACCAGCGCACCACGCCCGAGCTCAACGGCACCGTGAGCCGCGTCTCGCCCGACGTCACCACCGATCAGCGCACGGGCCAGAGCTACTACACCATCCGCGTCTCGATGCCGCCGGAAGAGATCGCCCGTCTCGGCGACGTCAAGATCATCCCCGGCATGCCCGTGGAAGCCTTCGTCCAGACCGGCGACCGCACCATGCTGTCCTATCTGATGAAGCCGCTGCACGACCAGCTGATGCGGGCGTTCCGCGAGAAGTGACGCGCGAAGCGCGCGTCATCCCGGAGCGCGCCATATACTCGCTGTCATCGCCCGGCTTGACCGGGCGATCCAGTATTCCAGGGGCGGTTGTTATTGATCCAATAGGTCACGGCGTACTGGATTGCATGATGTGGCTCCATCCGCTCAGGATGGGGCGCCGGCGGACCTTCGAGTACTGGTTTGGTCCTGTGAGACCGCGGGCATCTTGGGACCGCCGGCGTTACGGTCTGACACGCGCACGGTAGAGAGGGCCTGAGCCCGCATTGCAATCCGGCGTGCCGACCAGATCCATATTCTGTCGGAGATCAGCAGCATGAGCAAGTTGATGATCGGAATGGATGTGGCCAAGGGATGGATCGACATTGCCGTCGCGGGCGACGTTCAGGTGAAGCGGATCACGAACAATGAGCGGGCGATTGACGCCTGGCTTTTGCGGATTGGGGCAGGCTCGATCGGCTTGGTCGCCTTCGAACCAACGGGTGGCTATGAGCGGTATCTGCGCCGGTGCCTTGGTCGGGCGACGGTTAGCTTTAAGCAGGTGCATCCGAACGAAGTCGTCGCCTATCGCGGGCGACGTGGCATCAGGGCCAAGACGGACCGCATCGACGCCAGATTGCTGGCTGACTTCGCCGCCGAGGAACTTGCTCGCCGCGAGTTTGCCCCGGCTCCGCAAGCCGATGAGGTCTTACGTGAGCTCGCGGCGCGGCGAAGGCAGTTGCAGGCGCTGTTACACGCCGAAACTTGCCGCCGCGACGTGGTGGACAGCGCCATTGTCCGCAAGAGCCTTCAGGCGGTCATTGTCACCCTCGAGCGTTCGCTGGCTGCCGTCGACAAGGCCATCGCCGAGCACATCGCAAACTCCGCGCATGCCGAGACCAGCCGACGGTTGCAGACCTTTTGCGGCGCGGGCCCGGCCACCGCACAGACCTTGATTGCCGAACTGCCAGAGCTCGGACATCTGTCGGGCAAGAAAATTGCCGCGCTTTGCGGTCTTGCCCCACACACCCGAGACAGCGGTAAGGGGCGTGGACATGCGTCCACCGGTCATGGTCGCCCGGACGTCCGCAAAGTGCTCTTCAACGGCGCCCGCAGCGCCATCCAGCACAATCCGGTCATGAGGGCCTTCTACCAGCGCCTGGTCGATGACAATCACCGCCCGGGCAAGGTCGCGCTCAGTGCCGTGATGCGCAAGATGCTGGTGACGCTCAACGCCATGATCCGGGACGGATCGGACTGGAAGGGTGCAGCCAAATCTGCACCATGAGCCGTCGATCATGGCACGCAAACGCGGCAGCGAGCGCAGCCGGTCAAGGCCGGCAGCGCCGCCGCGCAGCGGTCGCCTTGACCGGCGAGCACGATGCCGCACTCTTGCCCCTGATCGACCTCTTGACGAACATCACGGTAGATGCCCCG
>NZ_JAFCLT010000021.1:0-78070 GCF_018130885.1 Bradyrhizobium sp. KB893862 SZCCT0404
ATGGCCAAGCTCGCCGGCGGTGTCCACCGCCTCGACGGCCAGCTCATGGTCGTGCTCGACGTCGATCGCGTGCTCGAACTGAAGACCGAAGTGCAGATGGCTGCGTGAGCCAACGAAACATCGAAGCCGGAGAACCGAAATGAAAACGTGTTTGGTGGTCGATGATTCCAGCGTCGTGCGCAAGATCGCACGCCGGATCCTGGAAGGACTCGAATTCCAGGTCACTGAAGCCGAGGACGGCTCGAAGGCGCTCGAGATCTGCCAGCGGCAGCTGCCCGACGCGGTGCTGCTCGACTGGAACATGCCCGTCATGGACGGGTTCGAGTTCATGGGCCACATGCGCCGCCTGCCCGGCGGCGACCAGCCCAAGGTGGTGTTCTGCACCACCGAGAACAATGTGGCTCATATCGCTCAGGCGCTCAGCGGCGGCGCCAACGAGTACATCATGAAGCCCTTCGACAAAGACATCATCGCCGACAAGTTCGCTGAAGTTGGTTTGATCCCGGTCGGACAAGCCATGGTCTGAGTGTATCTGGCCCGAGTGCTTGGGCCAGAGTGTTCCAGTACAGCTTCGAAGAGGCCATCCGTGACCCCGACCGAGTACGAGTACCTGCGCAAATTCCTGAAGGACAATTCCGGTCTCGACCTGTCCGCAGACAAGCAATATCTGATCGAAAGCCGCCTGCTGCCGCTCGCCCGCAAGGCCGGGCTCTCGGGCATCACCGACCTCGTGCAGAAGCTGCAGGCCGGCTCGCGCCAGCTGATCGTCGACGTGGTCGAAGCCATGACCACGAACGAGACCTTCTTCTTCCGCGACAAGGTCCCGTTCGATCATTTCCGCGACCACATCATGCCCGAGGTCATCAAGGCGCGTGCCGCCAGGCGCAGCGTGCGCATCTGGTGCGCCGCCGGCTCGACCGGGCAGGAGCCCTATTCGCTGGCGATGTGCCTGAAGGAGATGGGCGCGGCCCTCACCGGCTGGCGCGTCGAGATCATCGCGACCGACCTGTCGCAGGAAGTGCTGGAGAAAGCCAAGTCCGGCATCTACAGCCAGTTCGAGGTGCAGCGCGGCCTGCCGATCCAGATGCTGGTGAAGTACTTCAAGCAGACCGGCGAGACCTGGCAGATCAATCCCGAATTGCGGGCGATGATCCAGCACAGGCAGCTCAACCTGCTGCACGATTTCGCCCAGCTCGGCACGTTCGACGTGATCTTCTGCCGCAACGTGCTGATCTATTTCGACCAGGACACCAAGATCAACATCTTCAACCGCCTGGCGCGCCAGATCGAGCCCGACGGCTTCCTGGTGCTCGGCGCGGCGGAAACCGTGGTCGGACTGACCGATACGTTCAGGCCGATCCCGGAAAGGCGCGGTCTCTACAAGCCGAACGATCCGCGCGCAGCCGCAGCCAAGCCGCCGGTCGGCGCTGTGCCGCCGCGCATGGCCGTGATGGCAGGGCGATAAGATGGCCGAGGATGGAAAAGGTGCGGAGCGCGTGACGTTCAGTCGCGGTTATGATGTCTGCATCATGGCCATCGACGGGACCTGGCGCCGCGACTGCAAGCTCAACGCCATCTCCGACACTGATGCCATCCTCACGGTCGAAGGCTCGATCCAGGGCCTGAACCTGAAGGAGTTCTTCCTGCTGCTGTCGTCCACCGGCCTTGCCTACCGCCGCTGCGAGCTGGTGCGCGTCAACGGCGCCGAAATGGACATCCAGTTCCTGCGCGGCAAGAACAGGAAGAAGCGCGGCGCGGCCGGCGGCCACGACGCGGCGGCCTGATCGGCGCGGCGCTTGGTGCGTCTTTCCGCGTTGCTTTACATTTGCTGAAACATCGGAATGAATTTGCCGCACCGGCTTTACGTCGCCTAAGCGCGCGCCGTGTATCCATTGCCCGTCTCAATCGCAGGATACGGCAATGCCCAGAAGTTCCCTTTCCTCCGTCACCTCGAACCTGCCCGACGTCGCCGAGCGGCGCGCGCTCCAGCTCCTGGTCGTCGACGACGACGCCACGCAGCGCAGCCTGATCACCGTCGCGGCGAAGCAGGCCGGCCACGAGGTCACCGTGGCCCCGTCGGTGGCGGAGGCGATCGAGAAACTCCGCGCCGCGCGCTTCGACTGCGTGACGCTGGATCTCGTGCTGGAGGACGGCGACGGCATCGATGTGCTGCGCGAGATGGCCGAGGCCAAATTCGCCGGCGCGGTGATCGTCATCAGCGGCATGGACGGCAAGCGCCGCAGTGCCGCCCGCAGCTTCGCCCGTTCGGTCGGGATCGGGCTCCAGAGCCTGCCCAAGCCGCTCGACCTCGCCGCCCTGCGCATCAGCCTCGCCAACCTCGGCAAGACCGCGATGGGCCTGCCGGCGATTCACACCTGGGGTGGTGTGGCGACCGACGCAATCGTGGAGCGGCACCGCGCCTAGGCCGCGGAGCAGCCATGCCGGGCGCCGCGGCGGACAAGCGGCGTGCGGCGGCTATGCGGGACCCGCTTCCGACAGCTGCTGCAGCGCGTGGTCGAGCTCCGCCCGGCAGGCGTTGAGGGCGGCGCTTGCCGTGGCAAAGCGGGGCGTGACGTCGTCGAGCACGAAGATCTCGCTGGAACCCGCGGTAGCGCTATCGTCCTCCGGCTCGATGTCGTCCGTGGTCATGGCCGCGTCGATCAGACGCATACTGAGGTCGATGCGCGCGATCAGAGAGCGAAGTTCGGCTGCGATCAACTGACGGCTGTCGGCGTCGGCCATCGCTGCGAGCGGGGGTGTGCCTGCGTAATTTAGCATGGATATTCTCCGTCTCCCGCAATTAGGCACCTCGCCGCTACTTGTGCGTTAAGTCCATGTCCCGTACAAATACGGGTGGGCCGAATCCGCGCCGAACGCCATAACGGGAGGCGCGGACGCGAGTCCTTCATGCCAACTGGATGTGGCACATGGCCGAACAAAGCTCTCGCGGTGAAATCTTCGTGGTCGACGACGACCCTGCCGTTCGCGACACCTTGTCGATGGTGTTGAAGGCGGCGGGCTATGAGGTGATCTGTTTTGCGGACGGCGCAGCGCTGCTCTCCGTCGCGCGAAACCGCACGCCGGCTGCGATCCTGCTCGATGTGCACATTCCCGGAAAGTCGGGTCTCGACATTCTGAGGGAGCTGCACGGCGAGGATTATCCTGCGCCGATCTTCATGATCTCCGGCCAGGGCGACATCGCGATGGCGGTCAGCGCCATCAAGAACGGCGCGCTCGATTTCATCGAGAAGCCGTTCCGCGGCAGCGAGATCGTCGGCCGCCTCGACGAGGCGATCGGCGCCTATGCACGCAGGCAGGCAGAGAACGCGTCGCCGAAATTCAGCTCGCTGCATTTCCCCGGCCGCGAGCCGCTGACGCGCAGGGAGCGCGAGGTGCTCGAGCAGTTTGCCTCCGGTGCCTCCAACAAGGAAGCCGGCCGCACCCTCGGCATCAGCCCGCGTACCATCGAGGATCACCGCGCCAACATCATGAAGAAGCTCGGCGCCCGCAATGCCGCCGACCTGATCCGCATCGTGATGACCGCCGCCCAGCGCGCGTCGTAGGGCATAGTCACGTTTCGTAGCCCGGATGAGCGAAACGACATCCGTGACTTCGTGCGCACTGGTCCCGGGTATCGCTTCGCTCACCCGGGCTACGGGTTATCGCCTCACGCGCTCAGCGCCTTGCGGATGATCCGCGCCAGATCCGATTTGCGATAGGGCTTTGCCAGCAGCAGCACGCCGGAATCCAGCCGGCCGTGATGGATGATCGCGTTCTCGGTATAGCCTGAGGTGTAGACCACCCTGAGATCGGGACGCGTCTTCAACAGCTCGTCGGCGAGCTGCCGCCCGTTCATCTTGCCGGGCATGATGACGTCGGTGAACAGCAGGTCGAACGGTTTTCCGGCGGCGACGATCGCGAGCGCTTCGGCGGCGTTCGCGGCCTGCAAGGTGACGTAGCCGAGCGAATGCAGCTGCGCCAGCACGTAGTCGCGCACCAGCCGGTCGTCCTCGACCACCAGGATGGTCTCGTGTCCGCCCTCGATCGTCGCGGGCGTCACGCCGTCGCCGACCGCGGTCGGCGTCTTGCCGGGCGGCAGATACATCTTGATCGTGGTGCCGTGGCCTTCCTCGCTGTAGATCTTGATGTGTCCGGCGGACTGCTTGATGAAGCCGTAGACCATCGAAAGCCCGAGCCCGGTGCCCTTGCCCGGCCCCTTCGAGGTGAAGAAGGGATCGAACACCCGCGCCAGCATGTTCGCCGGAATGCCGCTGCCGGTGTCGCTCACGGCGATCAGCACGTAATGGCCGGGCCTGATATCGTTGACGCTGGCATAGACCTCGTCGAGATAGGCGGCACCCGTCTCCAGGATCAGCTTGCCGCCGCCGGGCATGGCGTCGCGGGCGTTGAGCGCGAGGTTGAGGAGCGCCGTGGTGAGCTGGTTGGGATCGACGATCGCGACGCAGTTCTCGCCCTCGAACACCGATTCGATCAGGATCTGCTCGCCCAGCGTCGGCCGCAGCAGCTTTGCCGTATCGACGATCAGCGAGTTGATGTCGATCTCGCGCGGCTGCAGCGGCTGCTTGCGCGCAAACGCGAGCAGGTGCTGCGTCAGCTCGGCGCCGCGGCCGGCCGCCTCGTCGATCATCCGGGTGATCGCCGCGAGCTCGGGCTCCTTGGCGACCGCGTCGGCGAGGATCTCGATCGTCCCGGTGATCACGGTGAGGATGTTGTTGAAGTCGTGCGCCACGCCGCCGGTGAGCTGGCCGACCGCCTCCATCTTCTCGGCCTGGCGGATGCGCTCCTCGGACGCGATCTTGTCGGTGAGGTCGCGGTAGAAGACGTTGAACAGGACACCCTCGCGGCGCCTCAGCGCCGTGACGCTCAGCTCGGCCTTGAACTCCTTGCCGTCGCGCCGGCGGCACATCAGCTCGCGGCGGCGATTGAGCGTCTGGCCCTCCCTGGATTCGAGGAAGCGCGCAAGGCCGGCCGCGACCCTCTCGCGCTCGGCGGGGGCGACGATGAGGTCGATCGAGCTCCGGCCCAGCGCTTCGTCGCGGCGCCAGCCGAACAGCTCTTCGGCGCGCGAGCTCCAGTTCAGGATGATGCTGTGCTCGTCGGTCTGGACGAAGGCGTCGAGCGCGGTCTCGACGATGTTGCGGGCCAGCTGCTCGCTGTCGCGCAGGGATTCCTCGGCGAGCCTTGCCTCGGTCATGTCGCGGCCGACGAAGAAGTAGCGCTTCGCCTGATCGGACCAGTTGCCGAGCCAGGACAGCCAGACCTCGCGCCCGTCCTTGTGGATGCACCGCGTGTCCGAGAGCTTCGGCTGCTCGCCGCGCCGGAGCGCGCGCATGTCCTCGCGGGACTGCTCGAGATGCGAGGGATGGATGAAATCGACGCCGCTGCGACCGATCATCTCGTCGGGCCGGTAGCCGAGAATGGCCTCGCAGCTCGGGCTGATCTGCACGATATGGCCGCGCGAGTTCATGATCATGATCAGATCCTGCGAGGCGTCGAAGAGCTGGCGCCGCTCCTCGAGCTGCTGCTGCAGCGCCCGCTCGGTCCGTCGCGCGTCGGTGAGGCGGCGCGCCGAGCCGGACGCGCCGATGATCTCGCCCGATGCCCCCCTGATCGGCGAAAGGCTCACCGAGATCTCGACCGGCGTGCCGTCCTTGCGCAGCCGGACGGTTTCGAAATGCTCGATCCGCTCGCCCCCTGCAATGCGCCGGAGATAGTCCTTGCCCTCTTCGCTGCGATCGGGCGGCAGCAGGATCGAGGTGGGCTGTCCCATCGCTTCGTCGGCCGAGTAGCCATAGAGGCGCTCGGCCGCGGCATTCCAGCCGATGACGATGCCGTCGAGCGTCTGCATGACGATCGAATCGTCGGAGGATTCCACCGCCGCGCTGAACAGGCGCTCGCGGACGGCGAGTTGGTCGCGCGCGGCCTCGGTGCGACGCCGTTCCTCGACCTCGTGCTCGAGCGCCGACGTCTTCGCCTTGGTCTCCTCGACCATGCGGGCAAAGGCGCGCGCCAGCATTCCGGTCTCGCCCGACGCCTCGATCGGAATCTCCGCGGGCTTGCCGCGCCCGATCGCCTCGACCGCCGCGGTGAGCCGCACGATCGGCCGGGTCAGCGATTGAGCCAGCAGCACGGCGAGCACGGCCGCGACCATGACCGCGATCAGGCCGATCGTGAGGGTGGTTTTCTCGATGATCACGGCCGGCGCCATGAAGACGGCATTGGGCACGACGCGGATGATGCCAATCCACTGGCCTTCGGCCAGGATCGCGGGGGCGATCGCCGTGCCGCTCGGCTTGCCGTCGCCGCCCGGCACGACCTGGGTGGCCCCCAGGGTCGAGCCCGTGACATTGGCGAAATAGGGGAAGTCGTCCTGCCAGCGCGTCGGCGTGCCCAGTTGCAGGCCGTATTCGCGGGTGCGGTCCGGATGCACGAGATAATCGCCGTTACGGCCGACGACGTAGACCTGCTCGCCGGACCGGCTCGTGATCCGGATGCGGTCGAACACCTGGCGCATGTCGATGTTGACGACGACGATGCCGAACAGCCGGTGGTCGGATCCGAACAGCGGTGCCGCGACGCGCAGCGTCGGAACATAGGGCATCTGGATCGTGCCGTCGTCGACGTTCAGGTCGACCGGAGAGACGTAGACCTGATCTTCCGAGAGCTTGATCGTGTCCAGGAAGAAGGCGCGCTCGTCCTTGTTCTGCAGGGCATTGTCGGGGACGATACGGACCGCCCCCGTCGGGCCGGACCGGTCGACGCGGAGATATTCGCGGCCGTCGGCGTCGATGATGCGAAATTTTGCGTAGGTCGCATTGGCCCCGACAACGGCCACGAGCTGCGTCAGCAACCGATCGCGCCAGCTCTTCTCGGAAAGGTGGTCGACCGGATCGACGCCGTCGTTGAAATGCGCGTCGATCACGCCGCGGACGGCGGCACGGGAGCGGAACGTCGCGATCACGGCGTGCGCGCCGTTGGTCTGGGTTTCGAGCTGGGACGCCAGCAGCCGCGATTGGGTCTCGATGCGGTCGAGCACGCGCGGCAGGAAGGCCTGTTCCAGGCTGTAATGGCTCAGCCATCCGACGGCGGCGACCGCAATCGCGACCAGCAGGATCATTGCGATGGCGAGCCGGGTTGCCAGCGTCATGTCGGCCCTGGCGCCGCGTCGCGAGCGGTCCCGAATGTTCTGCTACGCTGCAACATGGATTCTGTCATCGGCCGCCCGAACCGGCCTCGGATTGCGGCACTGATGACGCCGACTTCAGGCAGCCGTCGACCGCCGCGAGCAGCGCGTCCGGACGGAACGGCTTCTGAAGGCTCGCCACCGCGCCGAGCTTGGTCGCCATTTTCAGGAAATCCGGTTCCGCATAGGCGTCCGGCGTGGCCGAGCGGCCGGAAATGACGATGATGGGAATGGCCGGGGACAGCGCCCGGATGTGGCGCATCGTCTCCAGCCCGTCCATGCCGGGCATGAATATATCGAGGAACAGCAGGTCGAACCGGCCGGCCTCGAACAGCACAAGTCCCCTGCAGCCATCGCCGGCGACGGTGACGTGATGGCCGGCCCTCTCCAGGAGCAGCCGGATCGTGATCTGTACGGCCGGGTCGTCATCCACAATCAGGATGTTGGCCACGTCAAAAATCCTCCGGGGCGGGTGGGATGATCCAGCGACCCCAAATCAAAGCAATAAATGCGAAATTGTTGCGCGGATTCCGTCCGGCCCGCAAGCACTTCGCGTTTGCCGGGATCGCCTTTCGCAGCGAGCCGAGGGGGCGAAGGGCCACTCCCCGGTACGCACGCTTACATGCATATGGCGGAAGGTTCCGAACGGCGTAACCCATTTCAGCAACAGGAGATATCAGTTGTATGGAACCAAGCCTTCACCATGGATTAAAGGCCGCAGACTACAATCTGCGATAGTTCCCTTGTCGGTATTCGCGTATTTCATTTTCGCATTCTGGCATTCGATGAAGTCGGCCGAAAGCGGCCATCAGCACGAGAACCTCCCATGTTCAAATCGATCGCGAACACCGGAATTCGCACCCGGCTGCTCGGCGGCTTTGCCTTGATCTGCCTTCTGCTCGCGGCGACCGTGATCTACACCGTCGCCGCCGTCTCCGACATTTCGTCGCGGATCAGGGCGGTCGTGGACCAGCGGGCGCCGGTCGCGATCGCGAGCACGGAACTCGTCGGCAATCTCTATTCCACGCTGTCGACATTGCGCGGCTATCTGCTGACGGGCGATGCGCGGGGCAAGCGCGACCGGGCCGCCGTCTGGGCGGAGCTCGATCGGACCGCCGCCGCCGTCGACCGTATGGCGGAGGGCTTTTCCAGCGCCAAGAACAAGACCAATTGGAGCGAGGCCAGGGCGCTGATCGCGGAATTCCGCCAGGCCCAGGACAAGGCCGAGCTCGCCGCCTTCACCCCGTCGGCCTATCCGGCGAGCGAGCTGCTGGCGAAGGAGGCCGCGCCGCTGATCGCGACCATGTTCGCCGAGATCACCGCGATGATCGACGAGGAGGAGACGCTGGAAGCGACGCCGCAGCGCAAGCGCCTGCTCAAGACCTTTGCCGACGTGCGCGGCAATCTTGCCGCCGCGGGATCGCAATTGCGCCTCTACGTGGCCTCGGGCGAGGCCGCCGATCGTGACAAGTTCGAAAAGCCGCTCGCGACTTTCAGGGCCGCACTCGCATCTGTCGGCACCCAGGCGGATCTGCTCACCGAACGGCAGGCGAACGCCTACCGCGCCATCGCCAAGGCGAACGAGGCCTTCACCCCGCTGCCGCAGAAGATCTTCGCGATCCGCCAGACGCCGCAATGGAACGCGCCGGTCTTCATCCTGTCCACCGAGGCTGCGCCGCGCGCGGCCCGCATCCTCGATCTGCTCGACGGCCGCAAGGACGCCGATGGCAAGCGCTCCGGCGGTCTCAAGAGCGACGAGCAGTCGAAGCTCGCCGACGACGCCCGCAGCGTCGCCGATGCGGTCGAGAGATTGCTGCTGCTGCAATGGATCCTGCTTGCCGCGGGCCTTGCGCTCGGCACGGTGATTGCGATCCTGGTCGCGCGCTCCATCACGCGCCCGATCGTGGAGCTGGTGGGCGATTCCGCGCGCCTGTCCGGCGGCGACACCAGTGTCGAATTCAGGACGGCCGAGCGCGGCGACGAGATCGGCGTGGTGTCGCAGGCGGTCGCCAAATTCCGCGACAACGTCATCGCCCAGCAGCAGGCGGCGGCATCTCTCGCGCGCGAGGCTGAGGCGCGCGAGGCGGCCAATCGCAACATGGAGGACGCGGTCGAGGACTTTCGCGGGACCTCGCGCGACCTGCTCGCGCTGGTCGGCGAGAATGCGGGCACCATGCGGCACACCGCGGAGAGTCTCGGCGGCATCGCCAACCATGCGACGAGCCAGGCCGCCTCCGCTGCGACCGCTTCCGAGCAGACCGCGGTCAACGTCCAGACCGTCGCCGCGGCGGCCGAAGAGCTCGCGAGTTCCATCGTCGAGATCGGCCGGCAGATCGAGCTGTCCAACAAGACCGTGCGCTCGGCGGGCGAGGTGACCGCGCGCTCGGAGAGCGAGATCGAGGGTCTCGCGCACGCCGCGCAAAGCATCAGCTCGGTGGTCGATTTGATCCAGGCGATCGCGGCCCAGACCAACCTGCTGGCGCTCAACGCCACCATCGAGGCCGCGCGTGCCGGCGAGGCCGGTCGCGGCTTTGCCGTGGTCGCGTCCGAGGTCAAGGCGCTGGCCGACCAGACCCGCAATGCGACGCAGGACATCGCCCAGCACGTCGCCGCGATCCAGAACTCGACCGGCAGCGCGGTCGCCTCCGTCAAGGAGGTCGCAACCGCCATGCGCCGGATCGACGAGGTGACCGCAGCGATCGCCAGCGCCGTGGAGGAGCAGGGCGCGGCGACGCGGGAGATCTCGCAGAACGTCCAGATGGCGGCGTCGGGGACGCAGACGCTGGCGACCAGCATCGGCACCGTCTCCGGAGCCATCGCGGAAACCAACCGCTCGGCCGACGACGTGCTGGGGGCCGCGAACCACGTTTCGGGCGCGGCCGAGCGCCTCGCCACCGAGGTCCAGGCCTTCTTCGTCAGGCTGCGCACCGGTCCGACGGACGGCCGCAACGCCGCCTGATCAATCCGCCAGATATTCGGGGTGGTGGCTCCGGATCTTGTCGAGTTCGCTGAGCGTGCCCGAGAGATGGGTGCGCAGATGCTGCTGCACGGCATCGGCGTCGCCGGCCTCGATCGCGCGCGTGATCAGCTTGTGATGGCGCACGATGTTCTGGGCCTTGCCGGGTGAGGGCAGATGCAGCCGCCGCAGCCGGTCGATATGTCCGCTGCGGCTGCGCACCAGCGCCCATAAATCCTGCTTGCCGGCGTCGGCATAGAGCTGCGCGTGAAATTCGTTGTCGGCGGCCATGAAGGCCTCGAAGTCGCCGGCCTTCGCAAATTGCTGCTGCAGCGCGATGGCGTGGTCGAGGCGGATGACCAGGGCGTCGTCATGCTGTTCGGCCAGCAGCCGGACAATCTCCAGCTCCAGCGCCTGGCGCAGGAAATGCGCCTGCTGGGCCCGGCCGATGTCGATCCGGCTGACCACGGTCGCGTGCTGCGGAAACACGTCGACCAGGCCCTCTTCCTCGAGCCGCATCAGGGCATCGCGCACCGGCGTCGAGCTGACGCCGAACTGGGCGGCGAGCTCGGCGCGCGACAGCGGCGCGCCGGGCGGCAGCTCCAGTGCGATGATCGCATTGCGCAGCCGCTCGAATACCTGCGGCGCGGCCTGACGGGCGCGGTCGAGCCGGGCGCCGGGGCGTGCGGCCGCGCGCTGCGTGGGGTGAGCTGCTTCCATGTCGGATCCCGCTTGCCTTTGATGCACTAATATATTAGTGCATCAGCAGGGTCAACGCAGCTCGACGCTGGCCGGAGGAAACACACAACAATGATCAAGCATCTTCGCAGCAAGCTCGCGGCTGCCGTCCTGTTGGCCGCAACCGTCCTCGCAGCGCCCGCGGCGCATGCGCAGCAGAAATCCGAGATCGCGCTGTCGCGCCAGCCCGGCATTTTCTACATGCCGAGCCACATCATGGAAAAGCTGAAGCTGATCGAGAAGCACGCGGCGTCTCTCGGCGTGGCGGGCGTGACCACCAAATGGATCACCTTCTCCGGCGGCGGCGCGCAGACCGATGCGCTGCTCGCCGGCGGTGTCGACATCCTCAACACCGGCACCGGCAATCTTCTCCTGCTGTGGGATCGCACCCGCGGCGGCGTGAAGGGCATCGTGGCCACCTCGGCCCAGCCGATGACGCTGATCAGCCGCGACGCCAACATCAAGTCGATCAGGGATTTTGGCCCCTCCGACAAGATCGCGGTGCCGACCGTGAAGGTCTCGACGCAGGCGATCGTGCTGCAGATCGCGGCCGCGGAGGCGTTCGGCGCCGACCAATGGTCGAAGCTGGATGCCAACACCGTGCAGCTCGGCCATCCCGACGCCTATGCGGCGCTGTCCAACCCCAAGCACGAAGTGCACACCCATTTCTCGATCCCGCCCTTCACCTTCCTCGAATTGAAGAACGTGCCGGGCGCGCATGTGGTGCTGAATTCACCTGACGTGATGGGCGGCCCGCTCAGCCAGGCGCAGTTCTTCACCACGACCAAATTCGCCGACGCCAATCCGAAGATCGTCCAGGCCGTGCGCGACGCCACCAAGGAAGCGCAGGACCTGATCCGCAGCGACACCAAGCAGGCCGTCGAGATCTACAAGGAGATCACCGGCGACAAGACCTCGGTGGAGGAGCTGCTCGACCTGCTGAAAGAACCCGGCATGATGGAGTGGAATCTCCAGCCTCAGGGCACGATGAAGTTCGCGGCGCATCTGTTCAAGACCGGCACGCTGAAGAACCAGCCGAAGGCCTGGACGGACTATTATCTCCCCCTCGCGCACGATCTGAAGGGCAACTGATGGCGCTGCTCGACGTCAATGGGGTGACGCTGCGCTACAAGACCTCCAGCGCCGTCGTCACCGCCACGGAAAGGGTCAGCTTCACCGTCGACAAGTCCGATCGCTTCGTGCTGCTCGGGCCGTCCGGCTGCGGCAAGTCGACCCTGCTCAAGGCCGTCGGCGGCTACATGACCCCGAGCGAGGGGCGCATGACCATCAACGATCGCGAGATCCATGGTCCCGGCGCCGACCGCATGATGATCTTCCAGGAGTTCGACCAGCTCCTGCCCTGGAAGAGCGTGCTGGCCAACGTGATGTTCCCGCTGCTGACGGCGCGCAAGCTGTCGCGCAAGGACGCCGAGGCAAAGGCGCGGGCCTATATCGAGAAGGTCGGGCTCACCCGCGTGGTCGATGCCTACCCGCACACGCTCTCCGGCGGCATGAAGCAGCGCGTCGCGATCGCGCGCGGCATGGCGATGGAGCCGGATATCCTGTTGATGGACGAGCCATTCGCGGCGCTCGACGCGCTGACGCGGCGCACCTGTCAGGACGAGCTGCTCCAGCTCTGGAGCGAGACCAAGTTCACCGTTCTGTTCGTGACCCATTCGATCGCGGAAGCGATCCGCATCGGCAACCGCATCCTGTTGCTGTCGCCGCATCCCGGCCGGGTCAAGGCCGAGGTGGTCGACGTCGACAAGGCCTCGAACGAAGACGGCAGCGCCGGCCGGCTGGAGAAGGAGATCCACGATCTCCTGTTCGCCGGCGAAGCCACCGCGCATTGAACAGGGCAATCGCATATGAAGTGTGTGCTTTGGACACCGACAATCTCCACAGCGTCATGGCCGGGCTTGTCCCGGCCATCCACGCCTTGCGACGCAGCACAAAGAACGTGGATGCCCGGGACAAGCCCGGGCATGACGACCTCTTGTGAATGTTCAAATGCGATGACCCCGGCACATTCAGGGAGCTTCTGATGGGCGAGGCGAGAATTCTGTTGCGTGACGCTCCGGCCGCTGCTGCCGGCGGCGCAGGCGAGGTCGAACGCAATCTGACCGTGCTCGAACTGTTGTGGAACGACGGTTTCGTGCGCAAGACCGTCATCATCCTGTTCCTGGCCGCGGTCTGGGAAGCCTACGGCGTCTATCTCGACAATCCCCTGCTGTTTCCGACGCTGCACGATACGATCGCGACGCTGTACGATCGGGTGAAGGACGGCACGATCCCGATGCGGGCATGGACCTCGCTGAAGGTCCTGTTCATGGGCTATTCGGCCGGCATCGTGCTGGCCGCGATCTTCACGATCCTCGCCATCTCGACCCGGATCGGCACCGACTTCCTGGAGACGGTCACGGCGATGTTCAACCCGCTGCCGGCGATCGCGCTCTTGCCGCTCGCGCTGATCTGGTTCGGGCTCGGCAATGGCAGCCTCGTCTTCGTGCTGATCCATTCGGTGCTGTGGCCGGTCGCGCTCAACACTCATTCCGGCTTCAAGAGCGTGTCCAACACGCTGCGCATGGTCGGCCGCAATTACGGCCTGCGCGGGCTGCCCTACGTGGCGAAAATCCTCATTCCCGCGGCCTTCGGCTCGATCCTCACCGGCCTGAAGATCGGCTGGGCGTTCGCCTGGCGCACCCTGATCGCGGCCGAGCTGGTGTTCGGCGTGTCATCGGGGCAGGGCGGGCTCGGCTGGTTCATCTTCGAGAACCGCAACCTCCTCGACATACCTGCGGTCTTCGCAGGCCTCTTGACGGTGATCATCATCGGGCTCTTTGTCGAGAACCTGATCTTCCGCGCCATCGAGCGGAACACCGTGCAGAAATGGGGCACCCAATCATGACCAAGAAGAAAATCACGCCCGACCAGCTCCGCAGTGCGCGCTGGTTCGCGCCCGACGATCTCCGCTCGTTCGGCCACCGCTCCCGCACCATGCAGATGGGCTATGCGCCCGAGGAGTGGAAGGACCGCCCGATCATCGCGATCCTCAACACCTGGTCGGACGCGCAGCCCTGCCACATGCACTTCAAGTCGCGCGTCGACGACGTCAAGCGCGGCATCCTGATGGCCGGCGGCCTGCCGATCGAGCTGCCGGCGCTGTCGCTGTCGGAATCGCTGCTCAAGCCGACCACCATGCTCTATCGCAATCTGCTGGCGATGGACGCCGAGGAGCTGCTGCGCAGCCATCCCGTCGACGGCGTCGTGCTGATGGGCGGCTGCGACAAGACCACGCCGGCGCTGCTGTTGGGCGCGACCTCGATGAACATCCCGGCGATCTATCTGCCGGCCGGTCCCATGCTGCGCGGCAACTGGAAGGGCAAGACGCTCGGCTCCGGCTCGGACGGCTGGAAATACTGGGACGAGCGTCGCGCCGGCAAGATCTCCGACAAGGACTGGCTCGACATCGAGGCCGGCATCGCCCGCAGCTACGGCACATGCATGACCATGGGCACGGCCTCGACCATGACCGCGATTGCCGAAGCCATCGGCATGACGCTGCCCGGCGCCTCCTCGATTCCGGCCGCCGATGCCAACCACATCCGCATGGCCAGTGAGTGCGGCCGCCGCATCGTCGAGATGGTGTGGGAGGATCTGACGCCGAAGGTGATCCAGACCCGCAAGGCGTTCGAGAACGCAATTGCCGTTGCAATGGCAATGGGCTGCTCGACCAATGCGATCATCCACCTGATCGCGCAGGCCCGTCGCGCCGGCCAGGACATCGGGCTCGACGATTTCGAGATTGCCAGCCGCAAGGTGCCAGTCATCGCCAACGTCCGGCCGAGCGGCGATGCGTACCTCATGGAAGACTTTTTCTATGCCGGCGGCCTGCCGGCGCTGATGGGCGAGATCAAGCAGCACCTGCATCTCGACTGCATCACCGTCACCGGCCAGACGGTGGGTGAGAACATCGATGGCGCCGAGGTGCACAATGCCGACGTGATCCGCTCGGTCGACAATCCCATCTACAAGGAAGGTGCGCTCGCCGTGCTCAAGGGCAATCTCGCGCCTGACGGCTGCGTCATCAAGCCCAGTGCCTGCGCGCCGCGTTTCCTCAAGCACACCGGGCCGGCGCTGGTGTTCGACGACTATCCCGCGATGAAGAAGGCGGTCGACGATCCCGACCTCGACGTCACCGAGGACCATATCCTGATCCTGCGCAATGCGGGGCCGCAGGGCGGACCGGGCATGCCGGAATGGGGCATGCTGCCGATCCCGACCAAGCTCGTGAAGCAGGGCGTGCGCGACATGGTGCGCATCTCGGATGCGCGCATGAGCGGCACCAGCTACGGCGCCTGCATCCTGCACGTCTCGCCGGAGTCTTATATCGGCGGCCCGCTGGCGCTGGTGCAGAACGGCGACCGCATCACGCTCGACGTCGCCGCCCGTACCATCAATCTCGATGTGCCCGAAGCCGAGCTCGCAAAGCGCCGCGCCGCCTGGAAGCAGCCCGAGCGCCGCTTCGAGCGCGGCTATGGCTGGATGTTCACCAAGCACATCAAGCAGGCCAATGACGGCTGCGACTTCGACTTCCTCGAGACCGATTTCGGCGCGCCGATCGGCGAGCCGTCCATCTATTAACACCGTCGTTCCGGGATGGTCCGAAGGACCAGACCCGGAACCTCGAGATTCTCTGGGGCGCAATTGCGCACCATAGTTCGATGCTTCGCATCGCCCCGGAATGACGATCAGAGAGAGTATGAAATGACAAAACTCAGCGAAGCCACCCGCAACAAGCTCAAATCCGTCTCCACCGCCACCGTCGCCACCGCTTTGTTCAAGCGCGGCCTGCGCATCCAGATGATCCAGGATGTGCACCCGCTCGGCGCCGACCAGCCGACCATGGTCGGCGAAGCCTTCACGCTGCGCTACATGCCGGCGCGCGAGGACCTCAACACCATCGACGTCTTCAAGGACCGCTCCCATCCGCAGCGCAAGGCGGTCGAGGACTGTCCGCCCGGCGCCGTGCTGGTGATGGACAGCCGCAAGGACGCGCGCGCCGCGTCGGCGGGTGCGATCCTGGTCACGCGCCTGATGAAGCGCGGTGTCGCCGGCGTCGTCACGGACGGCGGCTTTCGCGATTCCGCCGAGATCGCCAAGCTCGGCATTCCCGCCTACCATCATCGCCCGAGCGCTCCGACCAATCTGACGCTGCACCAGGCCATCGAGATCAACGTGCCGATCGGCTGCGGCGACGCGCCGGTGTTTCCCGGCGACGTCATCCTCGGCGATGCCGACGGTGTCATCGTGATCCCCGCGCATCTCGCCGACGAGATCGCCAGCGAAACTTTTGAGATGACCGCGTTCGAGGATTTCGTCACCGAGGAAGTCGGCAAGGGCCGTGGCATTTTTGGACTCTACCCCGCCACGGATCCGCAGACGCTCACCGATTTCGCTGCGTGGCGGAAGAAGAACGGCCGGTAAGGCCGGGACTACATCACGTCAACGAACGAGCCGGCGCATCAAGCGCCGGCCTTTTATCAGGCAGGGAGGACTTTCATGAATTTCACGCGACGCAACCTCATGGCCGGCGCCGGCGCGGCGGCGGCTTCGGCACTTTTCGCCCGCGCCGCCGGTGCGCAGTCGTTCGCCTTCACGCCGAACCAGCGCTACCCCGACCCCGCCGTCCAGATCCTCGATCCGAGCTTCGCAAAATACCGGCTCTATTCCTCGACGGTCGAGCAGGTCGCGACCGGCATGCGCTGGGCCGAAGGTCCGGTCTATTTCCCCGAGGGCGGATATCTGCTGGTCTCCGACATTCCCAACAACCGGATCATGAAGTTCGACGAGAAGACCGGGCAGACCAGCGTGTTCCGCGCCAACGCCAATTACGCCAACGGCAATGCCAGGGATCGTCAGGGCCGCCTCGTCACCTGCGAGCACTCCGTCACCCGCCGCATCACCCGCACCGAGAAGGACGGCAAGATCACCGTGCTCGCCGACAAGTTCGAGGGCAAGCGGCTGAACGCGCCGAACGACATCGTGGTCAAGTCGGACGACAGCATCTGGTTCACCGATCCTCTGTTCGGCATCAACGGCGAGTGGGAAGGCAAGAAGGAGAAGGCGGAGCAGGCCACCACCAACGTCTACCGCATCGCCAAGGACGGCAAGATCAGCGCGGTCCTCACCGACCTCGTCAATCCGAACGGCCTCGCCTTCTCGCCGGATGAGAAGAAGCTCTACATCGTCGAGTGGAAGGGCACGCCGAACCGCAGCATCTGGAGCTACAATGTCGGCGACGACGGCAGCCTCAGCGGCAAGACCAAGCTGATCGACGCCGCCGACCAGGGCTCGCTCGACGGCTTTCGCGTTGACCGCGACGGCAATCTCTGGTGCGGCTGGGGCTCGAACGGCGCGCTGCAGGGCGAGGCCACCGACATCGGCGGCCGCAAGGTGTTCCAGCTCAAGGGCAAGTCGGAAGACCTCGACGGCGTCATGGTCTTCAATCCTGAAGGCAAGGCGCTCGCCTTCATCAAGCTGCCCGAGCGCTGCGCCAATCTCTGCTTCGGCGGCCCGAAGAACAACCGCCTCTACATGGCGAGCAGCCATTCGGTGTATGCGCTCTATGTCGAGGCGCACGGGGCGGTGTGAGCCCTTGCCTCTCCCCGCTTGCGGGGAGAGGCCGTAGCCCGGATGGAGCGAAGCGTAATCCGGGAGCAGTCTTGCCAGTTGCGCGAACCCCGGATTTCGCTGCGCTCCATCCGGGCTACAAGATCAAGCCTCCGCCGTTCTCGCCGCCCACAGCGCGAACGCATAGACGATCGCGACCTCATCCAGCCGGTCGAATCGCCCCGAGGCGCCGCCATGGCCGGCGCCCATGTTGGTGCGCAGCAGGACCGGGCCGCCGCCGCTCATGGTGGCGCGCAGGCGCGCGATCCATTTGGCGGGCTCCCAATAGGTGACGCGCGGATCGGTCAATCCGCCCATTGCGAGGATCGCCGGATAGTCCTTCGCCGCGACATTGTCGTAGGGCGAGTACGACAGGATGGTGCGAAAATCCCTTTCGCTCTCGATCGGGTTGCCCCATTCCGGCCATTCCGGCGGCGTCAGCGGCAGTGTGTCGTCGAGCATGGTATTGAGCACGTCGACGAACGGCACCTCAGCGACGATGCCGGCGAACAATTCGCCGGCGCGGTTGGCCACCGCGCCCATCAGCATGCCGCCGGCCGAGCCGCCGTGGCCGACGATGCGTTTCGCGCTGGTGTACTTCGCAGCGATCAGCGCGCGGGCGCTGGCTGCGAAATCGTCGAACGAGTTGGTCTTCTTCTCGCGCTTGCCGTCGAGATACCAGCCCCAGCCCTTGTCGGCGCCGCCGCGGATATGGGCGATGGCGTAGACGAAGCCGCGGTCGACCAGCGACAGTCGGTTGGCGTTGAACGAGGCCGGCATCGCCATGCCGTAGGAGCCGTAGCCGTAGAGCAGCAGCGGCGCCGCGCCGTCGAGCGTCAGCCCGCGGCGATGGAGGATCGAGACCGGCACCTCGGCGCCGTCCTGCGCCTTCGCCATGATGCGCGTAGTGACGTAGTCGGCGGCATTGTGACCCGACGGAATCTCCTGTCGCTTGCGCAGGGTGCGCGTGCGCGCGACCATGTCGTAGTCATAGACCTCCGACGGCGTCGTCATCGACGAATAGGCAAAGCGGAGAGTAGTCGTCTCGAATTCGTAGGAGCCCATCGTGTCCAGCGAGTAGGCGGCCTCGTCGAAGGCGATGGCGTGCTCCTCGCTGGTCTTGAGATCGCGGATCACGATCGACGGCAGCGCATTGGCGCGCTCCAGCCGCACCAGATGGCCGGCATAGAGATCGAGGTCGATGATGTAGATGCCCGGGCGATACGGGATCAGGTCGCGCCAGTTCTTGCGCTCGGGCTGGCCAAGCGGCGCCGTGACGATCTTGAAGTCGATGGCGTCGTCGGCATTGGTGAGGATGAACAGCTCGTCGCCGCGATCGGCGAGCGAATATTGCACGCCTTCCTCGCGCGCCGCGACCAGGCGCGGCGGTGCCTCGGGGGTTGAAAGATCGATCAGCCGCTGTTCGCTTGTCTCGTGGTCGCCGCCCGCGATCACGCAGAAGCGGCCGCTGGTGCTCTCGTGCAGATGGGTGAACCAGCCCGCATCCTGCTCCTCATAGACCAGCGTGTCGTCGGCCTGTTTGGTGCCGAGCCTGTGCAGCCACACCTGCATTGGCCGGTGGTTGTCGTCGAGCTTCACATAGAAGAAGCTCTTGCAGTCCGCGGCCCAGACCACGCCGCCGTCGGTCTCCTCGACGAGATCGTCGAGGTCGGTCCCCGTCGCCCAGTCGCGCACGCGGATGGAGAAATATTCCGAGCCTTTGGTGTCCGCGCTCCAGGCCTCCAGCTTGTGATCGTAGGAGTGCCGGCTGCCGCCGAACTTGAAATATTTTTGGTCCTTGGCGAGCGCATCGCCGTCGAGCACGATCTGCTCGTTGCCGCCGTCGCGCGGCATGCGGCCGAACAGTTCGTGCTGCCCGCCCTCGCGGAACCTGCGGAAATAGGCGAAGGGCCCGTCCGGCGACGGCACGCTGGAATCGTCCTCCTTGATCCGGCCGCGCATCTCGCGCACCAGCGTCTTCTGCAGTGCAGAAGTGTGCCCGAGCAGGCTCTCGGTGTAGGCGTTCTCCTCGTCCAGATATTTGCGGATGTCAGTGTCGAGCACCGCGGGGTCGCGCAGCACCTCCTGCCATTTCTCGTCCTTCAACCAGGCATAGTCGTCGGTCACGGCGATGCCGTGCCGCGTGAAGGAGTGCGGCCGGCGCGGGGCGACGGGGGGCTTCGAAGGCGTCTTGGCTTGGGTCACTCGGTCCTCGTTTATCAGCTCGGCGTCTCTTCTTAACCTCGCCCCGCTTGCGGGGAGAGGTCGCCGCGAAGCGGCGGGTGAGGGGTACAGGTCCCTCGACCATCTCGCGTGTGGAGAGAGGCCCCTCACCCCAACCCTCTCCCCGTAAGAACGGGGAGAGGGGGAAGAAAGAAGCGCTGCCTCGTTTGCGTTCCCTTATATCGTCCCGATTCCACGAATTGCCAGCGCGGCAGTTCCCAGGACTGCGCCAAGTCGCCGGGTTGTTGAACCGCCGCTTGTATGCTTTAGGGGCAATACCCCCGCCGCCGGTCCAGCCCGATGCTGTTCAATTCCTACCCGTTCATCCTGCTGTTCCTCCCCGTGGTGCTCGCCGGCTATTTCTGGCTTGGGCGGCGCAGCAATCTGACGCCGGTGATCTGGCTGGCGCTGGCGTCGCTGACCTTTTACGCGATCGGCAACTGGCAGTTCGTGGCCCTGCTGCTGCTCTCGATCGCCTTCAACTATGGCGTCGGTCATCTCCTGATCGTGGCGAAGCTCGGCCCGTCGCAGCGCAAGGCCGCGCTGGTTCTCGGCGTCGCCGGCGATCTCCTCGTGCTCGGCATCTTCAAATATGCCGGCTTCGCCACCGAGAACCTCAACGCGCTCTTCGGCACGCATCTCGCGGTTCACATCCTGCTGCCGGTCGGCATCTCTTTCTACACGTTCACGCAGATCGCGTTCCTGGTGGATGCGTATCGTGGCCAGGTCGCGGCCTATGCGCTGCCGCACTACGCGCTGTTCGTGACCTACTTTCCGCATCTGATCGCGGGGCCGATCCTCCACCACAAGGACATGATCCCGCAATTCGAGCAGGAGGAGGCGAAGCATCCGCATGCGCATCTGATCCTGTGCGGCATCGTGATCTTCGCGATCGGCCTGTTCAAGAAGACCTGCCTCGCCGACGGCATCCAGCCCCTGGTCGCTCTCGCCTTCGAGGCGCGCTCGCCGAGCTTCGACCAGGCCTGGCTTGGCGCGCTCGCCTACACATTCCAGCTCTATTTCGACTTCTCCGGCTATTCCGACATGGCGATCGGAATATCGCTGATGTTCGGCATCTTCCTGCCCGTCAACTTCAACTCGCCCTACAAGGCGACCAGCATTGTCGAGTTCTGGCGCCGCTGGCACATGACGCTGTCGCAGTTCCTGCGCGACTATCTCTACATCCCGCTCGGAGGCAACAGGCGCGGCCGCGTGCTGCGCTATGTCAATCTGATGCTCACGATGCTGCTCGGCGGGCTCTGGCACGGCGCGGCCTGGACCTTCGTCGTGTGGGGCGCGCTGCACGGCGCCTATCTCTGCGTCAACCACGCCTTCAACGCGCTGATGCCGAACGTTCCTCCGCTGCTGGCGCGCCCGGGTCGCATGATCGGAGCCGTGTTGACCTTCCTCGCCGTCGTCATCGCCTGGGTGTTCTTCCGCGCCGAGAGCGTCACCTGGGCGCTGCGGGTGCTCCATGCCATGACGGATCCCGCGACGATCGTGTTCGGCCGCGAGGAGATCGCAGCGCTGGTGCAGGTCGCGATCTATGCCGCGCTGGTGTGGCTGGCGCCGAACACGCAGCAGATCATGGGCTACGATCACGCCAACCGCCGCGTCGGCGAGAGTTTGCCGGCAGGGCGCATGCGGCCGCTGGCGCTCTCCGCGGCCTCACTGGTGCTCGCCTTCGGCATTCTGGGCATCCAGAGCCACAGCGAATTCATCTATTTCCGGTTCTGATGCGCGCATCATTCACCAGCCTGAAACGTCTTCTCCTCGCCAGCTTGGCGTGCCTGCTGGGCGCGGCAGTGCTCACCTACGCCGTCGATCCCCTGCAACTGTTTCGTCCTTCGCCGCAGGCGTTCTATTCCGACGACACGCGCGTGCAGAATGCCGGGCTGATCCGCAGCCAGTCGTTCGACACCGCCTTCATGGGCACCTCGCTCGCGATCCATTTCCGCCAGAGCGACATCGACCGCGTGCTCGGCGTCCAGTCGCTCAAGCTTGCGATGACCGGCTCCAATTCGCGCCAGCAGGCCTTCGTGCTGGATCAGGCGATCGGCCGCGGCGCAAAGCGCGTGATCTGGGCGATGGACGATTTCATCTTTGTCGATGCCGCCGACATCGAGGCCGATCCTTATCTGTCCGTCGATCTCTATCGCGGGACGGCGAGGGGGATCGCGTCCTATCTGTTCAGCGCGGCGATGGCGAAGGAATCCCTGTTCTCATTGCTGCGGTCCGTTCCACCGCTGCAGCAGCCGCTGGCGCGCGCGGCGCCCTATCTTCCCGTCAAGTTCGCGCTGGACGACGTCGACGACATCTACGCGCTGCCGCGCGATTTCGACATTGCGCGCGACTACAATGCGAGCAAGACGCTTGCCGCCTTCGCCTATATCACGAGCCCGGTGCGCAGCCGCTTTCTCGGCGAAGGCTATGGCTATGAGGCCATGGTCCGGCATTTCGAGCAGGATGCCGTCGGCCTGATCACGCGCCATCCGGACGTGACCTTCGACATCTACTTCCCGCCTTACTCGATCCTGCAATTCGTCGCGATGCGCGATGCTTCGCCGCAGACGCTAGAGATCGTCACCGCTCTCACCGCGCATATCGCGCAGCGCCTGACCAAGCTTCCCAACGTGCGCCTGCATGATTTTCGCGCGATCAAGCCGGTGACGCACGACCTGAACAATTACAGCGACGTCATCCACCATTCGCCGCTGATCGATGCAAAGGTGCTGGGATGGCTGGCGAGCGGGGAATATCGCGTCGATCCGAAGACGCCGACCGCGTCGCTGGATGAGCTGAAGGCGCAGGTCGAGGCGTATCGGGTGCCGCAACCGAACCTACCGTAGCTCCTTTGAGCAAAGCGACATGTGAGACGCCGCTCACGATGAGTCCCGGTCTCGTGTCCCGGACGCGGTGCGGCGCGAAGTGCCGCTCCGCAGAGCCGGGACCCAGCGCAGCCACATGGGCCCCGGCTCAGCAGCGCATCACTCCGTGCTGCGCTGCGTCCGGGGCACGAGCGCCAGCTTCTTACGCCGCCACTTCCTCGCCGAGATACGACACCGCCGCCTCGAGCCCGCCCTTGCCGTGCGGGATCTTCAGCGCGTTGAGGGCAATCTCGACCACGCCCAGCGTGCCGAGCAGCATCGGCGCATTGACGTGGCCCATATGGGCGATGCGGAAGGCCTGGCCGGAGAGGTCGCCGATGCCGGTGCCGAGCACGACGCCGCACTTGTCCTTGCAATAGCGCTGCAGCACCGCGGGGTCGTGGCCGTTGCTCATGGTCACCGTGGTCACGGTGTTGGAGCGCTCGCTGGCCTCGGCGACGTTGAAGCCGAGCACCTGGCCTTCGGACCACATCGCAACCGCGCGCCGCGCGGCTTCGCCGAGCAGGCTGTGGCGGCGGAAGGCGTTCTCCAGCCCCTCCTCGTGCAGGAGGTCGATCGCCTTGCGCAGCGCGAACAGCAGATGCACCGGCGCGGTGCCGGCATATTTGCGATAGTTCTCGGTGCCCTCGCGCTCGCTCCAGCTCCAATAGGGCGTCGACATGTTGGCCTTCTTGTGCACTTCGAGCGCGCGCGCATTGGCGGCGACGAAGCCCAGGCCGGGCGGCGTCATCAGGCCCTTCTGCGAGCCGGACATCGCGACGTCCACGCCCCATTTGTCCATCTCGAACGGCATGCAGCCGAGCGAGGCGACAGTGTCGACCATGTAGAGCGCGGGATGGCCGCTGGCCTTGATCGCCTTGCCGATCGCCTCGATGTCGTTCTGCACGCCCGAGGCCGTGTCGACCTGGACGACGACGACAGCCTTGATCTTGTGCTCGGTGTCGCGGCGCAGGCGTTCCTCGACCTCGTGGGGACGCACCGCGCGGCGCCAGTCGCCCTTGAGCACCTCGACCTCGGCGCCCATCAGCGCCGCCGCATTACCCCAGCCGATCGCGAAGCGTCCGCTCTCCAGCACCAGCACCTTGTCGCCACGCGACAAGACGTTGCTCAAAGCGGCTTCCCAGGCGCCGTGACCGTTGGCGATGTAGATGTAGGACTTGCCTTTGGTGGCGAACAATTTCGAGATGTCGCCGAGCAGGCTCTCGGTCAGATCGAGCATCTCCTTGGAGTAGATGTCGATTGCCGGACGATGCATCGCCCGCAGCACTTCGTCGGGCATCGTGGTGGGCCCGGGGATGGCCAGAAATTCCCGGCCCGCGCGAACGGTCATTGCTATTGGTCCTTGTTGCTGGTGGACAGGCGGTGGGTCGCTGAATCACACTTTTAAATGGCGCGGGAGCCTTAGAAAAGCGCCCAAAACGCAGGTCTGGGTTATCGTTTGGTCTCGCGGCAGCCGGCGGCCTCCGCCTCCTCGACCGAGCAGAACCAGCGGGTGCCCTTGCTGATCTTCATCTTGATCTGGGTGTACCAGCGGCTGGTCGGCTGGTGATAGATGCATTCGCCGGCGCTGTTCACGTTGCCCTTGATGGTGCAGTCCGGCGATGGCGCGACCGGCCCCGAGGCCGAGGCGAGCAGCACGGCATGCGCGCCGTCCGGCGGCTTGGTGGCGCCCAGGATCGCCGTCTTCTTGTTGCGCACGCGCCAGTCCCACGGTGCGATGAAGGCACCCTGCCACATGCCGGCTTTTGCCTCACGCGCGGCAGCCTCGTCAGGTTCGTAGTCCTTGGAGACGCGGGTGTAGGCAAGTGCCCAGCCGCTGCGCACCAGCCATTTCTGGATGTCCTCGCCGCCGACCTCGCAGCGCGCCACGGTGCGGCCGCGGCGGTCGATCGCGCGGGTATGGCAGACCCAGTTCTTGCCCTCGGCATATTTGGCGAGCTCGTCGCGGGCCGCGACGCCGCAGGTCCAGCGCTCGGTCTTGGTGTTGAGGCAGAGCTGGTCGACTGCCGGAGCGTCGATGCCGCCGAGCCGGATCCGCGTGTTGCCGATCACGACGGCGTCGCCGGCGCGGACCTTTGCCGTGCCGGTGATGTCGGCGGCCTCAGCCAGTGACGGCAGGGCGAGAATGGACAGCGCAATCAGGAATTTTCGCAACATGCCGGTCCGGGTGCTCGGGAAAATCTCGATAAGCCGCGCAATTGTGGTCGGCTTTTGTCTTTCGGGCCAGCTTATGCCTAACGATTGAGCTTTCAACTTCCTGTCATCTCGCGACGGTCTCTCTGCTCGTGTCCCGGACGCGGTGCGGGACCCCAGTCCCGTAGGGTGGGTTAGCGCAGCGTAACCCACCAACGCCTCTTGCGGCGGATGCAGACGTGGTGGGTTACGCCTTCGGCTAACCCACCCTACGAAATCTACCCCCGCGCCATCGCGCGTTTCGCCACCGCCAGCCCCATCAGCACGAAGGCCGACGTCACCTCGGGCCCACCCACGAGGATCCGCGTCGGGGTCTTCATCTTGTTCCACTCATAGGCGCGGAACGGGCCGCGGCGGCCGCCTTCGCCAAGTCCGGCGACGATCACGTTCAGCGCCGGCGCGAAGGCGCGCGGGTCGGCGCCGAGATGGCCGAGCGCGATCAGCGCCAGCGCCGCGTCGAACACGTTCATCTCCGCAGCCATCAGCTCGCCCTTGACGTAGGACAGCACGCGATGGCGGATGAAATCGAAATCGCCGTCGGGATCGATCAAAGCCTGCGCGGCCAGCGGCAGTGCCAGGAACGCCGCATAGCAGCGGCCGAAATAGGCGCTGTAGAGCTCCGGCAGGTAATAGATGTGCGAACGCGGATTGGCGAAGGCGCCGCTCGCAGCCAACCGCTTCTGGAAGCCGATGATCCGGTGCACGGTCGCGAGCCGCGCCGGTGTTTCCAATATTTTCCAGCGCGTCAGGTTGCGAAAACTCACCTCGAGAATGTCGAGATTGAGCGTCGGGTCGAGATCGTTGCCATAGGGCCGCTCGCCCCTGAGATTGTCGATCCAGGTGGCGACGCCGCCCTCGTAGTCGATATTGTCGTTCAGCGGCACGGTGACGCGCGGCTCGTTGATGCCGGCGCGCACCTGGTAGCCGCTGTAGAAGTCGAGCAGCGGCTGGTCGATGATCGGATCGGTGCAGCCCGCCTGCGTCGCCGCGGAGATCGAGCACGCCGTGGTGTCGCAGTCGGGCACATAGACGCCGAAGCCGAGATCCTGCTTGATCTGTGCGAAGTAGCGCGAGAAGCGCGGATGCGGCGCGGGCGCGAGCGCAGTGATGACGTTGAAGCGTGCCCCGTCGATGCCTTCGACCTCTTCGCGGCTGATATTGACGCAGAAATCGACCATGTCGGCGATGGCGCGCTCGGCTTCGGTCTTGTCCGCTGCGGAGGCGAGCCCGGTCTCGACATAGCTCAGCAGCGCCTCGATGAAGAACGCGTCGTAATAGGCCGAGCGGTGGCGGATCTGCACCGGCTCCCACATCGGCTCGGCAATGCCTGTCCAGGGCGGATTGACCACGGCGCGCGCGGGCGAGCGCGCGATGAAGACGCGTGCGAGGTTGAACAGCAGCGATGAATTCTTGTAGCCGCGCGCGTTCAGTCCTGTGAGCGCCATGATCAGCTCGCGGCCGCGGAAATCGGGATCGCCGATCAGGTTGAAGGCGGCATAGGTCGGCAGGAAGCCGTTCTTGCGGTACGAGCCGAGCAGGTGCTGGGCACAGTCGCGGATCACGGCGTCGATCTGTGCCTGCGGCGGCGCGGAGCCGGTGAACATTGCCGGCGGCGGCTTCGGATGCTCGAGCGCGATGCTGTCGACGAGGTCGGCGACGGGCTGGCCGACCGCGGCCCAGTCCGGCTCGGCCTCGTCGCGGGCCCGCACCAGCGCCTCGCGCAACCGGGCGAGCTTCGCATCGTCGCGCAGCTCGGGCAGCCCGGCCCGGCGGAGCAGGATCCGCAATGCGGGATTGCCGAGCGCGGTCTTGTAGAACTTCGCCAGATGCGGATCGCCGCTGGCGCTGGCCGCCAGCACGGGATCGCACACCTCGTAAAGAGAGGGGCCGTCCTTGCGCGCCGTCAGCGCCCGGCAGGCGGCGCCGGCAAAATAATGAAAGCTCATGAAATACCTGGTCGCGGGGCCCTGCCCGGGAGCCGGCCGGCGCAGTCCCATCCGCGCCACCCCCAAGCAAGTCTTTGAAAAAGCTACCCGGATTCGCGGGAAATACAAATGTGATGATGGTCACAGAAATGGGCGGCCCAGACGCCGCATATTGGGCACCGGAAGGCTACGGGGAATGCAAAAAAAGCGCGAGGTCGGCCTGGAGAATTAACTAATACATTCAGCAGCTTAGTTCAAATTTTGGGCAATCTATTGCCCGGGAGCCTATATCCGGTTAAGGGTTTGTTTGGTGCGGCGCCGCAAATTGCGCGCAATTCGGGGGCACTTCCCCGGCCAATCCCTCAAACCTAAAGACGCTATCGCGCTACTCAAACAGTGTGCGCGCGCTTGGCTGGTCTTTGGCACTGACAGGAATGAAGCGAGATGAATGTAAGGCAGCTCGACATTTCCCGGCGCACAATCGCGGTGGCGGCAGCCCTCATCGGTACGGTGTCCCTCGTGATCGGCGCCCATGCTGCCCTCAACATGCGCGCGCTCGATGCCGCCAAGGCCGTGACGACCGACCAGGTCACCGGCTCGATCGGCCAGACCTCGCGCCTCGCCCTCGTTATCGGCAATGGCCATTATCCCGACGCCAGCGCGCCGCTGACGCAGTCGATCAACGACGCCCGCGCGCTGTCCTCGAGCTTGCGCAAGAACGGCTTTGACGTCGACATGGTGGAAGACGCGACCAAGGACGACATGGTCCGCGCCGTGGGCCGCCTGAAGTCCCGGATCAAGCGCGACACCGTCGTCATGCTGTTCTTCGGCGGCTTCGGCGTGCAGGCCGGCCGCGAGAGCTACATGCTGCCGGTCGATGCCGCGATCTGGAAGGAAAGCGACGTCCGCCGCCAGGGCGTGTCCATCGAGGGCGTGCTCGAGATGATGAAGGAGCAGGGCGCCAAGGCCAAGCTCGTCGTCGTCGATGCGTCCCGCCGCAATCCCTATGAGCGCCGCTTCCGCTCCTACAGCCACGGTCTCGCGCCGATCAGCGCGCCCGACAATGCGCTGATCCTGTCCTCGGCTTCGCCCGGCAAGGTCGTCGACGACGGCAAGGGCGAGCACAGCGTGCTGATCGGCGAGCTGCTCGGCAATCTCAATGCGCAGGGCAGCGCCGAGAGCGTCTTCAACAAGACCCGCGTCGCGATTTCGCGTGCGTCCGAAGGCGACCAGGTCCCGACCGTGTCGTCCTCGCTGCTCGAAGACGTCCATTTCGGCGAAGCCGGCGGCTAGTTCGCGGCAATCGCAGCTCTTGTAGGGTGGATTAGCCGAAGGCGTAATCCACCACTTCTCTCTCCAGCTTCTAGCTCTCGTCGGGTGGGCAAAGGCGCAAAGCGCCGTGCCCACGACCTTTCCAATGTATCGATAGAAGACGTGGGCACGCTTCCGCTTTGCCCACCCTACAGCATGCGTGCCTTAGCGCACGTCTGTCCCCCACATCGTCATTGCGAGCGCAGCGAAGCAATCCAGAATCTTTCCGCGGAAAGACTCTGGATTGCTTCGTCGCAAGAGCTCCTCGCAATGACGGTGTCGAGAGGTCGTTGCTCGCAATGACGGTTGAGAGACTACTTCGCCGCTTCCGCGGTCGCCATCGCCGGGCGCACGGGATCGCCCTCGCGCAGCAGCGCGCCGGCGCGGGCGACGACGACGTCGCCTTCGTTGAGGCCGTCGCGGACCTCGATATTGCCGCCCGACATCAATCCGACCTCGACGCGCTTGGTCTCGACGCGGTTGCGGCGGATGACCTGCACCACGGTGCCGGCGGACGAATATTGCACGGCGGTGAGCGGCACCGCGACGTTGCAGCTCTGGCCGGTCTTGATCAGCGCGCGTCCGCTCGCGTTCAGCAGCAACCGCTTCTGCGAGGAGATGCCGATATAGACCATGCCCTGCTGGATGTTGGGCTCGACGGTCGGCCCGATCCGGCGAACCTTGCCCTCGAGGTCGCCGGCGCCGGCGATGCGCACGGTCGCCTGCTGGCCCACCGCGAGCTTGCGGATATCGGTGGTCGCGACCAGGCCCACGAGATCGTATTCGCTGCGCGCCACGATCGTGAACAGCGCCTCGCCCTTGGCCGAGGCGAAATTGCCGATCTGCGCCGTGGAGGTCGCGATCACGCCCGCCACGGGCGCCGTGACCTGAAGTGTGCCGCCTTCGGGTAGCGCGAGACGCGCCAGCACCTGACCGGCCGTGATAGTGTCGCCGGCTTCCGCCAGCACCTCCGTCACCTTGAGGCCTGGACGTTCGGGCCGCACCGAGGTTTCCTCGCGCGCGATGATGGTGCCGGTGGCCTCGACGATGTCGGAGAAGCAGGATTTGGCGACCTTCAGCACCGTGACCGCGGGTCCCTTGGGCGCATCGTCATCGGCCGCGCGCGCGAGCGGGGCGGACAGCATCAGCAGCCCGGTGAACGCAACGAGATGTCTGGAAAAGGAACGCGCAGGCAATGGACGCATCGGTCATTCCGGTTGGGGCCTTGACGGCCTCATCGATAGCAGAAGCGGCAGCAGTGGGCCATGGTCCGTCCGGACGAGAAATGCCGCAGCGCCGGGCGGCGCGATGCCGCCCGTTGAATTAGTCTTTGGAAAGGCGGGAAGGTTCGCAGGTGCTCGGCACCTAACGAACTCGTCATGCCCGGGCCTGTCCCGGGCATCCACGTTCTTGGCGCCGCGCCGGGACAAGCCCGGCCACGACGCGTGGAGGTGGCTGGGGTAGCGCCCCCTTACGGCAAGTTCACAAACTCCACCCAGTTCGGCTTCTTGCCGGTCGGATAGGATTTCAGCTTGGTCAGCGCGCCGCTCGATGGGTCGATCGCATAGACCGTCATGCCGTCGGAGAGCTCGCCGACCGCGGCGAGGTAACGGCCGCTGGGATCGATGTTGAAGCCGCGCGGCTGCTTCTCGGTCGGCACGCTGCCGATCGTGGTCAGCTTGCCGCTGGTCGCATCGACCTTGTAGGCGGCGAGCGTATTGGTGGTGCGCTCGGAGGCGTAGAGGAAGCGGCCATCGGGCGTGATGTGGATGTCGGCGGCCCAGGGTTTTCCACTGAAGCCTTCAGGCAATGCCGTGGTGCGCTGGATCTCGTCCCATGCGCCGCCCTTGGCTTCATAGTTGAACGCGGCGACATCGCCGTTCAGCTCGTGGATCATGTAGACGAACTTGCCGTTGGGATGGAACACGAAGTGCCGCGGCCCCGATTTCTCCGGCAGCTTGTAGGCCTGCGGATCGTTCGGCGTGAGCGCGCCGGTGGTGGGATCGAACGAAAAGCTCAGCACCTGGTCCGAGCCGAGATTGGTTGCGAACACGAAACGGTTGTCGGGCGAGGGCAGGAAGGCGTGCGCGTTGAGCCCGGTCGGGATCACCTGCGTCGGCGCGGCCACCACGCCGTTCGCTCCAAGCGGATTGACCGCGACCTTGTTGCCGCCATAGGAGGCGCTGAACAGCACCTTGCCGCCGCGGTCGGTGGCGATGTTGGCCATGCTGTCGGCGAGCGGCCCGTTGCCGATGTGGCTGAGCTGGCCGGTCTTGGGGTCGATGGCGAAGCTCACCGCCTGGAACGGTTGCGAGCGCACGCCGGCAATCAGCACGCGGTGGTCGGGCGTGATCGCGAGCGGCGTCGAGGAGCCCGGCTTGTCCACGCCGGGGAAGGCGGCGGTCTGCACCGGTGTCATCTCGCCGTTCTCGGCCAGCTTGAATACGCTGATGTCGTTGCTGTCGGCGTTGCCGACATAGGCGAAGGTTTCGGCCATGCCGGCACGGGCTCCAAGGGTGAGAGCGAGAAGGGTGAGAGCGGTTGCGATCGCAGCGCGGGACATTCCGGCTGCAATGCGGTGGATCGGATTCGTCATGGGCGTTCTCCTCGGGGCGAGTGCGGCGTTGTTGTTTTGCCGGAGAGGATAGCGGGCGGCACGTTGCCGCACCAAATTCCAGTTGAGATCGATCAATGCCGAAATTGCATCGGTTGCTGCGCGGGCGGCGAGTGCACGGCCGCCGTCAGATTGCGCGAGGGCAGATGCGGGCCGGCCGGGCGGTCCGGCGGCCCGAGCAGGGTCCACACCGCGACTGCGACCAGCGCGCAGGTCAGAATGGTCCAGGCGACCAGCCGTTTTCGCATCAGGCCAAACCCCGTCCGTCGAATCCGTGCGGCGACGCACGCGGGTCATCGTGCACTGCAACCCGCGACCAACCTATGAACTCGTTCACAGGCGAAAACGGGGCAATGCAAACGAACCAATGCCGCGCGCCGGCATTGACCCGGTATGCCACGTGAAAATGATCTCGAAGGTAAGCCCGACATGGGCGGCAAGCATGGCGGTCAGGCCGGCCAGCCCAAGCCGCCGCCGCGCCCGCACGAAGGCCCGCGCGACGAGGATGTCGTGGCAAAGCGCCACACCGGTCAAACCGATCACGCACCACCGCCGACCAAACCCAAATAGCGCCTCGCTCGCGCCGCGCGTCACATCGGGAACGGGTGCCTCATTCTGCCGTTACCTGATCCCGCGAGCGAAGGACCCAAAACGGAGGGTGGCACGTGTTTTGGATTTATTGGGACACCGCCTGGTCGATCATCATCAGCGGCATCATGTTCGCCACCATCGTCACGCATCCCGACTCCGAGTTCGTCGAGATCCAGGCGGCGAAGCAGGTGAAATAAGCCGGTTCAGGCCTTCGCCTTGAGCTCCGCAGGGTGGGTTAGCCGCCCACGCCCTCGCGCGTTCGACCGCAACCGGTGCAAGGCGTAACCCACCACGCTCCCGCGAACCTTTTGCGCGCATGCTTGGCGGGCACGGCCCGCGCGAAGCGCGTGCCTTTGCTCGCCCCGTTGGGTCACTGCACCATTGCGGCCGCGATCTTCTCCGCCGTCATCAGCACCGGGAAGTTGGTGTTGGCGCATGGCACCACCGGGAAGATCGAGGCGTCGACGACGCGCAAGCCCTGGATGCCCTTGACGCGGCCCTGGTTGTCCACCACCGCCATGGGATCGTCGGCCCGGCCCATGCGGCACGAGCAGGAGGCGTGCCACACGCCGATGGTCGCCTTGCGCACGAAGGCTTCCAGCGCCTCGTCGTCGTTCATCACCTGGTCGAAGGTAAAGCCTTCGACCACGAAATTGTCGATCAGATAGTGACGCAGCGCCGCCGGCCCATCCATCAGCGTCGCGGCGACCTTGGTCAAAATCCTGTTCTTGGTGTTGACCACGCCGATCTTGCGGACCTTGTCGGTATAGGCGGCCGGGAACGGCTTGTCCGTCACCTTCTTCACGATGTCGCTCATCTGGATGGCCGCCATCTTGCGGAAGCCGTCCATCAAGCGCTCGAGATCACGCCGGTCCGACAAGAGGTTGAACTCGACGATCGGCTCGGCTACGGGGTCACGCGCGGCAAGCTTGACCTGTCCGGTCTCCGAATAGGTCTTGTTGACGAAGGTCAGCAGCGAGCCGATCTGCTCCCCGACCGCATGCCAGGCGGACTTGCTGAGCAGGACGACGAACATGTCGCCTTTCGGCACGCCCGCAAGCCCCGACGAATAACGCAGGCCGAGCTGCATATGGCGCCTGGTGTGCTCGTTCATGCGCGCGCCGCGGCGAACGAAGGACGACAGCGAGATCGAGGGATGATCCATCAGGCGCTGACCGACTCCCGGCAGGCCCATCAGCACGGGAATACCCAAATCCTTGAGATGGCCGACCGGCCCGATGCCGGCGCGCAGCAGATGCGCCGGCGAATGGATCGCGCCTGAGGAGAGAATGATCTCGCGTCCGCGGAATTCCTGTTCGCGCCCGTCGACCAATGCCTTCACGCCGACGCATTGCGTGCCTTCGAACAGCAGCTCGCGCACCTGCGTGCCGGTGGAGATCGTCAGGTTGGCGCGCTTGCGCGTGTCGCGGTCGAGATAGCCCATCGCGGCGGAAACGCGCTGCTCGGACTGGTTGGAATGCGTCACCGGGAAATAGCCGTCGATGAACTCGCCGTTCTGGTCCGGCACGAATTGATGGCCCGCCTCGTGGAAGGCATCGGCGAACGCTTGCGAATGCCGGGTCCAGTGCTCCCTGGGAATTCTGCGTACCGGAATGCGGCCGTCCTTGCCGTGATAGGGCCCGTCGAAATCGAGGTCGCGCTCGACCTTCTTGAAGAAGGGCAGCACGTCGTTCCACGTCCACCCCTCGGCGCCGCGCGCGTCCCACTCGTCGTAATCGGTCGGCGCGCCGCGATTGGCCATCTGGCCGTTGATCGAGGATCCCCCGCCGAGCACGCGCGCCTGCTCGTATTTGCGCAAGGGCGGACGCGCTTCGTTCGGATTGTTGTGGCTGACGACCTGCGTCGTGACCTTGAGCTCGGTCCAGTGGAAGCGCGGATCGAAATAGGCCGTGCCCGGATAGCTGTCCCTGATCTCGGCCGGCTCGTTGCCGGGTGGCGTGTCCTGGCCGGCTTCGCACAGCAGGACCTTGTTGGCGCTCTTCGCGGAGAGCCGGTGGGCCAGCACGGACCCGGCCGAGCCGCCGCCCACGATGATATAGTCGTACACGATTGGCGCTTCCTCTTGTTCTTGCCGGAGGAAGGTAGCGTGCTTCTATTTCCAGGTCACCTCACCGCTTTCGCAATCCCCGCCTGCGCACGGCGTTCGCCTGCGTGGGAGGGGGCAGCCGACGGCGATTGCAGCCGTCGCCGTGCCGGAAGACCGGCCCCTATTGCAGAACCTTCGGCATCACGACGACGACGTCGACCTGCTTGCCCAGCACCCGCGATGCGAGCGCGGCGATGAGAGGCGAGTAGCCGTCCTCGATGTCGGAGGCGACATCCTCGTTCCGGGCGAAGGCGTAGAGCATCGTACCCTCGATCTCGTCGAAGCGGATGCCTGCGAAGACGCGATCGAAGGTCTCGGCACCGACGATGCCGGCCGTCAGCGCGTGTATGGCGTGGTCCTGGATGCGTGTGAGCTTCATCATGCCGATGAGATATGGGACCTCCGCGCGATTGCAAGATGCGCGCGGCATCATCGTTCGCCATCGTTGCTGGTCCGGCTTCGACTCGCCCGCGAGTCCGAATTCTCGCTCACCAGCCTCCAAAGAATTCGCGGTGATCGAAAGCCATGCGTCGCTCGACCGTTCTGTGCGCCCGGGAGCGGACGGAATGCGCATGTTGGTGCCTGGCGGGACGTTCGGCCCCGGTGCGTTCGGCGCCGGGGGATACCGGCCGCGTTAGGGCGGGGCGGGCCGGGGGCATCATCGCCAGAGCGTCCTGTGAAGAGGCTTCACCCGGAGATTGTTCGTCATGTACGGCTGCGACGATGACCGGAGGTGCGGGGACACGCGAGACGTCGAAAACGATCTTCTCCGGGAGAGCGCGGCTCGAGGCGATCCGAATGACGCTCCTGTCGACCTCGGCGACAGAGGAAGCCTCGCTGATCGGCGGGAAATAATGGTCGGCCGCGAAGAGCAACAACAGCAGAACACCACCGGCGAAGAAAAAATATCTGACGACAGGCATGCATCCCCACGATCGCGCCCGATTGCCGAGCGGGGCCTCAACGGGACAAATCGGCAATCGTTCCTCGCCGCCGTGAAGTCCACCCGCAATCGGCTTGATTCAAATCAAGGGCGTGCGGCGGCAGATGGGCCTGATCCACCGAAACGGATCGGCTCTCATGGATGCTGCAAACTACATTTGCCGCGAGGAACTGCGTGACGGTACGCCCGTCGAGATTCGCTCGCTTCGGCCGGATGACGAGACCGGCATGCTGGCCGCGCTGGATCAGGTGAGCGCGCGAACGCTCCAGACACGCTTCTTCGCGCCGAAGCGCCACATCTCCGACAAGGAGCGCGCCTTCTTCATGCAGGTCGATTTCAAAAGCCACGTGGCGCTGGTTGCCTGCGGGGTGCATGAGGGCCGGACCGCCATCATTGGCGGCGGCCGCTACATCATGTCCGAGTCCATGTCCGCAGAAATGGCCTTCGTCGTCATCGATGCATGGCAGGGGCGTGGCATCGGTTCGCTGCTTGCGAAGCACCTCATCGTGCTGGCGCGGGAGGCCGGTCTCAGGGAGCTGACCGCGGAAGTATTGCCGGAGAACGCCGCGATGCGCCGCGTGTTCGATCGGCTCGGCTTTCGTCGTGTGAAAGGCCAGGATCCCCAGACTGTTCATCTGGCATTGGCGCTCGGCGGCTAGCTTGCGCCGCTAGGCCGCTTCCGCCTGCTTCGACAGCAGCTGCTTCAGCTTCGCCGCCGGCACGGCCGGGCTGAACAGCCAGCCCTGCATCTGGCTGCATCCGAGCTGGCGCAGCACCTCGCGCTGGGCCTCGGTCTCGACGCCTTCCGCCGTCGTCGCCATGTGGCGGGCGGCGGCCATGTGGACCACGGCCTGCACGATCGGCGAGGAATCCTCGGACTGGCCGATGTCGCTGATGAAGCTGCGGTCGATCTTGATCTTGTCGAACGGGAAGCGGTGCAGATAGCTCAGCGAGGAATAGCCGGTGCCGAAATCGTCGAGCGCGATGCGCACGCCGAGCTCGCGCAACTGCTGCAGGATCGTCAGCGCTTCCTCGTCGTCGCGGATCAGGACGGTCTCGGTGACCTCCAGTTCGAGCCGGCCGGGAACGAGGCCCGATTCCGCAAGCGCGGCGGCGACCTTCAGCGCCAGCGACCGCGACCGGAACTGGACCGGCGAGACGTTGACGGCGACGTGGATGTTGCCGGGCCAGCTCGCGGCCTCGTGGCAGGCCTGCTTCAGCACCCATTCCCCGATCTCGCCGATCAGGCCGGTGTCTTCCGCGACCGGGATGAAATCCGCCGGCGAGACCATGCCGCGCTCGGGATGGCGCCAGCGCAGCAGCGCCTCGCAGCCGGTGACGACGTCGGCGGCGAGATCGACCAGCGGCTGGTAGTGCACCTCAAATTCGCCGCGGGCGAGCGCCTGCCGCAGGTCGAGCTCGAGCTGGCGGCGCTGCCGCGCCTTGGCGTCGTATTCGGGCACGAAGATGCGGAAGGTGCCGCGGCCCTCGGACTTCGCGGCATACATCGCGAGATCGGCGCGCTTGAGCAGGTCGTCGAGATTGTCGCCATGGTCCGGCGCGATCGCGATGCCGACGCTGGCGTCGGTCAGGACCTCCTGGCCCATGCAGTTCACGGGCGCACGCAACGCGCCAAGGATCGTGTCCGCCAGCGCCGTCAATGCGGTCTGGTCGCTCGTGCCGGCTTTTACGATGGCGAATTCGTCGCCGCCGAGCCGCGCGACGAGGTCGTTGCCGCTGACGCAGGCGCGCAGGCGGTTGGCGACCTGGCGCAGCAGCTCGTCGCCGACCTCGTGTCCGAGTGAGTCGTTCACGCCCTTGAACTCGTCGACGTCGATATAGAGGATCGCGAACGGCTTGCCCTGCGCGAGCTCGGCGACCCGGCGCTCCAGATGGCCGCGCATCAGCACGCGGTTGGGCAAATCGGTCAGCGCGTCGTAATGCGCCATGTGCGCGATGCGTTCGTCGGCGCGGATGCGCTCGGTGACGTCGTCATGGGTGGCGAGCCAGCCGCCGGCGGCGCCGGGCTGGTTCTTGATCTCGATCAGGCGGCCGTCGGCGGTTTCGACGATCGCGCTCTGGGTACGGCCGACATTGCTCAAGATGCCGTCGCAATAGGAATCGACGTCGCCCTCGAACGAGCCGGCGTCGTGGCGGTGCTGGATCACGTCCCGGAAAAAGGCCCCGGGCTTCACGACGCCCGCGGAGAGGCCATACATCTCGATGTAGCGGCGGTTGCAGACGATCAGCCGCTCGTCCTGATCGAACATCAGGAGGCCCTGCGTCATGGTGTTCATCGCGGTGTCGAGCCGCTGCTTCTCGACCGAGAGGCGGTGCGTCATCTGGCGGAAGATCAGGAACAGCGTCAGCACCAGGAGGCCGATCGACGTCACGGCGACGGTGACGAAGAATTTCGTTTGCGTGCGCCAGGTCGCGAGCGTGGCGTCCAGCGATTTGGTCGCGACCACGACCAGCGGCTCGCCGGTCAGCATGCGCGAGGCGATGATGCGGTCCTTGCCGTCGATCGGGCTTGCGATCTGCGTCGTGACGAAGGTGCGCTGGAACACGGCCATCTGCTCGGGCGAGCCGGTCCGGAAATTCTGCCCGATCATCGCCGCGACATGCGGAAAGCGCGCCAGGAGCTGGCCGTTCTGGTGATGCATCGCGATCGAGGATTCCTCGCCGAGCCCGCTCGAGGCGAAGAAGGATTCGAGTTGGGCCGGGGCGATCGCGCGCGAGACGATGCCGAGGAATTCGCCGCGCGGGCCGGAGACGCGCCGCGCGAACACGATGGCAAAGCCGTCGCCGAACCGGCCGGGCACGACCTCGACTTCTTCCTGTGAAGCCGGATCGTTCTTGAGGCGGTTGAAATAGCCGCGGTCGGCGACCGAGATGTCGGCGACCGGCCAGCGCCGCGACGAATTGATCAAGGTGCCGTTGGCATCGAACACGTTGGCGCCGGCGACATCGGACCAGCCGCTGGCCTTGTTGCGCAGCACCTCGTGCATGGCGAGCGTGCCCATCTCGCTGCGGAACACGTCCGCGGAGGCGATGCCGTGGCCTTCGAGTTCCGCGATGATGCTCTTCTGCAGCACCGCGAAATCCTCGAACTCGCGGTCGAAATGGCGGGCGAGCAGCCGCACCGAATTTTCCAGGCTGTCGCGGCCGCTCTCGATCGCGTTCTGGCGGAAGCGGTCGACGGTGAGGCCGGTGCCGATGGCGGTCGCGGCCATCAGCACGAAGCCGCCCACGATTAGCCATGTCAGCGGCGCGCCGCGCCAACGGCGCAGCAGCGCGCGCATCCGCGCGGTCCATCGGATCGATGTGCCCATCCAGCCCTCCCGTGGGATGCAAGATGCAGCAAAACCGACAAGACCCCGTTACCACGAAGGGTTAGGAAAATATGAATCGGTGCGGAATCAGTGGGTTGGTTCCAACAAGCGGAACGCGCTGAGACCGTAGGATGGGTTAGCCCCGGGCTGCGCGAAGCGCAGTCCCTTGGCGTAACCCACCTCTTCAATCTCCGCGGCGACAGAAATGGTGGGTAGCGCCAGTCCCGTAGGCCGGTGTTACGAGGTGGCACTCATCGCCTGATCTCCCAGTTCAACGCCTGCGCGTTGCCCTTGGCGAACATCTTGGGCACGTCAAACTTGCCGGTCTGGAGGTCGTAGCGGCATTTCCAATCCGCCAATCCCTTCACCGCGACGTTCTTCGGATGCTTGTCCATCTCGCCCGAGAGCGAGATCAGCAGATAACGGTTGTTGGGCCAGTCGACGCCGAGCCAGCGATAGCCGTCCTCGGTGCCCTTCATCAGGTTGGCCGAGATGTGATAGTCGAGCTTCATGTTTCTGGTGTCGGGCCGGCTGTGGAAGTAGTCCCAGGCGAGATCGCTGAGCGACTTCTTCGTCGCGTTCACGAAGGCGCCGTTCTCGACATGATAGAGAAATAGATCCTGCTCGCCCGAGCCGGTCTTCTGCATGCGCACCAGCCATTGCGAGTCGCTGGTGAAGCGGAAGCCGGCGCCGTAGCCCTGCTCGGGCTTCAGCTCCGTCATCTGGTCGCCGCGGCGCGCCCAGACCTGCCATTTGACGTCCCAGTCGCCGCCGTCCTTCATGTACTGCTCGAGCTTGGTGGCACCGTCGGGCGAGGTGAAGGCGAAGTCGGCATCGTCGGTGAGGACGAAGCCCGGCGGCGGGCCGGAGGCCGCAAGCGCGGGCGCGGCGAGGAGTGTCAGGGCGAGCGCCAGCCATGGCGCGGTGCGAAAAGATGCGGTCATGTAAAAATCCCTAAAATATAGCCGCGCGGCGGCCTCGCTCATTGGACGCCGAGGGGGCTGCGCGGGTTCATCCGGCACGCATGGCAACGATGGGCGATCATCCCTTCGGCCGACTTGCTGTCGTAACCAAATCGGCGCACTTTGCCGCCATCGGCTGATTTGCCAGCAAGGGTTCGACCAGAGATGATGACCGCAACCAAGGCCCTCATTGCGTTCTGCCTGCTCGCGGTGGTCGGCACCGTCCTTGTGATCGGTCCCACCGAGCTGCGCCGCCTGTTGCCGGGCGGAGCGGGCACCGAGATCGCCGTCGCCGCCAAGCCTGAAGCTAAACCCGACGCCAAGGCCGCGGCCGTGGCGGCCGCGAAGCCTGAGGTGAAGCCTGAGACCAAGGCCGAAACGAAGCCGGAGCCGAAGCCTGCGGAGCCGAAGCTCGCCACGGCCCAGCCCGAGCCCGCCGCGCCGAAACCGGCGGAGCCGCTGGCCGAGACCCAGAAGCAGGTCACGGCCGCGCTCGCCGATCTGGCGCCGGTCAAGCCGGCGCCGGCGGTTGCGGATGCCGGTCCCAAGTTTGACGTCGCCCGCATCGACGATCACGGCGAGGCGGCCGTGATCGCAGGCCGCGCCGTGCCGGGGGCAAAGGTCGAGCTGCTGCGCGACGGTCAGCCGCTCGACACGGTCGTGGCCGACGCCTCGGGCCAGTTCGTCATGACGCCGCCGCAGCTTCCCGCCGGCAGCTACGAGCTGACGCTGCGCGCCAAGGCGCCTGACGGCACCGTGCTGCAGTCCAGCCGCACCATGCCGGTGACCATCGCCGCTGCGGCGCCGCCGCCCCCGCGCCCCGCGCCGGTCGCGAGGCAGGAGGCGAAACCCGCCGAGAACGACAAATCGGATGTCGTGGCGTCCCTGCCTGCGCCGCGGCTGGCTTCGGCGGCCGACAGGCCCGCGGCCCGGTCGAAGCCAAGAGCAATGGCGCGGGTGCCTGCGTCGACGACCGTCGCATCGGCCTCGCCGGCCGACGCGCTCAGCACGGCGCCGGCCGAAGCGGGCAACAGCCGCGTGATCTCCCGGGGCGACAGCCTGTGGGCGCTCAGCCGGCTCGCTTATGGCGACGGTGCCCGCTACGCGGTGATCTTCAACGCGAACCGCGGCAAGATCCACAATCCGAACCTGATCTATCCCGGCCAGACATTCGTGTTGCCGCAAAAGGCGCAATGACACCGCTTCGGCGTCGCCGGTTTACGTCCGCGACGCTTTGACCTGTCCGATTCCGGAACTTTTGGTTCCTCTGCGCGTCATCGTGGGTGCGACGCATTGCGCGCTTCGTGCGGGAGGAGGGCCAGCAAGTGGCCAGATCGGCGATCATGTCGGGACGCATGGGACTGGCGCTCGCCGGCGCAACTCTCCTGATTGCGACAGTGCTGCTGCCCGGCAGGGCCGAGGCGCAGTTCGGACTGCGCGGCGGTCCGCTCGGCGTTGCCCGTTTCGCCGTCGGCCACGTGATCGGCATGTCGCGCTTGCGCCATTCCCGCATGGCGGTGCGCGGCGGCCGCTACCGCTCCGCCGCCTTGCGATCGCAGGATCCGCGCGGTGCCGAGCGTGGGCAGGCCTACAACCCCTACGTCATCCGTGCGGCTCTCTCGGCGCAGGCTGCGCTCGCGGGCTGGCGCGGCGGCCGCGCGCCGCAGGGCTGGTGGCGTCACCCCGACGGCAGCTATGGCTGGGCGGGCCCGGTGTTCTGGCCGTTCGCGCATGACGACCTCGCCAATGCAATCATCTTCGCCGACACCACCGGCATTTCGCTTTACGGCTATGGCGACATCTATGCCGCGCTGTTCTCGCCCTATGCGGCGACCGAGCTCGCCGCCTACACCGCGCCGCAAGGCAGGCGCGCGCGCAAGATCCCGTCGGCGCAGAACATCTGCGATGTCAGCGATCCCGCCGGTTTCCCTGCGGATCTCATTGCCGCCACCGTGCAGCCCAACGAATTGCAGCGCGCCGCGCTCGACGAGGTCGTGAGCGCCTGGCAGTCGGCCCGCGACAGCATCCGCGCGACCTGCCCGTCAGAGGTGCCCGCGACCGCAGCGGAACGCCTCGGCCTGATGCGCGAGCGTCTCGCGGTGATGATCAGGGCGATGGATACATTCGCGCCGCCGCTCGCGAAATTCGAGGGTCTCCTCGACGACCGCCAGAAGGCAAAGCTCGACGGGCTGGCCAAAGATCGCCGCGCCGCGCTGGCAGCGGGCCAGAAGAAGGATGCGCAGGCAGCATCGGCCTGCAATGCCGACAGCGATCCCCGCTATGACGAGAAGCTGCAGCGTCAGTACGAGCAGCTCGTGCAGCAGCAATGGCCCGTTGCCGACATGGCCACGACGCTCCGCCTCGATGAGACCGCGCGCGCCCGCCTCGACGTGCTCCAGGACACCACGCTCCGCACCATGCAGACGCTGAGCGCCTGCCCGGCCAAGCCCGCCGAGACGCCGCAGGCCCGCCTCACCGACGTGAAGGCGCGGTTGCAGACGATGCTGCAGGAGGTGAACGGCGTCGCCGATGCACTCGACGATTTCGAGGCGGATTTGAGCGACGAGCAGAAGGCCGGCTTCGAGGCGATCGGGCCGAAGCGCGGCGCTTGACGCCGCCGGCCGAGCCGCCTTCCCTGGACGTCGTCAACCGATCTCCCGTCTGACCTTCGCCGCGGCGTCGCACATCGCCTTCAGCTTTCCGAATGCGGTGGCGCGGGGCATGTATTTCATGCCGCAATCCGGTGCGGGGACCAGACGATCCGGCGAGACATATTTCAGGCCGTTGCGAATGCGGTCGGCGACGGTATCGACGCTCTCGATCGCGGGATCCGCAAGATCGAGCACGCCGAGCATGATCTTCTTGGACGACAGATCCCTGAGCACGCCGAGGTCGAGCTTCGGCTGCGCCGCCTCGATCGAGATCTGGTCGGCGATGGTGTCGTCGAGCTCGGCGAGAAAGGAATAGCCGGCCGGCTTGTTCGAGCCCGGCACGACGGCCGCATAGCCGAAGCAGAGATGCACGACAGTCGGCACCGTGATGCCCTGCAGCGCGCGGTTGATCGCCTTGACGGCATAGCGCTTGGCGAGCTCCGGATTGTTGCGCACCCAGGGCTCGTCGAGCTGGATCACGTCGGCGCCGGCCTTTTGCAGGTCGAGTGCCTCGGCATTGACGGCCTCGGCGAGCGCCATCGCGAGCTCTTCCTCGCCCTTGTAGAACTCGCTCTTGGCCTGCTGGCTCATGGTGAACGGGCCGGGAAGGGTGATCTTCGCCGCACGCTCCGTATTCGCGCGCAGGAACTGCATGTCGTGCAGCTCGACCGGGCCTTTGCGCCGCACGGGCCCGACGACGCGTGGCACCGGCGTCTGCGTGTTGCCGGTGCGCGCCACGATCATCGCGGGATTGTCGCCGTCGATGCCGTCGAGCGCGGTGGCGAAGCGATTGGAATAGCTCTCACGGCGGATCTCGCCGTCGGTCACGATGTCGATGCCGGCGCGCTCCATGTCGCGGATCGCGACGATGGTGGCATCGTCCTGGGCTTCTTCCAGATGCTCCGCCGGCAGCCGCCACATGTCGTGCAGGCGGGTGCGCGGCACCACTTTCGACAGCATGGCGCGGTTCACCAGCCATTCCGGCTGCGGATAGCTGCCGACCACGGTGGTCGGCAGGATGTGGGTCGGCATGGGCATGGGGTTCTCCTTCTTGTTCTTGTCGAGCGGACTTGTTCAGGCCGCGCGCGTTGCCGCGGCAGATGCCTCGTCCTTGACGGGATTGCGCAGGATGCCGATGCCGGAGATCTCGACTTCGACGATGTCGCCGCCCTTCATCCACAGCGGCGGGGTGCGATAGGCGCCGACGCCGCCGGTGGTGCCGGTGACGATCACGTCGCCGGGCACGAGCTCGGTGAAGGTCGAGCAATAGGCGATCAGGGCCTGGACGTCGAAGACGAGGTCGGAGATCGGCGCCTTCTGCACCTCGACGCCGTTGAGCCGGGTGATCAGCGACTGCTTGGTGACGTCGGTCAGCTCGTCGGTGGTGACCATCCAAGGTCCGAAGCCGCCGGTGCCGGCAAAATTCTTGCCCGGCGCGAATTGCGAGGTGTGCCGCTGCCAGTCGCGGATGCTGCCGTCATTGTAGCAGGCGTAGCCGGCGACATGGCCGAGCGCCGCCTCGCGCGAGATGCGGCGGCCGGCCTTGCCGATGATGACGGCCATCTCGCCTTCGAAATCGAAGCGCTCCGATTCCAGCGGGCGGATCATCGGCTGGCCATGGCCGACCTGGCTGTTGGCGAAGCGGGTGAAGATCATCGGATGCGCCGGCGTCGGATGACCGCTTTCGGCCAGATGCGTGGCGTAGTTGACGCCGATGCAGAAGATCTTGTCGGGATCGGGCACGGTGGGCAGCAGCGCGACGTCTGCAAGCGCATGGTCGGGCGTCTCGCCTGCAAGTTTCTTCAGCTCGTCCAGCGAGCCCTTCGCCAGCAGCGCCTTCAGCGTCGGATAGGCTTTCAGGCGCCTGCCGGCATCGATGACACCCTGGTCGGTGACGATGCCGTAGCTCGCCGTGCCTGCGATGGTGAAGCTTGCGACTTTCATGGGTCAAACACTCTCTTCGATGGAGGAAACATAGTCGTCGATCGGAAGCGCGATCTCGCCGTTGCGGATCGGAACGCAGGCCGGCGGGAAGTCCTGGCGGAAGCGGGCGCCGGCCGCGTCCGCACTGTCGAGAAAGCGTTCGAGATGAGCCATCGCGCCGGTCGGTAAATCGTGCAGCACCATCAGCGTCCAGGGCTGCCGGCCGCACTGATCGAGCGCGCGCTTCGTCCAGCCATCCGGGTCGTCCCAGTCGCGCGGAATCGAATTCCACAGCACGCAGCTGTGCTTCTCGCGGGTGAGATAGTCGACGACGGACGGCTTGAGCAGCCGCTGGTCCAGATTGCCGCCGCCGCCGAACGGCCGGAACCAGCGCTGGGGATGCGCGAGATCGCCGATCGCGTCCTGTGTGCGGCCGATCTCGCTCTCGGCGGTGTCGCGCCCGGACTGCGCGCCAAGCGGAATGCTGTGCGTAAAGGTGTGATTGCCGATCCAGTGCCCCTCGCCATGGGCACGCGCCGCAAGTCGGCGCCGCTCGGGATCGGCAAGCTTCTCGCCGATGACGAAGAAGGTGGTCTTGATCCCGCGTGCGGCCAGGATGTCGAGCACGCGCGGCGTCACGTCGGGGTCGGGGCCGTTGTCGAATGTCAGCGTCAGATCGTACACGCGCCTAACCTCAGGTCGCCGGCTGCATCGCGCCGGATGCGACGTCGTCGTTGGCCTGGCCGGCGCGGGTGCCGGTCTGCCAGATCGCCGCCTTGCCCTCGATCCAGCGGATCACGGCGTTGAAGCCGATGGCGAGGAACAGCACGAGCAGCACGCCCGCAAACACGTGCGCGCTGTCGAGGATCGTGCGGTAGCGCGAGATCAGATAGCCGATGCCGGCCGAGGAGATCAGCATCTCCGAGACGACCACACCGACGATCACCAGCGCGCCGCCGACACGCAGGCCTGACAGCACCGTGGGAATTGCCGCGGGGATGATGACGCGGACCAGCCGCTGGCTCAGCGTCGCGCCCATGCTGCGAGCGGCCAGCAGAAGCTGCGGATCGATGGTCTGGATGCCGGCGGCGGTCGCCAGCATCGTCGGCAGGAAGCCGTAGATCGAGGCAAACGCGATCTTGGACTCCGAGCCGATGCCGAGCCATACGGTAAAAACGGGATAGAGGATCACCAGCGGCACCGCATAGAGGCTCGATACCATAGGCATGATCAGGACGCGCGGGCGCGGCAGGCTGCCGACCACGGCGCCAAGCAGGATGCCGCCGCCGCAGGCGAACGCCATCGAGACTACGACCTCGTAGAGCGTGACCGCGAGCGCGTGACCATATTCGCCGGCGTCGGTCCATCCGGCAATCAGCGTGGACGAGAGCGAGGGCAGGAACAGCTCGGGAATGAGTCCGGCACGCGGCAGCAGCTCCCACAACGCGATCAGGCCGACCACGATCAGATATCGCAACGTCCTGGCACTTATTCTGGCACTCATCGTCGTCTCACGCCGATTTGCGGATGTGCCGCCAGATGCGGTCGCGCAGGCTTCCGAATGCATCGCCGCTGAGCATCTCGTAGGTCCGGGGCCGTGGCAGCTGGACCTGAAGATGGTCCACGATGCGGCCGGGCCGCGCCGACATCACGATCACCTCGTCGGCGAGATAGACGGCTTCGGTGAGGCTGTGCGTGACGAAGACGACCGTCTTGCCGGTCGCCGCCCAGATACGCAACAGCTCGTCGCCCATGGTCATGCGCGTCTGCTCGTCGAGCGCTGCGAACGGCTCGTCCATGAGCAGCACCGGCGGATCCTGCACCAGCCCGCGTGCGATCGAGACCCGCTGCTTCATGCCGCCCGAAAGCTCGTGCGGATGGCGCTTGCCGAAGCCTTCGAGCCCGACCAGCTTGAGCGCATCCTGCGCCTTGGAGCGGCGCTCGGCTTTGGGCACGCCGCGCAGCGCCAGCGGAAACTCGACATTGTCCTCGGCCGTCAGCCATGGAAACAGGCTCGCCTCCTGAAACACCACCCCGACCCTGTCAGGATCGGGTTGCGGGATCGGCGCACCGTTGATGGTGATGGTGCCCGCGGTCTGCTGGCGGAGGCCCGCCATCATCATCAGAAGCGTGGACTTGCCGCAGCCGCTGGGACCGACCAGCACCACGAAACGGCCGGGCTTGATCTCGAGCGAGACGTCCTCCAGCGCGACGACGTCCTGCGACCGGGTCTTGAACACCTGGCCGACATTTCTCACCTCGATCGCGCCGGCACGCGCCGCGGGCTTGAGCGGGGTCACGTTCGCCAATGGCTGCATCGCGTTTCCACCCATCTGACAAGTTCGTTGAAGGTCATGGCGATCGCGGCGACCATCACGACGCCGGCGAGGAGCTGCTTCATCTGGAAATTCTCGCCCCAGGTCGCGATCTGGTGGCCGATGCCGTCGCGCGAGGCGTACATCTCGGCGAGGATCACGCCGGTGAGGTTGAAGATCATGGAGATCCGCAAGGCCTCCAGCAGCACCGGCAGCATGCTCGGCAAGTAAACCCGGAACGCGGTCTGCCACGGCGTGGCACCATAGGAGCGCGCCACAGTGAGATGCTCGACCTTGACCGAGTCCACCGCCGTCGTGGTCGACATGATCACGATGAAGATGGTCGAGAAGAAGCCGAAGCCGACCTTCTGGGCAAAGCCGACGCCGAACACCAGGATGAACATCGGCAGGAAGATCGACTTCGGGATGCTGAAAGCGAAGAACAGCAGCGGCTTGGCGACGTCGGCGAAGTAGCGGTTCTCCGCGACCAGGAAACCGATCAGCGCGCCGACGGGCACGGCCAGCGCGAACGCCGCCAGCACCTCGGTCGCGGTCACCATCAGGTCCTTCTGCACCGCGGCGCGCTGCAGAAGATCGCCGAGCGTCACAAACGTGTCGGACGCGGCCGGCAGCAGGCGCGGATTGACGATGCCGGTGCGCGACAGCAGCTCCCACAGCGCCAGGATCGCGACGATGATCGCGATCCGCGCGAGGTTGATGGCAAGCGTGCCCTGCATCGCCGTTACTTGGTCGGGACCGGCTTGAACTTGGTCGAGATCACGTCCTCGGACGGTACGATGTCCTTGAGTCCGCCAAGCTTGGCGAGATCGAGCGAGAGCTGCACGGCTGCATTCACATTCGCCGCGCCCATGTCGCCGCTGGTCTCGAGCTTCATGATCGTGTTGTCGTATTCGAGGCCGGCGATTTCCGGCGGCATCTCGTAGAGCTCGGCGATCAGCTTGACGGTGACGTCGCGGTTGGCGCGCATGAATGCGACGGCGCCATAGAGAGCGTTCACCGCCTTCTGCACCAGCTGAGGCTTCGCCTCGGCAAGCTTGTCGAGCACGATCCACCCAGCGGTGAGGTTCGGCGGCACCGCGGTCGAATAGTCGAGGATGGTCTTGGCCTCGCCGGATTTCGAGATCTGGAAGCTCAGCGGCGAATAGACGACGGCGGCCTCGACATTGCCGGCGAGCAGGTTCGGCACCAGGCCGCCGCCGCCGACCGGGACGCGCGTGAAGTCGATCTTCTTGTCCTGGATGGTCCACAGCGCAAGCAGGTCCGAACCGGAGCCGGCCGCGGTGATCGCCACCTTCTTGCCGTTGAGGTCCTTGACGTCGAGCGTCGATTTGGCCGGCACCATCAACTGCCAGCCGAAATTGCCCATCGCGGCGTTGGCGACGATGCGCGACATGACGCCCTTCTTGCGCCCGGCGGAGACCAGCGACGGCGGATCGAGGATGATGTCGGCCGCGCCTGCAGCCATGCCCTCGAAGGTTTCGGCGCCGCTGCGGTAGATGGTCAGCTCGGCCTGGATGCCTTCCTTCTCGAACAGTTTCTGGCGCACCGCCGTCTCGGCGATCGTCGTCGGCCAATAGGTTTTCGTGGGCAGGCCGACCCGAATGGTCTCGGCGGCGCTCGCCGGGCCGGCAAGAAATGCGGCGGCGACAAGCGATAGCAACGCGTGACGGCGATTGATCTTCATTATTTTCCTCCCGGGGTCGTTTTTTTGTGTGCCCGATTTCTGGGGATCGTCAGGTCGTGCGGCTCACCTCCGCGATGCGCGAGGCGGCGAGCTCGACGAACTCCTTGGTGATGCCGAAATGCTGCGACAATGCGCGAACCGCCGCGTCTGCATCGCGCTTCGTCACGGCCGCGACGATCGCCTCGTGCTCGGCCTCGACGTCGCGCGGCTTGCCGCCGACCTCGCGGCGGATCGACAGACGGCGATATCTCTCGCTTTGCTCGTGCAACACGTCGCGGAAGCCGAGCAGCCATGGCGAACCGCAGGCATTGACCAGCGCACGATGGAAGATGCGGTGACGGATCACCCATTCCTCGTAATGCACCGTGGGATCATCGGGATAGCGATAGGGAACGGCTTTCAGATCCGCCCACGCCGACTTCACCAAGGCGAGCCAGGACTCGTCGCCCCGCTCGATCGAGCGGCGCAGTGCGAGCCCCTCGATGTCGATCCGGGTCTGGGTCACGTCGGCGAGATCGGCGAGCGACACCGGGCTGACGCGGAAGCCGCGCTGGTCGGAGGCCTGAACGAGACCATCGGCAACGAGCCGCGACAGCGCCTCGCGCACCGCGGCAAGGCTGACCGAGAACTGCTTGGCGAGGCCGGCGATATGCAGCTTCTGGCCGGGCAGCAGCCGCGTCGCCAGAATGTCGGCGCGCAGCCGCTCATGCAGCGCCGATGTCAGGCTGCGCGGGCCATCCGATAGGTTTCCGGACATGTCGAACTGAAGCGGACCCATGCGGCGATGATTGCAAGGCGCCGCCGCGGGGTCAACAGAAAATCGAAAATCGATTTTTTATAGCGTATGGGTTGAGCGTCTGCAGCCGTTGCACGCGCGCCGTGATCACCCGCAGGCCCAGTCAAACTTCATGTCCTTGAAGTCCAGCTGCGCGTTGCCGCCGCCGAAATTGTAGCCGCCGAAATACTCCTCGAACTCGACATAGAACGGGCTCATCTCCGGCTCCGCCTGGGACGGCCGCATGGTGCCGCCGAGATGATTGGGGGCGTGGTCCTTGGCCCAGTCGTGCATGCGGTAATTGTCGGCGCTCGGCACGCCGCCGACGAAATAGAAATAGGACTGGTAGCCGGTCGGCGGGTTCTTGCGGACGTGCTCGTCCTGCGGGCCCTTGCCGGCGTTGGGATCGCTCGCGCGCGGCGACATCGCAATCGCGCGGGTCTCGCCGAGATCGGTGCGCGGCGGGATGGCAAACATCTTCCTCGCGTAAAGCGCGGCGGCCTCAAAGAAGGCGCTGGCGCTGCCGACGTCGAGCCAGCGCGGCCGCTCAGCCGTTGCCAGCGCAAGCGGTGCCGGCGGCGTCGCGAACGGGCCTTCGTATTCGGCTCTGGTCAGCAGCAGTGCGGCATATTCGTAATCGAGAATGTCGCTCATGCGCGACAGTCGCGGGTGCGATGGCCGCGCCATCACGGCTTCGCGGATTTCAGGATCGTCGGGCGCGCCGCCGTCATTGTGATCGGGCGCCGTGGCGAAGAACGACACCGCGACGATGTCCGCGCCATGCACGCGATAATCCTCCGGCAGCAGCAGCGTGAAGCCGTGCATCAGAGGAAAACCGGTGACGGGATCGAGCGGCCATTGCTCGCTGCTGATGCCCGGCGGCAGCCCGTAGACCCAGCCCTGGTCGCGCGCGCGGTCAACGGGGCGGTCCAGCATCTGCAGATCATACGCGCGCGAAGGCAAGGCAAGCGCCACAGTCCGTCTCCTACCAATCCGCCTCGCCGTTGAGGCGATGGTTAGTCGCAGGGAGCAGAGATGTGGTTCGTCGGAGGCTGAGAGAGGGGGCAACTCCGCCGGTGTTTTGCCCGACGCGTCAAACCGGTTGGGCGCACGCGAGAGGCGTGCGCAAGTCCTTGATTCCGCTGCACCGGTCTACTGTGCATGGGGTTGTTTTCGAATTTTGTCTTGGCCGCACAGTTTGGTCCCGTAGCCCGGATGGAGCGGAGCGCAATCCGGGACCGCTGTCGCCCGTGGCACGACCCCGGATTTCGCTGCGCTTCATCCGGGCTACAAGGTGCCGCTACCCTCTTCGCCGTGCCGCAGCGGCAGCATCCACGACGTTCTCGACTTCCTCGCGCCAGTTCAGGATCTCCATCGCCAGCACCGGGTGATTGAAGCCCTTGAGCTGGAGATCGTCGAGGGCGCGGGCTTCGACCCAGGGCTCGACGATGCCGTAGACGCGGCGGCTGGCCACGATCTGGTTGGGCTTGGCCTCGCTGCAGAGGCGGGAAGCGAGATTGGTGACGCTGCCGATCGCGGCATATTCCAGCCGCTGCTCGAAGCCGACCTGGCCGAGCGTGGCATAGCCGACCGCGATGCCGATGCCGAAGCCGAGGCTGTGCCCGCGGTTGCGCCAGCGCTCGGTCAGCGGGCCGATGGTGTCGCGCATCTCCACCGCCATCCGCACGGCGCGCTGGGTGTGATCCTCGAACTGGATCGGCGCGTTGAACAGGATCATCACGCCGTCGCCGGCATATTTGTCGAGCGTGCCTTCGTATTTGAAGATCAGCTTGCCGAGTGCGGCGTGATATTCGCGCAGCACGTTCATCGCCTCTTCCGGCTCGGTCGCTTCGGTGAATGCGGTGAAGCCGCGCAGGTCGCAGAACACCACGGTGACCTCGCGGCGCTGGCTGGTGAGCAGCCCTTCCGGGCTGTCGGAGGAGGCGATCAGCTGCGCCACCTGCGGCGCCAGGAAACGCTCGAGCTTGCGGATGCGCTCGATCTCGCCGAGCTGCGTCTTGACACGCTCCTCCAGCGATTTGTTCCAGTCCTTGAGCTGCTCGGTCTGCACGCGCAGCTTGTCGGCCTGGGCGCGCACGGTCTCGTTCGCGGTCTCCAGCGCGTGGCTCTTGTGATCGACCTCGGTGAACAGCCGCGCATTGCGCATCGCCAGCACGGCCTGGTTGGCGAAGGTGCGCATCAGGCCGATCAGGCTGCCGGCGAACTCGCCATCGGCGCGGCGCAGCACCACCAGCGAGCCGAGCGTGCCCTGCTGGTCCACCAGCGGCACCACCAGCACCGAATGGAAGCCGGCCTCGACCGCGGCGTCGCGCAGCGGCTGCCCGGGTGCATGTTCGAGATCGGCGATCGCGATAGGCTCGCCGCTGCTGGCGGCATCGCTCAGGATGTTCTCGCCTTCCTCGATGGTGAGATGCGCGCCCTCGACGGACCCGTCGATGCCGTTGGAGTCCACGAGGTTGAAGCGGCGCGTCTCGGCGTCATAACCGTAGATCAGCACGGCATCGGCATGGGTGATCTCGATCGCGCGCGCCGCGATGGTCGGCAGCACGGCGTTGAGATCGAGCGAGGAGGAGACCGCGCGGCCGACCTCTTCCAGCACCTTGAGCTCGTGGTTCGACTGCGCGAGATCGCGGGTGCGCTCCTCGACCTTGGTCTCCAGATTGGAATAGGTCTCCTGGAGTTGCGTGGCCATGCGGTTGAATTGGCCGGCAAGGTCTTCCAGCTCGTCGGAGGTGTGCACGTCGATGCGGTGGCTGAAATCGCCCTCACCGAGCTTGTGCGCGCCGTCGCGCAGCGCGGTGATCGGAATGATCATGCGGCGGGCGAGCAGCGTGCCGGCGAGGATCGCGACCATCAGGCCCATGCCGATCAAGAGCGCGATGCGCACCAGCTGGTCGCGGATCGGCATCAGGGCCTGCGTGGTCGGCTGCTCGAACAGCACGCTCCAGCCGAGCTTGGGCACGGTGCTCGCCGCGCTCATCACGGCATGGCCGTTGAAGTCGGTGCCGGACGTCTCGGATTCGCGTCCCGGCGCGATCGCGGCCGCGACCTGCGGCAGCTTCGACAGATCCTTGCCGACGTCAGGCCCCTTCGACGACGTCGCCAGCACCCGGCCGCGCGGATCGACCACATAGGCGAACGCCGCCTTGCCGACTTGCGCGTCGGACAGGAAATCGGAGAGGAAGCCGAGATCGATCTCGGCGACCGTGACACCGGCGTTGAAACCGGAATGCGCCACCGAGATCGACATCAACGGCGTGCGGTCGGAGAACCAGGCCGGCGCATAGCTGACGCCGCGCGCGACCGTGTCGGTGAAGCGCATGTCGCGGGACAGGTCGGCATTGCCGCCGGTCGTGGTCGACTGGCGCGAGACGCGCAGCACCTCGCGGCCGTCGCCGTTGAGCTGGAACAGCTGGTTGACGACCGAGACCTGGTGCAGCAGCGAGGCGTAGTCGGCGCGGCGCTTCTCGAGCGTGTCCTGGCTCGCCCGCGTCACCCAGCTGATCTGGCGCTCGAGCTCGGAGATCGACTGTTCGATCCGCCGGGCGGCGCCTTGCGCCTTGTCCTCCAGCCCGTCCGTCAGCTGGGTCTTGGTGGCGCGGTAGGAGATCCAGGTCTCCATCGCGCCGTTGACGGCAAGCACGAACACGACGAGGCCGACGAGGGAGACGACATATTTGGCGAACAGGCCCTCGCGCAGAAACCGTGTCTTGTCGTTCGCCCCTGCCATCCGGATCCTCTCGCGCCGCCACCAAGGCCGGCGCTTTGGGCCGCACGGGCCCCGGCCGCCCTTTTATCACAATTTGGGACAGCGGACCCGAGGACCGCCGGTGTGGTTACCTGTTGTGGACGCCGGGACAGGCGGCGGGGTGGTGAATTGTCGCAGCCTCATCCGTTCGGAGGAAGCGGCGGGCGGGGCAGCCGATGTAAGGCGTGGGCGTGAAATCCAGCCCGGTCCGCCCATCATCGATTGAAGAGCTGCCGCAGCACGTCGTTCATCGGCTGGCTATCCTGCTGCGCCACCGGCGAGTCCTCCTGGGCGGGGGGCGCCGGCGAAGCCTGCGGCGCCGGGGTCGAGGAGGGTGCCGGCAGGCTGCGGCTGCGGCCGGTGCCCGTCGCGGTGCCGGCTCCGGTTCCGGCGCCGCTGGACAACCCCTGCTGGATCAGATTGCCGATCGCCTCGCCGAGCGGGCCGCCGAGCAGATTGTTCTGCCCCGGCTGCTGGGCTTGCGCGTTGGCGCCGCCGGCCGCGTTGGCGCCCGGTGCGGTCGTGCCGCCGAGCCCCAGGCTTCCCAGGATATTGCCGAGCCCGGCGCCGTCGGGGCCGAACAGGCCCTTGCCCATCTCGCGCAGCTTGGCATAGGCGGCATCGGGATTATCCAGCATGCCGGCCATGTCGGGATAGATCTTCGGCTGCGACCAGCTGCCCTGGATCATCACGGGGATGCCGAAGCCGACCGGCTCGTTCGTGCGGCCCTGGCCTTCGGTCGTCATCACGAGCTTGGGCTCGACGCGAAAGCCCATCATCTTGGTGTCGAGCGCGATGGTGCCGGCGCCGGTGACGCGCACCAGCGGTCCGATCAAATTGAGATCGGTCGTCACGGCCTGGCCCTTGTCGATGCGGAACGAGGCCGAGAGCTGCGACAGATCCGTGCTCTGCTCCTGGCCGGCGTTCTGGCTATCCTGCCAGCCGGACAGCGTGCCGGTCGTCAGCGAGCGGATCATCTGCGCGACGTTGATGCCGCGGATCGCGCCGTCCTGAAAATTGACGAAGGCCGTGCCCTGCATGTTCGCCATCAGCGCGCGCTGGCTGGTGCCGGCGCTGCGCAAGGCGAGCTTGGCCTGCAGCTTGCCGTCGATCCGGTCGAATTCGGCAAGACCCTGCAGCAGCGGCAGCGCGCGCACGCCGACGAGGTCGGAATGCATGGCAAAGCTCGGCGCGCCGGTGGTCGCGTCCAGGATCACTTCGCCGGAGACCTGGCCGCCATAGGCGCCGAGATTGGCGGTGCCGGCCTTCAGCACGCCGCCGGCAAGCTTGGCATCGAGCGCAAGCGGCGCGAGGCGGGCATCGCCGATCACCGCTTCGTTCGCGGAGATCCGCACCTGCGCATCGACATAATTGAGCCCGGATACGTCGATCGGCGCATTGCTCCAGGGCTGCCCCGACGCACCGTCAGGCGTCTTCGCCAGCGGGATCGCGAGGCGCTGGAAATCCAGATCGACCTTGACCAGGGGCTTGCTGGCGATGTCGACCGAGACCCAGCCGTTGAAGGCGCCGTCGCCGAGCCTGCCGCTGACGCCGTTGATCATCAGGACGTCGCCGTTCAGCCGCATCTCGGCATGACCGTTGAGCTGGGACTTCAGCACATCGGGCATGTCGATGGCGAAATCCACCGGAATGGTCGGCCGTTCGGCCGGCGGTGCCGGCGTGGTCGCCTTGATGTCGAACTTGGTCGGATGATCGCCGACGCGCGCGGTGCCGGTGATGTTGACCTTGCGGTCGCCGCCAACGACGGCATCGGCATTGATGGCGCTGATGCGGCCCTCGACTCGGTCGCGCAGCCGCGCGAATGCGACCTCGCCGTCGATGACCTTGACGCGGTCGATGGTCGCCCCGGCCGTGTCGAGCGTAACTGGCTTCGACGTGCCGCCGGCGTTCGGCAGGCGCTCGCGCAGCAGCGGCTGGTAGAGCACGGGATGGGTGACGATGAGCTCGCTGATCCTAGGGCTGCCCGACCACACGCTGGACAGCGACATGTCGGCCTGGACGCTGTCGACGGTCAGGCGCGTGATGCCGCTGCGGTCCTTGGGGTCCTGGAGCGTGAGGTCGTTCAGCGTGACGTTCAGCGTCGGCCAGAGGCTGATCTTCGTGGTGCCGTCGATCGACAGGCGATAGCCGGTGGCGCTCTCGACCCGCGCGGCAATGGTCGAGGTCAGGAAGCCCGAGGGGATGCCGACCACGAGCAGAATCGCGATCACGATGATGACAGCGGCGACCGCGGCGCCGGCGAATTTCACAGCTCTCATGTCGACTTTCCAACGACGGACGAACGGCGCCGAAACCGGCCGCTCACCCGTCTCTTGCGCGTGAGTTTATCCCCGGACGGGAAGCGGCTCCAAGCGGTCAAAAATAGTCAGGGGGTGCTGCAAAGTTATGTGACTTATGACACACTTCCCCGGCGCGGTTTTACGCGATCCTGATGTTGATGGTTCCAAGCGATTTGCCGGTGAAATTAACGAGCGAATTCACAAGGACGTTGAAATGAGCAAACAGGCCGAATTTGCGGTCATCCTGAAGATGAACCCGATGTTCGCCGATCTCGGCGCGGACGAGCTCCAGCGGCTGTCCAATCTCTGCCACACCCAGCATCTGGCGAACGGCGAGGTGCTGTTCCAGAAGGGCGACGCCGGCGACGCGCTGTTTGGCGTCCGCCGCGGCCAGGTCCGTATCGAGACCGGCGCCTCCGACGGCAGCCGGCTGACGCTGAATTTCATGGGGCCGGGCGACCTGTTCGGCGAGGTCGCGGTGCTGGACGGCCAGGACCGCACCGCGGATGCGACGGCGGGCGAGGCCAGCGAACTGTTCGTGCTGCGGCGCGAGGACTTCCTCGGCTTCCTCGAGCGCGAGCCGAAGGTCGCGATCAAGATCATCGCGCTGCTGTGCCAGCGCATCCGCTGGCAGAGCGAACGCATGGAAGAGTCCATGCTGCAGCCGCTGCCGGTGCGCCTCGCGCGACGGCTCTGCGCGCTCGCCGCGGATTTCGGCTCCGAGGTGCACATCTCGCAGGAGCAGCTCGGCGTCTTCGTCGGCGCCGCCCGCGAGAGCGTCAACCGCCAGCTCCAGGCCTGGCGCAAGGAAGCGATCCTGGATCTGCAGCGCGGCCGGATCCTGCTGCGGAACATGACCAAGCTGACCGCGATCGCGCGGAACGAGTAGGGTCGTCCAGGCTGCTTTGCATGTAATGCAACGTCAGTCATTCAGATCACGGATAAGGGGCGGCTCATGGCCGCCCCTTCGCGCGAATCCTATTCCGCTGCGGGATGCACCATGTTCTTCGATACGGGCGGAGCGCCCGCATCCGAAGCCCCGTGGTGACCGTCCGCCTCCGCATCTTCACTGTGCACGATAAACCGCTTGCCGAAGCGCCAGATCAGGGCGCCGAGATCGTCCATCACCATGAACATCGCGGGCACGAACACCAGCGACAGGATGGTCGAGAAGATCAGGCCGCCGATCACCGCGAGCGCCATCGGCGAGCGGAACTCGCCGCCGGCGCCGACCGCGAGCGCGCTCGGCATCATGCCCGCGGCCATCGCGATCGTGGTCATCACGATCGGGCGGGCGCGCTTCATGCCGGCGTCGATCATGGCATCCTCGCGCGGCTTGCCGTCGCGGATCGCTTCGATCGCGAACTCGACCAGCATGATCGCGTTCTTGGTGACGATGCCCATCAGCATCAGGATGCCGATCCACACCGGCGTGGTGAGCTGCTTGCCGGTGATGAGCAGGGCGGCGATCGCGCCGCCGATCGAGAGCGGCAGCGAGAACAGGATGGTGATCGGCTGCAGGAAGGTGCCGAACAGCAGCACCAGCACGGCATAGACCATCATCAGGCCCGCCGTGATCGCGGTGGCGAAGCCGTCGGACAGTTCGTTCAGGCTTTCGGCGTCGCCCGAGGGTGAGACCTTCACGCTCTTCGGCAAGGTCTTCATCACGGGCAGGTCGTAGATCTTCTTGGTGGCGTCGCCGAGCGCGGCGGAGCCGACGAGGTCGGCCGCGACGGTCGCCTGCCGTTCGCGGTCGTAACGGTTGATGCTGGTCGGACCCTGGTCGAGCTTGACGTCGGCGATGACCGAGAGCGGCACGCCGCCCTTCTCGCCGCGCTCGCCCAGCGGCACCCGCAATTGCTCCAGCGTCTTCAGATTGCCGCGCGCGGCGTCCTCGAGCTGCACGCGGATCGGCACCAGGCGGTCGCCGACGTCGAATTTGGCGAGCGCGGGCCCGACGTCGCCGATGGTGGCGACGCGAATGGTCTGTGACAGGCTCTCGGTCGAGACGCCGAGCCGTGCGGCGAGATCGGCGCGCGGCTCGATGCGCAGCTCGGGCCGTTCCAGCGTGGTCTCTGAGATCACGTTGGAGATGGTCGGTATCCGCTTCATCTGCGTCGCGAGCTCGCTGGCGACGTTGTTGACGATGTTGGCGTCGACACCGGTCACCACCAGCGAGATGGCGCGTAGGCCGTTCTCGTCGAGGAACCAGAAACGGATGTCCGGAATGTTCTCCAGCTCCTGGCTGATCGAGAATTCCAGCTCGCGCTGGGTGATGTCGCGATCGGCCTTGGGCTTGTAGTTGATGATCAGGGCGGCGCGGCGGACTTCCTGGGTGCCCGGCGGAACGCGTCCGCCGTCGACGAAGATGCTCTTCACCTCGGGCCGCTTGCGGAGCCGCGCGACGATGTCCTCGGTGACCTTCTCGGTGTAGGCGAGCTGGGTGCCCGGCGGCAGCTCGAGCGCAAGCAGCGAGCGCGCGCTGTCCTGCGCGGGCAGGAAGCCCTGCGGCAGCAGCGTGATGCTCCAGATCGATGCGGCGAAGATGCCGAAGCCGATCAGCACCGTGATGAAATAATGCTTCACCGACCAGGCCACGATCCTGTGGTAGGACCGCAGGACGCGGCCGGGCGGCGGCTCTTCGTGATGGCCGTGCTTGAGGAAGTAGGCGGCCAGCACCGGTGTCACGAAGCGCGCGGCGAGCAGCGAGAAGAACACCTGCACCGAGACGGTGATGCCGAACTGCTTGAAGAACTGTCCGGCGATGCCCGACATGAAGCTCGCCGGCGCGAAGATCGCGATGATGGTGAGCGAGATCGCGATCACCGCGAGGCCGATCTCGTCGGCGGCTTCCAGCGCGGCACGGTAGGGCGATTTGCCCATGTTCATGTGCCGGACGATGTTCTCGATCTCGACGATGGCGTCGTCGACGAGAATACCCGTCGACAGCGTGATGGCGAGGAAGCTGACGAGGTTCAGCGAGAAGCCGAGCAGGTCCATCGCCCAGAACGCCGGGAAGATCGACAGCGGCAGCGAGATCGCGGCGATGATGGTGGCGCGCAGGTCGCGCAGGAACAAGAGCACGATGACGACGGCGAGGATGGCGCCCTCGAACAGGGTGGAGATCGCCGCTTCGTAATTGCCGTTGGTGTATTCGACCGAGGTGTCGATCAGCTTGAGGTCGACATCGGGATAGGCGGCCTTGAGTGCGTCGATGCGCTTCTGCACGGCGGCGGCGACCTTCACGTCGCTGGCGCCCTTGGAGCGCTTGATGCCGAGCGCGACCACCGGCTCGCCGTTGAAGCGGGCGAAGGTGCGGCGGTCGGCGATGGTGTCGGTGACGGTGCCGAGATCGTCGAGTCTGACCTCGCCGCCGCCGAACAGCGGGACCATGGTGCCGGCGAGATCGCCCAGCGTCTTGGCGCCGGCCAGCGTGCGGATCGCCTGGTCGTTCTTGCCGATCTCGGCGCGGCCGCCGGCGACGTCGACATTGGTGCCGCGCAGGCTCTGGCTGACATTGACGGCGGTGAGCCCCATCGCCTGCAGGCGATCGGGATCGAGGGACACCAGAATCTCGCGCTCGACACCGCCGATGCGCTCGACCTGGGCGACGCCGCGCACGCCCTGCAGCGCGCGCTTGACCACGTCGTCGACGAAATAGGAGAGCTGCTCCGGTGTCTTGCCGGGCGAGATCGCGGCATAGGTGACGATCGGCAGGCCGATCACGTCGACGCGCTGGATCAGCGGCTCGGTGACGTTCTGCGGCAGGTTCGAGCGCACGCGCGTCACCGCGTCCTTGACGTCGTTGAGCGCGCGGTCGGTGTTGGTCTCCAGCGCGAACTGGATCGTGGTCAGCGACAGGCCGTCGGTGATCTGCGAGGTGATGTGCCTGACGCCCTCGACGCCGGACACCGCGTCTTCAATGGTCTTGGTGACCTGGGATTCGAGCTCGGCGGGCGCAGCTCCAAACTGCGACACCGCGACCGAGATCACGGGGATGTCCGCCGAAGGCAGCCGCGTCACCGCGAGCTTCACGAAGGAGGTCCAGCCGAGCACCAGCAGGATGATCGAAAAGACGACCGACGGCAGCGGATGACGAATAGACCATGCCGAGATATTGAGAGCCATCAGCGTACCCGCGTGCGATCGAGTTCATCGGCGAACATGGTCTTGATCTGGTCGCCGTCATGCAGCGAAGAGCCGGCGTCGGCCACGACGATTTCGCCGACGTCGAGGCCCTCCAGGATTTCCGTCGCGGTGTCGGACGACAGTCCGACCCGCACCTTGCGCGTCTCGACAATGTTGCCTTTGACGACCTGCACGGTGAGGTGGTCGATGGCTGTCTTGGGGACCGCCACGCCGCAGCTTCGCTTGGCGTCGATCGAGGCGCGCGCGAACACGCCGACCTTCAGCGAGGGATTGTTGGTGACGCTAATGCGGACGCGGCCGAGCTGCGTGGTGCGGTCGATCTCGGGCGAGACCAGCCGCACGCGTCCGATCAGATCGGGCGCGTCGTCGCGGCTGATGCGCACGGTCGCGCCGGCGCTGAGCTTGGGCATGTGCACCGCCGGAACCTGGGCGTCGAGCTCGATCTCGTTGTTGACGGCGATGCGGAACATCGGGCCGGCCTGCGGCGACGCGGGCGCGCCGACGATGGTGCGGACCTCGGTGACGAGACCCGGCGCGGGCGCCTTCAGCGAGATCGGGCCTTGCGGTCCGGGCCGCTGCGGCTGGCCGGGGATCTGCGGCGGCGGGGTCAGGCGCGCCAGCTCCTGATTGTCGGTGACCATGGTGCCTTCGGTGACGAAGAGGTCGGTGACCCTCGAGCCTTCCTGGTCGGCGACGACCACGGCCTCGCGGCGCGGCACGAAGAAGCCGGTCACGCGCACGAGGTCGGAGAAGCAGGCATTGGTCGACTTGGTCACGATGACGAGCGCCTCGCTCGGCGTCTCCTTCACCTCGGGACGCTTTCGATGCTCGAACAGATAATAGCCGACGCCGAGCGCAACGACGAAGGCCACGGTTCCGGCCGGCTTGATATATTCGGAAAGGTTCATCGCCGGATCATCCTGGCCTGGCTCACGGCCGTCCGTACGAGGCCCATGCAGAGCGTTTCCCTGAAATAAAGCGGCGTCCCGCAAGGCTGCGGGACGCGCTTCGCAAGCGAGACTTTACACCACATCACGACGGGTCACTGCAAAGGATTGCGTCGTGCTTACTTCGATGCGGTGGTCTTGTTTTCCATGTTGACGACCTGCACCCGGCGATTGACCTCGGCCATGGGCTGGCCCGGGTCCTTCAGCTTGCTCTTGCCGTAGCCGACGGTGACGAGATCGGTCGCGGAAATGCTGTACTTCTCGACGAGGTAGCGCTTGATCGAATCCGCGCGGCGTTCCGACAGGTCCTGGTTGTAGGACTCGCCACCGGCGGCGTCGGTGTGGCCGGCGACCACGAAGGTCGAGCCTTTCAGGTCGGGGCTGGTCAGCGCGCGGCCGAGCGCCTGCACGGAAGCCATCGACTTGGCGCTGATATTGGCCGAGTTGTAGTCGAAGGTGATCTCGAGATCGATATTCGGCTTGTCCTTGGCGACCGAGGCAATCTCCTCGCGCTCGGTCGAGGACAGCGAGCGGGTCGAGCGGCCACGCACGGACTGGATCAGCTTGGTCTCGGCCGCGTTCGGCGCGGGGTCGGCCTGCGGAGCGCCGATCGAGAGGCCGCGGGTCAGCGGCTTCTTCGCCGGCGGCGCCAGCGCGCGGACGATCTCGTCTTCGGTGACGTTCTTGCTGTTGCCGTCGTCGCCGGCGAATGCGGGGGCGGCTTGCAGCGACAGCGCGGCGCCGATGGCCATGACCGAGAGGATGGCGGTAAGTCCCTTTGCAGCCGATTTCATAGCTCGTCCCTCCTGCGCGCCGAAGCTCGCGTGGTTCCAAATTCCTGCCATTGGCCCCCCGGGAAAGGCCGCCTGCGGCATCCGACGGTTAGTCTTCCGAGGGCCGTCCAGGGTTCGAGGCGTCGATCGCCTCAGCTCAAAAAAATACTAGCGTACTCCGTAGCTTGCGAATTCCTGAACGATGTTCGGATCCATCGCTTTGGCGTTCGCAATATCCAGCGCCCCTTCCTGGGCGGAGCCGTTCCGCTGCTTGGCGATGCCCCGTCCGTAGAGCGAGGAGGTCAGGCGCGGGTTGATCCGCAGGGCCGCGTCGAAATCGGCGATCGCGTTCTTGACCGCTCCGGACTTCAGATTGACGAGGCCGCGGCTGTCCAGCGCATCGACGAAGTTCGGCCGCAGCCGCAGCGCCTCGTTGCAATCCTTCAGCGCGCCCTGGAGATCGCCGACCACGGTACGGGTCCAGCAGCGGTTGTTCAGCGCTTCGACGTCCTTCGAATTGATCCGGAGCGTGTCGTCGAAATCCTTGATGGCGAGGCTGTAGGCGCCCTTGCTGGCATAGACCTGGCCGCGCCGGTACAGCGCATTCACGTCATCAGGATTGGCCGCGATCTTGGCCGTCAGGCCCTTGATGGTGGGGTCCTCGGCCAGCGCCGCCGCGCTCGGCCCGCTATCCATGCTCGGTGCAGGCGGGGGATCGGCGGGTTTCGCCGGCGGTGGCGGTGGCGGCAAGGCGGCATCGACCTGCGGCTTCGGCGACGGGGCTGGTGCCGGCGGAGGGGGAGGCGCTGGAGCCGCGGCCGTGTCGGCCGGCTTCGGCGGCGGAGGCGGTGAGGGCGGCGCAGGCGGTGCCGGCGGCGGATTGTTCGCGACCACCGGCGGCGCGGGTGGTGGTGGCGTCGTCGTCGTTGCGGTCGGACGTGACCCGGCGGCGCCCGGAATGAAGGAGAAATCCTCGGCGAGCGACGAGGAGATCCACGGCACCTGCTCGCCGCGCGAGGCGCGGGTGACGCCCATCTTGGTACGGTTCAACGTCTCCTCGGCCATCAGGTCGGGGACGCGAATTTCCTTGAGCAGTTCCTGGACGAACAGGCTGTGGTCGCCGCCGGCGTCGGAGACCACCGAGGCCAGCGCCGCCGAATACATCACCAGCGTGCCATTCGGCGCGATGACGGGCGTAAGCCCGGCCGAGAAGCTACGGAACCGGCGCTCGAACGGGTTGCGCCGGGAGGCATCGATCAATGCGATCTTGACGCCGGCGCCGCGGGTGTTGAGCTCGCCGAGCACGGTCTCGAGGCTGAAACCGTCGCGGCGCACGTCGGATTCGGTCCAGATCTGCGCATCGACCGGTAGCATGTAGCTCTGGCGCGCCGACTGGATGCCGAAGCCGCTGTAGAACACCAGCGCCACCGAGCCCGGCTTGATCTTGCCATAGAGCTTGTCGAAGGCGCGGCGCATGCCGTCGCCGGTCAGGTTCTCGCCGATCTCGACCGAGAAGCCGTCGCGCTTGAGCTCGTCGGCGATATCGCGCGCATCGTTGATCGGTTCCTTCAGCGGGGCATCGGCATCCGGATATTTGGCGTTGCCGATGACCAGCGCGTAGCGGTCGCCGGCCGCCAGCGATGGGGCCATCGGGACGAGCGAAACGAGCAACGGGAGAAGGAGAAGAAAGCGAATTTTCATAATGAGCGCGGTCCAGCCAAAAAGGCGCCGTTCCAGCTTGCGCCGCGGCGACCTTAACTTACGCAATGTGCATTATCAAACCGGGGGAGGGGGGCGTCAACCGCTTGGAGATTCGGCATTATCGCGACGATTGATCGCAACGGAGCGGCGTACCGGCGCGGGGCTGGTGACGAAGATGAACCGGCCGTCATGATCGAGCTCGACGCGACTTGGTGGGGCATTGCAGCGGCCATGCTAGGGGATTCATGGCGACAAAAATGTGATTGGTCTCACATTGCAGCCTTGCGGTCGCAGCAGCCTCGGCTGTTTGACCTTTGCGACGGACGATGGCTTGCTGCGTCCGGTCGTTCAGCTCCCCTTACAAAAAAGCAAGAGTAGAAAAGCAAGAGCCATGGGAAACGTCTTGGGAAACGTCTACGAAATCTACGCTTTGCGCTATGCGACGATGTCGCCGCGCACCCCCAGCATGAACTTCCTGGCGCCCGATCCGCATGACAGCGCGGCGCAGGATCTCGACTACTTCGTTTGGCTGATCCGCGGTGGTGGCCGCGAGATTCTGGTCGACACCGGCTTCAATGCCGAGGAGGCGAGCGCGCGGGCGCGCAAGCTGACGCTCAATCCGGTCGATGCGCTGGAGCGCTTTGGCGTTGCGGCTTCGAGCATTCGCGACGTCATCGTGACGCATCTGCATTACGACCATGCCGGCAATCTCGACCGCTTCCCGAGCGCGCGCTTCCATCTGCAGGAGCGCGAGATGGCCTACGCGACGGGGCGCTGCATGTGCAACGGACTGCTGCGACATCCGTTCTCGGTCGAGCACGTCACGCAGATGGTGCGTCATGTCTATGGCGAGCGCGTCACGTTCTATTCGGGCGACGGCGAGGTCGCGCCCGGCGTCACCGTGCACCGTGTCGGCGGCCATTCCGACGGCTTGCAGGTGGTCAAGGTCGAGACCGCGCGCGGGGCCGTGGTGCTGGCCTCCGATGCCGCGCATTACTACGCCAATCTGCAGCGGCGCAGCCCATTCCCGATCGTCTACAATGTCGGCGACATGGCCGCAGGCTGGGAGACGATCGAGCGCCTTGCCGGCCACCCCGATCGATTCATCCCCGGCCACGATCCGATCGTGACCGAGATCTATCCGCGCGCGAGCGACAAGGTCGATGCGTGGGCCCTGCATCTGCCGCCGACGCGCTCGTTTGCGAAGTGACGCCAAGAAAGCGAGCACGACTCCATCACCGTCACCCTGAGGTGCTCGCCTCTATGGCGAGCCTCGAAGGGCGACGGCCCGGCTGCATCGAGGCCGTTCATCCTTCGAGGCTCCCCGCGCGATGCTTTGCATCGCACGCCTCGCACCTCAGGATGACGGCGATGGCAATACGCGCTGGGCGCCCCAGTCAGTAAGCCTGCTTCGCATCCGCCTCTTCGCTGGTCTGGATCAAATCGAGGCTTTCCTCGATCTTGCCGAGGAGGGCCGAGAGCTGCTTGCGCTCCTGCGCGGAGAGGCAGGCGAGGATCTCGTCCTCACGCCGCAGCAATTGCGGGAACAGCTCTTCATAGAGCGCGCGGCCCTTCCTGGTCAGTTGCAGGCGGAATTCGCGGCGGTCGGCTTCGTTCTCGACCCGCTCGATCAATCCTTCGTTCAGCAGCGTGGTCACCGCGCGGCTGATGGTGGATTTGTGCGTGCGGGTGCATTGGGAGATGTACTGCGCGCTGCAGGCATCGTTGCGGAAGCCGAGCGTGGCGATCACGCGCCAGGCCGGAATGTCGAGGCCGTGGCGTTCCTGATATTCGACCGACAGCGCGGCGCTGACCTCCGCTGCCAGCCGGTTGAGGCGGAACGGCACGAACTTGAACAGATCGAGCCGTGCCTTTGGCCGCGGCGACGCCTCGCCGCCCTCCTGTGTCTTCAGCGCGATGTCGCTGGATGTCCTTGCCAAGGAAGCGCTCCGAATTCCAGTTGACGGCCGGCCGGCTCCGGTCCAAAATAGTTGCACGTGAGACTATCTAGCAGATCAGTCCCCTCCTGACCAGAGCCGAGGTTAGTGTATGGCGCCGGCCAATACGCATCAGGCCAAAACCCAGTTCGGCTATCGCCGCCACCCCGATCAGGATCGCCCCGGCCCAAGCCCGGCGGAACATCCGGTCGTGATCGTCGGCGCCGGCCCGGTCGGCCTGTCGCTGGCGATCGATCTTGCCCAGCGCGGCCAGCGCGTCGTCCTCCTGGACGACGCCGACCGCATCGGCGAGGGCTCGCGCGCGATCTGCTTCTCGAAGCGGTCGCTGGAATATTGGGACCGGCTCGGCGTCGGCGACCGCATGGTCGATAAGGGCGTGGTGTGGAGCGTCGGCCGGATCTTTCACGGCGAACAGCAGCTCTACCAGTTCAACCTGTTGCCGGAAGACGGGCACAAGCGGCCGGCCTTCATCAACCTCCAGCAATATTACGCCGAGGCATATCTGGTCGATCGCATCGGCGATCTTCCCGGGATCGACCTGCGCTGGCGCAACAAGGTGACGGCGCTCGAGCAGCGCAACGATTCCGCCGTGCTGACGATCGAGACGCCGGAGGGCGCCTATCGCCTGCAGGCGCAATATGTCGTCGCCTGCGACGGTGCGCGCTCCTCGCTGCGGCAGATGGTCGGCGCCGAGTTCGCGGGACAGGTGTTCGAGGACCAGTTCCTGATCGCCGACGTCAAGATGACCGCGGAATTCCCGACCGAGCGCTGGTTCTGGTTCGATCCGCCGTTCCATGCCGGACGCTCGGCGCTGCTGCACCGGCAGCCCGACGACGTCTGGCGCATCGACCTCCAGCTCAACCGCTATGCCGATCCCGTCGTCGAGAAGAAGCCGGAGAACGTGCGGCCGCGTATCGCGCGCATGCTCGGCCACGACAAGTTCGAGTTCGAGTGGATCTCGCTCTACAAATTCCAGTGCCGGCGCATGGACCGCTTCATCCACGGCCGCGTGATCTTTGCCGGCGATTCCGCGCATCAGGTCTCGCCGTTCGGCGCGCGCGGCGCCAACTCCGGACTCGAGGACGCCGAGAACCTGTCCTGGAAACTCGATCGCGTGCTGCGCGGCACCTCGCCCGCGAGCCTGCTCGAAAGCTACCATGTCGAGCGCAGCATGGCGGCGGACGAGAACATCCGCGAATCCACCCGCTCGACCGATTTCATGGCGCCGAACTCGCACCAGGAAGCGCGGCTGCGCAAGGCGGTGCTGTCGCTGGCGAAGGAAACCGAATTCGGCAAGCGCATGGTCAATGGCGGTAGGCTCTCGGTGCCGTGCAGCTACGATACGCCGCTGTCGTCACGCGACGCGGACGCCTGGCGCGGTGGGCCGTCGCCCGGATGTTCCATGCTCGACGCGCCCGTCGCCGGGCGGGGCTATCTGACCGATGCCTTCCGGCAGGGTGGAACGGATTTCACCTTGCTGTCGTTCAGCAATGGCGCGGTCTTTGAGGCGCCCGACGGCGTCAGGGATATCCGCATCGGCGGCGAGGGCGGGCTCGCCGATCCCTCCGGCCTTGTCGCAAAGCGCTACGACGCGGAGCCGGGTGCAGCCTATTTGCTCAGGCCCGACGGCTATGTCGCGGCGCGCTTCCGTCATCCGACGCGCGAGGCGATCGCCTCGGCCCTGTCGCGGGCCGCAGGCCTGAATTGAGGTTTGGCAATGGCGCTTTCCACCAGCTCCAACTTCGCGCGTCCCGATGATGCCTTCCGCGCCATCGTCGAGGCGCATCGTGGTCTCACCGAGGAGCAGAGTGCCGATTTCGATGCGGCGCTGGTGCTGATCCTCGCCAACCATATCGGCGACATCGACGTGCTGCGCGAGGCGATCGGGCTCGCGAAGCGCCGCATGATCGACGGCCAGCAGCAACAACAGCAACAACAGTGAACTCGTAAGGATGAATTGATGGCGAAGAACTTCGCGTCCACCGGCGATCTCTCCGAGAAGAAGATCACCTTCTCCGAGATCGGCACCGATCTCTATGCCTTCACCGCCGAGGGCGATCCGAACACGGCGGTGATCGTCGGCGACGACGGCTGCCTCGTGTTCGACGCGCAGGCGACACCGGCGATGGCGAACAAGGTGATCGAGCGCGTCAAGGCTGTCACCGACAAGCCGATCAAATATGTCGTGCTGTCGCATTATCACGCCGTGCGCGTGCTGGGCGCCTCCGCCTACAAGGCGCAGGGCATCGTCGCCTCGCAGGAGACCTATCGTCTCATCGAAGAGCGCGGCAAGCAGGATTGGGATTCCGAATACGGCCGCTTCCCGCGCCTGTTCCAGGATGCGCAGAGCATTCCTGGCCTGACCTGGCCGACGCTGACCTTCGAAGGCGAGATGTCGATCTATCTCGGCAAGCGCGAGGTGCGGCTGATGCAACTCGGCGCGGGTCACACCTCCGGCGACATCGTCGCATGGGTGCCGGATGCGGAGGTGATGTTCTCTGGCGATCTCATCGAATATCACTCGGCCTGCTATTGCGGCGATGCGCATTTGCGCGAATGGCCGCTGACGCTGAACGAGATCCGCAACTTCAATCCCAAGGCGATCGCGCCCGGTCGCGGCGATGCGCTCAAGGGCGCCGCCACGGTGCGCGAGGCCATCGCCATGACGCGCGACTTCGTCACGTCCCTTTATGGAGCCGCCGAGATCTCGGTCGCCAAGGGCCGCACGCTGAAGGAATCGATGGCGGCGACGCGCGAGGTGATGGATCCGAAATTCCACAGCTTCGCCATCTACGAGCACTGCCTGCCGTTCAACGTGTCGCGCGCCTATGACGAAGCGTCGGGGATCGACGATCCCGTGATCTGGACCGACAAGCGCGACCAGGAAATGTGGGCCGCCCTGCAAGGAGGAGGATAGTCATGAACATCAATACCTCGCCTGATCAGATCATCCGCAGCTCGGCCCAGGTGACGCCGGGCTACATGTCCGGCTTCGGCAACAGTTTCGAGACCGAGGCGCTGCCGGGCGCGCTGCCGATCGGGCGCAACTCGCCGCAGCGCTGCGCCTACGGGCTCTATGCCGAGCAGCTCTCGGGCTCGCCCTTCACCGCGCCGCGCGGCACCAATGAGCGCTCGTGGCTCTACCGCATCCGCCCCTCCGTGAAGCATTCCGGCCGCTTCGAGAAGGTCGATGCCGGGCTGTGGCGCTCGGCGCCATGCCATGAATACGATCTGCCGATCGCGCAGCTGCGCTGGGACCCGACGCCGCTGCCGAAGGGGGACGTGACCTTCGTCGAGGGCGTGCAGACCATGACGACGGCCGGTGACGTCAACACGCAGGCCGGCATGGCCGCGCATGTCTACCTCATCACCAAGTCGATGGTGGACCAGCATTTCTACAATGCCGACGGCGAGCTGATGTTCGTGCTGCAGCAGGGCAATCTTCGCCTCGTCACCGAATTCGGCCGCATCGATGCCGAGCCCGGCGAGATCGTGGTGATCCCGCGCGGCGTGAAATTCAGGGTCGAGATTCCGAACGGGCCGGCGCGCGGCTATCTCTGCGAAAATTACGGCGGCGCCTTCACGCTGCCGGAGCGCGGCCCGATCGGGGCCAACTGCCTTGCCAATGCGCGCGACTTCCTGACGCCGGTCGCGAACTACGAGGACAAGGACACGCCGACCGAGCTGTTCGTGAAATGGGGCGGCTCGCTGTTCAAGACGACCTTGCCGCATTCGCCGATCGATGTCGTCGCCTGGCACGGCAATTACGCGCCGTACAAATACGATCTGCGCACCTTCTCGCCGGTCGGCGCGATCGGCTTCGATCATCCCGATCCGTCGATATTCACCGTGCTGACCTCGCCGTCGGAGACCGCGGGCACCGCGAATATCGACTTCGTCATCTTCCCCGAGCGCTGGATGGTCGCCGACAACACATTCCGTCCGCCTTGGTATCACATGAACATCATGAGCGAGTTCATGGGCCTGATCTACGGCGTCTACGATGCGAAGCCGCAGGGCTTCGTGCCCGGCGGCATCTCCTTGCACAATTGCATGCTGCCGCACGGCCCCGATCGCGACGCCTTCGAGCACGCCAGCAATGGCGAATTGAAGCCGGTGAAGCTCACGGGCACGATGGCCTTCATGTTCGAGACCCGCTACCCGCAGCGCGTCACAGCGCATGCCGCGAATGCGTCGACGCTGCAGGACGATTACGCCGATTGCTGGAACGGCCTCGAGAAGCGGTTCGATCCGAGCAAGCCGTAGATTTTGTTGCTCGTCATCGCCGGGCCTGACCCGGCGATCCATCCTCTTCGAGATGATGGATGCCCGGGGCAAGCCCGGGCATGACGATTTTCCGATTGGAGAATTCGCGTGCCCCACCCCAACGACCCCAGCCTCCGCTCCTTCATCGAAATCGATCCCGCCTCCGACTTCCCGATCCAGAACCTGCCCTATGGCGTGTTCTCGACTGCGGCCAATCCGACGCCGCGGGTCGGCGTCGCCATCGGCAGTTACGTGCTCGATCTCTGGGAGCTCGAGCAGGACTCCCGGCTCGAGGTCGGGCCGCTCGGCGTATTCTCCGGGCCTTCGCTCAATCCCTTCCTGGCGCTGGGGCCGAAAGTCTGGACGAAGACGCGGGCGCGCATCAGCGAGCTGCTGCGGCACGATCATCAGGAGCTGCGCGACAACGAGGAGCTGCGCAAGCAGGCGCTGGTTCCGATGCGCGATGCGCGGCTGCATTTGCCCTTCGCGGTCTCCGGCTACACCGATTTCTACTCGTCGAAAGAGCACGCCACCAATGTCGGCGTGATGTTCCGCGGCAAGGACAACGCGCTGCAGCCGAACTGGCTGCACATGCCGATCGCCTATAACGGCCGTGCCTCCACCGTCGTGGTGTCAGGCACCAGGGTGAAGCGCCCGCGCGGACAGCTCAAGCCGCCGAATGTCGAGGTGCCGAGCTTTGGCCCGTGCAAACGGCTCGATTTCGAGCTGGAGATGGGCGTCGTGATCGGCCAGCCGTCGCCGATGGGCGGCATGCTGAGCGAGCAGCAGGCGGAGGAGATGATCTTCGGCTTCGTCCTGCTGAATGACTGGAGCGCGCGCGACATCCAGCAATGGGAATATGTGCCGCTCGGCCCTTTCCTCGCCAAGGCGTTCGCGACCTCGATCAGCCCGTGGGTGGTAACGCGCGAGGCGCTGGAGCCGTTCCGCCTGAAGGGGCCGGAGCAGCAGCCGGTGCCGCTGGATTATCTCAAGCAGGGCAAGCCCCAGAACTACGATGTCGAGCTCGACGTCTCTTTGCGCGCCGCCGGCGCCAACGCGCCCGTCGGCATCAGCCGTACCAACTTCAAGTACATGTACTGGTCTTCGGTGCAGCAGCTGATGCACCACGCCTCCTCCGGCTGCGCCATGAATGTCGGCGATCTCCTTGGCAGTGGCACGATCTCCGGCCCCGAGAAGAACCAGCGCGGCAGCCTGCTCGAGATCAGCTGGAACGGCACCGAGCCGGTCGAGCTTCCCGGCGGCGCAAAGCGCTCATTCCTGGAGGACGGCGATAGCCTCGTCATGCGTGGCTGGTGCCAGGGCAGCGGCTATCGCGTCGGCTTCGGCGAGGTCGAGGGGACGATTGTGGCGGCGGAGTAGCCGCGCGCTCCGGTGCCGTAGGGTGGGTTAGCGCAGCGTAATCCACCTCTTTGGCGTCTGCGGCAGCAGAGTTGGTGGGTTACGCTAACGCTAACCCACCCTACGAAACCTACCGCTTCTCCGGCGGCACATCGCGCACCCGCGCGCAATGCGCCGCGACATCCTCCACGCTGTACTTCAGATGCACCCGCTTGTCCGACGGCGCCTGCTTCGTCGTGCACACGCCGGCCCGCCATTCCTGCGTCGGCCGGATCGGGCGCGGGGCAAAGCCGCCGCCGCAGTTCGGGCAGACGTTGGAGAGTTTGGTCTCGACGCAATCCGCACAGAACGTGCATTCATAGGAGCAGATCCGCGCATCCATCGCGTCGGGCGGCAGGTCGCGGTCGCAATATTCGCAGTTCGGTCGAAGCTGGAGGGCCATGGCGGTATCTCCGGAGATGGCCTGGATCATCGCAGATCGCGGGGCGAGCGCGAATGCCGTAGTTCCCTCGATTTCAGCCGGGCTTGATCTCCTTGAGCGGCAGCCGCGAGCTCTCCTTCAGCCGGTCCAGCACGATGGAGGAGCGCACATGCGCCACGCTCTGATGCGGCATCAGCACGTCGTTGACGAGGTTCGACAGGCCCTTGAGATCGCGCAGCACGGCTTTCAGCACATAATCGGCGTCGCCCGTCAGCGAATAGGCCTCCTGGATCTCGTCGATCCGGTTCACCAGCGCGCGGAAGCGCTTTGAATTGTCCGGCGAGTGGGTCGCGAGCCCCACCTGGATGAAGGCGATCACCCCGAAGCCGAGCGCTTCGCTGGAAAGGTCGGCATGATAGCCCGCGATCACCTTCTCCTCTTCCAGCCGCATCCGCCGGCGCGAGCATTGCGAGGCCGACAGGCCCGCGAGGTCGGCCAGCTCCTGGTTGGTGAGGCGGCCGTCATCCTGCAGCGCGCCGAGGATCTTGAGGTCGAAGGCATCCACCGAAATCATGCGTGATTTGTCCATTTTGTGCACATATCGTGCATATGGTAGCCAAAAGACGTCTCATTTGCACGCTCTTTGCGCGTCCTATGAAGGATAGTTCCTTCCAGCAGCAAATTGGGAGAACACCATGGGTCCGTTTCCGCACGATGCACCGCCGGCCACCATCACCGCCGACAATCCGATGGGCACCGACGGGTTCGAGTTCGTCGAATACGCCCATCCCAATCCGCAAGAGCTGCACGCGCTGTTCAAGTTGATGGGCTATGCGCCCGTCGCGCGCCACAAGACCAAGAAGATCACGGTCTACCGCCAGGGCGACATCAACTACCTCGTCAACGAAGAGCCCGGCACCCACGGCTACGAGTTCGTCGCCGCCCACGGCCCTTGCGCGCCGTCAATGGCGTTCCGCGTCGTCGATGCCAAAGCGGCCTATGACCGCGCGATCGCTCTCGGCGCCGAGCCGGCCGATGTGTCACCGGCGCAGAAGACGCTTGATGTGCCCGCGATCAAGGGCATCGGCGGCAGCCTGCTTTATTTCGTCGATCGCTACGGCGCAAAAGGCTCGGCCTATGATGCCGAGTTCGAGTGGCTCGGCGCGCGCGATCCGCGGCCCGTCGGCGCCGGCCTGTTCTATCTCGACCACCTCACCCACAACGTCCATCGCGGCCGCATGGATGTCTGGACCGGCTTCTACGAAAAGCTGTTCAACTTCCGCCAGATCCGTTTCTTCGACATCGAGGGCCGCGCCTCCGGCCTGTTCTCGCGCGCGCTGACCAGCCCGGACGGCAAGATCCGGATTCCGATCAACGAGGACGCCGGCGATTCCGGCCAGATCGAGGAATATCTGAAAGTCTATCGCGGCGAGGGCATCCAGCACATCGCCTGTGGCTGCCGCGAGATCCACGGCACCATCGAGGGCCTGCGCGCGGCCGGCCTGCCGTTCATGCCGCCGCCGCCCGACACCTATTTCGAGAAGGTCGACGCGCGGCTGCCCAAGCACGGAGAGGACGTCGCGCGACTGCAGCGGAACGGCATCCTGATCGACGGCGAGGGCGTGGTCGACGGCGGCCAGACCAAGGTGCTGCTGCAGATCTTCTCGGCCAACGCGATCGGCCCGATCTTCTTCGAGTTCATCCAGCGCAAGGGCGACGACGGCTTTGGCGAGGGCAATTTCAAGGCCTTGTTCGAGTCGATCGAGGAAGACCAGATCCGGCGCGGGGTGCTGAAGGTGGATACGGCGGCGTAAGCCGCCACACGCCCGCTGCCGTAGGGTGGGCAAAGCGAAGCGTGCCCACCACCTTCATCGAATCGCGGGAGAACGTGGGCACGGCGCTCTGCGCCTTTGCCCACCCTAAGGATTCGTGCGCCGGGGCTACTTCCCTGACTTCCACGCCGCCGTCACGGCGCCGATCTCGGCGCCTTCTGGCTCGCGCACCGCCGAGGGTGTCCGCGAAAAACGCGGCGCCGGTGCGGGCTGCTTCACGCCGTGGCGCTCGAGGAAGACGTTGCGGGCGACCATGTGCGGATGTTGCGTGGCCTCCGACATGGTCAGCACGGGCGCGAAGCAGATGTCGGTGCCTTCCATGATCTTGCACCAGTCCTCGCGCGTCTTGCTCTTGAACACGGCCTTCAGCTTCTCCTTCAGCGCCGGCCAGGCCTTGGGATTCATCTGCGCGTCGAAATCGGCGTCGGTCAGCCCTGCGTGCTCGCGCAGCAGCTTGTAGAACTGCGGCTCGATCGAACCGATCGAGACGAAATGGCCGCAGGCGCATTCATAGACGCCGTAGAAATGCGCGCCGCCGTCGAGGAAATTGCGGTCGCGGCCTTCGGTCCAGCGGCCGAGCGTGGTCATGTCGAAGAAGAACGACATCAGCGACGCGGCGCCGTCGCACATCGCGGCATCGACAACCTGTCCCTTGCCGGACCTCTGCGCCTCAAGCAGCGCCGCGAGCACGCCGACCACGAGATAGAGCGCGCCGCCGCCGAAATCGCCGACCAGATTGAGCGGCGGCACCGGCGCTTCCTTCGTGCCGATCGCGGCGAGCGCGCCGGTGATGGAGATGTAGTTGATGTCGTGGCCGGCGGCGTTGGCGAGCGGGCCTTCCTGGCCCCAGCCGGTCATGCGGCCGTAGACGAGCTTCGGGTTGCGCGCGAGCACGACGTCAGGGCCGAGCCCGAGCCGCTCCATCACGCCGGGACGAAAGCCCTCGACCAGCGCGTCGGCGCTCGCGAGCAAGTCGAGCACCCCCGCAATCGCCGCCTTGTCCTTGAGATCGAGCTCGATGACCTTGCGGCCGCGGCCCGCCACCGACTTCATGCTCTTCTTCGCGCCGACACGGTCGAGCGTGACGACGTCGGCGCCCATGTCGGCCAGCATCATGCAGGCGAACGGGCCGGGCCCGATGCCAGCGAATTCGACGATGCGAAAGCCCGAGAGCGGACCGGAGGTGCGGACGGACGAGGTGGGGGCTGATTTGTCGAGCACGTTGTTGTTTCCTCTGGTCGCGGGCAAGTGCGCAAACGCCTCTGACCTTGCTCTTGGGGGCGAGTTAATTGGCTGATTAACTTTTCTCGCCTTCCCGCCAGCGAGGCAAGCGGTTTTCATGCCGCATGGGCAAAATAAAACGGCGCGCACCGAAGTGCGCGCCGCGGAAAATTTGTGTCGAGGCGCTGGAGCGGAAGAGTCAGCCCGCTGCCGCGACTGCGCGCTGCGCCATCACCTTGACGAGGTTCGCGCGATAGTCCGCCGTGCCGTGAATGTCGGCCAGCAGCCCGCTCGCGGGAATGTTGACGCTGTCGATCGCCGACGGCGACCAGTTCGCCTTCAGCGCGGCTTCGATGGCACCGACCCGCATCACGCCGCTCTGCGACGCCCCGGTTGCGGCGACGCGGATCTCGCCGGACTTCGTCTGCGCGACGAACACGGCGGTGAGCGCGAAGCGCGAGGCAGGGTGCCGCATCTTGGCGTAGCCCGCCTTTGCCGGAACCGGGAACGAGACGGCGGTGATGATCTCACCGTCTTCCAGCGCCGTGGTGAACAGGCCCTTGAAGAAATCGCCGGCCGCGATCGAACGCTTGTTGGTCTTCACGGTGGCGTCGAGCGCGAGCAGCGCGGCCGGATAATCCGCGGCGGGATCGTTGTTGGCGATCGAGCCGCCGATCGTGCCGCGATAGCGCACGGCAGGATCGCCGATCAGCGACGCCAGATAGGCGAGCGCGGGAATCGCCTTCTTGGCGGCGTCACTGGTTGCGACGTCGTAGTGAGTCGTCGCAGCCTTGATAGTTACGGTGTCGCCGGAAGCCTCGACGCCGATCATGTCCTTGATCTTGGCGAGGTCGATGACATCGGAGGGACTTGCGAGGCGCTGCTTCATCACCGGCAGCAGCGTCTGGCCGCCGGCGAGGAACTTTGCTTCGCTGCTCTTGCCGAACAGGCTGGCGGCCTCGTCGACCGAGGAGGCGCGATGATAGGTGGTCTGGTACATCTTCGTTCCTCCCTCTTAAGCCGCGTTGATCGTGCGCCACACCCGGTCCGGGGTTGCGGGCATTTCCAGATTGTTCTTGCCGATGGCATCCGTGATCGCGTTGATCACGGCCGCGGAGGCGCCAATCGCGCCGGCCTCACCGCAACCCTTGATGCCCAGGGGATTGCCCGGGCACAGCGTCGTGGTGTGGGAGAGGTTGAAGGAGGGCACATCGTCGGCGCGCGGCATGGCGTAGTCCATGAACGAGGCCGTGACCGGCTGGCCGTTGGCATCGTAGATCGCATGCTCGAGCAGCGCCTGCCCGATGCCTTGAACGAGGCCGCCATGGACCTGACCCTCGACGATCATCGGGTTGATCAGCCGGCCGAAATCGTCGGCCGCGACGAAGTTGACGAAGGAGGTCTTGCCCGTACCGGGATCGACCTCGAGCTCGCAGATATAGGTGCCGGCCGGGAAGGTGAAGTTGGTCGGGTCGTAGAAGGCGCTTTCCTTCAGGCCCGGCTCCATCCCGTCAGGCAGATTGTGCGCGGTGTAGGCCGCGAGCGCGACCATCGGGAAGGCGATCGCCTTGTCGGTGCCCGTCACCTTGAACTCGCCGTTCTCGATGACGATGTCGGCTTCCGACGCTTCCAGCGCATGCGCGGCGATCTTCTTGGCCTTGGACTCCATCTTCTCCATGGCCTTCAGGATCGCAGTGAGACCGACGGCCGCGGAGCGCGAGCCGTAGGTGCCCATGCCGAACTGCACCTTGTCGGTGTCGCCATGGACGATCGAGACCTGGCTGATGGGAACGCCCAGACGATCGGCGACGAGCTGGCAGAACGTGGTCTCGTGGCCCTGGCCGTGGCTGTGCGATCCCGTGAGGATCTCGATGGTGCCGACCGGGTTGACCCGCACTTCGGCCGACTCCCACAAGCCGACGCCGGCGCCGAGGCTGCCGACCGCCTTCGACGGCGCAATGCCGCAGGCCTCGATGTAGCAGGAGACGCCGATACCACGCAGCTTGCCTTGCGATTTCGCCTGCGCCTTGCGGTTCGCAAAGCCGGCATAGTCGATCGCCTTCATCGCGGCATCGAGCGAGGCGTTAAAGTCGCCGGTGTCATAGGCCATGATCACCGGCGTCTGGTGCGGGAACTGGGTGATGAAGTTGGCCCGGCGCAGCGCGGCCGGATCGACCTTGAGCTGGCGCGCGGCCGTCTCCATCAGCCGCTCGATCAGATAGCTCGCCTCGGGCCGGCCTGCTCCGCGATAGGCATCGACCGGCGTCGTGTTGGTGTAGACGCCGATCACCTCGGCATGGATCGCCGGGATGTTGTACTGGCCCGACAGCAGGGTCGCGTAGAGATAGGTCGGCACCGACGACGAGAACAGCGACATGTAGGCGCCGAAATTGGCGTAGGTCTTCACCTTCAGGCCGATGATCTTGTTGTTGGCGTCGAACGCCATCTCGGCATGGGTGACATGGTCGCGGCCATGCGCGTCGGTGAGGAAGGCTTCGGTGCGGTCGCCGGTCCATTTCACGGGACGGCCGACCTTCTTGGAGGCCCACAGCGCCACCATCTCCTCGGGATAAATGAAGATCTTGGAGCCGAAGCCGCCGCCGACGTCGGGGGCGATCACGCGCAGCTTGTGCTCGGGCGCGATGTTGTAGAACGCCGACAGAACGAGGCGAGCGACGTGCGGGTTCTGCGACGTCGTATAAAGAGTGAAGTGCTCTTCCGCTGCGTCATAGTCGGCGATCGCCGCGCGCGGCTCCATCGCGTTGGGGGCGAGGCGGTTGTTGGTGACGTCTAGCTTCACCACGTTGGCGGCCTTCGAGAAGGCGGCGCTCACGGCGCCGTCGTCGCCGATCACCCAGTCATAGACCTGGTTGCCGGGAGCCTCGGGGTGGAGCTGCGGCGCGCCGGCCTTGATGGCCGATTGCATGTCGGCGACGGCCGGAAGCTCTTCATAGTCAACGACCACGGCCTCGGCCGCGTCGCGCGCCAGATTCTTGCTGTCGGCGATCACCACTGCGACGGCCTGGCCGACGAAGCGCACCGTTTCCGGCGCCATGGCCGGCCATGCGCCCATCTTCATCGGGCTGCCGTCCTTGGAAGTGATGGCCCAGCCGCAGATGAGGTTGCCGACCTTGTCATCGACCAGCTGCTGTCCGGTGAGCACCGCGACCACGCCCGGCATCTTAAGCGCGGCGGACGAATCGATCTTCTTGACCTTGGCGTGCGCGTGCGGGCTGCGGATGAAATGGGCGTGGGTCATGCCCGTCAATTTGATATCGTCGACGTAGCGGCCCTTGCCGGTAATGAAACGCTTGTCTTCCTTGCGCACGACGCGTGCGCCGATGCCTTCAACACCCATGTCTGGTCCTCCCGACCCGAAATTTCTTTGACCGCGCTGTCCATCGACGGCTGCGGCGGTGGTTGTTCTTTCGAGGCGCGCCGCTTACTCGGCCGCCTGCGAGACCTTCATGCGTCCGGCTGCATCCAGCACGGCCTTGACGATGTTGTGGTAGCCGGTGCAGCGGCAGATATTGCCTTCGAGCTCATGACGGACCGTGGTCTCGTCGAGCTGGCCGCCATGTCGCTGCACGATGTCGATCGCCGACATGATCATGCCCGGGGTGCAATAGCCGCACTGCAGGCCGTGATTGTCGCGGAAGGCGGCCTGCATCGGGTGCAGCTCGTCGCCCTTGGCGATGCCCTCGATGGTGGTGACGTTGGCGCCGTCGGCCTGGCCCGCCAGCATGGTGCAGGATTTCACCGCCTTGCCGTCCATGTGGACGACGCAGGCGCCGCACTGGCTGGTGTCGCAGCCCACATGGGTTCCGGTGAGGTTGAGGTGATCGCGCAGCAGATGGACCAGCAGAGTGCGGTCCTCGACGTCGACAGCAACGGCCTTGCCGTTCACTGTCAGTTTGACTGTAGACACGGTGTCGTCCTCCCGGGATGATTTTGATTGTTTCTAATTAGAGACAGCGACCCGGAACTTTGCAACTAGGATTTTGGACGCCCGCGTCATGGAAAAGTCATTGATTCAGATGGGCTGCGGTTGATTTGAGCGACGGCGGCCGAGCCGGACGGGGAGCGGTCGGGCTGGCGTGGGATACCAGCCCATCATCCGCCTTGCCGATCGGCCTTTGGCCGAGATCACCCGACCATAGTAGGGCGTGCCAAATTTACCGCCCCTTATCGAATCTGCCTTAGTTTTGCGCATCCAGATCAGGGGGCGGGGCGCCTCCGGATCACGGCTGAAGAGAATAAATGGGGGTTGGGAATGTCCGGGCGTGTCGCGTCGCCGTCGAAGCGTAATCTGATTCCGACCCTCCGGTTCCGTGCAAAGATCATCCTGGGCTTCGCCGCGGTGCTGGTGATCTCCGCCGGCAGCATGGCTTTCGCCTATTTCGGCTTCGAGCGGGTCTCGGCGGGGGTCGGGTCCTACCGCACCAGCGTCACGGAGGCCGATCTCGCGCGCAACATCGACCGCGAGCTGCTCGCCTACCGTTCGGCTGTCAAATATTTCGTCACCACCGGCAAGGAAGATGACGCCAAGGCGGCGCTCGACGCCGAGGCCAGCCTGAAGAGCGCCATCGACCAGGCCGTCAAGAGCGCCAAGAAGCCGGCGCGGCAGGAGGGCCTTAACAAGCTCGCCAAGGAGTTCTCCAACTTCTCCGCGACCTTCGCAAAGGTTCTCCAGGCCAAGCGTGACAGCGCCCTGCTGGTGCAGAACCAGCTCACGCGGCAGGCCAATCTGCTGAAATACAAGCTCGACGACATCGGCAACAACGCCTCCGATTCCGAGGCTCAGTCGATCGAGTTCGGTACCAAGCAGGTCAACGCCCAGTTCCAGACGGCGAGCGCCGCGGCCACCAATTTCGTGCTGACGTCCGACCAGTCGATCGCCACCAGCGCGCTGGCGCGGCTGAAATTCGTCGAGAACTCGCTCGGCGCAGTCTATTCCATGGACGAAAAAATTGTCGCCGGCCTGAAGGACGCCAAGACCATCCTGACCGCCTACCGTGAAGCGCTGGAGAAGCTGATCGCCAACGCCAAGCTGGTGGATGAGCTCGTCACGGAGATGAGCGGTTCGGCAGGAGCGATTCTCCAGGGCGCGACCACCATGAAGGCGGATCTCGTCGCCGAGCAGCAGCGGCTGGATTTGGAATCCGAAGCGACCATCGGCAAGACCGAGCAATTGGTGCTGATGCTGGCGGTCGGCGGCACGCTGTTGGGTGCGGTCCTTGCCTTCCTGCTCGGCACCGGCATCTCGCGGCCGATGATCGCGATGTGCAAGGCGATGCGCGAGCTCGCTTCGGGCAATTTCGACGTCGTGCTGCCGGGCCTCGGCCG
>NZ_JAFCLT010000022.1:0-5783 GCF_018130885.1 Bradyrhizobium sp. KB893862 SZCCT0404
TCGCCTTGACCGGCGAGCACGATGCCGCACTCTTGCCCCTGATCGACCTCTTGACGAACATCACGGTAGATGCCCCGCCTGCGCGGGGCATGACAGTGGAGAGAAAGGCATGGATCACGCCTTCCTCAAATCACCTCAAATCGTCTGATTATACGCGCCGACCTCGGGATGCGTGCGCAGCACGCTGTTCACCATCTCGAACATGTCGTGCATGCGCTGCTCGGAGACCGGGCTCTCGACCACGACGACGAGCTCGGGCTTGTTGGAGGAGGCGCGCACCAGGCCCCAGCTGCCGTCCTCGACCGTGACGCGCACGCCGTTGACGGTGACGAGATCGCGGATCGACTGTCCCCCAATCTTGGCGCCCTTGGCCTGCAGGCCCTCGAAGTGCTTCACCACTTTGTCGATGACGCCGTATTTGGTCTCGTCGGCGCAATGCGGCGACATGGTCGGCGACGACCAGGTCTTCGGCAGCGCGTCCTTCAGATCGGCCATCGACTTGCCGGGCGCGCGATCGAGCATGTCGCAGATCGCGATCGCGGAGACGAGGCCGTCGTCATAGCCGCGGCCATAGGGCTTGTTGAAGAAGAAGTGGCCGGACTTCTCGAAGCCGGCGAGCGCGCCGGTCTCATTGGTGCGGCGCTTCATGTAGGAATGGCCGGTCTTCCAATAGGCAGTTTTTGCGCCCTGCTTCTGCAGCACGGGATCGGTGATGAAGAGACCAGTCGACTTCACGTCGACGATGAACTGCGCGTCCTTGTGGATCGCCGACATGTCGCGCGCCAGCATCACGCCGACCTTGTCGGCGAAGATCTCCTCGCCGGTGTTGTCGACGACGCCGCAGCGGTCGCCGTCGCCGTCGAAGCCGAGCCCGACATCGGCCTTGTGATGCAGCACCGCATCGCGGATCGCGTGCAGCATCTCCATGTCTTCCGGATTCGGATTGTATTTCGGGAAGGTGTGGTCGAGCTCGGTGTCGAGCGGGATCACCTCGCAGCCGATCGCTTCCAGCACCTGCGGCGCGAATGCGCCGGCGGTGCCGTTGCCGCAGGCCGCGACGACCTTGAGCTTGCGCTTGAGCTTCGGACGATTGGTGAGGTCGGCGATATAGCGCGCGGGGTAGTTCTCGTGGAACTGGTAGGCGCCGCCGGCCTTGTTCTTGAACTCGGCGTTGAGGACGATCTCCTTCAGCCGCGTCATCTCGTCGGGGCCGAAGGTCAGCGGGCGGTTGGCGCCCATCTTCACCCCGGTCCAGCCATTGTCGTTGTGCGAGGCCGTGACCATGGCGACGCAGGGCACGTCGAGGTCGAACTGCGCGAAATAGGCCATCGGCGTCACGGCGAGGCCGATGTCATGCACCTTGCAGCCGGCCGCCATCAGGCCGGAGATCAGCGCGTATTTGATCGAGGCCGAATAGCCGCGGAAGTCGTGACCGGTGACGATCTCCTGCTTGACGCCGAGCTCCGCGATCAGCGCGCCCAGCCCCATGCCGAGCGCCTGCACACCCATCAGGTTGATCTCCTTCTGGAACAACCAGCGCGCGTCGTATTCGCGGAAACCGGTGGGCTTCACCATCGGCTCGGACTCGAAGGCATAGGTATTGGGCAGCAAGACGGATTTCGGCTTGGGAAACATTGAGACGGTCTCGTGAAAGGGCAGGAATTGATGCAGCCTTAGCGAATGCCGGGCCACAGCGGAAGGCAGGAATGAAGGCTTATGGCCGATAATTGCGGCAGTTTGGTAACGGCCGACAGCGGCCTGCGCGAGAGTTTCGCCCGCCGTCCAACACAATTCGTGCGAATGACCGTTCGCCGGCCCGATCAGCGGCTGGCGAAGCCGCTTACTGCTCCAGCACCATCTGGCCGTTGGCGTATTCGAAGCGTTTCAGGCGGGAGAGGAAGGAGAGACCAAGCAGGTTTTCCGACAGCGCCTCGTCCGGCAGCACCATGGCATCCACGTCGCGCACGATGAGGCCGCCGACATCGAGCATGGCGATGCGGGTGCGGGCGACCTTGATGGTGCCGTTGGCGGTGGAGACGGTGGCGTTGTATTCGCTGCGCGAGGGACGGAGACCAAAGCGGACGGCCGATTTTTCGTTCAGCGCGACGACGGAGGCACCGGTGTCGATCATGAAGCCGATGCGCTGACCGTCGATCCGGCCTTCGGTCTGGAAATGCCCGCGGCCGTCACGGGAGATGGCGAGGCTGCGGCTCCCGGCCGGCGCCGTGGTTGCCATCGCGACCGTCGTGCGCGGAGCCGACGTGGCCGACGCCGAGCTCATCCTGTCCGCCATCTGTGCCATGAATGTGCCGAGGCCGATCATGATGGCCGCGAAGATCATAATGTTACGCATCACACCACTTCCGAGCCGGAAAGCCCGATTTCACCACGCGACACGCCCGGTCGCGAGCGAAGCCGCGGCCAGGGCGCCGCTATTTTGACGAAAAGGATGAGTGAACGGTTAATGCGACGGACCTGCTTGCGGCTGGGCAATCGCATATGAGGCGTGTGCAAGGGGGCACCGACAGTCACCACAGCGTCATGGCCGGGCTTGTCCCGGCCATCCACCCTTTCGACGCAGCACAAAGAACGTGGATGCCCGGGCCTTCGCCTCGCCGAAGCGGCTTCGGCCGCGCAGGCGGGACAAGCCCGGGCATGACGACCTCGTATGAACTGTTCAAGTGCGCATACGAGGGAGAAGGCAGTTCACGTCCCGCGCGGCTTTGCGCGCCGGGTCGGCAGCGCGCTCGCGGGATCGTCCGGCCAGGGATGGCGCGGGTAGCGGCCGCGCAGGTCCGAGCGCACCGCCGCGTAGCTGCCGCGCCAGAAGCCGGGCAGGTCGCGCGTGACCTGCACCGGGCGCTGCGCCGGCGACAACAATTCCAGCACCAGCGGCACCTTGCCGGCGGCGATCGACGGATGGGTGTTGAGGCCGAACAATTCCTGCAGCCGTACCGCAATCGTCGGCCCCTGCTCGGCCTCGTAGTCGATCGCGAGCACGCTTCCCGTCGGTGCCTCGAAATGCGTCGGCGCCTCGCGGTCGAGCCGCGCGCGCATCTCCCAAGGCAACAGCGCCATCAGCGCGTCCGAGAGATCGCCGGGTGAGATGTCCTTCAGCGCGATCTTGTCGTAGAGCGCCGGCACCAGCCAATCGTCGCGCCGCGCGATCAAGCCGTCGTCGGACAGATCCGGCCAACTGTCGCCCTCGGCCTTGCGCAGGAACATCACGCGGTCGCGCCACTGCTTGGCGGCTTTCGACCACGGCAGCCGGTCGAGGCCTGCCGCAATCAGCCCGTCGGCGAAGATGCGCGCGGTGTCCTCCGAAGGCGACACGGCAAGCGTCGCCTCGGACAGCGTGATCGCATGCAGTACGCGCTTGCGCCGCGCGCGCAGCGCCATCGCGCCGCGGTCGAACGTGATCTCGTCGGCACTCTCAATATGCTCGGCGAAATGGCGTTCGATCTCGCCCTCGGTGATCTGCGCGGCGAGCAGGATGCGCCCGCTTGCCGCCGTTCCCGTCATCTCGCCGATCGCGATATAGGGTGCGCGGGCGAGCGACGACGTCTGCTCGACCGCGGCGCCGCGGCCGTTGGCCAGGACAAAACTGCCATTGCCGCGATTGCGCGCGACACGATCCGGAAAGGCGTAGGCCAGCATCAGGCCGGTGGAGAGATCGTCCTGCTGCCCGGCCTTCTCCGAGGCCGCCACCTGCGAGGCCCAGCGCCGCGCCAGATCGCGCGCGCTCGCGGCACGCGGCGAGCGATCGCGGCGGAACTGGTCGCGGCGGTGCTCGAGATCAACGCTGTCGCCGCCCAGCCCGCGCTCGGTGATGATGGCCGCAATCTCGGCGGCCGCCTCGCCCTCGCCGGCGCGATGCGAATCCACGATCATGCGCGCCAGCCGCGGCGGCAGCGCCAGCGCGCGCAGGCTCTTGCCTTCCGCGGTGATGCGGCCGTCGCCGTCGAGCGCGTTGAGCTCGGACAGCAGGCTCTTGGCTTCCTTCCATGCTGGCGCGGGCGGCGGATCGAGGAACGACAGCGCGCCGGGATCGGCAACGCCCCATTGCGCGAGATCGAGCACGAGCGAGGACAGGTCGGCGCTGAGGATTTCCGGCTGGGTATAGGGCGCGAGCGAGGCCGTCTGCGGCTCGTCCCAGAGCCGGTAGCAGATGCCGGGCTCGGTACGGCCGGCGCGGCCGCGGCGCTGGTCCACCGCCGCGCGCGCGGCACGCACGGTCTCGAGCCGCGTCAACCCGATGTCGGGCTCATAGCGCGGCACGCGGGCGAGCCCGGAATCGACCACGATGCGCACGCCCTCAATGGTGAGCGAGGTCTCCGCGATCGAGGTCGCCAGCACGACCTTCCGCATGCCCTTGGGTGCAGGAGAAATGGCGCGGTCCTGCACGGCGGCGTCGAGCGCGCCGAACAGCGGCACGATCTCGATCGAGGCATCCTGCACGCGTTCGCTGAGGAAATTCTGGGTGCGGCGAATCTCGGCCGCGCCCGGCAGGAACGCCAGCACCGAGCCGCTGTCGGCGCGGAGCGCGGACGCGATGGCATCGGCCATCTGCCGCTCGATCGGCGCATCGGCCTTGCGGCCGAGATAGCGCGTCTCGACCGGAAAGGCGCGGCCCTCGCTCTCGACGACGGGCGCTTCGCCCAGCAATTTTGCCACGCGCGCGCCGTCGAGCGTCGCCGACATCACGAGGATGCGCAAATCCTCGCGCAGGCCCGTTTGCGCGTCGCGCGCCAGCGCGAGGCCCATGTCGGCGTCGAGCGAACGCTCGTGGAATTCGTCGAACAGGATGGCGGCAACGCCCGACATTTCGGGATCGTCGAGGATCTGACGGGTGAAGATGCCTTCGGTCACCACCTCGATGCGCGTCGCGCGCGAAATCTTCGAGCCGAAGCGGACACGGTAGCCGACTGTTTCGCCGGCACGCTCGCCGAGCGATTTGGCCATGCGGTCGGCGCTCGCGCGGGCCGCGATACGGCGCGGCTCCAGCACGATGATCTTCTTGCCCTTGGCCCAGGGCGCATCGAGCAGCGCCAGCGGCACGCGCGTGGTCTTGCCGGCGCCCGGCGGCGCCACCAGCACGGCCGCGTTATGCGCCTCCAGCGTGCGCGAGAGGTCGTCGAGCACGGCATCGATGGGGAGGGGCGTGTCGAAGGTGCGGGGCAAGGGCTCGATCCGTCATCACCGCGCCGTGCGCGATCGCGCACCGGGCGAATGATCCAGTAAACTCAGATCCCGATCATCACGAAGATCGGGAATACTGGATACCCCGCCTTCGCGGGGTATGACAATCGTGTGTCGCTATCAGCCCTGCGCCGACGGACGGCCGACGCTCTCATAGGTGAAGCCGGCGGCGCGCATGTCTTCGGGGCTGTAGATGTTGCGGAGGTCGACGACGACGGGCTGTGCCATGACGCTCTTCAGCCGGTCGAGATCGAGACCGCGGAACTGCACCCATTCGGTGACGACGACCAGCGCGTCCGCGCCTTGCGCGCAGGAATAGGCATCCTCGCAATAAATGATGTTGGGCAGCTCACCCTTGGCCTGCTCCATGCCCACGGGGTCGAACGCCTTCACCTTCGCGCCCATGTCGATGAGGCCCGTGACGAGCGGGATCGACGGCGCATCGCGCATGTCGTCGGTGTCGGGCTTGAAGGTGAGGCCGAGCACGCCGATGGTCTTGCCGCGCAAGCCGCCGCCGAGCGCCTGGCTCACCTTGCGGGCCATCGCACGCTTGCGGTTCTCGTTGACCGCCAGCACGGATTCGA
>NZ_JAFCLT010000023.1:0-1311 GCF_018130885.1 Bradyrhizobium sp. KB893862 SZCCT0404
GTCAGGCAGGACGTTTATGTTCGACCCCTTTAGCCAGCAAGGGGCCGGGGAGTTGAACGTCTTGAAGCGACATCTGCAAAGCACCGTACTTACATTACTTGATCGCAACACCAGCCAGCGCGAGATTCACCGGCTGACGGGTGTCGATCGCAAGACGATCCGGCGTTATCAGGCGCTGCGGGCCGGTGCGGAGGCAAATTCCCCCGGGGAAGTGACCACCGGCTCGGTGAGCGCGGACGGCCAAATTCCTCCACCCCGACCACCGGCTTTTGGGACATCGGAAGCGACGGTCACCAGCAGCCTGGCCCGTTCGGCTTGCGAAGCGCATCGGACGTGGATCGAAGAACAGGTCCGGCTGAAGCGGAACGCGCAGGCGATTTACCAGGACCTGGTTGATCAATTTGGCTTTCCGTCCAGCTACCAGAGTGTCAAGCGGTTTGTGCGCCGGTTGCGGCACGCTGATCCTGAGCAGTTTGATCGTCTTGAGTTCCTCCCCGGCGAGGAAGCTCAGGTCGACTATGGCGAGGGCGCGCCGACGGTTGATCCGAAGAGCGGGCGGTACCGTCGTCCCCGCCTGTTCGTGATGACGCTACGCTACTCGCGGCGCAGCTTCCGGCGGGTAGTCTGGAAGTCCAGCCAACAAGTCTGGGCGCAGCTCCACGAAGAGGCGTTCCGGTATTTTGGCGGGGTCCCCAGCTATGTCGTGCTCGACAACCTGAAGGAAGGCGTCCTCAAGCCGGATTTGTACGAGCCCCAGCTCAACCCGATTTACAGCGCGATGCTGGCTCATTACGCCGTGGTCGCCGATCCCGCGCGCGTGGCCGATCCAAATCGGAAAGGATGCGTCGAGAATGCGATTCAACATACCCAGGGCACTGCGCTGGCCGGACGGCGCTTCGAGACGCTGGAGGCGCAAAACGAGTTCTTGAGGCACTGGGAGGAGAACTGGGCTTCCAAACGCATCCACGGCAGCACGCGCCGTCAGGTCGAGGCGATGTTCCAGGAAGAGAAGCCGCACCTGCGGCCGCTGCCTGTCGCTCCCTTCCGCATCTTCACCGAAGTCGTCCGGACTGTCTGCGACGACACCACCGTACGCGTCGACAACAGCTATTACGCCGCGCGGCCCGCGCCGATCGGCAGCCAGGTCGTCGTGCGCATCTACACCACCACGATCGAGATCCGTGATCGCCACACCCGTGCGCTGCTGCGTGTTCATTCCCGGATGGCGCACCCCGGTTCTGTCGTCCTGCCGACCAGCGAACGGCCGTTCAACCCGTCGCGGCAAACCGCCGTGCTGCTGGCGAGCGCCGA
>NZ_JAFCLT010000024.1:0-1222 GCF_018130885.1 Bradyrhizobium sp. KB893862 SZCCT0404
AAGGTCGCGAAACGCGTCCACGAGCCTAGCCGCTTCGGCTACCGACCGGGCATCTAGTACCCGGAATCAGAGCTGAGTGATACGGCGGCCTTTGAAACGGCGTTGACGGACCTTTTTCTTGGTCCAGACGAAGGGCTCGGCTCTGTCGTTGTATGCGTTGACGTAGGCATCGATGTGTTCCTGAAGCTGCTTGAGGCTCGTGAAGGAGGTGCCGCTGAGCGACTGCCCCTGCAAGATGGAAAACCATACTTCGACCTGATTGAGCCATGACGCACTTGTCGGCGTGAAATGAAATTGCACGTTGGGGTGGGCCTTGAGCCAGTCCTCGTTCTTTTTATGGGTGTTGAGGTTGTCGAGGATGACGTGAAGCTTGCGGTTCGGAAAAGCCGCGGTGACGCTGTTCATGAAATCGAGAAACTCGACGCGGCGCCGGCGTTTTGAATGGGTCGCGATGATCTTTCCGGTGGCGACTTCGAGCGCCGCAAACAATGTTGTGGTGCCATGCCGCTTGTAATCGTGGCTTTGGCCGGTCAAGGCGCGGCCATTGGGCAACTTCAGATAACCCTGCGCTCGCTCCAAAGCCTGGATCGAGGGCTTCTCGTCCACGCACAGCACAATGGCCTTCGCCGGCGGCGCGACATAGAGGCCGACAACATCGGCGGCTTTGGCCGTAAAGTTCGGGTCGTTGCTCTCGCACCAGGACTTGCGAGCCACCAGGTCAATCTTGTGGCTGCGCAGGAACCGCCAGACATATTGGACATCGACATCGCCCAGCGCCTCGGCCAGCAGGGGGCCGGTCCAGCGCGCAAACCCTTGCGGTGGCGGCTTATCCAGCAGCTTCAGAATCCGCTTGTCGGTCGTCTTCGTATAGATCGGCTGCTTGCCAGGCCGCGGCTTGTCTTGCAGCCCTTCAAGGCCATGGTCGGCATAGCGATGCCGCCAAAGGCTGACAATCCGCGGCTGGACCCCAACTTCCTTGGCGATCGACCGGGTGCTGCGCCCATCCGCCGCCAACAGAACTATCCGCGCCCGCTTCAAATCGCGCTGCAACGTCACCGGTGAGCGACAGCACGCCTCAAGCACCTTGCGATCTTTCCTCGAAAGGTGGACTTCTCTTGCTTCGGGTATCATCCCGACCTTGAATCACGACTCACGTTCCAAGAAAAGTGGGTACTAGCGAGCGAGGAAAACGGGAGACGGGTCGCAAAGGCGGCTGTTTTGG
>NZ_JAFCLT010000025.1:0-1179 GCF_018130885.1 Bradyrhizobium sp. KB893862 SZCCT0404
GACACGTCGGTCAATACTTCTTCGGAAAGGGTTACGGCCGGACCGTCTTCCTATTCGGGAAGTACAAGGGCACGTTCAAGACCCACGCTGAGTGTCAAGCTTTCATTGATGGCGTGACCGCTGTCATCGATGACAACCGCGGGTCGCGCAGCGAGGCGAAGAGCTGGCCCCGGTTGTTTGGACAGCGCCCCGCTGGATTTAAGTGGATTCCTGCCGGGTTATGCTGAACGCGGGGCTTTACGGTTTTGTCGTTGCGTCGGGAGGGCGTAGCCCGACCAGAGCGACGACAAAATCGTCGGCGACGGTCATGCGGCCATCACCATAGCTTGCGTGCCGAAGTAAGCCTCGTCGGGCGTGCGCCCGTCAAGGCTCGAGTGAGGGCGTCCCTGATTGTAGAAGGCCAGATACTTGGCAATTGACGCTCGCGCCTCGGACACGCTGTCGTAGGCGCGGAGATAAACTTCTTCGTATTTGACCGTGCGCCAGAGCCGCTCGACAAACACGTTGTCGCGCCAGGCGCCCTTGCCGTCCATGCTGATGGCGATCTTCGCGTCCAGCAGCACATCGGTGAACTCGAGGCTGGTGAACTGGCTGCCCTGATCCGTGTTGAAAATCTCGGGCCTGCCGTGCTTCGCCAACGCCTCCTGGACCGCTTCGACGCAGAAGGCCGCCTCCATTGTGATCGAGACGCGATGGGCCAGGACCCGTCGGCTGAACACATCGACGACCGCCGCGAGATAGACGAAGCCACGCCGCATCGGAATGTAGGTGATGTCCATTGCCCACGCATGGTCGGGCCGCTCGATCTTCAATCCGCGCAACAGGTACGGGTAGATCTTGTGACCCGGAGCCGGCTTGCTCGTGTTCGGGCGACGATAGACCGCCTCGATCCCCATGCGCTTCATCAGCGTCGCGATGTGGCGGCGACCGGCGTATACGCCCTCCCGCCGCAGCAACGATCGCAGCATACGCGCTCCCGCGAAGGGATAATCGAGATGCAGCTCATCGAGCCGACGCATCAAGGCAAGGTCCTCGGCCGAAACTGGCCGAGGTTCATAGTAGACCGTGCTGCGAGCCAGCTTCAGGACCTTCGCCTGGCGCACGATAGAAAGATCATGACCGCGGTCGATCATCGCTTTGCGCTCAGCAGGCCCGCCTTGGTGAGCGCGCCGGACAAAA
>NZ_JAFCLT010000026.1:0-1118 GCF_018130885.1 Bradyrhizobium sp. KB893862 SZCCT0404
TGGGTCCCTGTGTCTTGAAAGTCTGTCAGGATGGGTTGGGCGGGAAGCCGTTGGGTCCTTGGCGCTTGACGCCGTGAGCCGGCTCGGTCTCCCGCCCGTTCCATTACCAACCTGAACAGTTGCACGAGGCTGCGCCAACAGACCTCGCATCACAGGGACAGGCACCGTGATCATACCCCTACGTTACGTCGGAATCGACGTCTCCAAGAAATATCTCGATATCTTCGATGAGGGCGTCGGCGTGCCGGAGCGCATCGCCAACGCGCCGCAGGCCATCACACAGATCGTGGCGCGTTGGCGATGCGATGCGCGGGTGGTCTTCGAGGCTACTGGGACTTACGACCTCGAGCTGCGCGAGGCGCTGCAACGGTCGGACATCTGCTTCGCCCGGATCAATCCGGCCCGGGCCCGCGACTTTGCGCGTGCCAGCGGCCAACTTGCCAAGACCGACCCGATCGATGCGCGGATGCTGGCGGCCTTCGCGCGAGCCATGCAGCCGGCCACCGAGCAGGTCGCCAATCCCGCCCGCAACGCCTTGGCGCGGCTTGCAAAACGGCGGGATCAACTGGTTCTCATGCGCATGCAGGAGAAGAACCGGCGCAGCGAGGCCGATGACCGCGCCATGGCCGAACGGATCAGCCGCCTCATCGAGGTCCTCGACAGCGAGATTGCCCAGATCGAAGCCGACATCAAGGCACTGATCGAGACTGAGCAGGAGATTGCGGACGATGCGCGGTTGATGCGCTCATTGCCCGGCGTGGGGCCCGTGGCTTGCACGCAGCTCATCGCGAAGATGCCGGAACTCGGACATGTTGGGCCGAAACAGATCGCGGCGCTCGCCGGCCTGGCTCCCTTCAACGTCGACAGCGGCACCTTCCGTGGCAAACGCAAGATCGCCGGCGGCCGGAAGCGCGTTCGTGATGCCCTCTACATGGCCGCCCTCAACGCGGTCCGCCGGGCCGATCCGTTCAAGGCCTTCTACGAACGATTGCGACAGGCCGGCAAGCCAGCCAAGCTCGTCCTCATTGCCGTCGCCAGGAAGCTACTAACCGTCCTCAACGCCATGATGCGCGAAAGGAAGCCCTACCTAAAGGCCAAGCCGACATAACAGTTGCCGG
>NZ_JAFCLT010000027.1:0-1094 GCF_018130885.1 Bradyrhizobium sp. KB893862 SZCCT0404
CTTAGCCTGCCATGGCTTTGGCCATCGGATTGAACGGCTTGGCGTCGGCGAGCATGCGATGCAGGATCACCGCGAGCTTGCGCGCCAAGGCGACCTTGGCCTTGCGCATGCCTGCGCGTCTGGCGATCCGCATTGCCCAGCCCTTTAGCGCCGCGCAATTCCTGACCGGCTTGGTCAGCATGACGTGGGCCGCCTGATAAAGCGCCTCCCGCACCGAAGCATCGCCGATCTTGCTGATACGGCCGGTGTAGTCGGTCTCACCCGATTGGTACTTCTTCGGAGTGAGGCCAAAATGCGCTCCTGTCGCCTTCGACGAGCGGAAGCGCATCGGGTCGTCGATCGCCGAGGCATAAGTCAGCGCCACAATCGGGCCGACCGACGGCGTCGTCATCAAAAGACTGGCCTGCGGGTGTGATCTGGCGAGCCGTGCCACTTGCTTGTCCAGACTGTTGAACTCGCGCCGCAACACGGCATGGGCTTCGAGCAGCGCCTTCGCCACGACCTTAAGTCCAGGATGGCCTGCAACGAGTTCTCGGATGCGTTCGGCGAAGGTACGCTCGGTAGTCTTGCCGACCTTCAGCCCAAAGCCGCGAAGCACTCCGCGAAGGCTGTTCTCGATGTCGTGGAGCTTGGATTGCAGCAGCTTGCGGGTCGTCAGAATGGCCCGCGTCTCCTGTGCCCCGATCGACTTGCAATGCACCGGCCGGAACCAGCCGAGGCGCATCAGCTGAGCTATCCCGCGTGCATCGTTGCGGTCCGACTTGACTGGCATCGCCTTGAAGGCATCGCGAACGTGCCGCGTCTCCAGAAGCTCGACCGCAAGACCAGCGTCCCGCAGAGCCGCATAGAGCCATTGCGACAATGGGCCCGCCTCCAGCCCGATCCGATCCAACGTCACCCCCAACGAACCGAACCAGGCGATCAGCGCTTCCGGCTCGCTGGAGACCTTCGTCTCGCGCAAAATCTTGCCTGTCCCATCGACAAGGCAGATGCTCGAGCATTCCAAGGACACGTCAATTCCTGCATAATGGTACATGGTCGTCCCTTAATGATGCTTGGAGCGGGCTTGCCCGACTCCGTTGAACACCATCAGA